>NZ_KB898352.1 GCF_000377625.1 Prevotella veroralis DSM 19559 = JCM 6290 | reverse complement strand
GGACGTCGACCGGCGCACGGGTGAGTAACGCGTATCCAACCTTCCCATAACTAAGGGATAACCTGCCGAAAGGCAGACTAATACCTTATGTAATTCTTAGATGACATCAGAAGAGAATGAAAGATTTATCGGTTATGGATGGGGATGCGTCTGATTAGCTTGTTGGCGGGGTAACAGCCCACCAAGGCGACGATCAGTAGGGGTTCTGAGAGGAAGGTCCCCCACATTGGAACTGAGACACGGTCCAAACTCCTACGGGAGGCAGCAGTGAGGAATATTGGTCAATGGGCGAGAGCCTGAACCAGCCAAGTAGCGTGCAGGAAGACGGCCCTATGGGTTGTAAACTGCTTTTGTATGGGGATAAAGTCAATCACGTGTGATTGTTTGCAGGTACCATACGAATAAGGACCGGCTAATTCCGTGCCAGCAGCCGCGGTAATACGGAAGGTTCGGGCGTTATCCGGATTTATTGGGTTTAAAGGGAGCGTAGGCCGGAGATTAAGTGTGTTGTGAAATGTAGACGCTCAACGTCTGACTTGCAGCGCATACTGGTTTCCTTGAGTACGCACAACGTTGGCGGAATTCGTCGTGTAGCGGTGAAATGCTTAGATATGACGAAGAACTCCGATTGCGAAGGCAGCTGACGGGAGCGCCACTGACGCTTAAGCTCGAAGGTGCGGGTATCGAACAGGATTAGATACCCTGGTAGTCCGCACAGTAAACGATGGATGCCCGCTGTTGGTACCTGGTATCAGCGGCTAAGCGAAAGCATTAAGCATCCCACCTGGGGAGTACGCCGGCAACGGTGAAACTCAAAGGAATTGACGGGGGCCCGCACAAGCGGAGGAACATGTGGTTTAATTCGATGATACGCGAGGAACCTTACCCGGGCTTGAATTGCAGAGGAAGGATTTAGAGATAATGACGCCCTTCGGGGTCTCTGTGAAGGTGCTGCATGGTTGTCGTCAGCTCGTGCCGTGAGGTGTCGGCTTAAGTGCCATAACGAGCGCAACCCCTCTCTTCAGTTGCCATCAGGTAATGCTGGGCACTCTGGAGACACTGCCACCGTAAGGTGTGAGGAAGGTGGGGATGACGTCAAATCAGCACGGCCCTTACGTCCGGGGCTACACACGTGTTACAATGGCCGGTACAGAGGGACGGTGTAATGCAAATTGCATCCAATCTT
>NZ_KB898351.1 GCF_000377625.1 Prevotella veroralis DSM 19559 = JCM 6290 | reverse complement strand
CCTATTGTCTGTTTCCAAAGAAGCCGTGCATCAATATACAAAGAACCATGGACACACAGCTTGCATTGTTCTGAATTCGTCGAACTCACGTTAAATTACATTTGCCATATACGGATGTAATAGTTTCTCTTGATTGCCTTAATCATTATAATCCTAATCTTTGGGCATTGGCGAAGATAAAGGCATATCAAATGTGTAAGGAGCCATTTATCCATGTTGATGGAGATGTCTTTATTTGGACACGAATAGATGAATGTTTAAAAAATCATGATCTAATCGTTCAAAACGAAGAGACAACATCCGATTATTATAGGGAGATGTGGCGTTATGTCCGTCCTGCTATAAACTTTATGCCGGGAGAAATGAAAAGATACGACCTACATATAGACAATAAAGCTTATAATATGGGGCTTTTTGGAGGGTATGATATTGATTTTATTCAACGATATACATCAATGGCATTTGATTTTGTCGATAAAAATCTAGAAAAGGTAAACAAGTTGGAAGGTTCTAATTTTAATATATTCTTTGAACAGGTATTACTCTATGAAATGGCACTGTCCTCAAATAAATCGATAGGATGTTTTATTCATGAGAACATTGGGGATAATCAATACCATAACTTTGCTAATTTTGATGATGTCCCAGACAAAAGAAATTACTTGCATCTGCTTGGTTTTTATAAAAAACAATTGCAAGTTTGTAAAAAAATGGAATCTTTCGTTATAAAAAACTATCCAGAGTATTACCAAAGATTGGAGAAGCTTTTTTCTTTACCTACAGTTTTGGAATCCTCAGGGTTTAAATATACTAAGCAAGAGTCTTCTATGTTAGAATATGAATATATGAAAGAGCTTATATTTGGCAACAAACTTTCTTGTGGAAAGAATTCTGTACTTATGCGAGATTTAATTTCTCTAGGAAAAAGCAAAGTCCTTCACCAGCTCTTATCCACTAGTACAGAGTTTTTTATATTGCCTACTACAGATTTTCATTGTCAAAGTGATAAAATAATTTTAACAGGATTACGCGATAGTGAATTGACTTTTCCTGCTTTAAAAATAGATACGATCATTTTTAAGTCCATCGGGAAAATTTGTAAGCGAAGCACCTTTGAAAGTAGAGCCTTAAATTACCTCGATGAGTCTTTCCCTGAGTCCGAAAAAAAGAATTATATAAATGTTTTATGGAAACGGATTTTCCTACTTGTCGATATTGGTGTTATACTTCCTGTTACAAAACAAGAATATGATTATATGATATTAGGAAATAAATTAATGGACTAAGTGGATGCCTTAAAGAACACATAGTATCTAACTAAAAATCTTATCTCAATGGAAAAGATCAATCTTTCCGAGTTCCAGGAGAACAGCCTTGCAATTACTGAGATGCTTAGTACATCTG
>NZ_KB898350.1 GCF_000377625.1 Prevotella veroralis DSM 19559 = JCM 6290 | reverse complement strand
ACCAATTTGTCCATAGATTTAGCCTCCTCGTCCTTGATGCGCACTTGTACACCAATATACTTGTTAATCACCTCTTTTGTTCGCTGTTCATACTGATTGAGCAATTCCTGTTCCATCTGTTCGTCACGTTGTACAGGTGCAGATTGAACAGGGAGGGAAACAGAACCGTTCTCCTTTTCTTTCAGTTCCTTTAGTTCCCTGTAAATTGTTTCCAACTTGTTTTTGATTTCCTCGAAGAGGACGAATGTATTATTATCTGCCATAGTTATAAATGTATTTTACGTTTTTTCTTTTTCTTCTTTTTGTCGAGTGTGTTGTAAACCTCCGCAGGGACAGTACCATGAGTATGAAACAATCCCAATCCTCCTTCTATGAGTCCGTTGGCAAGTCCACTTGTAACATCTGCAACGTTAGATATAAGATCTGCTATTCCTTGCGTCTGCTGTTTGTATTCCCTGTTATTCTGTTGCAAGGCTAAGTCTATCTTGGAATAACTGAAACTCCTGTCTACCTTAGAGCCATTGAAACAATAGCCATTCTTTTCAAAGATAATACCTTGAACTTCCTGTGAGTTGCCTTTGTACTTAAAACAGACATCAATATCTTGCTTTTTCAAGCGAGCAAGAAGGTCTTTCCAATTCCTGCACCGAGCAATCTCTGCTTTCAACGTTTGATAGATTTCATACTTGGTCTTGTCAGGTTCTTTCAGTCGGTGTTCTTTGACATTCTCCTTACCACCAGCGAAGTACAAGCTATATTTAGCGGTCAGTTCCTTGCAAATTTTCTCACTTCTGAATCTGTCGTTACGGTCAGAAATAGTCTTGCCATTATTGTCTATCCGATTGAAAGCGATATGCACATGAGGGTGCTCCTTATCGAAATGGCGACCGATAATGTACTGCGTATCTTTTATTCCCATCTTCTCCATGTATTCACGAGCGATCTGCGCCATCCATTCATTACTGAGCTTGGAAGAATCCTGTGCCGAGAAACTCAGGGAGATATGCCCCACGACCTTGCTTACTCGTGGATTCAGTTCTGTCTGGTCGATGAAACTTTGGACAATATGGTTGATGCTCTCCTTTCTCACTCCGGAACTATCAATGAGTTCCGTTCCTTTCTTCGGGTCAAGGATGTAATTGATTACACCCTTGAAGCCCGAACCTTTCATTATCTTGGCAATCATTTTCGTATCAGATTTAGAATTTCGTCAATCTTGCCAATGATGATTTTGTGGAAAGGAGCAACGACATGAAACCCATCTGCATTGGCACGATGTGCCAATTGATTGAGATTATTTGCCATTCCACACAGCTTACGGATGAAGTCTGCTTGCTCTACGGTCAGTCGTTCAATGACATTTCCTTTATCAAGAACTTTTCTTACAAACTCACTCATGGTTACTCCTGCGCTTTTGGCTTTGCCTTTGAGCGTATAGTAATCCTGCGTATTCAGTTTCACCGTGATACGGTATTTCTTCTTTTCGGCTACGCCCTTGGTTGGGCGACCACCTTTTTTATATTCTGTTTTTATCATACTTGTTTCGTTTATTGATTTGATGGAGACCGGCGGGATAATCCTCTGCACCGAGTGTCAGGAGGTGGAGCAAGTGGTTTTGGTATACCCAAAACATAAACTTGCTCCCCGAAAAACAGATTA
>NZ_KB898349.1 GCF_000377625.1 Prevotella veroralis DSM 19559 = JCM 6290 | reverse complement strand
GTGAATGATGAACTTAAGAACATTGCACAAGTAGAGCACTCCAGACATAGATGCTTTGACAATTTCATCGTCAACTTATTAGGAGCCATTGCCGCCTATTGTCTGTTTCCAAAGAAGCCGTGCATCAATATACAAAGAACCATGGACACACAGCTTGCATTGTTCTGAATTCGTCGAACTCACGTTAAAATAAATAAAGCTCCACCAAAAGGAAGAGCTTCTGTAGTCGATAGGGGAATCGAACCCCTATGCCAAGATTGAGAATCTTGTATCCTAACCGTTAGATGAATCGACCGGAATAGCAACTTGACTCAAATGTAAGGGATGGTAGTCGATAGGGGAATCGAACCCCTATGCCAAGATTGAGAATCTTGTATCCTAACCGTTAGATGAATCGACCAGGGTTGCATCTAAGTCTGTTGAGTAATGCGGAAGGAGGGGGATTCGAACCCCCGGTACGCTTACGCGCACGGCAGTTTAGCAAACTGCTGGTTTCAGCCACTCACCCATCCTTCCTAAAAAGTATGTTAGCTGAATTACTTAACACCAACTCAAATGCGGGTGCAAAGGTAATGCTTTAATTTGATTTCTCAAAATTTTATCATGTTATTTTTCGTTTCCTTATAAAAAACATGGTTTCTCTTTTCTTCTTCTTTACCCTCTTCTCTGATAGTTCCAACTTGTTTCCTTTAATTCACGATTCATTATTTACAACTCAAAGTTATGATTAGATTTCGGTTGACGAATGGATGAGTTGGCTGGTTACCAAGTTATTAGTTCTATTGAATGTAGTGCCACAAGTAGGGACAGACTCCCTCGTCTGTCCGCATATTGTTATGCTTTTCTTCAAAAGTAAGTCATTGAGACAATATGTCTTTGGGGTACCTTTTCTCTTTGCATATCCTCCGGTTCTCCAGTACCTATGTTCTATCAGTCCCGTGTTTGCGCTCATCACGCCCCGTGTCTGGCACCAACACAGGAGGAGTGGAGGCTAACTTGAAACGTATTCTTATTCTGTCTGTCTCTGAAGTCTTTCCTGTTAAGCCCTCACTCTCTATGTGAAGAGGGAGGAGTGAAGCCATTTTTGTTTTTACTGTCACTACTGTCATCTTATTGTTGTGTACAAGTGGTTGATAATAAGAGATATAACTCAAATGTTAAAAGTGACAGCAACTAAAATTAAAACTATATTAGTGAACGATCAGCTCATTCGATCGTCAATTTTAAACTAATCACAATTTTGAATCATGAATTATGACAATCCATCAGATGATATCGACCTTTTTGATACGTTTTTGGGCTAAGTCCAAAAGAATAAGAATGTTATCATACCTCGCTCTGTTCCTTTCTTGTATTAATGAAATGATATGTATTCCTTTTGCTGGAGCATATATTCCTTTTGTCTGGCTTGCTGGGTGAGAGATATAATAATATTTATAAAGATTGACCAAAACGAAGATTCCGTCTTGATTGGTATATGCTAAATATTGTCTGAAATAATTATCTATATTCAAGTGTATTGCTTTGAGGGACTGCTCTTTCGGTATCTGATTATTTAAGATAGACTTTATTTCCGCCAAATCATTCTCGGAGAGTTCATAATACTGCCTTCCCTTCCCGTAAAAAGGAGTTCCGTTATTATATGTAGCAGTGGCTATCATCGGAATATCCAAGTTCTCTTTCGGGACTTCTGTAGCACATATCTTTTCGTATAATGCGCTGTCTGCGTTTATCTTTTGTACCTTTTTGTGAGTGCATCCTGTGTATATAACAGCAAAGACAACCAATAAAATATAATTCAATTTATACATTGCTTTCTTTTCTATTTTGCCTTTGTGGAATTGATTTTGTATATAGTAATTCGTTGATAGCGATATATGGACATCCATAAAATAAGTAACTTATCATCATTATCCATTCATTGAATGTTCGTTTCTTTCGCCATGATAGTGTTTGATATAGAATCTTAATCCGAGTATTGCGAGCAAGCCTAAAGAGAGAATCCCCAATCTGACGTAATTATCTCCAGCTTCATCATAAATGAGCGTGTCATTCCATTTGTTATAATATATAGGTCTTTGTAGCTTCCCTTCATTTATCTCCTTCCTACTTACAGTGATGGTATATTCTTTCCCCAAATAACGTATGATGTTATATGATGTTACGTTTATTGCTCCATTATGTCTGGATACTATTTTATATGTCCTGATGGGACCATTCTTTATGGCTTCTCTTTCATAATAGATGGCAATGATGCTATAAAAGAAATATATACCACATCCCACGGTAATTAGTAAAAGGTATTTACGTGCCTGCTTATATTCTATTTTATTTATCGTCATAATCTTTTGATTGAAATTACTTGTACCTCCTTTTATTTTATCTCTATATTTGAAACGTTGATCTTAATAGATGTTTGCGATCTGTTCTTATATCGAAAGCAAATATACAACTTTATTCGTGATTTGTTAGCTTGTTCCCCCGTCCACTCATTTCTTTTAACAATATCCAAAGATTAACAGTTTCAAAAGAAGTAATAGCAAAACCATTAATGAGACATGCAAGGTATGTATCGCAAAGAACTTATATGTAAAAGTCTTTCCGGGATTCTTATCCTTATAAAAAAGAATAAAGGAAATATTTAGGCTAAGTAAAAAGAGGAAGACAACGGATAGTATGGGAATTAAAGTGAATAGAAATCTCTCCATAAATATAGCCCAAGGGTGTTCTTTGAATGCGTGCATACTTGACGAGCCATCTAATGTAAACAATGCAAGGAAGCATGCAAAGGGAAACTCTAAGGCGAGTAATATTACGTTAAGATATTTGTCTTTTCTTTGTAACATATAGGTAAATATCGGTCTTATCTTATGTCTTCTCTTTCAAAGAAATACGCGATTATCTTTAATTAAATCATTATTTACATTTGAAAGTGTTATTCCTCTCAGGTACAAATATACCTTTTTTAAATCAATATGAATAGTATTTCCCAAACAAAATATGGTTGTTGTTGGAAATAAAGAAAGCCTTTCTTTAATCTGAAGAAACGCTTTCTTCAGATGGAGAAGAGGCTTCCTTGAATTACACAAGGGCATCGCCTGTCGTGCGTTCTTATGTTCCGCAATAAACTTTGTGTTCCTGTTATGTTCTATTTAATCCATTTTTTCTGTGATTAAGATGTGTACAGCGGTACATTATTTTTGTCATTTTCGAATAGATGATAGGTAGGGTGGGGCATGTGATGTCGACCTTATATTCGGTGGAACGACGTTATCTATTCCTTAATTATAATAAACGGCAAGTGGTTTATGATAGGAGTATTATTGCCAATATACTTAAGTTGGGCTGATAGTGTGTATGTTGGTGGGTTGAAACGTTATCAGACAATGGGTAAACTGGTGCTAGCTATGGAAATGGGGGGCGTGCTTATATATGTTTTCTCTTATCCGAATGATCCTTATTGTGGGTGAGTTGATTTAGATATGACATCTTACCCATTGGTAAAGAGTTTTCCCAAAAATTGATAAATATTCCATGTGAATATCTGCATGGGAATCTGAATTCGTTTGTGATAAGCTTAGCGAAGTGTTTAATTCGCTCAAGTCTCTGATCCACTTTATTGCATCTTATCCCTATTATGGGCTGGGGAGTCGTGCGAAGAACTAAATCAATTTTGCTGTCATAAGTGTCATGCGTTTAATGATGATAAGTAGTTGATGATAAAGATGTTAGCAAAAGTGTTAAAAATGACAGCAACTTAAATCATAAATTAAATAGGTGTTTCTGTAAGAATATTCGTTATTTCCAACCACTCAAGTCCTTTCATTTTAGGGATGGGGTGGGGGAGTACTCTATTATTCATGCTATCGTTTATTACTTTCTTCCCCAATTTATAACTTATTAAGCCGATTCTTTGCTCTTAAAAGTACTTTTCTTGAAAAAAATATCTAATTATTTTGCAGTTAAAGAATTTATTCCTATCTTTGCACTCGCTTTCTATAAGGAAGCAGGTTGACTACAATAGTTACTTTCTGGAGAGATGGTAGAGTGGTCGATTACAACGGTCTTGAAAACCGTCGTACCGAGAGGTACCGGGGGTTCGAATCCCTCTCTCTCCGCTAATAGGCTTCAAAAGGACTTCACAAAGGTTGTCAATTTAGCCTTCAAAAATTAGCTAATCGTTGTAAAATCAAGGTTTTACAACGATTTTTCTTTGTATATACCTCTATCGCCTGACGGCATAACCCTATGTTTTGACAGTCATCATTCGGTCAAATTCTGCTACATAAACTGCTACACAAAAATTGTAGCAATAAAAAATGTAGCAGTGACGGGATTCTGAATACCATATTGACGGCATCAATTCTTTCT
>NZ_KB898348.1 GCF_000377625.1 Prevotella veroralis DSM 19559 = JCM 6290 | reverse complement strand
AAGAAGTCTCTTTCTTCTTTTATTTCTCTACAAATCGAACAAAACATAGGTAAACACCACCGATTCCAAATGTCTGTTGAATTGGAAACGGGTAGTAATAGATATGTACATAATATCAATAGCAGCAAGGAGTGGCTCGGAGAAAGCATTGTTGTGAAGGCTGCAAATACTCCTATCTTCGTTGGTGTGGTGACAAATGTACAGCTACACAGAGAAGGAAGTGACTTTGGATGTATCATCGTTTCTGGCTACTCTGCTACTTACAGAATGGAAACGGCACACAGCTGCTTCTCATGGAATGATAGAACCATTGGGGATGTAGTGAAAAAGCTGTGTGAACAAGCTAAGGTGCAATTAGAGTTGAATCCTACATTCAAGGAAACCAAAGACTTTATCTGCCAGTATGAAGAGTCGGACTTTGACTTTATCCGTCGTCTTGCTCATCAGTATCAAGAGTGGATGTATTTCGATGGAACTAAACTCATCTTTGGTAAACCAAGGAAATTGGCTGACCCTATAAGATTAGAATATGGAACAACACTGTCTTCACTTGACATTGGGTTACAGACCCTCGCACGCTCTGAGCAGGTGTTCTCTTATCACTCTGGTGCTGACCGTGAGATGCAACGTATGACGCCAGACTTGGCATATGGTCATGACAAACTTGCAGGTGAGGCTTTCCGTGCATCATTAGGTATGTTCTCAAAACCTGCAAGACAGCATGCACTGCCACGTATCAGAAATGAGACGGAACTCGTTAACTACATGGGGCGTAAGCAGGCGGCAGAGACGGCAGAGACACATTATATCACAGCTGAGAGTCAGGTACCTACCCTGCGTGTAGGTTCCGTTATAAGTCTCTACAGTTCATTCTTGAAACGTGTAGGAGACCTATCAGAAGAGAGTTTGGGTAACTTTATCATTATCGAGATAACCCACGAGGTGAGCCAAGGGAGCTACTACAAGAACCGCTTTAAGGCTATCCCTGCAACGATAAAGGCACTGCCAAGTCCAAAGGTGCGTATGCCATTGGCTGAGACACAGATGGCAACCGTGCTTAGCAATGCCGACCCACAGGGTAAGGGCCGTGTTCGTGTGCGTATGAACTGGCAAACAGATGGTATGCAGACAGGCTGGGTGCGTGTGATGACACCAGATGGCGGTAGCAGTAAGGACGTAAGAAGCAACCGTGGATTTGTATTTATCCCAGAGGTAGGCGACCAAGTCCTCCTCGGCTTCCGTCATGGTGACCCTGCCCGCCCATACGTTATGGGTAGCCTGTTTAATGGAACAACAGGTGGTGGCGGTGGTAATAGTAATGCTATAAAGAGTATAACCACGAGAAGTGGTATTCAGATTAAACTTGATGATAATGGTAAGTCGTTGCACATTCAGGATGCCAGTGGCAATGTCGTTGATATGGATGGTAAAGGTAGCGTGGTGGTCAATGCTCCAAATAACATACAACTAAATGCAACAAACATTGATATTACCGCAAGTAATAATATTAATATGAGTTCTGGTGGCAACCTTATAACTAATGTTGGTGCTAATTGGTTGATAAATGTTGGAAAGATCATTAATAGCATAGCAAGTTATATGCGTAGTACTGTGGCTTTCTCCCAAAAAATGTTCTCTGGAACTTCATTGTGGAGTTCCAGAGAAGAGATGAGGCTTCAGTCTGAAGATATAACTGCCATCGGTACAAAAAAGATGTTTCTGCATTCTGAAAAAGAATTTCTTGCAAATAGCCGTGGGACGCTTGATATGAAAAGTGATGGAGCTTTGTCATTATTACCTAAGGCTGATAAAGCAAAGACAGAAGAGCATGCTTCGATAACAATGGCTTTGGTTGAGTTTCGAACAACTAAAGAGTATGATGGCAGTTTTGGATTCGACTGGCTGAGAGTTGATGACAACGGCTTGGAGAAAGAGGGACATTATTTATATGAAGAACCGTATGATAAAATAATAGAAGGTGGCTATAATGATGGTAAAACAGATTTAACAAAGGAAGAAGCATATAAGAAACTAAAGAAAGAATATGAAACAATCGTTGTTAATATGCCCGATATAGCTAAAAATAAGAAACGAGCAAAAGAATATTTTGTTCCTTATCTAACACTTTACCCTAAGCCTTACGTTGACTCACTTAAAGATGTAGAGGAGTATGCAAAGCCTAAATACGAAGCAAAGTTACGTGTGTTAGTTGATATTGCAGTAGATGAGGTTGACAGTTTGGAATTTAAGTATAATAAAGACATCTTTGATTTGGATAACACAAAGTTATCCGATAAGAATAAAACACCCAAAGGAAAGGTTCAATCCAATGACAAGACTATTAAGATTACTTGTAAAAAAGAAATAATCAAAGTCAGTGAAGGAGAAATATTTGTTTATGCCTATCCGAAAGAAGCTGCAGGAAAAACAGTAGCAGAACGTGAGTCTATGAGGACACTGGCAGGAAAAATAAGGGTGTTGCCAAATGGAAAGGAAGAAAGGAAAAGACAAAATATTGTTTTAGTACAGGTAAAGACAAAACCTTTATCAACAGATATAATTCCAAGAGTAGGAAAATTTGATGAAAATGAGATAATCTTATTGCATAAAATTATGCATCAATCACTTATAGAATGTGATATTCTATGCGTGAAAAAGGGACCAGATGGGAAAGATATTATTAATCCTAATAGTGGTAGAAAAATGAAGATAGAATTAGATTTAACCTCTGATAGTAACTTTAAAGTTGAATCTATCCAAAAGAAAGGTAGATATATATCAAAAGATGGAAACTTTTTGTTGAAATATGACCCTTATGGAAGTGAGAATTTAGTTAAGTATTTACGGCGTGAATTCTTAAAAGTTTCTGATAACCATGCTTATCAAAATAGTTTCACAGTCTTTGCTGTAGACCATTATGGTGGAACAGAGCAAAGTAAAATATTAGGTTATACGGATGCTGTTTGGAAATTGAAAATTAACAAATATATCCTTTTAAAATTTCTCAAGAATATTATACTTTTTAAGAATAGAAATACTGCAGATTATTCTACACTTCCGCATGAGGCGCTACATGGGTTGGGGCTATCTCATACACATAGAAATGATAGCCCAATATCAGAAAAGAGCAGAAAGTACATTTATGTGAAAAATGAAACAGACAACGTAATGAGTTATAATACTAATAATATGATTTCAACATGGAAATGGCAATGGGAATTCGTAAAAGGAAATATCTAATAATGAGTAAATTATCTGTAAGTTTATTGTTATTGTTATTTACGATAACTTGTGTTGGACAACATAATATAGAGAAGAATAATAAAATTGACAAGAATATGTTAAGATATAAAAGATTTGATATTGAAGAATATAAGAAGTTAGTAAGCAATAATCCTACTGCTTATCATATATACAAAGAAGGGCAGCCAGGTGAACTTATAGAGTTGGATGATGAATATGTTGATAACTCATTTTCAGGTTTTCGAGAATCTCATACATATAGAGACTCTCCATACGAGTATATATATATATATAATACAGAAGGGTATATAACTGCGTATTGTGCATATTTTCACAAAATGCCTGTAGGAAAAGGCTATCAATTTGATGGTCATGGAAATGAAATAAAATGTATGGATTATGATTTGCCCTATAAGTTTAACATAGATGCATTAAAAAATAAGATGTTACATCAGTATGGCATTAATCTCATGGATATGAAACAAGTGTTTAGTATGAGACGTTATGAAGAACAAAAGTACATTAAAAGACCTGTTTATATAATCTCTGCTCGTCGGAAAGATAATAGGAATGACATTTATCTTATTAATGGGATTACTGGAGAAACATTATATATCCAGAAGAATGTTGAAATAAGTCGGGATGAAGATTCTCCTGCTAATAAGAAAAGCATAGAGGAAATGTATCACGATTTTAAGAAATCCTCATCAACGTCACCCCATCAATAATAGATTCTATAAACAATGTCAAAAATAGTAACTGACGGAGCTTTGATGTCATGCACATTAGGCGATATAGATAGTGCATTAATTGTTGATAGTCAATCTTTCGTAAGCATCTCCAGTAAGTTTATTGGAACGGAAACAGACAACCAAGGGCTTAAGAATATTCCATCATTTGGACTTTGTAAGTGTAGTTCTCCGAATCCTCCTTGTATTCCTCAGCCACAAGGCTGGCAGCATACAACACAGAAAGACTGCATCAATGGAATGAAAAAATTGACGGAGCAGTCATTCTGTATGTGTGCTAAAGGAGGAAGAATATCATTTGTTGATACAGGAAGTAATTCTTTTGTTGAAAGTGAATAAAACTCAATCGGTCATTAAAACACAATATGTATAACTCTTAGATGCTATTGTTTCCTAACATATTTTATTATCGAGCATCTTGCTTGTCTTTGTTACTTGACGTAGCTCGCTACGACTGCGCCCAAAAGCCAAACAATCTGCTCGATAATAAAACAAAATATGTATAGGCTCTAATAACCGATTCGGCTTTAATTTATCTCAAAACAACCCATGTCAATTCCTTTCAACCCCATTACTATCAGCATAGGAAAGAAGTCTCTTTCTTCTTTTATTTCTCTACAAATCGAACAAAACATAGGTAAACACCACCGATTCCAAATGTCTGTTGAAT
>NZ_KB898347.1 GCF_000377625.1 Prevotella veroralis DSM 19559 = JCM 6290 | reverse complement strand
GCCCAACAGAACCTTCTTGATAAACAAGGTTAAGGGTATGACTACATCCCTTTCCAATTCTACTATACGGTTATAAGAAACAACTTTTGGAAACAGATGGAGAAGATGCTTGCATACTTTTTCAAGATAGAAATGTTTAAAGCAGCGATAACCAGAATCGTGGAATAGAATCATTATCAGCATAACTTCTGCCTTTGACATTGTAGAATTTCGATGATATTTTCTTTTTCCGGTAGGTTTTAGCGTATATTTTGCTGTCATAGCATCAAAAAACTTGCAGAAGTCGTCTGCCATACAAAATATTTCTGTAACTTTGTCCTCGGTGATCATAGCGATTTTTGTTTGTAACTGTTTGTATGTTAACACCTTAAAGTTACAACAAATTTCGCTAATCACCAAATTTATAGACATTTATAATTCGTCGAACTCACGTTAAGTAGTAATATTAATTTAATATATTATGCAGAAGAAATATCATATCACGCAGACGACCAAGCTCCTAATGAATGGTAGCATTATTGTAGAAAATTCTGTTACTCAGAAGTGGGCTGTATCGTTCCCTATTGAACGACATATACTCATAGAGGTTTTGGATGCACCGAAGCAAGAAGAGAATGCAGAAATCTTTAAACTACTCAGCATTATAAACAAACCAGCTTATAAGGTTATGTTTGACTTTGACAGTGATGATGAGATTATAATCTGCAATAAAAAAGAAATAGGAGAAGCATGGGAAAAAAGTAAGGATGAAGTAGAAAAGACATTTGGTTCTGATGATTCTATAAAGAATTTCTTGGCTTTATCGAAAGAAGGCTATGATTCTTTCGAGAACGAAATGAAAGACTCTTTACTTTATTATACATTATGGTCATGGTTTGGTGGAGGGAAATCATTTACCATTAGCCCAGCCTCTTCTCTTTTCAGCAATCATAAAGTAAGTGCAAAAGTAAAGAGAACCCGTAAAGAGACCTTACCCAATGGTGTTCTGGAACTGACACAACAAGGAGAAGGAGTTATAAAAGATATAGACACTATCGAAGAGCAATACAAGAGAGAGATTCTCCCCTTGACAGACCATGCAGTATTTGATTACCAATATCATATAGAGACTAAATATCTGTGTACAGACAAACAACTGGATTTCTTTGATTCAGCACAAACAATAGCGCATGAGCAGGCCAGTGAAGGTTACTCGTATATTACTCAGATAGAGTTTAAAATAGGAGGAGCAGTATTATGAGTTTACAATATATACAAGACAAAGACATCACAGTATGCACACTTGGTGCACATCAGGCTTTGATTAAAGTAACAAGTCAAAATAGTGTCAAACGTAGTAATGGGAAACTAATCGCTACGGAGAATGACAGAATGGGCGAATGTTATGGATGCTATAAGACGCCAGCTTACATCAGTGTGCTTGCAACGGTATTGATGAATATGACACTCTTTACCTCTGTTCTATGTCTGCGTGCCGCAATAGGTGGAGCTTTAGCAGGATTAGTAGTCGGTGCACTGAGAGGTTGGCGAGCGGGGAAAGATGCCTCCAAGGATATGGGCTTCTTTAAAAAAGTTGGCACTATGGTTAGTGCAACAGTTCAAGGTGCCCAAGTAGGGAGTACTGCCGGTGCAGTGCTTGGTGCAGTGGGAATGTACTCTTTCCTGCATGGAAAAGTATCAAAGATGGTTCAAAATGTGATAATGCCAAATATCTGCGCCGCATATACAAAGATGTCTACTTGGACAAGAGTGCATCCATCCGTAAAAATCTGTGGGCAAAAAGCCCTACTTGAAGGAGCTATGCTGAATTGCATACAAGGAGGACTTATAACTATCATAAAACCCGACTTTTCCGAAGCCGCTAAAATGTTAGCTTTAAGTTACTTTGCTTATAATCGAACGACAAAAGAGAAGGATAAGGATGATTATGATATGGACGATTCTCTGGATGGGCTAAGCCCCGAACAAAAAGCTATGCTTAAGAGTGAAAAACTTGAGGGCTATGAGAAGTTGAATGCAAAGGAATTGGCAAACTTAGGTATCACAGATTCAAAAGAATTTGACGACCCACATGCAGGCTTTAAAGCAGATATCTATAAAGACAAGAATGGAGATTATGTACTTGTTTATCGTGGTACCTACAGTGACCCAGACCATCCTGAAAATGATTTAGTACATGACTGGAGTAAAGAATGGACCGACGATAACATGAGGCAGGGATTAGGTATGGGAAGTGAACAATATGAGAAGTCTATAAAATTAGCAAGAAAGGTTAAACAAGGCTCTGAAAAACAAGGTAAACAGATGACTATTGCTGGCCATTCCCTTGGTGGTGGTTTAGCAACAGCTGCAGGTGCTGCCACTGGTAGCAAGACTTACGCTTTCTGCCCTGCAGGCGTTCATCCGAATACTTATAAAATGTATGGCGTAAAGAATCCTGATACTTCAAAGGTTCATACCTATTATTCAAATCAAGATTTCCTAAATATGGCAAGCAATAATCTTTCCCTAATGCCAAAGGCTGCAGGCGAAAGAATAATGTTAAATACGCTGGATAATTTTGATTTTGCTAAAGGGCACGACCTACCCTTACTCCTCAAAGCAATACAAGCTGAGGAAGCAGAGTTAGGGAGACCAATTATTGCCAACATTCTTTAAAGAAACAATCCACAACAATGAAAAAAATTATAGCATTATTATCATCACTCATTTTAACCTCATGCAGTATGTTTAACAGTGAAGCACCTTACAAGCGTTTTTTCAGTGAGAAAGAATATCCCATTATTCAAGCCATTCACGATTGCGACAAGGATAAAATCCTTGATATGATGCACAAAGGATGGAACGTAAATTCTATGGGCAAACACGGAATGTCTTATTTGCTTTATGCTATATGGGAACATAACTATGACATGACAAAGTTTCTTTTAGAAAATGGGGCAGATCCCAATTTTGTATCAGTATTCTGGGAAGTGAAACCAGAAGAAACGGTACGTATCCTACCTCTCGAAACAGTCTGTTATAAAGATTATAATATTAATTTTGTTAAGCTGTTAATCAAATATGGAGCTAATCCCAATGATACGCAAGCGCAACTTCCTATATTTTCGGCAGCGTTATATAAAGATAAACAAAAAATAGAATACTTATTAGAACATGGAGCAGATATTAACCAATTTAACCGTTCGAAAGAAACTGTAATAATAGATCAAGCACTTGCAAGCCAATGGGCTTTCGTACTATGGCTATGGGACAAAGGTGCTGATCCGATGAAGACAGGAGGAGTCGGCGTTTTCGAGGGAGAAGTAAATGTTGCCTTTTGGGTGCAAGATTTTATAGATAGCGGTATAGGAGATTACGATAATCCAGACTTTAAAAAGCTTGTTGCGCGATTAAAAAGTATAGGTGTAGAGTTCCCATATAAACCAGCCGTGAATAAAACTAAAGAGAATGAATGATAAGGCAATGAAATATATTATAGCATTACTATCATCACTCATCTTAACCTCATGCAGTATGTTTAACAGTGAAGCACCTTACAAGCGTTTTTTTAGTGAGAAAGAATATCCTATTATTCAAGCCATCCATGATTGTAACAAGGATAAAATCCTTGACATGATACACAAAGGATGGAACGTAAACTCTACGGGGAAATATGGTATGTCCTATCTGCTTTATGCCGTATGGGAGCATAACTATGACATGACAAAGTTTCTTTTAGAAAATGGAGCAGACCCTAACATGGTTTCTCCACTGACAAGTACACCCGATGTAATAGAGCCTCGTCTTCCTTTAGAAATTTCATGTTATGATGATTATGGCATGAATTATATGAAATTATTGCTCGAACATGGAGCTAATCCCAATGACACGCGAGCGCAACTTCCTTTATTTGCGGCTGCATTATATAAAGATAAACAAAAAATAGAATACTTATTAAAGCATGGCGCAGATATAAATCAGTTTGATAGTGTAAAGGAAACTGTAATAATAGACCAAGCACTTGCAAGGCAATGGGCTTTCGTATTGTGGCTATGGGACAAAGGTGCTGACCCGATGAAAACGGGAGGTATTGGAAGAAATACTGGAGGTAAAGAAAATGTTGCATATTGGGTACAAGTCTTTATAAATTATGGAAATGGAGATTATGATGCTCCAGACTTTAAAAAGCTTGTTGCGCGACTAAAAAGTATAGGTGTAGAATTTCCATATAAACCAGCCATGGATAATACGGAAGAGAATGAATGATAAGGTAATGAAATATATTATAGCATTATTAACATCAATCATTTTAACCTCATGTACTATGTTTGATAGTGAAGCACCTTACAAGCGTTTTTTTAGTGAGAAAGAATATCCTATTATTCAAGCCATTCATGATTGTAACAAGGATAAAATCCTTGATATGATGCACAAAGGGTGGAACGTAAACTCTATGGGAAAAAATGGCATGTCCTATCTGCTTTATGCTATATGGGAACATAACTATGACATGACAAAGTTTCTTTTAGAGAATGGAGCAGACCCTAATTTTGTATCAGTATTCTGGGACGAGACACCAGAAGAAACCGTTTGCATGCTTCCTCTTGAAAGAACGTGCTACGATAAATATGGCATGAATTATATGAAATTATTACTCGAACATGGGGCTAATCCAAATGACACGCGAGCGCAACTTCCTTTATTTGCGGCTGCATTATATAAAGATAAACAAAAAATAGAATACCTATTAGAGCATGGTGCAGATATTAATCAGTTTGATAGCACGAAAGAAACTGTAATAATAGACCAAGCACTTGCAAGCCAATGGGCTTTCGTACTATGGTTATGGGACAAAGGTGCTGACCCGATGAAGACAGGAGGAATCGGCGTTTTCGAGGGAGAAGTAAATGTTGCCTTTTGGGTGCAAGATTTTATAGATAGCGGTATAGGAGATTACGATAATCCAGACTTTAAAAAG
>NZ_KB898346.1 GCF_000377625.1 Prevotella veroralis DSM 19559 = JCM 6290 | reverse complement strand
CTACCCGTTTCCAATTCAACAGACATTTGGAATCGGTGGTGTTTACCTATGTTTTGTTCGATTTGTAGAGAAATAAAAGAAGAAAGAGACTTCTTTCCTATGCTGATAATGATGGGGTTGAAAGGAATTGACATGGGTTGTTTGTTTTGAGATAAATTAAAGCTAATAGGCATGTCGGGGTATTATATTCCCAGTCTTAGGAGACGGACTATAATTGCAATATAAAACTGATTTAAGTCCCCTTTGAGTATTGAAAGCAAAAAGGACTATGCCGAGCAAGAAAGCTCTGCATAGTCCTTTAAGTTTCCTAAGCTTATGTGCGAGGCCAACGGTTGTCGAGCTCAGCATTGCCCACGGTGATATTCTCAGCAGAGAAAGTCATAGCGATGGTCATAGGTGCCTCGTTGTTAACGTCGAGTGTCTCCTTGTAATGAACGATGTAAGCATTCTTGAAAGAAATCTCCTTCATTTTAGCATCCTCTTCGCTCTTCTTGTAAACGATCTTACCCTCAACAGGCTTGAACTGGCTGTTAAGCATAGCCTCGATAGTAGAAGTGTCATCAGTTGACTCGATGGTTACACTGATACGACCGCCAGAGATGCTTGATGCAGGCTGACCCTTCTTGTCAGTTGTACGGCTAAACTCGTAGTTAGAATAGAGTACGTCATACTCCTTACCACCCAATTCCAAAGTAGCTCTAAATGAACTCATAATTGAAAAGTTTTAAGTTGTTAGAAAAAAAATGATAACCGAGGCACCCTTATCATCTCCTTTACCAGAAAACAAAAAAGAGAAAACCTCAACAACTTCTTGAAGTCCCCTCTGTACGGCTGTTAAACAGTCTTGCTCTTGGAAAGAAGAGGAAGATTTGCAATCTGTTGTTTTACAGTGTCAAAAATAAAGATATAATTCTATAAAAGCAAATTAAAGATGCAAAATAACATAAGTTTAACATTTAAGAGCTAAATGCTTACTCTTCTTGCAAGGTTTGGTCAAATAGGTTTTCTGGTAAAACAAGTCTAATACTATCCCACTGACCTACGTATGTCTTTGTATATGCTACAGCATCACGATTACCCTTAAAATGTTCAATGATAGGATTAATAAGATAAAATAAGAGTGGGCCAAGCACTGAAATTCCAAATGCTTGTAGACTATATCTTCCCCAATTACCTTTATTACTTCCTATCATAATGCCCCTTTAGATTATTTTTCTTCAAACAGTCTTTCAAACTCGTCTTCGGGTAGGAGGTAACGCAAGTAATACTCTGCAAACTTATAGTTAACAGAGTCTGGTGTGTTACGCATACGTTGAACAGCATGGGGAGGGAGATAGAAATCTACCATAATTTCTCCAGGAAAACGTCTATCTTTCCTTAATGCATTCTTATTCCGCTCTTCTATATAATCACCCGAGATAATTCTATGTAAAAATACTGGCATAGGCTTTTCTTTTGTTCCATATGATGTATCCGTCCATTGTTTACGATTGACATAGACTGATAGCACCATGCCTGCACGCATTAAGCCATTTTGAACACCAGCTGCATCATGATGACAATTGTAAAGTCCAACAATTTCATCTACTCCATTTATCCAAATTAATTCAAAATACTTCTTATATTGAGATATATAAAAAATCTTATTATCCGCTACTATTCGATGTTTACCTTTGCTATCAGAAGCAAGTGTTTTTACTCGAATAGATCCTTTTGCATCATCTGTTCGAAGAGATTGTTTGGCAGAGTGATTTTTATACTGTCCCATTGATTTACGTATGTCTTTGTGTATGCTACAGCATCACGATTTCCCTTAAAATGTTCAATGATAGGATTAATAAGATAAAACAAGATAGGACCAAGCACTGAAATTCCAAATGCTTGTAATCCATATCTTCCCCAATTTCCTTTGCTACTTCCCATCATAATGAACTTTTACATTATTCTTCTTCAAATAGCCTTTCAAACTCGTCTTCAGGTAGAAGATAACGCAGGTAATACTCTGCAAACTTATAGTTAACAGAGTCTGGCGTGTTACGCATACGTTGAACAGCATGGGGAGGGAGATAACTATCTACAAATCTTCCACCAGGTTGAAGACTATCTCTCCAGAGTGCAAATTTGTTTCGCTCTTCTATATCATCACCTGAGATAATTCTATGTAGAAAGACTGGCATTGGCTTTTCTTTCGTTCCGTATGATTTATCCTTCCATTGTTTGCGATTGACATAGACAGATAGTACCATATTTGGACGCATTAAGCCATTTTGAACACCTGCTGCATCATAACGGCGGTTATAAAATCCAACAAATTCATCAATACCCTCTATCCAAATCAACTCAAAATATTTCTTATATTGAGGGATATAATATATTTCATTTGCGGCAACTATTCGGTTTTTTTTTTGTCTTTGTAGGAAGATAACATTTTAATATGACTTGAACCTTCCTTTATCGATTGTTCTAATAAGTCATTAGGTAGTATGAGTTTTATACTATCCCACTGACTTACGTATGTCTTTGTATATGCGACAGCATCACGATTTCCCTTAAAATGTTCAATGATAGGATTAATAAGATAAAACAAAAGTGGCCCAAGCACTGAAATTCCAAATGCTTGTAGACTATATCTTCCCCAATTACCTTTATTACTTCCTATCATAATGCCCCTTTAGATTATTTTTCTTCAAACAGTCTTTCAAACTCGTCTTCGGGTAGGAGATAACGCAGGTAATACTCTGCAAACTTATAGTTAACAGAGTCTGGTGTGTTGCGCATACGTTGGACAGCCTTGGGTGGGAGATAACTATCAACAAAGTCTCCACCTGGTTGAAGACTATCTCTCCAGAGTGCAAATTTGTTTCGCTCTTCTATATCATCACCTGAGATAATTCTATGTAGAAAGACTGGCATTGGCTTTTCTTTCGTTCCGTATGATTTATCCTTCCATTGTTTGCGATTGACATAGACAGATAGTACCATATTTGGACGCATTAAGCCATTTTGAACACCTGCTGCATCATAATGCCGATTGTAAAGCCCAACAAATTCATCTATACCTACGATCCATATAATCTTAAAATATTTCTTGTATTGTGTAATATAATATTGTTCAAAGCTTGCATATATCCTCTGTTTTTGTTTACCATCACCTGTCAAAACTTTTGTTCGATGAGGTATTTCACCAGATGAGAAGTCGTACAAGTTAGTGGGTAGCACTATTTTTATACTATCCCACTGACTTACGTATGTCTTTGTATATGCGACAGCATCACGATTTCCCTTAAAATACTCAATGATAGGATTAATAAAATAAAATAAGAGTGGCCCAAGCACTGAAATTCCAAATGCCTGTAATCCATATCTTCCCCAATTTCCTTTGTTACTTCCCATCTGATACAATTTTATTTTTTGCCACATCTTTTTCTTGTAGGTCTTGTAATTGTGAAACTATATCACGTGTCATATTAAAATTTTCTTCTTTGATTTTACTGTCATATAGATAAGTAGTGGTGCACCTACAAGAGATGCAAAGATGGTTCCTGCTGTCGAGAAAATTTTAATTCCTCCTATTGAAAATTTATTTGCCATTGATATTATGAATTTGCGATGATACTCATATCGTTTGCATTACATCTGCATTGTTCTCATCACAAAAGTATAAATAATCTGGAGCGTTCTCAACTTTTTACTCACATTTCTTACCTTGCAAGCAACTTGTCAACTCGTAAACCAGTCCACTTGTCAACCACTCAATCCTTTAGTCCCAAGCGCTTCATATCCGCCCCATAGAGCCTATCGAACTCCTCGGGTTCCAGTCCATGTGCAAGGTAGAGCTCAACGAACTTCTTATACACAGAGGGTTTAATATAAATAAAATCTTCTACACCTCCTGCACATTCAAATCCAGACAATGCACGCTTAAAGAATATTGGCATAGGGTTATCTTTAGTTCCATACGTCGGGTCCTGCCACTGTGTTTTATTAATATATGCAGAAATCGTTTTAGATTCGCAAATTATACTTAACCGTTCTTTTTCTACGTCATACCAAACTTTCTTGTTAGTCTTACCTTGTACTACATTATACCCTCCTATAAATGAAATAACAGCTAAATGTCTTTTATATTCAGGGGAGTAGAAACATATCTGTGAATAACATGACGATTCAGTATGTGCCATCCCTGCAAACCAAGCACGCGAAGTGAAGACTTTATTAACTGGTGTAATCTGAGTAAAATACGGTATCTGAACTACTATGGTATCTGAATTACGAATATACGTATCTGCGTACGGCACAGCAGCCTTGTTGCCACCGAGCGTAAATTTTGCAATAAGGCTAACTACCAGTGGCGTTGCTACGGTAAGCGCAAACACTGTTCCTAAGGTTGCTCCTATGGCTGGTATTCTTGAATAAAAGTTGCTCATTGTTTTATGAATTTGCGATGATACTCATATCGTTTGCACTACATCTGCATTGTTCTCATCACAAAAGTACAAATAATCTGGAGCGTTCTCAACTTTTTACTCACATTTCTTACCTTGCAAGCAACTTGTCAACTCATAAACCCGTCCACTCGTCACCTAACTTAATCCGTCAGTCCCAAGCGTTTCATGTCTGCCCCATAGAGCCTATCGAACTCCTCGGGTTCCAGTCCATGTGCAAGGTAAAGCTCAACGAACTTCTTATACACGGAGGGTTTAATCGTAAGCAGGTCTGTTTCACTGGCACAAAACTCCAAACCTGTTAAACTCTTTTTAAAGAATATAGGCATAGGGTTGTCTTTTGTCCCATAAGTAGGGTCCTGCCACTGTGTTTTATTAATGTATGCAGAAATCGTTTTTGAATCAAAAATTATACTTAACCTTTCTTCTTCTACATCTACATTATATGCGTCTTTCCCCGTTCCCATTTGTGCCACATTATACCCTCCTATAAATGAAATAACTGCTAAATGTCTTTTATATTCAGGGGAGTAGAAACATATCTGTGAATAACATGACGATTCAGTATGTGCCATCCCTGCAAACCAAGCACGCGAAGTGAAGACTTTATTAACTGGTGTAATCTGAGTAAAATACGGTATCTGAACTACTATGGTATCTGAATTACGAATATACGTATCTGCGTACGGCACAGCAGCCTTGTTGCCACCGAGCGTAAATTTTGCAATAAGGCTAACTACCAGTGGCGTTGCTACGGTAAGCGCAAACACTGTTCCTAAGGTTGCTCCTATGGCTGGTATTCTTGAATAAAAGTTGCTCATTGTTTTATGAATTTGCGATGATACTCATATCGTTTGCACTACATCTGCATTGTTCTCATCACAAAAGTACAAATAATCTGGAGCGTTCTCAACTTTTTACTCACATTTCTTACCTTGCAAGCAACTTGTCAACTCATAAACCCGTCCACTCGTCACCTAACTTAATCCGTCAGTCCCAAGCGTTTCATGTCTGCCCCATAGAGCCTATCGAACTCCTCGGGTTCCAGTCCATGTGCAAGGTAAAGCTCAACGAACTTCTTATACACGGAGGGTTTAATCGTAAGCAGGTCTGTTTCACTGGCACAAAACTCCAAACCTGTTAAACTCTTTTTAAAGAATATAGGCATAGGGTTGTCTTTTGTCCCATAAGTAGGGTCCTGCCACTGTGTTTTATTAATGTATGCAGAAATCGTTTTTGAATCAAAAATTATACTTAACCTTTCTTCTTCTACATCTACATTATATGCGTCTTTCCCCGTTCCCATTTGTGCCACATTATACCCTCCTATAAATGAAATAACTGCTAAATGTCTTTTATATTCAGGGGAGTAGAAACATATCTGCTCATAAGTAGATTTTTCCGAATGTGCCACCCCTGCAAACCAAGCACGCGAAGTAAAAATTTTATCAATTGGTGTAATCTGAGTAAAGTGTGGTATCTGAACTACTATTGTATCTGAATTACGAATGTACGTATCTGCATACGGCACAGCAGCCTTGTTACCGCCGAGCGTAAACTTTGCAATAAGGCTGACAACCAACGGCGTTGCCACAGTAAGTGCAAATACAGTACCAAGTGTAGCTCCTATGGCTGGTATTCTTGAATAAAAGTTGCTCATTGTTTTATGAATTTGATATTATGCCCATATAATCTATATTACATCTGCATTGTTCTCATCACAAAAGTACAAATAATCTGGAGCGTTCTCAACTTTTTACTCACATTTCTTACTTTACAAGCAACATGTCAACCAGTCCACTCGTCACCTAACTTAATCCTTCAGCCCCAAGCGTTCCATGTCTGCCCCATAGAGCCTATCGAACTCCTTGGGTTCCAGTCCATGTGCAAGGTAGAGCTCTACGAACTTTTTATACACGGAAGGTTTAATCGTAAGCAGGTCTGTCTCACTGGCACAAGACTCCATACCTGTTAAACTCTTTTTAAAGAATATAGGCATAGGGTTGTCTTTTGTCCCATACGTTGGATCCTGCCACTGTGTTTTATTAATGTATGCAGAAATCGTTTTTGAATCGCAAATTATATTTAACCTTTCTTTTTCTACGTCATGCCAAACTTTCTTGTTAGTCTTACCTTGCACTACATTATACCCTCCTATAAATGAAATAACTGCTAAATGTCTTTTGTATTGAGGGGAGTAAAAACATATCTGTGAATAACATGATGATTCTGAATGCGCCATTCCTGCAAACCAGGCACGCGAAGTGAAAACTTTATCTACAGGTGTAATCTGAGTGAAGTGTGGTATCTGAACCACTATAGTGTCCGAATTACGAATATACGTATCTGCGTACGGTACAGCCGCCTTGTTGCCACCGAGCGTAAACTTTGCAATAAGGCTGACAACCAACGGCGTTGCCACAGTAAGTGCAAATACAGTACCAAGTGTAGCTCCTATGGCTGGTATTCTTGAATAAAAGTTGCTCATTGTTTTATGAATTTGATATTATGCCCATATAGTTAGTATTATTATCTTCATTATCTTCATCAGATGAATTGAATTCTTTAGAGATCGTTCTTGTTTTTTTCTCAATAGCCTGTTCATCATTATTACCCTTCTTCTCTATGAAGTAGTTAACAACACCGCCAGCTAAACCGACGCCTAATGCCATTCCAAACTTCTTTGCACCCTCTTTCCATGCTCCTCTCTTAGCAGCGTTAACAGCTGCATCTTTTCCTTCTTCAAGCGTTGTTTTCTCTGCAAGAATTTCTGCCTGATTTTTGACAGCTTGTGTTGTTCGTTTCCCATACTCTTCAGAAGTTCGCCCTAACATTCCTTCAGCCGTCTTAGCAGACTCCACCGAAGAACTACTTGCTCCACTTGATGCACGGCGTCCCGCTTCCTTCCCCCATTCTTCTGCAGCAGTATGCGTTTCCATTGCGCCTAACTTATTTTCAATTGCTTTTTCCGCTTGCTTATTAGCTTCTGCAGTCTTTGAACTTATCTGTGAATCTATTTCTGCACCCTTTTCAGCGCCTTTCTTATGTGCATCTACGCCTGTCGATACGGCATTGTCAGCACCTCCGCCAACTCCTGAACCATAAACATTAGTCCCAACAGAATTCTTAACAGAGTTACCGAAAGGAGAATCATTGTTATTAGAGGTTCTTGTCTCTCCTAAACTATCATCATTCCAGAAATTAAGAAAATCCAATGCTCCTGTATAAAGACCTACAGAAATAGCCAAAGCAATAGGCGTTGCTCCACCCGTAAGACCACTTACAACACCTTGCCAGAATTTATTGTTTTCTTGTTCTTGTATTTCAAGACTATTCATCTTAGAAATATAAGCTGCTGCAGCTTTTGCAACTTCTGGGTCAAGGATGATATTAATAGTTCCACCTATTTTACATGTCATCTTGGATTTATTTAACAAGGCATTCCTGTTCTCTATATAAACTTTAGGATGAAATGATGCCCATGTCGATTTTTCTGTTATGTCGCAATCGTGCTCTAATCCCTCTTGCTTTTTATGTTCAGCATATCCAGCTGCAAGTCCGCCAACGGCAAGAGATGTTAAGGCAACGGCTTCACTTGTTATAGCAATAGCTCCTATTATGGCTGGTAGGGCTGCACCACAGGTTACAATCGTAGCTGCTACTAAGAAAATTGCAGCTGCACCAACAGCAACTCCCAAAAGAAAACTTTGCAAGCCACCCCAAACTTTGGTTGCCATCTTGCAGGCAAAAGGTGCAGATATCTTCTTGGCATCAATATTCAACACAGGCTTATCAGAAGACTTATTAATCACCAGACCATTCTGTGCTCCTCGAAGAAGTAATTGTGGCGTGCCACAAGTCATATTCGTACAAACTACATTCGTTCCTTCTCGTATATAAGACTGTCCCATAACTTATATTTTATTTTTCAGTTTTCTGACTTGTAAGTCCACGCTTAATGTAACATTGTCAGTAACTTCTTCTTCTATGTTTAAATTTCCCTTTGCAAGGCAATGTTCAGCTGGGTCAATCGAAGACTGTTGTTTAACCTCAATTTCATACTCAGTAAAACCATATTGGATGACAGGTTTAATCTTCTGATCGTATGCTTTGCGAATAGCCTCACTAAAATGAGACTCTTTATCGTTCTTAGCTTTGTAATTAACTAATAATAATCCATCATCTTGCTTCTCGATTTCTCTTTCCAACTTTAAGCTGAAATTATTTCCAGGGAAGAGTTTTGAAGCATAAGGAATAGTACTGTTACCAGACTGAAGGTCATCAGTCACTAAATGAGGTCCAAAGAAGATGGAATAAAAAGGTATTATACTCAAACTTGCCATAAGATTATCATATTCATAGATAATCTTATCTTCCATCTTTATCAGATTATTTAAAGCATTGCTTCCAGCCGTTCCTTTTAAGAACTTATATTTGCTCGTGAGATGTTGTTTCTCATCCTCCCATAGTGCTATAATCTCCTCATGGTTGAGAAGTTTGGTTATCATTCCTGTATTTGAATCTATCCAGACTATTGCTTTTGTCTTTATATTCTCAAGTTCATTTGTCAAAACCAAAGCCTCTTGGCTTTGCTCAGGAAAGACAGAAGGAATATCATCTTTCACACTGAAGGCAAAGCCCTGTGTTCCTTCTGCATCCGTAAATCTCTCTACTGAGTAATCTTTCTTACTGACAATAGTACTGACAGGTATCTCGTCAAGCTTCGTGGTGATGGTCTGTACACAACGGTACTTGTAGTCTCTTTGTGTCAGACGACCTTCTTGGACGTGACCGTGTAATCGATCTATCAAACTCATTATCTATATGTTATTTAATATTGACAACTCCGCCTTTCTCTTTATTAATGTTGACAGGATCACCTACAATGTCTACACTTCCACCTCCCTCGACTTTTATACATTTTTCCATATTTGGTCCGATAACACTCTGTGTTGATCCTTTGACATAAATATTCTCAGATTTCAGCGTAATGCTTGTGTTGGCTATTATAATCTCGCTTGAGCCAACAGATAATGTTATTGTTGATTCACCTTTCAATTTTATGTTTCCCCCACTACTCATTTCAAGCACACTTTTTCCCTTGCCGACATTTATCGAAGCATTACTTCCGGCATTTACCGAATGAGTAGCTTTTGCATTCAATGTAGAATTACCTGCACCATCAAAAGTCATGCTTACACCGCCTTTATCGTGTAGTGTTACACTACCTTTAGAATCATCAAGTTTCAAGGAACTGCCGGTGCGACTGGTAAGGCTCTTGCAGTTGTTGCCTTGACCACCGCCACCACCTGTAACTCCGTTAAAGAGACTACCCATAACGTATGGTCTTGCTGGGTCACCATGACGGAAGCCGAGGAGGACTTGGTCGCCTACCTCTGGGATAAATACAAAACCACGGTTGCTTCTTACGTC
>NZ_KB898345.1 GCF_000377625.1 Prevotella veroralis DSM 19559 = JCM 6290 | reverse complement strand
ACCTACGCTCAAACTATGAGAACAAAGAAGGAAAGTCGCCTGTAATGCTCCGTGTATTCCTTAACGGAGAAATGGCAAATTTTGGCTCTACGAAAATTTTCGTGGATAAGACAATGTGGAATAATGCCACAAGCCGGCTTAAAGGTAGGACGGCAGAAAGTTTGTCCGTCAATGCCGCATTGGACTCTATTTCCACTACATTGAATGGAATTTACCGCAAGTTTGAGGATGACGAGTCCCTGTCATTGGAGAAAATCCGTTCTTTCTTTATAGGAAAAGACAGGGAGTACACAACTTTCCTCCCGGTATTCGACAAGTTCAACGAAGACATCAAGCAGCGTGTCGGACACACCATCAGCAAAGACAGTCTGCAAAAGTACAGTGTTTTGAGAAGACATTTCTCAGAGTTCCTTATCCATAAATATGGAAGAAAGGATATAGGACTGACAGAATTCACACCATCCGTGGTACAAGACTTTGAGTTATATCTGAGTACTGTGGCAGGCTGCGCTTACAATACGTCGGTCAAGAAAATGAAGGCTCTCAAAACCGTAACCATATATGCACAAAAGCGTGGCTATCTCCTTCACGACCCCTTTCTCAATCATCGTTTCCACTTGGAGCCGGTAAACCGTGGTTTCCTCACGGACGAAGAAATCATGAAGATAGCCAACAAGGATTTCGGCATCCAGCGTTTGGAACTGGTAAGGGACGTTTTCATCTTCTCTTGCTTTACAGGGCTGGCATACATTGACGTGTCCAATCTCACACCGGACAACATCGTCACGCTCGATGACAAGCAGTGGATTATGACCAAAAGGCAGAAAACAAGCGTGGAAACAAATGTCCTACTTCTCGATATTCCGAAGCGCATCATTGCAAAGTATAGTGGAAAGACCTATCGGGATGGCAAACTATTCCCCATACTGACGAATCAGAAGACTAATGCGTATTTGAAAGAAATAGCCGACCTTTGCGGTGTCAAGAAGAACCTGACCTTTCACCTTGCCCGGCATACATTTGCCACCATGTCTTTGAGTAAGGGCGTTCCGATGGAAAGTGTGTCGAAGATGCTGGGACATACCAACATAAAGACCACACAGATTTATGCTCGCATCACCAACAAGAAGATTGAGCATGACATGGAACAGCTTGCCGACAAACTCGGTAAGTTCAACAAGGCAATGGGAATCCGATAATATAATAATGTATAACCCTAAAAATAAAAACGAACAATGGAAACGACAAAGAAAGAACTATCCTACTTCCGTCTGAAATTAGAGAACTATCTCGGTGAGCATTTCCCCGAAATGCTGAGTGACAAACCATTCATAATGGCAAGGTCTGATGAAGCACTTACCACCTACTGCGATGCAGTGGCACAAGGCTTCTCGCATCCCGAAGCTGAGAGTATGGCAAGCGAAGTGTTGTATAGAGGACTGCATTTCTCAAAGTACGACACGCTTGTATCTGTCTTGGAGAATGAGTTTGAGAAAGAACTGCCCTCCCCACTCCCCGAAAGACTATCCCCGATACTCCTGAAGAACAAGGCTGTGCAAAGCGTTTTCGACAAGTATGAACTCACGGACGATTTTGGCGCAAGTCCTGAGTATGAGAAACTCTACACCGAACTGACAGGTACAATCGTTCTGCTCATTGAGGTCAATGGTCTGCCAACGATAGGCGGTGAGAACATGACTTGATGCAGCACCATCGGGAGCTTTTGTAGTGTCAAGAGCCAAGATAAACGCTCCGCTCCACACGCCAAGAGTTTGTACCAACACTTGTCTTTGTGTAGCCTGCGCATCTTGTTATTGCTCTTGAACTATTCAAAGCTCCGATTATGAATACAATCATCATGAATCAAGATGTCCACACACCTGCCTTCATCAAGGCAGACGCATCGAACAAAAGCAATAACATCAAGCAGCAGCCGATTTCTTTCAAGCAAGTCCGCCGTTTCAGTTGGACACGCTTCATCGAACTGGTCATCCTGCTCTCCATCGTTATCGGTGTCGTTTGGCTTATCTCAAAGATAGTAACGCCACAGGTCGTTACCGCCGTGTCAGTCATTGCAGGCTTTCTGATACTGCGCTTTATTGTCAGAGTCATTCTCCAAGTTACCTTTACGCTGCTGAGCTTTCTCTTCTGGCTGGCGATACTCTGTGCCATCCTGCTTTGCGTGCTTTGAGAAGCACGACGATGTAATCTGTAAACACTTTCATTTATCCTTCATCAGGTGGTTATCTCGCATTTTGAGATAGCCACCTTTTCTGTTTTCCACTATGGGCGTTGCACTTTCGCTTCCTTTCCAATGCTCCACAATATGCGAAATGAAGAAGACGGATGCTGTTCCCTTTTTATCCGCAAAGGTAGTACGGGGCTTGTGGCTTTCAAAAGGTCAGTGCCGCTTGGTTTGTCTGGAAAATCTCCACACCTATGGGTAGTATTTTCCGCCAAAACCTTGTGCAAGCCTCGCCCCGCTACCTCTATTTTGCTACAAAAAGGAATCAGCATACTCCGATCTTTGGACGCATAAAAAAAATGTCGCTATGGATAAGCAAAAAGTAAATACAACATCTTCGATGAAAAGAAAAGGATATAGCTCCTCCTCTCATTACCGCATTAACTCTGTGGTTGGAAAAAGTGAGCAAGTGTTGGCAATTAAGTTTGTACAATGGGACGTTCCCCCTTTGGAGAGCCTTTGTAATAGCAAGGTTTATCTTCTTCGTCTGAAACTCAATTGTGGCGAACAGATGAGCCGTGAAGAGAAAAATTGGCTATGTGAAGCGGTGAACTCAAACACCTACTTCCGCACAGCCGTGCCCCTGCAAGGCTGGAGGTTTGACTTCTTCGATGTACTGAAGAAATACCTTATCAATCAGTACGGACAATGGACAGAGTATTATGCACCCGACAGAACAAGTCTAAGAGCCTACCTATATGGACGCATCAGTCAGATAGTAGAAATCCCAAAATACTAAGCAATATGAAAGGTACAGAACATTTTACACGGACAATAGCCGAATATCTTAATCAGCGTGCTATGGCAGACCCATTGTTTGCCCCTAACTTGATGAAACCTAACAAGAACATAGAAGATTGTGTAACCTACATCTTAAACGAGGTAAAGAAAAGCGGTTGCAATGGTTTCGACGACGATGAAATCTATTCTATGGCAGTGCATTATTTTGACACGGACAATATCAACATCGGCAAGCCTCTCAATTGTCATATCGCCGTAAACCACGTGGTACAACTCACAGAAGAGGAAAAGGCAGAAGCACGCAGGTGCGCCATTGAGCAATACCAACACGCACAACTTGCCAAGCTGCGCAACCACAGCGAGCCTACCAAGAAAGTAGAAACCAAGATTGTACAACCCTCTTTATTCGATTAAGACGATGAAACCGAGAAACAAATTTGAAAAGGCAGTTTTGGAACAAAGCAAGCATCTTCGCCCAATAACCAAGACACAGAGCAAATGGGCTTTCCGTGAGTGCATAGAGCACTTTGCCTACCGCTTGCCAAAAGGTCGCACCACTTGTATGGATTGTGGGCATAGTTGGATAATGAACAAACATAGAGAAACTTGCACTTGCCCTCATTGCAGGGCAAAGTTGCAGGTCAAGGAAACCTTTGAGCGTAAATTGCAGCAGAAGCGGTATTTCACCACGCTAACCGCTTGTGGAGAGTATCAAGTATTGCGTATGTTCCTCCTTGTTGTGGGAATGGAGAAAGGCTGCAAGGCAGAGCACTATGCGCTTGAAATCGGTCAGTATTGGTGGAACGCACAAGGACGAAAGACAATTGTTGCCGTTCAGAGAGTATTGGGGAGATACGTTGATACATTCTCCTATTGTGCACCTATGGCAATCCGCAACGACAACGAAGCCTACCGATATGCAGCCTATTCGCAGATATATCCCAAGTTCAAGGTTACGGACACACTCCGCAGGAATGGTTTTAAGGATGATTTTCACGACATTGCTCCGACAACACTCATTCCTGCATTGCTTTCCGACAGCCGTGCCGAAACATTGATGAAGTCAGGACGTACAGACCACCTGCGCTATTTTCTTGGCAAAAGAAGAGCGTTTGACGATTATTGGCAATCCTATAAGATTGCAGTCCGCAACGGCTACGATATAACGGATATTTCCCTTTGGTGCGACTATGTGGATATGCTCCGCAGACTGGGAAAGGACATACACAGCCCGAAATATCTTTGTCCTGCCGACCTCAGAGCCGAACACGACCGTAGGCATACGGAACTGCTCACGCAAAGAGAAAAGGAGGAACTTGCCAAGAAACAGCAAAAGGCGATGGAAAATGAAAAGCGTTTTCAAGAACTCAAATCCAAGTTCTTCGGCATCCATTTCACAGACGGAACAATCCAAGTCCATGTATTGGAAAGTGTACAAGAGCATCTGGAAGAAGCCGTATCAATGCACAATTGTCTATTTTCCAACGAATATTATCTTAAGGAGGACTCACTTGTCCTATCGGCTACCATTGAGGGCAAGCGGATAGAAACGATAGAGGTATCATTAAAGACATTGGAAGTGGTGCAAAGTCGTGGAGTGTGCAACAAGAACACGGAATATCACGAGCAGATAGTGAACCTTGTCAATGCCAACCACAAATTGATAAGGCAGAGAATGAAAGCAACGGCATAGTAAAATAATTAAATTATCAGAGAAATGAAAACAGAGATTGAAAACATTATCTATAACTGTGCGGACGAGATACCGCACATACTCATCAGGGTTATCAACGCAATAACCCTATCCGACAACGAGAAAGAGTTAAGGACGGCAATAGGCAAAATAGCCGAAGAAACAGAACTTGACAAGTTCTTTGCATACGGCTATGGCGCACATCATTTTTGGCTTGTACACCGCAAATTATCCAATGGAGAGCCAAAGGAATACAGATTATTAAAGGTTGAATTTTAAGATTGGAAATTATGAAGAAGAAACAAAGATTTTTGGTCTATACGCAATATGTTTTTGACGGCGTATTCGATGTTGTAGCAGAGAGCAAGAAGGAAGCACTGCAGAAAGTCCTGCAAAATTGTGGGTTGGTTATGGGTGGAAGCATTCACAGCACCTTACCCGATGATGAGATAAATTGGGCGTTTGACAGACACCCCAATAAACGAATAGGCAGAATAACGAAAGTGTAGAAACAGCACCTTGAATAAGACAAAGAGCCACACAAAACGGAAATTTGCGTGGCTTCTTTTCTTTTTCTTTAAACGAGCAGGCGACCAAAGAAAAGAAGCAAAAGAAAGTCTCAGAAAATCAAATACACAGTGTCACGTTGATGATGTTTTCATTTTACCCATAAAGTTAGTCTATTTCCGATTTTATACTTTAAAATAGAGGATTCTATTGTATATTGAGATAAAATTCTTATCTTTGCTATTATGAATTTAATTTTCGAATAGTCAACCCATCTTGAGAGAGGTAAAGATGGCGACTTTAAAAGCACCTCTAAATGTTCCATAGGCTTTGAGATGAGCGGAACAACATTTGTAAAGATGATTGTAATAGTGGGATTTCTCATATTATGCTTCCTTTAGCCAGGAGCATTAACATTTTTCCTGAAAATGCTACCCTTTATTACACATTGAAGACTAAGATTCATGAACAGGCAGTGCTGCTTTTGCGCTGCCTCTTTTTATAATTAGTGAATGAAGAACAGGGCAAATTCTACTTGCCTCCGCTTGACCAATCCTCTCACGACCTTTCCCTTGTATCGGCAGAATGAGACGTACTCCCGATAGATGTTTCTATCCCCTACCTCTATCTTTCGCAGCAGTCGGCTCTTGGGATGCTTGCCATAGCCAAGCAATCGCCCCACACCCACGTTGTAAGCAAGGAGGCTGAGCAGCAGGGCATCTTTACCATACCCTTTGAAGTGTTCAAAGCATTTCCATAGGTCAGCACGAAGCAGAGAGTCTGCCTGCCGTTCCGTCATATCCGCTGTGAAACGCTCTCCTGGTTGCAGCTGATGCCCATATCCAACATACGGATAATTCTTCCAGCCGTGCATACCCTCAAAGTATTTCACAAGAACTACTGCACGTTCAAAAGGTGGCAAGTCTGCCAGCCGCACCCTACGCTGGGCAAGGGTCGGCTGACAGAACAGGCAGAAGACACAAAGTAAAATGAAAGAATTTATCGTTCGCATCCATTATGTTCTTAGTGGCGAGAAGATGCAGGCTTGTCCTTGCCCTCTTCTCGCTCGTTGTTAAAACTAAAGGTCAGCTGCTGAACCCTGCCGAAATTATCCTCCACATATACATCAATCGTCTGGCGATCGGCTGACAGAGAAGTGTAATATAAGCGGAACACATCCTTGGTCAGCGGATAGCGGTCGTTGGGCTTGAAGATTGTACCGTTATCATTTCTTAGCAAGCCTTTGCCATCAGACTGGAAGTAACGTATCGTATAGCGAGTGTCGGCAAACTCACCGCCTCGTTTTAGCGTGCAGCGTATCTCAGCCGTCTGTCCCTTTATGATGTCCTTCTGAACCGGCATTGTCTCCACCGTAAACGGATAAGACTGCTGAACATCCAAATCCCTATCACAAGCAGATAGGCAAAACACGGCAAGGGTCAGCACTCCCATTACCCATATCGTATTCAATATCTTCTTCATCTTTTCTTCTACTTAAAAGTTAAACCTTAATCCTATAGAAACAGCAGGACGGAAGCGATGCACGTCCGTTCCAAAGAGGAAACGTCCCTGCGCCTTTACAAGAAAGAGAACCCTGTCCGTTAGGAACACTTCCACCGAACCATGCACGGTACCGCCATAGACAAAGCGGGAGCGGTCAAGCAGTGTCGCCCCATCGGGCAGCAGCTTTTTATCCTCGTTCAACTGCTCATAGCCACCCAAGGCGGATATGCCACCATAGAGAAACACGTTCTTTCCTCTATCAGAAAGAACAGGGTGCATATAGCCCACCTGCAAAAGTGCATCCTTGAGTTTTACGTTATAACTTCTGTACGGCATATTCTGCTGTTCATACTCTGCCATAACAAAAGTATAATTCTCACGTCCCAGATATCGGGTGAGTGATGCTCCCATGCCGAAATTGTCAGCTGCAAGGAACTTTTCTCCCTTAATAAGCGGAACACTCCCTACGACCTCTATTCCCCTTTGCTTGGGTATTAGTCGCTGTGCCTGCGATGGCAGACTGAAAGTCATGGCCACCGCAATGCATACTGTCAGAATGATATTGTTCTTTTTCATTACCATTTCAGTTTGAGGTTGTCTATCTTCTTTGCTATCTGCAGGTCTTCTGCCGTTACATGAAAGGTCAGTGTACGACCGCCATTCCTCTCATAGAGCGTCACTTCAAGCTGCTTGTCTTCTGCAAGAGAAAACTGTTCGAGCGCAAACACAGCGTGTTCACTGCCCATACCACGCACCTGCATCACCTGATGATAGGCACGAAGTGGCTGAAGCACCTGCTCTTGTATAGCGGTACGCTTTGCCATCTTCTTATCCACCACCTTAAACGTGATAAAATCCACCGAGTACGGCATATTCGTGCCGTTTTCCATACGAGTGTGGAAATACAGCAAGCCGTTATGGGCATACAAGCCACGAAGCAAGAACTTCATACCGAACTGCTGTGCACCGATGTGCTTAATGCAGCGTCTGTCATTCTGATAGATAGTCTGCATCATCAGCTTTACTAATACGGGCGACTCATTACCGAGTTCCTTGAAATAGATGTCGGCACGATTGCTTGGCAGTCTACCTTCCGTCGTGGAAAGAAAGTCTTTCATCTCGATGCTGAGTTTCTCCGGTTCATCAGCATACTTGACGTTGAAAGCATAGAAAGAGCCGTCCTCACAGATGACACTCATATTGGTTTCCGTCTCAAAGTCCTTCACCGAAGCCTTTACACGTAGTACGTTCTCTGCATCCTCTGCCTTTCCTGCGATGATGTTCTGTGAACCTAAGTCTACATAACGAATGGCAGAAGGGAAGATAAGATGCACAGTCTTGTCAAAGGTAACGTCCAGACCATACGGCAGTACGACACGCCCCGTTGGTATGGCACGGCTCATACCTTGAAAGAGTTCGCCCGAAGTAAGCGGACGGCTCGGTGTCAGACCATCATTGTTTTCCTGTGCTGTGGCTGTTGCTCCCACCATGGCAAGCATAGCCATTGATAAAATAAATTTCTTCATTGTTCCTTTTTTATTTGATGTTATTTTTTACTTATCATTTTCGATTGTTTTATTTGGACTGAACCAAGAAAAGGCGGTAGCCCCCTTTGAGCGTTACCTTGATGGTGCGCAGCTTCTTCTGAAGTAGCTGACTTGCACCCTGCATCACCCCACGGGCAGCCTCGGAGATAATCTGGTCCTTGGCAGAGGAAGCGAAGGTAAAGGATGTTCCCATTGAACCGCCGATGTTCGCCCCAACTTCCTTAAGCGCATTGATGTCCTCCGAACCTGGTATATACACACCCTCCTGTCCATCTGTATCGTATGCCGAAAGCTTGACGGCTATGATATGCCCGTCCACTTCTATGCTTTTGATAAGCAGGTGCATACGGTTACCCTCAATCTTAGCAACGGCTATGAGTCGGCTCTGTCGTGGAATACGCAAGCCCTGCACTTTGGCACTTTCAAGCAGACGGAGCACGACATTATCGCCCTCTTTGAGCGTCGTTGTCCTGTCCACCACCACTTTGAGTGTGTTGCGCATCGTGGGTGCAGCCGTGCTTGCGAGCGAGTGAAAGCCCAAGTTGCGTGCTTTCGTGCCATACTCCTTGATGAAGTCAGCGTCGCTCATCGGCTGCCCCAGTGAGGACACTACTTGTTTGCGTTCCGCCAAGATTTCCATTGCAGGCAAGTCGGCCGAACCTCCGCTTATATTACTGCCCATACTCTGACCTTTGTTCGTTGCCGTTTGCCCTTTACCCTCGGTAAAGTCATTACCCAAAGATGGTGGAACGGCAGAAGCCTTGGGAAGATACCTCGCTGCCATCTGATAGCTCTTTTCCATCAAGGCAAGCTGCCGTTTTTCTTCATTGTCCTCCTTGCTGTCTTTGGCAGAGAGTCCCTTTCTAAGGTTATCTATCTCCGAACGCAGGGCTTCACGCTCCTGCTCGTGCGGGTCGGGAGCGTAAAAGGAGTTCAAGAGGCGATTGTTCTCCTCATAGCGATGCATGGAGCTTTCTATCTTTGCCGTAGAAGCAGCTGTCTCTGCACGCTGCGCTTCTGATGGAGCAGTGTTCTGGGTGAAATAGTCCGATAGTCTGCCCATCTCCTCACGGGTCTGTTCCTCCTCGTGTGCCTTGTCGCCTAATTCGTAGGCTTTGAGCTTGTTTTCGGTGAGCTTTTCCGTCGTTGCCTGCGGGATGCTGTCATTGAGTCCCTGCTCCGCTGCAGTCTTATCCTTGCCCGAAGGCGCGAAGATAAACCACATCGAGAGGGCAAACAGCAGTCCCAGACCTCCGAAGACCAAGCCTTTCTTCATTTGTTCTTTCTGTTTATTATCCATTTTCTTTGATTGTTTGATGATGTTGTAGGTAAAAATTGCCGTGTAACTCATGTAAAGTACTGTCCGTCCGTATCGGACTGTCCGTCAGCTTTCCTGTGGGGATGGGTAGTTTCTCCTTCTTTGGAGGAAGGAAGAACTGCGCTATCATCCAAAGCGAGCAAAGCAGATAGATGAAACTCAGCCCATAGACGATTTCCTTTCTCTGCCTTATCGTGAGCCTTTCACACCGATGGCGGAGCCACAGATGAAAGCGCAGATAGTGGCGTGAGAGTAAAAAGTTCCTTTTCCTTGCCATAGCTTTATCATTTATCGTTTATAGGTCTGTATATCTCGGTTTTCCTTTACAAGGAAGTTCTCCATCAGGAAGCCCTGCGGATTGTTGTCCGAGCGGACGGAGTTCTGCAGCGTGCAGGTCGTAACAAGACTGCGCTCTGTAACATTACTCTGACGGACGATGAACTCCCGTGCATAGGTTGTTACCGCATAAGGGTAAGTATTAAAGTTGCAGTGGATAGAGTCCACCTCTATGCGCTGATTGACATTGCCCGATATGGCACGGTTATAATAGCCCTTCTCTGCCAAGTCTTTGTAATAGTTGAAAGCCGACTTGTCACACAGCACGAAGGCACGCTCCATATTCTTCTCAATGGCATCCTTGTCAGGCGCAATGGTAAAGAACAGCTCATGGAAGCGACGTACATGTTCCCTTGCCTCTACGGGACGGTTACGACTTGCATCCTGACTGAGGGCAAGCATGAGCGACTTTCCCTGGTCAAGCACATAGATTTTCTCCCGCTGCTCCTTGGCGAAGCTGTACGAGGCATAGAGGGCATAACCACTTACTGCCACGCAGACGATGGCAAAGACAATGGCGTAGAGCCTTATCTGTTTGAATGAGGTCTCGATATTTCTGAGTGATTTGAATTCCATTTCTTTATCATTTAAGTTATTGTTCTATCTCTAAATTCTCACGTCTAATCTCTATTTTCCTTTGAGCAATGCACCCTTGATACGTCCGATGGCATTGCCCGCAACGGCACCTGCTCCGCCTGCCAAATATTTACCGCCCGTGTATGCACCCTGTGCGCCACGTTGTGCGGTCTGATTGACATTCCGCCCGTAAGAGCCGATACCGCCTCCGGCTTCGATAATCCAGCCTGCAACCGTAGGTACGCAGAAGTAGCCCACGATGCCGATAAGGAAGAAGACGATGTAGTACCACGTCCCCGAATCGGGCAGATAGTTCGGATCGCTGAGTGCCTCGATGTCCTTCTGCACCATCAAGACCTGTATCTTGGTGAGAAGTGCTGTGAGAATACTGCTGACAGGCAGCCACAGGTATACAGAGATATAGCGTGAGAACCATGCTGTGAGCGAACCCGACAACCCGTCCCATACGGCAATGCCGAAGACTATCGGACCGAGAATGGCAAGAACGATGAGTATGAAGGTGCGCAGTGTGTCGATGATAAGCCCTGCAGCATGGAATAGGAGTTCTAAAAGGTCGTGTACCATCTTCATAATCCATTGCTTGGTCTGATAGGCAGCACGCTCGGCATACATACCCGCTATCGTCACGGCATCTTCAGGTCCGATGATGCCCATCTCCTCTATCTTTTGGTCGAACTTCTCGTTGGATACCAAGTAGGCTGTTTCGGGATTGCGCAGGTAGGCTTCCTCCTGCAGACGGTTACGTTTGGCGGTAAGCTCCGCCAAGTTGGTCTCCTGTTGGTGCACCATGCTTTCCGTTCCCTGCACTACGGGCGAGAGAACGGCATTCATCGTACCCAGTACGACTGTCGGGAAGAACATGATGCAGAAACCCAAGACAAAGGGACGGAGAAGGGGAAAGACGTCTATCGCCTCGGCACGGGCTATGGAAGCCCATACCCGAAGGGCTATATAAAAGAGTGCACCCAAGCCTGCAATACCCTTGGCAATGCCTGTCATCTGGGCGCAGAGCGGCATCATCTCTTCATAGGTTGAGTGGAGCAGCTCGTGTAAACTGGCAAAATCCATAAGCAAGTGTGTTTAGATGTATGAATAACCAATAACTTAATTACCAATACCTGCTTGCCGTATTGCCGTAGAGCGCCTTGACAGAGGCAAGGTTGTTCTTTTCCCTTGCACGCACATAGCTCACGGAGATGTTTTTCCTTGTGTAGTACGACACAAGTGAGCGGTTTTCCCTCAGCGTGGTATAAATACGATCGATTGCCTGCATACGCTCGTGGTCGTTCATCGAGAGAACACCCGACTTGACGATGGACTTGAGTTCCTTGAGACTCTCACCGCTCTGCTCCAGAAGCTTGGCATAGCCCGAAGCCATTGCAGCAAGTTCTGAAGGGCGGAAGTTCTTGTCCGAGAGCATTTTCTTATACGAGGTGACGTAAATCTCCGAGATGTCGCCCACCATCAGGATGCACTCCTTGACCTTGTAGGCATCTCCTATAAGGTTATTCACCTTCTTCAGGGCATCATAATACTTCTTGGTGTCGTTGTAGAGTTTCTCCACCTCCTTGAATCCGTCAAGGGTGTTCTTCACCGTCTTGGAGGCGGTGGCAATCTCCTTGACCGAATTGACGATGTTGCCGGCAAAATTGCCAGGGTCGGTTACAACCCACTGTGCGTGGGCTTTGGGAACAGAAAGGCTCAATCCTAAGAGAGCCATGAAAATGTACTTTTTCATTGTTACTATAGTTTTGATGGTTTGTACTTATTTCTTTTTATTGTTTCTTTTCTCTATGGCAAGCTGACGGATAGCCGTTTCGATATCACCACCGAGCTGTGCCGCCCTGTTCATTACCTCCACCTTCTCGGTTTCCTCCGTGGTGTAGGTCAGGTATTCCTCCATGCTCACTTCCGTGGC
>NZ_KB898344.1 GCF_000377625.1 Prevotella veroralis DSM 19559 = JCM 6290 | reverse complement strand
GTTGACGGAATACAGCTTATAACCAAATTGAAAAGTAACATGAAAGGATGTTTAATGAGTGTTTCAGACAGACTTTTACTCAGAAAAAGAGCCATTATAGAAACGGTGAATGATGAACTTAAGAACATTGCACAAGTAGAGCACTCCAGACATAGATGCTTTGACAATTTCATCGTCAACTTATTAGGAGCCATTGCCGCCTATTGTCTGTTTCCAAAGAAGCCTTGTATTAATAATGTACAAAGGACTATGGACACACAGCTTGCATTGTTCTGAATTCGTCGAACTCACGTTAATATATGTTCAATCATAAATATTAGACCTATGGAACAACAGGAAATTCAAACATTAATCAACAGATGTGTTGATTATCTTTCCGCGAGAGGTTATACACCAAATCGCATCAAAGAAATCCAACGATTATGGACAAGTGGAATTGTAAAGTTCATGAACAATTCTAGTAAATCAGTATATACTTCTGATGTTGGTGAATTGTTCGTGCAAGAACTTATTGCCAGTGAGCCTACGAGACCTGTACTTAAAGAGAAACTTCTCAGTATAAGGATACTGAATGACATGCTTGAAAACGGAGAAATCCGAAGAAGGAATTGGTGCCATGTTCAGTATGAACTGAAAGGTTTTCTCACCACGGAAATGGAAAAATATCTCAACCATCTCAAGGAACTGCGTAGAAGCCCTAAAACATTAGGTGATTACAGAAGAATCCTTAGTGGCTTTCAAAAGCATCTGCAAAATCGTGGACTTTCACGGATTGTAGAAATAGACGAAGCTGCGATTACCTCCTTTGTCGCAGCGTATCCATCGAACAAGACGCAGGTATTTCACTCTGTAAAGACCTTGTTTCTTTATTGGGTTTCTGAACACATCATCAATCCATCGTGGCTGGATTTCTTTAAGAATTACAAGGTCAAGCAAAAGGAACGTGTATACTCATTCTACACCACAGATGAAGTCCGTTTAGTGGAACAGTCCGTTAAAAGGAGCAATCCAGTCGGAAAACGGAACTATGCCATCCTACTTTTGGCTTCACGGCTGGGGCTAAGAGCTCACGATATTGCCAATGTGAAATTCTCAGATATAGATTGGGAAAAGAACCTAATCACAATAATCACCCAAAAGACCGGCAGGAAAGTGGAATTGCCCCTGCTTGCCGATGTGGGGAATGCCATAATTGAATATTTACGATATGGAAGGAAGAGGTCCGATGAGGAAGTAGTGTTCCTGTCTTGCCATCCACCATTTGAAAAACTATGCGGAAGCACTATTGGATGTATCATTTCAAAAATAATATGCAGGTCCGGTGTCGAAATCAACGGACGCCATCACGGTTCCCATTGTCTTCGGCATTCCCTCGCAACAGCCATGCTGGCAGATGGTTCCTCTATCCCCGTAATATCTGAGGCACTTGGGCATAGAAACAGCCAGACAACCATGTCGTATATTAATGTGGATATTCAATCTATGAGGAAATGTTCTCTTCCGGTTCCTTCAATATCGGATAGTTTTTATATGCAGAAAGGAGGATATTTTTATGACTAAACAAGTTGAATACAAGAGCGTTTTAGCTCCATACATGGACATTATGCTGAACGTCAAGCTCTCTTTTGGATATTCAGCCCAACAAATGAAATACATATTGAAAGAATTTGATGATTTTGCCATGAGCCGGGATTTACGGAACCCCTGTATAAGTGAAGAAATGATAAAGGAGTGGCGAAAGGGCAGAGTAAATGATAGTGAAACTACCATTTACCATAAATTCTGCGTTTGGAGAGAGTTGGCAATACTTATGGGGCGGCACGGCTGTGAATGCTATATCCCGAGATTGCCGAGATACAAGCCGTCAAGTTTCACTCCTTACATATATAGCAAAGAGGAAATGAAGAGGATATTTAAGGAGTCTGACAAACTCGGGAATGGCAAAAACTATATAAATGCGGCATTGATGGCAATACCTGTCATACTGAGGTTACTATATAGCACTGGGATGAGAGTGTCAGAAGCTACAACACTCAAAAACGAGGACGTCTTTCTTGACAGGCATTATATCCATCTTCGAAAAACAAAGAACGGTCATGAAAGACTTGTGCCTCTTGGAGATGATATGGTTGCAGAACTACGACGGTATGAGACGTTTAGGAATCGAATACCTGCCAATTATATTACCAATCCCGGCAATCCCTTTTTCATAAAACTGGATGGTCTTCCAGTCAAGTCAGATTCCGTCAGACTTTATTTCAGGTCTATTCTCGACAAGTGCGATATAAACTTTGTCGGCGACAAGAAAGGTCCGCGCATACACGATTTGCGGCATACCTTCGCGGTGCATGCCATGCTGCAAATGGTCAATCAAGGTATGGATCTCTATACATGCCTGCCCATACTGTCTGCCGCATTGGGACATCGCACATTAAGGTCGACGGAAAAATATGTAAGACTGACACAGGCGATGTATCCCGAGGTGGCACAGAAAAGTACGGGAATGGACGCCTTCATTTATAACGTAATACTCGATTGACGATGAGAACAGATACCGATTTTGCAAAACAAATTAGCAGATATTTATCCGAATATCTTCCACATGAACGAAATGTCTGCCCTAACACAATCTTGTCGTACAGGGATGCATTTGTCCAATATGTTGAATTTATGAGAGAAAAGAAAGGAATAAAGGTGGAGAAGCTCAGACTGGAAAACTTCACTAAGGACAACGTACTCTGCTTTCTTAATCATCTTACTGACGAAAAGCATTGTTCTGTAAAGACCAGAAACCAGCGTCTGGCCGTTATAAAATCATTTTCAACATGGTTGCAATATGTTGAAGTCGGAAGAATGGAACAATGGCAGAAAATCCGTTCAATCCCGGCAATGAGGGATATGGAGCGCAAACTTAATTACCTGACATTGGAAGGTGTTAAACTTTTGTTGGAACAGCCTGATGCGAACACGCCAAAAGGACAGAGGCACTTGGCGATATTGGCTCTAATGTATGAAACGGGAATGAGGGTACAGGAACTCGCAGACCTGACTGTAGATTCCGTCAGACTGGATGTTGAGCCATATACTATCCGAATTGTAGGCAAAGGGCGAAAAACCCGCATTGTCCCTCTGTTCAAGAGCATTGTGGACATACTCCGCATTTATTTAAAAAGCGAGCAGCATGTTTTGAAAAGTGCCTCCATTCAGCATCCTCTATTCTACAATACCCGAGGAGAAAGGCTTACAAGAGCGGGAATTACATATATTCTGAAGACATATTCGGATTTGGCAAGGAAGAAGAATAAAGGAATCATACCCGGGAGAATAAGCTGTCACATGCTTCGTCACAGCAAAGCGATGCATCTTCTGCAAGCAGGTGTAAGTTTGGTATATATAAGAGATTTGTTGGGACATGTATCTATCGAAACAACCGAAATATATGCTCGTACAGATTCCAAAGCGAAAAGAAAAGCACTTGAAAAAGTGTCATTGACCATAACATCAAACGATGCGAATAAGGCACAATGGGAAGGTAACGTAAGTCTTCTTCAATGGCTGAAAGGGTATGGTAAGTAATTATTATGGAAAGTCTAACTGTAAAGTTATATGTTCATATCATTAGATATCAATGGACTTCTCAGAAGACTTTCCATAATAAAGTTGTATTCATAATTGTCGTAGTAAAATACTTTGAGGGACTGCACAACTGGAAGAATTATCCGTATGTTGGCTATGGGCATCAGCTGCAGCCGGGCGAGCATTTCTCTTCCAATATGACGGAACGACAGGCGAACTCGCTACTCCGTGCCGACCTTTGGAAATGCTTCGAACACTTCAAGGGCTATGGCAAGGATGCCCTGCTGCTCAGCCTACTTGCCTATAATGTGGGTGTGGGACGATTGTTTGGTTATGGAAAGTACCCCAAAAGTAGGCTGTTGCGAAAGATTGAGGCAGGAGACAGAAATATCTATCGGGAGTATGTTTCGTTCTGCCGATACAAGGGAAAGGTCTTGAAAGAACTGGTGAAACGCAGACAGGTAGAATTTGCCTTGTTGTTTTCCCTTTGACCATATTTGGAACTCTGATGAATTTGGTGACTTCATCAGAGTCCTCAATATAGACCATTAGTCTTCCTAATAATGCTTCTATTTGTTTGTATATCTATTTTTTATACTTCTTATTTGAAATGTATTGCTCGACTTGATTTATAAAGAATGAAAGGAAATCCAATGTATCTGTTTTATATTTTATTATATCAGAAAGCAATATAGTTGATCCAAAATTAGAATAATTTATATCTCCATGAGCAAGATGGTTTCGTGCATCCTTAACAGCCTTCAATGTAATAGCGACTGCTTCTTTATTTGGTATGGCTCCCAATTGTAATTTAAAATCTTTGCATACATTAAGGATCGTTTTAAGATCAACATTCCCATTAAAACGTCCTATCGCATTAGCGAAAAGTATATCAGAGCTTATGTTGCCTATTATTTTTTTAGTTCGTGCAATACGGGTTTTAATTGAATCTCCAGTGGTCATCATAGATCTTAACCATTGGTCACGCAAAGAATCTTCAAGTTCATGATACTTTAGATGTTCATCTTTTATAGCATCAAATATCGCTAAAATACATTCCACAACTGTTGCTTCGATTATATTGTATAACATCAAGACAGCATGACTTCTCATACATTTTTGTTGAGTTGAAGTAACTAATAGTGCCGAAGTCGTTGTTGGATTTGGCAACATGATATTTTTATATGTTTCAATAGAATCAATAAATTCTAATAAAGAGAAAAAATCATTGATATCCTCAATGCTTTGATTGAATTTATTTTTTTGCATCTGCCAAATATGAAGTTTTCACGTAATCTATTCTTTTCAATATTTTTTTTGCCGTATGAGTGTGGTAGCGTCCTTCTATGGTTTCAAAGAAACTATTTCTATTATGTTTGTCAACAATAAGACCATCTAATTTATGGGGCTGAATATTAGGATTTTCTTTCAAAGCCATATAAACGCCAATAGCTATTGCTTCAAAATATGGTTTAGAGACACCTACTGCATTTGGTTTCTTGGCAAACCCTTGTCCTTCATAAGTCTTTGATATAAAATCCACCATCTGGTCAAATGCTACCTTCTTATTTTTTAGTTCGTCTTCCGTAAAATTCTTATTTCCGTTATCAAGATATTCATCAAGGTATTTTGCAACTCCTTTATTTTCAACCTGGCGATAGTTAGGATACGCATCAATGAATGCAAAGAAGCGCAGGATTAGTTCTTCTTCTTCATGTCGTTTTTCTGCAAACTTAGTAAAAGGACACAAGACTTTAAACTTCTCACTTTTAGCAAGTTCTGTTATAAAAGTCATAAACTCACCTCGATAAACGCCACGACGTGTTTCCATTGGAACCAAAGGAACACTACTGGTATTGATACGGTCAAACATTTCTTTTCGTACTTCTTCTGTGGCACGAGAAGATAGAACTATCATACGAATAGCAATATTTTTAAACATTCGTTGAGTAGCTGAAGGTAATTGCTCAAATCGGATATCATTAAACTCCGTCAATTTTTCAAGCCCCTTTAATTGAAGGTCATTTGATAAAAATGCAGCCATTGTACGAATACGTTGAGAACCATCAACAATCTCAAGACGCCCTGTTTCCTGAATTTCTGCCGTAAATATAAAAGGTACAGGTAATCCTAATAATAATGATTCTATAAATCGAGACTGTCTAGTAATATCCCAAACAAATTCACGCTGATAGTCAGGCACATATATTTCATTATCATCTTTATCTATATTTGTAAGATACTTTGCGACATAAAACTCTATAGTGAGTTCTCTCATATCAAAAGAAACCAATTTTTGTTCATTGGATAATTGTTCTTGAATATTTTTTAGTTTTTCTTCACTTAATGTATTCATATGCAATCTTATATTATAAATGAAATGATACTGCAAAAGTATAAAAAAATAGTAATATACAGATAGACTTCTGCGTCTTTATTTATTTCAGATTGGAACAATGACTTCTTTGCTCCTTTCTTTATCCGCTTAGGCTCACAAAAGAAAGGAGCGGTCGGCAAATCTGCCGACCGCATTACTCAGTCTGTTCTTCTTGAACGGTTATCTGTGTCATCTTTACATCGGGGTGTGCGGAGAAAGCCCAATTTATTTCGTCATCGGGCAAAGTGCTGTGAACGCTTCCTCCCATAACCAGCCCACAATCTTGCAGGACTTTTAGCCGTGCGTCTTCCTTGCTCTCCGCAACCACATCAAACACTCCATCGAAGATGTATTGCGTCCGAACTCTGTAAACTTTCTTTTTCATAATCTTAAAATTCAACTTTTAATAATCTGTATTCTTTTGGCTCTCCATTGGACAGTCTGCGGTGTTTAAGCCAATTATCAAAAGATTTTGATAATTGGCTTTATCACAAGAAAAATAAAATCAAAAGTAAGTCGTGCTTATTTTTTTATCATCTGCTTTTCAGTAACACTTGTGATAATATTTATTAGATAATATCAGTCAAAATCCTTATTATTGCATTAGGTTGACAAAGTTGTCATCTGTTAAATATTTAGGATTATGCAAATAAAATCAGTAGCCCGTAAAGATTTGATTCCTTTTGCGGAAAAGGCTTTTTTTGTCTACAAGTTATCGGCAGAGCAGATGAGATGCTGTCTCAAAGGCTGTGCCTTTCTCTGTAGATATATGGAATCGCATGATGTATGTGAATATACTTCCCATGTAGGTGAACAATGTATCAACTATCTGTACGAACAGAGCATAAACAAGTACAGATGCCGGCAAGTAATACCTGCAATTCAAGCATTAAATGCTTATATTGAGGGACAAGAGACTTTTGTTGTCCCGCAATATTCTCGATACCAATACAAAGACTATCCATTTCCGGGAGAAATAGGTTTGGCGGCATTGGAGTTTATAAAGAGATACAGTGAAGAAAGCCGTGTCCGTAAAGAAACGGTCCGACAGTATAGGTTTCAACTGAATAACTTTTCTGTATTGATGGAGATTCATGGAATTAAACTTTCTACATTGTCGGATAAGGACATTTATGCTTTCATCAGTTCACGGCATAATATACAGTCGGACTGCTTTTCTTCATTAAGGCGTTTCCTTTCCTATCTTTTCACGACAGGTAAGATAAACAGGGACTTGTCAAAACTTTTGATTAACATGCCTCGTCAGAGAGGAACCAAACTTCCCTCTTATTACGAGAAAGAAGAAGTGTTGGCTATTGAGCATGCGGTTTGCAGAAGTAGCAGCAAGGGAAAAAGAGATTATGCCATGATATTGCTCGCTTCCAGATTAGGTCTAAGGGGTTCTGATATAGTAGGTTTCAGCCTTGACAATTTGGACTGGGAGAATAATATCATACGATTGACCCAGCAAAAGACCGGAAAGGATATCATTCTTCCTCTATTGGCTGAAGTCGGAAACGCATTAGCCGAATATCTTCGTTACGTACGTCCGCAGTCGAACCTGAAGACTGTCTTTCTATCTTTGAGCCCTCCAATCCGACCGTTGTCAATAGGAACTTTCAGATGTATTCTGGTGGAATATTTTCGAGAAGCAGGTATCAAATTTCAAGAAAGGCATCACGGTCCCCATAGCTTAAGGCACAGTTTGGCTGCACGAATGTTAGAAAACGGGACCTCTATGCCTGTTATTTCCGAAGTACTCGGGCACAGTACAACCGAACCCACACTCTCTTATTTGAAAATTGACATTAATACCTTGCTGCAGTGTTCTCTTTCCGTACCTCCTGTTAATGATGAATTTTATAATCAGAAAGGAGGTGTTCTGTATGGTTAATCAAATGAAATATAGCAGCGTACTTTCACCATATATGTATGCATATATCAAGGAGAAAGAGGCTGTCGGACATGCTGTAACTCAAACCAAATGGTTCTTTCATGAATTGGATATCTATTTTCAACAGAACAATCTGACTTCCATACAAATCACCAAAGAAATATATGATGGCTGGTATGAGTGGGCATCCGTCAACCGTAAGCGTACTACGGTGCATGCTAAGGTACTAATGATGACAGCCTTTCTTAAATATATGTGCACAGTCGGGAATGATTGTTACATGCCGTACCCTCATAAGAACCCTCCGTCAGATTTTATTCCTTATGTCTTTTCACATGAGGAAATAGAAGAAATTTTTAAAGAGTGTGATAGGCTGAGAATTGCAGGCCAATACCATTCCCATACAGTATTAATGGCGTTACCTTCGTTAATCCGGTTACTTTATTGTACAGGATTGAGAATAAACGAAGCGTTGAAGATTCGGAATCAAGATGTTCACTTTGACAGGCATGTCATTGTCGTGGATAGTCTCAAAAATCACATTCAGCGTTTTGTCCCTATAAACACAAGCCTTGAAATTGTATTACGACAATATATAAGCTACAGGGACAGACTATCCATCCCCGGCATTACCGCCTCGGACAGCTATCTGTTCGTATCCGGTACGGGAAAAAGAATTGATTCCAGTACGGTAAGCCGGTGGTTTCATAAGATAATAATCAATGCCGGAATGCCTTATGTCGGCAATCATGACGGGCCAAGGGTACATGATCTCCGTCATACGGCATGTGTTCACACTATGGTTAATATGGTTCGTAACGGGATGGACATATACTGCACGCTTCCAATTCTTGCAACCCTCATGGGACATAAAAATCCCATGAATACAGAGTATTACCTAAGACTTACCCAAAGTATGTATCCAGAGTTAATAAGCGAATTTCCAAACGTCATATCCGGCATCGATATGCGCAGGACAGAAACATTTAATATTATACAAGAATGAATGAATATGAAGATTTTGCGAGGTGCGTGGAAAAGTTTTTCATGGAATACCTTGTCAAGGAACGTGGAACAAGTCATCATACGATACGTTCATATCGTGACACGTTTGTCTTGTTTATTACTTACATGCAAGACAAGGAACAAGTGAAAGCAGAGAACCTTTCATTTGGCCATATCAACCGAAAAACGCTTGTGAGTTTTCTTAATTGGCTTCAAGACGAACGTCGGAGTTCTGCAAGCACCCGAAACCAAAGATACGCGGCAATCCGTTCTTTTTTCAGATTTATGATTTATGAAGATCCAAAGCATATGTCACAATGGAAAGACATTTGTACCATACGGCTGAAAAAAGATTCTAAGAAAAGCATTTCTTATCTTTCGATTAATGCGGTAAAGTGTTTGTTGGGACAAGTACCTAAAGACACGAAACATGGGCGAAGGGATATGACATTGTTGGCTTTGATGTACCACACAGGAGCACGAGTACAAGAAATCATTGATTTAACCCCTGAGTCTGTCAGGGCTTCAAAACCCTATACGATCGAATTACTGGGCAAAGGGGCAAAAAGAAGAATCGTTCCAATAGAGGACGGAATAATGCATCTATTGGTAGAATACATGGCAGAACAGGATTTGGATTCGTTTACAGATCGGAGCCGTCCTCTTTTCAGTAATTGTTGGGGAGAAAAGCTTACCACTACGGGTGTGACATACATATTGCAAAAATATGTCTCCATTGCCAAAATAAAAAATACAGAGTTGTTCCCCAGCGTTGTAAGTCCCCATGTACTCCGGCATTCCAGAGCAATGCACTTGTTGCAGGCTGGAGTTAATCTTATATACATAAGAGATCTGCTCGGACATGTTTCAATACAAACAACAGAAATTTATGCAAGAGCAGATTCTAAATTAAAAAGAGAAGCATTGGAAAAGGCGTATGAAGATATAGCAAATCCGGTAATAGAAAGGACTTGGGAGAAAGACCCTAAATTAAAAACTTTCTTGAAAGGACTTGTTTAGCACTAATAAAATCAAAAGTGACAAATAAAAGAACTCATTTATAAATCAGTGATTTAGCTAAAGAGAGCCAACGTCACTTTTGATTTTATTTTTCTTGTGATAAAGCCAAAAGTGATGTGCGCCATAGCCGTATGCAAAGAACTTGTCAAGCTCTGTTTCTTCGGCTATTTTATTGATAGCCGACCTTAACTCCTCTTTGTTGTCGGATAGGGTTATTGCATTAATAACCCTAATGAGAATATGCGGTATCTCGTCCGCCCAATTGTAGATAATGTTTTCAATCTCTGTTTTCATATCTCTGATAATTTAATGGTTCATACTTTATGCTGTTGCTTTCATTCTTCGGCTTATAAGACCTCGATTGGCATTGACAAGGTTTACTATCTGCTCGTGGTATTCCGTGTTCTTGTTGCACACTCCACGACTTTGCACCACTTCCAAAGTTTGTAATGATACTTCAATGGTTTCTATTCGCTTGCCTTCAATGGTAGCCGAAAGGATAAGGGAGTCTTCCTTAAGGTAGTATGCATTAGAAAATACGCAATGGTGCATTGATACACCTTCTTCCAAATGCTCCTGCACGCTCTCTAATACGTGGACTTGAATAGTGCCATCTGTAAAACAGATACCGAAAAACTTGGATTTGAGTTCCTTGAAACGCTTTTCGTCTTCCATTGCCTTCTTTTGCTTCTGTTCTATCTCCTCCCTTTCACGCACTCTGAGAAGCTCCTCGTGTCTGCGGTCGTGTTCGCCTTTAAGGTCTGTTGGGCATAAATATTTTGGATTATGAATATCCTTTCCTAATCTTCTAAGTATATCTACATAATCACTCCAAAGGGAAATATCCACAATCTCATAGCCGTTACGGACTGCAATCTTGTAAGATTGCCATAGTTCTTCAAAAGTTCTCTTGTTGCCAAGAAAGTAACGTAAATGCTCTGTGCGACCTGCTTTTAGCAATGTTTCCACTCGGCTGTCTGTAAGTAATGCAGGAATAAGCTGGGTAGGTACGATGCCATAGAAATTATCCTTAAAACCATTTCTACGAAGTATGTCTGTAACCTTGAACTTCGGATATATCGGTGAGTAGGCAATATGCTGATAGGCTTCATTATCGTTGCGTATCGCCATAGGACTATAATAGGAAAATGTATCAACATAGTGTCCCAATACCCTCTGTATGGCAACTACGGCTTTTCGTCCCTGCATATTCCACCAATATTGCCCAATCTCAATTATAGAAGTCTGTGCTTTGTAACCTTTCTCCATACCCACAATAAGTAGGAACATACGCAATACTTGAAACTCTCCACAAGTGGTAAGTAGGGTGAAATACTGCTTCTGCTGCAACTTGCGCTCGTATGTTTCCTTGACCTGCAACTTTGCCCTGCAATGAGGGCAAGTGCAAGTTTCTCTATGTTTGTCCATTACCCAACTATGCCCACAATCCATACAAGTAGTGCGACCTTTTGGCAAGCGGTAGGCGAAGTGGTCTATGCACTCACGAAATGCCCACTTACTTTGTGTCGTGGTTATCGGGCGAAGATGCTTGCTTTGTTCCAAAACTGCCTTTTCAAATTTGTTTCTCGGTTTCATAGGCTTAAAAATCGAATAGTGATGGTTGTACTTGGGTTGTCGCGTTCTCAGTCTTTTTCACTCGTGCGTTACGGCTCTGTAACTTAGCAAGTTCCTCACGCTGATATTGCTTAATGGCTTCCTGCCTTGCTTCGGCTTTTTCTTCCTCTGTGAGTTCTACAATGTGATTGACGGCAACTTGGCAAGAAATAGCCTTACCCACCTCTATATCGTCTTCATCGTAGTAGTGAACAGCCATAGAGAAGATTTCATCATCATCAAAGCCGTTGCAACCGCTTTTCTGCACTTCATTAAGAATGTAGGTGATGCACTCCTCGATATTCTTGTTCGGTTTCATCAAGTTAGGGGCAAACAAGGGGTCTGTCATAGCACGCTGATTAAGATATTCGGCTATTGTCCGTGTGAAATGTTCTGTTCCTTTCATTGTCGTATATGTTTTGATGTTGTTAATACTTGGGAATTTCTACTATTTGATTGATGCGCCCATATAGGTAGGCTCTTAGGCTTGTTCTGTTGGGTGCGTAATACTCTGTCCATTGTCCATACTGATTGACAAGATATTTCTTCAGTACATCAAAGAAATCAAAGCGATAGCCTTGTAAGGGAACGGCTGTTCGGAAATAGGTGTTTGAGTTCACTGCCTCACATAGCCAATTCTTTTCTTCACGGCTCATACACTCACCACGATAGAGTTTCATACGTAGGAGATATACTTTGCTATTACAAAGGCTCTCCAAAGGGGGAACATCCCATTGTACAAACTTAATTGCCAACACTTGCTCACTTTTTTCAGCCATAGGGTTAATGCGGTAATGAGAGGAGGATCTATATCCTTTTTCTTTCATCGAAGATGTTGTATTTACTTTTTGCTTATCCATAGCGACATTTTTTTTATGCGTCCAAAGATCGGAGTATGCTGATTTTTCGGGCAAGCCCTCAACAACTCGTCCTTTTTGTAGCAAAATAGAGGTAGCGGGGTGGGCTTGCACAAGGTTTTGGCGGAAAATACAACCCGTAGGTGTGGAGATTTTCCAGACAAACCAAGTGGCACTGACCTTGGGAAAGCCACAAGCCCCGTACTACCTTTGCGGATAAAAAGGGAACAGCATCCGTCTTCTTCATTTCGCATATTGTGGAGCATTGGAAAGGAAGCGAAAGTGCAACGCCCATAGTGGAAAACAGAAAAGGTGGCTATCTCAAAATGCGAGATAACCACCCGATAAAAACCGCCCATCAGCTGGCAAGGCTGATAGGACTAAACATATTACCTTTTAGGGTAACTTCTACAATGCTCTCTTACAAACTCCCACTTGCCAAGGCGAAAACGTGTATACGCACGAACATGTACAGGCTTGTTCTAACAACACTGGACCTTTTTGAGATTTTGAGACAGAGCTCTATTCCATAAGGTCTAAAAAGAATAGAGATGTCTAATATTATGTATCTTCATAATTTTAACCTGTAGCTTTTATCCATTGAACTTTATTGTCCAGTGGGAACTACAAGGAATGCAAAGGTACATAGTTTCATGGAAATAAACAAAAGTTATTCCTTTTATTGCTCAAAGCAAGCAGAGCAAAATTGCACCGAGAAAGGCAATCCAAAATATGTATTTTAGCAGCGTAAAGGTAACTTGGAGAATGACTCTGACAATAAAGCGCAGCATCAGAAAACCTGCAATGACTGACACGGTGGTTACGACTTGCGGCGTTACAATCTTCGAGATAAGCCAAATGGCACCGATAACGATAGAAAGCAGGATAGTGAGTTCGATGAAGCGTGTCCAACCGAAGTGACGGACTTGCTTGGGAGAAGTCGGCTGCTGCTTGATATTATCGGTTTTGTTCGATGCGTCTGCCTTGATGAAGGTAGGTGTGTGAACGTCTTGATTCATGATGATTGTATTCATATCGGAGCTTTTAATAGTTCAAGAGCAATAACAAGATACTCTTCCACACAAAGCCAAGTGTTTGTAAAACTATTGGTGTGTGGAGCGGAGCGTTTATCTTGGCTCTTGAAACTACAAAAGCTCCCGATGGTGTTACATCAAGTTATGTTCTCACCGCCTATCGTTGGCAGACCATTGACCTCAATGAGCAGAACGATTGTCCCTGTCAGTTCGGTGTAGAGTTTCTCATACTCTGGACTTGCACCAAAGTCGTCTGTCAGTTCGTACTTATTGAAAATGCTTTGCACAGCCTTATTCTTCAGAAGTATTGGCACCAGTCTTTCAGGGAGTGGGGAGGGCAGCTCTTTCTCGAACTCATTCTCTAAGACAGATACAAGCGTGTCATACTTGGAAAAGTGCAAACCTTGGTATAAGACTTCACTTGCCATTGTCTCTGCTTCGGGATGCGAGAAGCCCTGTGCCACTGCATCGCAGTAGGAGGTAAGTGCTTCGTCGGCTCTTGCCGTTATGAATGGGTCGTTACTCAGCATTTCGGGGAAATGCTCACTAAGATAAGTCTCTAACTTCAAACGGAAGTAGGAAAGCTCTTTCTTTGTTGTTGTCATAATCTTCTTGGTTTAGGGTTGTACATTATTTTGAGTTGATGCCCATAGCAACTTTGAACTTGTCTAACTTGCCAGCCAACTGTTCCATATCGTGTTCTATCTTCTTATTGGTTATACGGGCATAAATTTGTGTCGTTTTAATGTTGGTATGTCCCAGCATCTTCGACACACTTTCCATAGGAACGCCCTTGCTGAGCGACATGGTCGCAAATGTATGCCGGGCAAGATGGAAGGTCAGATTCTTCTTGACACCACAAAGGTCGGCAATTTCTTTTAAATATGCGTTGGTTTTCTGATTCGTTAGGATGGGAAATAGTCTGCCGTTCCGATAGGTCTTATGACTGTACTTGGCGATGATACTCTTGGGAATGTCAAGCAATAAAACATTTGTCTCCACACTTGTTTTCTGTCTCTTGGTCATAATCCACTGCTTATCATCAAGTGTTACGATATTGTCCGGTGTGAGATTGGAAACATCAATATATGCCAGACCTGTGAAACATGAAAAGATGAAAACATCCCTTACTAACTCCAAGCGTTGAATAGCAAAATCCTTGTTGGCTATCTTCATAATTTCCTCATCCGTGAGAAAACCACGATTTACCGGCTCCAAGTGGAAACGATGATTGAGGAATGGGTCGTGAAGAAGATAGCCACGCTTTTGCGCATAGATGGTCACGGTTTTCAGTGCCTTCAATTTCTTGACTGATGTGTTATAGGCACACCCAGCCGCCGTACTCAGGTACAGCTCAAAGTCCTGTACTACGGATGGCGTGAACTCTGCCAGTCCAATATCTTTCTTCCCATACTTATAGATAAGGAATTCTGCGAAATGCCTTCTTAAAACGCTGTACTTTTGCAGGCTGTCCTTGCTGATGGTATGTCCGACACGCTGTCTGACATCTTCTTTGAACTTGTCGAATATAGGGAGAAAGGTCGTGTACTCCCTGTCTTTTCCTATAAAGAAAGAACGGATTTTCTCCAATGACAGGGACTCGTCATCCTCAAACTTGCGGTAAATTCCATTCAATGTAGTGGAAATAGAGTCCAATGCGGCATTGACGGATAAGCTTTCTGCCGTCCTACCTTTAAGCCGGCTTGTGGCATTATTCCACATTGTCTTATCCACGAAAATTTTCGTAGAGCCAAAATTTGCCATTTCTCCGTTAAGGAATACACGGAGCATTACAGGCGACTTTCCTTCTTTGTTCTCATAGTTTGAGCGTAGGT
>NZ_KB898343.1 GCF_000377625.1 Prevotella veroralis DSM 19559 = JCM 6290 | reverse complement strand
ATCACAAAGGATGTGACACAGACTGGTAATTATTCCAGTAGGACTAAGTGGAAGCCTTAAAGAACACATGGTATCTAACTAAAAATCTTATCTCAATGGAAAAGATCAATCTTTCCGAGTTCCAGGAGAACAGCCTTGCAATTACTGAGATGCTTAGTACATCTGGTGGTTCTGGTGAATCTTCTGGTACCGTAAACTGCCAGACAAAAAGTAGTGGTGGTGACTCTGATCACAAAAGATGTGACACAGACTGGTAATTATTCCAGTAGGACTAAGTGGAAGCCTTAAAGAACACATAGTATCTAAATAAAAATTTTATTGATGAAAAAAATTAATTTAGCTGACTTTCAGATCTCAAGTATTATGGTAGATGAGATTTTAAATGTCATGGGAGGAAGTGGCGGTCATACGCACAATAATACTGGCACATGTGGTTGTTTGACCAACACACAAGGCTCTGATGGTGATGGAAAAACTTGTGATACAGATACTGACTAAAATCTCAAATTGATGGATAAGAAAATAGATTTATCAATTTTTCAGCATGATAGTTTGGAAGTAGAATCTATGCTATCAACATGTGGCGGTAGCGCAGGGGGCTATACCGGAACTGTTAACTGTAGAACGACTTCTGGTAGTCGAGATGCTGATCAGAAGTCTTGTGATGTAGATATTTAACCTTTAAGGAACGAAGAGGAAAACCTTCCTCTCCGTTCTAAACTTAAATTCAAAATAGATGATACTAATTTTTTCCAATGAAAATGATCTTTCAACTCTAGGTGTTGCCAAACGTTTGAAACAAATGAGGCAAGATGTAATTATTATTGAGCCCGATACATCTGACAATATGCTAATAGGAATTGATAAGGAAAAAATTCTCTTCAAGAATATTAGAACAGGTAGGGTATTTAATCTTCTCAATGCTTCTGCGTGTTGGTGGAGAAGAAGTGGCCTGGGAATGAAGAACTTCACAAAAAGTTTACCTGAAAAATTTATTTTTGAAGGGCAAGATCTTTCTGCATTGATTTATGGTAACAAAAGTCTTGCATTTATGGAAATGAGTGATCTTCGAGATTATATTTTTAATACCTTATATAAAAAATGTAAGATAAAAATCGGCAATCCTAATGTAATGGGATTGAATCGTTTGGAGGTACTGGATACAGCTAAAGAATTTGGATTGGAGACCCCAAATTTTGCAATAATTACGAACTACAATCAACTTCAAAAACTTGATAATATTAGTGATCCTTTTGTTACCAAAGCCATATACAATGGAATCTATAATGTATTTGGCAAAATGTCCTATTATACATACACAGAGGTTCACGATAAAAAAGATTTTGAAGATAAAGATATTCCTCTATTTCCATCTCTAGTAACCAGCCTTATAGAGAAATCATATGAGGTTCGTTCATTCTATCTTGATGGAAAATTCTATTCAATGGCAATCTTTTCTCAAAATAATGAGCAAACAAAAGTAGATTTTAGAAAATATAGCATTGAAAAGCCAAATCGGACAGAGCCCTATCAACTGCCGAAAGAGATTGAAACTAAATTAGAGGCAATTTATAAGAAGTACAACTTAAATTGTGGTTCAGCAGATTTCATAGTAGATCAAGAGGAAAACTATGTTTTCTTAGAAATAAATCCCGTTGGGCAATTTGGAATGACTAGTCAACCATGTAATTATGATTTAGAACAAAAAATAGCAAATTACTTAGTATATGGACATCAATAAAAAAGAATTAACAGATGAGCAAATTGAAAATTTGCCTCTCTTTTTCAAAACTATTTATTACAATAAAATGGTAAGTATAGATGCAGAGAATCAATTGATGAAGTATAATTACAATATTCATGCGGTTGAAATGCGTCATTATAATCCTAATCGTAGAATATGTCTACCATATGATTTTTCTCAATTTGCTAATAAATGAAATACAATAAAGATTTATATTTTATAGTATCGTCGTCTTGCCAGTTGACTAAAGGTTATAGAATGACCTTATTGCAAGACTTTTCTCGTAAGTCGTTAGAATATATTCCTAATGATTATTATATGCTCACCAAGTTACTGGATAGAAATAAACTTGGAGAGGTAACAAGCAAAATTGCTAGCTCATCAATGGAAAGCTTTGAGAAGTACTTAAACTTTATGTTAGATAAAGAATATGCTTTTCTTGTGAAAGATATTAGTACATTTCCAGCTAAGGATAGAACTATTCATGATACACTGTTTCCAATAAACGATGCCATAATAGAATTTGATTTTTTAGAGTCAAATCTAGAGGAAATGTATTATTATCTTAACGAACTTAATTTAATGCAGTGCCCCTACTTACAAATTCGTTTTTTACCTCCGTGTAGGTTTAATTATATAAAAGATGTATTGAACAAAATCTGTATGATGGATTTTGAGTGTGTAGAAGTACATGTCGCTGATAGTCATAATATACCTATCAATATATGGAATGAACTTATTTTTGCTAATGCTGCGGTTAGTCGGATATATTTGTATAATCAATCCCAGTCAGAGGTGTTACCTTATAATGTAGAACCTATAGGGAATGAATCCTTATTAATGGGAGAAGTCATAACTATAAAGCATTCTCTTGATGTAAAAAACTGCGGAAATATCAATAAATACTCTATGCAGTTTTTTAATGAAGATTTCTATGAAATAAGTAAGCACTACAATTCCTGCTTGTATAAAAAGATTGCAATTAATAAGTACGGGCATATTAAAAATTGTCTATTTTTGGATAAGGTCTATTCTGCAGCAAATGGTCTTCAACGGCTCGTGAGGTCTGAAGATTTTCGCAAGTGTTGGTATTTGAAAAAAGATAGTATTAAAATTTGCCAAGATTGCGAATTTCGTTATAACTGTTTAGATTGTAGAGCCTGCAGCCTATTAGATAAATTGGATAAGCCACAAAAATGTAATTATAATCCTTATAAATTAGCTTGGGATGATGACCAGAAGTGATATTTTTAATAAGATGAATAAATTATGGAAAAAGTTTCCATGCTATTTTCAATATGATCAGATGGATTGTGGTCCAGCGACTCTATCTGCTATCTCATCTTATTATGGAAAGAAATACTCTATTCAGGAATTGAGGGAATATTGCCATTTATCAAAGGATGGGGTAAGTTTGCTAGGTATTGAAGATGCGGCACATAATATAGGCTTCGATACCTTAGCAGTTAAAGTTTCTATTGAAGAAATGATACAAAAACATCCTTTGCCTTGCATCCTACATTGGGATAATTCCCATTTTGTTGTACTCTATAAAATTAAAGAAGATCTTTTTTGCAGAAGATTCAGTTTTTATATTTCTGATCCTACATTCGGGTTGATAAAATTAACTCAAAGTCAGTTTCAGGAGCATTGGTGTGGGCTTGATGGAAAAGGAATTGGATTATTGTTAACACCAACAAAAAAGTTTTATGCTACCCAACCTCTCAATCGTCCAATTGGATTACAAAAGAATATAAAAGGTATATTAGGCAAATTTAAGAAGGAATATCAAATTCTCTTTTGGGGCATGTTTTTTAGCAGTATTTTTGCGATGTTTTTCCCTTTCTTGACACAGTCCCTCATAGATATTGGAATTGCAAATAAAAATGTTAATTTTATATTTATAATCCTTTCTGCCCAAATTTTCCTCTTTTTGGGTTCAACCATTATTGAAGTTATTCGGAATTGGGTGTTGTTATATAGTAACTCCTTAATTGACATAGAAATTATTTTCAATTTTCTGAATAAAATAATTAAACTTCCATTTAAATTCTTTGATACTAAACAGTTGGGGGATTTTACATCCCGCATTCATGACCATAATCGAATCCAAAATTTTCTTACATCTCAGAGTATAACTGTTGTATTTTCTTTTCTGACATTCGCAGTTTATTTTATTTTATTAACATACTATAATACTAATATTTTACTTATATATATATGCATTACATTAGTGTCTATTCTATGGTCTGTATACTTTGTTGAAAAAGAAAAAAAACTTGATTATCATAGATTTCGCGTACAACGTGACAATCAACAAGATGTTTTTGAGCTTGTAAATGGTATTGCCGATATAAAACTTAATGGTACAGAGCAATATAAACTGGATCGATGGAAAAATAGCCAAATAAAATTATTTAATATCAACTTCAAAACTTTGAAAATTGATCAATTACAAAGTATAGGTTACGCTTCTTTCAATAAGATAAAAGATATCATTGTTATTTATATTGCAGCAAAAGAAGTTATAAAAGGAGATATGACAATAGGAACGCTCCTAGCTATTTCATATATAATTGGTACACTCAATGAACCAATCCAACAAATAATAGAGTTTATTAGGAGTCTCCAGTATGCAAAACTTAGCTATGATCGACTTACAGAAGTACAATTAATGGATGATGAAGATTCAGGTACTAGGGTTTCCTTAGACAGTATTCCTACAGAGAGTAGTAAATTTATACATTTAAATCATCTTGATTTTCATTATTATGGGCCACGCTCTCCCAAGGTTCTTGATGATATTTGCTGTACTATCCCATTTGGTAAAACAACTGCAATAGTTGGAGAAAGTGGAAGTGGTAAAACTACATTAATAAAAATATTACTTAAATTTTATTATAACTATTCTGGTGACATCTTCTACGATCAAATTAATCAAAAAGAACTTTCCGCGAAAAGCCTTAGGAGTTGTTGTGGTGTTGTGATGCAGGATGGATATATCTTTTCTGATACCTTGGAACGTAATATTGCAACAGGAGGGGGAACTGTAAATAAAGATATGCTTTTGCGAGCTGTTCAAATAGCTGAATTAGAAGATTTTGTTAGAAGTTTACCTCAGGGGTTTAATACAATGCTTGGAACTGGAGGCAATGGAATCTCTGGAGGTCAACGTCAACGCATATTAATTGCAAGAGCAGTTTACAAAAATCCAAATTTCTTTTTATTTGATGAAGCGACTTCCTCGTTGGATGCAGAAACTGAACGGAAAATATACGATAACCTTGACATTTTCTTAAAAGGGAAAACTGTTATTAAAATAGCCCACCGGCTTAGTACTGTCAAAAATGCCAATCAGATTATAGTCCTAAAAAAAAGGTCGTATTATTGAATGCGGAATACATACCGAGCTTATAAATGCAAAAGGAGCATACTATAATTTAGTGAAGAACCAATTGGAATTAGGAAATTAAATTATGAATACAAACAATCTGCAAAAGAATTATTTCTTTGTTAAATATGGTCTAATTATTATATTTGTTACAGCATGTATAGTTCTTTTTTCACTATGGATTCTAAAAATTAAAGATATTTCTATCTTACAAAGAATAATAGAATATTTCATTAATAGACCTGTATTATGAAAAGCTCTCAATACAACATTTACAATCTATTGTCCCCTTTGCTAGCAGAATATCATTACAGTATATTGCGTAACGATTGGGATAAGGAAATGAAGCGTTTTCATTTCTCTCTGACATTGCCTATACTTTCTAATAAATTAAAGATATTTGGTGTAGAGAATTTCATCGCTAAAGTTCCTATTGAAAAATTTTCCCTAATGCCAGATAAATTTCTTGCAGTTTTTAAAAATCAAGAAACCTTTGACACAGTTTTAGTATCAAAGTTCCCCTCATATGTTGTAATTACAAATATTAAAACAGGCGTTTCTCAGCATATTACTTATAAAGATGTTCAGGAAAAATGGACTGGTTATATACTCTCTTTCAAAGAAAAACCAACTATAACACCTTTTCCTGATACTGAGAAAAAGGATAAATTTAACAAAACCATTAGTTGTGGAGTAATATGCTTTCTTTTGATTTTATCTTTTTATTTGATTTATTCCCATCATACATCTTTGGCTATTGACTTATTAATTTTGATAGGTATTGTTGGAATAATTGTATCATGGCAATCATTTAAAACATCTTTAGGCTATTATAATCAAAAAATTCAATCTATATGCAATATAATTGATAAAGGTAATTGCTTTTCTGTGATTCACTCTAAGGGCTCACAGGTGATGAAAAGCATCTCCTTAGCAGACCTCTCTCTAGCTTTTATGATCTATTCTACCTCTACAGCCTATTGCGCTATTTTTAATTATAAGATTTTATTTATCAATGAGTTGCTTATACCTTTAGCTCTCGCGCTAATTGTATATTCTATAATTTATCAAATTCATCTACAAGAATATTGTATTATATGTCTTGCGACATCTATATGTGTGATACTTCAGTCTTGCATATTGGTAATTTGTAATCCTCTAGTTCCTGATTATGATGCATGCTGTATTAACCTCTGGATAGGAATGGTATCAATTTGTACAACATTTATGCTAAAAGCTATTATAAGAAAAATAATAACATTGTATGCAGAGTTAAAATTTAGAAATCTGATATACTATAATCCGAATATTCTGAATTCATTTTTTATACAACTTCATCAAATAAATATAGCCTCTTTATACAATTTACCATTAATACCATTAGGCGATTATGGAGAAAAAAATATAATAATATTACTGTCTTTATCTTGCGATTATTGTAAAGATGCATATAAACATATTCGTAAATTAAAATATTATCATCCTTTGAAATATAGAATTAAACTATTGATTGATACAAAGACACTAGATAAAGTAACCCAAGATATTTTTCTTAAGTTGACGGAAATAGATAATTCTATAGATTTAGAAAAAGCCTGCGATGATATTTTTCTCTATGATATGTCACTAAAAAAGTGGATAAAGAAATGGGGAAGACCAAACCAATCTTCGTATAATTCATTAGATAAGAAAATACAGTCTATAGAAGAATTTGAAAGAGAAAATCAAATTAGTGATGTACCAACACTCATTATAAATAATCAAATTTGGCCTTCAGATTACTATAAAATAGATGATTTATTATATAATATACAGTTTATGAATATTTGATTTATATATTGAGATTATTGTCATATGTAAAATAATAAAATCAACTCTACCATATTTAGCAGGGTTGATTTTATTATTAGATTTATGATATATCGATATCCTATTATATGCCAGTTATTGAGTAGCTATTCAGCGATACTCGATATATACAATGCATATCAATTTATCAAACCTTAAATAAGGCTTGAATCGCATTATATGGAGTTTTGTCGTGCTTCTTCGCTGTTTCTACAATCGAAGAAGTTCAAGAAAGGCGCCTGCTCCGAAGTCGGAACGAAATATACATGAGTTCTTTAGTTTGATTTTTAGCTTGCGTATTCCCCGTTCGCTTCCATTATTGTCAGAGGGTATCATCGGATTCTCAAGGAAATTCAAAATGTAATCTCTGCATTTGACTAAGCCTTTTTTGAACGTAATGAACTTTTTACCAAGTTTCTCTATATTCTGTTTGAGCAGATTGTCTAAACGCCGGGTCCATGACACCTTGTCTATAACGTCCTTCGGATTAGTGTTCCGCTGGTGAATAGCTTCACGGAACAGATTGGTTACTTTCCCAGACCACTCTTGTTCTGTGTTCAACTCTGAAAGATATTGCAGTTCGCGAAGTAAGTGAGCAAGACATACCTGGTGATTGAGGAAATGGAGTGCAAAGTATGCGCTATGGCGGTCGGTAACGGCAGTCATTCGTTCCAAGCTATCGCTAAACTTGTCTGCCAATACCTTCGAGCCTCTTCCAGCAGTACGAAAAAGCAGTGTGTAATAAACTGTTTGTGCTATCCAGGCCCAATCGAGTCTTTTGTTACAGTAAAAGCCACTCTCATCGAAACCAACTACTGCTGATGACTTGATATATTCTTTAATCTTATCAATCACAGGTTGCGCATTTCTTTTTGCTTCATTTACCCAGTTCACCTGCGAGCCTTCGCTTGGAGTGAGACCGAGTACCTCACGCAAAAAACTTGCTATACGCCGTATGGGAGAAATTGCACGACACTCAGATAAACCACTAAAGTCTTTACGCTTGAATCATATACCACGTTGTTTGACCGCCGTCTCGGTGCCGTCCAAATACGTTCACCACAGTTCTTACATACCATCACATAGTGTCGGATTTACTTGATTACGGGCTTCAACTCTGGAATGGAAATAACCTGCGTCACATAATCAAGTACACGCTCGGCGTCTGATAAAGATTCTCTGCAACGAGTGCAATAGTTAGGTACCTCATCGATTATCTCGTCAGGTACGGAAGAGCAAGACAACTTATGCCCATCATGTCCCTTTTGTCCTCCCGGCTTCTTACCACTTGGCTTACGTCGGCTTCTTGTTCTTCTGACAACCTCATCCTTCATACGCTCCTTGCTTGGTGGAGTACTGCTGTTATTAGAGTTCTTGTCAGGGTTTTCATACTTGGCCAAGCGTTCCCGTAAGTTTGTAAGTTCCGTATCTTTCTTGCGGATTTGGAGGTTCAGAGCATTTATGTTACGGTTCAATTTCATAATCTCGGCATACTGCTGGCTGATAGTTTCACGCAACAATCACATCTCTTCCGTCATGTCTTGTAATACTTTTGATATGTCCGCAACTTGCTCTTTCATAGGTACAAAGAAAATCTGAAATATGCAAGAAAAATGAGTATCTTTATAGTCTTTATATGAAGATTTTAGGGGAAAGAATACTGACTGGTTAATACCGCTGAATAGTTACTATCGCAAACAAAAGTGTTATAAAATCTAAAATAATCAGCAAGGCGAGCAATTATTACACTTTTGTGTAGAGTATATATGCTTTATTACGTCTACTTTTGCCTAAAATAATTATTTCGTTATGGAAGAAAGATACAGCAGAAACAGGCTCTATGTGAGCGAAAGAGAACAAAGCATCATAAAGGATTATAAAATATTCCTTGGTGGTGCAGGTATAGGCAGCATTATCGCTGAATGCGCTTTAAGATTTGGTTTTGAACATATCACCATCGTTGATGGAGACAAGATAGAGCGAAGCAACCTGAACAGGCAGAACTATACAGAGAATGACATTGGCAGATACAAGGCGGAATGTTTGGCTGAGCGTTTGCTAAGCATCAATCCTGATGCACAGATAGATTTCCATACAGAGTTTTTGACTCCTGATAACATCGAAGAGATGCTGAATGAGCATGATGTAGCCATCAATGCATTGGACTTTAAGGATAAAACTCCATTCGTCTTTGATGAAATTTGCAAGGAAAGAAAAATCCCAGTACTGCACCCATACAACTTTGGTTGGGCTGGCTTTGTTACGGTTGTAGACCCATTGGGGCATTCTTTATCTGAACTGACTGAAGAGCCAAAGGGATTTGAATTAAAGGTAGCTGAGTATGTTACTGGACACGGGGCTTTTTGGAATCAACCTAAAGAGTGGTTAGACAAAATTGTAACCCAATATAAAAAGGAAAGCGAAATGCTTCCACCTCCACAACTGTCCATAGCATCATGGATTGCAGCAGGCTTGTGTACAACGGCAATGTACAATCTTGCTACAGGAAAACCTGTGAACTATTTTCCTAAATTCTATCTCTCTTCGCTTTTGCCGTAAGTTATTTTTTTCAGAAGAGTTTGTTTAAGGTAGCTCTTGAAATAGCTTCGGTGATATTCGTCACGCCTAATTTGTCAAAGGCGTGGCGTTTATAGGTTTTGATAGAATCTAACGAACGGTACATCCTGTCCGCAATTTCCGTCATGGTAAGTCCTGCTGCAGATAACCGCAGCACCTCAATTTCTTCTTCTTTGAGCGATACCCCTTCACACTCTTTCCATCGATGCCCCTCAAAAGAGTATTTCCAATAGTTTCTGAGCCCATTCTTGTGGAACTCTACATGCCCCACTGTTTTATGTGAAGATAGTGATACGACACACATACCTATCCATATCTTACCCTCATCTGTCAATAGAATTGGAGTAAGCTGGTGATTAATCAACTTACTTTTTGTTCCACTCTTCAGATGAAAGTGATAGGACATAGAACACTGATATTTATCAACATTATCGAAAGTCTCAAAGAACTTAAACCCACTGCTATTTAACTCAACAAGCATTTTTTGTTCGTCCTCTGGTACATGCTCCAAGTAAAAGCTGTAGCCTAATTCCTTCACTTCCTTTGCTGTATGCCCACAAAGAAACAAAGGGTTGTCCGACACATAAAGAAATTCCTGCCTGTAATAGTCTATCAAGTAAACACTCTGATAGGTAACACGAGCAAAAGCTTCTACGGTTTGCACCAATGTAGAGAGTACATTGGAATCATAGTCAGGTGCGTTGCGCACGGTGTTCGATGCTATAAAGAAATCTTTTATGTCTGTCATATATGCTAAACGTGTTAAGATTCTCTGATATATTTCACCACAAAAGTACATTTTTAATGCGGAATACCGCAAAAAGATTACACAAAAGTGTAAAAAACAAAGAGAGAGATGCCAAATTACACAAAAGTGTAATAGATGATATTCGCATAAGAAGTATTTTTGCGTATAAATCAAGAAACAAAAAGCATTATGGAAAAACAGATTGCAACATTTAAGGACTATGCTATCTTCATGGCAGACAAAACGAGTCTGATGGAAATAGCACAGTTTGTGGTTAGGGAAAATTACTCCCATCACTTATCTTCATTTACAGAGAAAGAAGTAAATGAAGATATCAAATCAGTGCTTGAAGAAGAGGAATATTTGTATGATAACAAATCTCATATCTATATTGCAAGGGATGCCTTTGGGAATATAGTTGGCTGCATCAGGAGTTTCCATTGGGATAAGCACAAGACTCTTCCTATTGAAAAAATATATGGAATAAATCCACTGAATGCTATTCACGGGGAAAGTAAATATAGTTTTTGGCATATAGGGCGCTTTGCCGTTGCAAAGGATTCGGGAATATCCACATTGACATTGTTCAAGCGGTTAATGGCATTGGCAGTAAAACCGATAGTTGAGGACAAGTACAGCTATATGATTGCAGAGATTGACAGCAAACTATTGAAAGTAATGAAGGTGTTGGGATTTGGTACACGTCAAATCGGAAAATCCATCGAATATCTGACATCGGAGACTGTTCCTGTATGTTCCAGTAAGAGAGGTATTATGGGCTTCTTTTCCAGATATGGTGAACTTTGCAAGGCTGCATGATTACACTTTTGTGTAATATTTCAGACAACAAATTCAGAATTACACAAAAGTGTAACGATATAATTTGGAGATATAAATATATTTGCAACATCAAAAAGATAATCAAGTCGACAAGATTATAAAACAGACCCAACTGTCAAAAGGAGCAATGCCGGAAGCATAAACTCTGTGGAGGATGTTCAGTGAACCAATTTTATTCGTTCAAGGATAATAATTTTCTGTGTCATCCAATTGAAGATAAATGTAAGTATACAAGAAAATATATAGAACAAATTTTGCTTCTTATATATCGTGTTAGGACAGATACGAGGTTATGGGAGTTACTACTTAATAAAATTAAAGGAAAGGCATATTTATGAAAAAGGTTCTCATTATATTATTAGCATTGTTCTCATTGTGTTCAGCCAAAGGACAGCAAATTAAAGGTATAGTGTTGAATAATCAGCACAAGCCAATACCATATGCGAATATATTGGTTTATAATCTACCAGATACAACTTTCGTGATAGGAACGGAAACACAAGGCGACGGAAAATTTGAAGTGAAAGTTCCACAATACAATACATATTTATTGAGAATAACCTGTTTGAATTACCAGAAATGCCAGATTATTACAAAACCTATGGATGAGTTAACTATTACTCTGAAAGAAGATATAGTTAATCTTCAAGAAGTGGTGGTAAAGTCTTCAAGACCAAAAATGAGAATGTCAGACAATGGTATTGCAATGCAAATTGCTGGAACTTCCTTAGAAAAAATTGGAACAACAGAAGACCTTTTAAGCTATATTCCAAGCATTATCAAAAACAATAATAGTTATGAAGTTTTTGGTAAGGGGATACCTGTGTTTTATGTTAATAATAAGAAAGTACGAAGTCTTTCGGAGCTGGATCGGTTGCCATCAAGTAAAGTGGAAAGTATTGAAGTTATTTATCAGCCTGGAGCTCAATATAATGCAGCTTCCCCTGCCATTATCAAAATTATAACAAAAAATGAATATAATGGAGGTGGTATGTATTTACGTTCCTCGTATTATCAGGCTGATAGACCTTCTTTTGTCGAACAAGTTGATTGGAGTTATATACATAAGCCCTTGGAACTATTTGGAAGTGTAAAATACGAAAATAAAAAGATAAACAATAAAAGTATATCGAGTACTAACATTTTGAGCGATACTCTATGGAATCAATTTTTAAATCAAGAGATTAAACTAACAAGGAGTAATTTGGATGCTAATATCGGCATGAATTATGCTTTCAGTAAAAATCAGATTGCAGGTTTGGAATATAATGTTGTCTTCCATCCATCACAGAGGACCAAAGGTGCCATATATAGTTCTATTTTAGCAAATGGTCATACTTTTGATGAGATTCAAAATTCAGTATCAATAGATGATCATCAAAATCCAGAACATCAGTTGGATGTGTTCTATACTGGTAAAGTCGGGTCACTTATAGTAAATTTTGATGGAACTTTTTTAACTAATAAGAAAGTAATGAGTTCAAATTATGAAGAAATAAGTAAGCAGATGGAGAGCCGTAACATACATACAAATCAAATTATTAGAAATAAGCTGATAGCCTCAAAATTAAAAATTCAATATCCTATCTTTAGAGGTATGCTGTCATGTGGAGCAGAATATATCCATACAAAACGTGAAGATAATTATACAAATTTAGAAAAATATATTCCTTCATCAGGGAGTGAAAGCAAGATGTCTAATATGTCTATATTTTTAGAATATTCGAATAAGCTGCCTTTCGGTGTCGCCAAGGCGGGAATACGTTATGAAAACGAATATACAGATTATCTTGATGGAAAGACTTCTAATTCTCAGGAGTATGAATATAGGAATTGGTTTCCGAGCATTTCGTTTAGTTCAAAAATCCAAAACCTATCTTTGCAAATTGGATATACAACTCGAACCCTCAGACCAACATACACACAGCTAAGTGGTAATGTTATATATGGTAATCGTTTCCTATGGCAAACCGGAAATCCTTATCTTCGTCCAGAATATATACACAATATATTCATATCAGGATTATGGAAGTTTGTTACTTTTTCTTTAAATTATGAGCATTCACAAAATGCTATATTGTACTGGGCCTCTCCTGTTCCACAACAGTCGGCTGTTTCATGTATTTCATTTATAAATTTACCATCACTCAATTCGTTCTCTGCATCTATTGCTTTATCAAAACAAATTGGAATTTGGTCTCCTCAATTATCTGTTGCTGTAAAAAAGCAATGGCTAACACTAGACTTAGAAGGAGAGAAGTCCTCATTAAATAAGCCTATATGGCAAATGAGTTTCAATAACATTATAAAGTTCAATCATAGTTGGGTTCTTTCTGCTAATGGTTGGTTTATAAGTAAAGGTAATACTAAAAACATGGAATATCGTAAAAATTTTGGAGCAATAGACATTGGAGTTACTAAATTGCTTTTGAAGGATAACTTATCAATACAACTCAAAGCTACAGACATACTCCATTCTATAAAGAATACTTCGACTCTTAATGCCAAAAATATCAATATGCCACAAGAATCTTGGACTGACAGTCGGCAAGTTATCCTTACACTTAGTTATAAGATAAATAAAAAACAAAGCAAATTTAAAGGATCTGGTGCTGGAGAAAGTGCTATAAAACGCTTATGATATGACAAAGATACATTTTTTCAAACAACATGACTCTATGGAGTGTGGAATAAGTTGTCTACAATGTATATGTGCATTTTGGGGAAAGGAAGTTAGTGTAAACCAACTTTCAAAGAAATGTGTTATGACAACCGAAGGTGTTTCTTTCTTGTCAATTGTAGAAACTTCAAAATCTATTGGGTTAAAAACACATAGCACACGCTTAAACGCAGATGATTTGACATCTTCTATGCGTTCACCTTGCATCCTCCATTGGAATCAAAACCATTTTGTGGTTCTGTATAAGGTCAAGAATGGAAAGACATTCTATATTGCTGACCCAGGTAAAGGACTTATCAAGTACAACCTTGAGGAGTTTAAGAAGCACTGGATCAGCACTCAATCGGACGGTGAGGAGAAAGGCATCGCCATGTTCTTGGAACCCACACCAGCCTTTTATGAAAAGCAGACAGATGAACAGCCAACAGAGGAACGCTCATTTAAGTTCCTATTTGGCTATATCAAGCAATATCGCAAATACTTCGGGCAGATTGTCTTGGGCTTGCTGGTGGGCAGCCTTTTGCAGCTTATCCTGCCTTTCCTCACACAATCTATCGTGGATGTGGGCATCAAAAACCAGAATATCGGTTTTATATGGCTGATACTCTTAGGACAACTGATGCTTACCGTGAGCCGTACTGCCATCGACTTTATCCGTCGTTGGCTGCTGTTGCATATTTCGCTGCGCATAAACATCTCATTGGTAAGCGACTTCTTTATCAAGCTCTTAAAGCTCCCTATGTCGTTCTTCGATACAAAACTAATGGGCGATCTTATGCAGCGAATGGGTGACCACAGCCGTGTGAATACGTTTCTAACACAACAAACGCTCAGCATCGTGTTCTCACTCTTTACCTTTGTAGTGTTCAGCATCGTGTTACTTTCTTACAATTGGCTCATCTTTACCATCTTTATGTTGGGCAGCTTGCTTTATGGCGGTTGGCTTGCACTCTTCCTCAGGCGCAGAAAGGTACTCGACTACGAACTCTTTGAGCAGCAAGCCATCAACAACAACAAGACCTACGAGTTTATCACCTCCATGCAGGAGATAAAGCTCCAAGACTGCGAGCAGCGCAGACGCTGGGAATGGGAGGACGTGCAGGCAGACCTCTTTGGAGTGCAGATGAAATCGCTGAAACTCCAGCAGACACAAGAGGCAGGTAGCATCTTTATCAACGAACTCAAGAATATCGTTATTACCGTAGTGGCAGCTACTGCCGTCATTCATGGACAACTCACACTCGGTATGATGCTTGCCGTACAGTACATTATTGGTCAGCTCAATTCTCCTGTTGAACAGTTGATGAGTTTCTTCTATTCGGTTCAAGATGTAAAGATTAGTCTTGAACGCATTAACGAAATCCACCGAATGGATGACGAGAACGGAAAGCAAGGATTGGAAACAGCAGTGAAAGAAGAAAACGAAGGCATAGACCTTGAAAACGTAAACTTCAAATACGACCCTCACGCACTGAAAACTATTATAGATGATGTTAGTCTCACTATCCCCAAGGGTAAGGTAACAGCCATTGTGGGCGCATCGGGCAGCGGTAAAACAACACTCATCAAACTCATGTTAGGCTATTATCCCGTATTGGGAGGACAAATCAATATTGGTGGAACAGATGTAAATACGCTCAATAAAAAATGGTGGCGCAGACAATGTGGCGTGGTAATGCAAGACGGTGTTATCTTCTCCGAGTCAATTGCCCGAAATATTGCCGTAGATGATGAAGAGATAGACAAGGAACGCTTGTTAAAGGCTGCCGAGATAGCTTGCATCAATGACTATGTGATGGGACTTCCCTTAAAATACAACACCAAGATTGGGCGTGACGGTGTGGGCTTGAGCCAAGGACAGAAACAGCGCATCTTGATAGCAAGAGCCGTGTATAAGAATCCCGACTATATCTTCCTTGACGAAGCCACCAACTCGCTCGATGCCAATAACGAGCGCATGATTGTGGAGCATCTGGATGAGTTCTACAAAGGCAAGACGGTAGTTATCGTAGCCCACCGACTAAGCACGGTGAAGAATGCTGACCAGATAGTGGTATTGGATAAAGGCAAAGTTGTGGAAATTGGCAACCACGAAGCACTTACGACAAAGCGTGGCGCATACTACAACCTTGTAAAGAATCAGTTGGAGTTAGGAAACTAATATAAAAGAAGTACAACTATGGCAGACGATAAGATAGAACTCCGTAGCGAGAAAGTAAGACATATCATTAGCGAAATCCCTTCAGGTATTGTACGTTATGGTATCATGATTATTACTATCGTGATTTTAGGACTACTTGTAGGGGCGTATTTTATCCCTTACCCAGATACTATTGACTGTAAGGCTGTGGCAATTGATAACAATAAAGTTACTTTGCTCATTCCTTATAAATATCTCAATGAGATAAAAAAAGGAGCTAAAGTAACCATAGAATTTGAAGGGTATAACTCAGAAGCATATCCATGTAAAAATGGATTCATTACTAATATTTCACACATTCCAGTAAAACAAGATGGGCACAATTTCTTTATGGCTCACGTGCAAGTTAGTAGAAAAGGTTATAGTCTTCTACATAATATGACAGGAACAGCCTCTATATTAATTAACAATAAAACTATTTTACACCATATTATAAAGCTGTAAATAACTTTATTTAGTTTGATAAGCAGAATGAAATCAATAGATTTTTGGTTCTACTGTAATTAGTGTGAGTTAACATATGTCTAGACCACCATAGAAGAATAGAATCGCTATCCGATAGCGTTCGGCAGTACCATATCCTCTGCCGATGGTCTTGATTTCTTCATACTGACTACAAAGATACGAATTTCGTGCCGCTTAATGCGGGATACGGCATGTTAATTCACACTAAATCCCGCAGAACCAGATTTTTAAGTCTTAATTAGATGACATAGATTAGAATTATGTTTTATCCTCTCTATTTCTGAAGCCACCAAATTTAATATTTCCTGTTTCACACACTGATAGTTAATTTCGATGGTTTCTTTGAGATTATCGGAGCCATCTTTGTTTCGGAATGTGTTGATTTCAGGAATAGACTGGTATTGCATCATTTCGGCAGAGACTTTGGCGCTATCCACTACAATCTCCGCGTGGAAAATCTTTTGATCAATACGCTCGTCGAAGTTGTCGGAGACTGCACCTACAAACATACCTTGGGTGAGATTACTGATTTTCGATGCAGGGATAAGACTGTCCATCTGTGTGGAGATAGACGTGGACTTATCGTTGCGGTTAATGGTCATAGACTGTCGTTGTTGAAGCACTTTACCAAAACGCTCGGAAAGCGTCTTGGCAGTTTCGCCCACGACTTGCCCACTAAACACATTACCAACCGTGTTCTGTATCACCTTGCTCTCCTTATCCCCATAATCGCGAGTGAGCTGTGAGAAGTCCTGAAAGCCCAAGCAAACTGCCACTTTATTGCTACGGGCTGTGGCGATGAGATTGTCAAGTCCACGAAAATAAATCGTAGGTAACTCGTCGATGATGACCGAAGATTTGAGCTGTTTCTTTTTATTAATGAGCTTCACGATACGACTATTGTAAAGACCGAGTGCAGCCGAATAGATGTTCTGACGGTCGGGATTATTGCCCACAACAAGCACCTTCGGTTCGTTGGGGTTATTGATGTCAAGTGAGAAATCATCACCCGTCATTACCCAATAAAGTGCAGGAGAAATCATACGTGATAGTGGTATCTTGGCACTGGCGATCTGTCCCTGCAACTGGTCTTGTGCCCCGCCCTCCCAAGCGTCCATAAAGGGAGAAAGGTAATTAGCGAGTTCATCGTAGGCGGTGAGTATCGGGAATATTTGAGCATAGGGGCGATTGAGGAACTCAATGGCATGTGGGAAGGTACAGTATTTGCCGTTCTCGTATATCTTCAAAAACCAGATGATGGCTGCCAGCAAGATGATGGGCGACTCCACAAAGAAGTCTCCCTGCTTTTGTATCCACGAACGGTTCAGGTTGAGCATAATAGTGTAGGCACTCTCGTAGGCATCCGATATATCCGTCATAAAGGCAGGATTGATTGGGTTGCAGCGATGGCTTCTTCGTGGGTCGTCAAAGTTAATCACAAAGAACTGCGGTTTTACCTTATAGGCATCCAAATGATTGAGCAAGTGATTATAGGCTATCTCGGAAAGATCGGGAAATTTATAGTCGTAGATGTACATTGCAAAGCCTTTTTCTATCTGCTGCTTGATGTAATTGTTCACAATGGCGTAAGACTTGCCCGAACCCGGTGTTCCGAGTACCATTGAGGCACGGAAGGGATTGACTACATTGATCCAGCCCTTATTCCACTTCTTCTTATAGTAAAAACGTGTGGGGAAATTGACGGAATACTCATTCTCCATCAATCGTGTTTCCTGCATGAAACTCTCGTTCTCCGTGTTGAACACATCGTCCATCAGGTTGTTTTTGAGTAGTCGACTCATCCATACACCTGCCATCAGCAGGCAGATATAGCCCATAGACAGCGTGAAGATGTAGAGCGAAGCTGCTCCGATCTTTCCTATGGGCAATGCCAGCAACCACCAATTCAGAAAAAAGAAAACAAAACCGGAGAAAAGCACCATCCAAATCTTTGGCCATGTGATTTTCTCCTCCTTCACGCCTTTTGTGCCCAAGCAGGAGAGCGCAAGGAAAACCACACAAAAGAGTTTTGTCCACAGGATAGATGAAAATAATCCCGTGGTGCGTTGAAAGTTCATCAGTATCTTGTCGATGATACCGAGTGTGAAATGCCACTCGTGAAACGCCTCGTAGCAGAACCAGTAACAGTTAATGAGAAGAAATATCACCGATATACCCCTCATAAAGTCCATGACCTTACCTAATGCCCTTAAATCATCTTCTTGTGCCATAATGCTATTTTATTGTTGTTTGAAAATTGTTTGAATGTTATTTGAGCAGTGTACTTAACGCTTCCTGAGTTTAAGATTTACCTTACTTTGCTTACGGAGTTTGCGTTGCCATGCCGCTTCTTTCCAATCATCATTGCCCGAAGAAGAGAAAGATTCTCCCACCATATCGTCGATAAGTTCATCGACAAGGTTGTCGCTTTCCTGCTCATCAGACTGTATTGTTTGCATCTGTTGCTGTAAGGTAGTATCAATCTTGCCATAAAGCGATTCATCCAAGAACGGATTATTCTCTGGGTTAGAGAAGTACTCGTTAAACTTATTAGCTGCATATCCTTTACCCAATCGGGAGCCATTGAGCGCAATGCCCCTTTCATCATCAATGAACGTAATACCATAGAGTCGTCCATCCTTATTCTTTCGGATAACTACACGCAAGCCTTGTTCCTCCAATCTTTGTCGGAGTCTTCCCTCCGTACCAGGAGAAGTACGCATTACTTCTAATACCTTTCTTCTGATGGTTGGTATCAATGGCTTAACCATCTGCTTCGATTTTTGCATCTTGTTCTGAACGGCAGCATAGCCCACACCTCTACCTATGTCCGAGGCGTGAATGGGTGTGCTTGTTTTATTGCCCTTATCATCAGTCGGAACATAGACCAGCCCATTATATTTCTTTCCCCGAAACTCCGTCTTGACTTCCTCTGTGGCAAGATTATATTTACTCAGTACGGCATTCAGTTCACCCAAGGAACAGAAGCGATAATGCTTCAGAACCGTGCGAACAACGTTTGCTACCTGCTCCTTGATATTCCCTTTACCAATATCCACCTTGGGCGTTTCTTTCATCGCCTTGTCAGTAACTTTTGAACTTGGAATGAGACCAAACCTCGTTTCCAAGGCATCGGTAATCTTCTTGCTCCTCCGTTTCTCAAACCTGTCGTTAATTTTCTGTCCACGACCGTCTACCCGAAGTGATACGATGTGGATATGCTCACGGGCGATGTCGTTGTGCTTGAACACAATATAGGGTTGCTTGCCATAGCCGAGTGCTTCCATATACTCCTTGGCAATCTGCGTAAGCGTTTCATCGGATAGTTTTTCGTCCGGATGCGGATTGAGGGAGCAGTGAAAGACCGTTTTCTTTGTCCTGCATTGCTCAGGTATCGCCTTTTGCATATCGGCAAGTACCTTATCCATTTGAAAAGTGCCATCGAAGCCTTTCCGAAGTTCGTTCACGCAGAGGACTGCCGCTTCGTTGTGCTGCACCTTTTTGAAGTTATATCCCAATGCTCCTCCAAGGTTCTCGGTAGAAGAAATCTTTGCAATCATATTCCTTTATCGACTATCAAATTGTTCCGTCAGTTGGATGGCTTTCTGTTGTAGCGTGATGATTTGACCAGAGATTTTTTCTAATTTTTCAAGTAAAATCTGTGCAGTTTTCACGCTGTGATAAGAGTTTATTGCGCGTACAGTTTGGTTGTAGAGTACGCCTATTCGATGATTTTCGGCAATCAATTCCGAGAGTTTACGATAATAATCCACAGCGGATTTATCTACTGTTATCACCTTGAACTTTCCTCCAAGAATACAGCCACGCACAAAATCAGACTTCGATTTTGCACCGGATTTATGGAAAAGTTCAATGACTTTTTGCTGGTCTTTGGGACTGGGAAGGCGGGTATCCCATCTATCCCATCGTTCTACGTTCGGTTTCATCTTCAATTTGGTTTGTTATTACGACTTTGGAGTAATCATTCCCTCGCACCGAGGCAAGGTTCTTTGTCGGCAAAAACGCAGTTTGTCGGACAAAGACACACCTTGCCAATATCAAGAGTTGATACGATTGAAGTATCCACCCTCGTGGGGTGTCTGCTTCGGGATATTACCTCCATGTATTATTCTCGCCTGCAAAGTTACGGCGAGTTTTCAAATATCTCATTATCAATGGTATTCACTCTTTTTCCTCGCATTTCCCTGCACTTCATTGGTGTCATATAATCAGCCAAAATATCATTTATTTTGCAGTCAGAACGAGCGAACAATGGTATGATAACACAAGCAAAAGATATATCGTATTACCGTTGGCTTACACCAAAGATGACAAGAAGGAACGAAACATATTCATAACAATTTGTTGTCATGACAAACTATTGTCAGTACAACAGATAGCAAGAACTATAAATCGTCCTTTCAGACTATCGCACGAACCATACGCAGCCAGAACAAACTGTCTGCTGATACTTCTCAAGAATGAGAGCACATCCAAACATCAAATAGACAAGTAATATGAACTAAGAAATTATCATTATGGAGAACAAACAACAACGCCCCATCTTTCTGGGGTTCTCCTCGCAAAAGGGAGGAGTCGGAAAAAGCACGCTTGCCGAAATCGTAAGCAGCATTTTGTACTACGAACAGGGTATCAACCTCTTCGTGGTGGACTGCGACCTGTCTCAGGATTCCTTTTACAAGCTGAGGGAACGTGAGAAAAGTGTCGTTCAGGGAAGCGAGGAACTTTCCAAGTCTATGCAGGCTTTCTTTCAGCACCTCGGCAAGAAGGCATACAGGATTTACAAGTCCAGCCCCAAGGAAGCCGTCAAGACAGCACAAAGTAAGATTGACGCTATCAGCAATGAGAAGTACCAGTTGGTTGTGTTCGATTTTCCCGGTCATGCAGGAACAACGGAGCTGATGGAACTGTCCCTTCAGATGGACTATATCCTATCTCCACTTGAAGCCGACATACAGTCGCTCGTCTCTTGTATGGCATACGCCAAGACCATCACGGATATTGGTGTTTCTATGTCCGACTCACGGATAAAGGACATTATCCTGTTCTGGAACAAGGTGGACAGAAGGGTGAGGAACGTCATCATTGACGAATACACGAAGCTCATCCAAGGACATGAGCTCACGCTCCTGCCCGGCTATGTATATGCCACGCACCGCTTCTCCCACGAACTCTCCACATACGGGCTGCGTGGTGTGTTCCGTTCCACCTATCAGCCTCCTGCAAAGGGACTGCGAACGGGTACGGGGCTGGATGAACTCGTCTCCGAGATAATTCAACGTCTCAAACTAAAAACGAAAACAGAAAATGGCAACGATTGAGGAAAGAAAACAGCAACTGGAAAAGAAGCTGAAGAAAATGGCAGAGGACAATGTCGTGGTGAAACCTGTCACGGTTCCCAACCCCTTCGATCCATCCGAGGACACCGAGCCTTCCCTCGCAACATCACGAGAGGAAGACAAAAGTTCGGAAGAAATGAAGACGGCAAAAGAAGAACGAACAGACGAAACTGGAGGAGAGGAAATCGGGAACACGGAACCGAAAAGAGAAAGAAAACCGAGAATAGAAAAGTCTGGCAGGTCGTCCCTTTCCATAGAGGAATACCGTTCCCTATACTTTCATCCCGTACGTTCGCAAATGCGGACGGCTTTCTCCATCAATTTGGAGACATTACAGAACCTGCGCAATGTGCTACAAGACTTAGGAGAAAGGGGATCTATTGCTTCCTATATTGATAATATCCTCCGGGAGCATCTGCGGGAACATCAGGAACTTCTCAATAATGCAGCAGCAAAGCAAAGACGTAAAACAACAATAACACTATGATGGAAACAATACTTTTCAGTTTTATACTGGTACTCATCATCATTTGGATGATGCTTGGTATCCTGTATTTCTATATGCGGTATGTATCTCCGTATGACTTCATTATCAAGAAAAACGGAAAGAGCGATGAAGATATCAAGAAGAAAGAAGCAACGAAGAAAAAAGACGGACAGAAAGGAAAAGGAACAATAGAGCAAGCCGAGTTTGTACTGATTGGAAAAAGCCGTTCCACTTCCCCGATTATCCCACAAATTCCCTCTGTTTCATCATCTGAAAATTCGGAGCAGAATAATAATAATTTTGCACCGCAGAACTCCGAAAAGGAGGAAGAAATGAAAGAGGACAACGAAATGGACGTTGATTTCGAGATGGAGAGAGTGGACGAGAATGAGGTCGCCCGTGAGGAATTAAGCCTGCCCATCGAGTCCACATCGGGCGAAGCCGAAATTTCGGAGCAGTCCGTCCTCGCACGTGACTTAGTCCGCCTGCAAAAGTGGGCAAAGAACAGTGAGGAGGCTGATGAGGGAGAAGTCAAAGAGACCGTTCTGCAGCTTCAAGACTCAGACCTGTTGGATAAGTACAAAGAAAACATCGCCAAGATGCTGGGTGAACAAGCCTCGCTATTGGAGAAAATCCGTAAGGCGGAAGAAAAGGAAGAACAGAATGCTCAACCAGCAATGCCATCATCACAAAACTCAACACCTCCTGTTTCTGGCATATCTGACACAGCAGTGGGCGATGCTGACGACAGACCGCTGTCCTATTATCTGTAAAAATGGTTTCTTGATTTTCATATTTCGGAGGAATGCAGGGGGTGGCTCAAAAGTAAAACAATCAACCAATATCAGTCATACAATAAAACCGAGCCGCCCCTTACCACCTCTATCCAAAAGAAAACAATTCATTTAACAACTTAAAATAAAAAGAACAATGAACAACAAAAAGAAAATCACAATGCTGCTCCTGATAGCCGCCACTGCCACAGGAGCATACGCACAGGGCAACGGCATGGCGGGTATCAATGAAGCCACAAAGATGGTAACCTCCTACTTCGATCCAGGTACAAAGCTTATCTATGCTATCGGAGCCGTAGTAGGTCTGATTGGAGGAATAAAAGTCTATAACAAGTTCTCAAGTGGTGACCCCGACACGAGCAAGACCGCAGCTTCTTGGTTCGGTGCGTGTATCTTCCTCATTGTGGCTGCTACAATCTTGAGAAGTTTCTTCCTGTAAGGCGATGGCAGCATTTGAAATCAACAAGGGTGTAGGCCGGACGGTAGAGTTCAAGGGCTTGAAGGCGCAGTACCTCTTCCTCTTTGCAGGAGGCTTGCTGGCTGTCTTCATTCTCGTTGTCGTGCTCTATCTCTGTGGAGTCAGCCAAATTACCTGTCTTGTCATAGGTGTAGTGGGTGCCAGCCTTGTGGTATGGCAAACGTTCACCATGAATAGAAAGTATGGGCAATATGGGCTGATGAAAAAAGGAGCAATACGTATGCACCCACGCTACCTTGTAAACCGCCGTACGGTCTGCCACCTTATCTGTAACCTTCAATCAAAGAAAGCGAAGCAATGAGAAATAAAAGCAAGATAACCACCTTGGAGTCTAAGTTTCCACTGCTCTCCATAGAGCAGGGTTGCATGGTGAGCAAAGATGCTGACATCACGGTGGCTTTCCGTGTGGAGCTGCCCGAACTCTTCACCGTCACTTCTACAGAATACGAAGCAATGCACTCAGCCTGGCATAAGGCAATCAAGGTGCTACCCAATTACAGCATCGTACATAAGCAGGACTGGTTCATCAGGGAGGACTATCAAGAAAAGCTCTCCGATGGCGGACTGAGCTTCCTTGCCCGTTCCTCTGAACGGCATTTCAACGAACGTCCGTACCTGCACCACAGCGTTTACTTATTCCTGACCAAGACCAACAAGCAGCGTATGGCACAACAGAGCAATTTTTCCTCGCTCTGCCGTGGACACCTCATTCCCAAGGAAATCACCAACAAGGACGAAGTGATGAAGTTCATGGAAGCTGTAGACCAGTTTGAACGCATCATCAACGATACCGAGCA
>NZ_KB898342.1 GCF_000377625.1 Prevotella veroralis DSM 19559 = JCM 6290 | reverse complement strand
TGCGCTATCGCCTTACATTTTCCTATCATCTCTTGACATATTTAAGACCTTATATATTTCGTCGTCCACACGAAAATGCGGGTCGTAAAATCGCTTAAATGCTTCTTTGGCACATAGCGAAAGGTTCTGTGTGATATGTACCCATCTCTCATCCTTGACTTTAATAAGGTTGGAAATCTGCCCATAGAACCTGCCCGTATGCTGGAGAATGGCAATGGCTTCTCTCTCATTGTCCGTCATCTTAGGAATGGCAACCACTTCTCCATTAAGGAGTATTTCACGGCAGTAGTCTGAGAACTTCCGTCTTGTGCTTTCCGCCTTTGACTTGATGCGCTGCTTTTCCTCTAAGGTGCATCTTACCTTGATGAACTCCGTCTTGTTCATCCTCGCTTCTTCTTTACCTCGTTGCTGCCATTTGGCAGTTCTGCTATCATATCTGTTCATATAAAAGTCCTCTTTTCTTTGTTTTCAATCTTGCTTAATTTCCGAACGCTGACCGATGAGAACGGAGTGATTACGGTCTAATCTCCCCGATAACCGAACGAGGGGAGCAAGCGCAGTTTGTGGGTACAAACTGACGTCTTGCAATGTCAGCTAACGTTCCGTTTACGCATAAAGCGTTTTGCCGTCCAAAAATGAATGCTATGCATTCAGAAGATTAACTGTGTTCGTGGCATTCCAACCGTTCAATGTGTTCAGTAAAATCTGTTGTTGGTACTACCCTAAAACGGTCGAGGATTTTGAGTGAAAGGGACATCCTTTTTCAAGAAAACCCTCAACCCTTTTTCTGTGGTTTACAGTTTTCTCCATTTCTCTATATCCTCACTGTATTCCTCCAAATGGAGGCGCACGATGTTCTCCACAAAGCTTGAAAGGTTGCTGCCCCTGTCGCCCAGCCTGCGGACGATGAAGTCCGCACGTTCCTGTGTCTCCCTGCTCAGATAAACCGCCTTTCGGTCGTTCAATTTGGTCGGAACAAGGAAAGCCGGCTTTTAGGTTTCGAGCGTTCCCCGTCTCATCTTGGCACTGATGCGCCGTTGAACGGTTGCATTCTCTGTGTGCAGTGTAGGTTCGGATGGCTCGGAAGCTATTACTTCTCGGCAATCTGTTTCCTTTGATGGAGATTTTGCCTGTGGTTGTTCTTCCGCCTCGTCTTCTGTATCTCCCAAGTAGTATGTAAGACTTTTCCTTTCTGTTCTTTCATTACTTTCCTTTCTGTTCTTTCATTACTTTCCTTTCTGTTCATGTTAAACGCTTCTTTTATGGATTGGTCTATCTCCTCTCTGCTTGCTTTCATCTTTTTCATTGCTCTATCGTATTTTAAGTTTGACTTGTTTGGGTTTATTGCTTGTTTTGGGTGTTTTCTCCAACTTTTTCTGTTGCTCACGAACACGGCTGACATGATACTCGTTGAGGTCTTTGAAGTTCCCGTAATGTACAGACATGTCTTCTACCTTAAAACCTGTCTTTATCAGTTCCTGTGTTGCCCTCCGCCCCACGTCGTCGTTATCAAGGAAAGTACGGATAGAAGAGACTTGATGGTTGTTCAGGTAGCTGATACTTCTTCCAATGTTGCTCACAGAGTTCATCACAAGGCAGCGGTTATTCACTTCTTCTTTCATTGAAGGGAAAGAGAGAAAGTCCATAAATCCCTCGAACAGGCAAACGGGTGAGCCTTGTTCTCAAATATCGGAGTGATGTCCTTTGGGGCAATCGTTCCTTTGAACGTCTTGTCGTCCCGAAGTTCATAGCCGCCGGAGAGGTTGGCAAAACCAATGGCTTCGTATCTTCTTCCCCTTACCTCATAGCTGATGGATTTGAGAAAGGGCAATGCCTTTACCAAGTTGATGCAGCGTTCATTTACAAGGTACTCCTGTAAATGTGGCGGCAAGGTGTCTGATACTTCTATCAGTCTCCTTGCCCCGTTTGCCACTTCCTCTTTTGGTAGTCTGATACAACCATTGCTGCTGTATGCCTTCTCTTTTGAGAGTACGACATTGTTGCACGCTGTATCAAAGGAAGTGGTCTGCCCCCAACGGCAGATGGCTTCCGACAGCGTGCAGTCCTCCAAACGCATACAGAGGTCGATGATGCTTCCACCTCTGCCTTCGGCATAGTCTATCCAGAGGTTCTTCTCTGTGTCCACCTTGAAACTCGAATGTGTTTCTTCACGAAGTGGTGAACAGTACAGGGCATAGGCAGGTGTCCTGCGTATAGGATTGATGCCTTTCCTTTCAAGATAAGCCACAATGGGGTATCGCTTGATAAGTGATAAATCTTCTTCTTTCATTGTCATAAACTTTAAATGGTTGGATAATTCTTATTTGAATAATAATGGTTGGTTTGAATAATATTTGAATGCCGTTTGAATGAAATCCTCTTTTCTAAAGTTTTCCCCTCCAAACTTTTTTACCTTTCTTCTTACTACATACTATTTTAATATAAGTAATTGATAATCAGCAACAGTTAGTAGTATGTGGAGATACTACACACTCTACTACATCTGGCTACTACAAGTTTGAATGAGTGGACATGGCAAGATTTTTCTAATCTTGTAGACATAAATGGGATTCCCACCGTTTCTTCGCTTACTCATCTTTATATATCCTGCTTTCTTCAAGGCTTCGCCCATACGTTTGGCAAGAAGTGGCTGGTGGGTATAAATACCCAAATAGGTGAGTATCTCCGTAGTGGTCATTAACAAATAGTTTTCGTCCTCCGTTGGCTTCTCAAAACAACGCAACAAGAGTTCCATCTCTGCTGTCTGCACTTGGAAGTCCTCGCTCTCCTGATACAGTTCGGCTATCTCGTCATCGTCAAACCAATAGCGGAAACCTGCGTTTAGCAGAGCTTTGGCTTCCGCATAAACTTTATCCATCGAAATAGCCTTTGCTCTTTCTATGTCTATGGAGAGTACTTCGAAAGGCAAAAAACGTCTGCTGCCTGTCGGGTCTGTAAGGAAGTCGTTTCCATTCACCGATGCCACGAAGCTCGCCAAATGAGGATGTTCCTCCACATACTTGTCATAGGGCATGCGGTATTTGACCATCGGACAGGTGATGAGGTTTTTGAGTTCGTTCTCGTCCCGTTTGTTGAGGGCTTTGAGCTGGTCGTCAATGTTTACGATAAGGTTCTGTCCGATATAGGTAAGTGTATCCTTCTCCTGCGGATATATCTTGCCCGTATAGCTGTAACCGTGCAATGCCGGCGGACAGAGCAAATGAAGGAAAGTTGTCTTGAACTTGCCCTGCTTGCCTGTCAGCACAAGACAGGTATGATTACGGCACTCGCGGTCGTCCATTGCATTGGCAACCACTGCCACGAGCCATTTGGTGAGATACGGCAGCCACTTTTGGGAGTTACGGACAACCACGCAGCTTGCCAAATCGGGAATAGCTTTCAATGAAAAGGAAGAAAGAACGATACTACCATTGCAACCACCACAGCTATTATCATCGCCTATATCTATCATCGGCAATTCCTTGAAATACTCCTGTATGGGATTGATGCGTGGAGAGAAACTGCTCTCAATAATAGAGTATAGATTATCGGAAGAAGTAATAATACCGACATCGTTGTCAAGTTCCCTACGGAGCGTGTTGATTTCATAACGACCAACCTTTGCAAAATGACCACAACTCCTATTACGGTATTCTGTTCTGTCCAAAACCGTGTTGTATCTGAACTCATAATGCATGGAGAGATAGGCTTCTATCTCTGCATTCTTGGATGAGCTGCCCCTGCGATTGTGATTTCGCTTGTCGTTTATATTGCCTGCATCTGCTTCTCTTTTCATTATTTCCTTGAATTGGTTTCCAAGAGCGAAGTTAGGATGAGAATGCGTAACTTCCAAGCATTCAGAGACTTCTTGCATAATGTTGCGTCAGTCTGCTGCTAAATTCTTAGGGAAGCAAGTCAAAAAGAAGAGCATTTATTGCCTCATTAAGCAAAAATCGGGTGGTCAGAAGAAAAGGTTGGCTGAAATATCGATGTCGTTGTTTGCTTTCAGATGCAGTCGTTTGCTCCAACTGTCTACAAACTATTGATTGAAGCATATTTTATATCGGATTACTGTGCCAACCTATTCCACTACGACGCCACAAGCTGCCACTTGAATGAAAAGTGATGGAATAAGAAATGTCCTATCTTAATTTTGCAATGAAAGGAAAAAGACGGGACAGGAAAACGCAAATGCAAACCGATGGAACGGATTGCTCTTTTCCCTATTGTTCCCGATACTTCCCTACTGTTCCCTGCTGCTTTGAGAGGCCTACATACGCCATTACCTTTGCCAGAGGAAACAGGAAAAAAACTGAAACAACAAACAATAAAACTAAGATAAGATTATGAACTATTACGTCATTACAGAAATCAATTGGGCAAAGCTGCGAGATGAAATCTTGAGCCTTGCAGAATGTTGCCATAAGGCATTCGGAGAAAAGAGCAAACACACCGATTGGCTACACAATGGAGATGTGTGCAGGCTGTTGAACATCAGTAAGCGCACCTTGCAGCATTACCGCGATACGGGTGTGCTGCCATTTACGCAAATCGGCCACAAGTGCTATTACAAGCGTGAGGATGTGGAACAGCTGCTCCTTGCAAGAACAGAAAGACCTAAAAACAACAGTATATGATGGAAATGGCAAAAGATTTAAACATGGAAAGCGACGAGATGCAGCTTGTTGTCTCGGCGTTAAGAGGTGTGGGGAAAAGAATTGCAGAAGTGGCAGGGACGCACAAGCCACTCTTTGCCGGAGAACTTTTCCTTACGGGCAAGGAAGTGTGCGAGCGGCTGTATATCAGTCCCCGTACCTTGCAGGACTATCGCGACCGAAAGGTTATCCCCGACACACAGTTTGCGGGAAAGATACTCTATAAGGTTTCGGACTTGGAGAAAATGTTAGAAGAAAATTATAGGAACAATATTATAAGTTGTCCCTACTATTAATAGAGATAGAGAGTATAAAATGAATTCTGTATCGCTCTCCTCTTATTTATACATATCATTATTCTTCCAATAGTTTTCAACAAATTCAAGATATGGATGCGTAGATTTATTCAGTGATTTTAAGTCTTCATTTAATATTTCTATAAAATCTATTAAAACAGGATTCTCTTTACAATTGCTGTTAGTAATGATTTGTTTCCAAATATCACAATTTTGCCAATGTGGGAAATTCAGTAGTTGTCTTAACAACTCATTCCAATCAAAAATATTATTCTCATAGGATGCGACTCTTGCAATCCAATCCATAAAATATGGACATTCCTTAATATAATTCTTAAAGCACTCAATCCAATAATCTCTGTCTAATACAGCCACATGGCTGATAGTATAAAGATTATTTCTGGAGAAAGTATGTTCTTTATCATACTTTTTCAATTCTATTATGTAATTATCAATAATCTGCCTTGACCACTTTTCTATATTGTCACTACCTAGTAATGAAACCTCTTTATTGGTATTGATCCTGTTCAGAATCAGAGATATGAAATTAACTTCATACTTTCGAGTTTTAATATATTTATCAAAGTCATTTCTGTCTTTGCCATACCTTTTTTCAGATTCTTCTTGACTAACAATAGCAGAAGGGTAAGATTTTAGTTCATTAATATATATATTTGCCAAAAGCTTATGAATACTATAAGTTTCCACAAAATATTTTATAATCAGAGCTTTTACCTGAGGCTTTTCAGCATTGACAACTTCAGGTTTTAGTTCATAGAGCAGGGAAACAAACAGGGAAAGTTTTTTAAGGATTTCTATTTTAGAATCATCAAATGTATGATACCATTTATTTATATTATGTATAAAAGAACTTTCTTGATCATGCAGTATGATGTCTTTAATCTCTATTTTATGTAATTCTTCATGTGCAGGAGAGAATATAACACGAACTTTGGCTCCTGAAATTTGAGTTTGTTTCTTGGTAAAAGCAAAATATCTAAAATAAGAATCCACATAACGCATTGAATAACCATTGATGTCTTTTCTTTGCTGATCAAACAAAAAATATGCAACATACCGATATACTGTTTGTTTTTGGGCTGATATATCTGCAACAACATCATCTATATCTGATAGGACAATATGGTATTCTTCTACATTTGTATTTTCATTTATGTGCGCAAATATGGGATGCTCAAATACAGATTTGTATGATGACGATATACTTAACGATTTTGTCGAGTCATCGTATGATAAAAACAAACTATCATTATCTCTAAGTATTTTATATAACTCTATCTCCAAATATTGTATAAGTGATATGGCAAATAGATCTGCAACGTTAATTTCAGCCATTATCCCATTTCTTTCTATACAATCCATAGCAAATGTAAAAATATTGAGGAATCTTACAATATCTCTTGGAGTTTCAAAGGTATCTATTATATTATCAATTTCAAGGATACTACTTATTATAAGATCCTTAGAGTCTGTACAACTGTATTCTCTTAAAACGCTATCTAACTTTTTTCGGAATAACTGTTTTAATACAGCATCGCTTGCAGGGAAAAGACATTCAAAATTGATAAACTTTTTCAGAAATACTTCTGGGACTTTTATACCCAAACGTTCCAATGACAGACACAGATTCTTTTTATCAGCAGCAACTATATAGAAGAGGTTAGGAAAGTCTGCCGTATCTCTTATAAGATTTAGCACCACCTTTACCTCGTCATCGTGTAGTCTATCTATATCGTCAATGGAAATCAGGACAGGTCTATCTATTTGTTTGAGAAACTCCATTATTCGGTCATGCTCTTCTGATAAGGACTTTTTCTTATACAATGATTTTAGCATGAAAGAATAATATGTGTTTGGAGCTTTTTCTACAAGCAAGGATAAATAAGAAGAAAATAATCCTTTTGGCAAAACAAAATGTTTTGCCAACTCCCGATTCAAAGTAGAGAAAAATTCTGTAATAATCGTTTCTGACTTTTCGCAAAGCCAAGGTCTGAATTCAACATAAATTATTTTATTCTTGTACTCTTCCTCCCTAATAGCTTTTTTTATTTGGAACAAGAAAGAGGTCTTTCCTTTTCCAAAAGATTCACTAAGCAATATTGTAAAAGCATTGGGATTTTCTACAAAATACCTGTTATCGAATGTTGAAAGGATTTTATCCAATAGCGTTTTAAGAAATTTCCTCCTATCATAACTATCATCTGTGGTGGGAGCATCTATGAAAAAGGGATGTGTTTTCTCATAGAGGTCTGCCAAGAGTTTATACCTTTTTCTATAAATGCAATATAATCCTAATTCTGTAATAAGCAATCCAATAAATGAATATGTGAAATAATTAATCCCCAAAAAGGAATAAAAATCAAAATTTCCAGACAATTCAAATATCAGATAAATTATAAGCAAGAAGAGTTCCCATAAATGTCTTTGCGAAAAAATCTTAGCTTCACTTTTCAGAGAATCAAATCTTATAAATGCAATAAATACAGGGCATAAGAAAAATATAAAGGCAACTATCATATTATTATCAGCCACAGTTTCTGTTATACTTACAATACTTTCGGATATTAGCGTATTGATAATTTTCCAAAATACAATTAGCATTGCAAGAATACAAATCATAAGTTTGTATTCAGAGAATACAGCTATTTTCATATTTTTCTTTAGCTCTTGGAACATTTATTATCCTCCTTTTAAAAAGTTGTCTTTCTCATTATTTATATTCCTCTATCATTCAGCCGCTAAGTCTTTCCAGCTCCAAACTTGGCAGAAAGGATAATCCTATCTGTTGTTTGAAGATGTTGAGCTGAAAATCATTCTACCTTATCAGAAATATTAATGTTTTGTATTTCTATTTTCATTTTATAAGAATTAAATATATGTCATATTTTTGCAGAAGCCAACATCAATGAGGTTGTATTAACCCCTTCAAAAAAATCTTTTAATGGGGTGTTGTCAACTTTACAATTTGCCAAAAATTTTTCTTCAGTAATCTCTAATGGTAACTTTTCAAGCCCTTCAATGAATTTATTCAATTTTGGAGTTGCTGTTTTTAAAGGATGATTCTGATTTTCTCCTCCTTTCTCAAAATCATAATACATAATCCCATTATAGCTCCAATGTATATCTTTGCATTTGGGCATTACGCTAATAAGCCTATCTCCTTGCACCAGTATTAAATCTTTGTCTATTGAAAAATCACATTTATAGGGTTTGGTAGGATGAGTAAATTCAAATATTTTTCCTTTTTCAATGCAGAGCTTATTTTCTATCCTATCAATTTGCGCTAGTTGCGTATGCAAATCAAAAATCATCTCCAATTCCTTTTTATAAATAGGATTTGATAATCTCTGGAAATGTGCAGCAGGATTTAGGATTAGAAGCTTTGAATCATCAAATACTTTTTGTGTATTTTTATCAATGCTTTTTCCGTTGTCTGAATAGTATTTAATCAGTTTTTGCCATAACGCTTCTAAAGAAGCAAAATTACCGTCAGGCCTTGTTTTCAATTCGTATGGAAGTAAATTACCTATAGTTTCTTCCAAACTCTTTCTCAAGTATATTGCTGAAGTCTCATAATCTTGAATCTCATAAAACCTCTTTGCTTTAGAAATACAATCATCATCTTCGTCTATTAGAATAGGTTCAGAATGGTGCATATAAATCCTTTTGTGCAGCCATTGATTCTTATACCCTTTTTTTGAAATTTTGTTCCATATAAAGTTGTTAAAAGCTCTATCATGTGTGAAAAGATAAATTTTATATTGGGTACATTCAGAAAGTAAATAATCTATCACTTTCATGCGGTTACTCATATCAAGACTGATAAGCATATCATCAAGAACTAGGAAACGACCATCTTGGGCAGTAATTGTATCTAATAATGAGAAGCGAATAGAGAGAACGATTGCTGTTAGTTTAGCCTCATTAAAATAACTTTGAGGTTTAGCAATTGGGGTAAAAGATCCATCTTCCTTGTCTTCATCTATGGACAAGGTTATTACAGGATTCAATATTTCCAATCTATTACTGATTTTTACTTTTTGCAATTTTCCTGCAATTTTTTCTTCTTCATACCTATACCCTAAACGAAGCCAATAAGAATTATTATTTTGAATAATTTCATCTTTATTATCTAAATAATTCAATATTATTCTAAGATTTGGGGCTCCAGAATCTCTAAAAAAGTCATTATATATTTTTGTTGCAGTTCGTGGTGCGTTCGTGTTTATGTAATCAATAATATATTTAACTTCATTATTAAATTTCTTAATCTTATTCTTATAATCATAGGCAATTTGTTTGCCTTTTCCTTTCCGCTGAATACCAATATTGATTTCATCATAGATTTGAGAAATATATCTGGATTTATCCGTTGTTAGGGTAAACGGAAGAATATCCTTGATAAATACAGGAAACAAATCTATATATTGAGAATTTCTGAAACTGAAGAAGTTAAAAAGAAACTTGTGATTGATGAACACACATTTACCGTTTAAATCCTTGATAGGTGAAGTTGGTTGTTGAATAGACTCCTCGTAACCATTCTCAGAAATGTTATAAGTAATATCACTATTTTCAAATTTCACAGAAACTTTTGGAACCGGCGTTGCAGTCATGGTATTTACAATACACTCGTCTGAGTTTTTATTGAAATACTTTTTAATATCATGACATTGACTTTGCAACAGTGCATGTAAGGCATAATAGATAGAGGATTTGCCACTTCCATTCTCACCGTACATTAATAAGTTTTTCCCATCAAGATTCAGATTAAATTCTTTTGGAAAAGCCTTAAATCCATTAATTGTTATTTTAGAAATCGAAGCCATCTTTAGGATATTAAGTATTAATGTTGAATAATTATTTTCAGAATCTCAGGACTCCGTGAAACGAAAAGTGACAGTCTTGTCCGCACGGGATTATCTGATTTATAAAGAGTATCAAATGCTTTGCTGATAGTTGTAATGATAGATTCTTCTGATAGGTCATTAAAAGGTTTAATATACTCAAATAGATACTCTATGATATTTATGTCTCGTTCCTGCATATGTTCTCCGAAGAAAAGTTCGTAAACACAACCGTCTATAATCTGTTGAAAAAACTCTCCTACGAATTCATTCCCAATAGCCTTATCTACTTGTGCAGAATCTACATTTTTTAAAAACGCCATATAATCATAGAGCGTTTCCAGTAATTCCTGTTCCTTATTCTCTGCTTTTGGTATGTATAGTTTCCTTACATTGACAGGTTTTACCTCCGCAAAAGCTCTTCCTTCTTCTTGGGTCAGCTTTTTATACATATAGTCTGTTACACAAGAATTAAGAACAGTTGCAATATATTTATATGTGAAAAATTCTGTATTCTTCTTAAAAACAAGTATGCTATTTAGGACAAAATACCCCTCTTCATCATAAACACAACGGATGCAATCTGAAGTTTGGCGCATAATTATTTTTGGTTCGGTAAAAAGATTTACATAGCGTGGCCAATGAAGACACCACCACGGTAAAACCCCTTTTTGGGTTTCACGTTTTTTAGAAAGTTGCTCTTCAAACCGTTGCAAATATTTGTATATATTAGGATATTGTGGAATATCTGCTTGCTTTGTAGAATATATAATCAAATTATTAGTATCTACTAAATTATACTTCTCTATCTCTGAGCCTACTAATATCTTTCGCAATGCAGTAATTTCAAATTCTCGCTCAATAGCCACATCTTTAGTAATCCTAAATATCTTATCTCCACCCGTGGAAATACCACTTGCCATCTCTTCGGCTATTGCATCAATAGTAACTCCATGGGACCTGATACTATCTAAAATGTTTATATCGCTATTTGACATTCCTATAACCATTGCTGGAACGGATTTTTGCTTTTCAATACTGATATCTTCAATCTTTTCATCCCACTTAATGTTCTTTACATTAAATTGACGATAATCGGAATAAGCAATATTATAATTAACTGTTTTCTCTGTGTTTGCCACAAAAATACAGGTTGGAACATCTGCATTTTCAAATGTATTGTCTCCAAGATTAATGGCGCGCACTAACGTGTGTTCCTCGGCAAGCAACCTTCGAGTTTTCTCATTCTCATTTTGAAATAAGATGTTGTTGGGGACAATATAAGACACAACTGCCCTTTCCTGCTTACACAAGTTAAAAGCAAGCGAAGTGAAATAGCAAAATGTTTCTGGCGTTCGCATGTGCACATCGGCATATTTATCCTTGAACATTTGTTTTTCGAATGTCGTAAGTTTTGCCCCGTAAGGAGGATTTCCTATAATCACGTCAAATCCAGTGAAGGTACCAATGTCGTCCAATAAAGCGGGGAACTCAAATCGCCACTCAAAAGCGTTCTCATAAATTTTACTATTCTCTATATCGGTTTGCTTCTTGAGAATGGTATTTAATTGTTTCTTTAATACTTTTACTTTTTGCTTTTCTGCTTTTGATAATTCAAACAACATTGGAGAGTCATAGTCTGCTAACTGTTTTTTTAATCTTTTTATCTTTAAGAGTTCTCTGTCTGTGAGTTTATATTTAAACGTCTGTTTAACCTTTTCTATTATTGCTTTGAATTCAGCCTTTCGCGTATGGTCGGAAGTATTTGTATATTTATAGACCATACTCTTGTATAATTCCAATGATAGTTGTTGATTTTCAGAAACATTCTGATTATATTCCACAAGCACATCATCAATCTGTATATCCATTGGATAACGATAGGTGAGTGAATTTCCACACATTATCTTATAATCAAGGTTAGGCAGTGGCTGCGGAATCGTTTCATCGACCACCAAAGCCAACCAGAAGCGGAGGCGGGCTATATCTACCGCACCCTGCTCTATATCCACTCCAAAGATGTTATTCTGTATAATGTCGCGTTTTACCTTTGCATGAGAGAAATCTTCCGGGGACTTCAGAAAACCGTAGAGCTGCATACGGGCATGATAGAGTACATTGAGTACGCCCATAGGAAAGGCACCGGAACCAATGGCAGGGTCGCACACCTTTACAGTTTTGAGCAGATTGTATACCTCATTGGCATTGGTCTTGTTTTGAAGTTTCACATCAACAACTCCCTGCTTAATCAGAGTTTCGACAGACGAGTATAATTGTTCAGCAACATGAGATTTCAGATACTGCACAATGGTTTCACGGCACATATACTGGACTATTTCCTTTGGCGTATAGAATGCTCCCTTGTCCTTGTTGTCTTCCAACAGGTTCTCGAAGATATGTCCCAACATCTCTGGGTCGATACCCACTTCTGCATCATCGGGATCGTTTTCGTCGATGGTGAAATTGTATTCTGAAAAGAACTCCATCAGTTCGTAAAAATAGGAGTAAGGAAAATCAATATTCCTATTGTCCAAAGCATCCTTGTCGAAAAGACCACCATTCAGGTAAGGTATCTTGATATTGTCGCCAAGACGAGAATTGGCAATGTTATCGGGTCTGGCTTCATTAAGCGTATTGAAGAAAAGCAGTTCCAGCACATCGCTCAATAATCTGTCGTTGTCCTTATAATGCTCAACAAGTTTTTGCATATATGCTTTGTCACCACCTTCCCATGCTTTGCTACTTGCAGGTACGCCCATCCAGCCTTTTTTCTGCAAAAATTGCAGGAAGACGAGACGACCGAGTAGTTTTTTCACATAGTCGCGATTGTCCTTTGCATTTCCTGTAAGGAAATCACAGAACTTCTTATAGCGGTCTTTATACCCTTTGAAGAAGTCCTTGTTGAGTCGTTCTACGGAGAAAGCATCGGTAACATCCGATAACAGAACGTTCTCTTTCTTCACTAATTCATATAAACGGATGGCTGCGGTAGTACATGGTTCATTTCCGCCCAATAGGAATGTGTAGCGTTTAGGGGCTGTTTCTTTTGTTTGAAACTCTCCCGCCTCATTGAGTACAGTAGTCTTTGAAACAAAGGTGAGGCGATAGTCAGTCTGTTTCCTTGAATAATAGAAAACCAATATTCCATGGATGATGTCTTGGTCAATATATCTTATGGCTATATTGCGTAGTCCTTTTCTATTGTGGGCAATGTCAATATTGTCGGCAACTTCTATGACAAAGAGTGCCAACGAACGGTTGTCGTCAAGACGTATTGTTCCTATTTGTCCGCCATTTTTTACGGACTTGTCTTCTATCGAATTCGGAACAGAAAGATAGTCAATCTTATGAAAAATTTTGCCAAGAATGTTTTTCCACGTTTCAAGATTGAAATTCTCTTTCAATTTATTTCTTAGTTCAGCCTTATCCATATATTCTTTATTTTTGTTCGTTTTGTTGAATAAAAGTATCGAGCAACAGCATCCCCCTTTCCGTAAGCCTATATTTCTGTTGGGGGTGATTGGGCTTGTCCGGATATTGCATCTCTATCCAGCCTTGCTGCATAGCAGGGGAAATGAATTTCTTTTTAAAATACCAGTGCGACTTATACACCTGCTTGTACACTTGCTTATACATTTTCAATATTTCATCAACAGATAGATTCCGCTTGCTTATACTGATAATCAATGATTTAACTTGCACACTAACTTGTACATTCTCCTCTGTGCTAATGATAACACCGCGCTGTGGAGTTCCCTTAGAAATAGGGAGGGTGATACGGACAAAATTGTCTGTAAATGAGAAACAATCCCTGCCGTATGCTCTGAGTATACGAGGGATACCAGAGCCCAATGACTCTACCAAATCCAAATCACGATAGATACGCATCAATTCTTTGTTGCGTGGTATGGAAATACCATTAAAGAATTCCTCACAACTTAATGATTCGGGCAATCTTCCAGCAGAAGTTATCTCAATGCGGTCTGGGAATATTTCAAACTTAGGCGGTACTTCAAACGAATAGTCGTTGTGTACAATGGCGTTGACAACAGCCTCGCGCAAGGCTATCTTGTCCCATAAAGGAGTCTCGTCTCGTTCTGCGGAGGTGATAGTTGCAAAGACCTTATTCTCTATGTCTAACTTTGCCAATACGCTCTTGGTTGCTTTTATCAAGGAGCAGTAACCATACTCATTGTTCTCTATTAAATCGCATCTGTCAAGGCTTGAATATTTGGCAAGTTTGATAGAGATGTTGTTCTCATCAGCCAACAAGTAAGCCACATAGTTAAGTTTACCGTCCGCTGTCAATAGTTCTAAGCTACGCTTGAAATTTTCATTCAACCGTTTGCCTCGCTCGTCGTAATAAATGCGAAGTTGCTCGAAAGATAAATCCTGCCTGTTGGAGATGATCCGCCCAATGGAATTTCGTGTACGCATAGCAAACAAACGTTCAATCAGCTGTTGCTGCATGGGCTCTGCAGAAGTACCCATCCTAATGAACGTACCTTTGGAGGTCATGCCATACTTGGACTTGAAATAAGGTTTTTCAATACCACTTGCAATGGTAATCTTCACGACTGAGCAGCCGTTTCGGTCTTCTGCTGATATATCGAAAAGCCCCATAACCGAGGGTGAAATGTTGTTTTTGATGCGATCTTTCAATCGTAACATACAGGTATCTACGTCATCGACTCCTACTGTGTTTCCGTTTTTATCTACACCTATATATATGTACCCCCCTTCCTTGTAATTCAGAAAGGCTATCACTTCTTTCTCTATATCCAAATCGGAGGTAAGCTCCAACTTATATTCTATACGATTTGTCTCACTCATAAATCTATCAAGAACAGAAACTTTCAGAAATAATAATTTCTGGATTAAGCGATTCTCTTTGCTGTTGTCTTTTTACAGTAACATCGTCAGAAGCAATACTCTGCTCTGCTAATAAAGGGTACGATGAAAGAATTTTCATCATTTGTTCAAGAAGAATAGACAACTTTACAGGTGTTTTCTTTGTTGCTGTTTTCAGTTTGTTCACTTCTCGTTGTAGCTGTTGGAACTTACCTGTTGTAATCGCTCTCTTCGCTTGTCGGATTAGTTCTGCTTCCTTTTCGGTAATATTTTGTATAGTCAGGAAACTGTCAAGATAGGCTATAGCCTTTTTTTCGTTCGGTCCTTGTGTGGGATTAACTTTAAGAGTATTCCCTTTTTCTGCTTCTGTTCTCTCAGAAAAACTTTCAAGTGCTTTCCCAATTTGAAAATGATGAAGTTCATGCAGCGGAATCGCTTGCTCATTCACATCTGCCTTAAATATTTTTACTGCTTCAAGGAAAGTAAGTTCTTCCATTTTCCCATCTTTATGAACAAATGTGAAGGCATCTCTTTTATTGTTACGAATAAATGCCAATGTTGATTTGTCTGTATTAGCGGTTCTTCTGCCAACACGGGCACGCAAAGGCATTTTTGCTATTGCTTTCAACAAATCGGGATATTCTTCTTTTTGTTTCCTCAACCACATTAAATAGCTTAACTTCTCATCGCGTTCTTCTTCAAGGCTCTTGTCAAACAAACCAAAGCTTTCAGGGGTTTCTTCATCAGAATATATCTGGCTGTCCTCTCCCAAGGCAGCATGGAAAGCAAAGAGTTTCATCTTGGCTTTTTTCACAAGTTCAATATCATTGTTCACCTTTTCCGTTGGGAAAAAGTTGTAAACATAGATTTCCTTGGCAACACTGCCAATGCGGTTCACACGACCTATGCGCTGCATTAGGCGTGTGGAGTTCCAAGGAGTATCATAATTCACAACGATATTGGCTCGATGTAAATTGACTCCTTCTGCCAAGACTTCCGTGGTCAGTACTATATTATAATCGTTTTTCTTATGCCCTTTATAGTTTGCATCAAAATTAGCATTTAGCAAAAGCATGTTTTCTGTACGGTTGTTGCTTCCAACCGATAAGACCTTGTTGTATCCTTGTTGTTTTAACTTTTCTGCGAGATAGTTCGTTGTTTCTTTGCTTTCAGAGAACACTACCAACTTCCCTTCGCAATTAATGGACTTGTCGAATAACTGTTTTGTCAGTTTATCAAGAAATACATCCAACTTCGGATCATAGTCTATCTTGTTCCATTCGGCTACCAAATCCTTCAATAAAGCATCATCATGCTTCAACCCATCTACATAAATAGGTTTGACGAAATCGTCTGGCGTACATACTTCTATCGTGGGGTCTGTATATACCGACTGTTCAATTAATTTAATCAGTTCGTCTTCCTTCCCATTGCTCAATAGTTCGTTTACCTTCAAATTAGGAGCGATGTAAATAGTTCCTTTCTCAAACATTTTGAGCATCACACAGTTTGCTTCATAGTACCGCTTCAACGACTGTTTGAAAGCGTAAAAGCTGCTGTCAAGCCGTTTAACGAGCAAGGTCTTCATAATTCCTGCCAACTGAATCGAGATTTGATCGGCTTTCTTGTATTTCTTCTTTTTATCTTCGTTAAGATATTTAATGGCTTGGTATCGGAAATATGTCAGTCCTTCTTTATTATTGCTCAACACGTTGATGGTCTTGTCGTAAAGTGCACTCAAAGCCTTATCCAGCTCATAGTACAGAGGTTGGGGCTGATGTACTGTTGGGAATACAATTCCTTGCTCGTCCAAATCTTTTTTGTATGCTTCATTTTCCAATAGGTCTGTGCGTGTACGACGAACAGTCAAAGGTTCTACTACTTTCACGCGTATCTTTTCGTAGATGCTCCTTACTTTATTTGCAATGACTGAGCTGTTTTTCTCAGCTTTCACTTTCTTATAAGCATCAATCTGCTCCCTGAAGAAACGTTGCAGATTTCCTTCTTCGAGTGTACTATCCTTAGAATCTTGAAACAGATATACAAGATTGGCAATGTCTTCTGGCTTGTTGTTCAGTGGTGTAGCCGAAACGAGAATTATTTTTTTATCGTATGGGGTTCCGTCTGTACGCAGGTGTCGAGTGGGAGTCTTGCATAACTTTTGGAGTTCGTTGTACATAGTTGCAGTGTCAGTACGGAACTTATGTGCTTCATCAACAATGACCAAGTCATAAAAAGAAGCATCTTTTATCTTGTGCAGACTTCCATTTGTAATAATACTATAATTGTCTATCCTGAATTTAGACAGAGTTTCATCCCAACTATCTTTCAAGGCTGGTGGAACTATAACCAATGTATTAGAGCGATATGCAGGAAAATCATTGGAAAAGAAAAACTTCTTGGCTATCAAGGCTGCTACTACGGTTTTTCCCAATCCTACGACATCCGAGAGGAAAAAACCATTATGTTTCATCATCTTGGAAAAGCCATCGTTTACTGCATCGACCTGATAAGACAGTTTCTTAAAGTCTTTAGGTAAATCTGAAACAGAATTAGGATCAAAGTCAATGCTCTTTCCAAAGTATTCCAACAAGAACTTCAGATAAACCTCATAAGGTGTAAAGTTTGGGTTCAGAAAAGATTCTTTCCTTATGGATTCTATGTGCGACAAGTCTATCTTCACAGCTTCGCTCCATAACCTTTCAAAAGCATCGGTAGCAAATTGAATGTCATCATCATAGCGCAGTTCTACGTTGAACTCAAAATTCTTTTCAAGTCCTGCATCTGTAAGATTGCTTGATCCCGTTATAACAGAACCATATCCGTGCGGATGATATATTTCTTCCCTAAAAATATAAACTTTAGCGTGGATATTTTGCTTGGGGTGAATACGCATTTCTATTTTCCCAGATACAATATCCTCTACGAATTGGTACATACCATCTTCTACATCCTTATCGTATTGTGCTTCCTGGATGTTTTTTTTCAGCTCACAAAAGAATTCTTCCTGCGATTGCTCTTCATCAGGATTGAAAAAAAGCCCTTGTTGATTGGCTTGTGCTGTAAGTTTATCAACATTGATACCCACAAGAAATCTTATCTTCGGAGTCTGCTCTATGAATTTCCTGATTTTGAAATAGCCAGAAGCACGGAAATAACCAACAAGTACATCGAAGAAATGCACTTTCTTATACTTGAAAACACCTTCTATTTTCTCTAAAAGTGTATTCTGATTTTCATTGGTAAAGAAATTCGTTCCCATCGATTATTCTTTTGTTGATTTTATCAGTAACCTTACATCTACATCTAATAGTTGTGCGATTTCGCCCAATATCGAAACCGTTGGCTGTGTTTTGTTTTGACACCAACGAGATATAGTATGCTCCGTCTTGCCCAATTGCTCAGCAAGCCATCTATTTGTTTTTCCTTGTTCAACAAGGACAATTTTTAAGCGGTTAGCAACGCTTATATGTTCATTGTTTGACATTTTATCACAATATATTGCTTACAAAGATAATAAACTATTTGAAAAAATACAAGCATTGTACTTAAATTGTTTTATAATCCGTTTTTTGCTGCATCACTTTATGTACAGTACATTTGACAGGCGTAGAATGTAGCCACTTGGTAGTAATAGTTATTCTATTTTCTAACTACGGTATAAACCTTTTTCTTTCACAGTATTATGCCTTATTGTAGTTATGTAGTAAGATATAATCGGTGAAAGAAAAAGGAAGTATAATTATCAGTTATCCGTGTTACTTGTCAGGAATATTGGTGTTATGGTAGTTGTCGGTCGTTGTATCTTATGGCAGATATAACTTCTGAACAGATGAGCCTCCGTACTGTCCAACTGAAAGGATAGGGCAATGATGATTGGAAGTGGATAGAGCTGTGCATAACCTTTTAGTTGTTCGTTTGCATAAATATCTTCCTCGCCTGCAATCCTCTCATCGGGGTACAGGTTGGGATTGTGGGCTATTGCTTGAAGCCTGCCATTGAGCTTTCTCCATGTTACACCGAAGAACCTTGCAAGTTCGCTCTCCGTCATAGCAATGTCTCCGTTACCTTCGCGAATGACTTGCATATTGCTACCCCAATCAAAGTAACTGCGATGATTCGTTACGCTTACTTTTCTTTGTGTGTTATTACTTGTCTTCATGCCGTTTCCCCCTTTCTGTCATTTGGCTTGACAACTAATGGAATTGTCTTAGTGTTTATTGTTGCTTCCAAATTTGCATTTGCGGTATTGTTATCCTTAGCCTTGTATTTGGCAATGAGCCTGTCCATATCCTCCGAAATCTTGCTGTCAGTTACCTGCGCATAAATCTACGTGCTTGATATAGAAGCGTGTCCCATCATCTTGGCAATGCTCTCTATGGGTATTCCTGCGCTTAGGCTCATCGTACCGAAGGTGTGCCTTGCAACATGGTACGACAATCTCTGTCTGATACCGCAAGCCTTGCCCACGATGCACAGGTTTTTGCCCATCACGCTACGGCTGCTATGAGCTTGGAAAACAAGACTTTCGCCTTTTTCTTTCACCGTCTGCAGTTCTTCGTTTCTTTCCTGCTCGTTCCTGCAATGGCTGACGATGGCTTCTGCTACGGGATGCAGCGGTACGATAAACTCAACCTTTGTCTTCTGACGCTCCTTACGGATATACCTCTGTCCGTCAACTGCCGTTTGGATATGCCTGTATTCCAAATTTTCCATATCAGCGATAGCCATACCAGTGAAGCAGGAAAAGACAAACATCAGCCTTGCCAACTCCGCTTCTCTGTCGTTCATCCTCATTGCCATGAGTTTCATTACATCGCCCTTTTGTAGAAAGCGTATCTTCTTTTCCTCCTTCTCATACTTGGCGTTCTCAAAGGGATTGCAGCGGATAATCCTCCTGCTGACCGCACGGAACATCAGTCGGCTCAGCCAGCAGAGATTGGTATTGACAGTCGATGCTTTCAGCTCACGCTTTTTCAGGAAGAAACGGTATTCCTCAAACAAGCTCTCCGTAATGGTGGCAATGAGTATGTCCTGTACTCCTTTGTTTTCGATAAATTCTCGGAGGTTTCTATCAGAATAGGACAGGTTCAGATAAGTCCCCTCTGCTTTTGACTTACCTACTGACTCCTTGACGGATCGCAGTTCCGCCTTGCTCATGGCAAGGAGCGTTGTCGGATTAGTGGCAATGCCCTGCAAGCGGTTCTTGATAAGTTCCACGCTTACCACTCCGTCCCTCGTCAGTATGTCCCGATAGGTTTTCTCTACCAATTCCCTGAACTCATTGATTCTTTGGTTGGTCTTCCTGTTAGTTGTCAAACCCTGTTTGGTGTTCCACTCGGAGGGATAGCACTCTTCGCCTGTGGTAACGGCTGTGTTCTTTCCGTCTATGGTGATACGGCAGAGAATGGCGGTATTGCCGTCTGCCTTTGTTCTCTGTCTGTTGATATAGAATAATGTCTTGAATGTACTTCTCATAATGGTCTTGATTGAATTGTCCGTGTTTTATTTGACTAAATACGATGTTGAATGAAAGCAAATGGTCAGATAACCAACTGCATATCTTCGGTGAAAGAAAGGAATCGGTCAAACTCCTCAAAGAGTTTTTGGGGCGTTACCTTTGCATAACGCTCGGTCATGCTTACATTGCTATGTCCGAGCATCTTGCTCACTGTCTCTATCGGTACTCCTTGCTCAAGCGTGATGAGCGTGGCAAAGGTGTGTCTTGCGGTATGCGTGGTAAAGGGAAACGATATGCCTGAACGAAGCTGCAGGGCTTTCAAACAGGTCTGATAGTTCTTGTACTTGATATAGGGGAGCAATGTTTCCCTTCCATCGCTGTGGAGCTTCTCCATCAGCCTTATGGCTTCGGGCAGCAGTTTGACACGACAAGGCACACCTGTCTTGTGGCGGTTGAACTTCAGCCAAAGGCTACCCTCGTCGTCACGCACAAGATGGGACTTGTCCAGTTCCATCAAATCACAATAAGCAGCACCTGTATAACAGGCAAAGAGGAAAATATCCCTTGCCGTTTCCATATCCTCCTCCAAGTCCTCCAAGTTGAGAGCCTTCAATTTGTCTAATGCTTCCTTGTCCAATGCTTTGGGCAGTCTCTTGCCGCCCTTGCAGATTTTGGCTTTGTCAAATAGAAGTACATCAGCCAATCCCTCACGGTAAGCCAATCTGCATACCGTCTTCAAATGCGTGGCTACATTATAGAACGTGCTTTCCTGAAAACCGCACTCACTTAAGAAATACTGCCGGAACTCATGGATAAGATCCTCTGTAAGTTGCGAGAATGCCAAGTCCGAAACCTTGTACTTCCGTTGAATAAACTTCTGTAAATGTATGCGGGTGGAGTGGTAGCCGTGTATGGCTCCTTCCTTGATGTCTATACCTACATGGTTTTCCTTTTCCTTGATGAGCATGTCCAGCCTTTCGATGAGCATACACCGTGTCTGCACGCTGCCCTGAAACTGCTCCTTCACATCGGTTGCATCAAACGGGCAACCTTTGGAGAGCAGGGACTGATAAGCAGACTGAACAGACAGCAACAGGTTCTTCAATTTACCATTCACTTCCACCGCCTCACGGCTCTTTCCGTCCATTCGGCTCTCACGGGGATTCCAAAGATTAGGATCGCAGGATAGCTTGCAACTGAACTGGGCAATGGAACGCCCGACGGTAATACGTCCCATAATCGGCGCTTTGCCCGACTTGTCAAGTCTGCTCTTTTTAAGGTAGAGCAACACCTTCATTTTCTCTTGCTTCATACGCTTTGATGTTTTGTGGCAAAATTACCAAATTCAAAGCGTTCCTCACTTATGCAGAAAACTGCCGACCGAAGCAACAGCCACACGAGCGGAAATAATTCAGTTACCGAATATTACTCCATCGTTACCTATGCTAGAATCGGGTAACGTTCTGGTAACTGAACTTCTGCCTAAATCTGCATATTCCTGCCCTTTTTGAAAAAGGTACTTCTATGCAAATCGTTCCGTTTCTCACTCATTATCAATTAGTTTACACCAACTTCGATTTTTCTTCATTTTCAAGGATTAGTTGCACGCCAAAAGGGCGTCTTATCGAAGGCTATTAAGCATAAATGGAAATATAGAAGGTCGAAAATTATTTACAGTTCTATGAGGATAGAAAAATGGATTAGTAAACAGACTGGTGAGTTGACAAGTTTATTCTTATAATGATGAGGTGTTCCTCCTACTCTCAAAGTAAAGTAAGGATTTTACTTATCAGATGTTAAACCCATGTTATTTTATGTTTTTCTTTTGTTTTTATAAAAATATCTTTCTACTTTTGGCATCATAAAACAACAGATTGCAAATCTTCCTCTTCTTCCAAGAGCAAGACTGTTTAACAGCCGTACAGAGGGGACTTCAAGAAGTTGTTGAGGTTTTCTCTTTTTTGTTTTCTGGTTAAGGAGATGATAAGGGTGCCTCGGTTATCATTTTTTTTCTAACAACTTAAAACTTTTCAATTATGAGTTCATTTAGAGCTACTTTGGAATTGGGTGGTAAGGAGTATGACGTGCTCTATTCTAACTACGAGTTTAGCCGTACAACTGACAAGAAGGGTCAGCCTGCATCAAGCATCTCTGGCGGTCGTATCAGTGTAACTATCGAGTCTACTGATGACACTTCTACTATCGAGGCTATGCTTAACAGCCAGTTTAAGCCTGTTGAGGGTAAGATCGTTTACAAGAAGAGCGAAGAGGATGCTAAGATGAAGGAGATTTCTTTCAAGAATGCTTACATCGTTCATTACAAGGAGACACTCGACGTTAACAACGAGGCTCCTATGACCATCGCTATGACTTTCTCTGCTGAGAATATCACCGTGGGCAATGCTGAGCTCGACAACCGTTGGCCTCGCACATAAGCTTAGGAAACTTAAAGGACTATGCAGAGCTTTCTTGCTCGGCATAGTCCTTTTTGCTTTCAATACTCAAAGGGGACTTAAATCAGTTTTATATTGCAATTATAGTCCGTCTCCTAAGACTGGGAATATAATACCCCGACATGCCTATTAGCTTTAATTTATCTCAAAACAAACAACCCATGTCAATTCCTTTCAACCCCATTACTATCAGCGTAGGAAAGAAGTCTCTTTCTTCTTTTATTTCTCTACAAATCGAACAAAACATAGGTAAACACCACCGATTCCAAATGTCTGTTGAATTGGAAACGGGTAGCAATAGATATGTACATAATATCAATAGCAGCAAAGACTGGCTCGGAGAAAGTATCGTGGTCAAAGCGGCTAACAAGCCTATCTTTGTTGGTGTGGTGACAAATGTACAATTACACAGAGAGGGAAGTGACTTTGGATGTATCATCGTTTCTGGCTACTCTGCTACTTACAGAATGGAAACGGCTCATAGCTGCTTCTCATGGAATGATAGAACCATTGGGGATGTAGTGAAAAAGCTGTGCGAACAAGCTAAGGTGCAATTAGAGTTGAATCCTGCATTCAAGGAAACCAAAGACTTTATCTGCCAGTATGAAGAGTCTGACTTCGATTTTATCCGTCGTCTTGCTCATCAGTATCAGGAGTGGATGTATTTCGATGGAACTAAACTCATCTTTGGTAAACCAAGGAAATTGGCTGACCCTATAAGATTAGAATATGGAACAACACTGTCTTCACTTGACATTGGTTTACAGACCCTCGCACGCTCTGAGCAGGTGTTCTCTTATCACTCCGGTGCTGACCGTGAGATGCAGCGTATGACACCAGACTTGGCATATGGTCATGACAAACTTGCAGGTGAGGCTTTCCGTGCATCACTGGGAATGTTCTCAAAACCCGCACGACAGCATGCACTGCCACGTGTCAGCAATGAGACGGAGCTTATTAACTACATGGGTCGTAAGCAAGCGGCAGAGACGGCTGAGACACATTACATCACAGCAGAGAGTCAGGTGCCAACCCTGCGTGTAGGTTCCGTTATAAGTCTTTACAGCTCGTTCTTGGAACGTGTAGGAAATATATCTAAGGAGAGTTTAGGTAACTTTATCATCATTGAGATTACGCATGAGGTGAGCCAAGGAAGCTACTACAAAAACCGCTTCAAGGCTATCCCTGCAACGATAAAAGCACTGCCAAGTCCAAAGGTGCGTATGCCATTAGCTGAAACACAGATGGCAACTGTGCTTAGCAATGCTGACCCACAGGGTAAGGGCCGTGTTCGTGTACGTATGAACTGGCAGACGGATGGTATGCAGACAGGTTGGGTGCGTGTGATGACACCAGATGGCGGTAGCAGTAAAGACGTAAGAAGCAACCGTGGTTTTGTATTTATCCCAGAGGTAGGCGACCAAGTCCTCCTCGGCTTCCGTCATGGTGACCCAGCAAGACCATACGTTATGGGTAGTCTCTTTAACGGAGTTACAGGTGGTGGCGGTGGTCAAGGCAACAACTGCAAGAGCCTTACCAGTCGCACCGGCAGTTCCTTGAAACTTGATGATTCTAAAGGTAGTGTAACACTACACGATAAAGGCGGTGTAAGCATGACTTTTGATGGTGCAGGTAATTCTACATTGAATGCAAAAGCTACTCATTCGGTAAATGCCGGAAGTAATGCTTCGATAAATGTCGGCAAGGGAAAAAGTGTGCTTGAAATGAGTAGTGGGGGAAACATAAAATTGAAAGGTGAATCAACAATAACATTATCTGTTGGCTCAAGCGAGATTATAATAGCCAACACAAGCATTACGCTGAAATCTGAGAATATTTATGTCAAAGGATCAACACAGAGTGTTATCGGACCAAATATGGAAAAATGTATAAAAGTCGAGGGAGGTGGAAGTGTAGACATTGTAGGTGATCCTGTCAACATTAATAAAGAGAAAGGCGGAGTTGTCAATATTAAATAACATATAGATAATGAGTTTGATAGATCGATTACACGGTCACGTCCAAGAAGGTCGTCTGACACAAAGAGACTACAAGTACCGTTGTGTACAGACCATCACCACGAAGCTTGACGAGATACCTGTCAGTACTATTGTCAGTAAGAAAGATTACTC
>NZ_KB898341.1 GCF_000377625.1 Prevotella veroralis DSM 19559 = JCM 6290 | reverse complement strand
AACGATAACCAGAATCGTGGAAAAGGATTATTATCAGCATAACTTCTGCCTTTGACATTGTAGAATTTCGATGATATTTCCTTTTTCCTGTAGGTTTTAGCGTATATTTTGCTGTCATTGCATCAAAAAACTTGCAGAAGTCATCTGCCATACAAAATATTTCAGTAACTTTGTCCTCGGTGATCATAGCGATTTTTGTTTGTAACTGTTTGTATATTAGCTCCTTAAAGTTACAACAAATTTCGCTAATCACCAAATTTATAGACATTTATAATTCGTCGAACTCACGTTAAATAGTATTGTTTTCCACAGAACAAGCAACTCGTCAACTTGTTAACCAGTCTACTTATCCACTCTACCTAATCACAATTTTGAATTGTGAACTTTGAATTTTGAATTAAAGAAGAGCCTCCCCTAACTTGCTTCCGTTAGGCACTCCTCCCCTTGGGGGAGGTTGGGTGGGGTTTATATCCTACTCTTACACCTGATAATCCTTCGCTAATCCACCCTCACTCGTCTCTTTGTACAATGACGGGATATCGTGTCCTGTCTGCTTCATCACCTCTACAACCCTATCAAAAGATACACGGTGACTACCATCACTAAACGATGCGTAGAGTTGAGCATCTAATGCTCTACAGGCAGCGAAGGCGTTACGCTCAATACAAGGAATCTGTACTAAACCACAAACTGGGTCGCAGGTCATTCCGAGATGGTGCTCCAGTCCCATCTCCGCAGCATATTCTATCTGTGAAGGACTACCACCGAATAGCTGGCAAGAAGCAGCTGATGCCATTGCACAAGCAACCCCCACCTCACCTTGACAACCTACTTCTGCACCAGAGATAGACGCATTGTACTTCACAATGTTACCAAAGAGTCCTGCCGTTGCAAGGGCATGTAAGATCTTAGTCTCTGTAAAGTCATGTCCCTTGGAGAGGTGATAAAGCACCGCAGGAACTACTCCGCACGCACCGCAAGTAGGTGCTGTAACAATCGTTCCGTTCGATGCGTTCTCCTCACTCACCGCCAAGGCATAGGCATAAACCATACCGCGACTCTGCAAGGAAGGCTTATAACCACGTGCTTTGATATAATAAGTTGGAGCTTTACGAGCCAAATTCAGTGGACCAGGCAATGCCCCTTCACTATCCAATCCACGCTCAACAGCCGCCTGCATAGTATGCCACACTTCACGGAGATAGTCCCAGAAATCATCATCCTCACACTGCTTTACATATTCCCAATAGCCTCTTCCGTGATGTTCGCACCATGCTTGAATATCTTTCAAAGTATGCAGATCGTACACTTCCGGATGTTTGAAGTAATCATCCGTAGCCTTTCCTTCCGACAAGGCACCACCTCCGACACTATAAACAATCCATTCCTCGCTTTGCTCCCCAGCCTCGTTATAAGCCCTAAACTCCATTCCATTAGGATGATAAGGCAAGAAGATACTTGGCTGCCAGATGATGTTAACAGGTGCAATGGGCTTTAGTACGTCGATAATTGCCTTATCCGTCATGTGTCCCTTACCTGTTGCAGCCAAACTGCCATACAACGTTACCTCAAAACGTGACGCTTCCGAGTGACGTTCGGCAAAGATGATTGCAGCACGCTGAGGCCCCATCGTATGGCTACTGGATGGACCTTTTCCTATTCTAAAGATTTCCTTGAGTGACTCCATTGACTATTATCCTCAATACTTCGAACTATGATTTTTAAAGGTACAAAAGTACGAAAAAAAAAGGCAATGAGATGCTGGTAACATCTAAAAAACACACTTCCTCAATTAAAATTCGTAATTGGGAAAGGATAATAAGTTGACTGGTTGACAAGGAAACAGGAACTCTGAAAAGTAAAAAGGTAAAAGAGTAAAAAGGTAAAAGAGTTGTGTCTACTCGTTAACGCATTAATACGTCAACTTAAACTAATTATTATTTTGAATGAAAAGAGACAACTATTTTTTGTATCTTTGCGGTGTTTAACAACAAAGAAGATGAAGAGAATAATTCCTATAATTGCTTTACTGGTTCTCACATTGGGGGCTTGTAAGAACAAGAACACTGATGATGGCGCAACCAATAAGGCACTCGATACGATACCGATGTTGGTCACGCAGGTACAAGAATGCTCCCGACTCTATACGACAGAATACCATATTCATAAGATTATCACGCACGATGATGAGATGAAAGTGTCTGGTTCGTTTATGAAAAAAGACTTCAGTGTGAACCTGCCATTGGGTGAACGCCGCATTGCCATCCCCATGACGGCGACGATAAAAGCGTATATCGATCTCTCATCGTTCGACGCGAAGAATGTGCAACGCCATGGGAAGCAGATTATTATCACACTTCCTGACCCAAAGATTGTACTTACCTCGACTAAAATAGACCATCAAGAAGTAAAGAAATATGTAGCTTTAACACGGCAGAACTTCTCTGATGCTGAACTAACTAACTATGAGGCGCAAGGGAGGAAACAGATTCTTAATGCCATACCACAGATGGGGATCATAGAAGAAGCACAGAAGAGTGCTGCCCGACAGTTGGTTCCTATCTTCACACAACTTGGTTATAAGGATGCTGATGTGACGGTTTCTTTCCGCAAGAAGTTTACCATCAATGATATACGTAACTTTATTGAAGCTAATAAGGAGGACTAAATGATGGAAGAGAAAACGCCTATGAACAAGTTACCCAAGGCTCATCAGCAAGAAAAGAAAGGGCAGAAGATGGTTGATTTCATCACAAAGGAGAAGAAAGCAATGGGCTGTCTGTTACTTCTCGTGGTCTTTGTTATTATCCTTATCGGTGCCTTCTCATGGTTGAATGCGTCCAATGAGATTGGTATAAAAACTGACAATAAGATTGACATAACGCCTACTCGCATTCAAGAGATACAAGACATCGGGCAGTGGGAGTTCCTTTCTATCAATGACGAGGAACTCATTGACACCATTAATCATGGTTTCTTCTCCGACGACGAACTGGTGAGAATCTATTACGGAACGATTCGTATGGGAATAGACCTGCATCACGCAGAACCGCAATGGCTGCAAGTTGAGGATGACAGTATCGTAGTTGCCAAGCTACCTCCTATCGAACTCTTGGACAGAAACTTCATTGATGAAGCGCACACACGCTCGTTCTTTGAGAAAGGGAATTGGTCATCAGCCGACCGCGAAGCCCTTTATCGCCGTGCATATAACAAGATGATAGCACGCTGCATGACGCCTGCAAATATCAAGATAGCCGAAGAGAATGCACGCGAACAGTTCTCTCAATTCCTAAAGGCAATGGGTTATAAGAATGTGAAAGTGACGCTATCAGCTCCACAAAGTCCGAAGTCGTTGATGCAAAAAGAGGGATAGGAATTAACGTTCAAGCACTCACCTCTTTTACACATCAGGGTTAGTTAGCATCCTCTTACAGCATGATTACATACCATGAATGCGGTATTTTTTGTAATAAATACAACTTCTTTCGTTTTAATTGGACAAAAGTATATATCTTTGCAGGCGTTAAAAGAATATTTATCAATTAATTAAAAGGTTAAGAATCTATGAATAAGATCACAGCACTGGTGCATACAGTACTTGAGATTGCAGCCTCAATTAAGGGCGTGGGAATCAATTTTATACGTATTGCGATATTCATTATCTTCGTGTGGATAGGCGGTTTGAAGTTCTGGAACTATGAGGCAGAAGGAATCGTTCCATTCGTTGCTAACAGTCCGTTTATGAGCTTCTTTTATACGAAAGATGCGCCTGAATACAAGGATTATAAGCTAAAGGAAGGTGAGTTCGATAAGGTTAAACACGAGTGGCATGAGGCCAACAACACTTATACCTTCTCGCATGGTTTGGGTATTGCAATTATGACTTTCGGTATCTTGACATTATTAGGTATATGGTTTCCGAAGGTTGGTTTCGTTGGTACGGGGTTAGTCATCTTAATGACTTTAGGTACTCTGTCGTTCCTTGTCACAACGCCCGAAGCATGGGTACCCGACCTTGGTAGTGGCGAACATGGATTCCCGTTATTGACAGGTGCAGGGCGATTAGTAATCAAGGATGTCTGTATTTTAGCATCCGCGGTAGTTGTCTTATCAGATTGTGCACAGCGTATCTTAAAACGCAAGTAGGTAATATCTTATATTGCCTGACTAAAGAGTTTAATTATAATAGAAAGTGTGGCGGATGCTAAATCAGCATTTTGGCACACTTTCTTGTCTTGTATCTGCAATAAAGATTTACACGACTACACTCATTGAAACACATCGAAAGGCTCTAAATTATAAAACAGATGTGGTTGATATTACCAATGCCTCCAAATAAGTTTTAGATATTTCATCCTCATAAAGATAAATTACAGAAACTGATAGTACCGCTATGAAGTATTAAAATGTACAAATAGAATCCCAAAAGAAACGGCTTTTCAACACATAACCAACAATACCAAGTACTGTTTGAACCTTATAATAGTTATTAACAACACCAAGACAACGATAACAATCAGGTAAGTCGCCTTGGGGTGTCACTATAATTGCTAGAACTTTAGACTTCCTCGGTTGTTGATAAACAAGAACCTTTTCAAAATTAGGAATAACAAAACCCTGTCCCTTCACAGCCCTGTACACAATAACACGAGCTTTCGTCTTAGAAATCCAAAAATCGTCTTGCACTTCACAATGATACATTGTCTTCGATTCACCTAAGTAACGAGCTTCTATGCCTCCCTTGCCTATTACGACTTTGCCAGATTGTGCATGAGCGCAAATTGTCATCAATGACAGACACAGAAATATGTTAGCTTTAATCAAAAGATTCTTCATAATTATGACTCTTTATTTATAAACTAAATCCTTTGTAAGCATTATCTATTCAAATTAAAAGAGAAAGTTCTTTGGATGATGATACCACAATAGAACTTTACCGACCGATGAAAAAAGCGCACATAACCTTTTCTACAAATCAAAAAACGGAGATACTCACATGGAGTCATCTCTATTTTTAAAAAGCATGTCCTATGACTTACTTCACAGAACATGCTTTATCAGTTTTAAATTATCCGAAGTTATCGTACATGATTGCATCCTTTTCAACACCAAGACTATCGAGATAATCGGTAACAGTCTTGATAAGCATTGGAGGTCCACATAAGTAATACTCGCAATCCTCAGGTGCCTCGTGATCTTTCAAGTACTCATCACGAATGCAATTAACCGCAAAGCCAGTGTAATACTTCACACCTGCAGCATCAGCAACAGGGTCTGGTCGGTCAAGAGAAAGGTGGAAATGGAAGTTTGGATATTCCTTTTCAAGCTCCCAGAAATCCTCCAAGAAGAAGGCTTCACCCAATGCACGAGCACCATAGAAGAAGTGCATCTCACGATCACGAGTGTGTAAGGTCTTTGTCATGTGCATGATCTGCGCACGCAAAGGAGCCATACCAGCACCACCACCAATCCATATCATCTCCTTACCAGAGGTGAAGTTTGGATGGAAGTCACCGTATGGTCCACTCATCATAACCTTATCTCCTGGCTTAAGTGAGAAGATGTAAGATGAGCCAATACCTGTTGGTACATCTTGGAAACCTACTTGCGGACGTGGGAGGAATGGGGTTGAAGCAATACGAACCGTCAATGTGATGATGTCACCTTCAGCTGGATAGTTCGCCATGGAATAGGCACGCACAGTCTCTTCAGGGTTGTGAGCCTTTAGAGAGAGGATGTTAAACTTCTTCCATGTACCGATATATTCCTCACCAATATCATTCTTATCGAAATCCTTGTCATAGTCAATGCAATCGTATGCAGGGATCTTAATCTGTGCATAAGAGCCTGGGATAAAGTCCATGTGCTCACCTGGAGGTAATGCAACCTTGAACTCCTTTATGAAGGAAGAAACATTCTTGTTAGAGATAACTGTACACTCCCATTCCTTAACGCCCATGACAGATTCAGGTACTTTGAGTGACATATCGCCCTTTACCTTACACTGGCATCCAAGGCGCCAATGATCCTTTATCTCCTTACGACTGAAGTGTGGACGTTCAGAATCGAGTATCTCGCCACCGCCTTCAACTACCTGTACCTTACATTGACCACAGCTAGCCTTTCCACCGCAGGCAGAAGGCAGGAATACACCATTCTCATTCAGTGTAGCCATAACCGAGCTACCCTGATCAACAGTCATCTGCTTGTCACCATTAATAGTTATCGTCACTTTCCCACTTGGACTGAGATACTTTTTAGCCACAAGCAGCAGAATCACTAATACAAGGATAGTGATCAAGAATACTATAATACTTGTTGTTATGAATTGTCCCATTGTTTACTTAGATTTTAAGACCAGAGAAGCACATCATTGCCATAGCCATCAGTCCTACTGTGATAAACGTGATACCAAGTCCCTGCAAAGGCTTTGGTACATCTGAATACTCCATCTTCTCACGGATAGCACCCATTGCCACGATAGCCAAAGTCCAGCCCAAACCAGAACCAAGACCATAAACGAGAGCATCCCAGAAAGAGCCGATATATTGTGTACTTGATGGATCAAGACCTATACGCTGTTGCATGAAAAGCGATGCTCCCATGATAGCACAATTCACTGCAATCAATGGTAAGAAGATACCCAAAGCACCATAGAGCGAAGGAGAATACCTTTCTACTGCCATTTCAACTATCTGAACGATACCTGCAATGACCGCGATAAAGAGGATAAAACTAAGGTAGGTCAAGTCGACACCATCAGCCAAACAATCAGGTCCGAGAACCTTTGTTAATAGTAGATAATTGACTGGTGTCGTAACGAGCAATACGAATGTTACGGCTGCTCCAAGACCTAATGACGTTTTCACACTCTTTGATACAGCAAGGTAAGAACACATACCGAGGAAGAATGCGAAAATCATATTGTCCACAAAGATGGACCGGAAGAATAAACTAATAAGATGTTCCATAATTACTTCTTATCTTCTTTATAGAAATATGAACGATGAATCCAAATAACACAACCAAGTAGGATGAGCGCCATTGCCGGCATTGTCATCATACCATTATCCATATAGCCTGCATCATAAAGACTCTGTGGGAGAATCTTGAAACCAAGCAATGATCCACGACCGAAGAACTCTCGGAAAGCACCAACGATAACAAGGATCATAGCATACCCCAAGCCGTTTCCGATGCCATCAAGGAAACTAGGCCAAGGCTTATTAGTCATGGCAAAAGCTTCTAAGCGACCCATAAGAATACAGTTGGTAATAATCAAGCCGACATAGACAGAGAGCTGTACACTAACATCATAAGCTACTGCTTTGAGGATTTGACTTACGATGGTTACAAGTGCAGCAACAACCACCAACTGTACAATGATACGAATACGATTAGGGATTGTGTTGCGGATGAGTGAAATAATAACATTGGAGAATGCTGTGATAATAGTTACAGCAAGTCCCATAACAATCGCTGGCTTCAACTGTGAAGTTACAGCAAGTGCAGAACAGATACCGAGTACCTGAACCATAATTGGGTTATCCAGATTCAGCGGATTACTGAACACTTCTCTATTTTGCTTTGAGAATAAATCCATTTTCTTATCGTTCTAAAAGATTATGAATGTTATTTGCTTATCAGGAATTTAACGTAAGGTTGAAGTCCACCTTTATCTGAATGGAACATCTCTGTCACACCATTACTGGTAAGTGTAGCACCAGTAACAGCATCAACTTGTGTCTTTGGATCTTCTATCTTCTTCTCCACAGACAAGGCAATCTTCTGATTGTTATCATCAGCAAAGAGCTTCTTTCCCTTGAACTTAGCTTGCCAGTCAGCATTGTCTTTTATTTCTGCTCCAAGACCAGCCGTCTCACTTTCATGATTAAAATAAGCTCCAAATACAGTTCTCTTATCGCCATTAATAGCAATAAAGCCATTGATAGGTCCCCAAAGACCATTACCATAGACAGGGATGACATACTTAACCTCTCCATTTACCTTACAACGGAATAAGGCGAGTTTACCTTCTTTAGCATCTTTACTATTCAGCTTAAAGCCAGCATCAACGCCTCCTTGCTTACCAGCCTCAACCACTTTACCATCGCTATTGATAATATCATCCGCAATGATAATCTTCTTCCATAGCTCAACAGCCTGTTCATTGGTCATGTTACGATCCTGATTGAGTGCAAACAAGATCTGTTTCTGCTGATCAAGCTGTACGTTAGCATCCTGCATTGGTTTTAATGCTTGGAATACAAAGGCAAGTAAGAAAGCCACTATCAGCACGAGGATGATAGAATAGGTAATTGTATAAGAATTACTATTTGTTTTCATTTCTTTCTCCTCCTTATTTATTTAGCACGCTTTGCGCGCTTGCTGATGTTTGACTGAACTACACAATAATCAATAAGTGGTGCAAACATATTACCAAAGAGGATGGCGAGCATCATACCCTCTGGATAGCCTGGATTCAACACACGGATAATGATAGCCATTGCACCAATGAAGAATCCATAGAACCACTTACCAGTCTCTGTACGAGCAGAGGTGACTGGGTCGGTTGCCATAAAGACTGCACCAAAACAGAAGCCACCAAGTACGAGGTGCTCATACCAGTGAATTGGCGTTGCACCACTTGATTGGAAGATAAGTCCCATGACCGTACCACCGATAAAGACACTTAACATTGTCTTCCAACTTGCAATATTGGTCCATAAAAGAATGATAGCACCTATTGCAATGGCAATAACAGATGTCTCACCGACAGAGCCAGGGATCAATCCTATGATCATATCGTTCAGATTGTGACCAATGTGAGTACCTTGTGCAATTTGCCCAAGTGGGGTTGCCATAGTGAAGCCATCAGGTAAGGTGTAACCAAGCCCAAAGATAGAATCCTTTGCTACCCAGATGCTGTCGCCAGTCATCTTGCTCGGATAAGAGAAGAAGAGGAATGCACGTGCAGCCAATGCAACGTTGAAGATATTCATACCTGTTCCACCGAAGATTTCCTTCGTGAAGATAACAGCAAAGGCTACTGCAAGCACAAGAATCCAAAGTGGTGTGGTCACAGGGATAATCAATGGAATCAGAATACCTGACACAAGATAACCTTCCTGAATTTCCTCACCCTTCCACTGTGCCCAAGCAAACTCAATGCCCAGACCGACAATGTAAGACACAAGAATCTTTGGCAACAGGGCAAGCATACCATAGAGGAACATTCCCCAGCAGGTAGCATCAGCCAGCTTACCAGCTGCTAATGCGTTCTGATAGCCGATATTATACATACCGAAGAGCATAGCTGGTACCAACGAAAGTACTACTATACTCATTATTCGCTTCGAGTCAATAGCGTCATGGATAGAAGTTCCGCTCTTTGATGTCTCGTTAGGAACATAAAGGAACGTCTCGAAACCATCGAAGACACTCTTGAAAGCGTGAAGCTTTCCGCCCTCTTCAAAGTTTGGGCGTATCTTATCGAGATAATTTCTTAAACTCATAATACTTTTATTATAGGGTTCTTAAAGTCCAAAGTTTCAGTTTCCAAATTGTTACAAAGCCTTTGTAATGCTATTACAAGTTAGCTGTAATGTTATTACAAGCCTTTTGTAATGTTACTACAAAGCATTTGTAATGCACTCATCAAGCATGGTTTACATCCTTTTACGTCTATAACAGCTGATGGAATTATCATTAATAACACTCTGAGAAACTTCATTTAAAACTATAGTTAAAGTTATTGTGGGCTTTTGACCCCTATGCATTCTCTTTTCTAAGGATATCTAATCCCTCACGAACAATCTTCTGCAATGGTAATTTTGAACTATCAACAAACTCTGCAAGAGCGAAGTCTTCAGGACTTACTTCATAAATTCCTAATTCTTCTTGACGATCAATATTACCTGAGATAATTGATTTAACGAGATACTCACCATATATATCCATGGGTAAAACCTTATCATACTCTCCGCTCATAATCATGTGCCGTTCACCACCTTTTATGCGAGCATCAAGGTTATAGGTCTTCTTTCCCTGTAACCAAGTGAAGTAACTACGCGAGGTTGAAAAATCATTGAAACGGGGTAATATCCAGCCAAAGATTTCATTTACATCATCACCTTCTGGTATAACAGTAACCTCTGAAGTATGTGCACCAAGCACAGACTCGTCGTTAGCAATAACGCCAGTGAGAGGATTACCATTGAGGATACGAACGCTACAACCATCAACGATGTTGTCTGTAAGAATCTGCTTCAATGGAGTACCCACGAGGGCATCAACATAACCTGTCTGCTTTACCATACTACCTGCTATAGCAACACGACGAGTGAGGTTAACCTTACCTGTATTGAACAAGCGACCAAAGAAGATAACGGCTGTTGGGTCAACAGTCCATACCACTTCACCTTTATTGACTGGGTCGATATGATTTACCTGTACACCAACATTACCTGCTGGGCAAGGACCATCAAAAGCTGTTACCTCTACGTCCTTTGCACTAATCAACGCAGAAGCCGATTGCTTAATACCAATACCCAAATAAACCTTTGCAATCTTGGCGAGAGCAGTTAAACCAGTCTGGAAGTCCTTCTCCTGACCATTCAACTCAAACTCGAAGTCGCCCTGCAAAGGTTTATCACGAAGTGCTGACACGAAAATAGCCTTTGGTTCTGTGTCTGGACGTGTAGCAACAGCATAAGGTAGCTGGTTGATATAACCAAACAATCCCGCCTGCAACAAAGAAGCCTTGACATCATCTGCGGATAAGCCCGCCACGTCCTTCACACCAAAGTCAGCATACTCCTGCTGCGCATCAGCAGTAATCTTCACACGCAACACCTTACGTCTTTCTCCACGTTCAATAGCTGTGACTGTACCACTCACAGGAGAAGCGAAGCTAACTTCAGTGCACCCTTTGTCAACAAATAAGGGGTCACCAGCTCGAACATGGTCACCTTCACGGACGGTCACTTTAGGTGTCAATCCCGGGAAATCATCAGGAACCAAAGCATATTCCGTAGGTGATTTCACAGACAACATCTGCTCCTGTGCACGTCCTGTAAGGTTAATGTCTAAGCCCTTTCGTAACTTAATTACATTTGCCATAACAATGATATAAATGCGATATTATCTTATTTCATTCATGAATATTGTGCAAATGTAGCAAAATTTAAGGACATTAGGAACATTTATATGTATTTATTTCAGCACGAAGTCTTTTTTTAGTAGTTTTGCAGACGCATTGAAGAAGCTTAGAACCACCTTCCGATGGATTATATGGACTTTAGTGGGTCTTTATATTACCTTGATTGTATTGTTGCACATACCAACGATACAGGCTTTTGTTGCACATAAGGTAGCTGACGCCGCTTCGACAAAATTAGGAACAGAAGTTCGCATTGGACGCATAAACTTAGGCATTCTCAACAGATTCATTCTTGATGATATTCTCATATATGATCAAAGTAAAAAGAAGATGATTTCAGCTTCTCGTATTGGTGCGAAAGTTGACATTCTACCCTTACTTCGTACTGGGGACATAAACATCTCATCTGCACAAATCTTTGGATTAGATGCTAACTTATACAAGACAAACAGGGATGCTAAGTCCAACTTCCAATTTGTCTTAGATTCTTTAGCTTCCAAAGACAATAGCAAGAAATCGCCATTGCACTTATCTATTAATAGTCTTGTCATTCGCAATGGTAAATTAAAATATGATGTATTCGATGCTCCGAAGACACCCAATAAATTCAATATAAGCCATCTTGAATTAAGTAATATTTCTTCACATATTATCTTAAACAAACTAGATGACAATAACCTTTGGGTTCATCTCAAATCCTTATCATTTAGTGATGCTTCTGGAGCAACGGTTAAACAACTTGCTTTTGAAACGAAAGCAAACCAACAGCATGCTACTATTAAAGACTTTGATCTCACATTATCTAATAGTTATATAAGGTTTAAAAAGCTATCTACTAATTACAAATTAAAAGATAAAAAGCTTGTAGACAATAGCTTGAAATACGTTATTAAAGGATTCAAAGCAGAGATAACACCTGCTGACTTTGCCCCTTTGTCAACCAACTTAAGGAATATCTACACCAGATATTCAATCATAGTAGAAGCAAATGGTACATATCGTAAACTTAGAATCAATCATCTGTCAATAAACAACAACGCACAATCAACACTATTGCATGCCAAAGGTTGGATTAATAATATTGGCAATAAGCCCAACTGGGAGTTCTTCCTTAATCCTGTAAAAGTCAACAATGAAACATTAAATATCATTGCGAAACTTGCACACCAAACACTACCATCGGCACTTAACAACCTTGGTGACCTTTATTATAAAGGTTCTATCTCCTCTATTCGGGGTAATCTCAATGCACATGGAATATTAAGGAGTAGTGCTGGAACAGCACAATTAACGACCAATATACATGGTGAGAATATCCGTGCTAAGGTAAACACATCTGACTTTAACATTGGACGAGTAATCGCCAATCCTGACTTTGGTACCATTAGTACAAACATCCTTATTGATGGTAAAGCAGACCTTTCGTATATCTTAGCTAAGGGTGATATTCATTCTTTCGGATATAAAGGATACAACTATAAAAACATTCACCTTGATGGTTTATTCAGAAATGATGCTTTTATAGGAAAAATAGCAATCAATGATCCTAACGGAAAACTATCATTCGAGGGTAAAGCCAATAATGTTTTAGCCTTTATCAAGAAGAGAGAGAGACTGTCTGCAGATATATCTATCAATGCTCAAAGTGTCAATCTTTCTGCATTGCATTTAACCAACGCACTGGGAAACAGAACCTTCTCTTTCAGAAGTCATATTAAGGGAGCCGGATCGAACTTTAATAATATAATAGGTACGTTGGATGTCTCCCAAATCGCTATGGGTGGAGAGCAACAGAATATAAATTTAGACCATATCAATGTGGCAATGAACAACGGACTTCTTGCCAAATCAATAAAGGCAAAGACCGATTTCGGAGAAATTGATATTAACGGACAATACGATTACCAAACACTTCCTCAGAGTATTCAAAGTGTATTAGGACATTACCTCCCGAGTATTGTCTATTCACATCCAAAATATTCTATAGCAAAAGGGAGAAATGCTTATACATTCTCACTAAGGCTTAACAACACACAATTAATCAATCAATTACTAAACACCACCATCGTTTCCCCCTATCCTATCACTGCTAATGGTATGATTAACGAGGGGCGGAATGAGATAGACTTATCTATTGGTGCAGCTAATGTTACATACGCAGGACAACTATTACAGAACTTGTCCATTAACCTCTCCACCCAGCCAGAAGGACTACACGCTCGACTTTGTGGAGAAAGAAAGGGAACTAAAGGTCCTCATATAACGGTCAATGCAGAGGGACTCATTAAGAACAATACGATCAATTCCGACATTAAATTCCAAATACCAGGTCACACGATAATGCACGGGAATATCAGTAGTTTTGCTGCTTTTTCACGTCATAATGGTGATTTGGAGACACAATTACATTTCAATCCGTCTGAGATTAACATTGATACTATCACATTAAGTGTACTACCATCCGACTTATCTTATCGTAAGAACAACCTCAATATCAGTCATTTCGAGGTATCCAATCGTAATCAACACATTATTGTGAATGGTGTTACTTCAGGTAGTATGAATGATTCTATCATCGTAAAGTTCAAGGAAATTGATGTACCATATATTCTCGATCTTGTCAACTTCCATAGTGTTAGTTTCGCTGGTATCGCATCAGGAACAGCATCTATCAAATCTTTCTTCCATCAACCAAAGATGGAAGCGAACCTTGAAGTACATAACTTTAAGTTTGAGGATGGAGACATGGGGATCCTCTATGCTAATGCAAATTACGATAAGGAGGGTAAGATTGGAATTGATGCACACGCCGACACAAACGATGGGGCTATAACTGATATCAAGGGGTATGTAGACATAAAGAACAGTTATATCAACCTTCCTATTTATGCACATAACACTCATCTATCATTCCTCAAGACTTTTTGTAACTCTTTCATGGACAAGATAAAACTTAGAGCTAACGGATGGTGTAAGGTTGTTGGACCTCTAAGTGACGTAAATCTTGAGGGAGACATGGAGGCTTATGGCAATGTTTATATCAAGCCAACAGGAACGACCTACGATTTAACGCATGGGCATGTGCGTATCATTCCAAACGAGATTATCTTTGCCAATGACACAATTACAGATTCCTATGGGCATCTTGGTATTGTAACAGGAGGATTACACCACAATAGCTTGCGACACCTCACGTATGATATAAATATCGAAGCACAGAACCTTCTCTCTTATAACTTCCCTAAACATCTGGGACAGGAATCGTTCTGGGGAGTGGTATACGCCACTGGCAATTGTCATATTAAGGGTGCCCCAGGTACAACGACATTGGATGTTGAATTGAAACCTTGTAAGAATACATTTATTACTTACAATGCGGCATCAACCAATGAAGCTGGAACGAACAACTTTATCCATTGGGTGAACATCCCGAAAGATAGTACACAAAAAGAGAATGTAGAGACTAAGGAGACACCATCAATGGCTAAGACGACCTCTTCAGGACATCCAATAATCAACTCCGAACTTGCTAACATATCAAGTGACTTGCGTATGAACTTCATCTTAAAGACCAATCCTAACCTAACATTGGGTGTCTTAATGGATGAAGCAACAGGTGATAATATCAAACTCAACGGCTCTGGTATCATCCGTGCAACCTATTATAATAAAGGAGCATTCCAACTCTTTGGTAATTACAATGTAAACTACGGGCAATATAACCTCACTATACAGAACATCATTAAGAAGCAGTTTACATTCCAACAAGGCTCTACTATTGCATTCGGGGGTGACCCTTTCAATGCTGCATTGGATCTAAAGGGAGTCTACACTATCAACTCCGTACCATTGAGTGACCTTGGACTTGGCAATTCTTTTAGTTCTAACAACACGAAGGTCAATTGTTTATTAGACATAAAAGGTACACCAGCTTCACCTACAGTTACCTTTGGACTTGACCTTCCCAGCCTCTCTTCTGATGCACAGCAGATGGTTCGATCTATATTAAATTCGGAACAAGAACTTAACCAACAGGTGCTTTATCTACTTGCTGTAGGACGCTTTTATCCGCAGAGTAACAATAACAGTACAGCACAAGGGAATAGAACTCCAAGTGGGACTTCACTCGCTATGCAGAGCCTCTTATCGGGAACAATATCTCAACAGATTAACACTGTGTTGTCAAATGTAATCAACACGAATAACTGGAACTTCGGTGCTAATATTGCCACAGGTAACGAAGGATTCGATAATGCTGAGTACGAAGGAACTTTATCTGGTAGCATACTCAATAATCGACTTTTATTCAATGGGCAATTCGGTTATCGTGATAATGTAGCGAAGAACAGCTCTTCTTTCATTGGTGATTTTGACATCCGTTATCTCTTATCACCAAACGGAAATTTCGCTTTCAGAGTTTATAATCAAACGAATGATCGCTATTTTACTCGCAACTCACTTACAACACAAGGAATAGGACTTATCCTGAAAAAAGACTTCAATAAGTTAAGTGATATTTGGAAGAAGAAGAGGAAAAAGGTAAAAAAAGGTAATCAAAAACGTTGATATACAGAATATTATTAGTATCTTTGCACCCGATTTGGGCATACTCAGCCCATTCGTACAAGGTAATATAAAGTCAAACTTTATTAATTAAATTATTTTTTAAACACTTTATGACAAATTTCAAAGACGTCCAGAATGTACAGCCTTTAGCTGACTTCAACTGGGATGAGTTCGAAAACGGTACACAAACCGAAGCTAGTAAGGATGACCTTGCAAAGGCTTACAACGAAACACTCAACAAGATCCAGGAACACCAAGTAGTTGAAGGTACTGTTATTTCAGCTGACAAGAAGGAAGTAGTTGTTAACATCGGCTACAAGAGCGATGGTATTATCCCTGCTTCTGAATTCCGTTACAACCCAGATCTCAAGCCTGGTGACAAGGTTGAGGTTTATGTAGAGAGCCAAGAAGACAAGCGTGGTCAACTCGTTCTCTCTCATAAAAAAGCTCGTCTCCAGAAGAGCTGGGAGAATATCAACAAGGCTTTGGAGAACGATGAGGTTATCCAAGGTTACATCAAGAGCCGCACTAAGGGTGGTATGATTGTTGACGTATTCGGTATTGAGGCATTCCTTCCTGGTAGCCAGATTGACGTTCATCCTATACGTGACTACGATGTATTCGTTGGTAAGACAATGGAGTTCAAGGTCGTTAAGATCAACCAAGAGTTCCGTAACGTAGTCGTATCACACAAGGCACTTATTGAGGCAGAACTTGAAGCACAACGCAAGGAGATTATCTCTCACTTGGAGAAAGGTCAGATCCTCGAGGGTACTGTTAAGAATATCACTTCTTATGGCGTATTCGTTGACCTCGGTGGTGTTGACGGACTCGTACACATCACAGACTTATCTTGGGGTCGCGTAAGTGATCCTCATGAGGTTGTTGCTCTCGACCAGAAGATCAAGGTTGTTATCCTCGACTTCGATGAAGAGAAGAAGCGTATTGCTCTCGGTTTGAAGCAACTCACTCCACATCCTTGGGATTCACTCGATCCTAACCTCAAAGTTGGCGACCACGTTAAGGGTAAGGTTGTCGTTATGGCAGACTATGGTGCATTCGTAGAGATTCAGCCAGGTGTAGAGGGATTGATCCACGTCTCAGAGATGAGTTGGAGTCAGCACCTACGTTCTGCACAGGAGTTCATGAAGGTTGGTGATGAGGTTGAGGCAGTTATCCTTACACTCGACCGCGAGGAGCGCAAGATGTCTCTCGGTATCAAGCAGCTCAAAGAAGACCCATGGGAGACCATCGAGGTTAAGTACCCTGTAGGTTCTAAGCACACAGCAAAGGTTCGTAACTTCACTAACTTTGGTATCTTCGTAGAGTTAGAGGAAGGTGTTGATGGCTTGATTCACATCAGCGACCTCTCTTGGACTAAGAAGGTTAAGCACCCATCAGAGTTTACAACTCAAGGTGCAGACATTGATGTTGTTGTTCTCGAAATAGATAAGGAGAATCGTCGTTTGAGCCTCGGTCACAAGCAGTTAGAAACTAATCCTTGGGATGAATACGAGAAGATCTACACTCCAGGTACTATCCACGAAGGTAAGATTACCGAGTCTATGGATAAGGGTGCAGTGATTACTCTTACAGAAGGTGGCGAAGGTTTCGCAACACCAAAGCACCTTGTTAAGCAGGATGGCACACAGGCTCAGCTTGGTGAGGTTCTCCCATTCATGGTAATCGAGTTTGTTAAGGACACAAAGCGTATTATCCTTTCTCACTCTCGTACATTCGAAGAGGTTAAGGAAGAGCCACGTCGTCAACGCGCACCAAAGGCACAGAAGGATGCAGCTGGCATTAACAATGTAGCTGCTAGCACCTCTCTCGGCGACCTTGACGTACTTGCTGATTTGAAGAAGAAGATGGAAGAGAGTAAGTAATTACTACTTGCACATCTGATAAATATGAGGTATCAGGCTGTAAAGCCTGATACCTTTTTTGTTTCTAAAGTTTAGCACCATATCAATTAGGTGTTAGTATGATATCAAGTAAGTGCCTGTAACCATGCAAAACACCATCTATTCCTACATAACCAATAAACGCAAACAAAGAAATTCAATCCTAAAACCATCCTTTTCATCCAACACTATAGATTATAGGATTCATAAACTCTTTTGTAATTTACTTTAGATAAAGTATTTTCATAGTATTGATAGAAGATGAAGTAAATATTGAGAGGTGCATTCTATTATACTTTCTACAATGTTACACAGACCCCTTACTTTCCCTAAATATGCAAGTTATATTTTAATCATGGTTGCTGTCAGTTTTAACATTTCACTTAATTTACTGGTTATTAATGAATTATACATAACGAAAAGATGACAGAAGTGACAGGAAAATGAAAACTGATGATTTTCAGTTAACCTCCATATCAATCTATCATCATTTACTCTTGTCTTCTTTCTACACTTAGGCAAGCATTAAGAGAGAAGTTTTATGTAAATAAAAACACCACCTTTACTTTATTTTGTAACCCTCATATTTCTTATTAACAATGAGGATAAAGAACGGTTGTGTAGAATAACTCTGCTTTGCGCCTTGCTTTAAATCATAAGTTAAAAGCAACTCCTTGTTGCCAACCTCCGTGAGAGAGATAGGACGAAGATCAGTCTTTAGATTCGTAACAGGTAGGATGTAAGCCACTACAAAGCTTTTCTTAAAATCAATGTGGGTAGGCTGACCACCCTTCCCCATATATGCTGCTTCACCAAATTGCTTTTCAAACTCAGTTTGAGAAGTAATTTTTTTGATGATAGGTTTCGTTTCGTCACCAATATGAAAGTAATTTCTCGCCTCCACAAAAGCTACAGGATTACCAGTATTAGAAGTCTTCTTACTTGTTACACATGATGATAACAACATTAATGCAACACTAAAAACAATTAAAAGTCTCTTCATCTCTTAAAATCAAAATCATTTAATTATTAAAAATACATATCCTCCTCATATCGTCCTAAAGCCTACCACAATTCCTGTACCACAACTGACAGAATGCCATAATAAGCTATCTGTTATCACAAAAGTAACCACTTTATCGCTAAAAAAGTACACTTTTGCCCTTAAAAGAGGTTAATACTTTTAATGGCATAACCTTTGTTAGTACATATAATGTACAGAGATTCTTTCTTTGGCAACTATTATAAACATATCAAACTATCAATAATATGGCACATGGACATGATGTTCTCCACATGATGGAGGGCAATAGTTACAAAACAAAAGAGGATTTAGTAAAAGTAATCATTGAGCATTTCGGACCAGAGGAGGAGTTTCACACCTGCTCTCGAGAGGGCATGAATGCAACAGAATTAGTTGATTTCCTTACAAAAAAAGGCAAATTTATACCTGCAACTGACGGCTTCACAGTGGATACAACAAAGATTTGTAATCACTAAACAAAGTTTTTTTAATTAATAATCAAGCGTTTAATAAAAACAAAGAAACATGATAAAGATATATGGAATGAGCACTTGTCCGGACTGCACAGCCGTTGACAAGCATGTAAAAGGAGACCATCGTTATGAAGTGATAGACATTGGTGCACACGTAAGAAACCTCAAGGAATTCCTCCGTCTACGTGATAATAGCCCTGTTTTCGACGATGCGAAGAAGCATGGCTACGCTGGTATTCCTTGTTTCCTACTTGAAGATGGCACCGTGACGCTATCTCCCGAGGAGGCTGGTATTCATCTTGATGATGCACCCGCAGCAGCTTCTTGCCGTTTGGATGGCTCTGGCTGTTAAGCGAAAAGCTCTTTTTAGCGAAAGTAATATATAATGAGAGGAGGCATAGCTACAGTTACCTGTAATTATGCCTCCCCTTGACTGTCGACAGACAGTCTAACGTGTCTCTCTTGAACAATAATTAATCTAATCTTAATAAACCAATTCTTCTTTTGAAACTATCACTAGTTATTTAATCAAAGAAGATGAGAATGGTAGTATATTACTACTCATCTCTAACTTTTCCAATTCTTCTTTCGCAAAGATACTACAAATAATTGATAGTCATTGTCATAGTTTCAGAAAGATAGAAGAGCTTCCCTTACTTTTTGATATACGTCAATCATTCGGCAGTAAAAGCTATCGTTTAATAGATAAAATACACTTGCTTAAATAGAACTGCCACCATTTTACCACTTTAAAAGGACCTATCAAGCAACTACTCGATAAGTCCTTTCAATCCTTCAGGAACCACAATCGAATCGCAATGTATCTGTGCCAACTTCTCTAAACCATGTTTGGTAATGTGGAATCGTTGGCACCGTCCATCCTCCGAGCAGGCTCGGCGACGAATCAACGAGCATCTCTCAAGTGCTGCAATCACCTTCGAAGCATTCGAACGAGTCATCTCCAGCTCATCAGCAATCTCACTTGCTAACATGGAATCATCGTGTTCGGAGAGCAAACAAAGCAGTGCAGCCTCATTGATATTCAGCCCCACTCGCTGCTGCAAGTCGGTTTCGAAGACGGTTACAACACGTGATATATCACGGATCTTACGAATACATTCACTATTCATTAGCCCCTTCTATGCCCTTACTTCAGCAAGGTTGACTTGATAGCTTCCTCGAACTGTGGCTTATTCATTGCTCCCGTCTGCATTGTGGGCTTACCTTCTTTAGGGATAAAGAGCAATGATGGGATTGAACGAATGCCAAAGAGAGAAGCCAATTCAGGCTGTTTATCGACATCAACCTTATATACGTCGATCTTACCGGCATAGTCTCCTGCTACCTCTTCAAGCACTGGAGCTGTTGCTTTACAGGGTCCGCACCATGTCGCATAGAAGTCTACTATGACGGGCTTGTCACCCTTGAAAACCCAAGACTGTGGGTTCTTCTCATAGTCCATCACCTTCTCTTTAAACATCTCAGCGGTCATTTCAGTTACATTCATTTCTGTTTCCTTTCCTTCGTTATGGTTATTTGTATTTGTTTGTTCCGTTGTCTTCCCCCCAGTTGTACCATTATCAGCACCACTGGCAGGCTTACTATTTGCAGTGCATGCCGTCATTCCTAATAGCATGAAGGCTAATGCAAGTGTCGATTTACGCTTCATATTCTTTTAATATTACCTATTTTTATTATTACTTAAAGGTTTCGAGCATCCTTAAAGAATTACTCTTTTAATATTGTTTCCTATGGAAAACGATGCAAAGATACGTACTTTTTCCGATACAACCAAATTTCCAATGGAAATTATTAAGCGTTAACAATATCGCACGTGAGACTTATTTTTGTTAAAATTGGCATTCTTCTTCACTCCTGCCTACAAACTCCTGACATACTAACCATTATTTTTTGTACCTTTGTAAACAATCAATCGTATTTATAATGAGCTGTATATCTGACCCAGAAGAGGGTCTTTAGAAGCTGAGAGAACAAATTATCAATCATAAAAAACATCACTGGTATGAGAAAAATTATCTTATCCCTTGCCTGCACAATGGCTGCTGCAACGGGATTCGCACAGCAAGCGCTCGATTGGAACAAGGCTCCTCTGGCATCGCCAGTGGTAAATGCTAACAACTCCGCAACCTTTAATGTCGCTGCTCCCGAGGCTCAAAAGGTGGAGATTGTGGGCGATTTTCTCCCTATAGAGAAGGTGAAGACCGAGCAAGGAGAATCTGAACGCCGAGGTCCACAAACCTTGAAAAAGAATGAAAAGGGCGTGTGGTCATTCACTTCTGCACCACTTCAACCAGAGCTCTACATGTATAATATCCTCGTTGATGGCGTCAAGGTGACCGATCCACTCAATGTTTATGCAATCCGAGATGTCTCTAGTACCTTCAGTATCTTTATGGTTAAGGGAGGTGTTGACGGCTTATATCAGGTGCAGAATGTACCTCATGGCACCGTTTTAAAGACTTGGTATAAGAGTCCAACGGCTAATATGACACGCCGCCTAACCATCTATACACCTGCAGGATACGAACAGAGTAAGGAGAAATATCCCGTTCTTTACCTCTTACATGGTATGGGCGGCGATGAAAATGCGTGGTCGGAACTAGGTCGGGCAACGCAGATTATGGATAATCTCATTGCTTCCGGCAAGGCGAAACCAATGATTGTTGTGATGCCAAATGGCAACATTTCGCAGGAAGCAGCACCTGGTGAGACTTCCGAAGGACTGAAGATTCCATCCATGCAACTGCCTAAGACGATGGATGGAAACTTTGAGGCTGCCTTTCAAGATGTGGTTAATTTCGTTGAACGAAACTATCGAGTAAAGGCGGATAAGGCGCACCGGGCAATCGCAGGTTTATCAATGGGAGGATTCCACTCATTGTACATCTCCATCAATAACCCCAGTTCCTTCGATTACATCGGACTGTTTTCTGCAGCCATTAAACCTCGTCAGAAAGAGATCTCATCACCGATATACAAGGATCCGGAAAGCAAGGTTGACAACCTCTTCAAGCACTCTCCTAAGCTCCTTTGGATGGGTATCGGCAACACCGACTTCCTATATAAAGAGAATGCAGACTTACGTCATTACCTCGATTCCAAGCATCATCCTTACACCTACCTCGAGACCGATGGCGGTCACATTTGGCGTAACTGGCGCATCTATCTAACCACCTTTGCACAAAAGTTGTTTAAGGAGTAGAGGTGAGGGAACCCGAAAAAGGAACGAAGGAGAGTTTTCAAAGTAGGGACAGACGCCTTTGGATGGAACCCCATCCCAGCCTCTCTCAAGGGGGAGAAGTGCTTAGCAGAAATTAGTTAGGATGTTTTTTCTTATCCCAATGAAGCCACAAAGTAGGGACAGACGCCCTCGTCTGTCCGCCAGAACGCAGCCAGTGAAAGCCGCCCAAAGCCCCTCAGAGGAAGGGGATGTTGCCTGATGAGATGCCACGAAGGAATGAAAAAGCGGACATACGAGGGCATCTGTCCCTAGTTTGAAGCCTCTCCCCCAAACCATTCTCCGAATGGAATAACCCCTCCCAGCCTCCCCCAAGGGGAGGAGTGCCTAGCGGGAGCAGGTTAGGAAAAGGTATCCTTAAAACAAAGGGGGCGTTTCCTTGATGTGAAGAAAGCCTCTCTTCGTTATGAAGAAACGCCTTCTTCAAATGAAGAAGAGGCTTTCTTGAATTACGCAATGGCATCAGCTCCTGTACACGCCCATGATCCTTTAGGAACTCTGTATTCCCATTAAGTTCTGTTCATTATATTCCTTCCGTGATAAAAATGCGTTCCACCAAGTTCTATTCATGATATACTTCCTATCTAATACTCTGTTACTAATCTCCCTGTTAATATGTTACTCTGTCGTTAAAACACATTTCTTCTGTCGAAAGAATCCGTTACCAACACCTCTGTTAATATGTTACTCTGCCTTAACTATCCCCTACTATGTACTCTGTTCTAATGTTCCTCTATTTCAAATGTGCTGCACGGTAACCCCTTGTCATTAACTAAGTTGGCACGAGTAAAGGGCTGCCAAGCATAACGAACACTAACAGGATGGGGCACTGAAAGCGCATTGGTCACACGCACCTGATTGCTATTCTCTATCATTGCTTGCGCTTCATAATAGATGCCATCGGCACCTGCTAATTCAAAACCAATCAATCGGTTACCCGTGGCGTGGAGCCCTTTTGCATTCGAGAAGGTCAATAACAACCCTCCATCAACAGGCTCCACTTGTTCTATAACAGGCCCCTCGGACGTGATATTTCGCCCATAGCTATGGTGCAAAGCCTGCATTGCCAATCGCTCACCAACGGGTTTCTTATTCGTGTAATGCACATCGAGTGAATCGCCCAAGTCGGTTGTTACCACCATCCAAGTGTGCTCTAATTGGGATGCCATACGCCTTTGTGAATCGCGAAAACGCGGCCAAGAACGACGGTTCAGACTAGATAATTGTACGAAATAAAAGGGTAGATTCGATTGGTGGAAGAAGTTACGCCAACTCTTCTCAAGCAATGGGAAAAGGCGTTCATGCAGTTCGATATTATGCGCATTCGACTCTCCTTGATACCACACAACGCCTTTCACCGCATAACCCGACAATGGCGTCATGCCCGTTTCGTACATATATGCAGGCGAATAAGGGTGCTGCTGCAATGGATTCGTGCTGTTGGCGACATTCAGCAAGGCACGTTCTCGCGCCCACTTCATACCGAAGTCGCCATGAAACCAGTTGCGCAAGATGGCTGGGAAAGCCCTTTCGAGCGTTGATCGGTCGATCCATGACTCGGTGGTAGTGCCTCCCACGGCATTACAAATCAGTCCGATGGGCACTTGTAGACTATCCGCTAAAGTCTTACCGAAGTGATATGCCACCGCAGAGAAGCCCGACAACGACTCGTGCGAGCAGTTTTTCCAGGGTCCAACACGCAGAAGTTGATGCCTATTCACCGAATCGCACACCGCTAAAGACCAACTCTTTGCATCCGTCGGATAGCGTGTTGGCATATTAAAAAGGTGGATCAACGATTGTTGATCAGCCTCCGAGAGGTCTTGCTCACGACTTTGTACGGCAGAAACGGGCAATTCCATGTTCGATTGCCCCGAACACAACCACACCTCACCAACGTATATATCCCTCAAAATCAGCTTCTCTTTCCCTGCGATTATCACCGCTTTATAAGGTCCGCCAGCCTCATGAGCAGGGAAGCGAATGCTCCATGTGCCGTCTGTAGCCGCTGTCGTTGACTGGCTCTGACCCTCGAAAGTGACCTTGACAACGCTCCCCACATTGGCAAGACCACGAAAGCTGATCGGTACATCACGCTGCATTACCATCCCATCGGTATAGAATGGCGCAAGAGAAAGACCTCCATAATTACCTGTCAGAGCCTTATAAACGGTCTCGGCAATGATCTTTGCGCCCTCAGCATTGGGGTGGAGCGCATCGGAAAAGAGGTCGGGACGACTGTGAAGAGGCGTATAAAGGTCGATTAACGGGAGGTTCTCTGCCACTGCCACCTGCTTGATATGCTGCTGAATAAGCGTGTGCCAGTCCCTTGTTCCACTCTCGAAGCGAGGGTGACGTTCGAAGATTGGCGACATCAAGCATATCCATATCTGTGCTTTTGGGTTCACTCTGCGGAACGAGTTGACGAGTTTTATATAGTCAGCATTGAACTCTTCGGCGTATTCCGGCCAATTTCTCGGGTCCGTGTCATTGAGTCCTAAGTGGATAATAACCCTATCTGCCTTGAAAGCCAACGCCTCCTTATACTCCTGCTGGTCGATATATGGACGGTGACCGTGGCTCAAAAGCGTACTACCAGAGTGTCCGAAATTACGCACATCATACTTATTTCCTAACATCCTCTGCAACTGCACAGGGTAACACTCAGCCTCCCTGTTGGTCAAACCATAGCCCCATGTAACGCTGTTACCCACACATGCCACCTTAATGCGACCGTCAGCAAAAGCCAAGACAGCCGTCAAGAGCACTATTAATAATATAGCAAGTCTCCGCATAATAGATTCTTCTAAGTGAGTAGATCGGCGTCTACTCACCTTGTTTTAATTATATCAGAACATCTGCGAAGTTAATTATTTTCTTATTAAACAGCAAGAGAAAGTGTCATTAAATAGCATTATTAGCGTTGTAACTTACCTAAAATTATGTACCTTTATGGTAGCAACAACAACAATTTCATCGTCAGTATATAAGTCAGAGAAGTTGTGTTTTGCCTGAAAATATGTACCTTTGTGATAGCAATAACAACACGATAATGAGGAATAAGCCCGCAAAAGACTCAAGAATATTGTATCTTTCAGATAATCAACAGGGGTAGAAATGAATAAAGAATAAATGGGTTACGAGCTATAAACGAGCGAGGGTTTTTCCCTTTCTTTATTCTGCAATGCTTCAAAAAGCACTTTGTTTGATGATCCAAAGAGCATCATTTCCCAATAAAAAACTTGTAAGACTTGGAGAAAAAGGACTTGTTTTTCCCTGTTTTTCTACATTCCAACCACTATGAAAGACAAAAACAGTCATATAATATAGCATTTTTTCATAAGAAAATTGCTCTTGATAAAAGGTTATCAATATAGTATCAGTAACCAACAAAATAATACAATAACTATTCCTAAATTAAATATATCTTTGCACCGAAGTTATTCTTTTGCTAAATAGCATTGAATATATAACCTAAATTGAACAAAAGTTTATCATCTGGAATCAAAGAATACAGAGGAAAGATGAATACAAATAAGAAACTAAAAACGTTGTGTAACAGCAATTTAACATATGAGTCTCTACCCTATAAGGCAAGAAAATCATAATGGTTAATTAAAGAAGAACTATCTAAACCCCAATTATAATGGAATTAAATAACAAAAAGACTACATTAGTTGTAAGCTGTTTAGCACTTACAATGCTTGGACATTCGCCACATGTACAAGCAGCAGGTGTAAGGGCTGTAAATTCTATTACACAGCAGACTCTAAAGATTACAGGACAAGTTACTGATGGTAAGGAAGCTATTATTGGTGCTACAGTAAAGGAGAAAGGAACAAACAATGCTACGGTTACCGACCTTGACGGAAACTTTTTGCTTTCGGTGAAGACTGGAAGTACGCTCGTTATTTCATACGTAGGTTATGTGACAAAAGAGGTGAAGGTCACAGGACAGTCGACTTATCAAGTTACACTATCAGAAGACAATGTCTCTCTTAATGAAGTCGTTGTTGTTGGTTATGGTTCTATGAAGAAGAGCGATGTATCTGGTGCTTCGGTTACGATGGATGAGAAGAAATTGCGTGGTTCCATAGTTACCTCACTCGACCAAACTTTACAGGGACGTGCTGCTGGTGTTACCGCTACGAGTACTTCGGGTGCTCCTGGTACCTCATCAAGTATTCGTGTTCGTGGACAAGCCACCATTAATGCCAATGCTGAACCACTCTATGTTATTGATGGTGTGATTATTCAGAGTAGTGGTGCCAGTGGTTCATCCTATGGTTTGGGTGATGCCTTGGGAAATGGTAAGGTGTCAACTATATCACCCCTCTCCACAATCAATCCGAATGACATTGTCTCAATGGAGATTCTTAAGGATGCTTCTGCTACAGCTATCTATGGAGCACAGGGTGCCAATGGTGTAGTTCTTATTACAACACGTCGTGGAAAGGCGGGTGAAGCAAAGTTCTCATACGATGGTATGATGGCATGGAGTCGTCAGAACCGTCGGTTAGACATTATGAATCTTCGTGAGTTTGCTGATTATTACAACGACTTTGTTACGACAGGTCAGATTAATAAAGATGAAGCAGACAAGCATTATGCAGATCCATCTTTGTTAGGAAAAGGAACAAACTGGCAAGATGCTATCTTCAGAACAGCTTTCCAACATTCACACCAGATTTCTGCGCAAGGAGGTTCTGATAAGATACAGTACTATGTTTCAGCCAACTATATGAATCAAGAGGGAACCATTATAGGTAGTGAGTTCAATCGTCTTGGTATGCGTGTTAACTTGGATGCACAACTGAAATCGTGGTTGAAGATGGGCTTGAGTACTAATTTCTCCTCCACAAATGACAATTTGAAGTTGGCTGATAGTGATCAAGGTATTATCAACTATTCGTTAACGACTCCTCCTGACATTCCTATTTATAATTTAGACGGAAGCTATTCATCAGTTTCAAAGGAAGGGTTCACCAATCCTAATCCTATTGCGATGGCTATGTTAAACCAAATAAAACTTGAACGTCGCAAACTTAATGGAAACCTGTTTTTTGAAGTTACACCTATCAAGCACTTAGTATGGCATGCAGAGTTAGGCTATGACCTTAGTGCTGATCGTGGTCTTCGTTTCTTCCCAACAGTTGACTTAGGAAGTTGGAAGCGTAGTATCAACTCTGCATCGGTTCAGAAAGGTACAGGAACATTCTGGCAGTTAAAGAACTATATAACCTATTCAAACACAATAGGTAAGCATAGCTTCTCTGCAATGCTTGGTCAGGAAATGTGGGAAAGTAAGTATGATAACAATCGTACCGAGAATACTAATCTGCCAGCCAATACTATAAACAATCCAGCTTTAGGTACTGGTACTCCATCAATTGGTGTTGGCTTCGGTAGTTCAGCTATGGCATCAGTATTCACACGTCTTACATACGCTTTCAACGATCGTTATAATGCCACTTATACTTATCGTTATGATGGTAGTTCCAACTTCGGTCCTAACAAGCGATGGGCAGGATTTCACTCGTTTGCAGCATCATGGCGCTTTACCAATGAGAGTTTCTTCAAGAAGAGTTTCCTTAACCAATATATTACAAATGGTAAGTTGAGGGCAGGATGGGGACAAACTGGTAACTCAGCTATTGGCTCTTACAAGTGGGGTACACTTATGAAGGCTATGCCAACATTATTGGGTAAGTCATATCGTCCTGATAATATTCCGAATCTTGATATACAATGGGAAAGCCAAGAACAATGGAATCTCGGACTCGACCTCGGATTACTGAATAATCGAGTTAATCTTACGCTTGATTGGTATCGTAAGGAGTCAAAGGATATGTTGATGCCACTCCAGCTTCCTTCTTATATGGGTACATCGGGTAATGTATCATCTGTTTTAGCACCTCCATACGGAAATTATGGAACCATTCGCAATACAGGTCTTGAGCTTACAGTGAATACGCATCCATTAGTAGGACGTTTCCAGTGGGATTCAGAGTTCCAGATATCATGGAACAAGAATAAGCTGGTTGCTCTCTCGGGTACACAGAATGCAGCAATCGTTGGTTATGGACAATGGAATGATGTTGTTAGTTTGTCGAATGTAGGTGAATCACTCTACAGCTTCTATGGTTTTGTTACAGATGGTGTCTATAAAGACTTAGCCGATTTAGAGACCTCTCCTAAGACGGCAAAGTATCCTGCTGATGGCAAGAGCTTTGAACGTAATACAACTCCATGGATAGGCGATTTAAAATTCAAGGATATTAGTGGACCTGATGGTAAGCCAGATGGTAAGATAGATGATTATGACAAGACCAACTTAGGTTCGCCAATGCCAAAGTTTACTTTTGGTTGGACCAATACTTTCCACTATAAGAACTTCGATCTTAACATCTTTATCAATGGCTCCTATGGTAACAAAGTGTATAACTACATGAAGATGAAGCTTACCCACATGAATACTTTGTGGAGTAATCAGCTCAAGGATGTTACAGGGCGCGCACGTTTAGAACCAATCAACCCTTCAAAGACATATCCTGCAGGTAACTATTGGTATAACGATGTTAACAATATACGTGTAGCAAACCCTGGAACGAATATCCCTCGTGCTACCATCACTGACCCTAATGACAATGATGTTATCAGCGATCGTTACATAGAAGATGGTTCCTATATTCGCTTGAAGAATATCTCGCTGGGGTACACTCTCCCAAAGAAGTGGATTACAAAGTTCGGAATGGAGAATGTTCGTGTATATATGAACATACAGAACCTGCTGACCATCACGGGTTACGATGGTTATGACCCAGAGATTGGTGCAAGTACAGCCGATATAAACGGTTACTCTTATGGTGTAGATAATGGTCGTTATCCATCACCAACAACCTATTCGTTCGGTCTGAGTTTAAGTTTCTAACATAACAAACTTATCAAAATGAAAACAATTAAATATCTATATATAGCATGTGCTTTTGCTGCGGGAACAGTCCTAATGTCGTCATGCAACGATTTTCTTGATCGCCCAGCAGAGGACTCCTATAATGCAGGAACCTTCTATAAGGATGACAATCAGTGTGTGCAAGGAGTCAACTACCTTTACAACTCTCCTTGGTATGACTTCCAAAGAGGATTTATTAAGGTAGGTGAGGTAATGTCTGGTAACTACTATTGGAGTTCAAGTCCGTATATGACACTCACGGTCAACAGTACTGATGAAGACCTCACAAATATGTCTAACTCTCTTTGGTCGGTTGTTGCACATGCCAATACTGTCTACAACAATCTGAAGGGTGCATCAGCATCTCAGGTAGTCAAGAACCAGTGTATGGGTGAATGTCTTGCATGGAAAGCAATGGCTTACTTCTTCCTCGTTCGTTCGTTTGGTGATGTTCCTATTATACACGATAACTCAAAGATGTTGGCTGATGGCTCATATAGTAGGGTGAGCCGTGTACAAAAGTCAGATGTGTACGATTATATTATCATGACGTTGGAAAAAGCTATGGAACTATTACCTCGTAAGGGTAATCCAGGTCGAATCGATTACTATTCAGCCGAGGGGCTTCTGGCTAAGGTATATCTTTATAAGAGTGGTGTTAAAGCGAATAGTAATGGACAGCGAGATGCAGGCGATTTGAGCAAGGCTGCCATGTATGCCAAAGACGTTATAGATAATAGTGGACGCGAACTAATGTCGAACTATTCTGATGTCTTCCGTCTACAAAATGCGCTCAATAGAGAGTGTCTCTTTTCATGGTTGTGGACTGCTGATGCCAGTATGTGGACCGTACAAAACACACTTCAGAGCGATCTTGGAATGCAAGGATTTGATGAGTTTGGTGATTGTTGGGGTGGTTACAATGGTCCTTCAATCGATTTGCAAGAAGCCTTTGGAGTATCACCTGTAGAAGACCCATCCACAAGAAGTGATGTAGACACTCGTCGTAAAGCAACGATGATGATGGCTGGCGACTTCTACGATTACTTTTGGACAGATAAGACTGACAATCGTGGGCGTAAAGGCTTCAACTATCTGGAGTTCCTTTATAATGCTAATGGATATGGTGCTGGTGGACCAGGTAGGTTACAGAGTGCTACAGGTGCAAACTGTGTGAAGCACCTCTATGGTGATGCCTACGACCACAAGACCTATGCTGTAGATGGTATATCTGCATCGAATATGCATAGTAGTTTGGCAACACCAGTGCTCCGTTTATCAGACATTTATCTTATTTATGCAGAGGCTGTCATAGGTAATAATGGTAGCACTACTGATGCCAGTGCTATTGACGCCTACTATAAAGTACGCAGTCGCGCTATTAGGTCGGCAGGGCGTCCAACAAGCATATCTTGGGAGGATGTTTGGAAGGAACGTCGTTTAGAGTTGGCTATCGAAGGCGATCGTTGGTATGACTTTGTACGTCGTAGCTATTATGATGTAGCAGGCAGTATAAGAGAGTTGAAACAACAGAAGCGTGGTGCCTTCTATGGTTTGAACACTCTTTACAAGAACTACTATGATAGTCATGCCTGGAATGTAGATCCTTCAACAATGCACTATGCAACAGATACACAGGCTCCTAACGTTTCAGAACAAACTTTCACATTACCATTCCCAAGTCAAGACATCGTGTTTAATGGTAATTTACAGAAGGGTTCTGTGCATGTTGATGTACGTTCAGCGTACACTTACTAATTATCAATTTTATCGAACTTAAACATAAGTAATAATGAAATATCTCAATAATATGCGTTTTACGCTGATGGCATTGTCTGTTGTGACCACCTTTGGTCTCTTCTCCTGTCAAGACCAACCAGACGAATACAAACCAACCAGTGGGACTCCAGAGGTACAGTATGTTCGACTTCCTGTCAGTGCAGACTCTGTTATTACGAAGAGTTATATGCAAACAACGGTCTGCCTCGTAGGTAAGAACTTACGCAGCGTTCGTAAGCTTCTCTTTAATGACCAAGAAGCATTGCTCAATTCAAGCTATATCACTGACAATACCTTGCTGGTTGATATTCCCAAGAATATTCCTTCTGCGGTAACCGATAAGATTTATATGATTAATGAGTCAGGTGACACTACTACATATAACTTTCATGTTATTGTACCAGCTCCAACCGTCTCTGCTATGAGTTGTGAATATGCTGCCGCTGGCGATGAGGTAACAATCACTGGTGACTACTTCATTCAAGACCCTTATAAACCATTGCAGATTAAGTTTAATGATGGGACTTTGCCAGTAAGTGACATTAAGTCAATATCTAAGAATAGTATCACTTTCACCGTACCTTCAGGGGCACAGAGTGGTAGAGTATATGTAGAATCAGTATATGGCAATAGTAAGTCGAACTTTGTGTATAAAGATTCTCGAAACATTTTGTTTGACTTTGATGGTTCACATGGTGGTCTCACCTCTGGTCATGGCTGGCGTTCTGGTAAGATACGCACAGGCGGTATTGATGGTAGCTACCTTTATCTTGGTGGATCATCAATGCAGGGAAAGGTTGGTGCAACATGGAATGAAGATGACTTCTCAATAAATTACTGGCCAGAGCCATCAGCAGGATTCCCTGAATTGACCTCTATTCCAAGTTTTGCCAATATGTTAGATACGTGCGACATCAATGATCTTGCTTTAAAGTTTGAATGCCGTGTACCCACTACTGCTGCATGGAGCGCATCGTCATTACAGCTTATCTTTACAGGTAATCAGGACGTAACCTTCCCTACAGCTAACAGTCAATACAATAACAATACAGACCTTCCTCGTGGCTTATGGACACCTTGGCAAGGAACTGGAACATTCAACACAAACGATGGTTGGATTACAGTAACGATTCCTTTCTCATCCTTTAATAAAACCCATGAAGGGCAGCCTGCTGGTAAGACTATTGCGAAGAATCGTATGACAGGCTTCTCTTTCTTCCTATGGAATGGAGGTATAGAAGGAACCGACTGTACGCCAGAATTAGATATTGACAACGTGAGAGTAGTTCCGATTAAATAAAGAACAGGAAAGTAGCTGGGGGATAAATGATTCCTATAAGGGCAATATTCCCTAACTACCTTTTATATGTCAAACTAAAAAGAAAAAGTTATTATGTTTACCAACAAACTCTATATCGCATCCTTAGCGTTATTATCTTTGACAGCTACTGCGTGCAGTGATAGTGTAGAGCATTATATTGCTGATGTCGATGCTCCTACATTTACAGGTGTCAATCCCGAAACTAACATCAAGGCGGGACTTGACTCTATTATCGTTTCATACGATAAGAATGTGTTCTTCTCATCAGCCGATTATAGTAAGATCACGCTCAACGGATCACCTGTTGTTAGTGCCAATGTACTGGGTTCATCACATCAATTACTTATTATGGCAAATATCAGTCGTGGTAAAAGTTATGAGCTTGTTATCCCAGAAGGTGTTGTAACTGGACCTAACCACAAAGCTGCACCAATGGTAAAGACTACTCTTGTTGCCCAAACACAACATATTGCCAATGCTCCAGTCAATACCAATGCCACAGCTGAAACCCAAGCCCTCTACCAGAAACTTGTTGATAACTATGGGAAAAAGACTTTCTCTGCAACAATGGCTGATGTTGCATGGAATAACAAGAATGCCGAAAGAGTACATCAGCTTACAGGTAAGTATCCAGCTATCAACGGATATGACTATATACACCTACAATCAAGTCATCATGGTGGTTGGATAGATTATGCAGATATTACTCCTGTACAGTCTTGGCATAACGCAGGTGGAATCGTTACCATTGGTTGGCACTGGAACGTTCCGACATCTAATCCATACGCCTCAAGCGTACCAGTAGTGCTTTATGGTGGTCCTAACAAGGTTATGCCAGCCGACTGGAGCGGAAATATACAACTTACCTCACAGGCTACAAAAGATATTTTAGCCAATGCATCTATAGGAAGTAAGTTGGTAGTAAAGATTACCAATGTGAAGTCTGGAGCACAAGGCTCTATCAAGAATAGTAGCTGGGTAGGCTTTATAGACGAAAGCGGGAAGAATTGGGATTACTTCGATATCAGTGGCAATAGCTACTCAATGACACTCGACCAAACTACCCTTAACGAGATGCGTGCCAACGGCTTTATCATAGGTGGTCACGACTATACGGTCACAGGCATTACTGTTGAGGCTGCAGGAACAGTGAAATATGACTTCTATGCAGCAAAGAATGACTTCACTCTTGATGATGCTGTAACTGAAGGAACGTGGGCAAATCGTTTTATGAAATCAGATTTAGAGAAGATTGTACCTTATCTCCAGCAATTGCAGCAAGCTAATATTCCAGTTCTCTGGCGTCCTCTTCATGAGGCAGCAGGTAAATGGTTTTGGTGGGGTAATGGTTCTGCAGTATCCTATGTGAAACTCTGGCGTACCATGTATGACTTCTTTAAGCAGAAAGGTATCAATAACCTTATTTGGGTATGGACATCCGAAGGGAATGATGCAGCATGGTATCCAGGCGATGAATATGTTGATATCATTGGCTCTGATGTATATGGGAAGGATGGCGTTGCCGTCTCTGCCGAACAAATGGCTGAACGCTTCAACTCCCTCGCCTACCGTTATCCTACGAAGATGATTTCGCTCACGGAGTGTGGCACAGTGACCGATATTCCTGCACAATGGAAGGGTGATGCACAGTGGAGTTGGTTCATGCCATGGTATGGAGGCACACATGCTACTGATGATTGGTGGAAGGCTGCCATGAACTCTGAAGATGTTATAACACGTAACTAATAGCTATAATAGTTTGGGGAGATTCTAACGAGGTAAATCTTGTTAGCTTCTCCCTAACTCTTTAACAATAAAAATACGAATTAAGGATGATAAGGCAAAAGAGTATTTTCATTTCTCTGCTTATGTTAATGGTAAGCTTCTCGGCTACTGCCAAGGTTCGATTGCCACATATTCTTTGTGACAATATGGTATTGCAACAGCAAACCGACGTACAGTTATGGGGGTGGGCTACTCCACAAGCATGTGTGAGTATTAAGCCATCATGGGGCAATAAGCAGGTCGTGAAAGCCGACAAAAATGGACGATGGAATCTTCGTGTGCGAACTCCAAAAGGTGGTTATACACCCTTGAGTATTACTTTTAGTGAGGGAAACTCTATAACACTTCATAATATCCTCTCTGGTGAAGTATGGGTTTGTGGAGGACAGAGCAATATGGAGATGCCACTGAAAGGCTTCAATGACTGCCCTATAGAAGGCTATCAAGAAGCAATTGCCGAAGCAGGAAACATTCAGGGAATACGTTATACGAAAATCCCTGCTACAATGCGCACAACGCCTCAAGATGATGCAGAATGCCATTGGGAAATAGTCAATCCAAATACAGCCAATGAGTGCAGTGCTATAGGTTATTTCTTTGCCTGCCGCTTGCATAAAATGATTGATATGCCCATCGGACTTATTCTTGCCAATAAAGGGGGAACAAGAGTAGAGAGCTGGCTTGAAAAGGATTATCTCAAACAGCATACCAATGAGCCTACTGATTCCGCTGACATCGTAAGACAGTACCCTACAGCGTGGTTACGCCCTTTGTTATGGGGCAATGGAACCTTCCATCCCATTCTAAATTTCACCGTGCGAGGCATCCTCTTTTTCCAAGGATCAAGCAACGTTGGTCACATGACAGAGGTTTATGGCGAACGACTAACACAGCTCATCAGTCAATGGCGCAAGGGATTCCGATCGTCTAATCTTCCATTTTACTTTGTCGAGATAACGCCATATAGCTTTGGTAATATTCATGGTACTGAAGCCGCTTTGCTCCGTATGCAGCAACAACGTGTTGCACAGAACGTCAGCAACACGGTGCTTATAGGGACAAACGACTTGGTTTATCCAAGTGAAGCTGACCAGATACACCCCTGCCAGAAACGACAGATTGGTGAACGTCTTGCTATGACTGCAGCTGCACGTGATTACGGATTTGAGAACATCTACTATCGTTGTCCAAGCCTTGACAGAGTGGAAATACATCAAGACAGCTGCTATGTATATCTCAAAGATACTTACAACGGAATAGCTGCAGCAACTTCGTATGAAGGGTTTGAGATAGCTGGTAACGATGGGGTTTACCATCCTGCCCAAGCACAATACCTCCATAATGGTAAGTTTGTACTGACATCACTTGGCATTACAAAACCCGTTAATGTGCGTTACTGTTACCATAATTTCCAGTTGGGAACGGTCAAGAATCAAGCAGGATTACCACTACTTCCTTTCTCAACAAACTGATTGAAGTATCCTTTATAGTGTGAATGATCCATAAATTTAGACTCCCGAAACTTTTCACTTTTTAGTTTCTTTATTGTACACTGCAATATTTTGAAATTCAACACATTACATTCATGTTATCAAAAGGGCGTATATTGAACAGCAAGATAATTCTTAAAATACAACTTATTGAGAATAAAGAAGTTACCTTGTTGGTAAAACTAAATAGGTAACGATTTAGAAACGAGCGAGCTACTTGGCTTCGCTGTTTTCTGCCTAACAAAGAACGCTTGTTATTCCGTCTGCAAAGATAATACTTTGTTACCGAATAACAAGCATTTTTAATGAGATATTCTTCTTTCTGCATTTTGTTCAGGCGTGAGTTATAATCCCCTTCCACGTTTCTTCTTTCTGTTAGCTTGGTATCTGAGTTTGCGCTGCCATGCAGCTTCGGTTAAGTCATTGCCTTGTGTACTTGGTGTAATCAAATCGCCTAACCCTTCCACCGCTTCATCGGCTGCGCTAACGATGGTGTCTGCCACCGCACCAATGGAGTTCTGCACTTGTGGGGTGGCATAGTCTCGTGAGACAGTGGAACGGCTTTTGGGTACAAGTTGATAATCTGCATTAGGTTGTTCGTTCTTTTCAGTTGGCTCTTGTACTGTTTGACGTAATATCTTTGATTCTTCTTTGTTGGTCGATTCAAAGTTCTTCTGCAAGGAACGGTAGCCAAACTCCCTGCCGATTTCGGATGCCTTGAATGATTGTCCTGTGTATGAGAACTTCAAGCCATAGACCTTGCCCTGCTTGTTCTTCATGCGCTCTATCGCGATGCCGTTCTTGTTCAACTCGTAAAGGAACATGGAATGCCCAGTAATACCCATACCTTTGTACTTGTCAAGCAGGGCATAGCAGATTTGTTGTACTTGCTGTTTTGTCTGCTCTCTTATTGGACTGGCTTTTGGCTCCTGATGCTGCTTTTTCGCCTTGACCTCCTTTGCGATAGTCAAGTGTTTCTCCCTGCTGATTTCTTCCGCCACCCTTGCTGCCCTATTGCTCACAAAAGTAGTATCATAGACCTCTCCGTACAAACTGATGCGGTTGGCAATGATGTGAATGTGTCTGTTGTCGGTATCCTTGTGCGTTACCGCCACCCATTGGTGGTTGTCAAGTCCCATTTGCTTGGCAAATAAATGGGTTATCCACATGAGTTCGGACACTGACAGCTTTTTCTCGTCCTGCGGTGCGATGCCTATTTCGATACGGAGAAACTTGTTCCTGCAACGACTGTTGTAATCGCTGACCACTTTCATTTCCTCATAGATAGCCTTTGGCTCCCGGCTGCAAAGATTGTGGAAGGCAAATCGATAGCCAAGCTTGCCCTCTCTGAAGATATAGTCTAAAGCCGTGCTGCCGTGCGCTATCGCCTTACATTTTCCTATCATCTCTTGACATATTTAAGACCTTATATATTTCGTCGTCCACACGAAAATGCGGGTCGTAAAATCGCTTAAATGCTTCTTTGGCACATAGCGAAAGGTTCTGTGTGATATGTACCCATCTCTCATCCTTGACTTTAATAAGGTTGGAAATCTGCCCATAGAACCTGCCCGTATGCTGGAGAATGGCAATGGCTTCTCTCTCATTGTCCGTCATCTTAGGAATGGCAACCACTTCTCCATTAAGGAGTATTTCACGGCAGTAGTCTGAGAACTTCCGTCTTGTGCTTTCCGCCTTTGACTTGATGCGCTGCTTTTCCTCTAAGGTGCATCTTACCTTGATGAACTCCGTCTTGTTCATCCTCGCTTCTTCTTTACCTCGTTGCTGCCATTTGGCAGTTCTGCTATCATATCTGTTCATATAAAAGTCCTCTTTTCTTTGTTTTCAATCTTGCTTAATTTCCGAACGCTGACCGATGAGAACGGAGTGATTACGGTCTAATCTCCCCGA
>NZ_KB898340.1 GCF_000377625.1 Prevotella veroralis DSM 19559 = JCM 6290 | reverse complement strand
TCCATCCATACAGATATGACTCTCATCACCATAGTAAAGGTCTATAAGACCGTCCTTTTCCTGTTGTACGAGTTCCTGCAGCTTCTCTCTATTGTAAGCATAGAGCTGCGGCGAGGGGCTCCCCTTGGAACGTTTCCTTATACGTCTATATCTTGCACCAATGCGGATAAAAAAGCCCGGAAGGTACTTTCCGCTCGCTTTCTTGCCGGAAGCCTGCTGCCAGGCTTCTTTCGCTTTCTTCATGCTCTGCCTGTCATTCTCGATGGTCCTGCGTACCAATTCCTCGTCAGAACTGTCTATTATATCGGTTTCCGACCTCGCCCGAGACGTGTATCCAGCCCTTGACACCTTCACACTCGACCCGTTTCACCCATGAGTTCACAGATATGTCTGTCATTTCTGTTTGAATACCGACGTCTTTTGATGTTAGACCATTGGATTTCAACAGTATGGCACGACAACGCATACGGAAGGAATGACTCTTCCCACGACGGAAGCCCTCCTCCAACTGAAGACGCTCTTTGTCTGTCAGTTCTATAATTTTAATCTTTCCGATAGTTGTACTTCTTTTATATGTCCGCAAAAAGTATGATATAAACTAATTTTCAATATCTACTTATCTACTTCGTACCCCCATGTTTGTATCTGTATGGCATTTACACTGTTATCATAGAAGAAATGCAGCAGAAAGTATAGTTTGAGTTGCTTATAAAGTGACTCAATATCCCATCTGCGCTTGTAGATCTCCTCAAGGTCTTTTTACATCAAGTTCAAAGTTACTGGTCAGCACGACAACAGACTTATGTGAGTTATTACCCCATAGTTCCACTCGTCTTGCCTCATGTCTTATCTCCCCCTTCTCAAAGACGATCTTCTTGTCTGTATGTGTAACCAGTCCGTCAGGGCTTACATAGGTTACGGAGGACAGCTCCCTATAGGTGAGGTTCTTCTTCATCTTGGTAACATAGCCTACGCCCTCCTCTTCAAGTCGCTGAAAGTGTGCATAATCAACGTATGCTCTGTCCATTGTAAGGGTTTCATCCTTAAGAAGATGCACTTCCTTAAGCAGATACTGATCATGCGTAGTGGCAGAGGTCAGCTGTACGACCGTGGGAACACCAACATGATACTTCATCACCGTATGAACCTTCATACCACCTTTCTTCTTACCACTTTTAGGATGTCTACCTGCACCCTTGAGGGTGTTATCAAAAAGGGTAATCGTAGTTGAATCCATTATATACAGAATCTTTTCCCACGTCTTCTGCTCACCTTTGGGCGGCTGTCCGCTAAAAGGTGTATTTTGCTCATGTTATTGAAGTTTTGTAGAGAAAACAAAAGTAATCACTTTTAACCAGCCACCCCATCTACCATTTAACTCGTCTACCCATCTACTTGTAAGCTTGTCTACCCCCCTGAACGCATAAATCCCAGTCTCCTAATGGAGCTGGGATTATGTTGTTTGTTTGGAATAGTTGTTTTGTTTCTCGCTTAAGCTTCAGGCTTTACAGTCTTTGCAGCGTAAACTTCCTCTGAAAGAACAGATACTGTACTCTTATTGTACTTGCCCTTGTGGAAGTAAACAACACCGTCTGCAAGAGCATACAATGTGTCGTCCTTACCCTGTGCAACATTCTCACCTGGGTAGTGCTTGTTACCACGCTGGCGCACAATGATGTTACCAGCTATGATTTTCTGACCACCCCAGATCTTAACACCTAAACGCTTTGAAGCTGATTCGCGACCGTTCTTAGAACTACCTACACCTTTTTTATGTGCCATTCTTAAGTCCTCCTTTTTAAGCGTTAATTGATTTAATTTCTACCTGAGTGAAGTGAGTACGATGACCATTCTTCTTTCTGTAGTCCTTGCGACGCTTCATCTTGAAGACGATAACCTTGTCGCCCTTTACTAGAGGAGCTACAACCTCAGCTACTACCTTTGCACCTTCTACAGTTGGTGCACCTACTGTGATAGATCCGTTGTTATCTACTAACAGGACCTTGTCAAACTCAACAGCTTTACCTTCTTCCGCATCTTTGATGTGGTTTACGAAGAGCTTCTTGCCCTCCTCTGCCTTAAACTGTTGACCGTTAATTTCTACAATTGCGTACATGTTTATATTGTAAAACGGGTTTGTACCGATGGGCGGCTGAGCATCTATCCAGCACTTGTTCTGAGCCCAATACGGCATAATCGGTTGCAAAGTTAGTAATTTTCTGTATTATACGTGACAGCTTCTTATGATAAATGTTAGTTTGTTAACAATAATTAGTTGATTAATATTGCTTTGTGTTTTCGGCGTGCCAATAGTAATATTAATGACAAGTTCTGCGACTTATCATTGACGGGTGGAAGAGAGTTAAGCTCTGTTCCTGCAATATATAATTGTGGTCAGTGAGTTAGGAAGGAGGCTGTATCTTATCGACAAGAGCTATTGCCCCAGTATTAGGTATCCATGTTCAGTCTTTTAATACAGCCTATCCTTTTTATCTATTGAGCCTTTCAAAAGGCAGATCATCTAGAATGTCAAGCTGACGTTCATCATCTTGATAGATATTATCAAGCTCAAACTCACGTTCATTGTGCATCTTACGTTTTCTTTTCATAGTTGTATTCCTCCATAATTAATTAGCTTCACGACAGGTGATGGGGTTAGTATTCTGTGATTGATAGGATTGTATCCTTTTTGTTTGCCCGTGTACAAAGATAGGTATAAAAGATGAGTAAGTTGTCAATAAACACGAAATGTTTTCGTTCGAGGGGTATATATTGCATGTAATAGGTGTTATGTGCTTATTACTTTGCGAATATATATTTGCTCATTCAAGTGTAATCCTTTACCTTTGTTGATGTATAACGAATGACAATCAATTAAATGAATGATAGTATGGCACGGAATGATAAAGAAATGGTATGGCATACGCTTTCTTCAAAGCAACTCATCAATCGCCCTTGGTTGAAGGCGCGTTGCGATACGGTGGAACTCCCGAATGGCAAGATTTATGATGAATATTATGTACTCTCTTATCCATCGTGGATCAATGTCATTGCAGAGACCGAAGAGGGCGACATTATATTAGAACGTCAGTACCGTCATGGGCTGGGGGTTGTCTCAACCGAGATTTGTGCTGGTGTGATTGAAGCGGGTGAGGAACCCTTGCACGCTGCACAACGTGAACTGGAGGAAGAGACAGGTTACACTGGTGGCGAGTGGCAAGAAATCATGACTATCGCCCCTAACCCTGGCGTGATGGATAATCTCTGCCACTGTTTCTATGCCCGTGGGGTGAAGAAGACAAGCCAGCAACATTTGGATGAGACCGAAGATATAGAGGTTTTCCTACGCACGAAAGTGGAAGTTAAGGATATGCTTGTGCAAGGGAAATTCATACAAGCACTGATGGTCGCACCGCTTTGGAAATTCTTTTCAATGTATGCTTGAGCGTGTTAATGAGCATTCTACAGCGTATGAATAGATAGGTAAAAAGTAATGTAATATGATAACAAAAGACAGTATAGATGCGGCTTATTGCTTCTTTCATCAGAAGTATCAGGTGTACGCATTCTCGCATAGTGAACGGCAAAAGGACGATATAGAGTATGCCATTAGTTCGTATGTTGACTCGATGAATAAGGAACTCTATGACAAACTAGCAGCCGGTAGGGAAGGGTTCTTGCTGACCCATAGCACCTTTGCATCCGATATGCAAGAGGCGATAAAATATCTTAGTAGTTTCGAGTAAATACATATATAATAAGGTGAAGAGGGTATGTATCAACAGGCACATACCCTCTTTTTCGTTTGATTATACGTTATCTGTTTTCATTTTGTGCGCTTTCCGTATTCACGGAACACGTATATTTTTATATTATCTAAGTGTGATAAAGTATTATCAGACTTAGATAATTAATTATCACGCTTAGATAATTAGTTATCACGCTTAGATAATTAAATAATATACGTATCAAAGCAATGCAAAACACGCATCAAAACAATGCAGAACACGTAGGAAAGTAATGCAAGACACGCAGGTAAGCAAAAGAAAAGCAGGGAAAACGAAATGCAATACGTGCGCATCTCGCTTTCCCTGCTTATGCTTTAAGCGGAGTGATAGGGGCTTTATTCCTCCATCTTCTGTAAGATCTCCTGACAGAGCATATAGCCCTTAATCATCATACGAGGGATATGGAACGGCCCTTTAAATATATTTCCTTTGGCTGGTTGGGCTACCGTACCATCACGATGCAGGTATCCGTACCATTCTGGGTAATCCTTATCTGGGAAGTGAGCGTATGTCCACTCACTGATTCGCTGGTGCCGATAGAGGTACTCTTCATCACCCGTACCGAGGTAAGCATAGAGCGAGGCAATGATTGTCTCGCATTGCGGCCACCAGAACTTCATGTCTTGTGAATAGTCCTGTGCAGGTAAGTTGCGGCAATCACGGAAGTTGATAATACCACCATAGAGCTTATCCCAGCCCCAATCCCACGACCAGTCGAATATGGTCAGGGCTGTGTCAAGGAGTGACTTGTCCCACTTGCGCAGCTTAGCCTCCTCCATGATGAACCATGCCGTCTCAATGCAATGACCTGGATTGATGATTCGCCCAGCATTAGTATCTATAAACTCTCCATTCATGCCAACGGTCTCAAGGAGTGCCTTAAACTCTGGGTGCATGAAGTACTGGCGCAATAGTGCGATTGACTTATCTATCTGCTCGGTGAGAGTAGGGTCGTCAATTACTTCGCGAAGGCGTGAGCCAACGTTAATGAGAATCATGATAATCGAATGACTCTGCGCCTCCACACCCTTTTCATACTTGGCTGGGAGGAATCCTGGAGTAGCCAGAAAGCGTTGTGCGTCATGGAATACTTGCAATGCACGTTCGGCATAATGGCGGTCGCCCGTTGCCTTTGAGTATTCTGCAAAGGCTATAGCTGCGAAGGTCTCAGAGAATACGTAACGGCGTTTGCGTATAGGTTGACCAGTGGCAGAAACCTCGAAGTACATGTGACCATCTTGGTCGAAACAATACTTCTCAATGAAGTCGATAGCCGATTTCGACGCCTCTAACCACTCTTGATTCTTCTCTACATTGTTATAGGCAAAGGCGCAGATGAATGCCCATCGCCCTTGGAACCACACCGACTTAGTGGTATCCATCAACGAACCATCACGGTTAAGACATGTATAAATACCGCCATTCTCTTTATCCCAACCATGTTCCAACCAGAATGGCATGATGTTGTTTGTCAAGTCGTTCTTGTAGCTTTCAGCCCATGAACGCACGTATTCTTTCTTATTCATAATTTGTTTTATAGTGTCTGTTTACTTGGTCTTTAGGTGTATGTGATAGATGATATGTTCGTGAATCTCTGCCGCCTTGCATCCTTATCTACACGCACCGACAAAAGTAAAACTTATTTGTTAATCTCCCAAACAATTGCCGATAAAGTTTATTATTACGGCTTTATAAGGCGTAGGTGTACGAAGGGAGCGAGCGTGTGTGGTGGGAGGTTATTAAGAATATGACGCCATATCAGAACGATATGACGTCATTTCCCTTTCGTGTGTACCTATTTCGTGAATTAGATACTACGAGTGTGCAATAGCCTTACACCTTATTTTATCTCATCATAAGCACGGAGGGCTTGCATGAAGCGATTGTTTACATCCTCAAATGAGTATAAGCCATCTGCATTCTGCGTGAGCCCTTTCAACTTCAGGGAATATACTTGTGGCGCATGCTGAAGGTCGAGTAGGGACATCTGTTTCAACTGATCCGTACTCTGGTAAACAAGGTTTACGGCAACGTAAGTCTTACCTGCGTTATCCACCCACTTCTCGAATACTAGCTTAGAGCCGATAGGTGTCTTCTTCTCTATGGAGTTAGGGAGTGAATACTCTTCTACGCCTAATGCAGCATCAACGCTTGCTATGTTTGAGTCGTGCCCACATAGGAAGGTGAACTTACGAGAGTCTGTATTCAACTCGTCATACATGTATTGCAGCAATGGATGTGCTACGTTCACTGCCACGATAGGAGCGGTGAAAAGCACGTCGCCATATACGTCTTTTATCTTCGCAATCTTCGTCCATTCGTCAAGAGATAGCTTATGACCAAAGGCTGCTTTCACGGCATCTGGCTCCTCATAATACTGCAGGATGAAAGCGTCAGAGGCTGAGTTGGCAGTCTTTAATGAGCCTTTCATGCTTGGTTCTTGGTTGAGTTCGAAGATAATCTTGGTGTCGTTATCAACGAAGTCCTTTATCTCGCCTTTCTTATAAGCATCGCTTTCTTTCATATCGAGTACCTTTGAGATAATCGCATAAGAATCCTTCAAGCCCTTGTTGATACCAACGAGCCCATCCTTACCGCCCATCTCATTGATTTGCTTCATAGCCTCCGTGCGGAACGCCTCACTGTTCTTTGTAATGCGAGGGAAGAAGATTGGATCCATTTTAGAGGGTACATAGCGATGGTTTATGCGCAAGTTTGCAACAGGCATAAAGCCACTTGAGAAGTATTGAGCCGTCGCAATACATCGCTGCATAGAGTTTGCATAGAGGTTCACCTCGTCTATGTTAGGCACATAGTTATCCTTGAACAAGCCCTCATTGACTGTCCATTTGCGGAAGAACTGCCCCATCTCGGTCTCTAACACACCTCCACGCAAGGTCAGTTCGCTACCCGCAGCCGACCAGTTTGTCCACTGATGAGGGGTCATCTTGCCCAATGTTGAGCCGTTGGCAGATATTGGAGAGCGGATGTTGTGACGTGAGAGAATGACCAACTCCTTTAGTTTGTATTTAGCTTTAAACGCCTCGGAGCGTTGGAGCTGTGCGAAGGTCAGTGACGGACAAAGGATTGTCAACGCCACGAGCATAAGGATAAAACTAATCTTTTTCATTGTTATTTGTTTTTAGGTTAAGGGTTGCGTGTGGACTACGTTTAGCGTAAAAGGGGCAGACGTGTTCGGTCGTCTAGCCCCTTTTTACTCTTTCCTTTAAAGTCCGATAGCGTCCCTATAAGTTGTAAACGATTGGCTCAAAGAATATATCAAGCCTTAGAACTTAATCTGCAAACGTGTCTCAAGGATGGAGAACGTATTGTTGTTGAAGGCTGCATTATCGGTCGCACGGGTGATAGAACCACGTACACGCCAGATCATATATTTGTTTAGATAGTAGTTGAAGGTTAATGACCAATCACTCACCTTACCGCCATGTATGCCTGCATCCTTATCACTTAACGTTGAATAGTTATATGCAGCAACGAGTTCCAAAGAGCCTGGATCAGGTGTTGCGATACCTGCATCTGTTCTGGTGTAAGTATATCCTTGACCATTGAGCAAGTAGCGAACATTGCCGTAAGCACCCCATGCGCTGTAGTTGGGTAGGGCGTTTTTACGCTTGATACCAACGTAGAAGTATTGTGCTTCAAAGCCTAAGTTACCGCATGCAACATTCAGTTCTGGAGAGAACTTCCATAATGCCTTTGCGTTCGTAATAGTAGCTTCTTGTGCGCTGACATTGGCTATACGCGTTGGGAATGGGGCTCTCAAGGTGTAAGAACTATGGCTGTTTGCTGGGTTCTTACTATATCTTGGCGACTCATAAGCACCACTGATACCAATGTGGAAGATCTTGCCACGCTCAGTGAGGGGGCGCCACACCAAACGAGTCATAGCTCCCCACGCCTCATTACCGAGCTTATCTGTCGACATCTTCATCGCATCGTTTTCTGCAAAGAGAGATGCTGTGGCGTGGAACTTCTCACCTGCATGGAGGAACATAGCACCAAGCAAACGACTATTGAAGAATGCCTGATTAGCCAAAGGCTCCTCCATTGAGATCTTGAAACTTGATGAGGTGCCACTCTGGAGACCGTATTGATGTACGAAGTAACCCATGCGCACCAGGTTCTCCTTATCGAAGTTATAATCAATGTTGATGTCCTTTAAGGATACAGACTGTCGTGCATAACCAACGTCAACCTTAGCTTTCCACTTGCCATAAGTAGCACTTAAGCCAGCGCGAACATCAGGGATTGCGACTCCATCGTTCAACTTGTCATCAACAGTGGGGTCTGATGAGTGCATGACTCCAGCGTCCATCAAGATACGACCGGATGGCTTTATGACTAACTTTGGCGCGTCTTCTTGAGCGAAAGTGTGTGTGCAGACCATTAGTCCACAGGCTGCAATAAGAATTATTCTCTTCATTGTCTTTGATATTATTAGGTTGTTTGTGTTGTTGTTATCCTCGGTTTAGTTGGCTGCTTTGAAGGTACTCTTAGCTACCTTTCCATCCTTTTGTAGCTTCGCAAACTCCTTCTTTGCCTTTGCTAACTGTGCTTGGAAAGCAGGGTCGGCATGCAAACGTGCCACGATGGCTGCGCTGATTATGCGTGCAGCATCCACGTCGCTCTGCCAGTGGTAACCACAGATAACACGGCTCTGTCCCATCTGGTAGCCACGTTCTAATATCTCATTCTGTCGGTCAACATTGATTTCTGCCAATACAAGTGCCGTTGCCCAACCAATAGCGGTGTGACCAGAAGGATAAGAACCATTGGTGGATAGCTCCTGTTGCTGCTCTGGGTTGCAGGTCATCTCCTTGTAGAATGCAAACGGACGAACGCGCATGTAGTGGTTTTTAGCACCGCGAGTGGCTAAGTCACCAGCGTCTTCACGCATATTCAGAACGAGTTTGTAAATCTCAGGAGTAGTCTCCTTGCTTATCTTAATACCGAATGCATCAGAGAAGGCATTAGGCACTCCGTCACCGCCAACACGTGCATCTGCAGCTGCCTGATCGCCTCTTGGCGTGTCACGTTGCATCTTTCCCCATTGGTATTGAGCCTGGTCATATAAGAACTGAATGCTTCCTGGCTGTGGAGGAGCAGGCAGCAAGTCGAGTGAACTAGCCTGTTGACCGTCCTGAAGGAAGTAGAGGTCGGGTTTAGTACGTGCATCTTTAATCTTAGTTGATGCAGTCTGTGCGAACGTTGACAACGATAACATTGCAACGAAACCAACTATGAGAGCTTTCTTTGTCATTTGGTTTTTAATTTAAAAGGTTCATTAATAAGATTGAATTATATTGTTTTTGCAAAGGTAGGTGGAAAGATGTTATAAAAGAAGTTGCATTGTCTTATTTCCATAAAATAAGTCAATGCAACTATTATAAGCTCTTGTTTTATAAGCTGTTAATCTATTCGGACAACTTCAAAATATAGTGTACTATACTTGAAGGATGTGCTTTGCAATAGTCAATTAATGCCTTTCTGTTGTCCCCAATCTTGCTGTGATAAAGTCTACTAACAACTGGGTTGAGGTTACCATATATACCTAACATACCCGGCAGGAGCGTTCGCTTCACCTTAGGAATTGCGAGTAAGAGAATGAGCACACGTACTTGCTGACTGTTAGCAGAGGTGAAGTGGAAGAGATCTCCACACATGCTTTCATCTGTCTTCATCATACTATCGAAGAAGAAAGAAGATAGTGCTTTAATGCGATCAGTGATGTCTCGCGTTGCAGAGTCTATATCGGCAAAGAGCTTCGAGTCGAACTTCTTCATTCGTCTTGACTCATTCTCATGCACAATGTTGTCATGTACTGTAATGTAGTGTTGCATGAGTCGTTGCAGAGCCTTCAGCTGTTTCACCTGTGCAATGCGATAGTCTATGATCTGCAATGTGCGTAACACTTCTATTCTGTCACGTTCCGTCAGCTCGTCCTTGATAGTCTTCAGTTCTGTTATCAGAGCCTTTGTCACATGCTGATAGTCCTCTTCTCGCTCCAAGTAAGCAATGTTCTGGTCAATATACTGTTGGATAATAAATAGTCCTTCAGCACTGAAGATGCGTTCATACTGCGCTTTGATTGCTGCGAAATCATCGTGGACTTCAGCAATAGGAACCTGTTGGTATCGCTCGGAGATACGGCTTATTTCCTCCTTCATACCATCGTTCAAGCCTTTAAGAATAAGTGTTCCTTCAGTCGACCTACGTAGTCCGTGCAGTTGTTCCTCCAGGTCTTCTATCTCTCTAAGCCACGTTTCGTTCCTCTCACACTGTCGTATGATTATCTCAATATCGTTAGATAGTCTTGCCTCCTCGGAAGCCTTTAGAAGGATATTACTTTCATATATATTCACCACTTGAATACGCTTGATTTGATCGTTCAAGTACTTCATCATGTACAGTGCCGTGTCCTGATTAATGCGTGAGATGCGTGCTGATACCGATGAAAACTGTCGACTGGCTGCCTTCAAGTCTTGCGTATCATTCCCTATCTGCTCAATCTCTTGATAGATGCTGTCAATGTCCTTCTGCTCCCCATCTGATAATCTGTTTCGGATGGAGTTAAGGGTAGACAGGCGGCGATGAAGGTCGTCTTTCCCCAATTGAAGTTGCATTTTCTCCGCTCGTTTCTGCTTGATATAAACGAAGATAATCATACCAATAACGACGAGTACAGCCAACAGAACGAGCAGAACCAAGCGTGGATTGGGCACCTTATCATTGAAAGTAACCCATTGTGCAGACGTCTCTTTCCCTACTTGAAGAGCCATCACGCCGAGGTCAGAACCTATATATAACGACTGACCCTGTACGAATCCAGCCTGCGCATTGAAGTGTATATCGTTGTAGAACGTACCACAGTCCACCAGTTTCTGCCCTTGTCTGATGGCATACTTATGTATTCCTGCCTCGGAGATGGTATAAAGGATGCTGTCATTGATGCAGTACATTCGGGTACAACCATCCGTTTGGAGCGAGTCAGAACCCAGTATTTCCAGTTGGTGATTAGTAAGGAGTGTGATGCGATTCGGGCGTTTGCTACACGTGATTATGCCATTGATAAAACTCTTATTCGTGGTGTTCTTGATGGGACTAAACGCTTCGCCGTTGCCCACAAAGACGCCATGATTCAAGGTAGTGATGTATATTTTGTCGCCAGCTGGCGATGGTTGATAAAAAGAAGTGATGTATTTTCCATTCATCGACTTTACTGTGTCGACCTTACCCGTTTCCATATCAATAGCGAGCAGATAGTCTTGTACACCCAACAAAACCTTTCTCTTTGTTGGTTGCAGTGCCATAGCTGTGATGTGCGTCTTGGTTTGCATTAACACTTTCGGGCGTGCGAAGACTTGGTTGAGGAGATAGTTTTTATCTGCCGTAAGCCTACATAGCTGGTTACTCACATTGCGGTAATAGACATCATCACCAAAGGCTTGCATTTCCATAGGCTGCTCGCCCTCCTTAAAGTCGTATATCTTCGTAGCCTCTTTCTCGTTCCCTTGTTGGCGGAAGAGCTCCCGTTTATCATTAAGATACAGGCGTTTGTCGCCCGTCTTACATGCTGCTGCGATAGAGGCATTGGCTGTGAAGATGCCAAGATGATGTGGAATGCGCCATACCTCACTCTTTCCTAAGAGCACGGAAAACCCTTTACCATCATTGGGGATTGCCATTTCGTGCGCATTTGTGGGTATTTCGTGGTGGAGTGGGGCACTAATAAACCGCTTGAGATCGTCGGAAAGCAGAACACTTGACGATGTGATGAAGTAATAGATGCGTCCTACTTTATAGAAAGAAAGCACTGCTTGCGGTATAGCGTGTTGCTCCTCATGCTGACCATCAAGCCTTTCAACCAAGAGTTTACCATTCGCAAGCGCATAAAGGCGATTATCGTACACCTCAAGATGGCGTATATATTCACCTTGATGGCGCACTTTCACCTTATTATTATATAGGTCTAAGGCTGCAATTCCAGCTTGCGTTGCCGCAAAAAGCCACCTGCCTCCGGCGTGCGACAGATTATTTACGACGAAAGGCGTTACCCCTTGTTCCGTCTTCTTACTACTTTTTGGATAGATGGGAGTCAACTCCTTTGTTGCGTTTGATGCGGTGGTAGAGTAGAGCCCTTGCGAGGTTGCGAGGTAGATAGTGCCTTTTACTTGCTCAATATCGTATGGTGAATATTCGTCTCCCTTGTTCGGAAGAGTGAAGGTTGCCTGATGGACCAACGAATCTTGGGCTATGTTCCATAGTTGCAAACCCGCATTTCGAGCTGCAATCCATATCTGGTTAGTGTTTTGAAGATTGCGTTCAATATCGTATATACGGTCTAAGCCAGTGTAATAACACGTCTTGTCCTGTCCTTTCACATGCCACACTATTCCCGTCTCAGCCCCTATCCAGTAGCCGTCGCGGTCAACTGATAGCATTGAGAGAGAGCCATCGTAATGGTATTCTTGCTCTGATAATGAGCGTGTAGTGGTTGCTTCTTCACAACCAGTAACGGCAATTAGGAACAATGAACAGAGCCATGTCATCAGTACATGCCCCCGTTTAGTATAGTTATCGTTTGTCGTCATTATTCTAAACTTTGCCTACAAAGATACTTATTTCTATCTTTATATCCACCAGTTTGGGCTTTTCTTTAATTCAAAATTCAAAGTTCATAATTCAAAATTATGATTAGTTCTGTTGTTGAAAAGCATCAATAAATTCTTTGCTGGGACATTTTTAACACGGAATACACAGATGGCACGAAGCCTGGAGGCGACACAGAGTTCCTTACGGAACATGGGAATCCACAGAAGCAGACGCCCAAGTGTAATTCAAAATTCATAATTCACAATTCAAAATTGTGATTAGGTAGAGTTGACGAGTTGGGAGTTGACGAGTAAACAAGTTATTAGCTCTATTTGAAAAATAGGGAATCTGTAGGGACAGACGCCCTCGTCTGTCCGCCAGAACACAACCAGCGAAAGCCTCTCCAAGCCCCTCAAAAGGAGAAGATGTTGCCTGACGGGATGACACATAGGGGTAAATGGGCGGACAGACGAGGGCGTCTGTCCCTACAGGTTAGTATTATCATTAATTAAAGGAACGCCCTTCTCAATTTGAAGAGGGCGTTTCCTTGCAATGAAGAGGGCGTCTCTTCGATGTGAAGAAACGCCCTCTTTGTTTGTTGATAGAAGTTTCCACTCACCTTTCTGTTGGGAGAGAGGCTGAAAGTGAGGCTTCTTTTGGCGGACAGACGAGGGCGTCTGTCCCTACATTGTGGTGTTCTATTGCACAGAACAAACAACTCGTTTACTTGTCAACTATCAACTCGTCAACTCGAACTAATCATAATTTTGAATTAAACAAGGGCTACACTTTTGGTGGATTCTTACGTTCCTGTTCTGTTAAGAAGCCCGAACGATAAGCGTAAAGAAGCTCTTTGAGCGCTTCAATCTGTAGCTTTAGTTCTGTTCCTTTATCCGTATCTTGCACACGAAGACGGTGTTGATTCATCTCTACAATTTGTATGGTAGAAACGATGTCTGTACCTCGCTTAATGGCATCCTCCGTTGAGGTGAATGGCTCGTGTTGTACAAGTTGGAAGCCACGAGAGTGATAGACGAGAGTGTAACCAGCAATACCAGTCTCCTTATGATAGGCTTGTGAGAATCCACCATCAATCACCATCAACTTACCGTTAGCCTTGATTGGGTTCTCACCCTTCACTACGTGTACCGGAACATGCCCATTGATGATATGGCGGTTAGGCTTGGGTACGTCGAACTCGTCCATTATCATGTCCGCAATCTGCTCATTATCACGCATGCTGAAGTAATATCCCTTCTCCTCGTGATGAGTCTCTTTTTCGGTTAAGAAGTAGCGTTCGAAGGTTGCCATCTTTGACTTATCGAAGAGCGGACTATCAGGTCCACACCACAAGTAAAGGAAGTAGTCGATTGCATCTTGTCGCTCGGTCTCGGTCTGCAATTCATTATTCTGTTGGAAAGCAGTACGTATCTTCATACCGATCTGATAGAGCAGTTCCTTTCCTTTTAACTTCTCTCCGGGAGCGATTTCAACCTCTTTTAGCTTCCCATCAGCCGTCAATGGGATTGAAGCATGATAGAGAAGATTGTGGTTAACGATATTGTACATGCACCCATGACGCAGTAGGGAGCGAATGTGCGAACGTAGCTTCTCACTGCCAGTAAATGAATGGTGAAGACGTTCAATGAGGGCTTGCTCTGCCTCTGTCAACTGGTCGGGATGTTTCGGATCGATGGTTGGGAAATTGCAAGAACGCATCTTATATTCATTGCCATCAACGATGATAGTACCCTTCTTATAGTCTATCACATCAAGAAGACATCGATCATTCATCTTCCAAAGTGGATGCTTCTTGATCAGTTGAGACTCCAGTTTAAACTGGAGAACGCTGATGGCTTTGTGCATTTGAGCCATCAAGGTCATGTTTCGTTCATCGAGTGGATTGTCCTTAGAAACCTTTGGTTTGAACTCGACACAAGGGTCTTCTCCATAGATGTCCATCGCAAAGGTGGCCAACTGGATGAGGTTAATTCCATAACCATCTTCGATAGTTGCCATGTTTGCATATCGTAAGGCAATACGGATAACATTGCATATACAGGCATCGTTACCAGCGCATGCTCCCATCCAAAGGATGTCATGGTTACCCCAAGTAATGTCCCATGTGTGGTAGCGTTTGAGCGTATCCATGACGATATGAGCACCTGGTCCACGGTCGTAAACATCCCCTAAGATGTGCAACTGATCGATGACCAAGCGTTGAATTACCTCACAGATGGCTATGATGAAGTCGTCAGCACGACCAGTTGTGACAATCGTGTGGATGATAGCACTTACATAGTCGGACTTGTCTTTATCGTCCGAGTGCTCGTGAAGAAGCTCTTGGATGATATAAGAAAAGTCCGTTGGCAATGCTTTCCGAACCTTAGAACGAGTGTACTTACTCGATACATCGCGACACACCTCCACGAGCCTATAGATCGTAATATGGTACCAATCGGAGATGTCCTTCTCGGTCTGCTTGACCAGTTCTAACTTCTGTTCTGGATAATAGATAAGCGTGCAGAGCTCTCGTTTCTCGGCGTTCCTTAGGGTGTCACCGAACAACTCGTTGACCTTTCTCTTTATATTACCTGATGCGTTCTTCAGTACGTGTTGGAAGGCTTGATACTCGCCATGTATATCCGCAAGGAAGTGCTCTGTACCCTTCGGGAGATGTGCGATTGCCTCCAAGTTGATTATCTCCGTTGATGCGTCTGCAATAGTAGGGAACGATTTAGAAAGCAGTTGTAAGTAACGCTCGTCTTGCTTTAGATCATACTGTTTAAGTGTCATGTGAATGTCTCCTTTCTATTAGTTATGGTGGTTATGAGGCTCTTTTGAGTGATAACCGCTATTAATATCTATGTTTAAAGTTTCTTTTTATGATGGCTTTTGTCCCATTATCTGCAAGTGGAGGAAAGGGTGTGAAGCCTTCTTCTAAGTGTAAGTAATCTATTAATAGTTGGATGATACGACGGGAGAAACGGTAGAGGCGCATGTGACGCAATACCTCTGCGAGGCGGTCTTCATCGTAGTCATTATATTTAATCATCGTGTATAAGTCTGCCAAATGACGCATGGATAGGGTTCGTTTCACGTCTAATTGATGTGCATTAGCTAACATAATTGCGATGGTTCTAACAATAGTTTCGTCACGATTCGTATTATCGTTCAGTCGTTGCCGAGTAAGTGGTTTAGTTCCTGTAATCTTCTTCTGGTTAAGAGGTTGGCTCTCTTTAGGAAGAATAAGGGCAAAACGTTGAATCGTGGAGGTATCTATGTCGGGTACATTAAGCTGTAGTTTGCTAATCGCATCATCGATGATCTCTCTTATATCCTCATCATCGGCATAGAGCAAGATACGCCTCCATTGTGCTGGATTTAGGCTTCTTACATTCAAGAGCTGGTCGCTTGACAGAAGGTTATGAGTGGTTTCCTGTGCTAATCCAACGTGTAATAAGCTGTGTACGGCATCGCTTTCCATGGTGGACATTGCTAACTGGTAACGAGTATCTAACACCTTATTATAATATAGGAGAGTCTGCTGTGCCATCTCATTAGCCGATAGATTGCTATTCAAAAGACTGTTTGGAACAACGTCAACACGCTTCTGCCAACCAAGACGGAGTATCATTTGGCGTTCCTTCTCATTGGTTACAAGCATTGCATCTACGTGTTGTACAACCTTCTGCTGATACGTTATCTGTTTCAGAAACTTGCGTATTCTCTGTTCGTTAGAACGTATAGGCTCGTTCAGTCCCCAGTGTGTAGAAAGGACGACTGCATAGCCCTTCTGCACTGCCCATTGTGCCCGCTTAGCAGCTTGATAATCCCAACAAGCGTGTATGTGGATTATGTCGGGCTTCTCTTTCTCGGCTACTTTTTGAAAGTCGTCAGTGCTTGTTAAGATCTTAACCTCTGCATATTCCTTTTGCTCGGAAGTGAGTTGTAGGATATAATCGGATAGTAAATTGCCTGCTTTTAGGCTGTTTATGTAATGGAGGATACGCATTTATAGTTTGTGAGAGATGAAGTCATACTTATTAGCTCGGCGGTATTTGAGCTTATAACCGAGCTTTTTCCAAGCGATAGCAAGCTCGTATGGGATTACTTTCCACGCCGATATGTCAATATCGAAGCGGTTGAGTGCTCGCTTACCTATCACCATTCGGAGTACTAAAGTGAGCAGTAAACCAAGTGCGGAGGCTGCTGTTATGATCCAGTTGTGGGTAAGGAGTGATACAGCAAGAGCTGCAAACTGTAAGAGGTAATTGCCATGTAGTGCCAACTGGTCGATGACGGGTAAGCAACGATGCCGTCCCGAGCCTCGCAGGTGTTGGCGGTTCTCCATATAAAAGAGGTGTTTGCTTAACCATACCTTATCGGTTGGAACTTCCTCAATCAATGTACCTTCTGGGGAAGACTCAAAGGCTAAGTTGTCATCATGGGCATATTTGTTCACCATGAAATCAAACTCACCACGAAGATACTTAAGGTTTCCTCGGAACCCTTCTTGCCGTAAGAATACATCCTTGCGGAACATCAATGCGTTAAAAGGACAGCGATAGGCGTGGTCGTGCTGATACTCTCGCATGATGTAACGAGCCTCATAGTAACGTTCAAAGACACGGTAGTCTGGTGTTCCATCTTCATATCGGGTGTATCCGACAACAAGCTCTCTTCCCTTCATACAGTGCTGTGCCAGAGATTGCAACCAACGGTCACTTTGAGGATAACTACATATATCCGCCATTACAACCCAAGGGTATTTTGCGGCCTTAACACCCAACGTTATGGCAAGTTTCTTTCGACTCATATAACGTGAGGAATCAGGTATAAAGGTTGTATAAAGGCGTTTATTCTCAGCGAATCGTTTGAGTACATCGCTCGTTTCATGGTCTCCCTGAGGCATGACAACGATAACTTGAAAGTCGCTGTCATACGATTGGTTGAAGTAGAGGGGGAGGTATTTCTCCAGTTCACTGGCGTTGTCGTGTGGTGTAAACACAATCGACACGGGAGGCAAACTGATGTTCTCAACAGTAGTCTGAGTCGATGATGACTCCTCATCTTCGTCCTCCTCTTCTGGTGTGGTAGGCTCCATTGAAGCCACACTCGTGCGTATCTTCCTAAAGAAAGGATTAATCAGAGATGTCAATAAAGCCATCACCAGCAATACAGCTGATAAGCTGATAGTTGTATTATCAATGGTAAACATTCGTCTAAAGAATTGTTGTTTTATAGTTCATCGGACATATATCCAGTTGGTAGTTTTCGACAGTTATACTGTGAAGCCATGCTCTCTCCGTATGCTCCAGCCGACCTTATCACCAAGAGATCACCGCGATGTACAGTGGGAAGAGACACCTCCTTGGCAAAGACATCACTAGACTCACAGATCGGACCGACTACATCATACGACTGCAGATCATCGGTGTTTGACAGGTTTACTATTCGATGGTGAGCCTGGTAGAGAGCTGGTCTTAACAAGTCCGACATACCAGCATCAACGATGGCAAACTGCCTACTTTTGCCTTGCTTCACATAGAGCGTTCGAGTGATTAAAGACCCCATTTGCCCTACGACTGAACGCCCCAGTTCAAAGTGAACCTTCTGTCCTTTCCGAAGTTTGAGGTGCTTTGCAAAGGTGTTGAAGTACGACTGAAAGTCTGGGATGGGATGCCCTTCTGGATCGTTATAGTCTATGCCCAAACCACCTCCGACATTAATATTCTCAACCTTAACACCACGTTTCTCAAGGTCGTCCTGTATATCGTTGATGCGAGCACAAAGTGCTTGGAAGTCCTGCATCTCCATAATCTGTGAGCCTATATGAAAGTGTAAACCAATAAGGTTGATATGCGTCATCTCCAGTGCTGCAGATATAATGGAAGGAACGTACCGAAGTGCTATTCCGAACTTGTTCTCAGCCAGTCCTGTGGTGATGTTAGCGTGTGTGTGCGCCCCAACTTCGGGGTTAATTCGGAGGCAGACACTCGCTATCTTCCCTCGCTTCTGGGCTAGTTCATTGATGATCTCAAGCTCTTCCTTGCTCTCTACATTAAAGCAGAATATATCGTTGTCAAGCCCTAAGTTGATCTCCCAATCAGCTTTCCCCACACCCGCGTAGACGATCTTCTCTGATGGAAAACCACATTCTAAGCAGCGTTGAATCTCACCTCCACTCACGCAATCAGCACCCATTCCCGTCTGACTTATCAGGTTTAGAACCTTCTTATTAGCGTTTGCTTTAACAGCATAATGCACTATGTAACCCTTGTGTTTACTGGCTTCTTCTTCAATCACGTGTAACGTTTCGCGTAGAAGATCGCAATCGTAATAGTAGAACGGAGTATCTATAGTCCTGAATTTATCTGTTGGGAATGTTTGTATCATTACTGTTGTGTTATATTGAGAATGTGCCCTTTGTTACGGGCAAACGTGTGAGAGGGTCGTTATAAAGTCTATACAGAGGGCAAGTCAGATGTCATATCCACATGTAATAAGCCCTCCTTCTTCTATTATTCATTGAAGAGAACCTTTGATAAGGATTGCAAGGCGCGCTTCTTATCAGCCTCTTTAATAAGGAAAGAAATGTTGTAATTGCTTCCTCCATAGCTGATCATACGCACCGGAATATCCTTCATTGCATCTGTTGCAAGCGTCTCGAAGCCTACATTACTCCAGTCGAGATCACCCACCACACATACTATGCACATATCCGAGTCGACGCTTACTGTACCGTACTTCTTCAACTCGTCGACTATTTCTGATAGGTGACTAGCGTTCTCAATGGTCATTGATAAGCCCACTTCACTTGTCGTTATCATGTCAATGGAGGTCTGATAACTCTCAAAGATCTCAAACACTTTGCGTAGGAAACCAGATGCTCCAAGCATCCTACTAGACTTTATCTTGATTGCAGTTATATTATCTTTAGCAGCGACGGCCTTTATCTTACTCTTAACAAGAACATTGTTTATTATGGTGCCTTCAGCGTCTGGCTCCATCGTATTCTTCAGTCGAACGGGTATGCCAGAGTACTTTGCTGGCTGCACACATGTAGGGTGTAAGATCTTCGCCCCGAAGTAGGCTAGCTCCGAAGCCTCCTCGAAGTTGAGTTGTCGAACAGCCTCTGTCTTATCTACCACACGTGGATCATTATTGTGCATACCGTCTATGTCTGTCCAAATCTGTATCTCTTCTGCATCAATGGCAGCACCCACGAGCGATGCTGTATAGTCCGAACCGCCACGTTGAAGATTATCCACCTCGCCATAAGCATTGCGACAGATGAAGCCTTGAGTGATGTAGATTTGATAGCCCTCGTGCTCCTTCATGATAGCAGATAACTTCTCCTTAATATAAGGGAGATCAGGTTCTGCGTTCTTATCGGTGCGCATGAAGTCGAGTGCTGAAAGTAATATAGTCTTTACCCCTTGCTCTTGAAGATAGTTGACAACCATGTTGGTCGATAGGATCTCACCCTGTGCTACGATGTTCTTCTCCTCGAATGAGGTGAAAAGATCCTTTGTGAACGAACGTAGATAATCGAACTTCTCTGTGATAAACAGCCGTGTTTTCTGCTTGTATTCATCGGTAGAGTAGAGCGCTTCTATGTGTCCGATATACTTCTGTTCAAGGTTATTAATCACCTCGTTAGCACCTTCTGGGTTCTTACGATATAAGTAATTAGAGATCTCAATGAGTGAGTTTGTCGTCCCACTCATAGCTGATAGCACGATAAACGTTGGCTTCCCCGACTTCGTTACCAATGAGGCTACACCCTTCATACGCTCTGGTGAGCCCACAGATGTACCTCCGAATTTCATTACTTTCATGTTTCGTCTTATCTTTCTGTTGTATGGTTGTACTCCTTCCAGAGCTTAGTCGTTCTCTATCGGTTCGACGACTGCTTCAATCGGAGCCGTCTCCTCACTAAGATCTCGAGCATCGTTGCCATCTTCGAGTAGGCTTAGTTCACCATTCCCACAGCGATATACCTTACCGGGGAACTGACTCAAGAGGTTGATGTTATGCGTAGACATGATGACCGTAGTGCCTGCCTGACATGTAGCCTTCAGTATGCTAACGATGTTGGCAGCTGTTTCAGGATCGAGATTACCCGTTGGCTCATCTGCAATAATCACCTTCGGCTCATTGAGCAAAGCGCGTGCAATGGCAATACGTTGCTGTTCGCCGCCCGATAACTCACTCGGCATTTTATCCTTCTTATCCATCATGTTCACTTGAACCAACACATCCTCGATGCGTCGGGCAATCTTCTTTTTGTCCGTCCAACCCGTAGCTTGCAACACAAACCCCAGGTTCTTTGCTACCGTACGATCGTGTAGTAATTGGAAATCCTGAAATATAATGCCCATCTGCCTACGCAGAGCAGGGATGTGACTACGCTTTATGTCGAGTACAGATACGCCCAACACCTCTGCTTTCTCGGCGTCATCACAATCAATGTCAAGCTCTCCGTACATTGTTTTCAATAGCGAACTCTTACCCGAACCAACGCGTCCAATGAGATAGATAAACTCTCCCTCTTCTGCTTGGAAGTCCACATCCTTTAGGATCAAACGCTCATCTTGGTATATGTTAGCCTTCTTATAATCTATTAACATGATTATTCCTTGCGGTTTATGATTATCGAATTTATTGTTACACCCTTGTTAGGAGGGGTACACTAAGTTCTTGCAAAGATAGTAAAAAACTTCTGATTCCTATCTTTATGATGGTGAAAAAAGTTAAAGCAGACACCCTTTGATAATTCAAAATGCAAAGTTCATAATTCAAAATTGTGATTAGGTAGAGTTGACGAGAGGACGAGTTGATAAGTAAATGAGTTATTAGGTAGAGTCAACAAGTTGACGAGTTGATAAGTAAACGGGTTATTAGTTCTGTTTGATATGATGCTACAAGTAGGGACAGACGCCCTCGTCTGTCCGCCTTTCTGCCCCTTTTGGCATCCCGTTAGGTAACATCCCCTCTTTTCGAGTGGCTTGGGAGGCTTTTTATAGGTCGTGTTCTGGCGGACAGACGAGGGCGTCTGTCCCTACTATGTTGCATCCTCTTTATCTAAAGAAGGCGTTTCGTGATAACAAAGAAGGCGTCTCTTGATTGCAAAGAGGGCGTTTCGTCACATCGAAGGAACGCCTTCTTCAAATTAAGGAGAGGCTCTCGTCAAATTGAGAGAGTTCCACATGGTAGGGACAGACGCCCTCGTCTGTCCGCATTTTCGTCCCCTTTTGGCATTTCGTTAGGTAACATCCCCTCCTTTGGAGAGGCTTGGGAGGCTTTTTATAGGTCGTGTTCTGGCGGACAGACGAGGGCGTCTGTCCCTACTTTTGGGTATTATTTTGATTGTAAATAACCATCTAAATTGGCTTCCGTTCACCCATCATGAAGTTGAGGGAAACACCTTTCTTTAACTTATCATGCTCTAAATAATAATGCGGATAAGGCTGTCCGTCCATCGTTATATGCTGTATGTAGCGGTTATCGTCATTGTTATTTTCGGCGCAAATAGTGATGGTTTTGCCATTTTCCAGATGTATCTTTGCCTTGTGGAAATAAGGAGTTCCTATCATATACTGTGTACTTCCAGGGCATACGGGATAGAATCCTAAGGCCGAGAAAACATACCAAGCGGAGGTCTGACCATTGTCTTCATCACCGCAATAACCATCTGGTTGCGCTGTATATAATCGATTCATAACCTCGCGAATCCAGTACTGTGTCTTCCATGGTTGACCGCTATAATCATACAAATATATCATGTGCTGGATAGGTTGATTACCATGTGCATAGTTGCCCATGTGCATTATCTGCATCTCACTAATCTCATGAATAGTGAAGCCATAATAGGTATCGTCGAATACAGGCGGTAGGTTAAATACACTATCCAACATCGTGTTGAACTTATCGTAACCACCCATCAGTTGTGCCAAACCAGACGGGTCATGAAACACGCTCCAGGTGTAGTGCCAGCTGTTACCTTCGGTGAATGCATCTCCCCACTTATATGGGTTAAAGGGCTTCTGAAAACTCCCGTCCGCATTACGACCACGCATTAAGCACGTTTCTTTATCAAATACATTCTTATAGTTCATGGCTCGCTCCTTGAAAGGTTGCAGTTCCTTGGCACTCTTCCTTAGCTTTAATCCCAACTGATAGATACACCAATCGTCATAAGCATACTCCAAGGTGCGAGCGACACTTTCGTTGATACCCACATTATAAGGCACATATCCCAACCGATTATAATACTCGAATCCCTTGCGCCCAGTCGAACTGATAGTGGGGTGAACAGCGTTAGCTCCATGCACAACAGCCTTCCATAACGTTTCAATGTCATAACCTCGAAGTCCCTTGATATAGGCATCTGCCACCACAGAAGCAGAATTATTGCCCACCATACAATCACGATGTCCGGGGCTAGCCCACTCTGGTAAGAATCCACTCTCTCGATAAGCATTGACTAAACCAGCCTGCATCTTCTCATTCATAGAAGGGTAGATAAGGTTGAGCAAGGGGAACAATGAACGGAAAGTATCCCAGTATCCAGTATCGGTGAAGAGGTACCCTTCGAGTACTTTTCCATTATAAGGACTATAATGAATGGGCTTTCCCTCAGCATCAAACTCATAGAAGGAACGAGGGAAAAGTACGGAACGATAAAGACAACTATAGAATGTGCGGAGGTGATCCACATTATCGTCTTCCACCTCAATGCGCCCTAACACCTTGTTCCATTCAGCTTTTCCTTCAGCCTTTACTTGCTCGAATGACTTTCCTTCTACCTCCTTTAAGTTACGAAAGGCTTGTTCTTCACTGATGAAAGAAGAGGCTACTTGTACGTTTATCTGTTCGCCTCTCTTGGTCTGGAAACCTACTACTGCCATCGCATGGTTGCATGTCGTAGAGAGCTGATGATCGATTAGTTTACCATCAGAAAGGCATCCTTTATAAATGAAATCATGGTCGAAACGGAGAACAAAGTAGTTCTTAAAGTTATCAGGAACACCACCACTGTTCTTTGTCGTATAGCCTACAATGGTGCGTTTGTCAGGTAGTATCGTCACAGAAGAGCCCTTATCGAAGGCATCGACAAGGAAGTAAGCCTCGTTAGTAGTAGGGTAGGTGATTCGAACAGAGGCTGCTCTGTTGGTCGGAGAAAGCTCTACCGTAGCGTCATAATCGGCTAAATAGACCTTATAATAATAAGGTGTAGCAGTCTCCGCCTTATGTGAGAACCAGCTAGCTCGCCCTTCCTCGTCGAACACCTTCTTGCCTGTTATAGGCATGAAAGCGAACTGCCCATAGTCATTTATCCATGGACTGGGTTGGTGCGTTTGCTTAATACCCCGTATCTTATCGGCTCCGTAAACGTAAGTCCAGCCGTCCCCCATCTTTCCGGTTTGTGCTGTCCAGAAGTTCATAGCCCACGGTAATGCTATTGCGGGATAGGTATTGCCCGTTGATAGTTCTCTTTTTGAGGCTGTGCCTACCAATGGGTTGACATAATCAACGGGGCTTTTCACAACTACGGCATTACAGTTTATAATGTAAGATAGCATTGCGAGTGTAATGAATAACAATCTCTTCATATATAGGTTTTTATGTTATTTCGATAGAAAACTGATATTCTGCCACATAGGTATCAGTTACAAATGTACAAATAAAAGCTCCATTCCACATAAAAGTGATGTAGGAATATTATCAAGATATGCTTAGAAGTATGAAAAAAGGCACCAGATAGCGGATGACTTCCACATTCTGTTGCCTTTAAATAATTATCTCTTATTCGATAAAGTGCCTAGAACTTTGCCATTTTAATAGCATCAATCGCACATTCGTCACCCTTATTTCCAAGTTTCCCACCGCTTCTATCCTTTGCTTGTTGCAAATCGTTTGTGGTGAGAAGACCATAGATAACAGGGATGTTTTGCGATGCATTCAAACGTGCGATACCATAGGTAACCCCCTGACAGATGTAATCGAAGTGAGGAGTCTCACCCTTGATAACACTTCCGAGGATGATGATAGCATCGAAGCCATCGTTTTTTGTCATCTGTTGTGCACCATAGATGAGCTCAAAACTACCCGGAACTGTCTTGATGTGAATGTTCTCTGGGATAGCGCCATGCTTCTCCAATGTGCGGACAGTACCGTCAAGCAATGCCCCAGTAATCTCTGGATTCCATTCTGCAACGACAACTCCAAAGCACATGTTACTGGCATCTGGCACACTTTGCTCATCGTAGTTTGACAGATGATGAAGTTCTGTTGACATGTTACTGATTAATTAGAAGCACGTTCAATGTACTTATCAATATCCTGGAAGATAGGAGAGTTGACATAAGTCTTCTTGATGTTCTTATAGATGTCAAGTGCTTCTGCCTTCTTACCTTGGCTCTCCAAGAGGATACCAGCCTTACGTAATGCTAATGGAGCAATCGTTAGGTTGATGTTACCTTCAGCCTGCGCATTAGCCATATCAGCTGCCTTTTTGAAGCAGTCGACAGCTTTGTCGAGCTGATTAGTGTTCGCATAGATGTCACCAAGAGCCATTTGTGAGGCTGGACTGATCATTTCATCATCAGAAGTATCGAACTTCTCTGCATTTTCCAAGGCTTTAGTCCAGTCTGGTTTAGCCTGATGTGCATAGCAAAGAGCCACATAGAGGTTTGCAAGATTCCCCGCATCAGTACTACTGTAGTCGCTTTGTACCTTCTGAAAACCAGTTAATGCCTTGTCATATTGCTGTGCATTGAAGAGCATCTGACTCTTTGCAAGTTCTGTACTGGCTTCTGCCTCGCGTGGAGCAGAGATGTAATTCTTGTAAAGGATAGCACCTGCAACGATTACGATAATAGCGATGACTGCAATAGCGATTTGCTTCTTGTACTTCAAGAATGCGGCTTCGGAATTGTTAAGGGTATTTTCATAAGTACCCTGTTCTTTGTTGTTTGCCATTTTAAAGTTATAATGTTTTGTTTCTTTCTATACTTTATGTGTGCATAATAGCGCAGCAAAAGTACGTAAAAAGATGGATATATTGAAATTTATCAACGACTTTTTTCTTTTATTGATACGAAAAGGGGTATCTTTGCAGATGATTGATAGGGGAGGAGAAGAGCGTGATTAAAGACAGAAGAGATGCAATTAAACAAACTTTCTATCATAAACTATAAGAATATAGAAGCAGCCACATTGGACTTGTCGGCTAAGCTTAATTGTTTCATAGGGCATAATGGCGAGGGTAAAACCAATCTATTGGATGCTGTTTACTACCTATCCTTTTGTAGGAGTGCCTTTAATCCGAAAGACTCCGAAGTGATGCGTCATGATGCGGATTACTTCGTCTTGGAAGGTGATTACACCACTGATGGTGGAGACAAGGAACAGGTTTATTGCGGTATGAAACGTGGTACAAAGAAGCATTTCAAACGTAATAAAAAAGAATATAAACGCCTCTCAATGCACATCGGACAGGTACCTCTTATCTTTGTTTCGCCCGCAGATGCAACCCTAATTGATGGTGGAAGTGAAGAACGAAGGAGGCTTATGGATGTTGTTATCTCTCAATACGATACACCTTATATAGAAGACCTTAACAGATACAATAAAGCTTTACAACAGCGTAACAAACTTTTGAAGCAAGAGGAAGAGCCTGATTCTACACTCATGGAGTTGCTCGAGATGCAGATGGCAGAGTATGGGGAAGCTATTTATAAAAAGCGAGCTGCATTTGTGGAAGAGCTTACTCCTGTATTCCAACGCATTTATCAAACGATATGTGAGAACCGAGAACAGGTGTCATTAGAGTATGTCTCACATTGTCAACGTGGTTCGTTATTGGCTGTGATACGCCGAGATAGGGCAAAGGATCGTATCATGGGCTACTCACTACATGGTATTCACAAGGATGATTTGGTAATGAAGTTGGGCGATTATCCTATCCGTCGTGAGGGGAGCCAAGGGCAGAACAAGACATACGTATTGGCTTTGAAGCTGGCTCAATTTGATTTCCTGCGCCGCACATCGGGGAATAATACACCTTTATTATTGCTAGATGACATCTTTGATAAGCTCGATAGCAGTAGGGTAGAGCAGATTGTTCGCTTGGTATCAGGCGATGACTTCGGTCAGATCTTCATCACTGATACGAACCGAGACCACCTTGATAAGATTCTTCAAGGTAGTAGTTTTAGTTATAAGATATTCTCAGTTGAAGGGGGAGAGATAAAGGAGAAGGAGGGATAAGATTATGTTCAGACGGAAAGTTCAAACCTTAGATACCTTGTTGAATCAGATTTTAAGACAGGAAGGACTCGAAGCACCGCTATTGCAAAAACGCCTTATTGGGGCGTGGGAAGGGGTTGCGGGGAAGACCGTTGCACGTTACACACAAGAGAAGTTCATACGAAATCAAACTTTATTCGTGAAGATCATCAATCCAGCCTTGCGTGCCGACCTTAGTATGATGCAGTCGGAATTAGTGAAGAAACTCAATACTGCTGTTGGTTCTATGGTCATCACGGAGGTGAGATTCTACTAACTTGCACAGAACGTGAATATTTGTTATCCTCAAGGTCAATTCCTTTAATATTCGTGTAAGAACTATTGATTCATGTCAATAAATACGAATTATAGAATAAAAAACGCTGATTTGTTTTGATGTGTGCGCAAACAATCGTACCTTTGCATTGTCAAAAGAGATAAAATAGATTGTTTAGGTTAGTAAAAATAGATTTAGGTTTTTAGTTATTTAGCATTAAGGTAGAACAAAAGAGATTGTTCGGGATTATATTAATAGGTTTAGTTGAGGTAATAAATAAGATTGATTAAAGGATAACACTGATGCAAGATGATTGGGTGACGCCGTGAGGCGGCAACCCAAAAATCAAGCTCAATCACTCACAAAGATGTGGGTAGACAAAGGGCGTAACAATCACTTGTTGCGCCCTTTGTCTATGTTTATGATTGAGAAGAGCGTGAAATGAGGTGGTGTTGATGGTGAACACTGATGGTGTTAAGCATAGGCACGAGTGTGATAAATTATCAAGAAAGATGATAAAGATAGGCGAAGTAGGAAGATGTAGATGTAAGGACTACGTAGCGTGACTTTCAATACAGAATGAATCTTAATTTTTTGTGGATATTAGTGATGCGTCTACTCCTATATTGTGGCAATTAACTCCAATAGCACTAATAATTTATTCACTTGTCGACCTGTATATTCATCAACTCTACCTAATCATAATTTTAGATTAAATGAAACGCCTATTTAGAACGAATAAGATAGATTGACTAAGATCGAACTACTTGCTGCATGATATTTACCATAGCTCAGATTGAGCTTGAAGCGTTCGAGGTTAATGCCTCCTCCCACGCTGAAGCCTGCACCATGCGCACTGGCATCTTCATTGGTTCCAATCATCATTTCGTCAGCACGACGGAAGTTGTAACCACCACCAACCCATATATTATCGGACAGAAGAAGGTCTGCTCCGAGGTTCAAGTGATTGATAAATCGATAATTGTAATGCGTCAAGTTTACAAGAGTTGCAGACACTCTGACAGGCAGTGCAGCAAAGGTTTTACTCACGCCGACCTGTACATCAATTGGCATCTTTCCATAGTTCTCCTCATAAGACTTGATTTGTCCACCCAGGTTCTTGGCTACCATCGATACAGACCATTGATAATCGGGCTCATACCAATTGACTCCGAGATCAACTCCCACAGCCATTGAACTATAGTTACCAATGTAAGAATTGATGAATTTAGCCGTTATTCCACCCACAATATTATGCGCCAACTCGTATGCAAAGACACCTTCTATGGCGATCTCGCTAGCACTGAAAGTTCCGATCTGCATGTTGTTCTGGTCGTACTCCTTCATCTTTCCATAGTTCATGTACTGTACTCCGCCTGCAATCGTAGCCTTTTCACCGAGTGCCTTGGTGTAAGAAGCCCCCATGTAATTGGCTCCACTCATATAATTCATATAACTTAGACCAATTGTCTTATCGCTTACTGATGATGCTAAGGCAGGATTAGAGAACATCAAAGTAGGGTCATCTTCAATAATCGTGATATTGTCTCCACCTAAAGCCGCTGCATGCGCGCTAACGGGGAGACGTAAGAAGTTGTATTCAGTTTGGCTCTCTTGTGCCCATACTATACAAGTGAGTAGGGTGGAGATGAGCGTTAAAACGAACTTTTTCATTTAATCTAAATTAATTTATCGGGCAAAGTTACGGCTTTTTCCGAATATCTTATTACTTTTGTCTTTGGAACTGCTTAAATGGTAGAAGGTATGCTTCTTGGTTATTGAGCAGTATTTCGTATAACGGCAAGAGCTATAGTTTTAGTATCTAACAGTGGAGATAAAAAAGTCTAAAGAGGCAGATTTAGAGAATAAGCGATGGATTGGTTTCCTGTTAGGAATCATCGTTGCCTTATCAATCTTCTTTGTTGCTATGGAGTACAACACCAATCCTTCGAGCGATGATGATACTAACGTGAAGCCCTTTAAGAATGTGACACTTCACGATATGGATATGTTGCCTGCCATTGATCAGCAGGACTTAGCTAAGACGAAAGACGATAAGAAGCCTACGATAGAGGATCTTTTGAATCTCAAGCGTAGGGATGTTCCTAACAAGGTGACACCTCACAACGCGGGTAATATGAACTCGAATGACAAGAAGACAGCCGCTCCGCAAGTGAGTGATGTGCCGATTGTTATGCCGATGGTGACCACCTTGCCCGATCCTCCCAAGGTGACAGAAGATGCAAAGAAGGTGACAGAGAAGATGAGTGATGACCCATCGCAAGTGGAGGTGGAACGCTATGATGATAAGATTAGTAAGCGTATTCTCTCTGATACGCCGACGCCTCCTGGTGGCTGGGTGGAATTTATGAAATGGCTTACCAAGACATTGCAATATCCTGCAGAGGCTAAGAGTCAGGAGATGCAAGGCATTGTCAATATTACTTTCATCATTAATGTGGATGGTTCTGTGGGTGATGTTACGATTAAGAGTGGGCATTATCCAGTGCTAAATGCTGAAGTATTACGTGTCTTGAAGACCATGGGCAATTGGAAACCGGGCATTCAGAAGGGTAGGAAGTGTCGCTCTTTAGTGGAGATTCCAATCGTCTTCAAGCTCTCGTGATATGAGATTTTCGGATAGAGCGTAGGGCTGTGTCTATGAGAGTCTACCGATAAGTGAATGAATGATAACAATCAACCAACTTAAAATAATCCTATATGTTTACTGCTGATGATATCTTGTATAAAGTAAATGATTATATAAATAACATCTCATATAATCGCAAACCATGGAGCTTATATGAGCCTATCAAGTATGTACTCTCACTTGGTGGCAAGCGCATTCGACCGACATTGATGCTTCTTTCTTACAATCTCTTTAAGGAGGATCCAGAGTCAATTCTATCGCCAGCATGTGCTCTTGAGACTTATCATAACTACACCTTATTGCATGACGACTTGATGGATGATGCTCCACTTAGGCGTGGTCAGCAGACGGTTCATGTGCGTTGGGATGCTAACACTGCCATTCTTTCGGGTGATTCCATGCTTGTCCTCGCTTTTGAACGAATGGCTAAGTGTAGTGATAAACACTTGCGCGAGGTGTTAAAACTATTCACTACTACAGCCTTGGAGATAGGTGAGGGGCAGCAGTATGACATGGAGTTTGAGACCCGAAACGACGTCAAGGAAGAGGAGTATATAGAGATGATTCGACTGAAAACGAGCGTCCTCCTTGCATGCGCAATGAAGATTGGTGCCATCCTTGCAGATGCACCAGAAGAGGATGCGGAGAGCCTTTATAAATTTGGAGAACAGGTCGGTCTCGCCTTCCAATTGCAGGATGATTACCTCGATGTATATGGTGATCCGAAGGTGTTCGGTAAGAAGATTGGAGGGGACATAACGTCTAATAAGAAGACTTATATGCTAATCAATGCGTTCAACAAAGCTAATGCGCGGCAACGTAAGGAACTGGTGAAATGGGTCACAGTTGAGCATTTTAACCGTGATGAAAAGGTTGCTGCTGTGACCAAGCTATATAATAAGATAGGTGTAGATAAGTTGGCTATTGATCGCATTAATTACTATTTTGAAGAGGCAAACAAGTACCTTGCTGCGGTGAAGGTGTCTGATGAACGTAAACAAGAGTTGGTTTCTTATGCTCAAAGAATGTTGCATCGTCAACGCTAACTAATTGATAACAATGATAATAGATACACATGCTCATTTAGATGTAGAGGACTTTTCTGAGGATCTTTCAGAGGTTATCATGCGTGCAAAAGAGGCTGGGGTGGGGAAGATATTCCTACCTTCTGTCGACTTAAAGTCGGTAGATAATATATTAGCTGTTTGTAGACAATACCCTGATATATGCTATCCAATGATTGGATTACAGCCAGAAGAGGTGCGTGATGATTGGCAGGAGGTGCTCGAAAAGATGTATGCTCGTCTAAAAGAGTCTATTAAAAAGCAGACTGATGGTACAGCTTTACCTGGAGAAACGTTCATCGCTATTGGTGAAGTTGGGCTTGACTTCTATTGGTCGCGTGACTATGAACAACAGCAACTTGCTGCTTTTGAGGAGGCTGTCAAGTGGAGTGTTGAGACGCAACTACCCTTGATGATTCATTGTAGGAAGGCTCAGAATGAGATGTTGCATATCATGCGTCCGCATGAAAAGGAGCTTCCTGGTGGTGTTTTCCACTGCTTTACTGGTAATCAAAAAGAGGCTGAAGCCTTCCTTCGTTTTGATCGTTTTGCATTAGGGATAGGGGGCGTTTCTACTTTTAAGAGTAGTCATTTGCGTGAGGATCTGCCAGCTGCTGTTCCATTGAATCGTATCGTTTTAGAGACTGATAGCCCTTACATGGCACCAGTTCCATACCGTGGTAAACGTAATGAAAGTGCATTTGTGGTTGAAGTAATGCAAACGCTTGCATTGAGCTATGGTGTTGATGAAGAGGAAATTGCACGACAAACAAATGAGAATGTAGCACGTATTTTCGGCATTAAAGTGCAAGGGGCGACCTCAAGTAGAGATATTAAAGAATATTAAAAACTCTCATCTTTTAATGAGACTATAGAATGAAACGATTAATTTTGCACATCAGTTTTTCGCGAATCAATGCTCTCTAACATGCAAAACAACTAGGAAAGATGCTCGAGTGGTTGAAGAGGCACGCCTGGAAAGCGTGTAAACGACGAAATCGTTTCGGGGGTTCGAATCCCTCTCTCTCCGCAAACAAGGGTGTAAATCAACGAGTTACGTGATTTACACCCTTTTCTACACCCAAATATTCTATTGCAAAGAAAATGCTACACCTTAATGAGGTTGAATTGAGTGTAAGCAGATTTATTATTTTATGTTTGATGAACTGTTGCCACGCTTTGGCAAGCGTTTCACCATTTTGTCGAAATCGCTTTTAAGTTGTGCCATTTCTCTTTGGCGATAGATATTGAACTCTCGTTCGGCTTTTTCTATGGCTTCTTGATGCGACACACTGCCTTTACCCTCCAATAATTTGCGTTGTAGGGCAATGATTTGGTTGTCAAGAGCGGCTATCCAGTCTGTCATTCGCATGGGACGTTCTTCAAGGGCTTGAAACTCGGCAAAGTCTAAAAATTGCGACACAAGCAGGTTGAGCCGTTGCAGTTCGTTTTCAGTGAGATAGTTCTTGGCTACTTTTACATCGTCTTTGGTGATATAGTCCCCCTTGAAATTGGTCATGCCCACAAAGGGTTTATCACAGTCCACACGGTCATAGATAATCTCGGCAGCGGTATGCTCGTGTATGGCATAATGCAACTTGTTTTGCACTGTCGCAAAGAAAGTGCGTGTGAGATCGGTGCGTGGATCATAATCCACAGATGTGGCGTAGATATCCGTTACCTGCTGGTAAAAATTGCGTTCCGAAGCCCGAATGTCCCGAATGCGTTGCAGCAACTCTCTGAAATAGCGATTACCGCCTTGCTTCAATCGGTCATCATCCATCGCAAAGCCCTTTTGGATATACTCATGTAGTCGCTCTGTTGCCCAACGGCGGAAGCGTGTCGCTACTTGCGATTGTACTCGATACCCAATAGCTATAATCATATCAAGATTATAGTGGTCAATGTTGCGTTGCACATTGCGATTACCTTCCTGCCGAATTAACAAGTATTTCTTGTGAGTTGCCTCGTCTGCCAATTCCTTGTCGGCATAGATATTCTTGATATGCAGGGCTATATTCTGTTGCGTAGTATCGTAAATCTCGGCCAACTGGCCCTGCGTGAGCCACACATCCTCGTCAGCAAAGCGCACGTTCACCTTTACTAAACCGTTATCATCTTGGTAGATGATGAGGTGCCCTTCATTATTCCTTCCTGTCATTTTTATGAATAAATTATTTTGATTTAAGTATCCATATCACTAAATAAGCTAGGATATACATAGTCATTCTCCTTCTTTTTAGATTTACGATGGTGTATCACCTCTTGAGGAACTCCATTTATAGACATATTATTAACCTCAATAACTTCATATTCTGAGGTTACCACCTCTCCGTCTCCATTTATTTTCTGTTTTTCTATCAATAGACAATTTATTATACTTCCATTGGAAAATGATATTTTCCGGGAATATACATCATTTTGAAACTCTTGATCGGACATTCTAAATGAAATATCTTTTTTCTTATATATTCCTCTCCACTTTCTCTTGCTTCGCTTAAGGATTGGAGCAACTATCTCAATCATAGCCTCTGTGTGTTCTACGGGATCTACATCTGAAGAATCAATTTGGTAAGATGAAAAATGTTCCTTCGATACTGTCCCTTCCCAAATATTTCTTTCCCTCAGAGGATGGTCTTTCTGCTCAAAGCTAATTTTTTCAAGATTTTTATAATTAATAAGTTTTTGGTAGTAGTTAGAACGCTTTACACGAATTGCCGTATCAGCGTGTTGCGTTTGAAAGTTTCTGCTTCTCCCCTTTAATTCTGCTATTTCTGCTTCTAAAATGAGTTTTTCTTTTTCATTACGTAAAACCTCTAACTCTTTAACTTCAGGAGACTTCAAATACTCTTCAATCTGATGTTTGATAAGTTCTCCTATCGCTTCTGATGGAGCTGAACTCAAGATATTTCCTACAATTGTGACAATTAAAGGAATTGCGACTAAAGACAAACCATTTGTTTTCAACCAAGTTTTTATTCCACCTTCCACTAAAGGAAAAGTTTCAATACTGATTGTAACTCCGAATTGCTTTGCAATATATTCAATTAGTCCCAATAATTCCTGCTGACAGGTATAAAAGACTTTTGCATCCATTGAATGGTTGTCATTGGCAAGCCAATAATGAATCTCAAGAATATTTGCATCTAATTGCTTAATATCTTCCATAACTAATACTTAGCTTATGTATAATATTCTATTAATTAACAATATTTTATGACTTAAGACTGTTCCTTCTTTTAATTAGCGAAAGGTAAACATACATCTTAGCGAGTCGAAATGCCCATTCCCACCCTAAGTGCTACTCGGATGCTTTTTGCTATACAACGATATTCAGATATATATATAGAACGAACCGTTCTTTTTCCATTTTACAGTTACTCTTTTATAACGAAAATTATATCGGAGAGGCTCTCATAACCTTTTTTATTAAAAGCAAAATCTATCTTCTTTAATGATTCAGAGTTGAACGTATCTAGATAGCCGTTTATTTGTGGTTCAATCAATGAGAATGCTCGTTTCATTTTCCACGATTGATTCATATTGGTAGAGTCAATAAGGATTATAAATAAACGATTTTCTGCACCAAACAAGCGAGAACTTTGGTTCTCATATAGCCATTTCATAAGGTTTTCTGGTTTATTTTGCGCTTCTTTGACCACTTGCTTTCTTGTAGAAATAAGATTTGTAACAACCGCAGAATGTCCATGATTTTCTAGTTCCTCTTTAAGAAAATAGTATTGTTCCGAATCGGAGAGATTTCTGTCTGGCATAATATTGAACGACTTAGCTTGATGTTTAAGCCATGTAATCTCTTTATTCCCTAATTTCTCCTTTAATTTACTCTGCAAATAAGCTTCAGGAAAGTAAGTTACTTTCAAATCTATTGGATTATTGTCGATAAAAAAGTCAACACTCTTGATTTCTCCAACTGCGGATAGGACACGTTCATGTTTCTTGAAAATAGATTCTATAAGATATGATGTCCAATTATTATACCAACTCGTCTGCACAAATTTCCAAGCATTAGCAGCAATGGCATCTGCTTTACTTTTGAGTATATCAAAATCACTAATGGTTTTGATGTATCTTCTAACGAGATACTGATCAAGTGAGTTCTCTTGGTCACCTCCCCATTCGTAACTTGTAATTTTGCGCAGATCACTTTTCAATTTTTCTTCGTCAACGCCCATTGTGTGATACCACTCATTGTTTCTGTTAAATAGATAGGTATCAAGCATAGCCATGCTATTAGGGGTATTCTCCATAATAGAGTACAATTCGGCGAATTGTTCACCTATTTTGGTAGATTTGAGGACAATATTGTTATTCTTCACAAATTGCTTTATCTGTTTACTTCTGCATACGGCTCTTACTTTCAAGTAAAGCAATGCATTCTCATTATGATTAAACGCGTATAGATTTTGGGTACGAAACTCTTGGTCCCATCTTTCAAAATTTGTCATAATAATTCTATTTTATGAAATAAATAAATCCATATCTGTTAATAATGATGTTTTATACGACTTATTTTGCATTTTTTCGTATTGAATTTATTTAACACCCCATCGCCCATCGGCTTTAAGTAAATAATTGTTATTTAAAAGTTTAAAGACATCAACGTTTCCGATGATGATCATATTGCGTAAAACCCATTCCATTATAGCCATCATTATACCATTGGTATCATTAATTCCATTTTGAATGGTATTAGTTATTAAGTCTTTTATAATACTCGTGAATTGTTCATCATCACAGACATGAAGGCAAACAGGATCTGGGTTCTTCCGGAATGTAACAAGCACATCTCCTTTTATAGACTTTATTCGATTGAGTTGTCGAGGAGGATAAGTTTTTTGTTCAAGCCACTCATAATCAACAACGTTAAAGTTATTAAATACGCATGCATTACTTATAGCTTTCCATTCTAATCCCGAGAGAGAGTGGAAAGTTAGTGAGAAATACTTATTATCTTTTAAGATTCTTCTAATTTCCGAGATTGCCGAATTAATATCTTTCTCGAAAGAACTGATGTTTTTTTCTCGTTGATTACTATCTGATATTACAATTTCTTGTGAATAGTCAGGAGATAATTTTAGCCACGAATTCCAAATAATGCTTTGTTCAAAGTATGGTACACTGTCACCGTAAGGAGGATCTGTGAAAACATAGTCTACAGAATTATTAGCTAACCGTATTCTTTTTGCGTCATAATTGGTTATCCTAAAATCGGATGTCACTGGGTCTGTTCCCAAATTACCTAAAATCGCATCTAAATAATTTTCCTTACCCTTTATAGCTTTTTTTAAGCGATTCTCAAAATAATGCAAAACATTATTTTCAATATAAGTCTCACCTATATAAAAACCAGTCATCCAAGCACCTTGGGATAGCATACCTCTACTTTTTATAGGAGGTACGAGTTTAGAACAATTTGCTAAATTTGCAGTAAACGCAATTAATAACAAGTCTTTTTCTGCTCCCGAAGAATATTTTTCTATTAAAGACAATAATTTTGCATGACAAGCAAGGGTTCTTTTTGTGAAGAGATCCTCGACTTTCATATTTGGATATGCTGAGATTCGGGAGTTTTCGATTATGTTTACTACAGGATACCAATCATAAATTTTAGAATTATTTTCGTATGAACAAAATTTTTCTGCTAATTTGGTCGGAATGTCTATAGTCGAGGTTTTTCTATCGTTTTTATAAGTGAATCGAATCGGCAAACCATCTTTTGATCTTAAGACAGAAATAGGAAGATAGGTGATATCGTCAATTGATATTTCATACCACAGCTTTACATAAGGAGTTAAGTCTTGTTTGATTTTTTCCCAAGCTTTCTTTACGTTTGAGATGTTTATATCTTTAGAAAATAAATTCCTGGCAATAAAATTAGCAATTGGATTTAAATCATTTACTATCACATTACGATTTTTCAAATAAGCCTCACAGCAGAAAACACCATAGCCAGAAAAAGGGTCAATAATCGTATCTCCAGTCTGTGTGTATTTATCAATTAAAGGACTTAAACCTGCTGCAGGCTTTTTCCCCCAATATTTATGCATAAAATACTGAGAAGATTTTTTTTTGCTTTTTGTATTTGTCGTCATATACTGTATTTACTTCACCAAATATTTAACTGACACGCCGAGCAAGTCTGCCACTTTAAAAATAGTGGCGAGGTTGGGTTGCTTGCGGTTGCAAACGTATGCGTTGGTGATGCTAAAACTCATACCTAACTCTTTGGCGAGCCACGTTTGGGTAATACCTCGCTTCTTCAAATGTTCCTTAATGAGGTTGCTATGCTCTTTTTTCTGTCCCATCGGATGATAGTTTATCTTGATATTGTCTACAAAGTTATGAACTTATAATGAATAAAACGAAGAAAAATGGAACTTTATCTCCACTGAAAATAATTTTTCTTTCAAGAGGACGCTAAAAGTAATCTCTTAACTAATCAATGATGATTGAGAAACAATGTGTATGTGCCCGAAATAGCCTACTTTTAGAATGTATATTGAGCATTTTTGATAGTCGCTGATATCCTTGTATTTCCCTATACTTCCCGCTATATCCCTGCCTCTTGGTAGAGTATCAGAAGCTCTCTACTTTTGCATCGTCAGACCTGACTGAAAGCCCTATGCGCAAGGGCAAGTTATTCATTTCAAAACAATTGAATTATGACGATAAACGAATTACTGGACAAGCCTGTTTGGCAGATGACTGGTGAAGAATTACTTTTCCTTGCACAACATGGTAATATTTCCACAAGTGGGGAATTAACAAAGGCTTCTTCCTCCAAAGAAGAAAAGCGATATGTGTACGGGTTGGCTGGCATTGCACGCCTCTTTGGGTGTAGCCTGCCTACAGCTAACCGTATCAAGCAGAGTGGTAAAATCAATCGTGCCATTACACAAATCGGTCGTAAGATTATTGTTGATGCTGACCTTGCACTTGAATTGGCAGGGCGAAAGACAGGAGGACGATGATGAATACAACTGATTATGAATACATTTGGCGAAAGTCTCTCATTCATGTAACCGATGAGTTTACGCTTCCTCCTGTTGTACTACAAGCAGGTGAAGCCATTATTGGCACACTGGGGAACTTCAGTGTATCGACAGGTAAGGCAAAAGCCAAGAAGACTTTCAATGTGAGTGCCATCGTTGCAGCAGCTCTTGTCAATGGGCAGGTGCTGGAGTATAAGGCTTCATTCCCCGAATCGAAGAGGAATATCCTCTACTTTGACACAGAACAAAGCCCTTATCATTGCCAACTCGTGATGCAGCGCATTCTGCGATTGGCAGGACTACCGATTGATAGAGAACCCGAATATTTGAGATTTAGCCACCTTAGAGCCATTGCTGACCCTAATGAGCGCAGAGAAATCATTCGTTATGCCATCTACCATACGCCCAACGTGGGACTGGTAGTCATTGACGGCATTCGAGATTTGATGCTCGACATCAACAACTCCACAGAGGCTACCAAGTTGGTGGGCGACCTGATGCAATGGACGAGTGAACAGAATATTCACATTCAGACCGTGCTTCACCTCAACAAAGGCGATGACAACGCACGAGGGCATATCGGCACAGAACTCAACAACAAGGCAGAGACCGTCCTGCAAGTCACGAGGGACAGCACGCTGCCCGAGCGAAGCATCGTTGCCCCTGCCATCATTCGTTCCAAACCCTTCGACAAATTTGCTTTTCGGCTCAAGGAAATGGAAGATGAGGTGTGCATTCCCGAAGTCGATTCGACTTACACGGACAATGAACTCAAGCCCCATCGCCATTCATACCACGACCTAAGCGACACCGAACATCGTAAAGCATTGACACAAGCCTTTTCTTTGCGTGAAGTCTTGCCCTATGGTGAACTCATCGCAGTGCTCAAAAAGGCTTATACTGAGGTTGTAGGGCAATCTTATGGGCAAACCAAACTTAAAGAACTCTTGCAATTTCTGCTCAACAAAGGCATAGTGGTTAAGGAAGAACGAGGAAAATATCGGCTCAGCCAAGACCATCTACCCTAAAACCTTTGGTCGGTCGGACGCAGGCTATATATACCTGAACCACCCCGACCAAATAGAAATAAGTTTGGTCGGTCGCAAAGGGGTGCCTATAGTAGGCGACCGTCCGACCAAACAAAAATCAACCAGCCTCCAAAAGAAAAAGGCTGAGAGTTATTCTTTTCAAACATCAAAACAAAATCACAATGGAAATACAAAATATCAAGCAAATCTCTATCACAGATTATTTGCAGCAACAGGGTTATTCACCTGCACGAGTACAAGGTATTCACTTTTGGTACTGCTCTCCGCTGCGCAACGAAAGTACACCATCATTCAAAGTAAATACAGAGCGTAATCAATGGTATGACTTTGGAACTGGCGAACATGGAGACATCATTGACCTTGTACGTACTTTACAGCATTGTACCATGTACGAAGCCATTGAATTGCTAATCGGTTCAAAACAAATAGTGCATCAAGATTTTTCTTTTGGAGGTGAAAGAAAAACCTCTAAGCACAAATTAGAAATCATATCTGTGCAATCACTTACCAATCCTTATTTGTTACGTTACATCGCAGAGCGAGGAATATCTCTCAGCATTGCCAATAGATTCTGTTCTGAAATTCGATACAATAATACCAATCGGACATACTATGCCATTGGATTTTCAAACGATGCTGGCGGATGGGAAATTCGTAGTCCTTATTTCAAAGGCTGCATTGCTCCAAAAGCGATTACAACTATTAGTAAAGGCACAGACGTTTTACAAATCTTTGAAGGGTTTATGGATTTCCTTTCGTGGCAAACGCTAAATCTTTCTTCAACCTGCGACACCATAGTTCTTAATTCTCTGGCTCTTTTGCCACGCATTCAAGAGAAGTTAAAAGGCTACAAGCAAGTTGAGAGTTTTCTAGACAATGATGATGCTGGACGAAAATCGTTTGAAGTTTTGAAGCAGTTTTACCCACAAATCATAGACGGGTCTGTTCGCTATCGAACTCACAAAGATATCAATGAATGGCTCGTAGCTCAATCCCAACTCAAAGAAAAACAGCCACGATTACCGACTACGAAACGTGGCATCAGAAGATAGCGTGTATCAGGGAAGCAAGTTTGTGTTTTGAGTATCTCAAAACCTACTTGCTCCCACCATTGGGAGGTAAAAATCCCGTTGGTCTCATCAAAAAATAAGATTATGGAACAGAAGAATAAAGGTGGGCGACCCACTAAGACTTTATCAGAAAAACGAAAATACCAAGTACTTCTTCGGCTCAACACCATGGAGTACTACACCCTGCTGGGTAAAGCACGTGAAGCCTCTATTTCACGAACAGAGTTTTTACGGAAGCTCATTATAAATGCAGAAGTAAAGAGCCGAATCAAGCCAGAGGAAATGCAACTCATCCGTACAGTTTCTGGCATGGCTAATAATCTTAACCAAATTGCCCATCGGCTCAATTCCTTTGGCATTTCTACCCTCAATGAAGATTTGAACGCACTGAAAGTACTCATTTATGAACTCATCAAACGCTTGAAACCATGATAGCCAAGATTATTAAAGGAGCAGACTTCGGAGGTGTCATCAACTATATGCTCAGCAAACAGGAAGGAAAAGCTATGGTTTTGGCGAGTAATAACATAGGTTTTACCGACCAAAACCTATGCGTTCACGAGTTCGTTCTGCAAGCCTCCATGCGCCCGAACGTGCAGAAGCCTGTTTGCCACACGATACTCTCATTCTCAGCCAACGATGCCGATCAACTAACAGACGATGTGATGATAAAGATTGCCAATGAGTATTTAGAGAAAATGGGCTACGGAGACACGCAGAGCCTTATCGTAAGGCACAGCGACCGCCAGCATCCGCACTTGCACATTTGCATCAATCGCATTGGCAACAATGGTAAGACCATCAGCGACCGCAACGAAAAGTATCGTTCAACGAAGATTTGTAGAGAACTGACTGAGCGTTATGGTCTAACCATTGGCGAAGGAAAGCAAGAGGTAAACCGATCACGATTGAGAGGTGAAGATAAATTGCGGTATGAGATATTCGATACTATCAAGGCTGTATTACCTCAATCTCAGACTTGGAAAGATTTTGTTGCAGAATTAGAGCAACAAGGTATTACCACTCGTTTTAAAACAAAAGGTAATACCAATGTTGTGCAGGGAATCATCTTTGAAAAGGATGGTTGCAGCTTCAGTGGCTCAAAGATAGATCGTTCGTGCTCTTTCTCTCGCCTCAATGCTGAGATAGAACGAAATTCTCACAAACAAGAGCAAATTCATCTACAAAACGAACCTATGGTACATTCTGTAGATGAAAGCAATTTTATTACCGACCTATCCGAAGCAATTAGTGAAGTGTTTTCTATGTCAACACCAAGTAATGGCGTAGATGTTGATGAACTTCGATTTCAAAAGAAACTCCGTAATAAAGCTAATCGCAAACGTAGAATTTAATCACATCAAATTTATATCAGTATGAATAACGAAATAGCACCTATTCTCGATATTCTCGAAGAACTCAAATAAGAATGCAAAGCCATCAGTAAGGCACAGGTAGAACTGCGCACTACTATTGCTGAACAGCTATCTAATCCAAAGGGAGATAGCGTTAAAACACAAGAAACCGTGCAAATCCATCTCTCGAAAGAAACTCAAGCCAAAATCGAAGAACATCAACTTTTTGTTTTGGAGGCACTATCTGAGTCGAGTAAGAAGCTCAACCCAAAGTTTGAAGCTTTGCACCAGCTCATCAACAAGCAACAAAAGCCTGTAGAATATAAGAACTACTCGCTATTTGCAAGCGTGCAATTAGCCGAGCGTATGCTACTCTTATTGGTTTGTGGGCTGGTCATGGTGAGTTGTTGGTTCTTCGGTATGGGAGCCAACAAGCTGCAAACAGCCTCTGATTACGACCTACGTTACCGCTATCTGCGTATGCAGGGCAAAGCTACCGCTTCAGACTTTACACATCTTGACAGCATATTTATCACACATCGCAATCCCAAAGCTATTCAGCAGATGCAACAGAAGGTTGTTGATTACGAGCAAGCTCTGCAACGGCAAGCGGAGTTGGTATTAGAACAGGATAAAATCAAGCAAGAACAAAGAGAACTAAAGATGCATTTGAAGAAATAGTGAACACTCCAAGAAATTGTTTAGTGCAGTTTCTTGGAGTGACTGATGTGTACTACGATATCGCTGTTGTTCCGTAAAGTACATTTGCGGACAGACAGTCTATAATCAGGTGACAGATACTTAATAAGCAAATCTAATCATCTTTGGAGAGTAGATATTCATATTCAGCTCTGCAATTATCACATAAGCCAAATTCATCCAATTCTGCCCATTCCCCACAATGGTTACATGGCTCTTTTTTACAAAAAAGTATATGATTATACAAATCCATTTTTTGTATGATGATCGCATCATCAGCTTCTATGTCTTGTTCGTTAAAAACATTTGGTGGGTATTCCCATACATTTAATGTAAGTTCGATATCTTTTTCACAGTTTGGACATTCACAAAACTCTGTAGAAGAATAATGGCATTCATCTCCCATGCCTCTTTCATCATGTTCTTCCATTTCCCAATCAAAGTTGAGATCATCAGCATAGACCTCAAAAAGATGACCACATTCTTTGCATCTTAGAAGCATGCTATCTTTCAAGATAGTCTTATACCTCTTTTTTAATTCTGCTTCGAGGAGATAATACTTAATTGCTTCCAAATCATTAAACAAATTCAATACAGTCTCATCTTTACACTTTTCTCTTAAAAGATCGATAAACTGTACCAGAGTAAAAATCCATATCTGTGAGCCAACACAATCATTAAATTCTTTAAGAAGCTCATGTCTAGGCGATTCTAATTCGGATTTCTTATCAGCGTTAAACCAATCTTCTTTTTTATCGTTACATATTAAAATAATAGGTTTTTTTTGAACTGAAGAATATCTCAAGATTTCCTTCCAAATAATAAGATCTCCATATTTCTGAAATCCCTTTTTCTTTTTATATACCTCATTATCGTCCATATACCCTGGAGGGAGCATATTTCTATATCGAACTTCGCCTTCTTTTATAATTTCAATAATTTCTTGAAAAGAAAATGGTTTGCCGATTTTCTTTTTTTCAATACATTCCTTCAAAATGTCATTTGATTTAATATTTTCTATCTCTTCTTTTCTTTTTTCATACTGAGCCTTTATTTCTTTTTTTATGGTATCTAAAGCTAAATTTATTGTCTCTGCTTCTTTTTTGATTTTATCCAAAGATGTTTCTTCAATGTACGGGTGAAAATTATTATCATTATTAGTTTTAATAATCTTTTCCAATTCCCTTTTTATGTCATCTGCTAGTAGCTTTGGATTCTTATATTTTTCTTGGATAGGATTCATGATTACTTTATCTCTATTTTTCAAATACTCATACATTACATGTGCAGGAATCCAAATACGTTCTGATAGAGTATCAAGTATTTTACAAACTGTTTCCTTTGCCTCATTAGTCATGTTGTATAACTCACAAATTGCAGAAGTATCAAAAATTATGTCTGCATTCTTCCATAGATTCTCTTTTAACCCATCATCTAAGTGGAATATTTCCCAAAAATTCTCAGTCATCTTATATTATTTTTAAGTTCTTAGTACATCTACTTGCTAATACATAACGATTTTTCATCGTCAATCATTGTTTAATTTGATAAACCATATTTTAATTTATTATTTATCAATTATTCGGCTTAATGCCTCCTCAACTTCCTCCACCGTAGGCAAAGCAGATTTTAGATTGTCAGGGATTGCTTTTGATAGTTGGTAATCACTCACACCAATTGGCTGGTCGTAACCTGAGAGGGCATATTGTGCCACGACTTTATCACCTCCGTTGCAGAGGAGCAAGCCGATCGTCTTGTTGTCGTGTTCGCCACGGAGGGTATCATCCACTACATTGATGTAGAAGTTGAGTTGTCCCATATATTCAGGCTTGAAAGGTGTGGCCTTGAGTTCCACAACTACATAGGCATGCAGTTGGATATTGTAGAGAATAAGGTCGGCATAGAAATCAGAATCACCTACTTCAAAATGCTTCTGCCGTGCCACAAATGCAAAGCCACTGCCCATTTCCAAAAGATATTTGATGATATGCGAAACCAATTGCCGTTCAATGTCTCGTTCTGCCATTTTATCTGTCTGTCCCATCAAATCAAAGATGTAAGGGTCCTTCATCAGATAGTTGGCAAGGTCGCTTTGCGGTTTGGGTAATCGTGCTGAGAAATTACTCACTTTCTTTGTAGTAATCTGCCGAGCAAAAAGATTGGTTTCAATCTGCATTTGCAGAACATTACTACTCCAACCATTGGCAACCGCCTGCGTGATATACCAATAACGTTCACCCAAAGGCAGCTTGCTATTAAGCAATATAACATGGCTCGCCCAGTTAGTGCGAACTACGGCAGACTGCTTAAAAATTTCTTCTATCTGATTTATATCGTGTTGGTAAATGACAGACAGTGCTTCAGGAATCTCTCCTAATTGTGCAAGAGGTTCTTGCGTAATTATATTTCCTTGATTATCTGTAGCTTGAATTTGCGCAAGAGGTTCTTGCGTAAATTGATTGAGCTCGTTTGTAAGTTGTAATATATTATCAACGGAAGGATTATTAAGCTGTTTTTCAGCCTTACCCATTTCTAATAGAATCTCCATAGGATAGGCTTTGGCGAATTGACACATATAGATAAGATTACGAGTGGAATAGCCTTTCTTATTAGGATATTTAGAACGTATCGCCTTAGAAAGATTATCTATGACTTTGCTTCCCCAACCTTCTTTCTTTTGGAGATAGAGAATAAAATGTCCTACTTTCCAATAGTGGAAAAGCATATCTACATTTGCAGAGGCTATCATGCGTACTTGTGTATGCTCGAGATCAGAACCGATGGCTCGAACAACAAGAGATAAATCTTGTTTCTCTGCTTTATTTATTTCTTGGCTCATATTATTCATTTTAATATCCTCTAAGGATATACAATTTATTGCTAAGCTCTTCGTTTAATTTAATGAAATCAAGCAACATACTCTCTGAAATAATGTATTGATTATTATTTCTATCTTTAGTTGCAAGCCGTTGTTTTCCATCATTATCTGTAATTTGGAAACTATGTATCAACCGGTTTCTTTTGTCCACGAGTTTACAAAATAATTGTGTAATATCTTTTTCTATTTCCAATTGAGATACAAATATATCTTCAAGGACTGACTTCAATTGTCCAGATGTTTTATCAATAAGTTTATACCAATCATACTTATTTTCTTTATCCTTTTTTAGGATATTCTCAATAATAAATGCATTATTAGAATTGAATACGCACATTGCGCTACCCAATAATTCTCTATAATATTTAGAAGGAAGAGCCTGTCTTGTATAATCTTCATACATGGGATTATTTCTCTATTTTTATAATTGATTGAATTTACTCATGGCATTTGCCTTGATGTCGTCCGCAATATCTATGTAAGGTCTCATAGCCTTGTAATCGCTATGCCCAGTCCATTTCATAACTACTTGCGGAGGAATACCCAATGCAAGTGCATTACAGATAAACGTTCTACGACCAGCGTGTGTTCCAAGCAAGACATATTTAGGTGTAACTTCATCAATGCGCTCATTACCTCTATAATAAGTTTGACGTACAGGTTCGTCAATACCAGCCAATTCTGCCAACTCTTTAAGATAATCGTTCATTTTCTGGTTAGTAATAACAGGCAACACCTTGTCATCTTCAAATGCCACATCCTTGTATTTATCAAGAATTGCTTTACTATGGTTGTTCAACTCGATAATCAGGCTATCAGAAGTCTTAACCGTTGTAACCTCAATGTGGTCGCCCTTTATATCACTTCTACGAAGATTAAACACATCGGAGTAGCGCAAGCCCGTGAAGCATTGGAAGAGAAATACATCACGCACCCGATCAAGAGCTTGCTTGGCAGCAGGTATTTCGAACTCTCGGAGTTTGTTCAGTTCCTCCCATGTGAGGAAGATGATTTTCTTCTGTGTGCTTTTGAGTTTAGGTTTATAGCTATCGTAAGCATTTTTCTGGTGCACACCTTTCTTGAAAGCCCAGCGTAAAAACCACTTCAAGAAACTTAATTGCTTGCCTATAGTAGAATTGCGCATTTCCTTTACATCACGAAGATAGGTAACATAATCATTTAGACCTTTCTCATCAAAGAAATCAAATGTAAGTCCATCACGAAAGTTCATCAAATGATTTTTCACAGCAGCAAACTTCTCGTAAGTAGAATCAGTCCAATCATTCTGTTGTCCACAATCTCTCACAAAATCATCGAAAACCTTGTAGAAAGCATTAGGTGTTGATTTTCTCGGTTTGACTTCCTCTATAGGTTTGTGCAGTGCATTGAATGCCTCTTTAATTTGTTCAGGAGTTGGCATTATTTCTTCTACTTCAAACTTCTTGAAGATTTCCTGCACCTTTGTATAATAGCCTAAGAGTGAAGCATTGATTTCAGAAGCTGATTGTTTCAGTTTGTTTGTGCACCCATTTCTTACTCGCTGCTTATCGGTATCCCATTTCACAGCATCAATACGATAACCTGTTGTAAATTCAATTCGTTTGGAAGCAAAATTGACACGCATACGGATAGGTACATTCTCAACTATGAGAACTCCGTCCTTTTTCCTGCTTTCCAACGTGAAGATAATATTCCGCTTGATGTTCATACTTTTGGGTGTTTTAATTTATGCACCCAAATTTACACCCAAAAATTGATTCTACCAAAGATTTCCTATGAAATCTTATTTTATTAACATTCTACTTAAAATGCTATTATACAGCATATTGAACGTTTATGATACTATTTGAAGGTTCAAGAGAAAGAGCCTCTCTCTCCGCTAATAGGCTTCAAAAGGACTTCACAAAGGTTGTCAATTTAGCCTTCAAAAATTAGCTAATCGTTGTAAAATCAAGGTTTTACAACGATTTTTCTTTGTATATACCTCTATCGCCTGACGGCATAACCCTATGTTTTGACAGTCATTATTCGGTCAAATTCTGCTACATAAACTGCTACACAAAAATTGTAGCAATAAAAAATGTAGCAGTGACGGGATTCTGAATACCATATTGACGGCATCAATTCTTTCT
>NZ_KB898339.1 GCF_000377625.1 Prevotella veroralis DSM 19559 = JCM 6290 | reverse complement strand
ATTTCCTTTATCAAGAACTTTTCTTACAAACTCACTCATGGTTACTCCTGCGCTTTTGGCTTTGCCTTTGAGCGTATAGTAATCCTGCGTATTCAGTTTCACCGTGATACGGTATTTCTTCTTTTCGGCTACGCCCTTGGTTGGGCGACCACCTTTTTTATATTCTGTTTTTATCATACTTGTTTCGTTTATTGATTTGATGGAGACCGGCGGGATAATCCTCTGCACCGAGTGTCAGGAGGTGGAGCAAGTGGTTTTGGTATACCCAAAACATAAACTTGCTCCCCGAAAAACAGATTATGCCAAACTATTCCTGTAATCATAGCTTAATCCCTTTGGCTTTCTTGACTTCTGCTTTCTCTGAATGCTTGGTTTCGGCACACAGATACTCATTTAAGTCCTTGTAGCCATTGTATAAAGTTGATGCATCCGTAACAGATTTTCCCAATTCATTTGATAATTGCTGATAGGCATTTCTTCCAGCTTCGTCATTGTCCAAAAAACATAGGATACTGTCATATTGCGACAAGCGTTCTAATGCCTTTTGGATATTTGACACAGAGTTGAGTACCAAATAATCTTGCCGTCTTAGTCCGTCATTCTCCTTTCTTCGGAGCGTCATAAATGAAAGAAAGTCCATGAAGCCCTCGAAAACAAAACATACATTCTTCGGCTCTTCTGCGTAGAAGTGGCTGATGTCTTTTGGTGCAATGCAGCCTTTGAAGAACGGATTGCGTATTTCGTAGCCACCTGCGATATTGGGAAAGCCAATACCAAAGTAATGCTTGCCCCTTGTATCAAAGTGTAGTTCCTTACACACGGTTCTTGCCGTTTCAATATCAATACACCTTTCTTCAAGATATTTGATAAGGGCTGGATGAATGAGAGGTTGCACTTGAAGTTGCTCAAAAGAGTTCTTCTGTAGAGTAGATTGGGCTGTGGGCAGACTGGCTGGCACGTTGCTTGGTGCGTTACGCTCTATCTGATGGATGAGATATGATACATCAGAGGATTTGTAGAGCAGTTCCGCCAAGTCTATGATGTTTCCACCTTTGCCAATACAGAAGTCATACCATTGATTGATTTCTGTATTTACCTTGAATGATGCGTGCTTCTCTGCTCTTAGTGGAGAAAGGTACATCAGGTTAACACCATATTGTTTTACAGGCTTACAGCCTATTGCAGCAAGAAAGTCATGCAACTTGATTTGCTTGATATCGTTGATATTCATAATTGTACGGTTTTGAAGGGTTGATAATTTTAATGAATTGATGAATGAGGGTTTATCTGTATGTTTATCAGACAGTTAACCTCTCATCATGTTTTCATCAAATTACTCGTCAAATAGATAATGTTGGCGAAAAGAAAAAATATCCTTTTCTTTTTTCATCAGCAAAATATCCATGATGAGCAAATGATGAGAATATAAACAGCTTGTAATAAGTGTTTTATATTGATTATTCATCATTTCATCAGAATAAGAGATATAAACTCGTTTAGAAATTTAATAATTGTTCTTTGGTTATCGTATAAAACCTGCCCGTTCTTCGGATGGGCGAGTAATACAAGGGGGCATTGTAGCTTAACTGATACGTTGTATAAGTCAGCGTATTGGATACAGGTGTGAGCTTCCAGATGTCCTGCACAATCCTCCTTATCTGCCCTTTGTCGTACTTGCATTGCGTATTACTCAAAAGTGGCATCATATCATTGATGCAGAAAGATACCTCTTCGACATTATTCATTTCCATGATGTCAAGACACAGCTCTGACATTTCAAGTTCCAACTTGTTTCTATTACTGCGGATAATGCGCTGCAATGCTGGCGTAAAGGTCAGCTTGGGCGCAAACCACATACGACTTTCCTTGTGGGTGGACAGTGTTCGTTGCTGCAGGAAATAGAGAAAGGCGGGAATCTCGGCTTTCAGCTTTTGCAGAAAGTCGGTATCATCGCTTTTGAGACGCTCTATCTTCCTTACCCAATATCGGGTTTCTCCCACGTCTATGATGACTGGGAGTAACTCGTTATTGGAACACAGCACGAACTTGGCAAAGAAGGAGATTTCGTCTCTGTCTTTGCCTTTTGCTTCCACCTTGTAGGAAAGTGTTGTGCTGAGATTTTTCAGTCGTTCACTGTCTTCCCTGCGATTGAGCAATACCTCGTCCACCACAATAAGCAGTTTCCCTGCCCAATCCGCATTGAACTGACTACGAAAATCCTCGTTGGTGTTGAAGGTTACGTTGTTCTGGAAAACGGCTTTGAGAAAGTTTAGGAACGTACTCTTGCCTGTATTGCGTTCTTCTGACACCATCAGGAGGATGGGGAGTTTCTGCACGGGTTGGAGATAGAGCAACTGCAAGTAGTCCATCCCCAGCTCGTATTGTTCCCCGAAGATGTGCCTTATCAGGGAATCAACGTACGGGAACTCTCCTTTCTTTGGCTGGTGTCCTATCGGTTCGTAGAGATTTAGGAACTTGTCAACCACAGGTTGATAGTTCACATGGTTAGGGACAGTGCAGAAACCATCGTACTTCGGGACAGTGGCAATAAAGTCCTTGCCATAGTCCTGCCGTAGCGTTTCGTTGTTCCATACGATACGCTTCTTGACGAAACCGCCATTGATGCGTGGCTGATTCACGATCTTGTATAAGGTCGTGCCAACACGGATAAATTCTTCCTGTGCCATGAGCTATTTCTGCATTAAGGGTTTGTTACCCATGATATACCTTTGAACCTCTTGATTTATCTGTGCAGTGGTCTTAATAGGATTCTGCCGTAGCCACGCTTCAAGTTCTGCCTTCTCAAAATAAAGCATTTTACCTTGTGGCTTGTAATGAGGTATCAGATTTCCCGATGTGAGTTTGTAGAGATAACTCTTTGAGAGGTTTAAGAACCTGCTGGCTTCTTCAAAACTCAGCACGTTCTTATTCATGAATACCATTTGTTCGAGTTCTTCAACTCGAGTTTCTAATGTCTTGTTCATATTGAAAACATTTTGAATTAAACAATATGAAGGTGCACCTTCGTTAATTATTTGTTAACGAGGGCAAAATTAGAAACGATAAAAGTAAATGACGTTGAGCAATGTTTGAGGTATCAACCTATGCTCAACCTTTTTTCAGTTGTTTGATGTAGTTATCAATGGTTTCCCATCCTTTCGGTTGCTTCATATTGATTTGGTCTGTTGCGGTGGAAAGGTCGGTGCGTGTCAGTGGCGTATCTTTTGTTTTCCCCAAGACAAGTTCATTACGAGCAATCGCAGATTGCCATTCATCAGTAATGAACCCTCGAAGATTAAGACTTTGCATGAGATATGCCAGCTGGCGGTTGTTATTTGATTTTAGAACACCTTTTAGCTTACAAGCAAAGAAGTCTTTGAATATCTTAGGAGATATGCAAGTTGTAAATAATTGAATTTCGTTGATGCAAGCGGTAAGAATCTCAATTTGCTCATCTGTAAAATCAGATTGAAATGGATTTGTTCCTTTACCAACGATGACAGGTTTCCTTTTCTGCTCACATGGTTCATCGTTTATCAAGACTGAAGAGCGAGACCGATCGGTTTGTACCTCTGTCAATTCAATTCGTTCTATTTCTGCCATGAGATATTTTGCATACCGTTCATACAGGATTGCATCAACAAGGTACGAGAACATCGGTAGAACATCATTATATACGGTGTGTTCCTCAATGTACTTGGCATATTCAAATGAAGAAATGGAGAAGGAGGTATATTTCTGTTTTTGTTCTTTGGTCAGTGATTCAAAGAAAGTGCTTTCCCACAAAAAGTCATCATCGTTGTAATACTCCTCGACACATGCAAGGGCAGGATAATTCAGATAAATAGAAGAAAGTTTGTCGGTTATTCGGATATATTCTTTTTGCAATATCTCTTTAAGTTCTACATTGCTAATACAACTCTTCTTCCTCAGAATATTTCCAATGAGCACATTGTAGGTCTGAGTAATGCAATAGCTTAATATTCGTTGAATACTGTCAAGCTGTATCTTTAGATTGTCATTTTCCATTTTGCAATTTTCTATGGTGGGTACTATTTACAAAGATAGGGCATTCATTGGAGAAAAACCCAAGAAAAGGGAACAAACAGAATAAAAGGGAAGAGTTGTCGTTATTAAATATAAAACAGATTGATTATATGCTACAAAACTGTTAAATACATAATGTAGTGGAAAATTTTAAGAAATGAGATTTTCAATACTTAATGAGGTATATTAAAGTATATTTATTAAATTTGCATTGATTATTATTAACAATATAGCTTATTAGTGTTTTTTCATAAAAGTTTATGAGATTTGTAAAAGTTGATACATGCTTTAAAAAAATGCATATAGGACAAATCGCTTCTTGCAAGGTTGGAGAAAAGATAGGACTAATATTTGGTTTATCACAAATTAACGTTGTCAATGGTCATGCTACTTTTAGGGATAAAATTTTTGTCTTTGAGAAAAATGACCAATTTGTCCTTGACAAAGGAACAATGGTTACATTTTTATCTTACGAACATAAAAGAATAAATACTGTAACTAATGTGATTGCGTTGACGGCATTGGATAGTTTTAAAGATCATAGAGGGGTATACCGAGAAAACCAAACCTACCATGATGACAATGCTTGGAATCATATTGTAAATGGAATACCCTATGCTGATTTTGAGGAAGGAAGACTTTGTGTCATTATATTGCCAATAATACAAAATGACATTGTATATATTTATGAGGGCGTTCTGAGTGGAAACGAGCATTTAGCTTATGAAATATTTCACGAACTACGTTATAAAACAGATAATAGGTGGAAAGATTACACGGATGTAGCTTTATTTATTCAAAAATCAGTAGAATATATAGAAAGCCTTAATATTGATAACATTATATCAGACTATACAGTCTATCGGGTTGAAAGATTACAAAGACGCCCAGGACGTGATGATCATTATTTTATTCATAAAATTTCTAATTTAAAAACAGATGATCCCTATTTGAATTATTTATTGCCTTCTATAGATGAATTAATTTCATATGATAATAATTGGTGCAGCAGCTGTGACGAAGATAATTCTGGTGAATATTATTTAAAAGAAGAAACTTTAACTGCACAAAAAGCAGCAAAGAGAAACTATACTAAGTATAACCATCTTGCATTCTTAATAATGGATGAAATTACAAGATCTAAAGAGGAATACGAACGTATATACACTCTTAATAATAAAATGGATGAAATTTTTGCTACTGATAAAAAGAAAAACTTAATTGATTGGAGTAAGAACTTACCCAATAATATTATAGAAATCGTAGATAGTTATAATAACACTAAATAATATAGATTAGAAAGAGAATAGTATTCTGACAGAAAATTATTGTTAATTAGACATAAAACAAAGTTGAGATATACTCTAAAAGTACACCTTTCTCATTATATTGCTATATAGTACACTTTTAGTACATATTGAAAAAGTAAAATCCCTTGTAAATCAGTGATTTACAAGGGATTTGTAGTACCCAGACCCGAACTATATTTATTATAAACAAATATTTACATTTACTTTTCAACTTCACTAAAAATCAACACTTTACAAGTTTTCAAAACACACACAAATGTAATAGAGAGTATTAAAATATCCAAAATGTTCCTGCAATGTTCCTGCAAAATGTTCCTGCAAATAATAAAATAACTATCTTTGTAGTGGATATAATTTTTTAGTGATATGTCAAAAGGTAATACTACATTTGGTTTTGAACTTGCACCCCGACCAAATAGATTTGGTTTCTATCCTATTGTGTTAAGAATAACAAGGGATAGGAAGAAGAAAAGAGTGAATACTGGCTTGGAAGTGAAAAAAGCAGACTGGAATCAGAAAGCAAAAAACTACAAGCACTTCAGAAGTAGCCATCATAATGCTGAAGCAAGTAATGATATACTGAAGGACATACTTGCAAAATATGATGGAACATACAAGGAGTTAAGAAAGGAAGGTGTAGCATCATCAGAAAACATCATAGAGAAGGTGAAAACTGGTGAAGTAAGTGAATCATTCCTGCAATATGCTAAAGACCGCACACAAGAAATTTATGATGCTGGAGGTGTAAGGAACTGGAAAAAATATACTGGTTTCTGTAACAAGTTAGAAACATTCCTGACAAGGCAAAAGAAAAAAGACTTGCTGTTTTCAGAAGTTACCCCAGCTTTCCTTTCCAAGTTTGACAACTTCCTTCACAAACTACACAACGAAAGAGAGCCTGAAAAGCTATTGCATCCTAATACTATCCAAGTTGTACTGAATATTTTTAAGACCATTGTCAATCGGGCAATAGAGATAGATAGCAAGATGAAGCCTGAAGATAATCCCTTCCTAAAATTCAAGTATAAGGGAGTAAAGACTATCAAGGATAAACTGGATGCATCAGAACTGGATGCAATAATGGCACTTGATTTAGAAAAAGGTAGCTTGATTTGGAATTGTCGTAACTACTTCTTTTTTTCATTCTATTGTGCAGGTATAAGGGTAGGTGACTTTATACAACTTCGATGGTGCAATATTACATCAGAAGGCAGGCTACAATATCAAATGGGTAAGAATCACAAGGATAGAAACTTGAAATTAGTCCCTGAAGCACTGGAAATATTAAAACACTACTACAAAGAAGATGCAAAACCAAATGAATACATATTCCCATTACTTGATATGAAGCCAATATGGGCAAAATATATAAGCCAAGAGGAAAAAGACACAATGCCATCAGATATGAAAATGGATATGTTCAACACTATTAGTGCAAAAACAGCCTTAATAAATAAAGAACTTGCTAAAATCGGAAAGATGGCTAACATTGAAAAGAAGGTTTCATTCCATATCAGCCGACATTCATTTGCAAAGATGGCAAAGGAGAAGGGACTGGATAATTTGGAGGTAAAGGCACTACTGGCACATACTAATATATCAACTACTCAAAAATATATGGGTGAATTCGATACGCAAAGGGATGATGCTGCACTTAATAAGGTTTTTGTCAAAGAAGATGAGGCTGACAAGCTATTGCAGCAGTTACAAGGAGTAAACCCTGAAGTATTAAAAGCTGTACTGGAGAGGCTGACAAAATAGCCTACCCCTTTTATTGTAGTTAAAAAGCATAAGAATACTTATGCCGATAGAACCTAAAATAAAAAATAATATGGAAGAGAAGAAGCTTAAACTATTCGGTGAGGATGTAAAATTATTCGGTGATGATATAAAAGTAATAGAAGAAAAGTTCAATTTTGACTATCGTGTATGGAAAGAAAATTACTATAATGAAAAAAAGACAATAGTCGAGGAATCCGAAAAAGATAAAATTTATCGTATACTAACGAAAACACCATTTGAAGAAAACGCAAAAGACATCTATGAATATTTGTGTTGGATTAAAACTAATAAAGTATCAACTTCTGCAGAATTGAATAAAAGCTGGTTGGAAGAAAGAAAGAAAGAATTAGGAGTTGCAAATGCACTATTGATATTTTTCACAAATGACAAGGTTTCGTTAAAAGGACAGAACTACGAGAAAGAGTTGAATTCCGAATTACAAGATATACTGAAAGAAGCCACATTAAAAATATATAAGGAACTTGATTTAGACTGTACAGAACTAACCTATGAAGAAGGGAAAGATATACTGGAAAATGAACATTCTAAATTTGTAGAAAACTTCAAAAATGATTATTGGGAAGCACTTGAATTCGAAGATTTATCACCCGAAGAAAAGGCTGGTAGATGGGATGCAAGCTATACCGATTGTGATATGATTTATTGCTTCATTGAAGACCTATGTGTAGAAAGAGAGATTACCAAACAACAGATATTATCGGTTATATCAAATTTAGAAGAACAAATAAAAGAAGGAACTCGCAAAGGAAGACCAAAAAAAAACACACAGCTATTACATGCCATCAAAGCATTTATGCAACATCACAAATACAAACCTAACAACAATATGTACCGCATCATCGGTGAATGTTTGTGTGTAATGAAATTTATAGATGAAGATGTCATAAAGGGCTGGGAAGATAAAGTAAACAAAAAGGAAGCAGGGCAATATTTCTACCCTTTGGTATCCTACGTTAAACAGATGTATCTAAAAGTAAGAGCAAAAGCATTATAATCTACAATATTACCCTCTTTCTATTTTAGAGTATAGACACCCACACTATCAAGCATATTTATTTCAAAATTTAGAAATGAATATGCTTATTTTTTCACCTATTGAGTTCCAAAAAAAAAGGAAGAATCCTTATTACTTTCCAATACCTTTGCATCAGAAAAATAGACCAAAGATAGATATGTTTCTATTCGGGAAGTCTAAATAAAATAATGCAAATGAATGTATCAACACAACAAGCAGCCTCAACAATGGCAATGGTAGTACTTCCTCAATCAGTGTGGGAAGGTATGAAGTCAGACATCCAAGATATGAAGGAATTACTGATTAAAAGAAACAAGGAAGAAGCTGGCAGTGAATGGATAGAATCAGTTGAGGCTCGTAAAATGCTGGGAGTATCCCCAAAGACTTGGCAAACCTACAGAGATAGAAGAGTCATTCCGTTTGCACAAATAGGGCGAAAAATACTGGTAAAAAAAGCTGATTTAGATGCTTTTATGCGGGAACACTACATTTCAACAGAAAAGTAAGGAGGTGGATATGATTAGTAATGAAATGATAAAGGCTTCATATCAGGAAGCAACCTATCAAAGGAAAGCAGGCACATCATCAAGTTATTACTGGCAGACTGGCAGCAGAATCCTTCCTAATCGGGCTTCTATCACAAAAGAGAAAGAAGTTGCAAAGGTAGCAAAGAAGGGCAGGAATTTACTACACCCAGTAATCGGGCAGTACCTTTCTCAATTTACCCGAAAAGAAGAATCCCCATTAAAATTAAATAAACCCTTCCAAGTACGCACTCAAATATGGCTGGATGAAGACTACCCACAATTTATCGGATACGGAACAGCTGGAATAAGTGATGCAACTGGACGAATTACGGATAAAAGTGATACTGGTGATTTGTTAGTGTTCTATTCAGATGATACGGACTGGGAAAACATCAGGATATTTTTCTTTGCTGGTATGGGAAGAACCCCTGATGCAAGAGATGCAGCTATGAGATATGCAAGTAAGTTAATCTATAATGTTGAATGAATCTGAAAGAAGGGGATACACTTCCCCAGTGTACCCCCTTCGGTGGATATAAATGATTAGTGATGATAGACTATATCAGTACTACCACATCATTTGATGGCAAAGATAATATATTTCTCGCACACTTGCAAGAAGATGCTGCCTACAAATCAGGGTGGATGAAATATACACTTCAAGGATGTGAAAGATTAGCTGTATGGATTAATCACTCTTTGCAGTTGATGAGGCTGGAAGGCAGTATTTCCTATTACTGGCAAGGTAATAACTTCAGCTTTGACAGAAGGCAATTTGTCGAGGCTATAAACCATATAAAAGGACTACTTCATATTGATTTATGGAAAGCAACCATCAATGCCTTTGAGTACGGTGTTATCATACAAGTACAAATGAAGCCTAAAGAGTATATAAAACACCATTATTCAGAACCAAAAGAAAAACTGGATTTGAATGAAAAACCAAAAGACAAAGGAAACTTTAGATGGTGGAGTGATAAAAATGTAAAACTAAAGATGTATGATGCTGGACGCAATATAGAGATGAAACAAGGTAACCACCGCAAAGACATCATCAGGCAAGCAGGCTGGGAAGATGCTGGAGAATACCTAAAATGGGAAGCACACTACATCAAACCCGAATCACTCAACAAAGGGAAAGGGCTTCAGCTCTATCAACTGGTGAACCCTGACTGGGATAGCACCTTCAAAGAAGACCTATATTTACAATATAAAAGACTTATTCCTATGAAAGGTATAATTACACCACAAGACAAAAAAGACCTTACCACAGCCGATATTCTTTTGCTTACGATGGTAGAGGAATCTATTAATGAAGGAAGAACTAAAGAGGAATTGAAAAAGATTCTTTATGCAAAAATCAATGCTATTCCTGAAGACGTACTGACTAAATCAGATAAAGACTTCAGAAAAGCACAGATAAGAAAGTTACTATCTAACATTAGGGAATCCCCTGAAAGTATGTACGACTTATCAGACAAAATTCAGAATGCGCTGGAAGTCGAAAAATAGCCTACCCCTTTTATTGTAGTTAAAAAGCATAAGTATTCTTATGCTGATAATGTTCAGATATTACTAATAAAAAATAAAGAAATGAACAATAATAAACAAAAAACAGCAGATTCAACACCTTCAAAGGAAAATACCTTTAGAAGTGGCTTAACACCTATTCAAGAGAAAGCAGCCATTATGCTTGCAAATGGTGATAGTGTTACATTAGTAGCTGAATCTTTAAATATAAACAGAACTACGATTTATCAATGGCAGCAAAAAGTTACATTTCAATGTTTCTTCAATATTCAGAAGATAGAAGTCACACAGAATCTTCAGAATGGTTTGGCTGCACTCTATCAGGATGCTATCAAAGCAGTCAAAGATGTGCTAAATTCAGAAAATGAAGCTATGAGATTGAAGGCTGCAATGGTGGTCATATCTAAAGTAGAAAATACTTCCATAGGAGAAACTGATGCTAAAGAGATATTCAAGCAGCAAGCTACAGAAACTAAATATCCATTTATTAGTGAGGATTTTCAAAAACCCGAAGAAGTACTTGATAAAAAACAATATCATCAACTTCTAAAGGAAAATGGACTGGAAGATTAAATAAGAAACAAAGGTTTCCTATAATAATAGGGAATCTTTTTTATTGCTTCATAATAAAAGGAAATATATAGCCTCAACATTAATATAAAAGCAATATTTTTGGAAATGTTCCTGCAATGTTCCTGCAAAAAGAAAGGAAGTAACCATATCTTACTGATATTCAGTTACTTCCCTTTCTTATATCGTACCCAGACCCGGGCTCGAACCGGGATGGATTGCTCCACTGGTGTTTGAGACCAGCGCGTCTACCTATTCCGCCATCTGGGCTTGGCTTGTTGTTTAAGAACAACGAGTGCAAAGGTAGATAGATTTTCTGAATGTGGCAAATTTTTAAGTAATTATTTCAAGACAAGGGTGTTATAAATTAGAGTTTAGGGTATTTAACATTGAAAGACTTGGTAGAATAAGATATAAAAGGTATCTTTGGAGAAAAGACATAAACAGGTTAGCTTAAACAGATTATGACTACGACACAAACTAACTATTGTGTGATACTAGCTGGAGGAAAGGGTCGTCGCCTATGGCCAAGCAGTCGGGACAATTATCCTAAGCAATTTATTGATTTCTTCGGAGTGGGTCGCACACAGCTTCAACAGACCTTTGACCGATTCTCTCAGATTCTCCCTAAAGAGAACATATACGTCAATACCAGTCGCGACTACCTTGACATTGTACGTAAGCAACTCCCAGAAGTACCGCTCGACCACATCATGGCCGAACCAATCCACCGCAATACGGCACCAAGTGTAGCATGGGCTGTACATCGCATATCGATGTTTGATCCACGTGCAAACCTCATTGTATCTCCTTCCGATCAGAGTATTATCAACGAAGAAGCATTCCTCCGAGATATCACCGAAGGCTTATTATTCGTAGAGGAGAATAATGCTCTCCTCACCATGGGAGTAAGCCCAACACGCCCAGAACCTGGTTACGGCTATATTCAGAAAGGCGTGTATACAGGACAGAACGATATATATAAGGTGCAAGCCTTCACTGAGAAACCCGACAGAGAGTTTGCCCAACTATTCATGACGACTAAGGAGTGGTATTGGAATACGGGCTTGTTTCTATCCAATCTGAACCATCTTTGGCAATGTATCTCCAACTTTCTTCCATCGATTCTACATAATGAGGAGCAAACGAGAAAGATAATGAGTATCGAAGAAGAAGACGCCTTCATGCAAGAGAACTTCTCACTCTATCCGAACATTTCATTAGACTATGGTGTACTTGAGAAGTCGAATAATGTCTATGTAAAAAAGTGTCATTTCGGGTGGGCTGACATAGGCACCTGGCATGGAATCTACGAAGCAATGAGTAAGGGGGAAGGTGATAATGTCATCATAGACTCGGATGTCATCTTGGAAAACTCCGCCAACAATGTTATCAAACTACCGAAAGATAGGCTCGCTGTCATCAATGGGCTTGATGGTTACATAGTAGCCGAAAAAGATAACGTACTGTTCATCTGCAAGAAAGAAGACTCCTCCGCACTCGTAAGAAAATATGTCAATGAAGTTCAGATGATGAAAGGGAAAGACTATATATAGCCCCACCCTATCCCCCAACTTGCCCATCTCTTATCTGTAAACAGCCCTTTATAACAAGGAAAAACGAGGACATATACCTTATTATATATGCCCTCGTTTGTTTTATCTATTTAATCCGTAAGCTCGAATTAATCTAATTCCTGGAATGCTTTAAATATCTTTGCGGCAATCTCCTGCTGCTCATCAGCCTCAACCTTAACATGGTGCTTAAAGTCAACATCAGCCTCATTATTCATTGGCAATAGGTGAATATGAGCGTGATTCACCTCTAGTCCCAACACAACCTGTGCCACCTTCTTACAAGGAAAGACCGACTTAATAGCACGAGCCACCTTCTTTGCGAATACTTCAAAGGCTGCCAAATCCTCGTCACTCATATCGAAGATGTAGTCAATCTCCTTACGCGGAATCACCAAGGTATGCCCCTTTGTTACAGGATCAATATCTAAGAAAGCATAGAACTGGTCGTTCTCTGCACATTTATAACTAGGAATCTCGCCTGCTGCAATCTTACTAAATATCGTCATACGAACCCTCCTTAAAGATTAAGCCTCTATCGAAATCTTATCAATACGCAACTTGATAGTACCGCGAGGAATCGTTATCTCAACCTCATCCCCCACCTTCTTATTCAGCAATCCCTGTGCAATTGGAGTCTTGATAGATATCTTATTTTGCTTCAAATTAGCTTCCGTTTCACTCACAATAGTGTATTTCATCTTAGCCTTAGTCTTAACGTTTGTCATCTCAACTGTGGACATGATCTGCACAGCCTCAGTGCTCAAACGTGACACATCAACGATCTTTGCCTGCGCAACTGTCATCTTCATCTCTGCAATACGAGCCTCCAAGTGGCGCTGAGCCTCCTTTGCTGCATCGTATTCAGAGTTCTCACTCAAGTCACCCTTATCAGCAGCTTCAGCAATAGCAGCCGATGCCTTTGGGCGTTCAACAGACTCTAAATACTGCAAATCAGCTACGAGTTTATCGTAACCTTCCTGTGACATATAAGCCATAATATCTCTTTTTAATAATTAATACGTTTTTCAACGAACATAAAAAACACAGAATTCCAACATAACTTACCCATGCTGGAATCCCATATCCTTAAATGCTCTAATCTTTCTATTTGATTGCAAAGATAGCTCTTAAATGTGAGATGACAAAGTTTTAGAGGTTAAAAATTCTTTTAAAGGATTTTTTCTATCTTGCTGTTAACCAATGACTACTATCAATCTAACATGTTTGCGGTGTATAAAAGAGGGCTTTTGTGTCAAATCGAAGATATATAATAAATTTTACTTGATATAAGTCAATAAATCAAGAAAAGTACAAAAAAGACATCAAAAAACTTGCAAATATAAAGAATACTACCTATCTTTGCATCGTGTTTTTCATAGTATTAGATTTAAGGTTAACAAAGGTTGGACTACAGCGGTAGTCCTTTTTTTATGCTCTTAAGTCTCATCTCTATTCCAAAACGCCAATTTTAATACCACAACCAGCCTCCACAAAAGGGAGAAGTGCCTAACGGAAACTAAACAAGAGAGCGTCTCTGATAATTCAAAATTCATAATCCAAGATTCAAAATTGGGATCTGGTAAAGTTAACGAGGGGATGAGTTGACAAGTAAACAAGTTGTTAGTTCTGTGGGATAGAGTGTCACAAGTAGGGACAGACGCCCTCGTCTGTCCGCAAAACAGATGAATCCTTATTAATTAATTAGGGTATGTGGGCGGACAGACGAGGGTGTCTGTCCCTACATTATAGAACCTCGTCCAATTAAGGGAAATAATGGGTAAAAGCAAAGAGAGCCTCTCTTCACATCAAAGAGGGCGTTTCCTTGATGCGAAGAGGGCGTTTCTTCATATTGAAGAAACGCCCTCTTTATATTCTCTCATTATCTTCCTCCATTAGAACCAGATACCACAAGTAAGAACAGATACACTCGTCTGTCTTACTTTGTACCTCCATTTCGATAAGAATAAACTCATCCTAACTGGCTTCGTTAGGCACACCTCGCCTTTCGAAGGGATAGGGGGAGGCTTCCAACTTATCTATTCCTAACGATATTCAAGAAGTACTCATGCACGCGAGTGTCAGTATCTAATTCAGGGTGGAAAGCTGTCACCAGCTGATTTTCTTGTCGTGCGGCTACGATTCGATTATCCACCTTTGCTAATACTTCCACAGCCTCCGTAACTTCTTTAATATAAGGGGCACGAATAAAGGTCATCGGTATCTTACCTTCAATCCCTTCAAACGTCGCCTCCACATGGAAGCTACCTAATTGTCTGCCATAGGCATTTCGTGCCGTTGCTATCTGCATTGTGCCCAACCGGGGAGGGGCAGGAGCAGATGTACTATTCCCTTCCACGTCACGAGAAAGGAGTATCAAGCCCGCACAAGTGCCAAAGACTGGTAGCCCATGCTCGATCTCCTCACGAATAGGCGACAATAATCCTAACTCGTCCAAGAGCTTTCCTTGCGTCGTACTCTCGCCTCCTGGGATAATCAAAGCATCTTTCTCCTGTAACCAATCCTGCTTTTGACGCACTTCAAAGCAGTCTACTCCTAACTTGCGGAGTATCATCTCATGTTCAAGGAACGCCCCTTGCAGAGCGAGAACAGCTATTCTCATTGTCCACGTTCAGCCATGAGCACCTCTATCTCATGCTCGTTGATACCCACCATAGCCTCACCTAAGTCTTCAGACAACGCTGCCAAAGCCTTCGGATCATTATAGTTTGTAACGGCTTTCACTATGGCTGCGGCACGCTTAGCAGGGTCTCCACTCTTAAAGATACCCGATCCCACGAATACACCTTCAGCACCCAGTTGCATCATCAAAGCGGCATCAGCAGGTGTTGCCACACCACCAGCAGCGAAGTTAACCACTGGTAGTTTGCCATGCTCATGCACGTATTCCACCAAGTCATAAGGCACCTGCAACTGCTTAGCAGCCTCATACAACTCATCCTCACGCTTGCTTACCAGTTCACGAATTTGGCTCTGCATCAGTCTCATGTGACTCACAGCTTGCACCACATCACCCGTTCCAGGCTCCCCTTTCGTTCGAATCATTGTAGCGCCTTCAGCGATTCGGCGCAATGCTTCTCCTAGGTTACGAGCACCGCAGACAAACGGTACATCAAACTGGTTCTTATCGATATGATAGATGTTATCAGCAGGTGACAACACCTCACTCTCATCGATATAATCAATCTCAATTGCTTGCAGGATCTGAGCTTCAGCAATGTGTCCAATGCGGCACTTAGCCATCACAGGAATAGTAACTGCTTGCTGAATACCCTTGATCATCTTAGGGTCACTCATACGTGAAACACCACCTGCTGCACGAATGTCAGCGGGTATTCGCTCTAAAGCCATTACTGCACAAGCACCCGCAGCTTCGGCTATTCGCGCCTGTTCAGGTGTAGTTACATCCATGATAACACCGCCCTTTAACATCTGAGCGAGATTACGATTTAATTCTTGTCTATTAGTCATATTGATTTGATATTAATGTTTTCTCCATTCTGTCGGAGCCTGTCCCATCTGCTTCTTAAAGAACTTTGAGAACTGAGCTTGCGAACTAAAGCCAAAGTCATAGGCTATTTCTTGGATAGTTGATTGCGTTGTACGCAACTGACAGGACAATGCCTCTGCCAGCGTGTGATCGATGATACTCTTCGGCGACTTGCCTGATATGCGATGAGCCACTTGTGAGAGATAACGTGGCGAAACGTTCAGGCAGTCTGCATAAAAGGCTACATCACGGTTCGTTCGATAGTGCTTCTGTACTGCTTCTAAGAACTCGTTGTACAGCTGACTACTGCGTCCACTTAGGTCGCTCTTGCGTGCAACGAGTGTTCGGATGTATTCCTTTGCATGCTTTATAGCATCTTCCATCGTTTCATCTTGGCTTAGATAAACCGCAAGAGCTGATGAGAAACTATTTGAAAGACCATGCTGTAACACTTCATCCAGCACTAATGAGCGTACACCTTGCTTATTAGCACTTAGCGAAGCTGTCGTTTCAGAATCCTGTAATGAGGTACAATTAAAAATTCGTTCGGCATCACTTTCACGCAGAATAACCATAGAACAAAGGGGCAATAAGCGATGGCGAATCTGCATAATAACGTCATCTGTCATCAGTCGGTCACCATTGCTTGCCGTCACAATGGGGTCATAAATAATGTGATGAGGTCTATATTTCGATAGAGCTTCTACAATAACAGCAAGCGTCTCGGTCGTTCTTATCATTCCAATCTTTACCGTATCGGGCTGCATATCGTTGATGATTGCTTCAATCTGCCCCTTTACGATGTCAGCAGGAAGATCATAGAAAGCCTGAATGCCCACGGTATTCTGCACCGTAATTGACGTGACAGCAGACACGGCATAACCACCCAATGCGGCTATTGTTCTGATGTCTGCTTGTACACCAGAGCCTCCCGTACTATCCGAACCCGTTATTGTGAGTATTGCTTTCAATGGTCCACTAATTATATTCTGACTACAAAGTAAAGAGAAAATATCCGTTCCTGCAAGACTTGTTCCTATATTGACAAGAAAAACTAAAGTTATGACCTCTTCTGTTACTAACACCTATTACTATTGTAACGCAGCAATTGCATGAATGGGAAGCAATATAACAACTATTAAAGAGGTAATGGTTATCAGCAACAAAGCATAATACCTATAAGTAGGTATTGTGACATTAACTAAAAGCAACTAAATTTGTGCTTAGTTTACAAACTAAATACAATAATGAATAAAATCTTGATGTTTTTGGTTGCTTTGATGTGCTCGCTCGCATCTATGGCACAAGGAACCGATGCAATGTTATTCGGTGACGTAAAAGCAAAAGAGGGTGGACAACACCTTCCACATGCAACAATTAAAGTGAAAGGTACAAACCTTAAGACCCAATGTGATGGTACAGGGCACTTCAAGCTAAGTAACCTACCGCTCGGAAAACAAACTATCATCGCCACACTGGATGGTTATCAACCACAGGAAAAAGAGGTGGAAATGATGGCAAATAAGGGTGTTGGAGTTTATTTCGAGCTTGAGAAAGATCCATTGGAACTTAGTCAAGTGGTGGTAACAGGTACTCGCACGAGTCATTTTATCAAGGATGTGCCTATCAGAACAGAGGTGCTTACATCGCAGGCTCTCACGAAGAAGAACGCTCAAAACCTCTATGAAGCTCTGGAAGGTGTACCGGGAATACGCGTAGAACAGCAGTGTCAGTTCTGTAACTTCTCTGAAGTACGCATGCAGGGACTGGGTGCAGAGCACACGCAAGTGCTGATTGACGGCGAACCAGTGTACTCTGGACTTGCTGGAGTGTATGGACTTCAGCAGATGGGAACGAATGATATTGACCGACTTGAGGTTGTGAAGGGTGCAGGCTCTGCCCTCTATGGAAGTAGTGCAGTAGCTGGTGCCATCAACATCATCTCTAAGGAGCCAACGTTCGAACCAACTGTTAATGGTGACGTGCAGTTCGGCAATTATGGCTACAAGGGTTATAAAGGCTCTGGTTCTATGCGTTACAACAACATTGGTATCAGCGTCTTTGCACAGAGAGCGGAGATGGATGCTATCGACGAAACGCAAGACGGACTTACTCGTAAGGAGGTGAAGCATAAGGATGGAGTTTCTGATCGCGTAAACGAAACGATGAATAACCTTGGTTTCAACCTCTACTTCTATCAGCCATTCACAAAGAATGATAAACTCATATTGCGTGGTAAGGCTATAGACGAGCATCGATTCGGTGGAGTTATGACCAATAATCAATACTTAAACCCCTATACTGACCAGACTGAGGACATCCGCACGAATCGTCTCTCTGCCGACATGACTTACAATCTGCCCATTGGTGCGCACTCAGAGTTAAACCTTGCGGCTGCATACGTCTATCACAAGCGTCATGCAACGAATGACACTTTCCTCCACGACTACATGGATTCGCACAAAGATCCAGCACATCCAGATGAAGATGGAGCTACTCCTCCAGTAGAGATGATGCGCCCTTACATTGCTAAGGAGCACACTGTGACACCTTCGCTCACCTTTACTTCTATTCTCAAGAACCACACCTTACTCGCAGGCGTGCAGGCTTACTTCACTCGTCTACGGGAGACTGGACTCTATGTTATCTCTGCTGAGGACGAAAAAGCAAGTCCTTATTATGGCGTACCATACACCTCTATCGGTAAGAAGCACGCTAACGAGGTTGGTTTCTTTATACAGGATGAATGGAACGTAACACCTAAGTTGACCGTTGTTCCTGGTATTCGCCTCGACTCTCACAGCTCTGGTGAAGAGTATGCTACCAGTGTGAAGGTATCAGATAGCGCTTTCCCATCAACGAAGTTCAGCAAGACTACCATCAACCCACGCCTTGCCGTGAAGTATGAAGTCACCCCATCGCTCATCCTCCGTGCAAATATTGGAACTGGATTCCGCGCTCCTTACGGCTTCTCGGAGGATCTCCACCTATGCAGTGGTTCGCCACGTGTATGGAAATCGTCTAACTTGAAGGGCGAACGCGCCATCAGTTATAACCTTTCGGCAGACTATTATAGCAAGCGGTATCAGTTCAGTATAAACCTGTTCCGCACCAACCTAAAGGATAAGATACAATTCTCTCCTGCCGACGATGAGGTTAAGAAGTTTGGATACTCCTATCAGTGGGAGAATGTAGACGACGCTTATGTACAAGGAATAGAGCTTGGTGCTAAGGCAAGTATCGCTCGTAACCTCACAGCAGGCGTCAACTGGACATTCAATCAAGGTAAGTTTAAGCACGAGCGTGCTGAATGGTCTGACCCAAATGACGAGTCAGTAAAGGAGTTCCCACAGCGATTGAAATACGCAAAAGAGAGTCGTTACATCTCTCGCTTCCCTGGTATGACAGGCGACTTCGATATCGACTACACTCCTGGCACATGGACTTTCTCTCTCACAAGTTCGTTACAAGGCAGTATGTACATCGACTATAACTCTGAAGATGCAGGTCAGAACTCTAAGATCAAGAAGACATCTACGTTCATGCTATTCAACTGTCGCGCATCAAAACGCTTCGGAATGTGTACCGTCTATGCAGGTGCTAAGAACATCTTTAGCTATATCCAAGACGAGAAACACACGGATGATGCCGCCTTCATGTACGCTCCAGTCTATGGTGCAACATGGTATGTCGGTCTCAGTGTGAAGCTATAACTCTCTGATCATTTATATAGTAAGAGCCGTATTGTCTGGTTGACAATACGGCTCTTTTTTTCGCTATTACATACGTGTAATATCCATCAAGACATTCCTCTTTATGGGAGTAAACTAACTAATTCAAGCCTTGAGACTGTGTGTTTCAGAGCCTGAGACTGTGTGTTTCAGAGCCTGAGACTGTATGTTTCAGAGCCTGAGACTGTGTGTTTCAGAGCTTGAGACTGTGTGTTTCAGAGCTTGAGACTGTGTGTTTCAGAGCCTGGGACTGTGTGTTTCAGAGCCTGAGACTGTGTGTTTCAGAGCCTGGGACTGTGTGTTTCAGAGCCTGAGACTGTGTGTTTCAGAGCCTGGGACTGTGTGTTTCAGAGCCTGAGACTGTGTGTTTCAGAGCCTGGGACTGTGTGTTTCAGAGCCTGAGACTCTATATCTCAAAACCTGAAACAATAAGTGTCATGGTTTGAATCCAATTTGAATAGGTGCATAAAAAGACATAAGACGCATGAGAAAGGAAACAAGGAAGAAAGAATGCGGAAACGTATTAGACAAAGAGCGCGAACAGGATTCAAAAGGATTTAAATAAGAATAGCTCCCCCTCCGAACGGAGAAGGAGCGTTTAATGAGTATGCCTTGCATTAATGCGTTGCCCGATAATAGGGTGAAGCGGCGAAAGCACTCGTCACTTTCGTGTTTACAGAAGGGTCGGAAATGGTGATACCAGAGTAGGTGTTGATGGGATAAACTGTACCACTAGAACTGGTAACAGCCGAGAAATAGGATGGTGTATGTCGTTTGTAAGGGACAAGCAGATTGAGCTGATTGCGAAATTGAGATAGAAGGATAGGCTCGTTAACTGTCCTCTTCTCAACATAATCTCCCATATCGAAGAAGATAGAGGGATTGTATCCATCCATCTGCTGAATACTAGTGGGTGGTACCAAGACAAGATTACTTGACTGGTTGATTTGTCGCATGATATTCACCATCCCATCCGCTTGAGAACAATCAATGACACTGATTGTTCCGTATGGATCAGTGTAGGTGCTATAGAAGTTATAGAACTCGTCTACAACGTTCTGATAGTTTGGATTAGACTTAGAAAGCTCATTCCATAGCTGCTCATAAGGCATGCCATGCGCCATAATCTCCGTTGGGCAACCAATAAGATAATGTGCACTATGTCGCAACTCGTAGGCTACCTCAATCGTTGACATATAACAATCATCAAATAGGATGTACTGCATTTTGCCGATACCTGATTGTGAAATGCCTCGATCCAAGATGGAAAGGTCGGTCTTATAGGTATCACCACCAAACCAGCGGGTCAACGGAACAGATTCTACATCACGCCGTCTTCTGTGCAAGGTGTTCGAGAAGCTGCTGCGTGTTCCGGCATAGGACGGAAGCCAACCCATACCATGACAGCCCACTATCATTGAGTAATTGCGTGCTGGTGCGTATGCTTTCACACGGGTGAGAAGACTACTTATCCAGCGAGATGTATTCAGTTGCTGGTTGGGCTGCGTGTTATCAAACTTCGCCAATGTATCATCGACACACTGACCACTTTGATACTTTACATTGATCAATGCGCCCTTCTCTGGGGCTTCGGATATAAACACAACCAATCGTTTATTGCCTAATCCGCCCTCGTTCACTATGGCTTGCTTCATGTCCTGCAGGTTGCCTTGGAAGAAGTTATACAGACTTCCAGGGCTGCCAGACCATGGCATATAAACGATGATGGTATTCTCTACCTCATTAGTACCGCTACCATCTGGTAGAGGGTCATCAGTACAAGAAGCCAACACAAAGAGTGTTATCAGCTGTAAGAAAAAGATGAGTCTCTTCATTTTGTCATTATTAAAACTCAAAATAGATAATCTTTATCCGTAAGGGTATGCGTTTTCAGCAACGCTGTGAACCCTTTCCTTTTATAAAGGGAAAGCCTTGCAACATCACAAGAGATGTGGTAAGGCTTTCCATAGTCGTATTGAGAATAAGTCGAATGAACTACTTTACAATAATCAAAGAGTAGTTCTTCTTACCTTTCTGGACGAGAAGATACTTCCCATCAATGAGGTCTTCGGCTGTTACTGGCTGATCGAAAGCCGCGAGCTTCTCCTTATTCAAGGATACACCACCGCCCTTCACGAGCTTGCGCATCTCACTCTTACTAGGGAAGATCTGCATACCTTCCTGGTTGAAGACATCAACTGCTGGCTGCCCCAGAACGTCCTTTGACACCTCATAGTGTGGTACATCCTTAAAGACATCAGCGAAGGTCTGCTCATCTAACTGCAATAGATTCTCCTTCGTACTCTTACCGAATAAGATATTAGAAGCGGCGATCGCCATATCAAGATCCTCTTGCGAGTGAACCATACGGGTAACTTCTTCAGCTAAGCGACGCTGCAATGTGCGACGACCTGGGTCTTGGCGGTGCTCTTCAATAAGCCCCTCAATGACATCTTTCTCTAATGATGTGAAGATCTTAATGTACTTCTCAGCATCATCATCGCTCACATTCAACCAGAACTGATAGAATGCGTATGGCGTTGTGCGGTTACGATCGAGCCAGATGTTACCACTCTCTGTTTTACCAAACTTCTTTCCGTCAGCCTTAGTAATTAGTGGACAAGTAAGGCAATAAGCCTCAGCCTCGCTACCAAGAGTACGACGAATAAGCTCGGTACCAGTGGTCATATTGCCCCATTGGTCATTACCACCAAGCTGCAACTTAACACCGAATTTCTCATATTGATATAAGAAGTCGTACCCCTGCAAGAGCTGATAAGTAAACTCCGTAAAGCTTAGTCCATCACGAGCCTCACCATTGAGACGCTTCTGAACACTGTCTTTAGCCATCATATAGTTGACAGTGATATGCTTACCCACTACACGAGCAAAGTCCAAGAAGGTGAAGTCCTTCATCCAATCATAGTTATTCACCATCTCTGCCTTATTGGCTTCGTTGCCATCAAAGTCTAGGAACTTACTAACCTGCTTCTTGATAGCCTCTTGGTTATGATATAGAGTTTCAGCATCGAGGAGATTACGCTCCTGGCTTTTACCTGACGGATCACCAATCATGCCCGTAGCACCTCCTACGAGTAGATAAGGCTTGTGTCCACAACGCTGCAAATGGCGTAGCATCATGATACCACACAGGTGTCCAATATGCAATGAGTCTGCAGTTGGGTCTGTACCTAAGTATGCTGAGACCATCTCTTTCTGGAGTAATTCCTCTGTACCTGGCATTATTTGAGCCAGCATACCACGCCAACGGAGTTCTTCAACAAAGTTCTTCATCTATGTTCTTTATTTATGAGAATGATAGGAGTTATTGCGTTCTTGGATATAAGCCAACGCTTCAAAGTCCTTATCCTATATTGATATTCTATTAATAATTACGTATCGACAACCTTATTATTATATCTTGGCTGCACTCTTTCTTACGGCACTGGATCATATCCGCTGCCGCCCCAAGGGTTGCACCTTAGTATTCGCCATATTGCAAGAGCAAGTCCTTTGAAGGGTCCATGCTTCATTATTGCTTGTCTGGCATACTCTGAACAGGTGGGGGTAAAGCGACAGGACGGGGGCGTGAAAGGTGAGATAAACTGGCGATAGAACAATATCGGGAGTATTAACAACCATGACAAGCCATGCGAAAGGAGGTGCAAAAACTTCATTATAGAGTTCTTGCTCTGCCTTGTTTGCTGTAACTGCTCGTCTTCTTGTCCTTTCATTAGATACGTTCTCCTATTCGATGAAGTAAGTTCTCCACCTTTTCTTCAACAGTAACAGAGCTTGTCAATTCATTAGAGAGCCAAATAAAAGCTATGAGTAATCGCTTATCAGCCATCTCCGCCATACGTGGGAAGAGCAACTGCTTATGCTTCCGATAAGCCTCACGCACCTGCCGCTTCACTCGATTACGCTTCACGGCACGTTTAAAATGCTTCTTGGGAACACTGACCAATATCTGCACATCTGCTCGAGAAGAAGCTTTCTCCATCTGCAATTCACCATTCGTCGCATCCGTTCGATCAATCAGTCTATACACAGCCTTCAATGGGAAAGATGTCATAGCATGGCTACCACCTGTACCAAAGAGCGTATTGATGAGCTTTCTACTGCACAACCGCTCCTCTTTCTTCAGTCCTTCTCCTTGCTTTGCCATACTACTCTGTTACGTATATCGGCACCTTTCCCATTTAAGACATGAGGAAAGAGCCGTATATTACTTACTCTTCTTTTGCTTCTCCAAGTAGTCTCTCAACGCACCAGTCATAGAGGTGTGCTGCGTAGAAGGAGCCTGCAAATCTAACTTCAAGCCCTGTGCTTCCACCTCTTTAGCCGTTGCCGGACCGAAAGCAGCAACTTTAACGTCTCCTTGCTTGAAGTCGGGTATATTCTCTTTAAGTGCCTTTACACCTGTAGGACTAAAGAAGATGAGCATGTCATAATCGAAGTTCTTCACCTCTTCGTCCGTCAGTCCGTTGCTGACCGTACGATACATTACACACTCCTTATGCTTTAGTTTATTTGCATCTAACAATGCCGAGATAGAGTCATTGTGTACAGAACTTTGCGGAACGAGGTACTTCTCGCCCTTATGCTTCAGCATTGTCGGAATCAAACTATCAATCTTTCCAGTGGTTCCGAAGAACACCTTACGCTTACGATACTGTACATACTTCTGGATATAGAGTGCGATTGTCTCGATAACACAGAAGTACTTCATATCTTCTGGTATGGTGATACGCATTTCCTTGGCTAGATTAAAGAAGTTATCTACGGCATGTCTTGATGTAAAGACTACTGCGGTATAATCTAACAGATTAATCTTCTGCTGACGGAACTCCTTCGCTGTGAGTCCTTCTACCTTAAAGAAAGGTCTGAAAACTAACTCCACTCCCAAATCAGAAGCTATGTCGTAATAAGGTGACTTATCGCTTGATGGCTTTGGTTGTGAGACCAAGATCTTATTTATCATCGTGTCCTAAAAGTTTATAATCAAATAGTTATCTGTAATTACCAATATACCCCATAATACCATCATCGGCATTAGTTCTAGCGCACAAAAGTACAAAATTATTTGCAGACTGACAGCTCTTCTCTTGAAAAAGATGGCATAACCCTTATAAAGAGTAAGCATTTTAACGAATAAAACAACAATTAGTGCATAAACGAATGCTGCTTGTAACGACAAGGAGAAATATATCTGCAACAACACTAAAGGGAACAACAACACGCCCTCAAGGGATGAGAGAAAGAGCCAAGTACGCCCCCACTGTCCATTACTTTTACTATCGAAGAACACCCAGTTAACGAGTTTGTAAAGCAGATTCTTTATAAGGAAATAACCCATAAAGATGCCAAAGAAGCATCCTATCACGCTTAATTGAGACTCTGACTCGAGCCCTCCACGACCGCTCCCATGCGCAAAGAAATAATAGAGAATACTAAGGAGTAGCGACGTCTGAACTATCAAGAAAATCTGAAACCGAACCTCGTATGCAGTCTCCGTGACCACTTCTTTTCTCCTCGCAACATGGAAGAAACTCTTAATCTGCTTTTCAATGAAGTTGCGAGAGACTGCGAATGCAATCATCGCCATCACAAAACAACCAAGAAGTAGGGCTGTCACCGTATTGTCATTGCTAACAGCATAGGGCGAAGGAACGCCTTGCACACCATCAGCATGCGCATTCCCTCGTCCCAGTTTGAAGTATTTATTACCTTTAAAGTAACCCTCTTCTGCAAAATGAATATCCGTCAGCTGAAACGTTTTCTGCTTCTTTGGGCACAATAAACCCAGCGAGTCAGCCTCTTGACTCACCTTAGCCACAGTATCAGTCTTCGCTTTCTTCGTTGCTTCCAAAGTCGACTTCAACAGCAAAGAAGGACGAGTTATAGAATCAGTTGTCGGCATCTGTCACTTTAAAGTCCGAACGTTTTCTTGATTTCTTCTATACGATCTAGCTTCTCCCAAGTGAAGAGTTCCACCTCAATCGACTTACTTTCATGGTAGCGACTGGTGAATGTCTTCGTTACAATCTCGTTCTTTCTGCCCATGTGTCCATAAGCTGCTGTCTCCAAGAACATCGGTTGGCGGAGCTTTAATAGGCGTTCGATAGCCTTTGGACGAAGATCGAATAGGTGCTTAATCTGCTCTGCTATCTCGGCATCCGAAGCCTTTACGTGTGAACGACCATAAGTATTTACGTACACACTAACAGGTTCTGCAACGCCAATAGCGTATGCCAACTGTACGAGCATCTCATCGCTAACACCTGCAGCAACCATGTTCTTTGCAATATAACGGGCTGCATAAGCGGCAGAACGATCCACTTTACTAGAGTCCTTACCCGAGAATGCACCTCCACCATGGGCTCCCTTGCCACCGTAAGTATCAACGATAATCTTACGACCAGTCAATCCGGTGTCTCCATGAGGACCACCGATAACGAACTTACCAGTAGGGTTTACCAAATACTTGATACCATCATTGAACAGAGCCAACACCTTTTCAGACTTGATTTGAGCCTTTACACGCGGCATAAGAACCTCCAATACATCCTTACGAATCTGCTCTACCATCGCTTTATCAGCCTTCAACTGCGCTTCCTTACTGTCATCAGTAGGTTGAATGAAGTCGTCGTGCTGTGTAGAAACAACTATCGTATCAATACGTTGAGGAATGTTATCATCGTTATACTCCACCGTTACTTGGCTTTTAGAGTCTGGTCTAAGGTAGAGCATGTGCTTCCCTTCCTTACGAATATCGGCTAAAGTGCGCATAATTAGGTGTGCCAAATCAAGCGTAACAGGCATGTAATTATCGGTTTCATTGCATGCGTAACCGAACATCATACCCTGATCTCCAGCCCCCTGATTGTCATCGTCACCATTATCTACACCACGATTGATATCGTCACTCTGCTCATGAATGGCGGAGAGAATACCACAACTGTTACCATCAAACTGGTATTCAGCCTTTGTGTAACCAATATTATTGATTGTCTTACGGGCGATTGCCTGCAAATCAACATATTCTTTTGAACGCACCTCACCCATGATAACAACCTGACCAGTGGTATTGAATGTCTCAATAGCACAACGAGCGTGCTCGTCATAAGCCAAGAATTGATCAAGCAAAGCGTCACTTATCTGGTCAGCAACCTTATCTGGATGTCCCTCAGATACCGACTCTGAAGAAAATAAATATGCCATATCTTTACCTTATATATTATTATCTTGTTAATTACCTATCATTACATTAGGGGCACAAAGTTACTGCAAATTGGGCGGATAACAAAATAAGGGCTTAATATTTATACATTATTATAGTGGTAGAAAAGCCCCTCCCCTCCCTTACTAACGCCAAATCCTAATGCTTCCAGACTATAAAAGCAGGGACAGACGTCCTCGTCTGCCTGCCCGCATCTGGTTGTTTTTCGGACAGACGAGGGCGTCTGTCCCTACTTTGAGAGACCTCATCCATCTGACGAAAGCACCTTTTTCATTTGAAGAGGGCGTTTCCTTGCTATGAAGAGGGCGTTTCTTCACATCGAAGAAACGCCCTCTTTGTATACAGATAGCGCCGTTCACTCCTCTCTCCAATCGGAAAGAGAATGAGGTGGGGCACCTTTTCCTTATCCTAACTGGTCTTTTAAGATCTCAACCATACGCTTCTGATGCTCTAACATATCCTTATAAACCCATTCTTGCCCCGATGGGCATATCCCTTCATGAGCATTATCTTTACACTTCTGCATCATTATCATGAGTTTCAAAGATGCCACACTCACTTGAGAGATCTTACCAGAAGCATCCAAGTAATAATCTAACTTCGACTTAGGAGACCTATTCGAACCAGAAGAGTTTATATCGCTTCCTATCATCGCATAGTTTCCGAAGCAATTAATCTCATACTCCGTGATCTGCTCATTCACGTTAGCTTGTGGAAAGAAGTGCTCTAACGAACGTCGTGTTCGTGAAAAATAGAACTGTTCGAACACGGTTAGTCCAAAGTCAGAACAGCCCAGTTTCTTAAAGAACTCTCGCCTTTCCCTATCACTTTCCTTCAGTTTCTTACCAGATAGTTTATTGGCATACATACTCCATAAGAGATAATCCATATAATTGAAAACAAACAATGGTATGCCCTTTGAAGCCTCTTTGCCATTACCGTAAATACCATCAAAATCAAGGGACGTACATCTTATGTTAAGGTCAAACTGCCCACCTTTCAACACCGTACCATCGAATGCACCAGGCATAGGAGTATTGATATTGTTCAGATTCCCAGAGTTTGCATAGACATCAAAGAAGTACTTATCCGCTAAAGCCGATAGGAAATCAACATAACGATTGAGGTCTGTATCATTGAAAAGATGGTACAAACAATAGAATAGATAGTTCTTTCGCTGGCGTGGAGTAAATGATACTTCAAACATGGAAAGAAGCTGTACTAATCTTGCTTGTAAGTGTCCATCAGATGAGAGATTCTTAGTGTTATACGAGCTACTCTCGCATTGGTACACCTCCAACTGCCATGGATTACTCTCTTGCGTATCGTCTTCGTAAGAGTGATGAACCACGTAATTATCCAAGAAATAACGTGCTTTTAAGAGATTAAAAGCAAACACCTTCGCAAAAGCTCGGTCTGGTTTAGCCTCATCAAAGGCATTAATTAGTTCCTTATCATCCAATATGAACTTATCCAAGTCGAAGTTTGTTCGATTCATCAACGTTATCTTCAACACGATAAGGAGGAAATTGGGAAAGTCAATGATAGGCTGAAACATCCCTGTACTCTTCACCTTCTTTTGTCGTCTCTCGGTTGCTTTTATACCCTTGATAAAGTCATCCAAGCTATAAGAATCCTCACTTCCACCAACAACTGGTAAGTCTTTAAAAGACTTAATACTCGGTGAGAAGATGCGGAGAGAATCCACAAAGACATTCGCTGCTTGCATATATCTCGATTGCACATAGACATTCATTTCGCTACACGCCTGCCATATCTCAGCAAAGACATTACGCTCATCTTCATCCAAGAGTGCTATGAGTTTCGACTTGACAATCTCATGTTTCTCCAGTTGTTCTCCACGTGAATTCATTACCTCGAAATAGTGATTTAGGTTCACATCTCGTGGCACTCTATAATGGATGATATGCACTTGTGCGAGCAAATACTTAGTAAAGTTCTCCTTATTCTCTGTACCAACAATCTCATTGATAGCATTCTCTATCACCTTAAAACCACGTAGAATACCTAAGTCTGGATTATCTTTCTCTTGTATAGGAAGTTTATTAATTGTATCGTTAGAACGCTTCCTTGAACGATAAGTTAACTTACTTTTTACTTCGCAATCAAGGCTCTTTAAGATCAGATAAAGTGTCGTTAAACGCTGCTGACCATCGATTACCTCATACCGATTATCACCTCTGTCGTAAGTGACAAGTGTTCCAATAAAATAAGTTCCTTTCGACTGACAATAAGCATCCCACACGTCATTGACCAATGCAGTTATCTCTTCGTTCTCCCACGCATAATTACGTTGATAGATTGGAATCTCGTATTTCGTGTTTCCCTCTTGATTAAATAAGTCTTGTATAGAAAGCTCTTCTAAGGGAAAGTTCTGATGTGTGTTCATAATCTATTTAATGTAGTATTTGTTCTCAATAAAGTAATGTAGGAAGTTTTGATAAACAGCTTTCTGGTCTTGTTCTTCTATCCCTTCTTTACTGGCTTTAACCCTGTCTTCAGTTAATGGATGTATACAATCTGCCAGTTCACTAAGCAATGCTGAAGGTGAAGAAGACTCTGATATCTTCTTATAAAGATTGAAAGCATTAATGCAATAACTCGTTCCCATGACATAATTCTGTGCTGATAACCACCCTAAATTATAATACTGTGCACGTAAAGAATATGCCCATATAAAGTCCATGACGATGAACTGTTCGAAGAGATCAAGATCCGTTCTTGATGGAAGATCAGGGCAGAAACAATCAACATAGAGCAATGCTGCAAGATCAAAGAGCAGACGTGTTATTCTATTACCAACACCGTTCTTATATTTTCTTAGGTCTAATGTCTCTACAATCTGATTGCCATTAATGAAGTAGCCAACATACTTATCATTATTTTGAATGTCCTTCAAGATATTGAAATAATGGTTTGTATAATCAAAGAAAGGCTTCCCTGCAATAATAGGAGCAACTATCTGAAAGGGGCGCATATCGGCCATTCCCGATACAAAAGGCACCGCTGAGCGATTGAACATGTCGGCATAAGCGTATGCACCTTTATAATATTGAGCATACGGCAAGTTGTCCTTCTTGCTAATACCTTTGAACTTATCGATGTTGTGTTCATCTAACTCCACAGGTCGATTATCACATACCCACTCACGCAACCGATAGAGATAATCACCAAAAAGACTTGCTAATGTACTCTGACTAACATCCTCCCATCGTCTCACAATAGCCTCTGTCTCCGTCTCACTCACATTATCCATTTCACGCAAATGATAGGCTTTCAGTAGGTCATGTGGGTATAGTTTCTTACCACGAGCATTCTGTGAATCGAAGAATTGGAAGGCTTCTGAGATATCATTTGTGACAACTACTATTAGTTCGCAACGCATTTCTATAAACTCTCTAAGCTCCTTTATTACACGATCATCATATAGTTCCTCTTCCGTACCTTTAGCCTTTGTACGCAATTCAGCCATAGCATATAAACGACGTTCAAAAGCTCTGTAATTACTTGCGATATTCTCCCTTGTATAAGGATTATCGGTTAGTTTCTCTTGTAAGAAAGTGATATTCTTCACACCAAGAGCCTTTAATAGCAAAGTAAAGGTAATGACTCGCTGCTGTCCGTCAACTATATTATAGCACTGCTTACTAAAGTCATGATGCAGAATAAGCGTCCCGACACGATAAACCTCCTTGCTCTCTTGCTTTGCTTCTATGATGTCGTCCAATAATTGAATCGCATTCTTTGCCGTCCACTTATAGGGACGTTGGTAGTTAGGAATTGTCAAATTCACATCCTCATGTGCATGCTTATCAAATACTGTGGATATCCTTTTGCGTATCAGCAGGTCGCCAATACTGGTAATACCTAACCGTAAACTTATCACATTACTCATTATCTTCTTTTCTTTACAATATAATTAATTCGATTGGTTAAGTTCGTTAATTCTAATAAATAGCACCCTTACATAGTTCCGTTTAGGGACACGATCGAACGATACAACACCTGTCCTGCTAATAGTTATAACATGTTATAATGTTCCTTTCTATAGTATCTGCAATTCGTTTAGCACTACCTCATATCATTCTCATCGTGATGAAACGAGTGTCTCTTCATGATGAAACGAGTGTCTCATCGTGATGAAACCTGTGTCTCTTCATGATGAGACAGACGTTACTCCCATACAAAGATAATACAAATCCTGCATCCTTGCAAGTCGGAACATAATAAAAAAGACTCCCAAACCTATGAGAAAGGTTCGGGAGTCGTATGTTGGTAGTTTTGTCGTTACTTATCTGCTTAACTTGATAAATGAAGTTCTGTTAAGGTTATAAGTCTTCGCCATGAGCCTCGTTCTTGTTATTTTCATAGAATATGGATATATGATATTTACCATATACTCCTCCTATGGTAAACCAGACTGTTCTATTCAGTGCTCCTTCATGTGGTAGTTGGTAGTAGACAGCCTCAAATTGTTTATGGTGTGCAATCATTCCGTATGAGATATCGTCATTATCAGATAGCTTTTGTGTTCCTTTTAATGAATAGTACTTAGGATTATCATCAAATTGTTGACATAACTTGTTGAATCTTATTTTTATCTGTCCTTCATCACGACCAGTTTTATCAGTTACGGCAATCCTCCACACTTTGCTTTTGTTTGTCAGTATAGAGATATATACATTTTCTCCATTAAATATTCCTTCAAGGCAATCTTCTTGGGCGTTGTAACTAAATCCCTTTGCTTTGATCTTTTGAATCATATCAGCCTTAGTCCCATCAATAGGGATACCTAAGAACTTGGTTACTTCATTTTGTGCATACATAGCTACGGATAGCATGAGTAGCGTTAAGGATAATAGAATCTTTTTCATACTCTTTTGTTTTAGTTTATAATTATGTTTATGGATTTATCAGTTCGCTTGATTGATAAGGTTTACCACCACTTTTACCATTATGTCTTTCTCTTCCGTCTTGCTCTCTGCAATCATCAGCGTAAGGGCAACGAGCGTGTTATCAGCTATGCGTTTGGTGCCATCGGGACGATAGAGGATGCCGTTTTTATTCATGAACCAGAGGAAGAGAGTGGCGGCTATACGCTTGTTACCATCGCTGAATGAATGGTTCTTGGTGACAAGATAGAGCAACATGGCAGCCTTTTCTTCTACGCTCGGATAGAGTTCTGCGCCGCCAAATGTCTGATAGATTTGTCCAATGGAACTCTTGAATGATTCGTCTTTCTCGTTGCCGAAAAGTACCGAACCGCCGAACTTCTGACGGAGGAGGTCGATTTCGTGCATTGCATTCTCGTATGTGGCATGGAAGGGTTCTTCCTTAGTTATTCGTGCAATATGTAGTCGTTGATAATCGTAATCATCGAGAGTATCGAGCGCATAGGTGTAATCTACAACCACGTCAAAGAGGGCATTGCTTTCGTCAGTAGACTTCGCTGGCTGTTGCTGAATGGTTCTACCAACGACCTGCACCAGCTACCTTAATTCGGCAATCTGCTGCTTGCGAATGTTCTCATTAATGGCATAACCTTTTACAAGATATTGCTTGAGAACGCTGTTAGCCCATTGGCGAAAGCGCACGCCTCGTTGACTATGTACACGATAGCCAACGGAGATGATAACGTCAAGAGTGTAATAAGGGACAGGTTTCTTAACGCCATTAACGTGCAAAAAATGCACGTTATTCTCTCTTTAATTCGGCTTCTTTGAATACGTTATTTACATGTCTACGAATGTTAGACTCCTCTTTGTCGAAGAGTTCAGCCATCTGTCTCGTACTAAGCCACACGGTCTCTCCTTCCAACTTCACATCAAGTTGGGTCTTACCATCTTCACTTTGGTAGATAATGATCTTGTCATTTAGGTTCTCAGTCATATTGTTTAGATGTTTAGTTATTCGTAAGTGTGATGATTCACTATTCGTGTTTTATGCTAGAAGTGCAGGGCTTGTGTGCTGGTATTAGATCGTTTTTTCTATCTCATTCTTTCGTCAGTTTACGGCTCATATAACGCACGGGATACCATACAGAAAGCCAGCCAACAAGGATAACCGTGAGGAAGATAAGGAGAATGTCTTCGGGATGTACGCTGATAGGATAGGCGTTGACAACGAAGTTGCCAGCCTGGTCGCCAAGCTGAACAAGCCCATAAGTTTGTTGCAACCAGCATAGGATGAGACCGAGTACGATACCAATCACAGCTCCTGCTGCCGATATCATACGTCCTTCAAAGAGAAAGATGCGGCGTATCTGCCCATCAGTAGCACCGAGGTTGCGCAGGGTGATAACGTCATTCTTCTTGTCAATAATGAGCATGGAGAGCGAACCTATAATATTAAAGCAGGCAACCATAAGGATAAACGTGAGGAAGACATAAGCAAAGAGCTTCTCTATACGCATGATATTAAACGTGTCAGCTTGCTGCTCATAGCGGTCGAGTACCTTATATTTATCGCCTAACATTGCTTGTATCTCTTCCTTCGCATTGTCAATATCCACGCCCGGTTTCATGCGTAACTCTAGTGATGTAATCTCTCCTTGACGGTTAAATATGCGGCGAGCAAAGTCTATTGATGTAATGACATAACCTTGATCATACTTGCTTTGCTTTACTTGGAATAATGCTCCCGGAGACACTAGTGAGTCCTTCACAAAGGCATCTGTCGGGTTAGAAGCATCATATTGTCCCTCCCTTTGAGGCGCATATATCTGCAAATAATCCTGCCATGTCACCCCTGTACCAAGGTCTTGTGCCAGTCTTATACCAATTACACCATATTGTAGATTGGCTACATGCAGTGTGAAATCGCCGTCGCCATAGAGGATATTACTTATATGTGTGAGCGAATCAAAGTTGTCTTCCACACCTTTCACTGTTACCATAGCCTGTTTGTCGTGATAGACAGCCAGTGCTTGATCCTGTACACATTCGGTAGCTACCTCAACGCCTGGGAGGTGTTTAACCTTTACAAGTAATGGATCATCGGCAGGCATTACTTTCCCTTTCGTTGCTTCTATCTTCAGTTGCGGATCAAAGTTAGTAAAGAACGAAGCTACTAAGTCGGAGAATCCATTGAACCCACTTAACACAACCACTAAAGCCATTGTTGCCACAGCCACACCGAGTACGGAGATAAGACTGATGACGTTTATTGCATGTGTACTCTTCTTTGAGAAGAGGTAACGGCGGGCTATGTAAAAGGGAAAATTCATGTCTTCGAATGTTGTGTACAGAATGTTATATGCTAGTGATTGCGGGATTCTTACTTCTTAAGTAATTCGTCAATGCGCTCTATATAGTCGAGTGAGTCATCGATGAAGAAGCGTAACTCTGGTATAATGCGCAGTTGATTATGTACGCGCTGACCTAATTCGTAACGGATTGTCTTCTCATTAGCATTGATGTTCTTTAGTAGTTCGTCTCCCTTTTCAGATGGGAAGATACTGAGGTAAGCAGTACAGATACTAAGGTCTGGACTTACTTTCACGCGTGTAACACTCACCAATACACCATGCATCATGCGTGTCTGTGTCTGGAATATACTTGCCAATTCCTTTTGAAGGAGGCGTGATATACGGTTTTGTCTTGTTTCTTGCATATTCTTGTTGATAATGATTTCTACGTCATGCAAAGATACTGAAAGTTTGAAGAATCAACAAACTTATTTCTTCCTAATCAGTGTTAGTCCGTCTCGTAAGGGCAGAATAACCTTCTCTACACGCTCATCTTTGGCGATAAGATCATTGAATTGTCGAATACCAATGGTTTGGTGGTCGTGGTCATAAGCTGGATCAATGACGTGCCAGTCCCATAGCGTGTTATCGGCAAGGATGTATCCACCAGGGCGGATAATAGGTAGTAGTTTCTCATACACCTCTGCGTATGTACGCTTATCACCATCAACAAATGCCATATCAAACGTTATCCCGAGTTTAGGAGCTTCTTTTGCAGCATCTCCGATACGAAAGTCAATCTTGTTAGCAACGGGTGATTGTTCTATCCATGGACGTGTGAAGTCCTCCATCTCGTCGTTTATCTCGAACGTATACACTTTGCCACCTTCTTCCAATCCTTCCGCCATACAGATAGCAGAGTAGCCACTGAAGGTTCCCACCTCAAGGATGTTTTTAGGGCGAATCATTTGTACAAGCATCTTCAATAAGCGTCCTTGCAGATGTCCACTAGCCATTCGACCATGAATAGTGTGGATGTTTGTCGCACGATAAAGCCGATAGAGGTAATCACTTTCGGGGTCAATATGCGCCGAGAGATAGACTTCACAAAGATCCGACGCTTCTCCTGTTTGAGTCAAGGAATATGTTTCCTTTACTGATAAGGGAATATGTTTTTTTTCCATGATAGAAAAGATACTATCTGAGTTTTATTTTATAAAACTTCCATGGGCTATCCTTTCCTTCTATTAAATCAACATAAGTAACATTACGTGGGATACCTGGGAATATTAGTGCAAATTTTAATTGCTCTCCCCGATGATGTAATTGTGTAATATTGGGCATTATAGAGATATTCTCAGCCTTTAATAAATAATACTTCTTTTTATGAATTGAATCATAAAGATAAGTGGTTCTTTCAATACCTGCCCAACCTTCTTCTAAAGGATGTGTTAAAAGTAGTTCTATTCGTGTACTATCTGAAGAGTATGCTATTTTTGTTATTTTGAGGTCTGGGATATTGTTACAACGATATGTAGGAGCAGTTATAATATGCGTATACGAACTATAATTCTTATTATCAAAAGGATGAGTATTTTGATATATCCTTTTCTTTTCTACTTCATATTCCGCTTGCTGTTTTAGATCCTCATCTGCTATTTTTTTAAAAGAAGATAACACAGAAGAGTATTCTTCCATTGCAATGTCTAATACTTGGCTATAATCTCCGCCATGAGCATAGCTATCAATATATTTAATGCTATAATCTTTTATATTTTCAGCTTGTTTCTTTGCCTTATCAGTTAAATCTTTCCTTGTTATGAATGTGTAAAAAGCATCTTGGATTGCATTTCTATAAAATAAAGCATCGCTACTTTTACTTTCTATTTTTTTTATAGCATTGACAAAGGCTTGGGTGTTACGCCTAATAATAGGTCTTTGTGCATGCACAGAAATGCTTGAACCAAAAACGAATAAAACTAATACTTCAAAAAAAAGATACCTCATGATGTAAAATATTGTTATGTTAATAAAGATTCTTTTATAATCAGGTTTTAAAAGAATAATGCTTCTATAGCCAGTCGATAGCTATTCATGCCGAACCCTTGAATAGAACCTTTACAAGCTGGGGCTATCATTGAATGACGACGGAACTCCTCACGGTCATTGACGTTGCTGATATGTACTTCGATGACGGGAGTTTGTATTGAGCGAATGCAATCCAATAAAGCTATGCTTGTGTGCGTATAGGCTCCGGCATTGAGGATAATACCATCATAAGCGAACCCTACTTCCTGTAACTTATTGATTAGTTCGCCTTCTATATTGCTTTGATAATACTCAATTTCGACATTCGGATAATCCTTACGGAGCTGTTGGAAATATGTCTCCATTGACTCCTTGCCATAAATTCCAGGTTCACGAACGCCGAGTAAGTTCAGATTCGGTCCATTGATAATAATTACTTTCATCTCTCTTTCCTACTTAAATATCGTTTTTCTACATTATCTTTGCATACGATAAGCTGTATGCAAAAATAAGAATTTAAATGGAAACAGACAAGAATTCAAATGATATTGTCAGTCGTTATCGCCGTTATCTGAAGTTAGAAAAGGGGCATTCTGCCAACACTTTGGATGCTTATATGCGTGATTTGGATAAGCTCTTACGCTATCTTGCGGTAGAGAAGATAGATGTGTTGAAGGTAAAACTTGAAGACTTAGAGTTCTTTGCAGCCTCAATATCCGACCTCGGTATCGGACCTCGTTCTTTAGCGCGTATCCTTAGCGGTGTGCGCCAGTTCTATCGTTTCCTTGTATTGGATGGTTACTTGGAGGTAGATCCTACCGAGCTATTAGAATCTCCGAAACAACCTAACCACTTACCCGAAGTTCTCTCCACTGCAGAAGTCGATCTCCTCGAACAAGCCATCGACCTTTCTAAGTGGGAAGGGCATCGTAACCGTGCTATTATTGAGGTACTCTTCTCGTGTGGCTTACGTGTTTCCGAACTTACTCACCTTACTTTGTCTAATCTATACATCGAAGAGCAATATATCAGAGTATTAGGAAAAGGGTCAAAGGAACGCCTTGTCCCCATCTCTCCTAGAGCCTTAGAGGAATTGAGTTATTGGTTTGATGACCGTAACAAGATGGATATAAAACCGGGCGAAGAGGATTATGTATTCCTGAATAGGCGTGGGCATCATCTTACCCGCACCATGATTCTTATCATGATAAAGCGTTATGCTGTAGAAGCGGGCATAAAGAAGACAATCTCTCCGCACACCCTTCGCCACTCCTTCGCCACCTCTTTGCTTGAAGGTGGAGCTGATTTGCGTGCTATTCAAGCCATGTTAGGACATGAGAGCATCGGTACGACGGAGATATACACGCACATTGACACCACAACCTTACGTCAGGAGATACTTGAGCACCATCCTCGCAATATCAAATACGATGAAGAGCACCAAGCAGATCCTTTGTCCGAATGAACATCAAAGTCTGTCTCTGCGGGTTAACCAAAGATTCATCAGAGGGTCAGAGAGACTATAACAACCATCTTGTCGTGTAACCAAATCTATGTCAAGAAGCTTATTGAGAGCCGCTTGTGTGGAACTTGGAGATTTGAGCCGATGCTTTTTTGTGAAATTAGCAGATGTTATCTTTGAGGCAGGAGAATCCTCGTGTATAGCAAAGAGAGTTGCCTTTTGTTGCTCACTAAGCATTTGTAGAATCTCTCTAAACCGGTAATCATTTTGTTTAAGGAGTCTGTTTATTAACAAGTTTGTCATTTCTTCATCGCAGATACCATGCTTGGGTGTACAGGCAAAGGCATCATTCATAATTTGTTGATTATAGAGTGTCACACCCTTCATCATATTATATACAACTTTAATAGCAGCCGTTGTTACGTCTTTCTCTGCCTCATGAAAGTTCTTTTGTGCAAACTCTGTATATATGTCTAAAGGGATTGCATTCAACTCAATAAGCCTAGCACTATTATAAAATGGGCGTCCTTTAGAACCGAACATTTCGTCCATTATACGCCGTTGACTCCCTGCGAATACGAAATTGGCATTGCTTGTCTTTTGTATATGTGTACGTAGGGTTGCTTCGAAGTTCTTTTCTGGATAATGGGTTATTTGCTGAAACTCATCAATAACAATAAGGCATCTTCGATCAGATTTATTAATGAACTCGAATATCTCCGATAGCGTGTAATCAGGCTGAACTATGTCCCCTAGTTTGATATCAAAGGTAGGGGTTCCTTGTATAGGGTCGTAACCAAAACTTGCACTGAGCGATTTTAATGTCATTGAGAATAGTCGCATCATCTTCTCACTACGTGAAGCTATGCGACGAAAGATGGTATTGCCGAAAGTGTAAACAAACTCATTAAGGGTACCTGTCTCAAGTATATCTACAAAAATAGTGGTGTACTCGTTATCAATGTCAGCTTTGTCAAATACAAAGTCTACTAACTTCGTTTTTCCCATTCGGCGTTCTGCTGATAATATAACGTTCTGTTGATTGCACAAATAGTCGTGTAATAGCTTTGCTTCTTTCTGCCGATCGCAAAAGTATTGAGCTGGGATTTGACCACTAACAATGAAAGGATTAATGTCTATTGTCATATTTTCTCTGTCTTAAGATAGCACAAAGATAAGCATTAAGCACTAATTATGCAAGTCAAATTATTTGTTTTGAATAATTTAATTCACATAATTATTCTATGTGGCTGAAGGATTCTCTGCCCCACAGAATACGTAAGCCAACGAATATAAGACAAATAGCATACGATTTTAATTTTAACACTTTTGAATCCTCTTATCGCTTACGTTAACTATAAAAAACGATAAAAGGCAATAGAGATACAATATTTTATGTACCTTTGCGAGGTAATATCTGATATTAAATAATTAAACAACGTTTAAGATGAAACTCAAACATTTATTCTTAATCGCCTTACTTTTCATCACTGGTATGGTCTCTGCACAGCAGATGGGACCTATTCCTGTGAATAAGAATGTAAGGCAAGGTAAGCTTAGCAATGGCTTGACTTACTACATCCTCCACAATGATTGGCCTGAGCATGTAGCCAATTTCTACATTGCACAGCGTGTTGGTTCTATTCAAGAGAACGAGAATCAGCGTGGTTTGGCTCACTTCCTGGAGCACATGGCGTTTAATGGTTCTGAGCATTTCCCTGACTCTACTCTGCTGGAGTTCACCCGTTCTTTGGGCGTAGAGTTTGGCAGTAACTTAAACGCTTACACGAGCATTGACCAGACAGTCTATCGTGTTTGCGATGTGCCAACAACACGCCAGACTGCTCTCGACTCTTGTTTACTCATCCTCAAAGACTGGTCTAATGGATTGACATTAGCCGATAAGGAGATTGACAAGGAGCGTGGCGTTATCCATCAAGAGTGGCAATTAGGTCAGTCTGCCCAAATGCGTATCCTTGACAAGGTGTTACCAGAGTTCTATCCTAACTCTAAGTATGGTAAGCGTCTGCCAATCGGTTTGATGGAGATTGTAGATAAGTTCCCTTATCAAGCACTGCGCGATTATTACAAGAAGTGGTATCGCCCAGATAACCAGTGTATCATCGTTGTGGGCGATGTTGATGTAGACCACATCGAGAATCAGATCAAGCAACTCTGGAATGGAGTAGTCGTTCCTGCTAATGCCGCTCAGGTTATTGCAGAGCCTGTTCCTGATAATGCCCAAGCCCTTTACATCTTTGGTAAAGACAAGGAATTGCCATTCAGTGACGTGGCTCTTTATATGAAGCATGACGCTTTCCCAGACGAGGCAAAGACCGATCAGAGCTATTTCATCGATTCTTATGCTAAGCGTATTATCAGTATGATGCTGAACCAGCGTTTGGCAGAACTAGCCCAGAAGCCAGATTGTCCATTTACTGGAGCGTATGCAGGCGATGGTACCTACATGCTTTCAAGAACGAAAGACGCCTTTAGCATGGAGGCTAATGCAAAGGATGGTAAGGATCTTGAGACGCTTGCCGCATTGTATAGAGAGGCACAGCGTGTACACCAGCACGGCTTCACAGCGACTGAATTTATGCGTGCAAAGGACGAGTTCTTGTCTCAATTAGAGTCGGCTTATGTCAATCGCAATAAGATAAAGAACGATCAGTATGGCGATGAGTTGCGCGACCATTACCTATCAAACGAACCTATCCCAAGCAAGGAAGACGAGTATCAGATTATGAAACAACTCGTCGAAATGCCTGCTTTGAACGTCAATGTCATTAATGAGTTTGCAAAGGATCTCATTACGGATAAGGATAGCAACTTAGTAATTCAGATCTTCGCACAAGAGAAGGCTAACAAGGTTTACCCAACGAAGGCGCAGATGGCGCAAACTATCGCTAACGTGCGTGGTGAGCAGATCAAGGCTTATGTTGACAATGTGAAACAAGAGCCTTTACTCGATGAGAAGGCATTGCCAAAGGCTGGTAAGATTGTCAGTGAGAAGGAGAACAAGACACTCGGATACAAGGAGCTGACATTGAGCAATGGCGCACGTGTCATCTTGAAGAAGACGAACTTTAAGGATAACGAGATACAGTTCCAGGCTGTCGCAAAGGGCGGTAAGGGACTCTATGGTAAGCCTGACTACAGCAACTTGCAGCTATTTAATAATGTCATAGCTTACAGCGGACTCGGTAACTTCTCTAACCAGGAGTTGCAGAAGGCACTCGCTGGTAAGCAGGCATCTGTTGCTTGTGGTTTAGGCAACTATTATCAAACACTCTCCGGCTCATGTGTCCCTAAGGATGTTGAGACCATGCTTCAGTTACTTTACCTCAACTTCACGAAGGTTGCTAAGGACGAGGCGTCTTATAAGGCGATGATGTCGCAGTTGGAACTAGCACTGAAGAATAAGGATCTCTCTCCCGAGAGCGTATATTCTGACTCGGTTACAACAACCATTTATGGTCATGAGGCACGTTTCGCACCATTGTCATTGAATACGCTGAAGGGCATTAGCTACGACCGTATTCTTCAGATTTGGAAGGAGCGTTTTGCTAATCCTGGGCAGTTTGTCTACTACTTCGTTGGTAACTTCGATGAGGCTTCTTTACGCCCATTGATCGAGAAGTATATCGCATGTCTGCCTAAGGGCAAGGCGGAGAACTGGCGAGATATACCAGGATTTGTGAAGGGCAATGTCGTTAATAAGTTCACTCGTAAGTCGGAAACACCAAAGGCTATTGCCTTCGAGTTGTGGCACGCACCTGCTGCTTACAACGTTGAGAATAAAGTGTTGACCGATGCTGCTGCGCAAGTATTGTCTATGGTCTATCTAAAGAACATTCGTGAGGATGCTAGTGCGGCTTACTCTGTTGGAGCAGGTGGCGAATTGCAGCGTCGTGGCGATAAAGCCGTTGCTCTCATCCAGGCATATTGCCCAATGGATCCTAACAAGTCCGACCTTGCCTTGAAGCTCTTAGCTGAGGGCATGAAGGATAACACGATGAAGATGGACGCAGATAAGGTTCAGAAAGTAAAGGACTTCATGTTGAAGCAAGCAGAGCTATCAGCGAAGAACAACAGCTACTGGATGGACGTTATTGACGAGTATATCTCAACTGGCGTAGACCTCCACTCTGGCTATAAGGCAGCAGTCGAGTCGCTCACACCAGCTAAGATTGCAGCTTACTTGAAGAGCCTCGTTGCAGCTGGTAACCACGCCGAAGTGGTGATGACACCAGCGAAGTAATCGCTCTGAAATAAGTATCGTTTATAAGCTAACGGGCAAAAGGACGAGAGTGATCTCACCTCCCTTTTGCCCGTTTTCTGTGTCTGTATTGGTTGTAAAGCATGTCCAGTTTCTCGCTTAAAGGCATTTACGATGAATCAATGTAAGCTCAATAAGAATACTTTGAAATATGTGAAAAAGAAAGAATCTCATAGGGCTAATATCTTTTTAAGTATGGTTCCGACTTGCAAAGAAGCAGGATTTGTATTATCTTTGTACGGGTCTAAAGTTTGTTTCATCATGAAGAGACACAGGTTTCATCACGATGAGACACTCGTTTCATCATGATGAGACACTCGTTTCATCGTGATGAAACTAAAGCGGAATGCTGACTAAAAAGATAAAACTCGCGGATAGAATAATCAAGGAACACGTTAGAAAGAAATCTGGAACACTAGATTTATTCCGCGCTAACCGTATATAAAAAGAAAGGAAATATTATGGCAATTGATTACAAACTAATGAGAGCGACAGGCGGATTACCTAAGAATGCCGAGTTGAAGGTTATTACCGTGGAGAGGCAAACGGCTGGTTTAAGGCGAATGAGTAAGAGCATTGAGCAGGCTACATCGCTCACAACAGGCGATATTCTTGCGACGATTATTGCCTTGAAGTCGGAGATAATAGCCGAACTGAAGATGGGGAATCGCGTTCATCTACCAGGAATTGGCTACTTCTCACTTGCGTTGAAAGGTGATATCTATAGAGACTCTCGAACAAACAGACCACGATTGCGCAATGCTGCGATACGAAAAATTAAGTTCCGCCCTGACGCTGAATTTCTACGTGATCTTGGTGGGATTGAGATAAGGAATATAACCGATGAATATGGTATGACGGCTGTACCAAAAAGTGATGAGATTGATGCCGCTGTAGAGAATTTACTCACTAATGGGCATGTCTTTACATCAGAGCAATTCCGACGGAGCTTAGATCTCTCGAAATCTACATCTTATAGGCTCCTTACCAAACTAGAGTCTGGAGGGAAGATCGTTAACATTGGTTCTCGCCGTTGCAAGTTATTCAGAAAGGCATAGCGTCAGTGCAAAAGAAAAGGAGCAAAGGGATGTTTTTATAAATATAATTGCTATATTTGCAGCATGAAGAAGAATAGAAGATATTTCAGAAAAGAGACGCTGTCAAAGCTCTACTTAGAAGCAAGTAGATATAGCCTCGACTTATCAAAGCTAATCTTTGGTGGTATCATCCTTTCGGGTTTCATGGGAATGCAGATAGAGAAGGCGTATCTTTTAATCGTCGGACTCATAGCTGTTATTCTCACAGCACTCTTCGGATTCATTATGTTTTTATTAGCAAACAAAAAGTAGAAGTTATGGAGTTAATCTATTTTCTAATAGCTGTTTCGGCTATTGCTGCACTTGGCTGTATATGGGGACTCATTCAACTCAATAAGACGAGCCACGAAGAAACAGGAAATATAGCTTGAGCCAAATTAATTGTGCATAACATGGAAGAGAATATCTTTCTCTCTTTCGCAGGCTATCCAGTATCAATAAAAAGCCATTCTCAACACTCGATTGAGAATGGCTTTCTTATTATGTATATGCTTTATTTGTCTTAGCCAATCCACTTCACATAAGCGAAGTCCTGACGGTGAGGCAAGAGACTGTTCTTAGGGAACATGCGGACTGCATATTTGTAAGCACCTGCCTCGGTTGCATCGAAAGATGCTTCAAAGGTATAATGGTTACCCTCTGTCTTCACGAGCTTGAATGGGATTACCTTATGGATATTTACATCGTCAACTGGTGCATGCTTCAAGAATACAAGCTCCAAGCCGATAGCATCTTGCAAACCTTGTTCGTCAAGGGTGTAAGTTACCTTTATCTTATGACCTGTTGCTATATCTTGCAATGCCTCCTCATTCTTTGAAACGACATAGATGCTATCCCAACGCTCGGCAACCGACTCTTTCCAAAGAGCAATCTCCTTAGCGAGATGATAATCGTTCTTCTGCAATTCGTGTGAACGCTTAGCCTGATGCTCGTAGAACTTATCGTAGTAGTCATCCAACTGACGCTTCATTGTGTAGTGAGGAGCGATAGTTGCAATAGAGTTCTTTACAACCTTTACCCAATCCTCTGAATAACCCTTCTTCTTATCTTTGTTGAAATAGAGCGGTGCAATCTCATTCTCAAGCAAACTATAGATTGTAGCTGCATCAAGCTGATCTTGATAAGCTTGGTTCTGATAGGTGCGCTTCTCCGGCAATGCCCATCCTGCACCCTCACGGTAGCCTTCAACCCACCAGCCATCGAGTACTGAGAGGTTAACAACACCGTTCATCTCTGCCTTCTCACCAGATGTACCACTTGCCTCGAGTGGACGAGTTGGTGTGTTCATCCAGATATCAACGCCAGATACGAGACGACGAGCCAACTGCATATCGTAGTCCTCAAGGAAGATAATCTTGCCGAGGAACTGTGGCATACGAGAGATTTCAAAGATACGCTTGATCAATCCCTGACCTGCGCCATCAGCTGGGTGAGCCTTACCTGAGAAGAAGAACAGAACCGGACGCTCTGGGTTATTAACGATCTTCTCCAAACGCTCAAGGTCAGTAAAGAGCAGGTGTGCACGCTTGTAAGTAGCGAAGCGACGGCAGAAACCAATCATCAATGCATTAGGGTTGATGCGCTCAAGGATTGAAACCACCTTAGCTGGGTCACCCTGATTGCGGAGCCACTGCTTAGTGAACTTATCACGGATGTATTTGATGAGCTTCTGCTTTAATGCCATACGTGTCTCCCAGATCTCTGCATCTGGAACATTATAGATTGCGTGCCAGATTGACTCGTTACTCTGATCGCTCATGAAGCTCTTATCGAAGTACTTGTCATAAACCTTACGCCACTCTGTAGCAGTCCATGTTGGGAGGTGTACACCATTGGTAACATAACCTACAGCGTTCTCCTCTGGGAAGTAACCCTTCCACAATGGTGCAAACATCTTCTGGCTTACCCAACCGTGAAGTTTTGACACACCATTGATTTCCTGACAAGTGTTACAAGCAAAGGTACTCATACAGAAACGCTCGCCGTGATCATCCGGATTGGTGCGACCCATACCGATGAACTCATCCCAAGAGATACCAAGCTTTGCAGGATAATCACCCATATACTTGCCGAATAGCTCCTCGTCGAAGTAGTCGTGACCTGCTGGCACAGGAGTGTGAACGGTATAAAGTGAAGACGCACGTACAAGTTCCATTGCCTGATTGAATGTCAAACCACCATCGATATAGTCGCAAAGACGCTGGAGGTTGCAGAGTGCTGCGTGACCTTCATTGCAGTGATAGATATCTTTCTTGATTCCGAGTTTCTTCAAAGTAAGGATACCACCGATACCAAGCAGAATCTCCTGCTTCAAACGGTTCTCCCAGTCACCACCATAGAGAGAGTGAGTGATAGGACGATCGAACTCTGAATTCATATCGTTGTCTGTATCGAGCAAGTAAAGCTTAATACGACCAACATTCACACGCCATACAAGTGCGTGTACCTGATAGTTACGATAAGGTACGTCAACAACAACCTGATTACCGTTCTCATCAAGCTCACGCTCAATAGGAAGCGAGTTGAAATTCTGTGCGTTGTATTTAGCAATCTGCTGTCCGTCCATAGATAGACTCTGCGTGAAATAACCAAAACGATAAAGGAAACCAACTGCACAGAGGTCTACATTTGAGTCAGATGCCTCCTTTAGATAGTCACCAGCCAACATACCAAGACCACCAGAATAAATCTTCAATGCCTGATTAAGACCAAACTCCATACAGAAGTAAGCAACAGAAGCACGCTTCTTATTTGGCTTAACGTCCATATAAGTACGGAACTTCTTATAAACATCACTTACCTGCTTCATCAGTTTCTTGTCCTTTACGATAGCTTCCTTGCGGTCGTAGCTAAGACGCTCAAGGAGCTGAACAGGGTTATGTCCCACTTCCTCATAAAGAGTCTCGTCAAGTGCCTTGAACATGTTACGTGCTTCGTAATTCCATGCCCACCACATGTTGTGAGCAATCTCATCAAGACATGCCAATTCTTTTGGCAAGGTTGATTTCACAGTCACCTCTTTCCACTGAGGCTCGTTGGAATAATCTGACTTAATTTTCATAAATTCATTTAGTTTTTGACTATTTATCGTTTATCGTTATCAAAGCAATCATCGCTTATTACGTTCTGTTGCTTTACGTAGAGCTATGTCGTATGCCTGCTCATAATAGCGAATGAACTCACTCCATAAGGCTTTATGTGAGAGTTTCTCCGCATTACGGCGACATTTATTTACGATTGAATTATTAAAGTTCGAGTAGCGAACAACTGTATCCTTAATACCATCGGCCACTTCCGAATAATTATAATCGGTGCGGTGCAACACTTTCACTCCATCTTCTATTTCGCTATATGCGCCCTTCTCTGTATTTGCCCACAAGCCAAAGCCTGCAAGGTCAGTTGTAATACAAGGTACCTTAAAAGCAACCGCTTCCAATGGAGTGTAGCCCCAAGGCTCATAATAAGAAGGATAGACACAGAGATCATTCCCTAACACAAGGTCGTAATAGCTCATATTAAGGACACCATCATCACCTGTTAGATAACAAGGCACAAAGATGAGTTTCACCTTGTCAGCCTTTGCATTACAAATACCAAGCGACTGTGCCATATTCATCACATTATCATGCTCCTGTTCGTTGAGCCAGTGCGTCAAGAGTGGCATATCAAGGGGAGTATCAAAGCTCTCTCCACTCTTCAGACGCTCAATAAGGTCTTGACGCGGACTATTCACCCATCCAGGCACTTCTATAAAGGCTACAACCTCTTTCTTTAGATTCTCATCAAAGCGCAATCTATTCATCGCTTCAATGAACACATCAATTCCCTTATTACGGAATTCATAACGCCCACTGGTTGAAACGATCAATGTATCATCGCTAAAATCAGAACCAGTAAGAGCATTTGCTACATCTAATAAACGCTTACGAGCCGCCTTACGCTTCTTTGTGAAGGTCGCACCCTTAGGAACAAAATCATTCTCAAAGCCGTTGGGAAGAACTGCATCTACAGGCTTCTCAAGCAATTCCTTACATTCCGTAGCTGTTATATCGCTCACCGTGGTAAAGCAATCAACATAATGGGCAGTCTGCTTTTCAATAGAATGCTTACTTTCCACATTCAGCTCCGAAGCCATCTGATCGCCATTATAAGCCCACAAATATTCATATAGCGGCTTATTATTGCCTGCAATACTACGACCAATACAAGTGGCATGAGTCGTAAAGATGGAAGCAATCTGGGGCATACGATGTTGAAGAACGAGCGCAGCAAAACCCGTTTGCCACTCGTTAGCATGGAAGATCACCTTATCTTTCTCACTAAGATAGAACTTATAGAAACTCTCTACAACAAGAGCCGTAGCGTAAGCAAACATTGCAGAATCGTCATAATCTCCGTATGCATGAAGACTATCAACACGATAATACTCCCATAGCTTACCATACAATTCTTCCTTATGCTCAAAGCATGACTGAAAATCAACAAGCATAGCGATTGGCTCACCAGGAATATCCCAACGACCAACCTTAACCTTTAAACCATCAGCCAATGCCTTTTGCTGCCAATCGGCAAAAAGGCTATCATCTTGCTTAAAATAAGGAGATTGAGAATCATACCAACAATCTGGACCAAGGAATATCACATGATCCTTTATCCTGTCCTGTAATGTCTTTGCGCGAGTGGAAAGTACAGTATAGATACCTCCGACCTTGTTACATACCTCCCAACTAGTTTCGAAAATATAATCCGGAAACAACATCTTTCCTTTTAAAAATTTGATATATATCGCATACAAAGGTAATACAAAAACATATAAAACACAACTTTAGCTCTTACATTTTTGTCCTCTATTGATAAATTAATCGCTATTTTAATTAACTTTGCATATATCAAACATTTAGAATAATGGAACATAGAATTGCAATTGCGATATTAGCTTTGTTGTCCCTAGGGCTTAACATGAATGCTCAAAACGTAATAGGTGAAACGAAGAAGATTGAGTGTCAAAAGAAAGAGGGGAAAGATAGTATCTTCAAAGCTCATTTAGTAAACAATGAATATCAGGTTTGGTTAGATATCAACTTCTACGATAACAACATCATTGTACCGCGCCAGGAGATATTCGGAAAAGTTCCCGGTTACTTCGGTGCTAAACGTGATACCCGTAAATGGATTATTTCTGATGCAACCTTCAAAGGCAAGAAAGCGATACTTACCATCATCAACGATTACGGAAGCGAAGACTTAAAAGCTGAATTGAAACGTAATACAGACGGGAATTACACGCTTACACGCTTAGAGGGAAGTGTGATGAAAATCGTTGTTGACAACAAATGGGTAAAGATTCCGAAGGAGCTTACTTTTAAATTCTTTCCTTATAAAAAGTAAGGAAGAACAACCTTATAATGAACTTTATTCATCCTCTTTTCTACAAAGATTCGACTCCTCTACTTCTTCAAAGTAAGACCGCTTTGATAATTGAGGAGTTGTCCCTCCTGTCGTATTTGCTTTTCCTAGGATACCTCTTTGAGGTGATCCACTAAGAAATACCTTTTCTAATAAACATTCATTTACTCTAATGATTGGTTGGACATAGCTTTTCATGTCGGTATATTTAGGTTATTGTTATTTCTTTAAATATTTTTTTCCATTCATTATAATGATACCTTTATAATCTTTAGATACACGTTGACCCGCAAGATTATAAATCGATTCATCCTCACCTCGTCTATCACTGATTGACAAGGAATGAATGTTTGTTGCTGTATTAAAAGCAAAGAATGGCTTTGCAGACGCAGAAGTTGCTGGTGGATTATAGGCAATATAAGCTTTATATGCTCCATTCTTGAAAGAATGTCCATCTTCATTCATCCAATAAAAGCCAACACCATTAATACCACCGCGGAATGCATAGTAGATTTGACCACCCTTTGTTTCCTCTTCTTGGTCGCTTCCTTTTAATACATTATCTTTATCTTTTACTCCAGTCTTAGCTGTCACTACAAACTCATAAGTACCCTTATTTGCTTCCAAAACAACAGCCGTCCCATTGGGAATGATGTCATTTCTATTATACCGATGACTTTTCTCTAAGCTATTATTAACTATCTTGTAAGTCCAAGCAACAATACCAGCAGGAACAACTAGAGACTTATCACTATAATAAAGGGTGGCACGTTTAGCTTCAGAAATACTTATCGTTAAAGGCAAATACTCATAGACTATCTTGATAGATTTAATATAAACATCTCGAGTAGTAACAGAAGCTAAAATAAGCTTTGAGCAGAGTGAAGATTCATCTAAACGATAAAATGAGTATTTAATATTCTTGTTTTCCACATTATCTTTATTCTTGAGTACTTTATTAAAAGGCTTTATAATCTTTAAATCAAAATGCTTTTTCTGACAAGTAAAAACTACCTCTTTCAGTCGGATATTATTCCCTGAGATGTGCAACTCGTCAGTAGATTGAAACCTAAAGAATCTATCATCTTTATCTCCTAAAAATACTGGACTATAAGGCATCCCATTTGAATTAGAAACCTCCAAGATAATATCTCCTTGCTTATATACACCTTTAAAATTCGAAATATTAGATAAATCTATTTTCTCACTAAAAACCTGTGCGTAGCACACTATAGGTAAGAAAAATATAAAGACACAGAGTTTTAAGTTTTTAAACATAGACATTAACTATCTTATTTTCCATTTAGCATTAAAAAATACAAGCATCCATCTTCTTCATTATTACCACATAAAAATTGCAAAGACATGTAAATAAAATATGAGAATTAGAAATACTATCATTAAAAAAACATACAAATATACAAATAATACGGCAATAATAAAAGGCTTACAGTACAAACCAGCTAACAAAAAAGACCAACAAAGAAATTTAAACGACTGATAAACTTTATTTAAAGATAAACTTCTATTACACATAGCTTCGACAGCACCACTTGTATCGATCCTTAACTCAACTAGTGCTAACCATCAACACCAATCATCAGATACTCTTGTCTAATACAACTAAAATCATCTTATCCTCCCCCACTACGCATCTATCACATCCAGTAATCTTGAGTTCGCTATTAAACAAATAACACAAGACACTCAAAAATTATTCGCGAACAATTTTTAGCCTGTCTTGGAAGTGCTTCTTCTTGGTGCTTTCATAAAGTCTTATTGGCGTAAAATTATCAGGGTAAGGCACGAGTTGTTAACATTGACGAAATGTACTTTCGTGAGGCACGGGTTATACTTCCGTGCCCCACGGGTCGTACACCCGTACCCCATAAGTCCTACGACTCGGATAAGGGTGTTAAGCACTCTTGGGTAAGGGTGTTAAACACTCTTGGATAAGGGTGTTAAACACTCTTGAATAAGGGTGTTAAACACTCTTGAATAAGGGTGTTAAACACTCTTGGGCAAAGGTGTTAAACACCCTTGATGCGCATCCTACGTATCTCGGTAATTACGCTCTATCAGCATTACTTTCCTACGGACGATGAGCGATTGTTCGGAGAGGAGTGAGGAAAAGGGCTGGGAAGAGGTATGTTGTTGAGAGTGGGGCAACAAAAAAGGAACAAAAAAAGAGAGCTTCGAAGATTTCTCTTCAAAGCTCTCTAAAGTAAAAGAAGGCGGCGACCTACTCTCCCGCATTGCATTGCAGTACCATCGGCGCAGACGGGCTTAACTTCTCTGTTCGGAATGGGAAGAGGTGGAACCCCGACGCAATAACCACCTAATGTTTCGTTCGGTTGACTTGTTTTGAAGTTGACTAGTTGACTAGTTATTTGTCTTCATTCTTGTCTTCCTTCTGTCTTCTTATCAGTAGAATCGTTATTAAACATTGTTCTTAGA
>NZ_KB898338.1 GCF_000377625.1 Prevotella veroralis DSM 19559 = JCM 6290 | reverse complement strand
AACACGGCATGGGCTTATAATCCCATTTTCTACATCAGCAAGGTGTGTCTTTGTGACACAAATTGCCGTTTGTCCCACAAAGACCCTTGCCCCGAAGGGGATTAAATCACTCCGAAGTCGTGATTAGAGAAATAAAAACAAGAGAATATGGCAAGCAATAAATCAAGGAAAAGAGTAGCGAAAAAGTATGGTGATATGCCCGACAAGTGGGACGATTGGCACGTCCGTTTACCAGACCCGAAAGACCAAATACGAGTGATAGACCTCTATCACAGGTCAGGCTCAAAATCCAAATCCGATTTTGTTCGCGCCCGTATTCTTGGGGAGAGTTTCAAAGTGATAACGGTGGATAAATCTGCCGTGGAGTATTACCGCAAGCTCTCCGAACTCACAGCTCAAGTACATAGGATTGGGACAAACTATAATCAAGTAGTATGTCTGATGCACCTTTATACGGCTGATAAAAGCGTAAAAGCATTGTTGCGGGAGCTTATAAACCTTACCAATGAAATAAAATCCATACAGGAACAAGCAATGGACCTTACGATTGAATTCAGAAAGGAAAAGGAGGTTTGATACGCTAAGTCATTATTTTTAGATATTGTGAGTTTTTAGAATAATTGCTACCTTTGCACTCGCAAATCAGACAGAGAAGATTGGTAAACATCTCACCTCAGTTTGAAAAAGGATGGAATAAAGCAACGGATAAGCGAGAAACAGTCATTGCCCATATCATTCCTTACATATTATATAATAAAGGTATAAAAGAAGCTTTGTTATATTTATATTGCTAAGAATGTGCTAGGCCCGACGTATAATTACTCCTTATGGTACCACAAATTATTTTCCATTAAAACGGGAATAACTTTGATATGATAAGAAGCAATTATATGTGTAGGGGCGTATTGGCTCTATGTACATTGTTTATTACAACTGTAGCATGGGCACAGCACGATTCTGACTCCCTAAAAAATGATTACAGTAAGTCACATCTGCAGGATAACAGCAGAACAGATCTGCATGGTGACAAATTTAAGCAAGTCCAGCATTTGGATGAAGTAGTGGCTCGTGGCAACCAAGTGAAGCGTGTCAATTCCTCGGCATTCAATGTTTTGGCGGTAGACACCCGACGCTTGCGTAATACCAACCTCGATTTGGCGCATGTCCTTGATCATGTGCCAGGTGTGAAAGTACGTGAGGACGGAGGTCTTGGATCTGGCACAAGCATTAATCTTAATGGATTTACGGGAAAACACGTAAAGCTATTCATCGATGGTGTACCGATGGATGGTGCATCATCGAGTTTTAGAGGGATGGGATTAAACCTTCGTTATTAGTAGTCGTCATATAGATGGTTTTGGTAGAAACCAGGGCATTCAATCTCAGCCGAAGTAACTCCATTTTTGTCCATACACGTGTGTATGGATATATGATAGTAGTAATATTTAGGAGTCAAAACAATGAAGAAAATTTTATTATTTGTTATGGGACTTGTGATGAATATGGTTCCTGTTATGGCAGAAGGTGCTGCCTATTCTACGGAGTATGTAAAGTTAAGTCATCAGTCGGCTGTGGTCTATCAGCCAACAACTAAAACTACCAAAACTGGTATCGGTGTTGTCGTGATGCACTCTGATGAAGATTATATGGGCTTTCTGCCCAATCCAGAGTTGGCAAAGCGTGGCTATACCGTCATTGCTACAGCACCCAAAGAGGGAAAATTAATCAGTGAGAAACTATTGAACATCAAGGCTTGCGTCGCATATCTTCGTCAGCAACCTGATATCAAGAAGGTAATACTTTTAGGACACTCTGGTGGTGCAACTGTAATGACTGCTTATCAGTTGGTAGCAGAAAAAGGTAAGGACGCATTTGAAGGAAAGCTCTATAACGACTGGTCAGAAAAGCTTGCTAACCTGCCTAAGGCGGATGGTGTTATGTTGCTTGATGCTAATTTCGGCAATTCAGTGATGACACTTATAAGCTTAGACCCGAACATTACAGAACAAGATAAGGGCAATAATGTGACAGTTCGCTATAATCTGAAGGATACAGCGAATGGTTATGTAGCTGGTGGCAATTCTGTTTATAAGAATTCTTTTGTTTCAAATTATAACCAAGCACAGCGAAGCCGTCTGCTTACCTTAATGGCAATGGCTAACGAAAGGTTAGCTCTGATAGAGGCTGGCAAAGGCAAGTTTTCTGATGACGAACCCTTTGTTGTGGCTGGTGCTGCTCAGATGCGATTGTATAACAAACTTATTCCACAAGATCTCTCCTTGCTTTCACATACAAAACAGGCGTGGCCAATCATCAAAGCAGATGGAAGTGTTAAGAATGAAATAGTTAAAAGCGTAAGGGCTCCATTCGGTATGATAGGTAGCTCTGAACGCCTGGCAGCTTCTCTGAATACTACGGTTAGAGGATTTCTCAGTACCTGCGCTATCACAACAGATGCTAACTTCCGTGTTAATGAGGATGGATTGCAGGGAATACATTGGACATCCAACATCAACAACCCTATTGGCAACAGTGAGGGTATTACCATTCCTTCTTTGTTTATGGGTATGACGGGTAGCTATGAGTATCTGGCTGCAGAGGAAATCTATCATCATAGTGCATCAACTGATAAGACCATAGCATTTGTTGAGGGGGCCAGTCATAACTTCACTCCAGACAAAGATGCGGAAAAGTATAACAATACCAGCTATGGCGACACCGTAAAACATCTCTTTGATTATGTTGACAACTGGTAGAACAGTCGATACAATAAGTAATATCAGTAACTATCGTTATATTAAGTTATGTTACGTTTCGATAGAAGCTAAGAAGTAATAAACGATAAGAAATTAAAGATAAGATATGAGACGTATATTATTATCACTGATATTAGCTTTGTCAATGCTGAATATCAATGCACAGACAGAATATGGCTTTAAGGCGGTTGAAGTGCTGAATAGCTTTGAGATAAATCCTTTTACTTACTTTTTAGATGCCCCTATTCTTGCTGCAGGTGATAAGGATAGCTATAATGCTATGACTATCGGCTGGGGCGGAATGGGAACACTTTGGGGAAGAAACCGCCCAGTTGTAACAGTATATGTGGCACCGAAGAGATTTACACACCAATTTATGGAGAAGTCAAGATACTTCACAGTGATGCAGTTCTCTGATATTAATGTGGTACAGTATATGGGTAAGCATAGCGGTCGTGATGGCGACAAAGCGAAAGCATTAGGTTTGCACGTGGCTTATACCAAGAATGGCACTCCTTATTTCAAGGAAGCTGATGCGGTGATAGAGTGTGAGGTCATGTATGCTGCGCCTTTTGAGGAAAAGAACTTCCGCAATGATGTTCCAAAGAAGACATACAGCAACTTCCCTGCAGGTATCCATTCGATGTATATTGGTGAGGTTGTAGGTGTGTGGAAGAAATAAAAACCTCTTTCATATCAGACGTTAAAGCTGATGTGGAAGGTGTATGAAGGAAAGATTATAAGACAATAATATGAGCAATTATTCAGGAAAGCTACAGCAGTTGCTATCTTTGCTGACCTGTGTTCTGCTGGTTATGGCAGTCAGTATCCGTAGAGACGGAAAGGTCGTAGGACGTGAATTGAAGCAGCAACAGGCAGATTCGACAAAGACAGAGACAATGGTTGTCCTTGAAGATGGTTCGGTACGGTTGAATACTACTGAACTTGGTAAGGACATCATAGGCTATGGGGGAACCGTTCCCTTGGAGATTATCTTGGAAGATGGTAGGGTAAAGAGTATCAAGGCACTTGAAAATTCAGAGACACCCGACTTCTTTAAGGAGGCTTCAGCACTTCTGACCAAGTGGAACGGGCGTACTGTTGCAGAGGCACAGAAACTGAAAGTGGATGCCGTGTCAGGTGCTACATTCTCGTCAAAGGCTATCATTGGCAACGTGCAACGTGGTCTTCAGTATGCTGCAAAGAATCCTGTACAGGATTCAATATGGGCGGAGATGGACTTCTCAAGTAAGGCTATAGCAGGACTGATAATAGTACTTTTGGCTGCCATCGTACCGCTCTTTGTCAAGGATAGACGATACAGGATAAGCCAACAGATTCTCAATGTGATAGTATTGGGCTTCTGGTGTGGCTCGTTCCTGAACTATACGTCAATCGTTAGTTATATGTCAAATGGTATGAATGTGCTGACACTGATAGTACCCGTCATTATGCTTATCACCGCGTTTGTGTATCCCCTCTTTGGCAAGAAATCATATTATTGTACGCATGTATGTCCATTTGGTTCGCTGCAAGAGCTTGCTGGGAAATGTGTAGGCTATAAAATCAAAATGAAGCCAAAGACGACTAAACGTTTAGATCTGTTCCGACAGCTGCTGTGGGCAGTCCTTATGCTATGTCTGTGGACAGGTGTATGGTTCGATTGGATTGACTATGAGCCATTCTCTGCTTTTGTTTTCCAGTCTGCCTCGTGGGTAGTTATCGTTATTGCTGTCGTCTTTGTGGCACTCTCCACGGTGATTGTGCGACCTTACTGTCGCTTTGTTTGCCCAACAGGTTCGCTCTTTAAATATAGCCAACAGTCAACTTTAAAAAACAAGAAATAACCGATATAAAGATTTCAATGATTATCAATGCAGTGCTTGCCATTGCACTTGTATTCCTTAGTTATAAACTTGCTGTAACTGGAAATGACAAAGGGAAGGAACAAGATAGCTCCGAGGTAGTACTCAATACGATTCTCAAGCGCACATCTATCCGCTCTTATGAGAACAAACCTGTTGAAAAGGAGAAGATAGGAAAACTGCTTCGTGCAGGAATGGCTGCCCCAACAGCAATGAACAAACAGCCTTGGCATTTTGTTGTTGTTACGGATAAAGGGCAGCTACAAAAGCTTTCTGAGGCTAATCCCTATGCTGCTATGGCTGCAAAGGCTCCACTGGCTATCGTTGTTTGTGGTGATATGAAAAAGGCGGCTGAAGGTAATGCACGTGAGTTCAGGATTCAGGATTGCTCTGCAGCAACGGAGAATATTCTCTTGGCTGCTACAGGAATGGGACTTGGAGCCGTGTGGACAGGCATCTATCCTTCCAAAGAACGTTGTGCTGACGTGGCTAAGGTACTCGGACTCCCAGGGTCGTTAATTCCTCTAAACACGATTGTCATTGGTTATCCTGATGCTGATGTGAGTCCGAAGGATAAATGGAATACGGAAAACATTTCATACAACACCTATGGTGAGGAGTAATAAGCGTAAGATATAAAAGCAATTTCAATAAAAACAATAAATATGAAGAAACTAATGATTGCATCCTTAGGAATGATGCTCGCAATGAATGTGAATGCTGCTAAGAAACCAAAGACAAGTGCTCTGCAGTTTAATCCTGAGAGTGGAGTGAAGGCATCATTGACAATGCCTGATGGCAAAGTGGTAAACTACACGGCTTATAATAAACTTTATTTTGTTACCAATGTAGAGGACTCTACCTATCAGTATATGAATATCTTTGTGCCAGAAGGGGCTAACGAGCAGACACCTATCTTCCTCCGCACCTACGTGGGAGGTTATATGGCAAGTCAGGCAGGTGACCCACAAGCACAGGATGCCAGCGGACGCGCTTTGGCTGAGGGCTATGTTCTCGTTATTCCTGGTAGCCGTGGCCGTACTTCTACCGTAAAGAAAGGAAAGAAGACGGTTTATACTGGTCGTGCTCCGAAAGCCCTACTCGACTTAAAAGCGGCTATCCGTTACCTGCGTCACTTTGATAACCTGATACCGGGTAATACGGAGAAGATTATTACTGACGGTACAAGTGCAGGTGGAGCGATGTCGAGCTTGATGGGTGCAACAGGAAATAACCCTGCCTATGAGCCCCTGCTTAAGGCTATGGGTGCAGCCGACGGACGTGATGATGTCTTTGCGAGTGTATGCTACTGCCCGATTACCGACCTCGATCATGCGGATATGGCATACGAATGGCTGTATGGCAATACTGATAGTCGTAAGAGTCTTGCTGCAAGTAAGCAGACATTGATAAAGGAATTGGCAGCACAGTTCCCATCTTATATCAACTCACTTGGCTTGAAGAAGACTGATGGTACACTGCTAAATGCTGACAATTATCTTGACTATATCAAGCAGATTATTATCCGTAGTGCTCAGGAAGCTAAAGATGCAGGTGCAGACATTCCTGATTCTATCGGTTTTACATTCAGCAGTGAGGCAGCTTTTCAGGCTCCTATCAATGGCGGTGTAGGTATGGCACGACCTGCAGGAATGGGTGGCGGTATGCCTCCGATGATGATGGGTGGCGGAAAAAGGGTTGGTGAATACATCACAGACCTTGATATGAACAAGTATCTTAATTACGTAGTAAGTACGCAAGCTCTCAAGGGTGTACCAGCTTTTGACAGCTATAACGTGGACGGAGCAGCTGCAAGTGGTGAGAACGGTGAGTTTGGAAACGAGCAAGGCTCTGATGTTAACTTTACGGCATGGGCTGCTGCAAAGACGGGTAGCACATTGTCTGACGAGGTAAAAGAGAATGTTCGTCTGCTGAACCCTATGTATTTCATCGGTGACGCAGCTACCTCTGTTGCTCCTCACTGGTATATCCGACATGGTGCTCGCGACCGTGATACTGCTTTCCCTATCGCTATCAATCTGGCAACAAAACTGCAGAACGCAGGTAAGGATGTTAACTTCAAGCTACCTTGGAACCGTCCTCACAGTGGCGACTATGCCCTGAAAGAACTCTTCAGCTGGATAGCTAAGATTGTAAAATAAAGCAGTGAGCGATAAATATACATTCCTGACCCAGGCGCCTGTCCATCGTGTGATAGGCGCCATGGCTATACCTACCATCTTCTCTATGCTGCTGACCAGTATGTATAATCTGGTCGATACGTTTTTTGTAGGTAAGATTAATACGCAATCCACTGCTGCGGTAGGTGTCGTTTTCAGTGTGATGTTCTTCATACAGGCCTTTTCTTTTTTCTTTGGTAATGGTTCGGGCAATTATATTTCTCGCCAGTTGGGTGCTCAGAATACCAAGGATGCAGAGGTGATGGCAAGCACTGGACTTTTCTACACACTGGTGTTCTCGCTGATTGTCATGCTACTTGGATGGATTTTCCTTGAACCTATCAGCATCCTTTTAGGTAGTACGCCAACAATTCTACCTTATACTCGTCAATATCTGGGCATCAGTCTACTGGGTACTCCCTTCATCATGGGTACTTTCTGCATCAATAATCAAATGCGTTTTCAGGGCTTTACGAAGTATTCTGTTTATGGTGCTATCAGCGGATCGATTATCAACTGCCTTCTTGACCCTGTGTTCATCTTTGGTTTTTCTATGGGTGTGAGCGGCGCTGCAGTGGCTTCAGTCATTGGTCAGATATCTGGATTTGTTATCATGCTGATAATGAGTCAGAAGGAAGGTGTGATACATTACACACATCGTCGTATCTCATTTGAGGGACGATTTGTAAAAGAAATCATAGCTGGTGGAACTCCCTCTATATCTCGTCAGGGCTTGGCAAGTGTCAGTACGATAGCCCTTAACAGTGTAGCAGGTAATTATGGCGATGCGGCTATTGCTGCAATGAGTATCGTGACGCGTATCAGTATGTTTATATTCAGCGTCATTGTCGGATTAGGACAGGGCTTCCAACCGATGTGTGGATTCTGTTATGGAGCAAAACTATATGACAGAGTGAAGGAGGGATTCTGGTTCAGTACGAAGATAGGAACGTTCTTCCTATTGTTTTGGTCGGTGATTCTTATCATCTTCAGCGGTGAAGTGGTCTCACTCTTCCGTGATGATCCGCAGGTAATTGCCATCGGTATTCCGGCACTACGCTACCAGATGATAATTTTCCCAGCCTGCAGTTTTATGATGATGGCAAACATGATGATGCAGACGTGTAGAAAGACTATCCGTGCGAACATCCTTGCTGCTTCTCGCCAAGGTCTGTTCTTCATACCGTTGATATTTGTACTGCCTTACTTCTACGGACTTTTTGGGGTTGAAATTTGCCAGGCTGTAAGTGATATTATCTCACTAATCGTGACAATCCCTATTGTGTGGTCAGCCTTCAAAGAAATGAGATAAAAGTTGTTTAAGCAAATAACTTTGTCGTAATTTTTCACACCTCCGATTTCAATAGGGCGTTAATAGCATCGTAAAAGACGCCCAATTGGCTTCTAAAAGACGCCCTTTTGAAGTCTTACTAACGCCCTTTTGAAGTCCAATTAAGCACCTTTGTTGTGTGACTTTATAACTGATTGATTTACTGTTGGTTGTGAGCTTGCTATTTATGCGCATTTTTATCTTAATTTATAGATGTTTTATCCGAAATTATGTAAGTATTTTTCAGAATGAGAAGTGTCAAAACGAAAAGTTTTTTTGGGTGATGAGTTTTATCTTGTGAGTTTAGAACATTAATGGAAAGTCACACAGAAAGCATGGAGAACACAGAATGTTATTGCTGGGACGGGAGTAGTTGGGGTATAGGTAGGTAAAAAGCTAAGACGATAGGAAGATAAAAAGCGGCAGACTGTATATGATAAACAGAGGGAATGACATGTGTTGTGCTTTCTTTGTCCTGCAAACGTTTGCGCATTATAAAGTATAGAATAGTTACATTGACTCTGAGTAATAAGCTTTAAAAACGCTATATTTGCAAACAAAACCTAATTTATTCAAAAATGAAACGATTACTTTTACTATTTTCATTCCTGCTGACGTTGCAGCAGGGATTTAGTCAGGGGTGGCCTGCTAAGTATCAAGGAGTTATGCTACAAGGCTTCTATTGGGACTCCTATGAGGACAGCCAATGGACGAAACTGCAATCACAAGCTGATGTTATCAGCCAGAGTTTTAATTCTATTTGGGTGCCACAGAGTGGTTTCTGTAATACCTATGGTGATAGCAAGAGTATGGGCTACAACCCTGTATGGTGGTTCAAGCAGAATAGCTCTTTCGGTACGCAGGACGAACTTAAACAGATGATTGCCACATTTAATGCTAAGAATGTAGCCGTGATAGAGGACGTGGTGATAAATCATAAGAGCGGTAACACTGACTGGTGCGACTTCCCAGAAGAGGAATGGAATGGGAAGAAACTTAAATGGTCATTGGCTGATATCTGCCGAGATGACGAGGCAAAAGACAAGTTCCCTGTTTCTGGCAATTACGACACAGGCGAGCACTTCGGCTATCGTGACTTAGACCATACGAGCGAGAATGTGCAGAAGAACGTAAAAACCTATCTGCAGTTCCTCAAGGAGGAGATGGGCTATAAGGGTTTCAGATACGATATGGTGAAGGGCTATGGTGCGGAGTTTATCAAGATATACAACGAAGATGCTAAACCGGAATTTTCTGTTGGAGAGTATTGGGACACCGATTATAATAAAGTAGTAGGCTGGATTAAAGGCACAGGATACACCTCAGCAGCTTTCGATTTCCCTTTGAAATATATCATTAACAACGCCTTCGGAAACGGTAATTGGGGTGCACTGACCAATAAGGGTGTGGCTGGTGACCCTAATATGAGTCGCTATGCGGTGACTTTTATTGACAATCACGATACTTATCGCAACGAAAACGGTGAGAAACTGCAGAACAATATTTTAGCTGCCAATGCTTTCATCTTGGCAATGCCGGGTACACCTTGCATCTTCCTTCCTCATTGGAAAGCCTATCAAACGGAGCTGCAGAAGATGATTGCTGCACGTAACGAGGCTGGTATCACCAATCAGAGTCGGATTGTCTCTGGCAAGTACTACGATGGTGGATATGTGACAATCGTGCAGGGTGAGAAGAGTAAGATTATGGTTATCAGTGGTTATCCACAGGGAGTTAACACTGAAGGCTACACCCTCGTATCAGCAGGAACGGCAGAAAACCCAAACTATGCTTTCTATAAGGAAACGAATCCTGCCAAGGATGTCACTGTTTATGTGGAAGCAAACGAGCAACCACTTTATCTCTATGCGTGGCAGGACGATAATAGTCCACTCACTGATGGTTATCCGGGAAGTCTGTTGACACAGAAAAGAATGGTGGGTGATAAGGTTTTCTATTATATGACCTTCAAGACCGACCGACTCAACTTTCTGCTCAATAAAGGTGGCGATGCTACGAAGACAGGCGATATTAAAGGTATTACAAAGGATGTCTTCTATACCTACAGCAACAACAATGCTACGGATAACACCGCACAATATGAGAAAGAAGACGTAGCCGGAGAAGTTGATTTGCTCACCTTTAAGAACAACGAAACCGTAGCTTTCTTTGAGTCGCCTGCATCATGGAGCAAAGTTGCTTGCTGGGCATGGGATAACCATTCTAATTATACAGGTGGAAGCTGGCCGGGACAGCAGTGCGAATACATCGGAAAGGCAGCCAATGGCAACAAAATATGGAAGTGGACCTGCAATGCTACGGGCATACCTACAATGATTATGTTTAATGACGGAGTAGCCACAGGTACACAGAAAAGCAATGAATATGCCTTCACCAATGGCGGCTATTACACGATGACGGCAATGACCAGTACTGGCAGCAACACCGACAATATCTTTGAACGTGAATTTAAGGAGAATGTGAAGAGTACGCTCTGTCTGCCTTTCAACATCAGTCCGACAGAAGCTGCACAGCTCAACGGAAAGCTCTATCAGCTGACAGGTGCTGCAAACGGCATCTTCACCTTAAAATCGTGCAACTCAATCGAGGCTTTTAAGCCTTACGTCTTTATTGCCAACAGCACCGAGAAAAGCCTTCATCCTTTCCAAAATAAGGCAGTCCTCTCTGGCAATGCCATTCCTGTAACGATAGGCGAATACAGCTTTGTGGGTACAATGACCAAGATAAAGAAGGTATCAACAGTCGAAACATCCTATTATATCTATTCTGCAGCCAATGGTAGCTTTGTAAAGGCTAACAACGATGGTGGTGTCGTTATCCCTGCCTATCGCTGTTATTTCCAAACAAAATCAAATGCAATAGCACCTGCCAAGATGCAGATTGCCGATGAAACTACGGGTTTGAGTACACTCACCTTAGACAGTGATGACGACATCTATACCCTGAATGGTTTATGTCTTGGAAAGCGTTTCGCACAATCAAAACTCCCCATGGGTATATACATCTACAAAGGAAAAAAGATTTTTATAAAATAATAAGATGATGAAAAAACAATACTTAAATCCTATAATCGATATTTATACGATAACGACTGAAAGCCTATTGGATAATCTTTCAGAGAACACTATTACAGCTCCCGAAGCCCCTAACGAAACAGAAGCTGGGGCAAAGGAATATAATTTCGACTTTTGGGAGAAAGAAGACGTATACGACAATTTATAACTTTTTTAACTCCTATAGGACGTTAGAGCCTGAATCTCTTATTTGCTTGTCTTCATCTTGTTTGTCTTTCAACTTGACGTAGCCTGTTACACTTTCGTTACAAAGATAAACAATCTACTTGATAAGCAAATAAAAGATTCAAAAATCTGAATCTTTCAGATAATCAGAGAACTAAGAAAGAATAAAGGATAAAAGGGTTACGAGTTGGAAACGAGTGAGTTTCTTTTCCTTTCTTTATTCTGCATTGCCTCAAAGAACACTTAATCTTATAATGCAAAGATAATCATTTTCCAATGAAATACAATTCTAAAACAAGAATTTTGAAAGACAAAACAATTACTTTTAAATATGTTTGGACAAACAACCTTAAAAGTGTATCTTTGTACTTATGTATTCTGCAATATACAATGATAAATCAACAGAAAAAGGCGATAAATAGGATTAAAGCTGTTTTGGCAGAAAAACAATTGTCTGGCAAATGGCTGGCGAATGAAATAGGTCGTACAGAGAATACCGTTTCTCGGTGGTGTTCCAATAAAGTACAGCCGTCCCTTGAGAACCTTTTTGAAATCGCCAAGGTGCTAAAGGTTGATGTGAGAGAATTACTTAGGTCAACCGAAGAATAACCTTATATGTTAACAAATAATAACCAAAGAATAATAAATATGCCAGTACAAAGTGAAGCTGCTTTTGAGAACGGACTTATTGCTACTCTTCAGCAAATGAACTATGAATATGTACAGATTGAAGAAGAGAAAAATCTCCATGCAAATTTCAAAAGTCAACTTGAGAAACATAACAGGAAGAGACTGGAAGAAACTGGACGCACCGAGTTTACCGAAGCCGAATTTGAGAAAATCCTGATTTATCTTGAGGGTGGCACACGTTTTGAAAAGGCAAAGAAACTTCGTGACCTCTTTCCACTTGAACTGGATGATGGAGAACGCCTGTGGGTGGAATTCCTGAACCGCATCCACTGGTGTCAGAACGAGTTTCAGGTTTCCCATCAGATTACTGTTGAAGGAAGAAAGAAGTGTCGTTATGACGTGACGATACTGATAAATGGTTTACCTTTGGTTCAGATAGAGCTGAAGCGCAGAGGGGTAGAGCTGAAACAGGCTTACAACCAGATACAACGCTATCATAAGACCTCGTTCCATGGACTGTTTGACTATGTGCAGCTGTTTGTTATCTCCAACGGAGTGAACACGCGTTATTTTGCCAACAATCCGAATAGTGGCTACAAATTCACGTTCAATTGGACAGATGCGGATAATGTACCTTTCAATGAATTGGAAAAGTTCGCCACCAGCTTCTTTGATAAATGCACGTTAGGCAAGATAATAGGCAAGTATATCGTACTGCACGAAGGAGATAAATGCCTGATGGTGTTGCGTCCTTACCAGTTCTATGCCGTCGAGAAGATACTTGACCGTGTGAAAAATTCCAATAACAATGGCTATATATGGCATGCAACTGGTGCGGGAAAAACGCTGACTTCATTTAAGGCTGCCCAACTCGTAGCCGAATTAGACGATGTGGACAAGGTTATGTTTGTTGTTGACAGGCACGACCTTGACACACAGACGCAGTCCGAATATGAGGCATTTGAGCCAGGTGCTGTTGACAGTACCGATAACACAGATGAACTTGTGAAGCGCCTTCATGGTAATTCCAAAATTATCATCACCACCATCCAGAAGCTCAATGCTGCTGTAAGTAAGCAGTGGTATAGCAGGCGGATTGAAGAAATCCGTCATGCTCGTATCGTGATGATTTTTGATGAGTGTCATCGCAGTCATTTCGGAGATTGCCATAAGAATATTGTCAGGTTTTTCGACAATACACAGATATTCGGATTTACAGGTACACCTATCTTCGTTGAGAATGCTGTGGATGGTCATACAACAAAGGAAATCTTCGGTAATTGCCTCCACAAGTATCTGATAAAGGATGCTATTGCTGATGAAAATGTACTTGGTTTCCTCGTAGAATATTATCATGGCAATGCCGATGTAGATAATGCTAACCAAAACCGTATGACGGAAATTGCAAAATTTATCCTTAATAATTTCAATAAATCAACATTTGATGGCGAGTTTGATGCTTTGTTTGCCGTGCAGTCTGTGTCAACGCTTATTCGATATTATAAAATATTCAAGAGTCTTAATCCCAAAATAAGAATAGGAGCCGTGTTTACATACGCATCTAACAGCAGTCAGGACGATGCCCTTACAGGTATGAATACTGGTAGCTATGTGAGTGAAAGTACGGGCGAAGCAGATGAGTTACAGGCTATTATGGATGATTATAATGATATGTTCGGTACAAGTTTCACTACAGAAAACTTCCGTGCATATTATGACGACATCAATCTTCGTATGAAGAAAAAGAAAACAGACATGAAGCCACTTGACCTCTGTCTGGTAGTCGGCATGTTCCTAACGGGCTTTGACAGTAAGAAACTCAATACACTCTATGTGGATAAGAATATGGACTATCATGGATTATTACAAGCATTCAGTCGTACAAACCGTGTTTTGAATGAAAAGAAACGTTTTGGCAAGATTGTTTGCTTCCGTGATTTGAAAAGCAATGTGGATGCTTCTATCAAGCTTTTCAGTAACAGCAATAATCTTGAAGATATTGTCCGTCCGCCTTTTAATGAAGTCAAGAAGAATTATCAGGAACTTACGACAAACTTCTTAGAACAATACCCAACTCCCAGCAGCATAGATTTGTTGCAGAGCGAGAAAGATAAAAAGCTGTTTATCCTTGCATTCCGTGATGTCATTAAGAAACATGCAGAGATTCAGGTTTACGATGAATTTGAAGAAGATGCTGCGGATCTTGGTATGACAGAGCAGCAATTTATGGACTTCCGAAGCAAATACCTTGATATTTACGATACATTTGCCGGTGGCAGTAAGCCTTCAGAAGAAAATCAAACGCCTGACGAAGATACAGAGTCCACGGAAACCTCAACAGAGTCAGGTATTGATGATATTGATTTCTGTTTAGAATTGTTGCATAGTGATATTATCAATGTAACTTACATACTTGAACTGATCGCTGATCTTAATCCTTACAGCGCAGATTATAAGGAAAAACGTACGTATATTATTGATACGATGATTAAAGATGCGGAGTTACGTAACAAGGCAAAACTGATTGATGGCTTTATACAGCAGAACGTCGATGATGACCGAGATAACTTTATGGCACGCAAACAGAAGTTTGACGGTACAAGCGACCTTGAAGAACGATTGAACAATTACATCACGACTGAGCGGAACAACGCAGTAGATAAACTTGCAAAAGAAGAGGGTTTGGATGTATCTGTTCTCAATCATTACTTGTCTGAATATGACTACTTGCAAAAGGAACAACCAGAAATTATACAAGAGGCGTTGAAAGAAAAGCATTTAGGATTAATAAAAAAACGCAAAACATTGACAAGGATACTTGAACGCTTGAAGTCTATCATACGAACATTCAGTTGGGAATAATTAAAAACATATATGAGTTCAATAAAAGTAATAGATTCAATACGGATAAGTCCTAAAGGTGTACTTGTCAAGGATGCAAATGGTAAATATGTTATATTACATAGACGTCAAGGACATATGGATGGGGCTTGCGCTGTTTATTCCTTGTCTATGGCGCTGTTGTGCATTGGTGCTGTCACCGAGGAAGACTTGGATATATTCAACAAGCCTGACAGAAGAACACCCAAAGGAAAATTTTTAAGCCATTTTCTTGATGAGCAAGGAATGGTAAGGTCTGGCTATTCCTATTCAACTCTTAGAAAAGAAATTAACGAGCAAAGTTTCGGGATAAGAGTCAGAAGGAGAAACCCACGAGACAAGGAGAAACTTATTGGTCTCATTGCAGATACGCTTGATGAGGACAAACCGGTTATAATATCAACTGTGTTTACTGATGGAGCTCACGCCATGCTTGCTGTTGGCTACGAATTTTGTGATAAGAATGGTGCAATTATGAAAATCTTATGCTTAGACCCCAGTGAAGAAGCACCTACATTTTCTTCATGGAATTGTATAATTGATGTTTCACATATACACAGCAAGTCAGAATTTCCATTTGATAACATAACAAAATCCCAATCATACAAAGTGGCATTGAGAGATATTTTAATAATAGAAAATAAGAAATAACAATAATATGAGCGAAGAATTACAACAGAAACTCCGTGACCAGCTTTGGGAAGTCGCAAACAAGTTGCGTGGCAATATGTCGGCAAGCGACTTTATGTATTTTACATTAGGCTTTATCTTTTATAAATATCTGTCAGAGAAGATTGAAAAACATGCCAATGACGCCTTAGTGGATGACGATGTTACCTTCAAAGAATTATGGGCAATGGAAAAAAATACCGATATCGAAGAGCTACAAGAGAGCGTAAAGACCGAATGTATCGAAAATATTGGCTATTTCATAGAACCCAGTTTCTTGTTCTCATCCGTTATTGAGAGTATTAAAAAGAAAGAAAATATCCTGCCGATACTTGAGCGTTCTTTGAAGCGTATTGAAGATAGTACTCTGGGGCAAGACAGTGAAGAGGACTTTGGCGGTTTGTTCTCAGACATAGACCTCGCCTCGCCTAAATTGGGAAAGACAGCCGATGATAAAAATACATTGGTCAGTAATGTACTTCTTGCCCTCGATGACATAGATTTTGGCGTAGAGGCTTCACAAGAGATTGATATTCTTGGCGATGCTTATGAGTATATGATTAGCCAGTTTGCCGCCGGTGCAGGAAAGAAAGCCGGTGAGTTTTACACTCCGCAGGAAGTTAGCCGTATCTTGGCTGAAATTGTAACCCTCGCCATGCACGCCTTCGCAATGTTTATGATCCAACCTGCGGTAGCGGCTCTTTACTGCTCCGTGCAGCAAGTATAGGACATGCTAATGAGATATTCGGACAGGAGAAGAATCCCACAACCTACAATCTTGCTCGCATGAATATGCTCCTTCATGGCATCAAATTCAGCAACTTTCGTATAGAGAATGGCGACACACTCGAAGCCGATGCCTTTGGTGACACTCAGTTTGATGCAGTTGTTGCCAACCCTCCGTTCTCTGCTGAGTGGAGTGCTGCTGATAAGTTCAACAATGATGACCGTTTCAGCAAGGCAGGACGGCTTGCTCCACGCAAGACAGCTGATTATGCGTTCATCCTCCACATGCTTTATCACTTAAACGAGGGTGGAACTATGGCTTGCGTTGCTCCTCATGGTGTTCTCTTCCGTGGAAATGCTGAGGGGGTAATCCGCCGCTTCCTCATTGAGAAGAAAAACTATGTGGATGCTATCATAGGTCTGCCTGCCAACATCTTCTATGGCACAAGCATCCCTACCTGTATTCTGGTGTTTAAGAAATGCCGTAAGGAAGACGACAGTATTCTCTTCATTGATGCCAGCAAGGATTTTGAGAAGATAAAGACACAGAACAAGCTCCGCCCACAGCATATACAGAAGATTGTTGACACCTACCGCGATCGCAAGGAGATTGAGAAATACAGCCACCTTGGAGGAGATAGCCGAAAACGATTACAACCTCAACATTCCTCGTTATGTTGATACTTTCGAGGAGGAAGAACCTATTGACATCCATGCCGTAATGAAGGAAATCAAGGATCTGGAAGCCAAGCGTGCCGATCTTGATAAAGAAATTGAAGGTTATTTGAAAGAATTGGGGATAATGTAAAATATTGGGTCTCAAGTTATAATGTCAAAATAAGAAGTTATGGCGAAAGATAAGGAAAATACAAAACGACAATCAACTGAACTAGTCGCAAATTGCGACCTCATATTGGAGCTTCTATCAAGGACTTGGGTAAAAAGTGGTTCGGCTTTACTCTCATGCACGATATTGCAGCAACTGAACTCATCAAGAAAATTAAAGAATAATGACTATGGCAGAAAATAAAGAAAAAAAAGTCCTCAATGTCCCAAATTAGTTAATACGTTTCTCTAATTATTATGTACCTTTTCTATATTAAGGATTAAATATGAAAACAAAAACTATTAGAGAAATTTCGTTGGCTTGGAAAAGAGACAAGCAACGCTACGTAAAGCAGTCCACATACGCTGCTTATGTGTTAGTTTTGGAAAATCACATACTTTCATCGTTTGGTGATTGTGACAGTCTTAGTGAAAAACTTGTACAAGAATTTGTGCTACAAAAACTTAATGCTGGTCTCAGCATTAAAACGGTGAAGGACATTCTCATTGTGTTGAAAATGGTGATGAAGTTCGGGGTAAAGAACGGTTGGATGAACTATTGCGAATGGGACATCAAGTATCCAACTACAGTAATCAATAAAGAAATGGAGGTGCTGACAGTGACACACCACAAAAAGATTCTCGATTTCATTAAGCAGAACTTTACATTTCGCAACCTTGGCATCTACATTAGTCTAACCACAGGCTTGCGGATTGGTGAGGTATGCGGCTTAAAATGGTCGGACATCAATACGGACAGCGGTATAATCACCGTAAACCGTACCATTGAGCGTATCTACGTCGTAGAAGGTGAACGCAGGCACACAGAATTAGTCATCAACAGCCCAAAGACCAAGAACTCTTGCCGTGAGATACCAATGAACAAAGAACTCTTGGCTATGGTGAAACCACTGAAAAAGGTAGTAAATATTAATTTCTATGTGCTGACCAACGAAGAAAAACCTACTGAGCCACGAACCTATCGAAACTATTATCATCGGTTAATGAAGCATTTGAACATTCCTCGGCTGAAATATCACGGGCTGCGCCACAGTTTCGCCACACGCTGCATCGAAAGTAACTGTGACTATAAGACGGTTAGCGTGTTGCTCGGGCATTCGAACATCACTACAACTCTCAACCTCTATGTTCATCCCAATATCGAACAGAAGAAGCGGTGTATTACGCAGATGCTTAAATACCTCAGGAAGTAATTCTATTCTACATTTTTTGCGATAGTCAATTGTCAAACTCACCGTCAACTCTTAAAAGACGGTGAGTTCTTTTGTCAGACGTATTAGTTCATGCAACAACGCCTTTACGCTTTTATCAGCCGTATAAAGGTGCATCAGACGTACTACTTGATTATAGTTTGTGCCAATCTTATGTACTTGAGCTGTGAGTTTGGAGAGCTTGCGATAATACTCCACGGCGGACTTATCTACTGTGATTACTTTGAAACTTTCCCCGAGTATTCGGGCACGCACAAAATCGGATTTGCTTACTGCGCCCGATTTGTTGTATAGGTCAATGGCACGCAGTTGGTCTTTCACATCGGGCATACGGGTGTCCCATCTGTCCCAGGGTGGAACTTCTACAGTGTTTCGGTGTCCGTAACGATTCTCATTGGCTATTTCTAATTTGGTCATAATTGTATTGTTTTGTTTGTTTCCTAATCACGACTTTGGAGTGATTTAATCCCCCTCGGGGCAAGGGTCTTTGTGGGACAAACGGCAATTTGTGTCACAAAGACACACCTTGCTGATGTAGAAAATGGGATTATAAGCCCATGCCGTGTTACTGCATTCATTGAATACAGCAACTCGGCGTAGGCTTGCATTCGAGGAATGCAGTACTTCAGAGTTTCCGCCATCTTTCCACATCATCTTTGTATTGGTCGAGATGTTCTCGAAGCACCTGCTCCACATATCCTGAAACGCTTGCTCCCTGCTCACCGATTTTCCTCACCACGAAGTCCAACTTTCGTTGAGTTTCCTCTGATACATACACGGCTTTGCGGTGGCTGTTGCGAAAGGGCTGGAGATATTTCCCCTGAAACTCGGATAATTGCTTCCTGTCCCTTGTTTTTCCCATTCGTTGATGATTCTCTTCGGTAGAAGTAGCCCTTTCCGTTGGTGACAACTCTGTTTCTTGATAGGACGGTTGAGAATAGTCCTTGTGACTCTCCTTGTCATTTTGTTCCTCAACTTTAACAGGCTCAAATCTTTTCTTTTCCTCTTCATAATCTATGGGCTGATCAAAATCGGGCAACTCTTCGGGCTTGCGGAGCTTAACGCCATAATTGCCCATATCTCGAAGGGCTTGTTTCAGACGCTGTTTCCTTTGTTCATCTATTCTTGCCATAATCTCTTGGGTATTGCGTTATAATGTTTTTCAAGCATTGTCTGTATGTCGCTCTGCTTGTATAGTATCTTCCCTCCGATTTTATAGAAAGGAAGTATTCCTGCATTTCTGTACTCTTGGAGCGTGCGTGTGCTGAGCCGTAATTGGCTGCAAACCTCCTCGCCAGTGAGGTAAACCTCTCCGCCCAGCATCGGACGGGCGGTAGCGCAATACCGCTCCAGTTTCTTCAATATTCCTTCCATCAGTTGTGAAAACAACAGCATCTGAGGGTCTTTCTGTGTAACGATTTCGTTCTCTGCCATAGTTCATTCAGTTTTTGCGTTCAGTAAATCTGTGATGTCGCTCTCCTTGTAATAACACTTATGTCCAATCATTGAGAAAGGGATTTTTCCCGTATCTCTGTATGATTGCAGGGTACGCTTGCTGATGCCCAAACGCTTGCACACGGCTTCGTTGTCAAGCCATTCGTCCGTTTCGGGCGGATTGCCGATGAGTTGTTCGATACTGTGGATAAAGTCTGCAAATTCGGAGTGGTGTCGCTCCCACGCTTTGCGGTCGATGATAATGAGTTTCATTGCCTTAATTTTGTTTTGATTACTTTATTGTTACTCGGCAAACAAACTCATATACAGTCTGTTGCCACTATTGTTGTGTGCAAAGGTAAGCGTAGAACTACATTGAACAAAGCAACGCAGAAAAGCAAGGATATAGAAGGAAGAGAAGAGAAGTTAGTCTGTTAGTCAGAAAAGCTTATAAGCTTTTTGTAAATAACTTATAAGCTTTTGTCAGATTACTTATAAGCTTTTCATAGATTGCTTATAAGCTTTTTATAGAAAGCTCATAAGCTTTAAGTCCAAAGGCTGGTAGCTTTCCTTATCAGATTTGGAGCTGTCGCTGAAAAACTCTTATGTTCTGTATAAGAATGGTATGATTGCGGTAATGAGAAGAGGTGCCGGCTCGTTCCTTTTATTATTTTGTTGTTTTATCGATAATTCGATAGTTCGACAAACCGAGAGATAGATAGTTTTATCGATAGATTATTTTGACAATAGATAGTCATGACAACAGATAGTTTTGACAACAGATAGTCAGGACAACAAATTGTACAAACAACAGATTGACAATACTATCGTTAGTCCTATCTGTTGTTGGTTGTTACGCCTTGCGTCCAAAGAGCCTGAGTATGCCGTATTCTTGTCGTGCCTATGCTCTCTACGGCAGCCCTGCCCTGCAAGGTTGGGAGAGATGAATACGACCGCACGGATATTGAAAATGGCAATACCGCCTTGAAACAGAAAAATCCTGCGGTGGAGATTCTTCTCTCCATCCGCAGGACTCGACCTTGTCAGGGCAGATTAGCTGCCGTTGTACCTTTGCACGATAAGAAACGGCATCAGGGACTTTGCGTGTGCCTTTGCTTACAACGCCTTTGGGCTTACCCCTCCGTCTGACCGATTATTGGCAAATGATTGCTCTTGGTAAGCAGCACTATCGTGCCTGTGAGTTCGGTGTAAAGACGGTCGTATTGCTCGTCAGAAGCAAATGTGTCCGTCAAACCGAACTTGTCGAATGTGGCTTGAACAGCCTTGTTCGACAACAGTATAGGTACGAGCTTCTCAGGGAGTGGTGCAGGCAGTTCCCTTTCAAACTCGTTTTCCAACACGGAAACAAGCGTATCATACTTGGAGAAATGCAAGCCATAATACAATACCTCGCTTGCTATGCTCTCTGCTTCGAGGTGCGAAAAACCTTGTGCCACTGCATCGCAGTAAGCAGTGAGAGCCATGTCTGCTCGTGTGGTGATAAACTCCGTGTCGTACAATCTTTCGGGGTGATGCTCACTCATATAACTTCTTAATTTCAACCGAAAGTAGGAAAGTTCCTGTTTGTTGTTCTTTTTCATTTTGTCCTTATTCAGTGTTGATACTTAATGATGGTTGTTTAACGGTCTAAGAAAATCATTTTATCATATTCTTGGCTTTCTTGGCGGACAAACACGCAGGGCCTTTCGCAGTTCCCTTGTGGTGTTGCTACCCATGAGTGGCTGCATTTCACGTGCAATCTTGCTCTTGCTAACCTTTGCATAGAGTTCAGTGGTGGAAATGAAGCGGTGTCCGAGCATCTTACTGACGGTTTCTATCGGCAAGCCGTTCTCCAAACAGATGGTCGTGGCAAAGGTATGTCGTGCCGTGTGCGAGGTGGCTTCGGTATGAGATGGGAGTCCAGCCTTGATGATGATGTCCCTTATCTTGCGGTTGAAATGGCTATTCGTGGGGAACTCACGAAAGAGCAAACCCTCCTTTTGTCCGTCGCTGACAATGGTGAGTATCTCTTCGGCAATGGGTAATAAAGGAACAATGCTTCTGTTCTGAGTTTTTGTGCGACAGAGCGATATGTACCTGCGCCCATCCCCGAATGTATAAACATCGTCCATTCGGAGTTTCTTCAAGTCTGAAAAAGCCATCCCCGTGAAACAGCCCAAGAGGAAGATGAGCCTGCAATGGTTGTCCACCGAGCGGTGAGGGCGATATGAGAGAAGTTTGTGTAAATCGTCAGAAGTGAGGGCATTGCGCTCGTAGGTGGGCGTTTCAATGTCTATCAGTTCAAAAGGGTCTGCATAGATATACCGCTCCTGCTGTGCCTTTCTAATAACCTGATGCAGGTGGCGCAGACGGTTGGAGACAGTGCTTTCCTTGTTTCTTAAGTCCCTAAGCATGAACAGACGGTAGCTTTCTATTAGGTCCTTGTCGGCTTCTTTGGGAAGACAGTCCTCATTTCCCCTTGTTTTCAGAAATTGTAAAAAGCTCTTCTTACTGTCCCTAAAAGCCCTGACGGTAGCCTTTCCTATAGTCTTGCCCTGCAATTCCTCCTTACTTTCGCAGACAGCTTGGTAAATCTCTATGAGTGATGGGGTAGATTTGCCTTGATGCAGGAACTGCTCCTTAAGATATTCTGCCGTGATGTAGTTCTCTTCTCTTAACGTGAGTTCATAGAGTGCGTGAAGTCGTTTATCTATTGAGTCCAGTTGATGATTGACATCATTCGCTCTGTTAGCTGCCACTTTTATACGTCCTATCTTTGATTGCCAATCATCGGGAGAGGTGTGCAATCCTGTTGAGAATGAAGCAGACGCACCATTGCAGGTGATACGGCAGCGTATAATGCACTCGTTATTCTCATTTGTCTTGCTTCTGTCTATATAGAATAGAATTGAAAATGTACTTTTCATTGTTCTTGGACTTTTAGTTGATTAAACGATATTGTGCGATGAGAGGGAGAATCTTCTCCACATCCCGAAAAATACGCTCTGGAGAAGTCTCTGCATACACTTGTGTGGTCTTTATTTGGCTGTGTCCGAGCATTTTCGATACGCTTTCGATAGACACGCCTTCTGAAAGCGTCATCTGCGATGCGAAGGTATGCCTTGCCATGTGAAAAGTCAGCGTTTTCTGAATACCGCAAAGCCGTGCTATCTTTTTGAGGTGTATGTTCACCGTATCGCAGCCCGGTATGGGCAGCAGATACCCTTTGGGCGGTTCGTGACGGAACGCCCTTGTATGGATACCCCTGTACCGCTCGATGATGGCGGACGCTTCGGGCAATAACGGAATGTAGCATATATTGCCTGTCTTTATTCTCGGCTTTCGTATCCAATTCATACCAGACTCGTGGATGATATGCTCTGCCGTGAGGTGGTACACATCCGTATAGGAAAGACCGGTATAGCACGAAAAGAGAAACATATCCCTCGACACCTGCTCGTAGCCTTGCAGTTCGTTATCGCTTAATGCTGCTATTCTGTTTACTTCCTCCCTTGTGATGTATCGGAGTGTACCCACGTCCCAGCGGATAGAGTGAGCGATGAAAGGATAGATGTCTATGATGTGCCGTTTGTGCAGGTCCTTGAGTAGGGATGCCAGCATAGTAAGATAACCAGCCGAAGTGTTGAGTTTAAAACCCTTTTCTTTGGCAAAATACTCCTCCAAGTCTTTGATAAGGGCAGTATCGGCTTTTTGCATAGCAAGATAGTTATCAAAATACAACTTATTGAAAATAAAGAAGTTACCTTATTGGTGCAACTAAACAGGTAACGATTTGGAAACGAGCGAGCTACTTGGCTTCGCTGTTTTCTGCCTAACAAAGAACGCTTGTTATTCTGTCTGCAAAGATAATACTTTGTTACCGAATAACAAGCGTTTTCGATGAAATATTCACGTTTCTGCATTATCTAATGCTGTTTGTCGTTGGAATAGGGCTATAACCCTCGTCCTCTTTTCTTCTTTCTGTTGGCTTGGTTTCTGAGTTTACGCTGCCACGCAGCTTCGGCGTAGTCATTGCCTTGTGCGCTTGGTGTAATCAATTCGCCCACCCCCTCTATCATTTCATCGGCTGCGCTAACAATGGTGTCTGCCACTACACCAATGGGGTTCTGCACTTGTGGAGTGTCATTGTCTCGTGAGATAGTAGAACGACTTGGAGGTACAAGTTGATAACCTGTATCAGGCTGCTGGTTCTTTTCTGTGGGCTCCTGTATTGTTTGGTGTGTTTTCTTTGGTTCTTCCTTGTTGGTTGCTTCAAAGTTCTTCTGCAGGGAACGGTAGCCGAACTCCCTACCGATTTCGGATGCCTTGAATGATTGTCCTGCGTATGAGAACTTCAAGCCATAGACCTTGCCCTGCTTGTTCTTCATGCGCTCTATGGTAATGCCCTTCTTGTTCAACTCGTAGAGGAACATAGAATGCCCGATAATACCTGTACCTTTGTACTTGTCAAGCAGGGCATAACAGATTTGTCGCACCTCTTTCTTTGTTTGCTCTCTCGTTGGGCTAGATTTTTCCTTTTGGTGTTTTCTGTCTGTCTTGACCTCCTTTGCGATGGTCAAGCCTTTCTCCCTGCTGATTTCCTCCGCCACTCTCGCTGCCCTGTTGCTCACAAAGGTGGTGTCATAGACCTCTCCATATAGGCTGATACGGTTGGCGATGATGTGAATATGTCTGTTGTCGGTGTCCTTGTGCGTTACTGCCACCCATTGGTGGTTGTCAAGTCCCATTTGCTTGGCAAACAGATGGGTTATCCTCATCAATTCGGAAATAGGCAAATTCTTCTCGTCCTGCGGTGCGATGCCTATTTCAATGCGGAGGAACTTGTTCCTGCAACGGCTGTTATAGTCGCTGACCACCTTCATTTCCTCATAGATTGCCCTTGGCTCCCTGCTACAAAGGTTGTGGAAGGCAAGCCGACTGCCGAGCTTGCCTTCCCTGAATATATAGTCCAAAGCCGTACTTCCGTGGGCTATCGCCTTACATTTTCCTATCATCTCTTGTCATATTTAAGACTTTATATATCTCATCGTCCACATGAAAATAGGGGTCGTAAAATCGCTTAAATGCTTCCTTTGCACATAGGGAAAGGTTCTTTGTGATATGTACCCACCTTTCATTCTTGACCTTGATGAGATTGGAAACCTGCCCGTAGAATCTTCCTGTATGCTGGAGTATGGCAATGGCTTCTCTCTCATTGTCGGTCATCTTGGGGACAGCTGTTACCTCGCCGTTAAGGAGTGCCTCACGGCAGTAATCCGAGAACTTCCGTCCCGTGCTTTCCGCCTTTGACTTGATGCGTTGCTTTTCCTCTAAGGTGCATCTTACCTTGATGAACTCCGTCTTGTTCATCTGCTGCCCTTCCTTATCCTGTTGCTGCCATCGGGCAGATTTTCCTTTGTATCTGTTCATATAGGTTTCCTTGAAAGTTAATCATTGTAGATGATTTGTTGTTGCTTAATTCCTGAACCTTGACCGATGAGAACGGAGTGATTACGGTCTAATCTCCCCGACAGTCTGACGAGGGGAGCTGGGAGCAGTTTGTGGGTACAAACTGACGTCTTGCAATGTCAGCTAATGGGACGTTTACGCACAAGGCGTTTTGCAGCCGAAAAGTGAATGCCGTGCATTCCGTGCCTGACTGCGTTCGTGGTGTTCTCATCATTCATTATGTTTGGCAAATATCTGTTGCTATGTTCTCTAAAAAAGGATTGAGGATTTTGAGTGAAAAGGTCGTCCCTTTTCGGGAGAACCCTCGACCCTTTTCCTGTGATTTACAATCTTCTCCATTTCTCTATGTCCTCACCGTATTCCTCCAAATGGAGGCGTACGATGTTCTCCACGAAGCTGGACAGGTTGCTGCCCCTGTCGCCCAATCTGCGCACGATGAAGTCGGCACGCTCCAGTGTCTCCCTGCTCAGATAGACCGCCTTTCTGTTGCTCAGTTTGGTTGGCACAAGGTAGGCTTGTTTGTAGGCTTCGAGCGTTTCCCTTCTCATCTTGGCACTGACGCGCCTTTGAACGGTTGCATTCCCTGTGTTCCGTGCTGGTTCGGAGTGCATGGTATTCTCAGTGTTCTGCTTGTTAGTTGGTCTTTCTGTTTCAGGAACCGCAGTCGCTTCCTGTGAAGTAGATTCGTCCTCTGCTTCATCTTCCACGCCCAAATACCTTAAAAAGTCTTTGTCTGTTATCTTTGTCTTCTTTTCCATATCCTTATCTCATTTTATGTTTGACTTGCTTTGATTTCCTGTTTTGATTTTGTTTTGTAACCGACCCCCGTGTCCGTTCCTGCACTTTCTGCTGCTCCTGCTCACGGACACGGCTGACATGAAACTCGTTGAGGTCCTTGAAGTTTCTGTAATACACGGACATATCTTCCACCTTGAAACCAGCCCTTACAAATTCTTGCACGGTTCTCCGCCCAGCATCGTCATTGTCAAGGAAGGCACGGATATGCGTTAGGTTGTGGTCATTCAGGTAGTGGGCGGTTCTCGCCACGTTGCTCACGGAGTTCATCACAAGGCAGCGGTTGATGATTTCTTCTTTCATTGAAAGGAAGGAAAGAAAGTCCATAAACCCTTCGAAGATACATACGGGCTCCGCTCTGTCCGTGAATATCGGAGTAATGTCTTTCGGGGCTATCGTTCCCTTGAAAGAGTGGTTGTCCCGAAGTTCATAGCCTCCCGACAGATTGGCGAAGCCGATGGCTTGGTAGCGTTGTCCCCTTACCTCATAGTTGATACTTTTGAGGAATGGCGCAGCCTTTTCCAAATCGATGCACCGTTCTTTCCTAAGGTACTCCTGCAAATATGGCAGCAGGGTGTCTGATATTTCTATCAGTCTCCGTGCCCTGTTTGCAGCTATCGTTGGTTGAAAATTATTTTGCGTGAAATTATTACGAAAACAATATGTGCCTTTATCTGGAGCGTTCTGCCCTAAGTGGCGGATGGCTTCCGACAGCGTACAGCCCTCCAAACGCATACATAGGTCTATGATACTTCCACCCTTGCCCTCGGCATAGTCTATCCAGAGGTTCTTCTGTGTGTCCACCTTGAAGCTCGGATGCGTTTCTTCCCTCAGCGGTGAACGGTACATAGTATAGGAAGGAGTTCTGCGCACAGGTCTGATGCCCTTCCTTTCAAGATACTCCACGATGGGGTATCGCTTGATTGCTGATAAATCTTCTTCTTTCATTACTTGAATATTTAAGTGATTGAATTATAATGTCTTACTAAATATTTATGCTTTATTTTTCTGTTTCCGAAGTTTTCCCCCTCCAAACTTTTTCATCTTTCTTCTTACTACATACTATTTTGTTGTAAGTTATTGATAATCAACACTACATTGTAGTACATGACAATACTACACACCCTACTACTTCAGGCTACTACAACTGTCAAGCAAAGGACAGGGCAGTATCTTCCTTACCTTGTACACATAGACGGGACTGCCACCGTCACGCCTCTTGCTCACTTTCTTAAAGCCAGCCCTTTTAAGGGCTTCTCCCATACGTTTGGAAGTCAGGGGATGCCGGGTATAGAGACCCAGATAGGTAAGGATTTCCGTAGTGGTCATATAGGAGCAGCGGGGATTATCCTCCGTCGGCTTCTCGAAGCAGCGCAACAGCAGTTCCGTTTCTGCGGTCTGCACTTGGAACTCCTCGCTCTCCCTGTATAGTTCCGCTATCTCATCATCGTCAAACCAATAGCGGAAACCAGCGTTGAGCAGGGCTTTGGCTTCCGTATAGACACTATCCATAGAAATAGCCTTTGCCCTCTCAATGTCAATAGATAAAACTTCAAAGGGCAGAAACCGTCTGCTTCCAGTCGGGTCTGTAAGAAAGTCGTTGCCGTTCACCGATGCCACGAAACTTGCCAAGTGGGGATGTTCCTCGACGTACTTGTCGTAGGGCATGCGGTACTTGACCATCGGGCAGGTGATAAGGTTCTTCAGTTCGTTCTCGTCACGTTTGTTGAGAGCCTTGAGCTGGTCGTCGATGTTCACGATGAGGTTCTGCCCGATATAGGTAAGCGTGTCCTTCTCCTGCGGATATATCTTGCCCGTATAGCTGTAACCGTGCAGGGTAGGAGGGCATAATAAATCCAAGAATGTGGTCTTGAACTTGCCCTGCTCGCCTGTCAGCACGAGACAGGTATGGTTACGGCACTCACGATCGTCCATTGCGTTGGCAACTACTGCCACGAGCCATTTTGTGAGATATGGTAGCCATTTTTTGTGATTGCGCACCACAACGCAACTTGCCAGTTCGGGAATGGCTTTCAGTAAAAGAGAGGAGATATTACTATTACCTTCATCACAGCCTATATCCACCAATGGCAATGCCTTGAAATACTCCTGTATGGGATTGATACGTGGAGAAAAACTGCTCTCGATGATAGAGTATAGGTTATCCGACGAGGTTATTATCCCGATGTCATTGTCTATCTCCCTGCGAAGCGTGTTAATTTCATAGCGACCGACTTTTGTAAAATCACTGTTTACCCTGTTTCGGTATTCGGTTCTTCCCAATACCGTGTTGTATCTGAAGGCATAGTGGGTTGAGAGATAGGCCTCTATCTCCGAGTTCTTGGAGAATCTCCTTCTTGTTCGGGGTGTGTCGTTTCTGCCCTCCGATTTGCCTTTATCTGCTCTTGTTTTCATTATATGCTTGGTTTTGTTTCCAAGAACGAAGTTATCAAGAGAATGGGTAAGTTCCAAGCATTCGGAGAGTGCTTGCATAATGTTGCACTCATTCGCTATAAAGTTCGCACGGATTTTTATGGAGGCAGGGAGAGAAAAGACTGATTTAAGCCAAAACAGGGGGATAAAACAACAAGAGTGGGCAAAGATAGAAGTGTGCCCCTTGCGCACGCTTGCAGTATTCTGCACCGATATTATAAACGACAGAATCAGCACAGAAATATGGTAGCGTTTGCCCACATCGAAAGTGCCGTAACCTGCCACTTGAACAAACACCGATTGAATAGGATATGCACCGCCCTCTTTTTGCATTAAAATGACGGTGAAAGAAAAATACAGGGCAAAAAGGTGCAAACGTCAGTCAATGGAATGCGTTGCCTTTTCCTTCAAGTTCCCGATATTTCCCTGCTGTTCCCTGTTGCTTTGAGGTATGGAAAACACAACCTACTTTTGCAGGCAGAAACATGCTATGAAGCGCAGGACAAAAAGGATTTTATAAACAAAACAATAATAGAACTATGGGATATTTTATCATTACGGACTCAAATTGGGCAAGACTGAGAGACGAGATTCTCGCTCTTGCAGAGACTTGCCACAAGGCTTTCGGAGAAAAGAGCAAACACACGGATTGGCTGCATAACGGTGATGTGTGCAAGTTGCTCAACATCAGCAAGCGCACCCTGCAACATTACCGTGATACAGGTGTGTTGCCATTCTCCCAAATCGGGCACAAGTGCTACTACAAGCGTGAGGATGTGGAGGGATTACTTCAAACCACAATAGAGAAATCAAAAACGGATAAACCTAAAAGCAAATAAGACAATGGAATCAGCAAAGGACTTGAACATGGAGGCGGACGAGATGCTGGTTGTGCTCTCGGCCCTTGAAGGGGTGAACAGGCGGATAAAGGAAGTGGCACAGACACACAAACCGCTGTTTGGCGGTGAACATTACCTTACGGGCAAAGAAGTTTGCGAGCGGTTGTATATCAGCCCTCGCACCTTGCAGTACTATCGGGACAGAAAGATTATCCCCTACACGCAGTTTGCGGGGAAGATTCTCTATAAGGCTTCAGATTTGATAAAGTTACTGGAAGAAAACTACAGGAAATAGGACAGTATAAATGGTTTTATGATATTACAGCTTTATGCAATTGATTGTATATCTTTACTTTTTTCTCTGTTATGCAGGATAAAATAGGTACATAAATGTTTGATATAACTATCCTTTACGGCATGCCACAGCAATATTTTCTTCATTATTTGGTTTTCTTCTCCAAAAGAAGTACTTTTGTGGGAGTTTAATAGTGGCTAAATAGCTTTGCAGTACTTCTTAATATGAAAATAATTATACGATTCTTATATCTTTTCTGCCTGCTGTTCCTACTTTCCTGTTCTGTTCGCAACGAGCAGAAAACATTGGCAATTACAGACTCGCTGCTTACAACTCGTCCGGACAGTGCTTTGAAATTGTTGGATGAAATGGGGAATGTAGGACAGATGAGTGAGGCCGGTGTAATGCATTATGCGTGGAATCATGCTATGGTGCACTATCTGTTGGGAATTTCGTTGGTTGAAGATAGTCTAGTATCTCATGTCGTGGGTTATTATAGGCAGCAGGGGGATGTGGCAAAGTTACTTGACGGTTATCTGCTAAAAGCCTCCTATCTGCAGTGGACAAGGCAAGACAGGGCTGCATTGAAGGAGCTAGAGGAGGGTATTAAGATTGCTCATGAGCAAAGTAATGCTGGAAAATGGGCGCAGTTGGTAGAGCAGAAGGTTCTTTTGTTGAATCACTCTGGCAATTATGCTAAAGCTGCCAAGACAGCACAAATGGTGCTCAATGGGCATTACAGTCTAGATAGAAATATGCGAGGACGGTTACTCTACGCTCTTGCCATCAGTCTGTCTCATGTTGGCGACATGGCAAGTGACTCATGTTTTAAGGAAAGCATCAGTCTGTCTATGGAAGGTGGCGAAGAAGAAAAAGCTGCGGAGCGTATCCTTAGTTATGCTGATGTGCTGGCTGCTCGTGGCGATTACGTGCAGTCTAATCGTTACTTGTTCCATTGTCAGAGGTTTGTTCCGAAGTACGCAGATTCTTCTGCCATCTATGTTTCGCTTGCCAACAATTATATAAATCTGCACCAGTTGGATTCAGCACAGATATACCTTGGCAGAGCTGAAACGAATAATCGTGGAATAAGATGGACAAAACAGGGTAACCTCAGCCATAAGGCAAGCATAGAGCAGCTGCGTAACATTCTGAATTTCGGAAGCGGGAAGCCTGTTTCGTCACATGCTTTTCAACATTACTGCGACTCTGTAACAACAGTTATGATAGAAAATGAGAATCTTTCTCTGCGCCGCTTGGAAGCACGGAATCGTTTGCAGGCTGCTAATTACGAGTTGCATCGCTCCAGACTTTTGATGCTTTTGGGTGTTGTTCTCCTATTCTTGGTCTTATTGGGTGGTATAGGACTTGCTTATTGGCTCTATCGACGGAAGTACCAGCGTCTAGCTGAGGCAGAGGAGCGTATCGGCATCCTTACTGATATGCTTGACAAGGCGCAACAACTGCCATCAACAGAAAGAGGTGATGAGAACGATGAGGTGTTATTTAGAAAGGTACTGTTGCAGCAGCTGGGCATCATTCGCCTGGTTGCCAGTACACCAACTCAGCAGAATCAAGCCTTGCTCAAACGTATTTCTGCCATCAGTGGTGGTGAAATTCCTACGCACGACCTGTTGGTCTGGCCAGACCTTTATCCTGTTATAGACCGACTCTATAATCTGTTTTATACTCGCCTAATGCACCACTATGGCAATCTGCTCACGGAAAAGGAGACACAGATATGCTGTCTGCTCTGCGCCGGCTTCTCGACCAAGGAGATTAGTGTTGTTACCCAGCAGACGAGCGCGACTATTTATGTCCGCAAAACTTCTATTCGGAAGAAGATAGGTGTGCCGGAAGGGGAGGATATTATTGCATTCATCAATGTTGTTTAGCCCGTATTAAGAGACAGCAGGTTCTGATTAAGACTTTTTAGAAGCGTAACCATTGACAATCTGATGGTTACGCTTCTTCTATTAAGACTTTTTTATTAGCTGTTAAGTCGTCATAAGATGTCTCTTATGACTAACTTTGTGCTGCTGATAAGGAGTAGAACGACCTACTCATGAGTTTTAATTTAAATAGTTGATAAAAGATGAAACCAAAGATGAAACAGAAAATAACTGCATGTATAGCAGTTGCGTGTTTGCTTTCAATTTCAGTAAATGCACAAACTTTCAAGGGTAAAACCATTGATGCTTATGGAGAACCTTTACCCTATGCAAATGTTTGCCTTCTGAATCACGCTGACTCTTCTTTTATACAAGGTGCTGTTAGTAATGACAAGGGAGAATTTGTCATCAACTCCGAGCAGAGAGAAGCTATCGTTAAAGTCTCATTAATAGGGTATCAGACCATCTATAAAAAATGTACTGATGGTCATGTCGGTACCATACTCATGGTTGAGGATACGACCATGCTTGGAGAAGTGATAGTGAAAAGTTCCCGTCCCATAACTCAACTCAAAAATGACGCTTTAGTTACTCATGTCCAAGGATCATCATTAGCCCATTCTGGCAGTGCAAGGGAAGTGTTAGGTAAAACACCTGGTGTGATTAAGTCAAATGATGGGATAGAGGTGTTGGGAAAAGGAGCGCCAATCATTTACATTAATGGAAGACTGATGAGAAATCAAGCAGAGCTGGATCAATTAGCTTCTGATAAAATTAAGGATGTAGAGGTAGTCACCACTCCTGGTGCAGAATACGATGCCTCGGTAAATGCAGTTATTCGTATCAAAACGCTTAAACCTGTTGGAGAAGGCTTCAGTATGGATAGCCGTACCCAAATGGGACTGACACATTATTTATATGGCAAAGAAGAGCTAAACTTCAACTATCGCCTTCATGGGTTAGATATATTTGGTATGGTAGGGTATGACCGTAACAAGTTCCGTCAGCAAAATATCTCGCAGCAATATACCTATGCCCCGTCAAATTTGTTATATCAAATGACTGATGCAAAACGTTATGCAAAATCCAACATGCTTACTGGAAAATTAGGTCTCAATTATGTGTTCAACGAAAATCATTCTGTTGGTATTCTCTACGACTTTTCGTATCTGCCTTCAAAGACGAGGAATAATTCCTTTACAGCTTTGGAAGTCGACAAAATTTTAAATAATGAGCTTAGTACCGAAAGTGAGGAAAAATCTCATAACAGAAGACATTTAGTATCTGGATATTATTCGGGGAAGATGGGTAAATGGGGAATTGCCCTCAATATGGATGCTCTTTGGAATAACGCAGATACACATCAGGATGTAGCAGAAAAGGCAACTTCGCTTGAAAACCGCACAATATCCACTCAAAATGACATTAATAACAAGTTGTATGCAGCAAAAGCCGTTGCTACCTATCCTGTTTGGAAAGGACAGCTTGCTTTTGGAGCGGAGTGGAGTTTTCTTCATCGAACGGACGAATATGAGAGCGGAGTAGAATATATCAATGATTTCCACTCGAAAATCAAAGAAACTAATGGCGCCGGCTTCGCGGAGATACGACAAACTTTGGGCAAGATTAATGTTTCTGCTGGATTACGCTATGAGTATGTGGTAAGTAACTATTTTGAGAATGGAGTGAAGATGGACGAGCAAAGTAGAGAGTATCATCATTTATTCCCTTCTGCCATGCTGTCCATGCCCATTGGACACGCGCGTACACGGTTATCATATTCTCGCAAGATTACTCGCCCAGCTTTCAGTCAGTTGAGTAGCAATGTCCAATATATCAACAGATACACCTATCAGTCAGGCAATCCGAACTTGCGTCCTTCTATTCGTGACTATGTGGAATTAATGGCTAACTATAAATGGCTTACATTGATGGCAAACTATACACACGTGAAGGATTATATGATGTCCGTATATAACCAATATGGTGAAAGCCCTGAAGTTGCTTTGATACAGAAGCAAAATGTTAATGGATATAGTGAACTCTCTGGAATGATCAATGTGTCTCCTTCTTTTGGAAAATACCATCCCAGCTTGATGGTTGCCGTCAGGCAGCAATTTCTCACCATCAAGTACCGAGGTGAGAATTTGAAGTTGAATAAGCCTATGGGCATCCTCAGATTCAACAATGCCTATAATCTTCCCTTCGACGCTTGGCTGAATGCAGACTTTTCATGGCGTACCAGTGGTAATGCGGAAAACATGTATATAGGTAACACATGGCAGTGTGACCTTGGTTTGTATAAAGCATTCGCACATGATAAATGGAGTATAAAATTGCAATGCGAAGATTTGCTCAATACAGCAAAATCTACTATGACTCTTAAAAACGACATTCGTGAAATGTCATTGAGAAAATTCTTAGATACTCGTAAATTCTCTATTACAGTTACCTATAAGATAAATGCTACCCACAGTAAGTACAAGGGGACAGGTGCTGGGGAGGACGTTAAGAATCGACTATAGCAATGTGGCATTTTCCATATTATAAACAACATGATTCTATGGAGTGTGGAATTGCTAGTAGGTGCATACTTTATCCATACCCCAAAACAATTATCGCAAAAACGCTGATGACAAATACCCATCAAGGAACAATAGTCATTCCTTATAAATATGTGAATACGATAGTAAAAGGAATGACGGTAAACATCGAATTTGATGGCTACGATACAGAAACATACGGATCTGCCAATGGTATGATAACAGCCACATCGCATACACCCCGACAAACGGCAGAAGGCAGCGTGTTCACGGCACAGGTAAGGATAACGGATTGCACGTATAAGATTATCAGCGGAATGACGGGCACGGCATCTATACTTGTAAGCAATGAAAGCGTGCTTCAGAGAATAGTCAGGCAAATAGCAAACAGCATATAATTTCCTTTTTAACCGTAATAAAGCGGTGAAAGAAGAAAGGCAAATGTAGTTACTGCGTAGTACAATTATTTTGAGCACCCAACTACACGTTAATCCTTTCTCTTTCACCGCTTTAACTCCTATTGTAGTAATGTAGTAAGATATAATCAGTGAAAGAAGAAGGAAATATATTCATCAGTTCTTGGTATTGTCCAACAGGAAGATTGGCGTTACAATGGCAGCCTCTGTCTGCAATCTTCTACTGATGCACTTTCTGAATAAATGCGCTTCCGTGCTGTCCAACAGAAAGGACAGGGCGATGATGACAGAAAGCGGATAGAGCGGTGTATAACCTTTGCGTTGTCCGTTGATAATGACTTCCTCCTCACCTGCACCCCTTTCATTGGGATGCAGGTCGGAAGATTTAATAATTGTCTGAAGCCTATAATTGAGTTTTCTCCACGACACACCGAAGAACCTCACAAGTTCTCCCTCCGTCATGGCTATGTCTCCGGTTCCTTTTCGGACAACCTGCATATTCCTGCCCCAATCAAAGATACTGCGATGATTGTACGTGTCGGTCATTGTTTTGGGTCTATAGCTCGTATTCATGCCGTTTCCTCTATTTTATAGATTGCCATATCCGAAAGTTCACAAGCCTCTCTCTCCGCAGTTTCCTTTCCCTTTACCGATTGCTTGGCAATGAGCCTGTCCATATCTTCAGAAATTTTCTTGTCCGTCACCTGCGCGTAAATCTGTGTGCTTGATATAGAAGCGTGTCCCATCATCTTGGCTATGCTCTCGATAGGTATTCCTGCACTAAGGCTCATCGTTCCGAAGGTGTGGCGAGCCATGTGAAACGACAACCGTTCCTTAATGCCGCAAGCCTTGCCTACAATGCTCAGTTTGGTATCTATCACGCTTCGGCTGCACTCACGGGGAAAGATAAGGGCCTCACCTTTTTCTTTCACCGTCTGCCATTCTTCATTATTCTCTTGTTTTTTCCTACAACGGTTAATGATGGCTTCCACTATTGGGTGCAGCGGCACAAGGAACTCCACCTTTGTTTTCTGACGCTCCTTACGGATATACTTCTGTCCGTCCGCTGCCGTCTGGATATGCTTATATTGCAGTTGTTCCATATCGGCAATTGCCAGTCCCGTAAAGCAGGAAAAGACGAACATGAGCCTTGCCAGTTCTGCTTCCCTGTCATTCATTTTCATTGTCGCTAGTTTAGCGACTTCACTCTTTTGCAGGAAACGAATCTTCCTTTCTTCTTTCTCATACTTGGCATGCTCAAAAGGATTGTAGCGGATAATCCTCTTACTGACCGCACGGAACATCAGCCTGCTCAGCCAGCAGAGATAGTTGTTGATAGTCGTTCCTTTCAATCCACGCTTTTTGAGAAAGAAACGGTATTCCTCAAATAAGTCCTCCGTAATGGTGGAAATGGATATGTCCTGCAATCCTTTATCTTCCACAAACTCACGGAGATTTCTGTCAGAATGGGACAGGTTCAGATAAGTCCCCTCTGCCCTTGACTTTCCAATGCTTTCCTTGACCGCTTGCAGCTCCGCCCTGCTCATGGCAAGGAGCGTTGTCGGATGGATGGCAATTCCCTGCAGGTGGTTCTTGACAAGTTCAGTGCTTACCACTCCGTCCCTCGTCAGTATATCCCGATAGGTCTTTTCCACAAGTTCCCTGAACTCATGAAGTCTTTGGTTGGTCTTTCTGTCGGTAGTCAAGCCCTGCTTGGCGTTCCACTCAGAGGGCTTACATTCTTCGCCCGTGGTAATGACTGCGCTTTTTCCGTCTATGGTGATACGGCAGAGAATGGCGGTGTTGCCGTCTGCCTTTATCTTCTGTCTGTTGATATAGAACAGTATCTTGAATGTACTTCTCATAATGGTTGTCTTTTATATGGTCAAACGTAAATCTTCGGTGAAAGAAAGGAAACGGTCGAACTCCTCAAAGAGTTTCTGGGGTGTTACTTTTGCGTAGCGTTCAGTCATGCTTATATTGGAATGACCAAGCATCCTGCTCACCGTCTCGATGGGCACGCCCTGTTCAAGTGTGATGAGCGTTGCAAAGGTGTGCCTTGCAGTATGCGTGGTAAAAGGAAACGATATGCCTGCACGAAGCCGCAGGGCTTTCAGGCAGGTCTGATAGGTTTTGTACTTGATGTAGGGAAGCAGTGTTTCCCTTTCATCGCAGTGAAACCTCTCTATCAGCATTATAGCTTCAGGCAGCAGCTTAATACGGCATAGTACACCTGTCTTCTGACGGTTGAACCTCAACCACAGGCTTCCCTCATCATCACGGACAAGATGGGATTTGTTCAGTTCTATCAAGTCGCAATATGCTGCACCTGTATAACAGGCAAAGAGGAATATATCCCTTGCCGTTTCCATTTCCCTCTCCATATCATCAAAGCGGATTGCTTTTAACTTATCCAATGCCGCCCTGTCCAACGCCTTTGGCAGTTTCTTATCGCCCTTTGATATTTTAGCCTTGTCAAAAAGGAGCGTGTCTGCCAATCCCTCACGGTATGCCAACCTGCATACCGTCTTCAAATGCGTGGCTACATTATAGAACGTGCTTTCCTGAAAACCGCACTTACCTAAGAAATACTGCTGGAACTCATGGATAAAATCCTCTGTAAGATGCGAGAATGCCAAGTCCGAGACCTTGTACTTCCGTTGAATGAACTTCTGTAAATGTATGCGTGTGGAGTGGTAGCCGTGTATGGCTCCTTCCTTGATGTCTATACCTACATGGTTTTCCTTTTCCTTGATGAGCATGTCCAGCCTTTCGATGAGCATGCACCGTGTCTGCACGCTGCCCTGAAACTGCTCCTTCACATCGGTCGCGTCAAACGGACAACCTTTGGAGAGCAGGGACTGATAAGCAGACTGAACGGACAGCAACAGGTTTTCCAACCTGCTGTTCACTTCCACCGCCTCACGGCTCTTACCGTCCATCCTGCTTTCACGTGAATTCCACAAGTCGGGGTTGCAGGAAAGTTTACAACTAAACTGGGCAATGGAACGCCCAATGGTAATACGTCCCATAATCGGAGCTTTCCCCGACTTGTCAAGACCGCTCTTTTTAAGGTAGAGCAACACTTTCATTTTCTCTGTTTTCATACGCTTTGATGTTTTGTGGCAAAATTACCAAATTCAAAGCGTTCCTCACTTATGCAGAAAACTGCTGACCGTAGCAACAGCCACACGAGCGAAAATAATTTAGTTACCGAGCATTGCCCCATCGTTACCTATCCCCAAATCGGGTAATGCTTTGGTAACTGAACATCTGCTCAAATCTGCATATTATTGCCCTTTAGAAATAGTGCAGTTTTACGCAAACCATTCCGTTTCCTCCTCATTATCAGTTAGTTTTCAATAACTTCTGCCTTTCTTCATTTTCTTTGATTAGTTGCACGGGAATATCGTCCACATGGTAGTGATGTCTGAGAAATTTTGCCAGATGCTTACGGAAAAGCAGCAGACATTTCAGTCTTCTTTCACTGCGGTCTATACCCACCCGATCACGGAAGCGGTTGATATACTCGTCCGTATGATGAAGCAGTCCCTGCGACTCGCTGTTTAACCCGAATACAAGTTCCCTTACCTGCCCTGCCGTAACAGTGTTGTTCAACTTGCCCGAAAGCGATTCATAAACTTGATGGATGCTTACTTGCAGTCGGTCAAGTTCCCTGTTCACTGATACGGCTTCGGAACTCTTTCCCACAAGTCGCTGTTTACGACTATCCCAAAGTTTTGGGGTACAGGCGCATTTGCAACTGAACTGAACCATTGAGCGACCGATACTGATGCGTCCCATAACGGGACTTTTTCCGTTTTTGTCCTGCGTACCTCTCTTGAGGTAGAAAAGCAGCTTCATTTTTTCTTTTTCCATTGTTTTTTTGCTTGCAAAATTACACTTCTTAGAGGAACTTTGAGTGATGCAAAACATTGATAATGAAAGAGAAAACACCGTTTTAGTTACCACTTTTAGCTGTTCTTTTCCTTTCATCGTTTCTCGAACGATTTGGTAACTGAACTCTTGCTTTTTCACTCCTTTCTTAGCCTATTTCCTTTGATGCAACTCAATGAGTAAGCAGGCAATATATCCTCTATTTCAACCAGATACGCATTCTTCTCCTTTTCTTGCTTCCAACTCCTATACTTCCGCATAGAACGAGGCAAGCTCCGGTACCTTGATGAAGGTACGGTAACGTTCCTTCTGGATAATCTCATTGGTGATGGAGAACTCGTAGTCGGTCGACTTTTTGGCAAAGACCGCCGCCCATGCATCAAAGCTGTTGATGCCCTGCTTCTCCAAAGTCTGCGGACGGAGGTATTTGAAGAGCAAATACAATTCTGTCAGACTATTGGAAATAGTAGTTCCCGAAAGAAACGTTGCTCCCAAGTCCTTACCGGAACGCTCCTGTATGGTGCGTATGGCAAAGAGCATATTTAAGGCTCGCTGTGAGCCGTCGGGGTTGCCCAAGCCCGATACGCGATCATGCCGGGTGTTGAACATCAGGTTCTTGAACTGGTGCGACTCATCGACAAAGAGGTGGTCAATACCCATCATCTTGAAATCCACGGCATCGTCCTTGCGCTCGGATATGCTGTCTTGTATATTCTGCAACTTGGCTTCCAATGTCTGCTTGCGCTTCTCCAAACCTTTGAGCATCCCACGTGAGATGTCTCTTCCTTGTTTTCGCAACACTTCGAGATTCTCTTCCACGGAGTCCAGTTCCTTTTGCATAATCGCTTCTTGTATCTCCAAAGCCTGCGGTATCATGCCAAACTGTTCATGCGTGAGTATGATACAGTCCCAGTCGTTGTTCTTGATGTCGTTGAAGATACGTAGGCGGTTCTGCTTATTAAAATCGTTCTTACCTGGATAGAGTACCTTAGCATTAGGATAAGCTTTCCTAAAAGTGTCGGCAATATCGAAGACGTTTGCCTTTAGTCCGATAATCATCGGCTTGTTTGCCAGTCCCAATCGCTTCATCTCATAGGCAGCCGTACAGATGATGAGCGTCTTGCCTGCCCCCACCTCGTGGTCGCAGATTCCGCCACCGTTGGTTTTGAGCATCCACACGGCATCCTTCTGACTCTTGTAGAGGTCTGCAATACCCAATCGTCTGAGGTCAAGGTCGGGAAACGTCTGGTGCGTGCCGTCAAAGTTGGGTCGCACAAAACAGTTGAAAAGACGATTATAACGGTCAGAGAGTTGTTGCTTGAACGTGTCAGGTGTACGTCCGAGCCAATCAACAAAGCCCTGCCTGATTTCCTCAATCTTGGCATTTGCCATCTGGATAGCATGTCCGTCCCTTACTTTGATAGTTTTCGTCTCTCCCGTAACCTTGTCCGTCATCTCCTTGCTCTTGTTGATGTCGGGAATGGTATTGTGTAGGGCATGCTTTAAGAGATTGATACCGTCATAACGGCGGAACTCACCCTGTACGACATAAAGAACTAATAACCTCCGAAAAAACTCTTTTCTCAAAGTTTTTTCCTACCTTTGCCGTATCTTTTGCTAAGCAATCATATATTTATGGTCGTGCATACAGGAAAATAGCAAATATTAAAATAAAGAAACTATGGATTTCATTAAAAACAACAAAGAGTTACAAGAATGGCTGGTAAATTACATCACCGACTCCATTCACGGATTTGAAGCAGAAGATTCTGCAGAGTTCAATAAGTGGGCTAAGAATTTCCAAAAAGAGGAAGCTGAGTTTGTCGTGAATATGGAATTTGGAAACGACTGGGGATATGATGAGCGCAAGGAAATTCCACTGAAAGAAGCGAAAGAGTATGCAAACACTTTGATGAAGAAGATTTTAGAGAACTGGTATTTGTAATATAACTTAAATAGTCAATAACTTATGAAAAAGTTTTTATTCTTTTTACTTATTCTGCCAATTCCTTTTTCGGGAATGGCACAGACAGTAGGTAAAAAACAAGAAAGTACATCAGACAGGCAAGGCAAGAATATATCCGCTTTGCTTTCAAAGATTGACACGTTGCTAACCATAAACAATATGTTGTTAGAGCAAATAGAAATAGATTCTTCCCTAAAAGGGAGATTCAAACTCTATAAAACAGAAAACATTTACAACTTCTTGGAGTTAGACACGAAAACAGGAAAGATACAGCAAGTGCAATGGTCTTTGGATGAGAAGAAAGAAGGCTCTGTCGTAATTAACAATGTAGATTTATCATTGGGAATAGGTTATGGTTCTGGCAGTTTTGAGTTGTACCCGACAAGCAATATCTATCAATTCATTCTAATCGACAAGACTGATGGACGTAAATGGCATGTTCAATGGGGACTTGAAAATGCCAAACGCTGGATACGGAACATAGACTAATTTACGAAAAAATCCCTCTCTCCGCTTAGACGGAAGAGAGGGATTGTTACTTTTTACGGATGCTCGTTATTTCCGCCCCCCCCGAGCCCCCGCCCGACGGCTTGGTTTTCGCCATACGCCTCACGGTTCACCACAAACCACAACTATATATGGGAAAGAAACATGATGCAAATTTAAGTTTTTTTATTGAAATATCAAGCGAATAGAGGTGTAAATTGTTAATTCAAGAAGAAATTATTTGCAATCAATTTGAAGGAAGCTATTAGGCGTGTTTCAGGAAGCTCCTAAGTAATATTCAAAAAGCTCCTAAGCTTTCGGCAAAAAGCTCTTAAGCTTTCTTCAAAAAGCTCCTAACCTTTTTCTAAAAAGCTTAGGAGCTTTTTTCTATTAGTTCTTGGTTTGATAAAATTTTATTACTATCTTTGCTGTTGGTTGCCCATGACAGCCACCTTTGTGGGGCTTATGGTCTCGACTCACACAAGGCTAACAAAGCAGACCAACTTTGTATATACTATGGCAAACAAGCCTTTACAATTTATTCTGACTGAGCGCAAGCTCAATGTGGGCAAGGCGGGTGAGAAAACCGTACAGATTGCCCAACCTACGGGACGACACCGTGTGGATTTCCGCAACTTCTGCGAACGGGTGGCTAAGTCTACTACTTTCAATCCACAGGAAGTAGCGGCAGTTCTTAATCTTGCTACTGAAACGGCTCGCGACATTGTGGCTAATGGCGACATCGTGGACTTTGGTGACCTCGGCACGCTGAAGCCATCGTTCAAGAGTAAAGCCGTTGAAGTGGGTACGCCTTTCCGTGCGCAGGTGCATATCGAAAAGCCTGTGGTGCGACTGGTGGCATCAAGCAAGTATTTCACGCTGACCGATGTTGCCTATGAGCAGGTGACGAAAAAGGAGACTAAGAAGAAAGAAGAGAATGGCGGCGGGAAAAAGAAACCGGGACCTGAGCCTGTACCAGGACCTTCTCCAGAACCGTAAAGTGCGCCTAACGGTTATTGTGAAAGAATCACAAACCTTGTGAGTAAAAGAATTGGCTGCTCGGGCAAAGTTGATTGCTGGAGCAGCCTTTTTCTTTTTAACTTCGAATGTGTGCATCCATGCCTATAGATGGGACTAAACATCGTCTTTCTGCAGGTTTATGGAGGCAAGTGCGTCTGAGATGGCAGAAACGACACGGGTATCGGTATAGAAGGAGGTCGGCTATTTCCGTTTCTTGTTTTGTTCAAACTCAAAGGTGGTGGTATAATCGTCCTTCAAAAACAGTCGGGCGTTGAACTTCTTTCCTGCCTTGCTGGGCAGTCCTTTAAGGATAGGCGTACGACCGGAGCTTATCAAGTCACGGATATTATCTTCAGAGAGAAGTATGCCGCAGACTTCACGAAACACGTGAAAACCACAGGTTTCATGCCTGCACTTGGCTACCTTGGCATAGATGCCGACACTCTGCTGTCCGCACTTTGGGCAGCGGTAGACAGGATAGGACTTCTGCTCTGAAGAAAGTGAAAGGAGTTCCTCGCAAATAGTCCCCACGTATGAGTTGATGCCTTGTGAGAACTTATCAGATGGCATCTTTCCTGCTTCAATAGCGGCAAGGGCAAGTTCCCAACTGCCTGTCATCTCAGCATTGGCAATCTTCTTGTCCTTGACAATATCATAGACAGCTAGGCCTTTTTCTGTCGGTATGATGGCTTTCTTGTCTCTTCGGATATAGTCACGGAGGATAAGCGTTTCGAAGATGTTGGCACGGGTGGCAGGTGTGCCGATACCGCACGCTGCCATTGCTTTCTTGCTTTCTGCATCTTCAACCTCTTTTCCGGCGTTCTCCATAGCAGAAAGTAGTGTTGCTTCTGTGTAGAGAGGTTTAGGTTTGGTCTTATGCTCGGTGATTTCTGCATTGACAAGTGATAGGATTTCACCTTCAGTCAAAGTCGGCAATGAAGACAAAATCTGTTCATCGCTATCCTCTTTCTTTTCAGCTTCTACTTCTTTACCTTTCTGTACAGCTTTCCAGCCCAAGGAGATTTGTCGGCATGCCTTCCAAGTAAAGATATTGGTGCCGTGAGTGAACCGCACCTGCATACGCTCTTCCTCTGAATTGGGGGAAAGGCTTCGACAAAGCGATTGCTCACCATCTGGTAGACAGTCGCTTCATCTGCCGACAATCCTGATGGTGGTTCACCAGTCGGGATGATGGCGTGGTGGTCGGTAACCTTGGTATTGTCCACAGAATGGCGGTTAAGTGGATTTGATAGTGTCTTGCCTATCTTGCGCAGCAGGGCGGGGACTTCCTCAAAGACATCCTCGCTGATGTATCGGCTGCCTGTGCGGGGATAGGTCGTGATTTTCTTCTCATAGAGACTTTGGGCAATCGAGAGGGTCTTGTCTGTAGAAAAGCCGTGGCGTCTGTTGGCATCTTTCTGCAAGGCAGTAAGGTCGTACAAGAGTGGTGGTGGTGTATGCGTTACCTTTCTTGCGACCGATTCCACTTTAAGCTGGCTCTGACTGCGAAGTGCAGCGAGAGCGGTCTGTGCCGATGCTTCACTCTCATAGTCTTTACAGCCAATGGCTTTCAGCGATAAGTCCTCTTTTTCTGTAAGAACGGATAATTTCCAATAAGGCACGGAAGAAAAATCACGGTTCTCTATGTACCGACGACAGACCATAGCAAGTGTTGGGGTCTGTACCCGTCCCAAAGAATAGCCGCCTTTGCGGGCAATGGACAGCGCACGACTTGCATTGATACCCACGAGCCAGTCAGCTTCGCTTCTTGCCTTGGCAGAATGATAGAGATTGTCGTAATAGTTTCCAGGTTTGAGATTGGAAAGTCCCTCACGAATAGCCTTATCGGTGAGGGAGGAAATCCACAAGCGGTCGAAAGGCTTATGGCAGTTTAAGTGTTGGTGGATATATCTGAAGATGAGCTCACCCTCTCGCCCTGCATCGGTGGCGACAATGATATGATCTGCCTTGTCAAAGCAGGAGCGTATCACCTTTAGCTGTTTTAGTGCTGCTGGGTCTGATACATACTCCTTATCCTTGCGTACTTGTCGTACCACTAACTGAAATGGATTGGGACGGATGGGCAAGTCCTCAGCTTTGTAGGCAGAGAAACCGTAGGCTTCAGGCATGGCAAGGGCGATGAGGTGTCCCATTGCCCACGTAACGAGGTAACCGTTGCCATCCATGTATCTGTCCTGCTTGCTGTTTGCCCCAACGATGCGGGCAATATCTCTGGCTACCGAGGGTTTCTCGGCGATAATACAAGTTGTCATAGTCGATAATAGAATTAAGGGTTACATCTTACGTCCACGGGACTTCTTCTGTTTGTTCTCGTCCTGCTTTTGCTTCTGCTCGGCAGTGGGCTGTGTTTGCCCAGTCTTCAATGGCTCTTTCACGTTCTTGGTAGCTTCGTTGGTCTTACCATGGTTGTTTACGGCTACCTGTGTCTTGTGTTCTTCTGCTACAGCTACGACCTTTTCTTTGCCAGTTTCCTGCTTCTTTTCAGGATTCCACTTGTAAAAGCGTGGGCGGTTCTGTTCCTTGTCCATACGAACGTATGCGTTGAAAGGTTGTCCCTGTTTGTCCACCATATTCTTTAGATATAGTGTACGACCGCTATCCAAGGCTTCACGCTGTTTATCTGACAGCTCCAAGCCGCAGAGCTTATGTGGGACGCCTTGCTGCTGTGTCTGATGCTGCCGTTCCTTAAAACCGCGGTTATTGTCAAAGATGAACTCAATGCCTTTTCGCTCGGCATTAACCTGCAACGTGGCATTGAAGGATTTGCCACTCTTGGCGGTCATGCCCTCCACCTTCACAGCCTTACCTTCCACAAGGTCTTTATACTGTGCATTGGAAAGGGTAATACCTTTGATTTCCTTGGGGATATTCACACGGTCGGCACACAGGGCTATAATTTCGTTGGTCTGCGGATCGATAGAGACGTAAGCAGAAAAAGGTTCTGCGTTCTTGGGAGTCACTTCAATGGTTTTACCAGAAGTGCCTCCTTTTCTTCAGGAGAGAACTTGTAGCCCATATAGGGAAAGTCAAGCTGTGGTTCTTTTCTCAAAGGATGAATTGCCAAACCGACATTGCCGTTATCGTCCGTACGGAATGCAAGACGTGCTTCAGTGTAGATGGTAGTGTCTCCAATAGGTACGGCTATCGTCAAGAGATTGCTCTTCTGCCAATTGAGCATCTTTTCCAATTCTCCACTCTGCTCCAATCTCTCACGGGTAAGTCCGAGATTATCGAGTTGCTTCCAATCAATCTTCGACTCATCGATGGCAGTAGCATTCTTCTGCTGGGGCAGATAGTCCTCAAAGGGAACGCCCATCTCTGCCAGTTGCTGTTTGCTTTCGGACTTCTCACGGCTTTGGAGTATGGTACGCAAGTTGTCCACGCCCTGCTCCACATTGTCTGCCAATACCTTGTACAACCCGAAGTGAGTCGGGTTATTGAACTGTTTGAGGAAGTTAGTCATGAAGTTCTCCAGAAGTTCGTCCTTGCTGTTGAACTTCAAGAACGCTGCCTGATTGGCGGCGATGGCTTCAGTGGTTTTAAGGTTTCCCTTGTCGTCAATACCAGAAATTACGGAGAGTTTTCCTGCTTCCTTTTCATTCTTCACTTCCGTGCGGTCTTCCAAGACCAGCACGTAATTGTCATTGCTGTTTGATTCCATAAATTATTGTTTTGAATAAATAATACGTTATCGAACAACAAAGATACAGGCTGTAAACTATAATGATAAAATGCGAGGATAGAATGGGAAAATGAGGGAAATAAGAGGAAGAGATATATTGATTCTCTTTCAAGTAATGATGGTAATATCGTTGCACTTACACCCGAAGCAAAGAAACTTGGCTTACGTTGAGGTGATCCTGTTTTTAAGGTTCAAAACATTATAAAACAAAACGATGTAAAACTGTTCTTTACTAATATGATGCTCTATGCAGCAATGTCACGCCGTATCATTTCAATCCTACGTAAAAGTATACATCATGTAGAAAATTACAGTATTGATGAAAGCTTTTGTGATTTAAAGGGGTATGAAAAGATGTACAATCTGGAAAACTATATGCGTGAACTATCTGAAAAGATTAATCTTTGGGTCGACGTGCCTGTGAGTGTTGGTATTGCTCCCTCCAAAACTTTAGCGAAAATGGGTAGTAAATTTGCTAAGCAGCACAAAGGATACCACTCAGTCTGTATGATTGACACTGAAGAAAAACGGCGTAAGGCTTTAGAACTTTTCAGCCTTTCCGATGTATGGGGAATAGGTAGAAAACTTTGGCGAAATTAGAATACTATGGCATTCATACTCCATTAGAATTTGCAGATAAGAGTGAAGGGTGGGTTAAAAGTCACTTTACTTTGCCAGCTGTACAAACATGGCGTGAGTTAAATGGCATCGATTGTATTGATAATACAGAAATAATTACTAAACAAAATATCTGTACAAGCCGAAGTTTTGGAAATATGATTTCTGAGTTTCAAGAACTCAAAGCGTCAGTTGCCCATTTTGCATCAGCTAGTGCCAACAAACTGCGTGGACAACGATCTTTCTGCCAAAGCGTGACAGTATTTATTACTAGTAATAGATTCCGTGAAGACTTACCTCAATGTAGTAATATTCTAACTTATACCTTGCCTACGCCGACGGCAGACACATTGGAAATTATCAATATGGCTATTACAATTCTAAAGGACATATATATATGGCTCTTCCAGAATTTGGATTGATAGGGAACGGCTGCCTAAGTTTATAACTTTGACGAAATGTCACACAGAGAAAAGGGGAATACAGGGGATTATTAAGACAAAGCGGATAGAAGGTACGAAGGCACCGTCGGTGCGTGGAGTAACGGAGGTTGTTTACCAGTTTAATTAGAGATCTTATGCACAAAGCTTTTATCCCAAAGGTATCAGGAATCTGTACAATTCATCCCTGTCGTTCTTTGCTCTGTTGGCAACTCTGTGATATTGCGCATAGCTCCACTTTCAGTGTGCCTTATTAGGTAAGAGCTTTAGTTTACTACTGCATATTTGGGAAGAACCAGAAGATGTTTGGGGTTATAGGAAAGCAGTATCAGAAAATAAAATATGGATAAATACACCTGAAGTATGTCTGTGATGTATTTATCCATATCATTATATTCTATTACTTTTGTTCAAAGTGGTTTATGGAAGTTCCTTTAAAGGAATAAAGTAATAATTTTTACCAGCAATAGAAATGGTATTCAAGCGTCCAGACTTGAAGCGTGTCTCAAGATTAACAAGCTTCTTAAACATCTCTTTATAAGCCTGATCCCATTCGCTTTCATTACACTTCTTACGGCGAATATCCTTTATACGTACTATATAATTCAATGCATCAGAACTTGGCACAGAAACGCGATGATAATAAACCTTTGAAATGGCAGACTTCGTACTGAGAGCCTTGCGATAAGAAAGCATGTTTACCAGCTTGCTCTGACGCTTAAAGTTATTTCTCAATACTGCAAGTTCTTGGTTGCCAAGAGAGTCAGTATTGATATAAGGCATCAAATCACGATAGCCATCAAGAAGATTCTGCATTTCAGCCTTATCAAAAAGATATCCCTCATCATAAGTTGAAAGTTGCTGTGGTGTAAACCACATCTTCTTAAAGAGAAGGTCGTTGATGTTGTTCCTTTCAATATCAGTTACAGATATAGCAGCACTGTCACAGAGATTCACCACCTCTTGTGTAGGAATAGCACGTAGAACACCATATTTATTCTCTGCATTACGTGTCACATTTACAAGTTCGTTGTTACGTGCATTGAGCTGCATAAACAGTGAGTCAAGCACATTTGAAAGACCTGAACTTGAGAGTTCAGAATAAAGTTTAGGATAGACAAAACCACCTGCAATAACACTGTTCTTTGGTGCATCGAGTAAATAAATATTCTCGTTATCGGTACTTATATCTTTGAATGAACCATTCTTTGTCCATTTTGGTTCGCAGATGTAGTCTCCTGAGAAACTCATATACTCCAAGATATTATTATCAAGTAACTGCTTAGACTGAAAGATAAAGTCTTGATAAGGCATACCATCCTTAGAAAGGATTTGAGCAAGAAGGAGAGTAGCTGAGCGTGAATAAATCTCTGAGTTGATATCAGAGGTGAAAGTTGGAAACTCATCAGTACCTAATATAATGAACACATTATTTTCAAACTTGGAATAAGGTGTCTCTCTAAAGATTGTATTCATTGCATCGTGGAAGCCGTAGCCACCATTTGCCCTAATAGTGTTTGGTGAAGTCATCTTTGTAAGATAGTCAATCCACTTACCAAAGTCGCTCGTTGGTGAGAGATGTCTATTTCCCTTCTGAGAAACAGATGTCACAGAGAACTTCGCCTGAGAATCCTTTGATACCTTTTCGCTTATGCCCTGGAAAGCATTAACAAGGTTGCGCACAAGTAGGCGGTCCTTATCAAAGAACACAAGGTGGACATTTATATTCTTGCTATTCTCGATGAGTTGATCGAGCTCTGCCACAGCAACATCTCCACCTTTTACATTGAGCATATAAGTCTTCTTTCTGTCCCATACAGACAACGGAAGATTTATAGCCACTTTCTGGTCTGTTGAAGTGTCTGTCCAATTTCCATCAGCAGTAAAGAGAAGTTTAGAACCCAATGGGAAGCCAGCAAACTCAGGATAATTAGCATCAAGCAGATAGACGTGATTCTGTCCTACCATTGCCGTGAGATCAGCAGGAATCCATCCGAGTGCTGTACGAGTAGAGTCTGAGAGTGAAGGACGATCAGAAACAAGTATAGCCTGTTTACTTGCATCGTACTTATAAGCATACACAATCTGACCAGATACAAGTTTTCCCTTGCTCTTATCGAGGAAGAAAGGATCGCCATAGAGATTCAGAGAGTCAAGAGTGAAGAACCTCTTTATATTTGCCAATCGTGACACTGTGGACGCACCGATTCGATAACGTACTGGGAAGTTATTATCTTTAGACACAAAGGCATGATTATACTCCAGCACACTATTCTTGTCAATCCATCCTACGAATGGTGAATTCTTAGCATCTTTAAAGTGAGTTCTTGAGCTGAAAAGTGGTGCAAACATACCCTTAGGCTGCCCAAGCAAGCTCTGGTTAGCAGCGACAACCTTATAGAATCCGTTTTTTTCACCAATAACATAGAATGGTGCACCAAGCTTCTGTTCACTCAGGATGCGCTGTGTATACGGTCCAGCGTATGCCTTGTTATGGTCACGATCTGAGAAGACAATATGCACATCCTTATTGTTGTGTGTCTTCTGCTTTCGTGTATCTTCTGTCAAGTAATTAAAACTCTTTTTACCGACAGCATGTGTCTTATCATATCTTCCCACCTGTGCCAGACTACTCTGAGCACCCAAAAAGAAGAATGCAAGACTTGCTATAATATGGAACGCTTTCATATTTCCTAATTTTATTTTCCCGTATTTCTTTGAGTTACTTCAATTTTTGTAATATGATGGAAATCATCTACCTTCACATCATCAATAGTCACACGTCCGTAACGATTACTCTCGAGGAAGTGTAATCCTTGACAATAGTCTGGGAACACATTATAACGCTCGCCATTGATGTGTACAACGACTTGATTACCATTACCGCCGAGATAGTTATTAATAATGAAATTACGATGTGCATAGAATGCTTCTTTATCTCTTGCACCCGCATTGGCAATAGCTTGTAGATGCTTCTTAATACCATTCTGCACCATAGCTAATGTATCAATAGGCTCAGGTTTGGGCTGATCGACCTCATCAGCTGGATCTTCAATGATGTCTTCAACCTTTGGAAGGATAGTTATAACATGAGATACAGGATACAAAGTGGTGTTAGTCTTCAGTTTGACGAGATATTTACCAGGCTCGTCATATTTATAAACCACCTGACGCTCGAAAGCATCAATAGTTCCACTCTCACCGAACTCCCAAAGCCAGCTTGTCATACCGTCGCCTTCAGCTGAGAATACGAGCCGTTCACCTGCATAACCTTGCGTTGGTCCGACAATCTTAGGAATAGAATCAACTGCTACAGTGTCCTTGGTAATCTTCACAATATCAACAGTCTTCTCTTTGATAACCTTACCATCAACCTGTAGTGTGATGAGGTACTTTCCAGCCTGTTTGTAAACATAACTAATGTTAGGCTTACCAACAATACTGTCGCCATTACCCATTTTCCATAATACTCTCTTGTCAACAACTGCCGCAGAGTCATTAATGGTAAACTTCAAAGGCTCGTTTACTTCCAATTGACTATTCGCATTACTGTCCTGAATGAAAAAGTCCAGATTCTTGTTGACGTTGCGTGATGGGAGAAGCAATGCCACCAATAATCCGACTATAGCCAGTGCCGAAACGATAGCCAAAATGATTTTTTGTCTTTCAGTCATAATTATTGTTATTTAATTGTTATATCATAAGGGGTTTAATTTGTTAATTGTTAGCCATATATAACTTGGATGGTTGTAAACCAATGCTCTATATTCATAACAATAGGATTATGGAGAGCATACGCTTCTTGTGGAAGAATAAGTTTTATCAACTATTCCTGCAGAAAGGCAGACAAGGAACCTGCCAGAAACCAACAAAAGACTTATTTAATCTTAGTCTTCATTTCTTCGAGAGTCTTTTTTCTGTCTTCCGTATTCTTGGTCGTCCAATAGAGTTTCTGCTTTATGTCGAAATAGTCTTGTATCGTTTTGAATGCACGCATACAATAGAGATATTTCGGGTCATAAGAATGTTTACGATAGTTGTCTTGCAGCTGTGTCATACGATCTTTTATCTCACTAATATGCTGTGATTGCTGTATCTCGAAATTAAGCGAATCAATATCCTTCTTCAGCGTAATCAGTTTCTCACTCATTTGCTTCTGATCTTCAAGAATAGCCTCGGCATCATTGATTTCTGTCACCGCATTACCTGTAATGGATTCTGGAATAGGTGTGACATACTTACAAAGGAGGATATAAAGTAAGGCCACAGAAAAGCATAACAAAAGCGTAAACTTAATACTGGACCATATTTTTTCGTCTCTTGTCATAATAATAAATTATTAATTTCTTTTTCTATTTAAAATTTCCGTTGCCTTCTGAATCTGTTCCATAATGTAGTCTAAGTCACGTTTCTCATCAAAGTAAGTTGCAGTGGTTTCCTGCGTAGCTTGTAGTTGATCAAACAGCGCCTTATAGAGAACATAGTTGGTGGTATCATTATCACCACGATAGATTTCATCTTGCATATCTTGTCTGTGACGAGCAATTATCATCTGATATTGCGCCTGCTCATTATCCGTACGCTTCTCAGTAACAAGATTGTTCATATCCTTGAACATTTGATCCATACGGAAATTATAACTTGCCTGCTTACGGAATACCTCATCATAACGCACTTTCTTCTCGTCGACCATGTTGATTCCACGTTCGGCAGTTTTCAATGTGCAAACAGCAAAGAGTACGAAAAGCAATAGCGTGAAGCTAAAGATGAAAATAAAAGAATTCTTTGCCTGACGGCGTTCTTTTCTATTTTTTTCTACCATTGTCAAGTGTATCTGTTAATCCCACACCTTCCATGACTTGCGCTCACTCTCAGAGGCCTTGCCATTGTTATCTTCACTAATAATAATATTCTCCTTGATGAGTCCAACGTATTCGAGTTCGCTTAACTTATGGAAAAGCGTATCAATTACATTGAGGAAAGCTGCAATACTTGTAAAGAGCGTATTCAACTCAAGGTGGTTATAATTCAGATGGGCGATATCGCTTGTCTTGTGCATAAAGTCAGACGGCTTAATATTTGTCCACTCATCAAAGTACTGCAATAGTGTCTCAAAGTCCTTCTCAGGTAAAGAACGGAGTGAAGTGAGCAGAAGATTAGCTAATGCATTTGCAAAGCGTACAGTATAGATTGGAGGCTGCTCAGCTGCAATATTCTTCAATTCAAAGCAGTGCTGGCTATAGAAATTCTTTACCACATCGCAAAGAGCAAAAGTATTATCTGCAAGCATACTGCGGTGAGGGTTAGAAATATTCTTAGCATATACCTTGAGTGCATTGCTGTGAATACGCTCAAGTGTTTCTGTCATATTCTCTAAAGCATGCATAGATCTCTCTGAACAGTTGATACGTTGAATAGCTGGGATATAGTCGCTATCTATCAAGAAGGAACCACCATCAACGATAACCTTTCCCGCTACTATACTATTACCCTCAAGGAAAGCCTTATTAAGATTTTGTTCCAATAACAGTTGCAAAGTAACCTCTGGCAATACGTAAGGATGATGGAGTGGGGTGGTTTCTGGATCTGGTACACCAACCGGCAGCATCTTGTAAGGATTAACTGTAAGGAGTATGCAGACTACCTGACGTGTAGAGAGATCAATTTCGATATCTTTGAGCGTACACTTTGGCGTGAAATCGCCATACAATTCCTTTGTAAAGAGAATATGGTAACCATTACGAGTCACCGCATTACATGCTCTAAGTTCTACTGATAAAGTCTCTGCAGACTCACCCTTAATATCCATATCAATAGAACATTCTTCTTTTTCAGACTTTTCACCGAATCCATAGTTATAGCTTGTCAGTTCCTCTTCACGGTTCTGTCTTAGCATCTCAACTACATTGTAATAGGTCTCAAAGAAATGGGTATTATTAATTTTCTGGCCGTTAACCCAGTTTATTGGCAAATGCTCAATCTTCTTCATGTTGTATCTGGTTTATACTTTTTACTCGTTTTATATAGATAACTTGATTTTTCTTTATTTTGTTTTCTGTGGCTGTACAACGTGGGTCCAGCATCCGAATAAATAGAGGATAGCGGAACCATCGACTCGTATAGAATATCCACCCACTTTCTGCACCTTCCATATTGATTTCAATCTGCGCCTGTGGGAAACGTCGATTTTGGTCTTCAACAAGCCAGTCAAACCAGTCACCTAAAGCGATACCCTCAGCCAAGCGAACAGAAAGGGTCGTATAGTCGAAATCACCAATCTTTCGTTTAAGTTTCACCTTGACAGTTAATGCCTTGAAAGTATCGAGATTGTCCCAATAGTTTCGATTAAATCCACTATGATTGATTCTCCACAAGTCGTAGATTGCTGGTTGTATGTTTCGGAAATACTTGAAGCTACGGAAAACAAAGTAAGGGATCATAAACCAACAGACAGCTGTCATCGCCCAAGGTGTATATTCCAATCCTCCGCTAATCCAGTTGAATACAAGATAGTAAATCCACATTCCGATAATACCTGAGAGCACTGTTACGAGAAGTTCAATAGACATATCATCGTTCTTCTTGCTAATGACCACGCGCAGTGCCCATAGATAGAAAAATCCGAGAATGAGATAAGAAGTAACAGTCAGTACAAGTCCTCCCCACACATATTCATTCTTCAAATAGCCGAAGAGAGAAGGAAGTCCAAGGAAAAGTCCTGCCAAAAGAGCAAAGACAATAATCCTCTTCATGCCCAGCTGCTGTCGAATAGACTTCAGTGCTCCCATAACGAACACCATAACCATTGCAAGAAGCGGAGCCAATAAGTATTTCAAAAAGAAAAATATTAAAGGTTTCATTATTTCTTCTTATAAATTCGTATCATAACCTAAATAATTCTGTCCTAAGACGAGTTCTGTATTTGTCGTGACAGTATATATTATCTTTATATCTCTGGACGAAAGGAGAAAGAACGACAGCACATACTTTACTGTTTCTATCTGCTTTTTCAAAACACTTTCTTTTATCGTATCATGAAAGCAGAGATTTACTTCAACATCATCCAGCTCACATAGTAATTGTCCATCAAGTCCTGAGTCAACCCCCAACATACAATCACCTAAACTGACGTAAGGAAGATTCTCTTCGTAATGATAGACGTATCGTATTTTAGCATCAATACCACAGACTATTGAAAGTAATTCTTCCAATGCTGAAAGATTCTCCTTGTAATGCTCTACCTTGAGAAGACACAAAAACATCTTGTATCTTTCGTCAACAGTAAGAGGGGCAGTCTTCGGGAAGAAAAGACTGGTAACATTCTTGATAATAACATTCTCAGACGGCCTTTCAAATAAGGATAACTGCCGTTCAAAGATACGTACACTATCATGGAACATCATTGTGTCGAACGGAGAGAAAAAGTGTATCGCCTTCTCTGCCTTCTTCCTATTCTCTCGAATCGCTTCAACAACCTCCTTGTTGCTCATTCCTGGTGAACTAAGAGAAATAGGGTGGAACATAAACTCTGGAAGTTGATGATAAAAACCATTTCTTGCAAGGTTAAGTATCAGTCGTTCCCTTAATTGTCCATCCTTATAGACTTCCTCTTTCTGCAACTCGATAATATCTTGAGAGTTCACACGGCTATTCATTCCGTGAGTCACAACAACGGTCTTATCAAGCAAATCCTCCCCAGTAATAAACTGCAGTTCAGCATAGAAGACTTCCGCAATAAGATGACGTGCATCACTATTACTGAATCCTTCTAAATCCCTGTTAGAAGTTGTTATGCGTGATTCCATTGCAGATTTCCATCTTTATAGGTTGCTATTATGTGGTCGCCAGATTTGATAGCCTCTGAGACAATCAGCTTGGAAATAGTCTTTTTCAGATAAGTTCTCACTACACCTGCAATAGGACGCGCACCATACTGTGGCGAGAATCCCTTTGAAGTGAGATAGGCTATCGTCTCTGGTGCTAAATCCAACTGAATATCCTTCTGCTCCAACAACTGCTTCTGCAGGCGTGAGAATTGGAGAAGGAAAATCTGCTGAGCAACCGCCTCTGTAATAGGTGAGAATGGGACTACCTCTGTCAAACGACCAAGAAACTCAGGACGGAAGTACTTCGACATAACCTCAATCAGTTCGTTAGAGGTTGGCTGATGTCCCTTCTGAATCTGTTCAGCAATCCATTGACTACCAATATTAGAAGTAAAGATGATGATAGAATTGGAGAAGTCACCTTCACGTCCTAATTTATCATGTACCTTACCTTCATCCATGATCTGCAGGAAGATATCGTAGACACTACTATGTGCTTTCTCAATCTCATCAAAGAGTACGACAGAATAAGGCTTTTGGCGGATTTTTGTCACAAGCAAACCACCCTCTTCATAGCCTACATATCCTGGAGGAGCACCATATAGCAAGGCTGCAGAATGCTCTTCCTTGAACTCCGACATATCGAAACGAATCATTGCCGTGTCATCATCAAAAAGAAGATCGGCTAACGATTTCGTCAACTCTGTCTTACCCGTACCAGTAGGACCAAGGAAGAAGAATGAACCGATAGGCTTCTTTGGGTCACTCAGACCACTTCGTGACTCGATGATAGCATCAGAAAGTGTACGAATAGCTTTATCCTGTCCCTTAACTCTTTCGTGCAACTTGGTTTCGATACCCAAGAGTCGGTCTTTCTCTTGTGCCTGAATCTTTCCGATTGGGATACCAGTGTCATCTGCCACAACTGATTCTATTTCTAATGAGCTAACCTTCTCAATACCTTTCTGTGAAAGAACTGAGAGTTCGTTCAACATCTTACCAAGCTTATCTAATTTCTCCTGTGTTGAATCATCATCCGTCAGTACGAAGTCGTCTTCTATCTTTGAAGTCAAAACAACACTCACCTTGTTAAAGATTGTGTGATAAAGCAGATGTAAGTCGAAATCGCTCACATCATCTACTGGCATTGCCTTGTACTTCTCATACTGCTCCACAAGTTGTTCTACAATACCTGCAGCATTCTTATTACTCAGTCTTACCGAGGCTGCAGTACTATCAATGAGATCTAATGTTGAGGCCGGTTGGCTCTTTTCTTTGTAGTATCTGTTAGAAAGATTATATGCACTTATGAATGCCTCCTCCGTCATTGGTAGGCTATAGTAAGCCTGCAGAATTGTTCTATGTTTTAGTAATGCACTGCGAAGAATATTCGGCTCAAGTTCCTCTACATTAATAATATTCAGTCTATTCGCAATAGAATGTTTCTCAATGTGCTTACGGAAAGCATCCATAGAGAGAACCATCAGCAATGTGACTGCACCATCGCAAATTTGTGCATCAAGGTTGTTGAGAATATAGGTAGCTGCCGTTGGGTTACCACTTTCGAGTAACAACTGCAAGTCGTCAATAACAAGCACACCACGACTCTTTGCCTGATTCATCTTCTGCAATAAACCTGTTAGTTTTTGGGTAATCTCCGTTTCATTGCCCGATTGTGCAAGAATCTTTGATGTGTTCAGCCCGACCAACGATGTCTGGTTGATAATCTCATCTTGGTTGATTTCCATTTCATGGGCAAGTGCTCTGATAATACCCGTCTTACCAACACCAGGAGCGCCTACAAGAAGAATGCCTTGTCGTTCTGAACGTTCCAACGTTTCCAATATCAGACGTATTTCCTTGCTACGACCGATAATAGACTTACCTTCTTCTAAGAGTTCTGCTCGGCGGAGATCAGATACGTACTGGATAGAACTACCCATATCCATCTCTGCAACTGGAGATAAAGGAGAGGTTGAAGCCTCAAAATATTCCATTATCTCATCTTCTGTCACACCAATTGATTCTATTTGCTGATGGGAATAAACCACACCATCTCTGACAATTGCTGAGAACACACACAAGGCATCAACAGAGTCTGTACCAAGTTTTATCTTTGAGCGTTCTGCCTCATCAAGTACTGTCTCAACCTCGTGGTCGGCGATTATCTCACCTGCATCATGCTCAACACCGACATACATCTCCCGATAAGTCTCAAACCAATCACTGATGTATGTCACTTCCTTTTGCATTGAGTTCAGAATCTCACGCAAACCAGTCTGTTCAGTCAACATAGCAATAACAAGATGAGCTACGCCGAACGACAGGTGTTTATCCTGATGTGCCATTGCCTTGGCCAACTTAATGGCAGCTATGAGGCTATTGCTGTAATTTTGTGTATTCATACGAAAAATATCTTGTAAGGCGTCTTATTGATAGAACGCTTTGAAAGTTCGTCTTCTAAGAAACTTGTCATTGCAGGTAAATCAACATTCTCTTCTTTACTTGCACCTGAAAGTTCTATTCTTACTTCTGTTGTACGGATAATACCACGTCGCACATCGTTTGAGATAGCTATACCATCTCTGATATCTACAGATTTCGCCAATTTCCCTAAACTACAAAGTACAAAACTCTTTATATCTTCACGCGTAACAATACGATCCTTTGATAGCAAACCATAACGGAGTCGATTAATCATATCACGTTCTGAGTCGTGAGCATTACCTTGTTTTGTCGTCGTCTGGAACAACAACCCACTTGCCGAGAATTTCTCATTCTCCGCTTGGTAGACTACCGTACGACTATCCAAACCATTAGCAACTTCGGCATCAGTAGTCCAATAACTCACCTCTACCTCTGATGTCTTCTTGTAAGGCTGTGTAAATAGAAAAGCACGAGGAATACTCTTATCTTGAGTGAAATCGTAGATGCTCTTTTCTATGTTCTCTATATTATTATAGAGATTGTTCAGCTGATCCGTGAGCGTATCTATCTCCATACTCTCAAAAGCACTTCCGTCTTCATGGATTAACTGAATTAGTTTGTTTATCAATATGCGAGCATTGTCTGAATCAAATCTTTCTATGTTTCCAAAGTAAAGGCTGTAAGTACCTGTAGAGGATTCATTATAATTCCGCACAATATCCACGTACTGGTGGTTAGCATCATCATGAAAAGATTCTACATTGAGCAGGAAACGATTTTCTTTGCATCGTAGAGCTACGATATTACCTTTTCGTGCAAAATCATGTTGTATTGTTACCAAACTACGATTGACAACTGGATAAGTATTGAGTAGAAAACGCACTTTCCCAAAATCCACATGATTAAACATCACTGGAAATTTCAACTTTAACCATACAAGTTTACTGCTTTCATCATCTCCCTCTTCAGAAACTTCCCATTCTGATGGATAGGTACTGAAAGGATTAGATGAGAGGGCTTTTGAATCAAGGCTTATCTGAACATAGTTTTTTGAATAATAGTCACTAATTTCATCGAAATAGTGATATTTCTCACTGTGTTCCAGTGGAAACTGTGGAACCGAAACTTCTAATCTCTCCCCAGCCCCATCATAAACATGCACATCTCGCAGGAAAGGTGTGAGATTATTGTCTTCCAAAAGAATACACAATATCAGTTTATGAGTTGAACGTAGTAGGCTCTGCGTCATTTCCAGACCTATCCACACAATACCATCTTCTGACGGCACTACTACGTTTGGAAGTTTTGTTTCTTGCAGACTACCCTCATACGAATACATTACCCGACTATCGTAGGATAGGGCCTTTATCTTGGCATTTACTAAAGGGTAATTACTTAGAGGAGAGAAGTCAAGGTCTACCCATCCCTTTTCAAACATCATCTTCCTCGTATAAAAACGATCTGTTAATGTTAGTAAGCGAGACTCGTCACTCTTAGGTTCCACACTCAACAAAGCATGGGAAGGCATTGGAAGTGACCACTGCTGAGGAACTAACAAGCATGCCAACCGATACAGAATATTTGAATCAGAATCGGATATATTCTGATGAAGTCTACTACTATTATAGGCTATTACGTCAAGAATTAAATCAATAACGGGATCCATCTGCCTCAGATCTGTGATATTCCACAAGTCCATTGCAAATCTCCGAAGACGTTCTTTTATACTCTGTTGCCTTTTATCTATCATATTTTATTTTCATCTCTAATAATGATGTATCTCATTTGTGTGAGCTATTTGATCCTTTAACAAAGACTGTCAACGATTTGTATGCTCATTCCACCATAACACGTGCATACTGGGCTTGTACGGGATAATACTTTGGAGCCGTCAAAGCGGGCTGCCATACAAAAAGTGAATCGTTTCTCATATTGTCCATAGTTCTTTTGCTGTCACACGATATGCAACAGAAGAAAAGTAACAAGAGTGTTAAGTAGTTCAATATGTTTATTCATTTCATCTTCTTATATTACACTTTCCTTTCTATCAGCCAATCTTACTGTGATATTGGACTTATATAGAGATGTGTATTAAAGTTGAAGTGCTGGTCATTTCTTACAATAAGACCATTTACCCACAAGCGTACACGCTTTCGAGCATTAGGGAACTTATCTCTGACATCTTCCTCAACCTCAGTAAGTTCTACTCTTACATGGACGTCTTTTAAACGAGGTTCATACTTAATTATAGTGGCTTCCAATGACTGTCTGACCTTATCTTCCCAGTCTTCGTTTTTCAAAACTTGATTGAACTCCAAATCCCATATAATCGAACCGTAATCCTCTCTTCCTTCCACTTCTCCATGACGAGAAACCACCAACATCATGAGATGCTGGGCAATTGATTCCTCATAGGAGCATCGTTGAATTTGTCCATTTAAAGCCCCTGATAAATCCAAAGGCAGTTTTAGATAGTTCATTTTATACCAAAATATTGTGCAAATATATATTATTTTTAATAGATATGGGCATCTTTTTTCTGTTTTTTATATTTTATAAGTATTTAATTGATGAAGTTTTCCACGTAAACAAGAATTTCTTATTTCTTAAAACAAGCTTTAACTCTGTATCTAAAATCAACTTTTAGTATTATATGGGGCTTTTCCGAAATATGGAGTGATAAACTAAAAGTCTTATATAATAGGCACACGGAGTCACGGAGGTAACGCACTATGTCACGGAGGTGCTGGCGACACAAAGAGCGACGGAGGTATAGCCTACAGATTCTTGATAAATACTTTGGGATAAACGCTTTGTATATAAATTGCTAATAGAAATAATCCTCCGTCTTCTCTTTTCTCCTTGTGACATTTCTCAGAAACCTAACCTTAAGTGGCAAAACTAAAGATATGAATTGATATAGGAGAAAGGATTAATCGAAAAAGTCTTTACATTACTGAACGTTTTTAGTAAGAAAAATACGTTTAAAACTAAGTTTTCATGTGGTTTTATAAATACTTAGTAGTCAGTTTCTTACAAGAGAGCAAATCTAAAGGTGCCTAATTAGCCTTCAAAAGGGCATCTTTAGCAAGCCAATTAGGCATCTTTTGCATGGCAAAAGAGCATGTGTTAGCTTTGAACAGCATAAAAAGGGTTTACAAAAATCAATAGCATGAGAATAAATTGTTTGTAGAAGACAGATAGACATCACATCTAATTACATTTATCATGTAGTTTATCCCCCCTTTATAAGACCATCTTATTGGAGGTAAGCTTACCATGTATGTGGATTAATCTCATTCTATCTCGTGGAACTCGCTCCAGTATCTTCACTTGCTTGGTAATCTGATTTATTCTTTCTTCCTTATCCATATTTTCTTAATCTGATAAATCTATAAATTTACCAACAGCTTGTCCTATTATGTCTACATACGACTTTACATCTACCACTTGTAGATTTTTACTGGATGCTTTGCCTCCCAATGCCAAGGCTGGAACATAACCATAGCACTGACCATATTGCAAAGTAGGTAACTTTCCCTTAATATTTAAATAAGGTCGGGAGTCAAAATATTCCTTGTCTATAATAGCCGTTTCATCTCCTAAAGTAAAGTTTAAAAGAAAATCCATATCACCTAAGATCTCGCTTGTACACTTTCTTATATTTATGAACAAGATTCTATTTCCCTCATCAGATGAAATCGTCCAATTATCATTACCTTCCCATATTAACAAATCTCCTAAAGCCGTAACACCAAATACAATAGAAGGTTCTAACAACTTATCAATGTAATCAAATACAAATTCATACTCATCAGGATTAATAAACTGTATAAAACCATCTTCATAAATACCATAGCCCATATTTTGCCAGATGGTTAACAGTTCATCAGGTAGTACTCCTTTATATTTATTGATTGTTTTAATAGGAACATCACTATACTTGGTATAGTTGTTTTTATTTCTTTCTTCAAATGTTAATCGTGCCATAATCTTATCTTTTTGTTACTCAGAACTTAGGAATTGGAGTTAAAACAAAGCTACGCCATCATTGCGTTGTCAAGCGTTACTTGTCAACCAGTTCAATCTTTTAGCCCCAAGCGCTTCATGTCCGCCCCATAGAGCCTATCGAACTCCTCGGGTTCCAGTCCGTGTGCAAGGTAAAGCTCAACGAACTTCTTATACACGGAGGGTTTAATCGTAGGCAGGTCTGTCTCACTGGCACAAAATTCCATACCTGTTAAACTCTTTTTAAAGAATATAGGCATAGGGTTGTCTTTAGTTCCATACGTCGGGTCCTGCCACTGCTGACGATTTACGTAGGCTGAGAAACTTTTAATCCAGTAAAGAAAAGTTAGTCTCTGAACTTCTATGTCATCATACCAGATTTTTTCGCCACTACCCCTTTGAATGGTATTATAACCGCCTATAAAAGTAACAACTCCTAAATACTTCTTATGTTCAGGAGAATAGAAGTAAATCATATTATAAGTTGCAGAGCGTGTTTGTGCTACTCCCATAAACCATGCGCTGGTAGTGAAGACGTCGTCGTCGGTATCTATTTCACGGTGATTTATAGGTATTTTTACTACTATTGTGTCTGAATTCTTTATATACGTATCTGCGTAAGGGATAGCGTCTTTATTTCCACCAAGCGTAAACCTCGTTATAATAAAGATACTTAGTGGTGCACCTACAAGAGATGCAAAGATGGTTCCTGCTGTTGAGAAGATTTTAATTCCTCCTATTGAAAAATTATTTGCCATTGATATTATGAATTTGCGATGATACCCATATAGTTTGCATTACATCTGCATTGTTCTCATCACAAAAGTACAAATAATCTGGAGCGTTCTCAACTTTTTACTCACATTTCTTGCTTTGCAAGCAACTTGTCAACTCATAAACCAGTCCACTCGTCACCTAACTTAATCCTTCAGCCCCAAGCGTTTCATGTCTTCTCCATAAAGACGGTTAAACTCTTTTGAAGACAATTCATGCGCAAGATAAAGTTCAACAAACTTCTTGTTAACACTGGGCTTGATGGTAATAAAATCATCCATACCACCTAATTTCTCATGACCAGAGAGTGACCTCTTAAAGAAGATGGGAACAGGATTATCCTTTGTGCCGTAGGTTGGATCCTGCCATTGCTGACGGTTGACATAGGCTGAGAAACTTTTAATATCATAAAGATAAGCTAGTCTCTGATCTTCTATGTCATCATACCATATTTTCTCGCCACTACCTCTTTGAATGGTATTATAGCAGCCTTTAAAAGTAACAACTCCTAAATACTTCTTATGTTCAGGAGAATAGAAGTAAATCATATTATAAGTTGCAGAGCGTGTTTGTGCTACTCCCATGAACCATCCGCTGGTAGTGAAGATATCATCATAGACATCTATTTCACGGTGATTTATAGGTATTTTTACTACTATTGTGTCTGAATTCTTTATATACGTATCTGCGTAAGGGATAGCATCTTTATTTCCACCGAGCGTAAACCTCGTTATAATAAAGATAAGCAGTGGTGCACCTACAAGAGATGCAAAAACTGTTCCTGCTGTCGAGAAGATTTTAAATCCTCCTATTGAAAAATTATTTGCCATTGATATTATGAATTTGCGATGATACTCATATCGTTTGCACTACATCTGCATTGTTCTCATCACAAAAGTACAAATAATCTGGAGCGTTCTCAACTTTTTACTCACATTTCTTACTTTGCAAGCAACTTGTCAACTCGTAAACTAGTCCACTCGTCACCTAACTTAATCCTTCAGCCCCAAGCGTTTCATGTCTTCTCCATAAAGACGATTAAACTCTTTTGAAGACAATTCATGCGCAAGATAAAGTTCAACAAACTTTTTGTTAACACTGGGCTTTATGGTAATATGTTCATCCATATCTAAAGTTTCATGTCCTGACAACGCACGCTTAAAGAAGATAGGAACAGGATTATCCTTTGTACCGTAGGTTGGGTCCTGCCATTGCTGACGATTTACGTAGGCTGAGAAACTTTTAATCCTGTAAAGAAAAGTTAGTCTCTGAACTTCTATGTCATCATACCAGATTTTTTCGCCACTACCCCTTTGAATAGTATTATAGCTGCCTATAAAAGTAACAACTCCTAAATACTTCTTATGTTCAGGAGAATAGAAAGAATACATATTATAAGTTGCAGAGCGTGTTTGTGCTACTCCCATAAACCATCCGCTGGTAGTGAAGACGTCGTCGTCGATATCTATTTCACGGTGATTTATAGGTATTTTTACTACTATTGTGTCTGAATTCTTTATATACGTATCTGCGTAAGGGATAGCGTCTTTATTTCCACCAAGCGTAAACCTCGTTATAATAAAGATACTTTGTGGTCCACCTACAAGAGATGCAAAGATGGTTCCTGCTGTTGAGAAGATTTTAGTTCCTCCTATTGAAAAATTATTTGCCATTGATATTATGAATTTGCGATGATACCCATATAGTTTGCATTACCTACTGTGTCATTGTCGTCGGAATCATTTAACTCCTTCATTATTTCTCCAGTCTTTCCTTCTATCTTATTTTCTACCCAGTTTGATCCTTCATCTACCGCATAACCAACTGCAGCTCCTGCAAGACCTAAACCCAAAGACTTTCCAAAATTCTTAAAGCCATCTTTCCATGCACCTGTTTTAGCGGCTTTTACTGCAGCAGTCTTTCCTCCCTGAATGGTTGCTGCTTCAGCAAGAACATCCTGTTGTTCGAGTGCAGCTTGAACTGATTTATGCATCAGTTCCTCAGAAGATTCTTTATACATCTGTTCTACTAATTCTGCAGAAGCAATAGAAGTTGCACTTGCACCATTTGATGTACGAGTAGCTACTTGAGATCCCCAAGTAGCAGCTTCCGCACTTGCATCAGCAGCTTGTGTTCCATAAGCCAAAGACTCCAAGCCTTTCATGTTTGCCTCTCCTGTTTTTGATGCTACCTGTGCATCTATCCTTGCAGCCTCACCCACTCCTGCCTTATTTGCTTTTACACCTGTAGTGATACTACTTTCAACAACAGACTCTCCAGTTCCTACCCCAGTAGTCGTACCAGTGTTTTTTAAATTTCCTATAGAGTCAGACTTTTGGTTGGATTTGTCCGTCTCACTAAAGTCAAAGCCTCCAAAGTTTAGTGCACCAGTGTAGAAGCCCACTGAGAGGGCTAAAGCAAAAGGATTGGCTCCTCCTGTAAGCCCACCTATAGCACCTTGAATGAATTTACTTTTCAGCTGAACATATATTTCTGCTGCATTCATTGCTGTAATATATAATGCAGCTTTTTTAGCTTGTTCAGGATTAACAATGATATTAATTAATCCTCCTGTTGTACACATCATATAAGATCTATTCAGCAGAGCTTTCTTATGCTCTATAAATACACTTGGGTGTGCTGAATTCCAAGATGACTCCAGTGTGTTATCACAATCGTGGGCAACCCCTTTTATCCCTCTATAGCCTGCATAACCGGCTGCTAAAGTTCCAACAGCTATTGCTGCACCCACCATCCAACCTTCGATAGCTACAGCAGATAGTAAGACAGCACCAACGCCACCAGTTGCAACAATAGCAGCGACAATCAAAGCTCCAACTGCAACGCCAGCAAGAAATGTTAACAGACCTCCCCATTTCTTTATAGGCATTTTGCAAACAAATGTTTCAGAGATTTTTTTGTCATCAATATTTAGTAACGGCAGCTTTGAGGCAGTATTGATAACATTACCATCCTTATCAACTCTCCATATCTCTCGCGGTGTTCCGCAGGTCATATTAGTACAAACTACATTCGTACCATGTCTTACATAGGATTGTCCCATAATTTAAATTGTATTAGTCAGTCTTCGTATTTGTAAGTCGACACTCAATGTGACATTATCAGTAACTTCTTCTATAACACTCAGTGAACCTTTCTGAAGGCATCGTTCAGCCTGATTAATCCAAGATTGTTGTGTAAAGTTGATGTTATACTGCGTAAAGCTATATTGTATCAAAGGTTTTATCTTCTCATCGTATGCTTTGCGTATCGTCTCGTCAAAACGAGAATCTGATGTATTTTTACCACTGCATTCCAATAACAACGTCCCATCTTCTTGAACCTCAGACCTTAGTTGTGTTTCCAAACTGAATTTGTTTTCTGGGAAAAGGCGCGATGCGTAAGGGATGGTATCATTCCCAACACGTAGCTGGTCAGAAACTAAATGTTGACCAAAGAAAATAGAGTAAAAGGGATTGGCTATCAAACTCTCCATAAACTTATCATACTGGTATATTATCTTATCTTCCAGTTTGATGAGATTGTTCAGTGCATTGCTTCCAGCCGTACCTTTCAGGAAATTATATTTGTCCGTTAGCCGTTTCTTCTCCTCATCCCATAATGCTGTAATTTCGTTATGATTGAGAACCTTTGTTATTAATCCAGTGTCAGGGTCGATACCTATTATGGCATTGACCTTCATATTCTCCAATTCATTAATTAGGGTTATTGATTCCACATATTGTTCTGGGAAAATAGAAGGAATATCATCTTTCACACTGAAGGCAAAGCCCTGTGTTCCTTCTGCATCCGTGAATCTCTCTACAGAGTAATCTTTCTTACTGACAATAGTACTGACAGGTATCTCGTCAAGCTTCGTGGTGATGGTCTGTACACAACGGTACTTGTAGTCTCTTTGTGTCAGACGACCTTCTTGGACGTGACCGTGTAATCGATCTATCAAACTCATTATCTATATGTTATTTAATATTGACAACTCCGCCTTTCTCTTTATTAATGTTGACAGGATCACCTACAATGTCTACACTTCCACCTCCCTCGACTTTTATACATTTTTCCATATTTGGTCCGATAACACTCTGTGTTGATCCTTTGACATAAATATTCTCAGATTTCAGCGTAATGCTTGTGTTGGCTATTATAATCTCGCTTGAGCCAACAGATAATGTTATTGTTGATTCACCTTTCAATTTTATGTTTCCCCCACTACTCATTTCAAGCACACTTTTTCCCTTGCCGACATTTATCGAAGCATTACTTCCGGCATTTACCGAATGAGTAGCTTTTGCATTCAATGTAGAATTACCTGCACCATCAAAAGTCATGCTTACACCGCCTTTATCGTGTAGTGTTACACTACCTTTAGAATCATCAAGTTTCAAGGAACTGCCGGTGCGACTGGTAAGGCTCTTGCAGTTGTTGCCTTGACCACCGCCACCACCTGTAACTCCGTTAAAGAGACTACCCATAACGTATGGTCTTGCTGGGTCACCATGACGGAAGCCGAGGAGGACTTGGTCGCCTACCTCTGGGATAAATACAAAACCACGGTTGCTTCTTACGTC
>NZ_KB898337.1 GCF_000377625.1 Prevotella veroralis DSM 19559 = JCM 6290 | reverse complement strand
TACGAGAGGACCGTGTTGGACAGACCTCCGGTTTACCAGTTGTGCCGCCAGGTGCACCGCTGGGTATCTGAGTCTGGATTGGATAAGCGCTGAAAGCATCTAAGTGCGAAGCCAGCCGCAAGATGAGAACTCCTCATAAGGGTCGTCATAGACGATGACGTTGATAGGGTGTAGGTGTAAAGACGGTGACGTCAAAGCCGAGCACTACTAATTGCCCGAAACTTTCTTCGGGTCTCCCGCCTCCCATGAGTGGAGTGCGGGGATCAGTGACTCAGACTTTGAGCTGTGTAATCTTCTTGATAGAAGTAGAAAAGTTCTATAATGTTTTGCTTGTGGAAATACGTCACCTTATACGGCTGACAGGTCAGTAGAGAAGTACACTCTTGTCTACTTGTAGACTTAAGACTCAAAAACTTAAGACACGTCAACCGAACGAAACATTAGGTGGTTATTGCGTCGGGGTTCCACCTCTTCCCATTCCGAACAGAGAAGTTAAGCCCGTCTGCGCCGATGGTACTGCAATGCAATGCGGGAGAGTAGGTCGCCGCCTTCTTTAATATGAGAGAGCTTTGAAGAGAAGTCTTCGAAGCTCTCTTTTTTTGTTCCTTTTTTGTTGCTCCACTCTCAACCCTATAACTCTTAACCCTAATCGCCCCACTCCTCTCCGAACAATTGCTCACCGTCCGCAGGAAAGTAATGCTGATGGAGAGTAATTACCGAGATACGTAGGATGCGCATCAAGGGTGTTTAACACCCTTACCCAAGAGTGTTTAACACCCTTACCCAAGAGTGTTTAACACCTTTACCCAAGAGTGTTTAACACCCTTACTCAAGAGTATTTAACACCCTTACCCAAGAGTGTTTAACACCTTCATACGTGAGTGTTCAACACCTTTATCCTAGTAGTAGGACTTATGGGGTACGGGTGTACGACCCGTGGGGCACGGAAGTATAACCCGTGCCCCACGAAAGTACATTTCGTCGATGTTAACAACTCGTGCCTTACTTTAATAATCTTACGCCAATAAGACTTTATGAAAGCACCAAGAAGAAGCACTTCCAAGACAGGCTGAAAATTGTTCGCGAACAATTTGGGAAGAGTTCGCGAACAATTCAAGAAGAGTTCGCGAACAATTTTTTGAGTGTCTTGTGTTATTTGTTTAATTGCCCTTACCTATATAATATGCGAGACCAATATTCCATATACCTTGCAGACCATAGCCTAGCTCTGAAGTGAAGCGGAGACGGTGGCTTCCAAGCTCTATGCCAACAGGCGATAATTGGTAGGCAAGTCTCATTTTATTCTCTTTGATATTAGGAAAGTTGCTACTTTTTGATCTTAGTTGATAGTAGCTTACCCCCATTCCGACCTTTGAATATAGTGTAAAGTTCCTATTTCCGATCCATTTGTAATGCACTTCCGGCATAACAGTCCATGCTTTACTCGATAACTTCAGTTCATCATTAGGAAATATAGAGTAGAAGAGTCCTTCAAAAATAAGTCTGAAAGGGTTGTGCTTCTCTTCTTCAGTCCATGGTCGATGTGCTCCTTTTGCAGCTGCCTCAGTATAGCTAATATCTGCTCCTACCGCCCATCTTTTATTCAGATGATAGATATATTCCATGTTAAGAGAGCTGTTGATATTCTGAAACGAAGAGAATAATGAAGCATCATCCTCAAGTTGAAACTGTTTAACGTAATTGTTTCTAACACTCTTCAAATGTGGCTCGTTCCCTAGTCCGAAGCTCCATATTAATTCGTGTTTGGGTTGTTGGGCGTTCAACGAGAGCGCAATACCAGTTAATAGTAGTGCTAAGAATCTTCTTTTCATATTGTGATATAGATTTTAATTATATTACTGCAAAGGTAATAAAATTACTGCTCATCGTTATTTATTGTTCCGTCTTTTGTTTGATGTGTAGGTGTGGAGAATCGTAATAGAGGCTCTTCTCCATTGAAGAAGAGCCTTTCCTTGCCCTCAAAGAGGCGTCTTCTATGATTGAAGAAGCGCCCTTCTGTATTAGTAATAACAATAACAGGGAAGAAAAGCGTACCTATTATGTATGATTTTCTATCGTTTTCCTATGGTATATATATGCTTTTTAAGAAAAAAACGTTACTTTTGCTAGTCGCATAATAATCAATATGATATACTTCATTAAACGATCCGTTGTATGGCTAAGACGTGCACAGTACTCTCGAGGGTTCGGTGTGCAATCGCCTTGGGCCTACAAGTTTATTCGTTACGTGGTGAATGAGCACTATCCATATTATAAGTATGCTCAACTGAAACAGCAGGTCTATGGAATTAATAAGCGTGTTCGTAAGCTCTGCAGACTCTATTTCCGAATCGCTAATTTCCTGCAACCTCACAGCTTTATAGACTATCTTCCATTCTCTTCCTGCTATAAAATTTATACCTTAGCAGGTGCTAAGAAGACCCTCTATCAGCTTATTTCGCAAGATACAACACCTGAATCCTATACCCGAATACTTGCAGAAGTTGGTGATAATAGTATTGTTCGTGTCAGTTTAAGAGGTAACTATCGTGAGTTTATCGATAAAGCTATAGACTTTCTCCCATCGACTTCTGTCTTGATTCTAGAGCATATCAAGCGCAATAAAGAGACGGAGGCTTACTGGAAAAGTTTAGTTGCCGATGATCGTACAGGTATCACCTTTGATTTATACTATTGCGGTTTAATCTTTCTAGACAAGACCATGATTAAGCAAGATTATATTGTTAATTTTTAAACATGAAGCTATATACAAAAACAGGTGATAACGGGATGACCTCCTTATGTGGGGGAAAACGAGTTTCAAAGGACGATATTCGGGTGGAAGCCTATGGAACTGTTGACGAGTTGAATGCCCATATTGGTGTATTGAAGTCCCTACTTCTACAATCTCAAATAAGCGATAATCTCAAAGAAGGACATACGTCCCAGAATATGAATTTATCCATCGGATCTTTCCTGGAAGAACTGCAGAACGAACTCTTTGTGGTAGGTGGAGCGTTGGCAAAAGAATCATCCATAACTTCAAAACTCCCTTCTGTATCAGCCTTAGTCGTGCAATTGGAACATCAGATAGATGGGCTAACCGCTGCTATTCCCGCCCAACACAATTTCATATATCCAGGTGGTAACCTCATGTCAGCCCAATGTCACGTTTGTAGGACGGTATGTCGGCGAGCAGAGCGACGTATTATCACGCTATCAAAAGTAGCCCAAATTCCAGAAGAGATATTCCCTTTTATAAACAGATTATCAGATTATTTCTTCATCTTGTCACGTTATTTAAACATTAAGAGTGATAATAGTGAAAAAACGTGGGAAAATGCTTGTAGATAAGAAATAATATATTACTTTTGCACGAACTAAGAACATGTAAAGAAATAAGAATATGTATTGGACATTGGAATTGGCCTCTAAATTGGAAGATGCTCCATGGCCAGCAACTAAAGAGGAGTTAATCGACTATGCTATACGATCGGGTGCACCTCTTGAAGTTCTAGAGAACTTGCAAGAGATAGAAGATGAAGGAGATGTTTACGATAGCATAGAAGATATTTGGCCAGATTATCCTTCTAAGGATGATTTCTTATGGAATGAAGACGAATATTAAGGTGTTGAAACAGAAATAGGTTACTCATGTGTAAGATGTGAGTAACCTTTTTTGTTATCCAAGAGTATGCTGATATAATAAATAAAAATTGCTCTTAATAGCAATAAACTACTATACCCTCCGTTATAAAAGCGTGTTTAAACGCTTATTTCTTATAATCATTCTGACAGTTTTGGTAGTAACTTCTACCAATGCACAGTTCGATCCGTCCTATAGTCACTATTGGGCTATGGAACCGTCGTTCAACCCTGCAACCGTTGGAAAAGATAATAAATTAAATGTTATTGGAGCCTACGCTTTAGACTTTGCAGGCTATGAGCATAATCCAAATACTTTCTATGTGGGGGGTGATATGCCTGTTTTTTTCATGAAACAATACCATGGTGTGGGCGTGTCAATATTGAATGATAAGATAGGAGCTTTCACTCATCAGCGTATCGCGGGACAATATGCTTTCCGTAAGACATTATGGGGAGGCATGCTGTCTGCAGGTGTACAAGTAGGTGTTCTGTTCGATAAATTCGATGGAAGTAAGCTTGATCCAGCTGAAGCAAGCGACCCTGCTTTGCTTACAACCGAAGCTAATGAAAACAGTCTAGATTTAGGTATAGGACTTTATTATACCCATAAGAACTGGTACGCAGGAGTATCTGTTCAGCATTTGAATGCCCCCTTGTTAGAACTAGGAGATAAGAATCAATTACAAATAGATCGTACCTATTATTTGACAGGAGGATACAATATAAAATTGAGGAATCCGTTTCTTAATATACCTGTGTCTGTTTTAGGGCGGTATGATGGTACAGTCTATCGTGCAGACATCACAACCCGTTTGGTCTATACCAATGATAAGAAAGTTCTGTACGGAGGTGTCTCTTATAGTCCAACAAATTCTGTTACCGCCTATGTTGGTGGCTCTTTCCATGGAATCAATGTTGGTTATAGCTATGAGATGTACACTGGTTCTGCTGCTTTTGGCAATGGTAGCCATGAGTTGTTTGTAAGTTATCAAACAGACATAAACCTTCAGAAGAAAGGACGAAACAAACATAAAAGCGTAAGATTTCTATAAGAACGAGATATGAAAATGAAGAAAAGAATATTAACCATTTGTCTTGGTACACTCTTGCTAGGCTCTCTCACTGGTTGTTTCTCTGGTAAGACAGCTTCTTCATCAGGTCGCGGTGGTGAAGTAACTGGTGTTGGCAAAGGTGGTAGTTTTCGTGAACCAACACCTTATGGTATGACCCTCGTGAAGCGTGGATGGCTACACATGGGTTTAGACAAGCAGGATTCTCTTTGGGGAAAGAAGTCTCCTGTGAAGGATATCTCAGTAGATGGTTTCTGGATGGATGAGACCGAGGTAACCAATTCCGAGTATAAGCAATTTGTGGAGTGGGTGCGTGATTCCATTCTTCGTACACGTTTAGCCGATCCTGCCTATGGTGGTGATGAGACCTATATGATCACTGAAGACAAGAATGGTGACCCTGTTAAGCCTCATATCAATTGGAACAAACGATTGCCACGAAAGTTCAATGAAGATGAGCAAAGAGCTTATGAAAGCTTGTTCGTAACCAATCCTGTTACAGGTGAGAAGAGTCTTGATGCAAAACAGATGAATTATCGCTATGAGATTTATGACTATACAACAGCGGCTTTGCGTCGTAATCGTTTGAATCCACAGGAGCGTAATTTGAATACAGATATTAAGGTTGATCCTAGTGAAGTAGTGATGATTTCTAAGGATACAGCCTATGTTGATGATGAAGGAAACATTCACCAAGAAACAATCAACCGCCCATTAACAGGTCCTTGGGACTTCTTGAATACTTATATCGTTAATATCTATCCAGATACAACTTGCTGGGTAAATGACTTTCGAAACTCTGATAATGAAATATACTTACGTAATTATTTCAGCAACCCAACCTATAATAACTATCCAGTAGTGGGAGTTACATGGGAACAAGCCAATGCTTTCTGTGCTTGGCGAACGGAATATCTATTGAAAGGATTAGGTCGTGAGGCTCGTTATGTACAGCGTTATCGACTGCCGACAGAGGCTGAATGGGAGTATGCTGCACGTGGAAAGAATCAAGACGAGTTCCCTTGGGACAACCAGAATGTCAAGAATGGAAATGGTTGTTTCTATGCTAATTTCAAGCCAGATCGTGGTAATTACACGAAGGATGGAAATCTAATTACAAGTAAGGTGGGTATTTATGGTGCCAATTCCAATGGTCTTTACGATATGGCAGGTAATGTCGCTGAATGGACAAGTACCGTTTATACTGAAGCAGGTGTGGATGCGATGAATGACTTAAACCCACAGTTAGACTATAAAGCTGCCAAAGAAGACCCTTATAGACTCAAGAAGAAGAGTGTGAGAGGTGGCAGTTGGAAGGATCCTGAGAGTTACATTCGCAGTGCATGGCGTACTTGGGAATACCAGAATCAACCGCGTAGTTACATTGGATTCCGTTGTGTTCGTAGTCTCGCAAGTTCGTCTAGCGAAGCAGCAAAAGAGAATAAGAAAAGCAGTAAGAAAAGGAAAAGATAATGACACAGTATAGTAAATTCAACTTCATTTACCATCTACAAAAGTGGATGGATAGTGTCCCTGGACAAACATTCCTTAATTATGGATATAGTTGGGGAGCGTCAATTGTAATCCTTGGTGCCTTATTTAAGCTCACTCACTTACCAGGTGCTAACATCATGTTATACCTTGGTATGGGTACTGAGGTTATAGTGTTTTTCCTCTCTGCATTCGATCGTCCTTTTGATAAAACGGATGATGGTCGTGAGTTACCGACACATGTTACAGATGAATACTTAGCAGGGGAAGAGGGGACCAAGTCTACTTCTTCAGCTGTACAACCGCAATATTCTGCGGTTTCATCGGTAGATGTTGAGCGTGTACAGCAGATTATGCCATCTGCTGATGATATAGCGGCTGCTGTTGTTGGACAGCAGAGTAAGGCTATTGCAGATGCTCAACAACAAACGCCAGAGATGGTAGAGGCTCAAACAAATTACGTCTCTGCTTTGCAGGATCTTACGGAGATGTTAGGTAAGGTGAACGATCAGAGTCAGCGTCTTACACGTGATAGCGAGGAGATGGAGAACCTCAATCGTACTCTTACAGGTATTGCAAAGGTTTATGAAATGCAACTCAAGGGAGCTAGTCAGCAGATTGGTACTATTGATCAAATTAATGAACAAACCCGTAAGATGGCTCACCAGATAGAGCAACTTAATAGTATTTATGCTCGAATGATTGAGGCAATGACTGTTAATATGCGTGTTGCTGCACCAGGGGCAACTACTCCGCAGACAACTTCAGAAGGCTTATAAATTAACAGATTATGGTAGAGGAGAAGCTGTAAAGTGGTCTCCTTGATACTAATAAATAGGATTAATGGCTATTAAGAAGAAAAAGATTAGTCCACGCCAGAAGATGATTAACCTCATGTACGTTGTCCTCATGGCAATGTTGGCATTGAATATCTCTACGGAGGTACTCAATGGCTTCTCTGTTGTTGAGGAGAGTTTGAATCGTACAACGGGTAATTCTTCTAAGGAGAATGAAGCTATTTTTGGTGAACTAGACCAAATGATGCAGAAAAATCCACAGAAGGTTAAGGAGTGGTTTATGATGGCATCGACGGTTAGAGAGATGAGTGATTCTCTCTATAATTATGCTCAGTCATTGAAGGTCGCCATTGTTCGTGAAGCAGATGGTGAGAAAGGTGATCCTTTGCACATTGAAGGTAAAGACAATCTGGAGGCTGCTAGTTATATAATGTTGAACCCTGCTAATGGGCAAGGGCGCAAGTTATACAATGCGATCAATAGTTATCGCAGTCGAATCTTGCAGTTTGTAACAGACCCCCGACAAAAGAGTATTATTGCAAGTAACCTCTCAACGACAGTGCCGAAACATTCAATGGGGAAGAACTGGGAGGAGTATATGTTCGAGAATATGCCTGTTGCAGCTGCGGTAACATTGTTATCAAAGTTACAGAGCGACGTTCGTTATGCAGAAGGCGAAGTTCTGCACTCATTAGTGGCTAATGTTGGTTTGAAGGATTTACGTGTTAATAAATTGCAAGCATTCGTTGTTCCGAGTCAAACTCGTCTCTATCCAGGTGAAACCATGACTGCACAAATGTTTATGGCAGCAGTAGATTCCACCCAACAACCACAAGTTTATGTTAATGGGCAACTAATTCAAGGGAATCAAGTGACCGTGAAAGCTGATGCTCCTGGTAAGCATACTTTGAGTGGATACATGCTTATGAAGGATATGGCAGGTAATGTCCTGCGCCGTAACTTTGCACAAGACTATTGGGTAACTGGTGGACCACAACCTAAAGAATACATTAATCCTAGTGGTATGCAAAAGACGCCCCCTTTCGATGGGATGGCTACAATTGCAGCTGATTTGATGAATGTATTGTATGCTGGATTTGATAATCCAATCACCATAAGTATTCCTAATACCTCTCAAAACGATGTACAAGCAACGATGTCAGGAGGGACGCTTATTGCCCGTGGTGGTGGTCATTTCATAGCGCGACCATCAGCAGTCGGCAGTCCTGTTACCATTTCTGTATCAGCCAAGGGACGCAAGGTCGGTGCCTATCAGTTCCGTGTTCGTAAGCTACCAGACCCATCTCCTTACATCGCTATGGGTGGTGATCGCTTTAAGAGTGGACCATTATCTAAAGCAGCCTTAATGGGTGCTCCAGGTATTCATGCGGCTATTGATGATGGATTACTTGATATTCCGTTCACTGTTACAAGCTTCCGTGTTGTCTTCTTTGATAATATGGGTAATGCAGTTCCATTAGCTAGTAATGGTGCTTCCTTCTCATCTCAACAGAAGGAGCAGTTCCGTCAGTTGAGTCGTAATAAGCGCTTCTATATTACCAATGTTGTTGTTCATGGACCTGATGGAATCACTCGAACTCTCAATGGGCGCAATATGGAGGTTATTGTTCGATAACTATTTGTTAGACAAAACTAGCTGAATAAAATATAGGGGATGGTATTCTTTCCTCTCATAAAGATAAAACAAAGAAACAATGAAAAAGATATTTCTCATAACCTGTACGGTTTTCTTTGCACTAGCCATCAGTGCTCAGCCTGCTGCTAGACGTAACCAGCAAAGGGCGCAATCACCTGCTAACACAATTACTACACGTGCGCAGATATCTTTCCCAACAGCTGCTCCTTTGCAAGAAGATGTTGTTTGGCGTCGTGATATCTATCGTGAATTGAAGTTGGATGAGGATGCGAATGCAGGACTTTATTATCCTGTTGAACCTGTAGGATCACAGATGAACCTCTTTACTTATATCTTCAAATTGATGATGAATGGTCCTAATCGAGGGGGAATTGCCGCTTATAATTATCGAATGGATGGTAACGAAGTCTTTACCGACTCTGCTCGTGTAAAGCCCTTGCAGTTCCTTGACAACTATCACATCTATTATGAACGCACCGACCATGGTATTCGTCTTGATAATAGTGATATCCCTTCGAGTGAGGTAAAAGGGTATTATCTAAAGGAAAGTGCTTATTATGACCAAGGTACATCAACTTTCCATCGTAAGGTGGTAGCGCTTTGTCCAATCATGTATCGCGAAGATGACTTCGGAGATGGAGAGGTGAAATACCCATTATTCTGGGTTCGCTATGACGATCTTGCTCCTTTCCTCTCTAAGCAAACCATGATGACTAGCAACTTAAACAATGCAGCTACAATGAGTGTGGATGATTATTTCACGATGAACTTATACAAAGGAAAGATTTACAAGACCACTAATCTGTTAGGGAAGACACTTGCACAATATTGTCCAAACGATTCTGCAATGGCTACAGAACAGAAGAAGATAGAGCGTGAGCTTGCTGATTTTGAGAAGCATATCTATGGTGATCCAGCTCGTAAGGATAGTCTTGATAGTATTGCGGCAAGTCAAGATACAGCGAAAGCAAGTAAACGTTTGACTCGTGGACGTCGATCCAGTGGTACATCAACACGCAGCGTTCGCCGTAGTCATCCTACTTCCGAGCGTAGCTCTGGTATGACTCCTGCACGTGTGACTGTCCGCCGTGAGCGTCATTAACTGACAGAGTTAATAATAAAATTAAACATTTGAAAGATTGATTCATACGCCTCTTTCGAATGTTTTCACCTTTAAAACGATAGATTATGAAGAATGTTTTTTTATCAGCAATAGTAGCTTTAGCACTGCTATTTTCTGTTCCTTCCCATGCAGGTGAGCCTCTGCAATTTGGTTTGAAGGCAGGTTTGAACGTAACTGACATGAAGTTTAATAGTAGTGTCTTCAATAAGTCGAACCAAGCTGGATGGTTCTTTGGTCCAACGGTAAAGTTCACTTTGCCTATTGTTGGTTTGGGAATGGATGCCTCGGTACTCTATGACTATCGTTCAGCAAAGCTCGATTATGATAACGTTAATAAGACCATCAAGCAGCAACAAGTATCTGTTCCTGTGAATGTACGCTATTCTATCGGGTTAGGAAGTACAGCCAGTATCCTCCTGTTTGGTGGTCCTCAAGTTGCTTTTAACGTTGGTGACAAAGACTTCCGTTGGACAGAATGCAGCAACTATGCACTTAAAAAGAGTAATTTTAGCATTAATCTCGGTTTCGGTGTTACGGCTTTAAAGCACTTGCAAGTGACTGCCAACTATAATATTGCATGTGGTAAGACTGCCGATGTAACTTGGAAAACGGGATCAAATGCTGTTGGTTCCGCATTAGGACTTAATAAGAAGAGTAGTCGTAACAACTCTTGGCAGGTGGGTGTAGCCTATTTCTTCTAGGCAGATAATCGATATATATGACATAAAGCTCCATTTCCTTTCGATGAAATGGAGCTTTATCTTATATAGAAGTGTGTCTTTGGTATGGGATGAAATCGGTGTTGTTTCTGATAGATAAGGCTCATTATTGTATATATCTATCTTTCTTTGTAACTTTGTAAACAAACCAATACTTTCCTAAGAAGGTATTAATAAAGAATTATCAATGACCTACGCCAATATTATTTTGCCTCTTCCTTTAGAAGGTTATTTTACATATGCAGTATCTGAAGGGTTGGCTCCCCAGATACAAGTGGGTGTACGTGTTACTGTGCCATTAGGTAAGAGTAAGACTTATGTGGGTATAGTTGCTGAATATCCTGTTGATGTTCCTAAGCCTGCAAAAGAGGTAGCACAGCAAGGGAAAAAGAAGATTGAATATAAGAATATTGCTGATGTGTTGGATGATACCCCGATACTCCTTCCGCAGCAGTTGAGACTTTGGAAATGGATAGCCGACTATTATATGTCGCCCATTGGAGACGTTTATAAAGCTGCACTTCCTTCTGGTTTGAAGGTAGAAGATGGTTTTCGACCTCGCACGGAATTGTTTATTCGTTTGGCAGATAAGTATCGTGACGAACAAACGCTCACTCTTTTAATCAGTTCTATGAAGAGAGCTGTAAAGCAGTTGGATGTTCTTATGACTTATCTTAGACTGACGGGGATTGATAATATAGAACATCTTTTGCCAGACACAGAGCTTCGTGAGGTAACAAGAGAGGAACTTATGAATGAGTCTCATGCGTCAATAGTTGTCATTCGATCGCTTCAAGAAAAGATGATACTTGTTACTTATGAGAAGGAAGTGGGACGTCTTAATCATAATATTGCTCCTCATCCAGAGATGATAAAGCCTTTGAACGAAGCACAAACCGAGGCTTACAATCATATCCTGGTGCAGATGATGGGGCATCCTGTGACTTTGTTACATGGAGTAACCTCTTCGGGAAAGACGGAAATATATATCCATCTAATCCAGAAAGCTATCAATGAGCATAAGCAAGTGCTCTATCTTCTTCCAGAAATTGCTCTTACTGTGCAGATAACAGAACGATTAAAAGCCGTGTTTGGCAATCGGTTGGGTATTTACCATAGTAAGTATAGCGATGCCGAACGTGTGGAAATATGGAAGAAACAGCTTTCCTCCAATCCATACGATGTTATCCTTGGTGCGAGAAGTGCCGTCTTTCTTCCTTTTCATCGGCTCGGTCTTGTCATAATAGACGAAGAGCATGAGCAAAGTTTTAAGCAGCAAGATCCTGCGCCACGCTATCATGCACGGTCAGCAGCCATCGTTTTGGCACAAATGTATGCTGGTGCGAAGACATTGTTGGGCACAGCAACTCCCTCAATGGAATCATATTATAATGCAAAGCATGGCAAGTATGGATTTGTGGAGCTAAGCCGTCGTTATAAAGATATTCAGTTACCATCAATCGAAGTGGTGGATATGAAAGATCTCTATCGTCGGAAGATGGTGTCAGGTCCTTTCTCTCCTCGCTTGTTATCGGCTGTGCGTGGTGCTTTAGAGCGTGGGGAGCAAGCAATCTTATTCCAGAATAGGCGTGGCTTTGCACCTATGATAGAATGTAGACAATGTGGTTGGGTACCGAAATGTCCTAATTGCGATATATCATTGACCTATCATAAGAGTATGAATTACCTAAGTTGCCATTATTGCGGATATACAATGAAGGTGCCTGAGCAGTGCCCTTGTTGTGAAAGTAATGATATTCGAGGACGTGGTTATGGTACGGAGAAGATAGAGGATGAGATTCGTTCCATCTTTCCAGAGGCTCGTATTGCCCGAATGGACTTAGATACAACCCATACGCGCAATGCTTATGAGCGATTGATTAATGACTTCTCGACGGGCAAGAACAATCTTCTGATTGGTACGCAAATGGTTACTAAGGGATTAGACTTTGGTAAAGTCTCTGTTGTGGGCATACTAAATGCTGACTCAATGTTGAACTATCCTGACTTTAGAGCTTATGAGCAAGCCTTTATGATGATGAGTCAGGTGAGTGGTAGAGCTGGTAGAAAAGGAAAGAGGGGAGAGGTAATACTTCAAACCAAGACTCCTGATTTACCCGTTATCCAGTATGTTGTTCATAATGATTATCCGACATTCTTTAAGGAACTATTGGACGAGCGATGCGAATTTCATTATCCCCCGTTCTATCATCTGGTGTATGTTTACTTAAAGCATAGGGATGAGAACATTGTCAATACGGCTGGGGTAGAACTTGGAAGCAGGTTGCGTGATATCTTTGGAGCTCGTGTTCTTGGTCCTGATAAGCCTGCAGTAGCACGTGTGAAGACATTGAGTATTCGAAAGATAGTACTGAAATTAGAGAATGGTATTGATTATCCTCGAGTTCGCCAGTATCTTCGTGGAGCATTAGACGCCATGATGAAAGATAAGCGTTATGGTGCTTTGCAAGTGTATTATGATGTTGATCCGTTGTAGCCAATCTCTCCTAGTGCATAAAGTAAAATTATGTTCATAATGAAGGGGGCGTTTCTTCCATTTCAGAAGAGCCTTTCTTTGAATTAAAGAAAGGCTTTCTTTAAATTAAGGAAAGCCTTTCTTCAAGTGCTATTGTTATAAGCTTTTGTCGGTATACATCATAGATGGGGTAGCTTTTTAAGTGTTATTATCTTCTATGATTCTTAAGAATTCGCTAGGAGATACAACTCTTGGTGTCCTCGGAAAGTGCTTTGAATTGCCAGTAATAAGTAAAGAATCTGGTTCAGATAGACTTAATTCATAAAAGACTCTATCATCTTCATCAGGCATATCTTCTAAGAAAGACGTGCGGAGAATGTCGATGCCATTGATGGTAATTGTTTTTATAATGTATTGGATGGAGTCCTCTTTTAGCTTAAACTTCTTCCTTGTAAGTACTTCAAGATACTCATCCAACACATCTTGGTCATAGAGCGGTACAATCTCTCCCATTAGTGCGAACTCCAATACTCGAGTAGTTGCTGCATTGGGGTTTTTCGTGATTAAGGCAGACACAATAACATTCGTGTCTATTACAACATAAATCATTTAGGTTCTTGTCTACTAAGTTTAATCTCCTTATTTATCTCTGATAAAGATATTTCCTCATCATTGCTTTCTTCCATTTCCTTGCGTATTTGATAGAAAGCCTGCAATCCCTTCTTACGTATTTCTTCCTTTTCTTCATCTTTACTTGTGATGATGAAAGGTATTGCGCGACTTCTTACAACTTGATTAACGAAGATATTAATGGCAGTATTCGTACTCATTCCGAATTGCTGGCAGAGCTTGTCAAACTGCTTCTTTATCTGTGAATCCATACGGATTGTCATTGCTGATTGTGCCATAATCTGTAGTCTTTTGGTTGCGATGTGCAATCGTTTTGATATTGTTCTGCTGCAAATATATGAATATTACTTGATATTTGCAAGTGTTTAAAAGGAAGTCTTTTCGAATCTTAATGAATTGAAGTGAAGGAAAAAATAAGGCGGAGATAAGTTGAAGTCATTCAATTATCTCCGCTTTGTGGTTAGATTAACTTGGTTGTGAGTGATTGTTTTTAGAAATCAATATCAAGTCCGACACCTAAAACTTTGTTTGTTCGGGTGAAGATGTCTGTATTCTTTGTTGCGATTGTCTTAGGCTGTGTCACGATTGTACCATCAGGTTGTGTGACTTGCTCTTTACCGACAGTAATTGCATCGTTATATTCCTTCTTAAAGTTAGAATAGTTCGTAAAGAAGTAAGCAACGTTGAGGTGTGCATTCTTAGCAACTTTAATCTTTGCACCAAAGCCAAAGCTGTAACTGCTCGTAACGAAACTGAGATCGGTAAGATACTTGCCATCTCCGAGTCCATACTTTGTGCGTTGTCCGCCTGCACTAACCGTCACAGCAGGAGTAATATCCCACTCAACACCAGCAAGGAATTCCTGTGTATTGTGCGCAAGGAGCTTCTGTTTGTTATTTGCCATTCGTGCTTCTTTATCGAAGTAATAGTTGTAACCAGCCATAACGCGCAGGTTTTTCAATACTTCATATTGTGCACCGAGAGCAAGAATACCAGGAATATCGTTAGGGGTTGTTACGCCATCTTCATAACTGTGCGTATCATCTGGATTAGCCTTTGTCTCAACATTGAACTTTGTTGTGAACTCATAGCGAGCTGCAAGATTCCATTTTCCATTGTGATAATCAATGCCGAGGATAGGAGTAATGCCCCAACCACGTTGGCTCACCTTTACATAACGATCCTTTACGAGTTCCTTACTGCTACTGAGTTTGTCGGCTCCAGCACTCACTAACTTCGCTCCGTTACTAGCTTTTTCAGCACCCGCAGCATATTGATTAGCTGCAGCCAATAGTTGTGCCTTTGCTGTTGGATCTGTCGTTGCATTAGCTTGTGCCTGTAAAGCTGCGGCTTGCGTCCTAGCAGCTGAAGCCTGCGCTTGTAACGATGTAGCCTTATCGTTAAGTGCTTTTACCTTAGAGTCGAAGTAATTGTATAAGTTCTGATTATTTCCACCAACATTTGCTGAGATGTTCGTAAGATTTCCCTCGTACTTATTATAGATATAGTTGAAGCGTGCACCACCATAAACTGCTAGGTGCTCATTAATCTTATAGGCTGCACCGAGTTGTAAACCGAAATCGTATTGCTGTCCACTCATATAGCTCTGCATGCTATATGCTGTTGCAGGAGACTCTTGCTGACCAAGAAGAGCCGCGAAAGTTGGGAGGTTTTGATTGATTAATGCAGGAAGCAGCGAAACTTGTCGTTCAAAAGAAGGAAGTCCCTCATTGAATGTAGCCTTTCCACCACCACCGGTTAAGCCGAAACCTACTTGGAAACTCCATTTATCCTTATTATAAGCAATCTGGAACGATGGGAGGATAGGCACAGAAGCCTTACCTTTATAGAACTTATTACCATCTTCTTTTCCTCCATTGAGCTTGAAAGGTTGTGCAAAAGGCTGCAATGCCGGCACTTGTTCGAATGCAGGAACCGAAAAAGACGATGTAATTTCACGTGTTTGGTACACATTCTGAACGTTAAGAGATAGGTGGAAACCATTGCTCAGGAATACTACTCCAGCTGGATTAAAGTAAACTCCATCGATACCAATCGCACCGACACGCGCAAAATTACGGTTGAAAGCAATGCTTTGATTAGTATTTGTGAGTAAACCTCCGGCTTGTGATGTTGTTGCCATTGCTAACATTGTGGCAGCAATGATCATCTTAGAATGCTTCATTGGTTGTTCTTTTGTATATTAAAAACCTATAAATTTGGTTGCAAAGTTATATATATTGTTCTAAAACTCCAAATCTTTCCTCTCTTTTTCTCACTTTGTTTCGATTTGTGCAATAGTTCTTTAAGTGCGAAAAGTAGGGAACATGTTGGGCGAAAGAAGGTAGGTTCGATTGCAAAATAGCTGTCGATTTATGGATAAAGTCCCATGATTTTTACTTAAAGGAACATAGAATAAATAGGAAAAGATATTACATTTTTTGTTTCTAAAATATCTTATTCTAGCAAAAGAATAATCGATTTAAACTGCACGATAGTACCTTTTTCTAAAAAAGTACTATCGTTTTTAGTAAAAAGTACTATCGTTTTTGGTGAAAAGTACTATCTTTTTCAATGAAAAGTAGCATTGATTTTGATGAAAAAGAGCCTCTTTTTGGCTGAAAAGTACCATGTTTTTACAAAATAAGTGAGTTATTTCTTATTATAAGGATAGTACTTTTTATGTAATAGCCTGTATTTCAATGAGTTATTACTTATATGTAAAAAGCTACCATAATTTGGCTATTTGAACCAAAGTAGGGTAGCTTTCGAAAATAACGCAAATACAGATAGCTAAATTGATAATATTCTATTACAATTTTAAAATAGCGTTATCTATGCTTTTAGTGTTGGATATTGAATACGCGTGTGATACATTGCCTTGAGACGTTCTATGAGTACGGCTTTCGCGGCGGAGATGTCACGGAAAGTGATAGGACAATCCGTGAAGTTACCATCAGCTACTTGTCCGTCAATAAGTTTGTTTACAAGTTCGCTGATACTGTCTTCTGTGTATTCCTTTAGAGATCGTGACGCCGCCTCAACAGTATCGCTCATCATCAAGATAGCTTGCTCTCGAGTGAATGGGTTCGGACCTGGATAACGGAAGAGGTCTTCGTTCACTTCCTCGTCAGGATGTTCGTTCTTATAATGTATGTAGAAATATTTTGCAAGTCCTGTGCCATGATGTGTGGTAATAAACTCTTTTATTTCGCGTGGTAGATTATACTTCTCTGCGAGCTTTAATCCTTCCGTTACGTGACTGATAATAATACGCGCACTCTCTAAGTCGGTCAACTTATCATGCGGATTTATGCCCGCTTGATTCTCTGTAAAGAACGCTGGATTGAGCATTTTACCGATGTCATGGTATAAAGCTCCTGTACGAACCAGTTGGCTCTTAGCACCAATTCGGTTTGCAATCTCAGTCGCTAAGTTACCTACCGTGATAGAATGTTGGAAAGTTCCCGGGGCTACCTCACTTAGTCGTCTTAGAAGTTCATTGTTTGTATTGGATAGCTCAAACATTGTAACCGTTGATACAAAGCCGAAAGTTTTCTCGATTACCAACATCAGAGGATAGGTAAAGAGCAAGAAGAAAGCATTGACTCCGAAGTGATAATACATGGTCTGGTCGAGCTTTGAAAGGTCGTCGGCTTGGATGAGTTGTAAAGCTAAATACATAGCAGCTGAACCGATTGTAACCAATAAGGCAGTAAGGAATATCTGACTACGCTTGGATAATTCTCTAAGAGAATAGATGGCAATCAAGCCCGCAACTAATTGTACGATGATAAATTCGTATTGGTATTTCACGGCGACCGCACAGATAAGAATCATCGTCACATGCGCTATGAAAGCCGTTCGGGAATCCATAAATACTCGGAAGAAGATCGGTGCCATGGAGAAAGGAAGAATGTAAACACTTAGGATGTTATGTTCCATCATTAGCGAGGTGAGGATAGGGAAGATGACTATCATCACATAAAGTAGCGATATGGAACGCGGCTTATCGAAATAATCTTTGCGGAAGAGAGCGAGGTAAAGGGTGAATAATCCGATGAGGATTAATACATAGATACTTTGTCCGATGATGGTTGATGTAATCTCTGCTTCGGATGCGTTACGCTTCTCCATAGCCTGCTCGAATGAATTGAGCACACGGTAAGTCTTTGCATCAACGATATCACCTCGGTCGATGATTCTCTGTCCTTCCAATACCATTCCAGATGCTTGTGGAATGAGACTGAGCATATCATTCATCTCTGTCTCACTGCGATCTTTATCATAAATAAGGTTTGGTTCAATGTATTCGTTTAGATTACATTGTTGTAAGATAGCACGCTTTGAACCTAAAGTAGGATTCACAAAGAGATGCTCATACGCCCCGAGCGTTGAGAAGGTCTTATTGATTGGAACACTCACAGCTTGTTTACCAGTGACCACACGAATCACATTATCGCTATCTTTCACGAGTTTAGAATATTGCTGTGGATCGATCACTCCAGCCTCATAAATATCATGCAAGTGTTGGGCAATGATTTCTACATACGATTGCGGTAAGCCTGGAATACCATTCTTGTAAGCAGTCTTGAATTGTTCAATCTTCTTTGCTTCGATAGAAGGATTAACGTTATAATACGGCTGGAAATGCTTCATCATGGAGTCACGTTCCGCCTTTAATGCTTCATCGGTCTTGAAGATAGGGAAGTCGAATTTGGCAATTAATTGTCCATACATCCATGGTTTCCCCTCATCATAATGGAAGAGTTTACCCCTCGTTCGTGGTAAGAAAAGCACTATCATCACCACAGCAACGATGACCAAAGCCGTTCTTGAAGCCATATTACGCCAATAGTGGCTTTTGATATTTCTGAATCTTATCATATTTCTATATACTTTCTATTAACTTCTAAGCACTTGCGAAAATACTAAAAATATGGCGTATACTCAAAAAAAAGCATTAATTTTGCAGGAAAAATAATATTTAAGACAATGGCAGAGAGAAATGTAAGAGTACGTTTTGCACCTAGTCCAACGGGCGCATTGCATATTGGTGGTGTACGTACAGCATTGTATAATTATCTTTTCGCACGTCAGCATGGCGGTAAACTCATCTTCCGTATAGAGGATACAGACTCTAATCGCTTTGTTCCAGGGGCTGAAGAATATATCCTTGATTCGTTTAAATGGTTAGGAATAGAGTTTGATGAGGGCGTTAGCTTTGGAGGTGAGCATGGTCCTTATCGACAGAGTGAGCGTCGTGATATCTATAAGAAGTATGTTAATCAGTTGTTAGAGGCTGGTAAAGCATACATTGCCTTTGATACTCCTGAGGAGTTAGATGCTAAGCGCAAGGAGATTCAGAACTTCCAATACGATGCACATACTCGTCTTCAGATGCGTAACTCTTTGACCATGCCGAAAGAAGAGGTTGATAGCTTGATAGACGATGGTCAACAGTATGTTGTTCGCTTTAAGATAGAGCCTGGTGAGGAGGTTCATGTCAGTGATATGATTCGTGGCGATGTCTGCATTAAGAGTGATATCCTTGATGATAAGGTCTTGTATAAGAGTGCAGACGAGTTGCCTACTTACCACCTTGCTAACATCGTTGATGACCACTTAATGGAAATCTCTCATGTGATCCGTGGTGAAGAGTGGTTGCCAAGTGCTCCTTTGCATGTATTGCTCTATCGTGCCTTTGGTTGGGAGGATAGTATGCCACGTTTCGCACACCTTCCATTGTTATTGAAACCAGAAGGAAAGGGAAAGTTAAGCAAGCGTGATGGTGATCGTTTAGGCTTCCCCGTGTTCCCATTAGAGTGGCATGATCCTAAGACAGGAGAGGTTAGCTCGGGTTATCGTGAGAGTGGATATTTCCCAGAGGCAGTGGTAAACTTCTTAGCATTGTTAGGTTGGAATCCAGGAACCGAACAGGAACTCTTCTCTCTTGATGAGTTAGTAAAAGCATTCGATATAACGAAATGTTCAAAGAGCGGAGCTAAATTTGATTATCAAAAGGGTATATGGTTCAATCATGAGTACATCCTCCGTAAGAGTGATGACGAGATAGCAGAACTCTTTGCACCTATCGTTGCTAATAATGGTGTTGAAGCTAGTATGGAACAAGTAAGACAGGTTGTTCACATGATGAAGGATCGTGTTAGTTTCGTGAAAGAGCTTTGGGAACTTTGTTCTTTCTTCTTTATTGCTCCAACAAGTTACGATGAGAAGACGGTTAAGAAGCGTTGGAAGGAATATTCAGCACAGCAGATGACTGAATTGGCAGAGGTGCTTGAAGGTATAGACGACTTCTCTATCGAAGGTCAGGAACCTGTCGTTATGAAATGGGTAGAGGATAAAGGCTATAAACTTGGCGATATAATGAATGCTTTCCGATTAACATTGGTTGGCATTGGTAAGGGACCTGGCATGTTTGATATTTCTGCTTTCCTTGGCAAAGCGGAAACCTTGAAACGTATGCGCAAGGCTATAGAAGTACTTGGTTAATGATAGAAATCGAATAGATGAAGTATCAGATAACATGTGATAATTGTGGTACACAATTTATAGTGGAAGCTAATGAGGGGCAGACAATCGAATGTCAGTGCCCTCATTGTCATGGAACGATGGAGGTAACATTACCTCTTATTAGTGCAGGACAGCAGTATCAACCACAGAATCAAGTTAATGCACAAGTTCCACAACCGGCTCATACAAACACGAAGAACAATCATGCCATCTTATGGGGTATCTTGATTGGTTTAGTTGTATTAGCAATAGGATTTGGTGCTTATGTCGCTTTCCGTCCAACACCACCAGCGGCAGTTGCATCGGATAGCCTGTCTGTCGATACGATTCCTTATGAAGCGCCAGTCCAGAACACTGCTCCTCCTGTTGTTGATACAGTTGTCACAGCACCAGAACCAGAGGAGCCAGAGGAAGAAGCAACCCCTGCGCCAAAGGAAGAGAAACAGCAAGCTGATACTGCAGCTGTCGAAGAGGAACATCGACAATAACGCTTTGCAGCGCCTCTATTAATAACGTAAATACAAATAAAAGATACATGGGAAAGATTATATTGACTGGTGACCGCCCAACAGGTAAGTTGCATCTTGGTCACTATGTGGGTTCACTTCGCCGTCGTGTGGAGCTACAAAACCAAGGTGACTATGATAGAATGTTTGTATTCATGGCTGATGTGCAAGCCTTGACGGATAATGCTGATAACCCAGAGAAGATTCGCCAGAACATCATTGAAGTGGCTTTGGATTATCTTTCTGCAGGGCTTAGTCCAGAGAAATGTACGCTCTATATTCAGAGTCAGATACCAGAATTGGCAGAATTGACAATGTTCTTTATGAATCTTATCAGTGTAAGTCGTGTGCAGCGTAACCCTACTGTGAAGACTGAAATCAAGATGCGTAACTTTGAAGCAAACATCCCAATGGGCTTCTTTGCGTACCCTGTTTCACAGGCAGCCGATATAGCAGCTTTCAAGGCAACTACCGTTCCTGCGGGTGAAGATCAAGAGCCAATGATTGAGGTGACACGCGAGATTGTACGTCGTTTCAATCAGCTTTATACACCCGTATTAGTCGAACCAAACATCATGTTACCAGAGAATGCAACGGCTCGTCGCTTGCCTGGAACGGATGGAAAAGAGAAGATGAGTAAGAGCTTGGGTAATTGTATCTACCTGTCAGATGATGCTGATACTGTATGGAAGAAGGTGAAGACAATGTACACCGACCCAACTCACTTGAATGTCTCCGACCCCGGTCATGTTGAGGGTAACGCTGTGTTTACCTACCTTGATGCTTTCTCAACCGATGAAGATTTTGCGGAGTTCTGGCCAGAGTTCCATAACCTTGACGAACTGAAAGCTGCTTATACAGCTGGTGGCATCGGTGATATGAAGTGTAAGAAGCTCTTGAATAATGTGCTCAATAAGATACTTGACCCCATTCGTGCTCGTCGCCATGAATACGAGCAAGATATTCCAGAGATTTATAACATCTTGAGAAAGGGATCCGTTGAGGCTCGTGAGGTAGCTGCAAAGACGATGGATGAAGTTCGTGCAGCTATGCAGATCAATTACTTCGAAGACACAGCTTTGATTCAGAGTCAGGCAGAGAAGTTCAGGAAGAAGTAAAGAATAAGAAAGATATAGTTCTCTTTCGAGAGCAATATAATTAAAGAAAGGAACGTATTAAAGGTGTGTTTATCCTTTAATACGTTCCTTTTTATGTAACAGAAATTTAGTTTATAGTATATGAGTAGACTGCTACCTCTATTTGAATAAGGCGTTTCCTTGATATGAAGAAAGGCTTTTCTCATATTGAAGGGATGCTCTTTTGAAATGAAGGTAAGCCTCTCTTTATTTTGAGATATTCTATCATTCAGCTTGTCAACTTGTTTAACTGTCCCTTTGTCAACCTATTTACTTACTTTTAGGTATTGTCTTATATTTTGTTATTCTCTATCTTTGCAACGTTATTTTGATTACATTTTAGTTTAACAGTAAGGACTTAAATCAACGTTACCAATAAGTCCTTAATCTATAATCCACATGGAGAGACGGAGAAGGAAACCTATAGGAGAAGTAGCTTCTAATGTTTATTTGTTGTATAAGAAAGCATTTTGTTTAATATTGCTTTCGAGCCTTAGCCTGCTTACATGCTATGCGCAGGACGTTGTTAAGCGTGATACAACCTTAGAGATGAAAGAAGTTACTGTGACAGCACGCAGTGAAATTCGAAAGTTGAAGGAGTCAGCAATGCCTGTATCTGTCATTGGACAGCGACAATTACAGGGTACAGCATCTAATATCAATGATGTTCTTGCTCGTACGGTTGGTGTTACGATTCGTAATACTGGTGGTTTGGGCAGTGCTTCACGTATATCACTTCGAGGCTTGGAAGGCAAGCGCATGGGTATGTATGTTGATGAAACACCGATGTCTCAATTGAGTAACTTCGTTGCATTGAATGATATTCCGACGAATATGATAGAGCGTATAGAAGTCTACAAAGGTATTGTCCCTTACAAATTCGGTGGCTCGGCATTGGGCGGAGCAGTGAATGTTGTGACCAAGGAATACCCTCCTGTCTATTTTGACTTTACCTATGAAGTGGGTTCTTTCAATACACATCAAGTCTCAACGGTGTTTAAGCGGACTGATCGTAAGAGTGGATTGCAGTTTGGAATAGGCGGTGCTTTTTCATTTGCAAAGAACGATTACAAGATGAAATTGGCTAACCTTGATGGAAGAGAGGTGAAGAGAGATCACGACCAGTTCAATAAGATCATGGCTGGCATGTCCCTCAAAGCTACTAAATGGTGGTTTGATGAGATGAAGTGGGAGCTTATCTTCCTCAAGACACGGCAAGAGATACAAGGTATAGACCTTGATGTGCGTGAGGCGTATAACCATTCTATCAGTGGAGTAACGGCTTTGACGCTGAAACGTAAGAACTTTTTTGTAGACGGACTCGACTTCGATTTTGAAATAGGGTACGTTATTGGCAAGTATGGATTGCGTGATAAGGCTATGAATCGTTATGATTGGGATGGGAACAAGTTGCCTCCAGTCTCTCCGTTTGGTGGTGAGCAGAATAACTTTCCATCTGATGGAAGGAATCGATCTAATGAGTTGACTTCAAAGTTAAATATGGGCTATACCATTGATGAGCACCATGGACTCAATTTGAATATCTATTTTGATCAAAACTCATTACATCCTTCTGATTCCCTAATGGATAAAGCCTTGGGGTTCCGCTCAAACTTCCCAAGTAAGATGAAGACGCTTACCATAGGTTGGTCATACGATTTGACGCTCTTTAATGGGAAATTCCAAAATGCTTTTACATTCAAGAACTTCCTTTTCTCTTCACGCTCCCGTAGTATTGACGTATATTCTGTGAGCTCTCCAGAACCCGTCAAGGTGTCCAAGTCATACGTAGGTTTCAGTGATGCAATGCGCTATAAGTTTACGAATGACTTGATGTTGAAAGCCTCGTTCAATTCAGAGGTTAGAATTCCAACCAGTGAAGAACTCATTGGTAACGGATATTCTATTTTGGCATCACCTGCATTGAAGCCAGAGCGTACTTCTGGTGTGAATGTGGGTATGCTCTATCGTCATTTGCAGCAAAGAGGTGGGTTGGTTGAGATAGAATTGAATGTTTTTTATAATCAATTAAAAGATATGATAAGGTTTACCCCAGATATGATTCCTACCATGGCACGTTATCGTAACTTCGGTAGTGTGCGTACGAGAGGAATAGAACTTGATGCAAAAGGAGATGTTTGTCCACTACTTTATCTTTATGCCAATGCAACCTATCAAGATCTTCGTGACGTGCGAAAGCTAACACCAGGTACAGCGGTTGAGAACCCAACGTATAACAAGCGTATTCCAAACGTACCTTATCTATTGGCAAACTTTGGTGCTGAACTTCATAAAGAGAACCTCTTTGGTGGTAAAGAACAGAACACACGCCTGCTCTTTGATGCCTCATACGTGCATAAGTATTTCTATGATTTCGAGGTAAGTAGATATCAAGATAAGAAGATTCCATCTGCTTTGACAATGGATGCAGCCATTGAACATAGCTTTAAGAATGACCAATGGACATTGACGTTCAAGGTGAAGAACTTAACAGATCGGCGTGTTGTATCTGAATTTAATCGCCCCTTACCCGGCAGATACATAGGGCTTAAGGTTAGATATCTATTCAAATAAAATAATAGAAAGCCTGGAGGGGTAAGTTTTCTGAAGCTCTCGAACATACAAGAAAAAGCTCGTCAGTTTTTTAGTTATTGCTTAATACCTCTTAAAGGCATGGTTTATATAATATTTCTACAATAAATAATGAAACAATGAAAAAGCTTAAATCAATTCTTTCTGCTGTTGTCTTAGCAGCTTTGTTTAGTGCGTGTAGCAGTAATGATGACCCAATGCCAGCTCCTAAGCCTACTCCAGGTGAAAAGGAGTTCCACGGTGTTGTCTTTGCAACGGGTATCACCAATCCTGATGGTAATAGTGGTAATGTTTATTTGCAAGCATTGCCAAGTTTCTTACCAGGAACATACGACAATAAGAACGGTATTCCTTGCGGTTTTGGTTCTACGCCAATTGTAACAGAGTCGGGCAATATTTATACCTTCCCTGATTATATGGGAAATACGAAGGCGGAGGTTAGTCGTTATCGAATTTTGGGAGATGGCACATGGAAGAAAGAGGGTGCATTGGCTATTCCCGCGGGTGCATCAGCATGTAATATTGTTGAGGTAAGTAAGGAAAAAGCGTATGTTAGCCTGCAAGGTCTTGGTATAGTGATGGCATTCAACCCTACAACCATGACAAAGATTACTGATATCGACCTCAATAATCTGAAACAGTCAGATACAAAAGTTGCACCAGCTGCGATGATTATTCGTGATGGGAAACTCTTTGTTGGATTGAATCAAATGAACGCACAATATATGCCAACACGTAACAACATAGAGTTTGCTATGATTGATGTGAAGACGGATAAGGTGGAGAAACACATCGTTAATCAGTCTTTGGGAATGTGTTTTGCTACACGTCCAATTGATCCGGGCTCTATCTTTATGGATGAGAATAAAGATATTTACATCAATTGTATCGGTTCGTTTGGTTTCATTCCAGGACTCAACGGTGGTATTGTGCGTATAAAGAACGGTTCGACGGATATCGATCCTAATTACTGTATCCGCCTTGACAAGACAGAAGTTGCCGGTCTGGCGACCAAGCATGCAGAGTTCTTGGCAACGATACTCTACGGTGGCGATGGACAGGCTTATGCCTATGCTAACTCTTTTGGTCTTGATCCTAACGGACTGAAGAAACCTTATGTTAGTCTTACCAATGTTCCGGTTGTCATTGACCTGAAGCAGAAAACTGTGGCGGTTATAAAAGGTATGGAGGTTTCCAATCCTCAAGGTATTGCTGTCGCAAAGCACAAGAACTTGATAGTTTTTGGTAGTGCCAACAAGAAAGCTACTGGTTTCTATACATATAATCCAGATACAAAGGAAGTCGCTGGTCCTATTATAAATGTAAAGGGCAACCCGAGCTTCTTCCATAGTTTTGAGAAGTAGTAAGATATAGATAAAAAGAAAGGCAACCAATAGATATTGGTTGCCTTTTATCATTTACTATTTATAATAGTTACTTTTACTCGTCAACATGTTTCATTTGTCAACTCGTCAACTTGCTTACAAATTCGCATTGTCTTTCTTCCATTCAGCAACAGCTGGTACGATGTCGAGGCTAATGATTTCCTCACGCATCTTGCAGAGGTGCTCGTAAGAAGCCTGAAGAGAAGCCATCTCCTCTGGAGTACCTGTTGGCTCAGTGTAGTGAACACCAGTAGCGTCGATAGTTGTAGGCATAGCCATCATAACGTTCTTGAAGCCGAGCTTCTCATCGTTAACGTAGCAACCTGCAGGCAAGGTGAACTTCTCCCCACCCATAGCAGCCTCAATCATCTTAACAGCGTTGTAAGCTGGGCTTTGGAATGAGCTACGGCCACGAAGCTTGATGATGTTTGAACCGCCCTGTACGGTGTGATGCTTAATCTCTTCCCAACGCTCTGCAGAAAGACCCATCTCTGACAATGGCTTGCCATCAACCTTAACCTGAGAAGCAAATACAGCCATCTGCTCACCGTGACCACCGTATGTGTGTGCACCAGTAACCTTATCCTGCTGTACACCGAACTCATGAGCCAAAGCCTGCTGTAGACGAGTAGAATCGAGGGCAGCGAGTGATGTCAACTGATTTGGCTTCAAACCAGAGTGGATAAGAGCTGTCAATGCAGTAACGTCAGCAGGATTGAAGATAACAACAACGTGCTTTACGTCTGGGCAGTACTTCTTGATGTTCTCACCGAAGTCAGCTGCGATTTTGCAGTTACCCTTCAACAAGTCCTCACGTGTCATACCCTCTTTACGAGGAGCACCACCAGAAGAGATGATGTACTTAGCACCAGTGAAAGCCTCTGCAGGGTCAACGGTGTAAGAAAGGTTAGCACCAGGGAAAGCACACTGCTCCATCTCATCGAATACACCATGAACGCCTGGCTCATAGATATCATATAGACAGATGTTAGGAGTAAGACCGAGTGTAAGAGCGGTCTGAACCATGTTTGAACCAATCATACCGCCTGCACCGACGATAACAAGTTTCTCGTTTGTTAAGTAATTCATAATAAATATTTTATTTTAAAAGTATATTTTCCCTTTTGTTCGATACCGCAAAGTTAATAAAAAAAGAGTATGTGAGAAGAAAAAGGAATAATTATTTGTGTTATTAATTATAAAATAGTAAGCCTTTGTAAGATAGGTTTTGCATTTATAGATATTTCTTTTTATTCTTGATTTGTATGTTTTGGAATTATTGATTAACTTAGCGGTCGAAACGGAAGAGATAGTCTTTTCTATGATTGTTTTTTAACCTCTAACCCTATAAATATTATGCAAACAATCAATGAACGCCTTGTTGCACTTCGTAGATGGATGAAGGAGAATGCGCTTACTGCTTTCATTTTCCCCAGTAGTGACCCACATAATAGTGAATATGTAGCCGATCATTGGAAGACTCGCGAATGGATATCAGGTTTCAGCGGATCAGCAGGGACGGCAGTTGTCACATTACAGCATGCTGCCTTATGGACGGATTCTCGTTATTTCATTGCAGCTGCAAAGGAACTTGCGGGGAGTGAATATCAGTTGATGAAAGAGCGTATGGCGGGTACACCTTCAATTAGTGAATGGTTAGCAAGTGAGTTGGCGGAATACGAAAACCCCATCGTAGGAGTAGATGGAAGTGTCAATACGTATGCTGATGTTGCTGATTTGAAACAAAGTTTGGCGACAAAAGGGAACATGTTGGTGCGTTGTACAGATGATCCGATGGATGTACTATGGACTGACCGACCTGTCATTCCTAATAATAAAGTATGTCTTCATCCATTGAAGTATGCTGGTGAGACGACAGAGAGTAAACTGTGTCGAATACGTGAAAGTTTAGTTAAACAAGGTGCAGACGGACTCTTAGTTACCGCTTTGGATGAGATTGCTTGGGTGTTGAATCTGCGTGGAAGTGATGTTCATTGTAATCCCGTGTTTGTGTCTTATCTTCTGATTTCCTCTAATAATGCCACCTTATATATTAATAGAGAAAAGTTGTCGGAGGATGTCAGTGAGTATCTTTCTACAGAGAATATTGATGTGGAAGAATACGAATCAGTAGAGAATGGATTGAAGAAATATACAGGAAAGTCACTTTTGATAGATGTCCATTCTACTAATTATACCTTGTCAACAGCCGTAGATAGTGATAAAATACATGTGGGGACATCTCCAATTCCGATGATGAAAGCCATAAAGAATAAGGTGGAGCAAGATGGTTTCCGTGCAGTCATGTTGCGCGATGGTGTTGCGATGGTTAAGTTTTTAGCATGGATTAAAGGTGCTGTTGAGGCTGGTGGACAAACTGAAATAACATTAGCAGACCGCTTGGAGGCTCTTCGCGCCGAACAGCAACACTTTAAAGGAATATCATTTGATACGATTGTAGGCTATGAAGCGCATGGAGCAATTGTGCATTATGAGGCAACTCCAGAGACGGATATACCTATAGAATCCCATGGCTTTGTCCTTATTGATAGTGGGGCGCAATATGAAGATGGTACAACCGACATCACAAGAACCATTGCTTTGGGAGAACTGACGGACGAGCAACGCCGAGTCTATACGTTAGTTCTCAAGGGGCATATCCAACTTGACTTGTGTCGGTTCCCCTCTGGTGCATGCGGTTCACAGATTGACGCCATTGCACGAGAACCCATGTGGCGTGAAGGTTACAATTATCTCCATGGTACAGGACATGGGGTTGGAAGTTACTTGAATGTTCATGAGGGACCACATCAGATTCGTATGGAATGGAGACCGGCTCCTTTACAAGCTGGTATGACCGTTACAAACGAACCAGGACTCTATCTTGAAGGGAAGTTCGGTGTGCGCATAGAGAATACTTTACTTATTGTTCCAGCAGAGACAACAGACTTTGGTGATTTCTTGAAGTTCGAGACACTTACTCTTGCCCCCATTGATACAACGCCCATAGTGTTAGACCTGTTGACGGAGGAAGAGCGTCTGTGGATTAATAACTATCATCGTCGTGTCTTTGAGAGTCTGTCTCCATATTTGGCAGGACATGAGCGAAAATGGTTAGAAGAGGCAACTCGTTCTATCTAAAAGTTATAAAAAATAACTTCATATTATACATTCTTAAAGTGTAGTTCTCGAGAGCTTATAAGGATCGTCAATGGCTTTTAACAGGTATAGTATAGTTCTGCTGCGTGTGAGGTCGTTATAAATAATGTTTGACAAGAGCCTTCCTTTGAGTGCAAGAGACGCCCTTTTTATATCAAGAAGGGCGTCTCTTGAAGTATAGACTCTTGTCTGTCACTAATAAGTCAGAGTCTCGTTATGCACTGAATAGTTTCTCGTAGCCTTTCCATTCCCTTTGTTTATGATGATATATGTTTGTCTGGTTATAATAACGAAAATTATTTTCCTGTCATTCCTGTCATTCTCTTTGTGTGTATAATTTACTGATAAATAGTTGGTTATGTAAAATATTAAAAGTGACAGCAACTAAAATGAAAAGTAAATTAGTGTTTTATATGAACCTAAAGAGTTGTTTTATTATTTCTTCAATACAGGCTTTCCTGTAAGATAATAGGCTGGTAAAGTTCTTAAAAGGGCAGGGAAACTTGTTAGAGTTTTGGGTTTCTATAGTTGAAAATCAATAATGAATAAGTAGATTTGGTGATTATACCCAAAGACAAATGTACTAAGAAAGTCTACAAATGTTTGGAAGTTAGGAGAATAAAGTGTAACTTTGCAGCCACTAAAGTGGTGTTATAGCCCTTTTGTACATGTATAACAATTAAATTAATAAAAACAAAAAGCATGATTATTGTACCAGTAAAGGACGGCGAGAACATTGAGCGCGCTCTTAAGAAGTTCAAGAGAAAGTTTGAAAAAACAGGTGTTGTAAAAGAGCTACGTGCTCGTCAGCAGTTTGACAAACCTTCTGTAAAGAAGCGCTTGAAGATGGAGCATGCCGTTTATGTACAGCAGCTTCGTAACGCAGAAGAGTAAAATCTTCTTAAGGAATTTGGTAGTTTAGAATTAATTCCGTAAATTCGTTGCCAATAAATGATTTGACAATGTGCCGATGAAAGATTTGTTCTTGGATTACTTGAAGTTAGAGAGAAATTATTCTCCAGCAACTGTAAAGCATTATCGGGACGACTTAAAAGAGTTTGAACGATTTTTTCAAGGACTTGATCAGCAGCTCTCTTGGGAGTCTGTAGATTCCGATATTGTCAGGCGTTGGATGGAATATATGATGGATAAAGGCAATGCAGCCTCTTCTGTCAATAGAAGGCTTAGTGCGCTAAGGTCATTTTATCGCTATGCTCTCCGACGTAATCTTGTTGTGAAAGATCCCGTTCATGGGATTCAAGGACCAAAGAGAAAGAGACCTCTTCCACAATTCCTCAAGGAGTCAGAAATGGACCAACTTTTAGATGAGAGAATGTGGACAGATAGTTATAAAGATGTACTTGCACGTACAATTATTGTAACTTTCTATGAAACAGGAGTTCGTATTTCTGAGTTAATAGGTCTGAATGACAAGGATGTTGACTATATTAACTGTGAAATAAAAGTCACGGGAAAGAGAGACAAACAACGCATCATACCCTTTGGAGACGAATTATTAAAAACGCTCACTGCCTATCAGCAGCAACGAGATATAGAGACAGAGAGCGAATCCGTTGCTTTCTTCCGAACGGAGAAAGGAAAAAGGGTGACAGATGGACAGGTGAGGCGGATGGTAAAAATAAACCTTTCTAAGGTGTCAACACTGAAGAAACGTTCTCCACATGTGCTCCGCCATACGTTTGCTACAGCAATGCTCAATCATGATGCAGGGTTGGAAAGTGTAAAAAAACTGCTTGGGCATGAGAGTTTATCAACAACAGAGATATATACTCATACAACCTTTGAGCAGTTAAAGAAAGTCTATAATAATGCCCATCCAAGGGCGTAACCTTTTAAAAATGGAGGTACCTATGGAAATTAAGATTCAGTCAATTCACTTTGACACTACCGAGAAGTTACAAGCCTTTATCACTAAGAAGGTCGAGAAATTAGAAAAGTCTTACGAAGACATTCAGAAAGTTGAGGTGCAATTAAAGGTAGAGAAACCTGCTACTGCATTAAATAAAACTACAAGTATATCAGTCGTTGTGCCAGGTACAACGCTTTTTGTAGAGAAGACATTCGATACTTTTGAAGAAGGAGTTGATGAGTGTGTAGATGCAATGAAGGTTCAGCTTACCAAGTTCAAGGAAAAGCAAAGAAAACGTTGAAAATATCTTCTAAAAGTTTTGGAGATTGAAAATAAATTATTACCTTTGCAGCCGTTTTACTACAAGTAGCCTTTGGCTGCAAAGTATGCCTCTTTAGCTCAGTTGGCCAGAGCACGTGATTTGTAATCTCGGGGTCGTTGGTTCGAATCCGACAAGAGGCTCTTCTTGAAAAGAGAAAGCATTTGATATAAGGGTAGTTTCCAGAGTGGCCAAATGGGGCAGACTGTAAATCTGCTGCTTCTAGCTTCGGTGGTTCGAATCCATCACTACCCACTCAAATGTTATTTGCGGAAATAGCTCAGTTGATAGAGCACTAGCCTTCCAAGCTGGGGGTCGCGGGTTTGAGCCCCGTTTTCCGCTCTATGGTTTTGCTGTAATAGCTCAGTGGTAGAGCACTTCCTTGGTAAGGAAGAGGTCCTGAGTTCAACTCTCAGTTACAGCTCTACTATATTTTTCTAAGTGAGTATAACAAAAACGCAGATTATTCATTTAATATTAAATAAGAAAAGCTATGGCTAAAGAAGAATTCGTGCGTACCAAACCGCATGTAAACATTGGTACTATTGGTCACGTTGACCACGGTAAGACCACTCTTACTGCAGCAATCTCAAAGGTTCTTCATGAGAAGGGCTTTGGTTCTGAGGATGTTAAGTCTTTCGATCAGATTGATAATGCTCCTGAAGAGAAAGAGCGTGGTATCACCATTAACTCTGCTCATATTGAGTACGAAACAGCTAAACGTCACTATGCACACGTAGACTGTCCAGGTCACGCTGACTATGTAAAGAACATGGTTACTGGTGCTGCACAGATGGATGGTGCTATCTTGGTTGTAGCTGCTACTGATGGTCCTATGCCACAGACTCGTGAGCACGTATTGCTCGCTCGTCAGGTAAACGTACCTCGTTTGGTTGTTTTCTTGAATAAGTGTGATATGGTTGACGACGAGGAGATGCTTGACCTCGTTGAAATGGAGGTTCGCGAAATCCTTGAGCAGTATGGTTATGAAGAGGATACTCCAATTATCCGTGGTTCTGCACTTGGTGCTTTGAACGGTGTAGAGAAGTGGGTTGACTCTGTAATGCAGCTCATGGACACTGTTGATACTTGGATTCAAGAGCCAGAGCGTGAGGTTGATAAGCCTTTCTTGATGCCTGTTGAGGATGTATTCTCTATCACAGGTCGTGGTACTGTTGCTACTGGTCGTATTGAGACTGGTGTATGTAAGGTAGGCGATGAGGTTCAGTTGCTCGGTCTTGGTGAGGACAAGAAGTCTGTAATCACTGGTGTTGAGATGTTCCGTAAGAACCTCGCACAAGGTCAGGCTGGTGATAACGTAGGTCTTCTTCTCCGTGGTATTGATAAGGCTGAAGTTAAGCGTGGTATGGTTGTTGTACACCCAGGAGCTATTACTCCTCACGATCACTTCAAGGCATCTATCTATGTATTGAAGAAAGAAGAGGGTGGTCGTCACACACCATTCGGTAACAAGTATCGTCCACAGTTCTACCTCCGTACAATGGATTGTACTGGTGAAATCAAGTTGCCAGAGGGTGTTGAGATGGTAATGCCTGGTGATAACGTTGAAATCGAAGTAGAGTTGATCTACAAGGTTGCTTTGAACGAGGGTCTTCGTTTTGCTATCCGTGAGGGTGGTCGTACAGTAGGTTCTGGTCAGATTACAGCAATCCTCGATGATATTAAGTAAGTCGTAGATTTACATCATAAATAGTTCCCGAGTCTTCGGGCTCGGGAATTTATTTACGGGTTTAGCTCAGTTGGTAGAGCACTGGTCTCCAAAACCAGGTGTCGAGGGTTCGAGCCCTTCAACCCGTGCGAAAAGAGAAGATTTTATGTTTAAGAAGATAGTTAATTATTGCAAGGCTTGCTACGACGAACTTGCGCATAAGACTACATGGCCATCGCGTGCTCAGCTTACACATAGTGCAATGGTTGTTTTATCTGCTTCCCTTGTCATTGCATTGGTAGTGTTTGCTATGGATTTTGTTTTCCAACATGTGATGGATTTTGTATATCCGAGTTAATTCATTAGAAAATGGCTGATACAGAAAAGAAATGGTATGTTCTTCGGGCTGTCAGTGGTAAAGAGGCAAAGGTAAAAGAATATATCGATGCTCAACTACGACAGAACGATAAGCTTGCTGAGCGTGTTTTCGAGGTTTTATTGCCAATGGAGAAACACGCAACTTTGCGTAATGGCAAACGCGTTGTCAAAGAGAAACTAAGTCTTCCTGGCTACGTGCTTGTTCAAGCCAACATGACTCCAGACGTAGCTTCTACGTTACGTTTCATGCCTAATGTATTGGGGTTCCTCGGAGGTATGTCTGAGCCTTCTCCAGTTCGCCAAGCAGATATTAATCGTTTACTTGGTAACGTGGAAGAAACAGAACTTGATGAAGTTCAGGATGTTCCGTATGAGGTTGGTGAGACTGTTAAGGTTACTGATGGTCCTTTCAGTGGTTTCCATGGTGTCATCGAGGAGATGAATGCTGAGAAGCATAAGTTGAAAGTAATGGTTATGATCTTTGGTCGCCAAAACCCATTGGAGTTAAGTTTTATGCAAGTCGCAAAAGAAGAGTAGTATTGTTACGGATACTATTTTGTCTTTTATAGTTTAATTTTTAATATTAACAAGAAAATGGCTAAAGAAGTAGCTGGATTAATCAAATTACAGATTAAAGGTGGCGCTGCAAATCCATCCCCCCCTGTAGGTCCTGCATTGGGTTCTAAGGGTATCAATATTATGGGATTCTGCAAGGAGTTCAACGCCCGTACCCAGGACAAGGCTGGTAAAGTTCTTCCAGTCGTAATTACTTACTACAACGATAAGTCTTTTAGCTTTATTATCAAGACTCCTCCTGCTGCTGTACAGCTTATGGAGGCTGCTAAAGTAAAAGGCGGATCTGGTGAGCCAAACCGCAAGAAGGTTGCATCCGTAACTTGGGAGCAGATAAAGGCGATTGCAGAAGATAAGATGCCTGATCTTAACTGCTTCACAGTAGAAAGTGCGATGAAACTGATTGCTGGTACTGCTCGTAGTATGGGTATCACTGTAAAAGGGGACTTCCCTGGTAAATAATTTAAACTTCAAAAGTAAAAATGAGTAAACTGACAAAAAATCAGAAATCAGTCGCTGAGAAGGTTGAAGCAGGGAAAGCATACACATTAGCTGAAGCAGCTAAGTTGGTTAAGGAAATTACTACAACTAAGTTTGATGCTTCTGTAGATGTTGATGTTCGCCTTGGTGTTGACCCACGTAAAGCTAACCAAATGGTTCGTGGCGTTGTGTCATTACCAAATGGTACAGGTAAGGTGACACGTGTTCTCTGTCTCTGTACTCCTGATCAGGAAGCTGCCGCTAAGGAAGCTGGTGCTGATTACGTTGGTCTCGACGAATATGTTGAGAAGATAAAGGGTGGATGGACTGATGTTGATGTCATCATCACTATGCCATCATGCATGGGTAAGTTAGGTCCTTTAGGTCGTGTACTTGGTCCTCGTGGATTGATGCCAAACCCAAAGAGTGGTACTGTGACAATGGATGTTGCTAAGGCAGTGAAGGAAGTAAAGCAGGGTAAGATTGACTTTAAGGTTGATAAGGCTGGTATTATCCACACATCAATTGGCAAGGTTAGTATGACTGCTGAGCAGATTTATGGTAATGCGAAAGAGTTTATCTCTACCGTTATCAAGCTGAAGCCTGCTGCTGCTAAAGGTACATATATCAAGAGTATCTTTATTTCTAGCACAATGAGTAAGGGTGTCAAGATTGATCCTAAATCAGCTGAATAACTCTAAAAGTTTTGTACAATGAAGAAAGAAGTAAAAGATACAATTATCGCTGAACTCGGTGAGAAGTTGAAGAACTTCCCTCATTTCTATCTAGTTGATGTAACTGGTTTGAACGCTGAGGCTACAAGTTCACTTCGCCGTAAGTGCTTTAAGAGCGAGATCAATATGGTCGTAGTGAAGAATACTCTTCTTCACAAGGCTTTTGAAGCTTCAGATGTAGATTTTGAACCACTGTATGGTTCTTTGAAAGGTAATACTGCAGTTATGTTTGCTCATACTGCAAATGTACCAGCTAAACTGTTGAAAGAGTATAAGAAAGAAGCTATTCCTGCTCTAAAGGCAGCTTATGTAGAGGAAACTCTATTTATTGGTGCAGATAAGCTCGAAGAACTTGCAGCTCTCAAGAGTAAGAACGAAGTTATTGCTGATGTTGTTGCATTGCTACAATCTCCTGCCAAGAACGTTGTTTCTGCTCTCCAGTCAGGCGCTGGCACTATTCATGGTGTACTTAAGACTTTAGGTGAGCGTGCTGAGTAAGAAATCTAATAAAGTCAAAGATATATTATTTTTAGAACAAAAAATTAAAAAGTTAGAATAAAATGGCAGACGTAAAAGCTATTGCAGAAGAGTTAGTAAACCTTACTGTTAAGGAAGTAAATGAGTTGGCAACTGTCCTCAAGGACGAGTATGGTATTGAGCCTGCAGCTGCAGCTGTTGCTGTTGCTGGTCCTGCTGCTGGTGGTGCAGCTGGTGGTGCTGAGGAAAAGTCAGAGTTTGACGTAGTTCTCGTTGAAGCTGGTGCTAATAAGCTTAAGGTAGTTAAGGCTGTTAAGGAGGCTTGTGGTCTCGGTTTGAAGGAAGCTAAAGATCTCGTTGATGGTGCTCCTTCTACTTTGAAGGAGGGTATGGCTAAGGCTGAAGCTGAGAACTTGAAGAAGACTATCGAGGCTGAAGGTGCTAAGGTAGAATTGAAGTAATTTTACTTCATTCTTATATTTAATATAATTTGGTTAGGATTTACCAAGTAGGTGAGTCCTAACCTTTTTGTGTCTTTTGGCACATCCGTGAGATATTTAATCACGCTTTTAGTCCGTCGTGGACTTTAAATATTCGAATATTTAATTTCAGTTTATGGCATTAGATAATAAACCCAGAGTAAATTTCGCCAGCGTTAAAAATCCATATCCATATCCGGATTTCCTCGATGTGCAATTGAAGTCTTTCCGTGACTTCTTGCAGCTGGACACTCCGCCTGAGGAACGCAAGAATGACGGTTTGTATAAGGTGTTCGCAGAGAACTTCCCTATTACAGACACGCGTAATAATTTCGTCCTTGAGTTCCTGGATTACTATGTTGACCCACCAAGATATACTATTGAAGAATGTCTTGAGCGTGGCTTAACCTATAGCGTACCTTTAAAGGCTAAGATGAAGCTGTATTGTACAGATCCAGATCATGAGGATTTTGGTACATTTATTCAGGATGTATTCTTGGGTACAATTCCATACATGACTAGCAATGGTACTTTTGTTATCAATGGTGCTGAGCGTGTCGTTGTTTCTCAGTTACATCGTTCTCCAGGTGTATTCTTTGGTCAGGGTGTTCATGCGAATGGTACGGTCTTATATAGTGCGCGTATCATCCCATTTAAAGGTTCTTGGATAGAATTTGCAACAGACATTAACAATGTCATGTATGCTTATATTGATCGTAAGAAGAAGTTACCTGTAACTACGATGTTACGTGCTATAGGTTATGAGTCTGATCGTGACATTCTTCAGATCTTTGATCTTTGTGAGGAGATTAAGGTTAATAAGAAGAATATGAAGGCTGCTATTGGTCGTAAGATTGCTGGTAACGTTATGAAGACGTGGACTGAAGACTTCGTAGATGAGGATACAGGTGAAGTTGTATCTATCGAACGTAATAAGGTCGTTGTTGAACGTGAGACAATCATTACAGAGGAGAACGTTGATGAGATTCTTGATAGTTCTGTGTCAACAATCTTGCTTCATAAGGATGAGGATGCTGCAAATAAGTATTCTATCATTTTCAACACACTTGCAAAGGATCCTAGTCACTCAGAGATAGAAGCTGTAAATTATATCTATCGTCAGCTTCGTAACGCTGATGCAGCAGATGATGCAAGTGCACGTGAAGTTTTCCAAAATCTGTTCTTCTCTGATAAGCGTTATGACCTCGGTGAAGTTGGTCGCTATCGTATCAACAAGAAGTTGAATCTGAATACGGATATGGACACACGCGTGTTGACAAAAGACGATATCGTTGAGATTATCAAATATCTCATCAGTCTAGTCAACTCAAATGCAACCGTTGATGATATTGACCACTTGTCAAATCGTCGTGTACGTACCATCGGTGAGCAATTGGCTAATCAATTCTCAATTGGTCTTGCACGTATGAACCGTACTATCCGTGAACGTATGAATGTTCGTGATAGTGAAGTGTTCCAGCCAACTGATTTGATCAATGCGAAGACAATTTCAAGTGTTATAAATTCTTTCTTTGGTACTAATCCTCTGAGCCAGTTTATGGATCAGACTAACCCATTGGCAGAGGTAACACATAAGCGTCGTCTTTCTGCGTTAGGTCCTGGTGGACTTTCCCGAGAGCGTGCAGGTTTTGAGGTTCGTGACGTTCACTATACTCACTATGGTCGTCTTTGTCCAATTGAGTCTCCTGAAGGACCTAACATTGGTTTGATATCTTCTCTTTGTATGTATGCTAAGATTAATGATCTTGGTTTCATCGTGACACCTTATCGTCGTGTACATGACTCTAAGGTTGATATGGATAACAAGGATGTTGTATTCTTGACAGCAGAAGAAGAAGAAGACAAGATTATCGGACAGGGTAATGCACCATTGAATGATGATGGTACATTCGTTCGTGACACCGTAAAGTGTCGTCAGGATGCAGATTATCCTGTTGTTAGTCCAGACTCTGTTGACTTGATAGATGTCTCTCCACAACAGATTGCCTCTGTGTCTGCTGGTCTTATTCCTTTCTTGGAGCACGATGATGGTCACCGTGCGTTGATGGGATGTAACATGATGCGTCAGGCTGTTCCATTGCTTCATAACGATGCTCCGATTGTTGGTACAGGTCTTGAGAAACAGGTATGTGAGGATTCACGTACGATGATTATGGCTGAAGGTGAAGGTGTAATCGAATATGTTGATGCAACAACTATCCGTATCCTTTACGATCGTACAGAAGATGAAGAGTTCGTAAGTTTCGAACCAGCATTAAAAGAATATCGCATTCCAAAGTTCCGTCGTACTAACCAGAATATGGTAGTAGACCTCCGTCCTATTTGTGATAAGGGACAGCGTGTAAAGAAAGGTGATATTCTTACCGAAGGATATGCTACAGAGAATGGCGAGTTAGCCTTAGGTCGTAACCTCCTTGTTGCTTACATGCCTTGGAAGGGTTATAACTATGAGGATGCTGTCGTTATCTCTGAGCGTATGGTACGTGAAGACGTATTGACTTCTGTACATGTTGATGAGTATTCTCTTGAGGTACGTGAGACGAAGCGTGGTGTAGAAGAGTTTACGTCAGATATCCCTAACGTAAGTGAAGAAGCAACAAAGGATCTTGATGATAATGGTATTATTCGTGTTGGTGCTCGTGTAGAACCAGGCGATATTATGATTGGTAAGATTTCACCTAAGGGTGAGAGCGATCCTTCTCCTGAAGAGAAGCTCCTTCGTGCTATCTTTGGTGATAAGGCTGGCGATGTGAAGGATTCTTCCCTGAAGGCTAACCCTTCATTGAGTGGTGTCGTTATCGATAAGAAACTCTTTGCACGTGCTATTAAGACGCGTGAGAGTAAGCGTCAAGATAAGGTAACTCTTGCTAAGATTGATGAAGAGCAAGAGGCAAAGGTAAATGACTTGAAAGACCTTTTGGTTGATAAGTTACTTGAGTTGACGGAAGATAAGATATCAGAGGGGGTTAAAGATTATTCTGATGCAGAAATCATCACAAAGGGTAGTAAGTTTACAGCTGCTGCTCTGAAGAACCTTGATTATGAGGGAATCCAATCGAATGGTTGGACAGATGACGAACATACCAACCTCTTGATCCAGAAGTTAATTATGAACTTCATCCGCAAGTATAAGCAGATGGATGCTGAATTGAAGCGTAAGAAGTTTGCTATTACCATTGGCGATGAGCTCCCATCAGGTGTACTTCAGATGGCTAAGGTTTACATAGCAAAGAAACGTAAGATTCAAGTTGGTGATAAACTTGCTGGTCGTCACGGTAACAAGGGTATTGTTTCTAAGGTTGTACGTACCGAGGATATGCCATTCCTTGAGGATGGTCGTCCTGTAGACTTGGTATTGAACCCAATGGGTGTGCCATCTCGTATGAACCTTGGTCAGATATTCGAGGCCATCCTTGGTGCAGCAGGTCGTAAGTTAGGTGTTAAGTTCGCTACTCCAATTTTTGATGGTGCTAAACTTTCAGACTTGAAGGAGTGGACAGATAAGGCTGGCTTACCTAACCTTTGCTCTACATATATCTATGATGGTGAGACCGGTGAGAAGTTTGATCAACCAGCAACTGTTGGTATCACTTACTTCTTGAAGCTCGGTCACATGGTAGAGGATAAGATGCACGCTCGTAGTATCGGTCCGTACTCACTGATTACCCAACAACCACTTGGTGGTAAAGCACAATTTGGTGGTCAGCGTTTCGGAGAGATGGAGGTTTGGGCTATTGAGGCTTTCGGTGCATCTCATGTTCTTCAGGAGATTTTGACAATCAAGTCTGATGATGTTGTCGGTCGTTCTAAGGCTTATGAGGCTATCGTTAAGGGCGAACCAATGCCAACACCAGGTATACCAGAGTCACTTAACGTGTTGTTACACGAATTGCGTGGTCTCGGACTAAGCATCAAACTTGATTAATACGTACACCCCATAATAGAAGTAAAACATGGCTTTTAAGAAAGATAATAAAGTAAAGAGTAATTTCAGCAAGATTACTATCGGACTGGCTTCACCTGAAGAAATCCTTGAAAATTCTTTTGGTGAGGTAACCAAGCCAGAGACCATTAACTATCGTACCTATAAACCAGAACGTGATGGTCTATTCTGCGAGCGTATCTTTGGTCCTACAAAGGATTATGAGTGTGCTTGTGGTAAGTACAAGCGTATCCGTTATAAGGGTATTGTTTGTGATCGTTGTGGTGTTGAGGTAACAGAGAAGAAGGTTCGTCGTGAGCGTGCTGGTCATATTGAGTTAGTTGTCCCAGTTGCTCATATTTGGTATTTCCGTAGTCTTCCTAACAAGATTGGTTACCTCCTCGGTATGCCAACCAAGAAGTTAGATGCTGTTATTTACTATGAGAAGTATGTTGTCATCCAGCCGGGTGTCGTAGAGGGTATGAAGAATGCCGATACGGATGAGGACTTGAATGGTTCTCATAAGTTCGACCTTCTTTCTGAAGATGAATATCTTGATATCCTCGATAACAAACTCCCAGAGGGTAATGAACGTCTAGATGATTCTGATCCAAGTAAGTTTATTGCTAAGATGGGTGCAGAGGCAGTCTATGACTTACTTACTGGTATTGATCTTGATCGTCTTGCTGGCGAATTACGTGATCGTGCCACAACCGACTCAAGTCAGCAGCGTAAGACAGAAGCATTGAAGCGTTTGCAGGTTGTAGAAGGCTTCCGTCAGTCAATAGGTGTGAATAAGCCAGAGTGGATGATCATGAAGATTATTCCTGTTACTCCACCAGAACTTCGTCCATTGGTACCATTGGATGGTGGTCGTTTCGCTACTTCCGACCTCAACGATCTTTATCGTCGTGTTATCATTCGTAACAATCGTTTGAAGCGATTGATGGAGATTAAGGCTCCTGAGGTAATTCTTCGTAACGAGAAGCGTATGCTCCAGGAAGCTGTTGACTCTCTCTTCGACAACAGCCGTAAGTCTTCTGCTGTAAAGAGTGAGAGCAATCGTCCTTTGAAGTCACTTTCTGACTCATTGAAGGGTAAGCAAGGACGTTTCCGTCAGAACCTCCTCGGTAAGCGTGTCGACTATTCTGCGCGTTCCGTAATCGTTGTTGGTCCTGAGTTGAAGATGGGTGAGTGTGGTCTTCCTAAGTTGATGGCAGCAGAGCTTTACAAACCATTCATCATTCGTAAGCTCATTGAGCGCGGTATTGTGAAGACTGTAAAGAGTGCTAAGAAGATAGTAGATCGTCGTGAGCCAGTAATCTGGGATATCCTCGAGAATGTGATGAAGGGACACCCTGTCATGTTGAACCGTGCGCCGACACTTCACCGTTTGGGTATTCAGGCATTCCAGCCTAAGCTCATAGAGGGTAAGGCTATTCAGTTGCACCCATTGGCATGTACAGCGTTCAATGCCGACTTCGATGGTGACCAGATGGCAGTCCACCTCCCATTGAGTAATGAGGCAGTCTTAGAGACACAGATTTTGATGCTTCAGAGCCACAATATCCTTAACCCTGCAAATGGTGCACCTATCACCGTTCCTTCACAGGATATGGTGCTTGGTCTCTACTATATTACTAAGATTCGTCCGGGTGCTAAGGGTGAAGGTCTATCATTCTATGGTTCGGAAGAGGCTATCATTGCTTACAATGAGAAGAAGTGCGACCTTCATGCTCAAGTAAAGGTTGTTGTTGACGACCTTGTAGACGGTAAGATACAGAAGCGAATGGTTGAAACCTCTGTTGGTCGTGTTATCGTCAACCAGATTATCCCAACCGAGATAGGTTTCTTCAATGGTATTATCTCAAAGAAGTCCCTCCGTGGTCTTATTGCTGATGTTATTAAAGCTGTTGGTATGGCACGTGCTTGTGAGTTCCTTGATGGTATCAAGAACCTCGGTTATCACATGGCATACGTAGCAGGTCTATCTTTCAACTTGGACGATATCATCGTTCCAGAAGAGAAGACAGATATTGTCGGTAAGGGTCAAGATGAGGTGGATCAAGTGAAGGCTAACTACGAAATGGGTTTCATCACAGATAAGGAGCGTTACAACCAGGTGATTGATGCCTGGACGCACGTTAACAACAACCTTAAGGCAAGTGTAATGAAGCACATGACTGAGGCCGACCAGGGATTCAACGCTGTATATATGATGCTTGACTCTGGTGCCCGTGGTTCTTCTGACCAGATTGCTCAGCTTGCTGGTATGCGTGGTCTTATGGCTAAGCCGCAGAAGGCTGGTGCTGAAGGTGCACAGATTATTGAGAACCCTATCATCTCTAACTTTAAGGAGGGTATGTCAGTGTTGGAGTACTTTATTGCTTCTCACGGTGCTCGTAAGGGTTTGGCTGATACTGCTATGAAGACAGCCGATGCTGGATACTTGACACGTCGTCTTGTTGACGTTTCTCATGATGTTATCATTAGTGAGGAGGATTGTGGTTCACTCCGCGGTCTTGAGTGTCGCGCCTTGAAGAGTGGCGATGAGACGATTGCAACTCTATATGAACGCATCTTAGGTCGTGTGTCAGTTCACGATGTTATCAATCCAACAACTGGTGAAATCATCGTTGCAGCTGGTGAAGAAATTACTGAGGCAAAGGCACAGGCTATCGAGGATTCTCCTATTGAGATGGTTGAGATTCGCTCAGTACTTACTTGTGAGAGCAAGAAGGGTGTATGTAAGAAGTGTTACGGTCGTAACCTCGCTACCGCTCGTATGGTACAGATGGGTGAGGCTGTCGGTGTTATTGCCGCCCAAGCTATTGGTGAGCCTGGTACGCAGCTTACACTTCGTACGTTCCACGCCGGTGGTGTCGCTGGTAACGCTGCAGCTAACGCAACTATCACGGCTAAGAATGAAGCTAAGATCGAGTTTGACGAGCTTCGTACCGTACCATTCGTTGATGATGACGACAAGGAGTGCCAAATGGTAGTCAGTCGATTGGCTGAAATCCGCTTTGTTGATCCTAATACAGGTATCGTATTACTTACTGAAAACGTTCCTTATGGTAGTTCTCTCTACTTCAAGGCAGGCGATAAGGTACAGAAAGGCGATTTAATTTGTAAGTGGGATCCATTCAATGCTGTTATCGTTAGTGAGTATGCTGGTGTGCTTCGCCTACACGATGTTGTTGAAGGTGTAACCTATAAGGCAGAGACCGATGATGCAACAGGTTTGACGGAGCGCATTATCACAGACTCACGTGATAAAGCAAAGGTACCAACTGTAGATGTTGTTAAGGTCGGAGCAGAGAAAGGTGCCGATGGACAATACTCACCTAATGATATCCTCGGAACTTATAACCTCCCTGTAGGTGGTCACTTGGAGCAAATCCTCCAAGACGGTGCAGAAATCAAGACGGGTATGACACTCGTTAAGATTCCACGCTCTGTTGGCGGTGCCGGTGATATTACGGGTGGTCTTCCACGTGTTACTGAGCTCTTCGAGGCTCGTAATCCATCTAACCCAGCCGTTGTATCTGAAATCGATGGTGAGGTTACAATGGGTAAGGTAAAGCGTGGTAATCGCGAGATCATCGTAACATCTAAGACAGGTGAGCAGCGCAAGTATCTTGTTAGCTTGTCAAAGCAAATTCTGGTACAGGAGCATGATGCTGTTCGTGCTGGTACCCCATTGTCAGATGGTATTATCACTCCAGCTGATATCCTTTCTATCATGGGACCAACAGCCGTTCAGGAGTATATTGTAAATGAGGTACAGGATGTTTACCGTCTTCAAGGTGTGAAGATCAATGACAAGCACTTTGAGATTATCGTTCGTCAGATGATGCGTAAGGTACGTATTGATGACCCAGGAGATACAACATTCTTGGAGCAGGAATTGGTTGATAAGCTCGACTTTACGGAAGAGAATGATCGTATCTGGGGTAAGAAGGTTGTTACCGATCCGGGCGACTCAGAGAACTGTTATAAAGGTCAGATTCTATCTGTACGCAAGTTACGCGATGAGAACTCAAGCTTGAAGCGTCGCGACCTCAAGGTTGTACAGGTTCGTGATGCTGTACAAGCAACGGCAACTCAGATCCTACAGGGTATCACGCGTGCTGCCCTTGGTACAAAGAGCTTCATGAGTGCTGCATCGTTCCAGGAAACCACAAAGGTTCTCAACGAAGCTGCTATTCGTGGTAAGAGCGATAGACTTGAGGGAATGAAGGAGAACGTAATTTGCGGTCACCTCATCCCTGCCGGTACTGGTCTTCGCCAGTGGCAGAAGATTATCGTAGGTTCTCAAGAAGAGCACGAGCGTATGGAAGCGAATAAGAAGAATGTTATTGATTATGCTAATCAGGAAGTAGCAGAAGCTACGCAGGATTAAATCAGAACATTCATTACATCAATATAAGAGGGATTCATGGCATTATGCTGTGAATCCCTTTTTCTTAGTTAAGGGTTGTTTCGCACTGGTAAACTGTATGCAAAAAAATCGGCAATAGGAGTTACGGCAGAAGTTTCCCCTGCTTTTTTATACGTACTAAATTATAATTTCAGCATAGTGAAAGAATATTTTCACTACGCTGAAATTGTTCTTTCACTATGCTGAAATTGTTTTTTCACTACGCTGAAATTGAAATTTGATCAGGATAGCCTGATAAAAGATACGGATAAAAAAGACGCAAGAAGCATGAGAAAGAAATGGGGAACTGGTGAGAAAGAATGCAGAAACCTATTAGACAAAGAGTGCGAACAGGGTTAATTTAAATTGGAATAGGTTAGAAATGTAATTATAATAGGTATAAATGATGCGGAGACAAGGTTGAATCTTTATTTTGACCTATTGGTTTGTGATTGGTTCCGTGTGTTGGTGTAAAACTATTGCGTTAAGATTTTGGTAAGTGCAATGAATGTATTACCTTTGCATTGCAATTTACAAAGAGGCAAGGAAATGAAAAAGTATATCTCACGGATTGTCATAGCTCTCGTAGCTGTGGCTTTCTTCATGGAATACATTGACTCGACCGCCTTGGTGACAGCTCTGCCATTAATGGCCTTAGACTTCGGTGTGGAAAGTGGCAGGATGAGCATCGGGATTACGTCCTATATGATTTCGCTGGCGGTATTTATCCCTGTAAGCGGTTGGATTGCCGACAGGTATGGCACGCGTTCGGTGTTCGCCTATGCAGTTCTAGGATTTATCGGCACGTCCGTCCTGTGCTCTCTCTGTAACAGTCTGACGCAGTTTGCCTTTGTACGTTTCATACAAGGCATGGCCGGATCACTAATGGTGCCCGTAGGGCGATTGGCTGTATTAAAAAACTGCGACAAGCGCGATTTGGTGAATGCCATCGCATGGATAACCACTCCAGGGCTTATTGCACCCGTTGTCGGTCCTCCCATAGGCGGATTTCTTGCCACTTACTTCTCGTGGCACTGGATATTCTTCCTGAATGTTCCGGTAGGGCTACTCGTCTTTGTCCTGGCAATAAGATATATTCCTAAACAGCCGGGAGACAGACAGCGGGGTAAATTAGACATATCTGACTTCTTGTTGAGTGCCTTGTCGCTTTCGGGCATGATGTACAGCCTTGAACTGTTGGGAAACAACGCTTCCAGTTTCGTGCGCCCCCTCATTCTGCTGTTTCTCTGTATACTACTCTTTGCTTTCGGTATACGCCATTCGCTGCACGCCTCATTGCCGCTGATAGACTATTCCGTAATGCGCGTGCCCACTTATTCGGTAACGATTATCTATGGCACACTGTCGATGATGGTTATCGGTGCAGCCCCGTTCCTGCTGCCGTTACTGTTTCAAGACGGTCTACATTTCAATGCCTTTCATTCCGGCTTGCTACTACTCTCGCTAATGCTGGGCAATCTCACCACCAAACCTTTCACCGTATGGATGATGCATCATTGGCGCATCAAGTATATCCTGTTCCTTAACGCACTGTTGCTTTCGCTGTCAACAGCTGCCTGCGCACTGTTCAAGGCCTCTTCACCCGTCTTCGCCATCATCATATGCCTCTTTTTGATGGGCTGTTTCCGCTCGGTACAGTTAAGCACTCTTCACACGGTGGCATACATGGACGTACCCCAACAAATGATGTCTTCAGCCAATACGCTTTACAGCACTACCCTTCAGCTCGCCTCCGGATTGGGTATCGGTCTAGGTGCATTGGCATTGAGATTTGTAGCATCCACCTCTGCCAATCCTCATTCGCTTGCACATTATCAGCTATCATTTGTATTGATCGCTATCGTGGGACTTATAGCGCTGATTGGATATGGAAAGATGGAGCCCGAGGCAGGCAAAATAATTGCCAATTAGTATTTCCTTTGCATAAGCTAGACCGCATGGGGCAAAGAGGTCGTAGATAACGCTTCGCCTTGTTCGGATTATTCAAGCAATACAAACAGATTATTTATCTAAATCTTTTAATAAAAATGGACAATAACAATCAGAATCAAGAGGGACAGCAGTTGCAGATTGATCTCTCACCAGAAATCGCTAGTGGTGTTTATACAAACTTCCAGATAATCTCTCACTCTAGTTCAGAGTTCGTGCTCGACTTTGCTACACTTCTTCCTGGTGTTCCAAAGGCTACAGTTACGAGCCGTGTTATCATCGCTCCAGAGCATGCTCTTCGTCTTCTTGCAGCTTTGCAGGATAATGTAGTACGCTACGAGAAAGAGTTTGGTAAGATTGACCGCCACGAACCAAAAGAGCAGGGACCACGCACCATCGCTCCATTCGGCAATGGTAAGGTTGAAGCATAAGTAATTCCTTTAAGATTAAAATACTTGAAAGTCGCCTCCATATTGTTGGGGGCGACTTTCTGTTTCAGAGGGGCTTGTAGGCATGTTACAAGTTCACTACTTTGATTAAGCTATTGTGCTTTCACGTATAAGTTTGTGTATTGGTAGTAAGCCTGCGCTTTGCGGACGAGTTCTTGATTCATCTGCTTTGTAGGTTGCTCTTCAAATGTACCATCGTGTAATGGACGAACGATGTATTGTCGTATATTGCGGACTGGAGATAAAACAGTTAGTCGGTTACTTTCAAGATACCCAAGGTCTTGGTAAGTTGCCATGAATGCACGGGGATGATAGGTTGGTGCGAGGATGTCTTGTCCTGTGAAACTTACTGTGCAACGTAACTTGAGGAGAGAAAGTAGGGTAGGCATGACATCAATCTGCGAGCATATAGTTTCAATCTTTCTTGGTTGGAGAATAGCTGGCGCATAGACGAGGCATGGAATATGGTAGCGGTCTATAGGAAGTGATGTTTTCCCGGCACTGGATGCACAGTGATCAGCAATAACTATGAATACGGTATTCTGGAACCATGCTTTCTTTCGGGCGTCATTAATGAATTTACCGATTGCGTAGTCTGTATATTTCACGGCGGCTTCTCTTGTGTTAGGGTCACCGTCTACTTTAATTCTGCCACTGGGATAGGTGTAAGGGCGATGGTTGCTCGTGGTCATAATCTGTGCGAAGAAAGGATGCTTCGACTGATAGTTCTTATCGAATACTTGTAAGCTCTTGTTGAAGATATCTTCATCACAGACACCCCAAATGTTTGCGAATGTTACTTGATTGTTCGGTATGTCCTTTCGGTCTATTACTTCGTAGCCATTATGACTGAAGAAGTCGCCCATGTTATCGAAATAACTATCTCCGCCATAGATGAATTGCGATTTGTACCCCAAGTGGGCAAGGATACGACCTATTGATAAGTTCTCCATTCGGTTAGCCTTTCGCTTGATGATGCTTTCTCCTGCACTCGGTGGAATGCAAAGAGATAATGCTTCTAATCCTCTAACAGTTCTGTTTCCTGCTGCGTATAGACTGTCAAAGACAATACTCCCTTGCATGAGCTTGTCAAGTTGTGGGGTAAGGTTCTCTTTATTTCCATATCGCGTAAGGAAATCAGCACTTAGGCTTTCTACTGTTATTAAGACGATGTTAGGGCGTTGTGGCGCAAGGGACTCTCCAATCGTCTTCTTTCCCTCATTATTAAGTCCACTTAGTTGACGATACAGAGACACACATTGTTGTTTGGGTAACATGGTATAGAACTTATCATACTCTAACTTGTTACTTTGGAAAGCAATGACAAAGTCGCAGGCTCCGTTTTGTTCAAGTTGAGTAACGTATTGATTGTTACTTTGTAGAGCATGGGTGCCTTGTAAGATAAAATATGAGCTTATTGCTAAGACCATATATATAGAAAGGTGTATAAGAAACTTCTTCGCATTGTAAAGATGAGTAACCTTTAGCTTGTAATGTCGCGATTGAAGGAAGATAATTGCAGCTGTTAAGAGTAATGTAATGCCAATCAACGGAACAATAGAATAGGATTCCATGATGTTCCCAATAACTTCGTGAGTGTAGACGAGATAGTCTACTGCAATGAAATTATATCTTACGCCAAACTCTCCCCAGAAGATGTATTCTCCTGCTGTGACGCAAAGTAATAAGAAAACATATACAGCCCAAGTTGTATAGAGGGAAACCTTACGCCATGTTTCTCTTGTTCTTGGAATGAAAAAGCGTAAGGAGAAACTAAATAGTTTCCATCCGAGAAATATTCGTGCAATCTTTGGTGCGCCGCCTCCGTATTCGTGGAAGATGGTATGGAAGAATAATACGTAGGCAAAGGCGATAGCTAGTAGAAGTTCAATAATCCATCCTGTGACGCGATGATATTTAGCTTCATTTAGCCCAAGGTTTATAATCTGTAATGGTAAGGCAAGCAAAATTGCCATACAAATATCTGTTACGAAGCCAACACTTAAGAATCTGATTATCTCCCAGAAAGAGAAAGAAGAATCTTCGGGGACATTCCACATTAAGATAATTCTTAGGATGAATCCAATGAGTAGATACAGTTTTAAAAATCGTGTTCCAATGAAATTAATAGGATTCTTGGTAATTACATTTGTTCTTTTGTCCATCGTTTGCTTATTTTTCGGCAAAGTTAATAATTATAGATGAGGTCCAGACATATTTTAGGCAGTAATTGCGCTCGCGTGTTTGAGAATGTTAGATCCTTAGAATGATAAATGTGCTTCTATTTGTCAATGGTATTTCTTTGTTTTTAGATAAGGTTCAACTTAATTTTAAAAAAGAGGCTATCTACTTTCGAAGTATTTGCTTACTTTTGCATTCAAAATTAAATCTCAATGAGTATTATTGTATTTACTATTCTTTTATTGTTAGGTGCCTATTGTGCAGGTTTGCTGGGTTCCTTGACTGGATTAGGTGGAGGTGTTATTGTTATTCCTCTTCTTACCTTATGTTTTGGCATTGACTTTCATTATGCCATTGGGGCAGCTTTAGTAGCTTCTATTGCGACATCTTCGGGGTCGGCGAGTGCGTATGTAAAAGAAGGTATGACAAACATTCGTTTGGGTATGTTTCTTGAAATAGCAACGAGTATAGGTGCTGTCTTGGGTGCCGCAGTAGCTTTATGGATGCCGACGAATGCCATAGCTATTGTATTCGGTGCGGTCTTACTCCTTACTATAGCATTGCAGTTTCGCCAGAAGATCGATTATGTGGATGTGAAAGGGAGTCGGTTGGCTATGAAACTAAAACTGTTCGGTTCTTATCCTACTAAAGATGGTAAACAGCAGAAGTATGAGTTGACCAATGTAACAGGAGGTTTCTCTGTAATGGTTCTTGCTGGTGCTTTATCTGGACTATTAGGTATTGGTAGTGGCGCATTAAAAGTATTGGCAATGGATGGATGCATGAAAGTCCCGTTTAAGGTAAGTACAACTACAAGTAATTTTATGATTGGTGTTACAGCAGTAACGTCTGCTGTTGTTTATCTTCAGCGTGGATATATTGAACCAGGTATTGCCTTTCCGATAATGGTTGGTGTGTTAGCCGGTGCTATGAGTGGTGCAAAGTTACTGAAGCGTTTAGATGTAAGGCTATTGAGAAAGATTTTTGCTGTGGCTATTTTGTTGGCTGCTTTAAATATGATATATAATGGTATAATAGGAAAGTTCTGAAATGGAAAGTAGTTCAAACTCAAAGAATAATATGAATGCTCTGATTGGCAATACTTTGCGCATTGGAGTCTTTACAGCATGTCTCATTGCCTTGATAGGAGGTATTTGGTATCTTGTTACTTCTTCTGATTCAACCTTGCCCGATTATAGTGTATTCCGTAAGGGAGATATTAGTTATACCACGTTTGAGGGAATCTTTAAGTCGGTTCTATCGTTCTCAGCTGTAGGTTGGGTACAATTGGGAGTTATTGTCCTTATGCTTACACCAGTAATGCGTGTCATGCTCTCGTTGGTTGATTTTAGTATTCAGCGCGACTGGCTTTATGTAGTCATAACAGGTATAGTTCTTTTTGTTATTATCATGAACTCCCTTGTAGGTGTTGGATAATCGATGTTAAATAATAAGTAAAAGGTTATTTATTGTTAATAGAGTTGCTCTCCTAATTTATTCCTTTTCTTATTATTAGGTCATTTAAAGGAAACTTTGTACCTTTGCACTCCGAAATCACAGAGCGGATAGCATTCTTTAAGAAGCATTCGTCTGCATGTGTAATGGATTGAAAATAAACAAAATAAATATATAACAACAAAAAAGAAAAATCATGCCTACTATTTCACAATTAGTAAGAAAAGGCAGAAAGGACATTGTAGACAAGAGCAAGTCTCCAGCTTTGGACAATTGTCCACAGCGTCGTGGCGTTTGTGTTCGTGTTTACACTACAACTCCTAAGAAGCCTAATTCGGCAATGCGTAAGGTTGCCCGTGTTCGTTTGACCAACCAGAAGGAAGTAAACTCTTACATCCCAGGAGAGGGTCACAACTTGCAGGAGCACAGTATTGTTCTCGTTCGTGGTGGTCGTGTTAAGGACCTTCCTGGTGTACGTTATCACATCGTTCGTGGTACTCTTGATACCGCAGGTGTTGCCAATCGCACACAGCGTCGTTCTAAGTACGGTGCTAAGCGTCCAAAGGCAGCTAAGAAGTAATATCTGTGTTGCCTAAAGGCAGCAAAAGAAACTTCAATCCATAAAGCCGAGGTGCAACGGCCGGTGATGGTCGATGCTCCAAGGCACTTTAAAAGAAGAAACTAAAAACAAACAGTTTTGCTGGAGATTTGTAATCACAAAGGTTGAGTAAATGCCCAAGAGAGGGTGTTGAAGAACGAAAGACGACAGCCTCCGCAGAATTAAAGTTTAAAATTAAAAATGAGAAAAGCAAAACCAAAGAAGCGTGTAATCCTTCCAGATCCAAAGTTCAATGATCAGAAGGTGTCAAAGTTCGTAAATCACTTGATGTATGATGGTAAGAAGAATACCTCATACGAAATCTTCTACGCAGCCCTTGATATTGTAGGCGGTAAGATGAAGGATGAGGAGAAGTCTCCACTTGAGGTGTGGAAGCAGGCTCTTGATAACATCACTCCGCAGGTAGAGGTAAAGAGCCGCCGTATTGGTGGTGCTACATTCCAGGTACCAACAGAGATTCGCCCTGATCGTAAGGAGAGTGTTTCAATGAAGAATATGATTGCCTTTGCACGTAAGCGTGGTGGTAAGAGTATGGCTGATAAGCTTGCATCTGAGATTATGGATGCTTTCAATAACCAGGGTGGTGCTTATAAGCGTAAGGAAGATATGCACCGCATGGCTGAGGCTAATCGTGCATTTGCTCACTTCAGATTCTAATCAAGTTATTATAATAAGGTAAAAGGAAATGGCAAATCACGATTTACATTTGACTCGTAATATCGGTATTATGGCACACATTGACGCCGGTAAGACGACCACATCTGAACGTATTCTATTTTATACAGGTAAGACTCACAAGATTGGTGAGGTACATGATGGTGCTGCTACTATGGACTGGATGGCACAGGAGCAGGAGCGTGGTATCACAATTACATCTGCTGCTACAACATGTAACTGGAACTACCTTGGAAAGTCTTATAAGATTAACTTGATTGATACTCCGGGACACGTTGACTTTACTGCTGAGGTAGAGCGTTCACTCCGTGTTCTTGATGGTGCTGTTGCTACTTATTCTGCTGCTGATGGTGTACAGCCTCAGTCTGAGACTGTATGGCGTCAGGCTGATAAGTACAATGTCCCACGTATTGGTTATGTAAACAAGATGGATCGCTCTGGTGCAGACTTCTATGAGACAGTGCAGCAGATGAAATATATTCTTGGTGCAAATCCTATCGCTATTCAGATTCCTATAGGTGCTGAGGAAAACTTCAAAGGTGTTGTTGACCTTATCAAGATGAAAGCTATCTTGTGGCACGATGAGACTATGGGGGCAGAATACGATGTCGAGGAGATTCCTGCTGATCTCGTTGATGAGGCTGCTGAGTGGCGTGATAAGTTGCTAGAGGGTGCAGCTAACTTTGACGATGAGCTGATGGAGATGTATCTTGAAGGTCAGGATATCCCAGAGGATAAGATTATCGCTGCAATACGTAAAGGCTGTATTGCAATGGAATGTTGCCCAATGCTCCTCGGTTCTTCTTACAAGAATAAGGGTGTTCAGCCACTTCTTGATTATGTTTGTGCATTCTTGCCTTCTCCATTGGATACACCAGCTATTGTAGGTACGAATCCTGATACTGAGGAGGAAGAGGATCGTAAACCTAGCGAGAATGACCCAACAGCTGCATTGGCATTTAAGATTGCTACTGATCCATTTATGGGTCGCTTGGTATTCTTCCGTGTCTATTCAGGTAAGGTTGTTGCAGGTTCTTATGTTTACAACCCACGTTCTGGCAAGAAGGAGCGTATCAGCCGTTTGTTCCAGATGAACTCTAATAAGGAAATCCCTATGGAGTCAATTGATGCTGGTGATATCGGTGCTGGTGTAGGTTTCAAGGATATTCGTACAGGTGATACTCTCTGTGATGAGAATGCCCCAATCGTATTGGAGTCTATGACTTTCCCTGATACCGTAATCTCTATTGCTGTAGAGCCAAAGAGTCAGGCAGATGTTGCTAAACTTGATAATGGTCTTGCGAAACTTGCAGAAGAGGATCCAACATTCACCGTTCGTACTGACGAGCAGAGTGGTCAGACAATTATCTCTGGTATGGGTGAGCTTCACTTGGATATCATTATTGACCGTTTGAAACGTGAGTTTAAGGTAGAGTGTAATCAAGGTAAACCACAAGTTAACTACAAGGAGGCTATTACTAAGGCTGCTCAGAGTCGTGAGACTTATAAGAAACAGTCTGGTGGTCGTGGTAAGTTCGCTTGTATCGATGTTACAATCGAGCCTAAGGACGAAGATTACACCGAGGGTGATTTACAGTTCATCAATGTTGTTAAGGGTGGTAACGTACCTAAGGAGTTCATCCCTTCAGTTGAGAAAGGATTCAAGGACTGCTTGAATAATGGTGTACTCGGTGGCTTCCCAATGACTGGTCTTAAGGTTACTTTGACTGATGGTTCTTTCCACCCAGTTGACTCTGACCAGTTGTCATTCGAGCTTGTAGCACATCAGGCATTTAAGGTGCTTTGTCCTAAGGCTGGTCCTGTTCTTATGGAGCCTATCATGAAAGTAGAGGTTGTTACTCCAGAAGAGAACATGGGTGATGTTATCGGTGACTTGAACAAGCGTCGTGGTCTTGTACAGGGTATGGATGAGGCTCGTAGTGGTGCACGTATCGTTAAGGCTATGGTTCCATTGTCTGAGATGTTCGGTTACGTAACCGCTCTCCGTACAATTACATCAGGTCGTGCTACTTCTTCTATGGAGTATGATCACCACTCACCAGTATCAAGCTCTCTTGCAAAGGAGATTCTTGATGAGTTGAAGGGTAATTCAGATCTCGTTAAGTAAATAATATAAGGAAGTGCTCTCTCATAGCGAATGACTCTTATGAGGAGCAACCTTTATGTATATAATAGTAAAAATAAATTACACATGAGTCAGAAGATTCGTATTAAGCTGAAGTCTTACGACCACCAGTTGGTTGACAAGTCAGCAGAGAAGATTGTGAAGGCTGTAAAGGCAACAGGTGCTATTGTTAGTGGTCCTATTCCATTGCCAACACACAAGCGTATTTACACTGTAAACCGCTCAACATTCGTTAACAAGAAGTCACGTGAGCAGTTCCAGCTCTCAGATTTCAAGCGTCTCATCGATATTTACAGCTCTACAGCAAAGACTGTTGATGCTTTGATGAAGCTTGAGTTGCCTTCAGGTGTTGAGGTTGAAATCAAGGTGTAGTCATCTGTTGACAAATAAGAAACAAATTAATACAAAAAGCATTTACATTCATTTTAAAATCATTAATTGAAATGCCAGGATTATTAGGAAAGAAAATCGGAATGACATCCGTTTTCAGTGCCGACGGTAAGAATGTACCGTGCACTGTTATCGAAGCTGGTCCTTGTGTTGTAACCCAGGTTAAAACCGTAGAAAAGGATGGTTACAAGGCTGTTCAGTTAGGTTTCGGCGAGGCTAAAGAGAAGAGAACTTCTAAGCCACAGCAGGGACACTTTAAGAAAGCCGGCACAACACCAAAGAAGCACTTGGCCGAGTTCAAGTTTGACGAGGAATATAACCTCGGTGACACTATTACTGTTGAATTGTTCAATGATGTTAAGTTTGTAGACGTTGTAGGTACATCTAAGGGTAAAGGTTTCCAAGGTGTTGTAAAGCGTCACGGATTCGGTGGTGTAGGTCAGTCTACTCATGGTCAGGATGACCGCGCTCGTAAGCCGGGTTCTATTGGTGCTTGTTCTTACCCAGCTAAGGTCTTCAAGGGCATGCGCATGGGAGGTCAGATGGGAGGCGACAGAGTAACTACTCAGAACCTTCAGGTGTTAAAGGTTATTCCAGAGCACAATCTTATCCTTGTTAAGGGTAGTGTTGCTGGATGTAATGGTTCAACCGTAATAATTAAGAAGTAATGGATATTAACGTATTAGATATCAAAGGTCAGGAGACCGGCCGTAAGGTAACTCTTAACGAGAATATCTTCGGAATTGAGCCTAACGATCACGTCCTCTATCTCGCAGTTAAGCAGTATCTCGCTGATCAGCGTCAGGGTACAGCTAAGTCAAAGGAAAGAAGTGAGCACGCTGGTTCTACTCGTAAGTTGGGTCGTCAGAAGGGCGGCGGCGGTGCTCGTCGTGGTGATATCAATTCTCCAGTCCTCGTAGGTGGTGGTCGTGTATTCGGTCCTAAGCCACGCGATTACAGCTTCAAGCTGAATAAGAAGGTAAAGGTTCTTGCTCGTAAGTCTGCATTGGCTTATAAGGCACAGGATAATGCTATTGTTGTAGTAGAAAATTTCAATCTTGATGCTCCAAAGACTAAAGATTTCGTAAATATTGTGAAAAATCTTAAAGTTGATAGCAAGAAAGTCCTTCTCGTTTTGCCAGAAGTAGAGAAAAACGTATATTTGTCAGCTCGTAATCTGCAGAAGACTGAGGTTATGACTGCTTCACAGGTAAATTCATACAAAGTTTTGAATGCTGATGTAGTAGTTATTACAGAAAACTCTCTGAAGGTTATTGACGAAATCTTAACCAAGTAATAACTAGGAGACAAGAAGAATTATGGGATTTATCATTAAACCAGTGGTCACTGAAAAGATGACCAAGTTGACAGACAAGTCTTCTGAGGATAAGGTTGTAAAGCACAAGGGTGAGAAGAGAACTATTTTGGCACAGCCAAAGTATGGTTTCATCGTTAAGCCTGAGGCCAACAAGCTTGAGATTAAGAAAGAAGTTGAGGCTTTGTACAACGTTACAGTAGTAGATGTGAATACCGTTCGTTACGCAGGTAAGCGTCAAGCACGTTATACCAAGGCAGGTCTTGTGAAAGGACAGAAGAACGCATTCAAGAAGGCTATCGTCACTTTGAAGAATGGCGATTCAATCGATTTTTATAGCAATATTTAAATAAAAAATGGCAGTACGTAAATTAAACCCGGTTACACCGGGACAAAGACACAAGGTTATTGGCACGTTCGAGGATATTACTGCATCCGTGCCAGAGAAGTCTCTCGTTTACGGTAAACATTCTACCGGTGGTCGAAACAACACCGGTAAGATGACTGTCCGCTATATAGGCGGTGGTCACAAGAAGAAGTATCGTCTTATCGACTTCAAGCGAGAGAAAGATGGTGTTCCAGCTGTAGTGAAAACAATCGAGTATGATCCTAACAGATCAGCTCGTATTGCGCTGTTATACTATGCTGATGGTGAAAAACGTTACATTATTGCTCCTAACGGACTGCAGGTTGGTGCAACACTAATGTCAGGTGCTGAGGCAGCACCTGAGGTTGGTAACGCCCTTCCTTTGGCTAACATTCCTGTTGGTACTGTAATTCATAATATTGAGTTACGTCCAGGTCAGGGTGCATTGCTCGTTCGTTCGGCTGGTAATTTTGCTCAGCTTACTTCTCGTGAAGGCAGTTATTGTGTTATCAAGCTCCCTTCTGGTGAAACACGCCAGATCTTGTCAGCTTGTAAGGCAACTGTAGGTAGTGTAGGTAACTCTGACCACGCTCTTGAGCAGTCTGGTAAGGCTGGTCGCTCTCGTTGGCTGGGTCGTCGTCCTCACAACCGTGGTGTTGTTATGAACCCTGTTGATCACCCAATGGGTGGTGGTGAAGGTCGCCAGTCTGGTGGTCATCCACGTTCACGTAAGGGCTTGTACGCTAAGGGTCTTAAGACTCGTGCACCTAAGAAGCTTTCAAACAAGTACATTATTGAGAGAGCTAACAAGAAGTAATCAAAGTAATTAAGAGTAAATTATGAGTCGTTCATTAAAAAAAGGTCCATACATCAACGTATCACTCGAGAAGAAGATTCTTGCTATGAATGAGAGTGGTAAGCAGAATGTAGTAAAGACATGGGCTAGAGCATCAATGATTTCCCCTGATTTTGTGGGTCACACTGTTGCAGTTCATAACGGAAATAAATTTATCCCTGTTTACATTACTGAGAACATGGTAGGTCATAAGCTCGGTGAGTTCAGCCCTACACGCCGTTTCGGAGGTCACTCTGGTAATAATAAGAGGTAAGCAGGTCATAATCCATTTAGAAAATAGAAAAATATAATGGGAGCAAGAAAACATATAAAGGCTGAAGCTCGTAAAGAAGCTTTGAGAAGCCAGTATTTTGCAAAGCTCAAGGACTGTCCTTCTTCTCCACGTAAGATGCGCTATGTTGTAGATATGGTTCGTGGTATGGAAGTCAATCGTGCCCTTGGCGTACTGAGATTCTCCAAGAAGGCAGCTGCCCAGAATGTTGAGAAACTTCTGCGTTCTGCTATTAACAACTGGGAGACAAAGAATGACCGCAAGGCTGAAGACGGTGAACTTTTTATCTCTAAGATCTTCGTAGATGAAGGTGTTACAATGAAGCGCATGCGTCCTGCACCACAGGGTCGTGGCTACAGAATCCGCAAACGTTCTAACCACGTCACTCTTTTCGTTGATTCAAAGAATGACGCTAATAATGATGATAAATAAATAGTAGAATGGGACAGAAAGTTAATCCAATTAGCAACCGTCTTGGTATCATCCGCGGTTGGGAGTCAAATTGGTTCGGTGGCAAGAATTTCGGGGATAATCTCGTAGAGGATCGCAAGATTCGTACTTACCTGAACAAGCGTTTGGAAAAAGCAAGCGTTTCCCGTATTGTCATTGAGCGCACATTGAAGCTCGTCACCATTACTATTTGCACCGCTCGTCCGGGTATCGTTATCGGTAAAGGTGGTCAGGATGTTGATAAGCTTAAAGAAGAGTTGAAGAACCTTTTCAAGAAGGAGATTCAGATTAATATCTTCGAGGTTAAGAAACCTGAACTTGATGCAAACATCGTTGGTAACAATATTGCTCGCCAGGTAGAGGGTAAGATTGCTTATCGTCGTGCTATCAAGATGGCAGTTGCTAACACTATGCGTGCTGGTGCTGAGGGTATCAAAGTTCAAATTACAGGTCGTCTGAATGGTGCCGAAATGGCTCGTAAGGAAATGTTCAAAGAGGGTCGTACTCCTCTGCATACATTCCGTGCAGACATCGATTATTGTCAGACAGAAGCCCTTACTAAGGTGGGTCTGTTGGGTATCAAGGTATGGATTTGCCGTGGTGAAGTTTACAACAAGGTTGATCTTACACCTAACTTTACTCAAGAGAAGAGCAATGGCCGTTCTAACAATGGTGGCCGTTCTGGAAGAGGTAATCGTAGAAGAAACAATAACCGTTAAAAGAAGAAGCTATCATGTTACAGCCAAAAAGAGTAAAATATAGAAGACCTCAAGACGGACGTGGCAATAAAGGCAACGCCCACAGAGGTACACAGCTGGCTTTCGGCTCATTCGGCATCAAGACACTTGAGGCTAAGTGGATCGACAGCCGTCAGATTGAGGCCGCTCGTATAGCAGTAAACCGCTATATGAACCGTCAGGGCCAAGTCTGGATTCGCATCTTCCCTGATAAGCCAATCACTCGTAAGCCTGCCGATGTTCGTATGGGTAAAGGTAAGGGTGATCCAGCAGGATGGGTTGCACCAGTTACTCCAGGTCGTGTTCTCTTTGAAGTAGAGGGCGTAAGCTTTGATATTGCAAAGGAGGCTCTTCGTCTCGCTGCACAGAAGCTGCCTGTAAAGACAAAGTTTATTGTTAGACGTGATTTCGATAAAAACGCTTAAGAAAGATGAAGATTAAAGAAGTAAAAGAACTCGAGACCAAGGATTTGGTTGAGAAGATTGAAAATGCTGAGACAGCTCTTGCTAAGATGAAGCTGAATCATCAGATTACTCCACTTGAGAATCCATCTCAGATTAAGACCGCTCGTCGTGATATTGCACGTATGAAAACAGAACTTTCTCAGAGAGAACTTAATAAATAACAATGGTCCAGATGGAAACAAGAAATTTAAGAAAAGTAAGACAGGGTGTCGTTATCAGCAACAAAATGGATAAAACCATCGTTATTGCAGCTAAGTTCAAAGAGAAGCACCCTATTTATGGTAAGTTTGTCCAGAAGACAAAGAAATACCATGCTCATGACGAGAAGAATGAGGCAAATGTAGGTGATACAGTACTCATTATGGAGACTCGTCCTCTTTCTAAGACAAAGAGATGGAGATTAGTTCAAATTGTAGAAAAAGCTAAGTAATTATGATACAGACAGAATCAAAACTTACAGTATGTGATAACAGCGGTGCTCGTGAAGCTAAGTGCATTCGTGTACTTGGTGGTACTGGTCGTCGTTACGCAAGTGTTGGTGACGTTATCGTAGTTGCTGTACAAAACGTCATCCCATCAAGTGAATTGAAAAAGGGTGCAGTATCAAAGGCTTTGATCGTTCGCACAAAGAAGGAGATTCGTCGTGCTGATGGTTCATACATCCGCTTCGATGATAATGCATGTGTATTGCTGAACAACGCAGGCGAAATTCGTGGTAGCCGTATCTTCGGTCCTGTTGCTCGTGAGCTGCGTGCAGTGAACATGAAAGTCGTTTCTTTGGCACCTGAGGTTCTTTAATTATTAAATAGAATAATAAAATGGCAAAATTCCATATAAAGAAAGACGATCAGGTCATTGTTCTTGCTGGTGCAGATAAGGGCAAGACTGGAAAGGTGCTTAAGGTCATCGCAGATAAGGAGCGTGCTATTGTAGAGGGCTTGAATATGGTTTCTAAAAGCACAAAACCTTCTGCTGCTAACCCACAGGGTGGTATCATTAAGCAGGAGGCTGCAATTCATATCTCAAATTTAAGTCTCATCGATCCGAAGAGCGGTAAGGCTACACGTATCAAGATTGAGCGTGAAGGCAAGACTGTTAAGCGTATCGCTAAAAAGTCAGGGGAGGAAATTAAGTAATGAATACAGCTCAGTTAAAGAAACAGTATAAGGAGCAGATTGTTCCTGCTTTGCAGAAGCAGTTCAACTATTCTTCAGCTATGCAGGTGCCTGTTTTGAAGAAGATTGTTATCAATCAAGGTCTTGGTGATGCAACTCAGGATAAGAAGCTTATTGAGGTTGCTGTTAACGAGATTTCTTCTATTACAGGTCAGAAGGCTGTTGCAACTTATTCTAAGAAGGATATTGCAAACTTCAAATTGCGTAAGAAGATGCCTATCGGCGTAATGGTAACTCTGCGTCGTGAGCGTATGTATGAGTTCCTCGAGAAACTCGTTCGCGTATCTTTGCCACGTATCCGTGACTTCAAGGGTATCGAGAGCAAGTTCGATGGTCGTGGAAATTATACTCTCGGTATCACCGAGCAGATTATTTTCCCAGAGATTAATATCGATCAGGTTGACCGTATCCAGGGTATGAACATCACCTTCGTAACATCTGCTAAGACTGATGAAGAAGGATATGCTTTGCTGAAGGGCTTCGGACTTCCATTCAAGAATGCTAAAAACGATTAATTGATATGGCAAAAGAATCAATGAAAGCTCGCGAGGTAAAGCGTGCAAAGCTTGTAGCTCGTTATGCTGAGAAACGCGCAGCTCTGAAAAAGATTATCGCTACTTCAAATGATCCTGAAGAGGCTTATGAGGCTGCTCGTAAGTTGCAGTCTATTCCAAAGAATGCTAATCCTATTCGTCTGCACAATCGTTGTAAGATTACAGGACGTCCAAAGGGGTACATTCGTCAGTTCGGCCTCTCTCGTATTCAGTTCCGCGAGATGGCATCTCAGGGACTCATTCCAGGAGTAAAGAAGGCAAGCTGGTAAACAAATATATCGATGCGGATAGTGAATTGTGAAAAAGATTTTGTATCTTTGCAGCTCATTATCCGCTTTCAAGCGATTTTTTAATATTGTCGGGGTAGTCCCGATTAATTAAACATTTATATTTTATGACAGATCCAATAGCAGATTATCTGACAAGACTCAGAAATGCAATCATGGCTCATCACCGTGTTGTTGAGGTTCCTGCGTCTAACTTGAAGAAGTCTATTACAAAGATTCTCTTCGAGAAGGGTTACATCTTGAACTACAAGTTCATCGAGGATGGTCCCCAAGGTTCAATCAAGGTCGCATTGAAGTACGACCCTGTAACAAAGCAGAGTGCTATCAAGAAATTGAAGCGTGTTTCTACCCCAGGTCTACGCCAGTATACTGGTTACAAAGACATGCCGAGAGTAATTAACGGACTTGGAATTGCGATTCTTTCCACGTCTAAAGGTGTAATGACAGACAAAGAGGCTGCTGCTGAGAAGATCGGTGGTGAGGTTCTTTGCTATGTTTATTAATTGGAGGATTGAATATGTCAAGAATAGGAAAATTGCCAATTAGTGTTCCTGCTGGTGTTACAGTATCTCTCAATGGTGGTGTTGTTACGGTAAAGGGTCCTAAAGGTGAACTCTCTCAGAAGGTTGATTCTTCTATTAAGACTATCATTGAGGATGGTCAGGTAACATTCGAAATTGATGAGAATAGCCCAGTAAACTACAAGCAGAAGCAAGCTTTCCATGGTCTTTATCGTTCACTTGTCAACAATATGGTTGTTGGTGTAAGCGAAGGTTACAAGAAGACATTGGAGCTCGTTGGTGTAGGTTATCGTGTTTCTAACCAGGGCAACTTGGTAGAGTTCTCTCTTGGTTATACTCACCCAATCTTTATTCAGCTTCCTTCTGAAGTTAAGGTTGAGACAAAGAGTGAGCGTAACCAAAATCCAATCATCACTCTTGAATCAGCTGACAAGCAACTGCTTGGTCTCATCTGTGCAAAGATTCGTTCTTTCCGTAAGCCTGAGCCTTACAAGGGTAAGGGTGTCCTGTTCCAGGGTGAGGTTATTCGCAGAAAGTCTGGTAAGACAGCTGCAGCTAAGTAACTTTTATACATCATTACGATTATGACAACAAAGAAAGAACAAAGAAGAATTAAGATAAAGTTCCGCATTCGTAAGAGTGTGAATGGTACTGCAGATCGCCCACGTTTAAGCGTTTTCCGCAGTAATAAGCAGATTTATGCACAGGTTATTAACGATCTGACAGGAACAACCCTCACTTCTGCTTCTTCACTTGGTCTTGAGAAGATGGCTAAGATTGATCAGGCTAAGAAGGTAGGTGCACTCGTTGCTGAGCATGCTAAGGCTGCTGGCGTAGAGCAGGTTGTTTTTGACCGTAACGGTTATCTCTATCACGGACGTGTACAGGCTTTGGCTGATGCTGCACGTGAGGGAGGACTTAAATTCTAAACGATTATGGCAATGAATAGAGTAAAAGTAAATAGTGACGTAGAACTGAAAGATCGCTTGGTTGCTATCAACCGTGTAACAAAAGTTACAAAGGGTGGTCGTACTTTCACATTCGCAGCTATCGTCGTTGTAGGTGACGGTAAGGGCGTTATTGGCTGGGGTCTTGGTAAGGCTGGTGAGGTTACTGCTGCTATCCAGAAGGGTACAGACTCAGCAAAGAAGAATCTTGTTAAGGTTCCTGTTTTGAAAGGTACTGTTCCTCATGAGGCAGAGGCTCGCTTTAGCGGTGCTCATGTTCTCCTTAAGCCAGCTGCAGCCGGTACTGGTTTGAAGGCCGGTGGTGCTATGCGTGCTGTTCTTGAGAGCGCAGGTGTTACTGACGTGATTGCAAAGTCAAAGGGTTCTTCTAACCCACATAACCTTGTGAAAGCTACTATTGCTGCCCTCGCTGATATGCGTGACGCATATACAGTTGCTGGTGAGCGTGGTATCAGTATGGATAAAGTGTTTAACGGTTAATTTAGGAGGTATTTAATTATGGCAACAATTAAGATTAAGCAGATTAAGAGCCAGATTGGTGCTCCTAAAGACCAGAAAGAGACTTTACGTGCTTTGGGGCTTCGTAAGATTTCTCAGGTTATTGAGGTTGAGGACACTCCAAGCTGCCGTGGTATGATTCGTAAGGTTCATCATCTGGTATCAGTAATTGATTAAGTAATCTTTTAAAGAAAACAGTAATTATGAAATTAAATAATTTGAAACCAGCTGTTGGCTCTACACATTCACGTCGTCGTATTGGTCGTGGTCCAGGTTCTGGACTCGGTGGTACTTCTACTCGTGGTCACAAGGGTGCGAAGTCACGTTCTGGTTATAAAAAGAAGATTGGCTTTGAGGGTGGTCAGATGCCTCTCCAGCGTCGTGTACCGAAGGCTGGTTTCAAGAATATCAACCACAAGGAATATTTCGCTGTAAATCTTTCAACTCTTCAGGCTCTTGCAGAGCAGAACAACCTTACTAAGATTGGTGTAGAGGAGCTTAAAGCTGCTGGTCTCACCAATGGAAAGGAACTTGTTAAGGTTCTTGGTAATGGTGAGTTGAAGGCTAAGTTGGAAGTTTCAGCAAATGCTTTCTCTAAGACTGCTGAAGAAGCTATTAAGGCAGTGGGTGGTAACACAACTATAATCTAAGTTAATGAAAAAGTTTATTGAGACACTGAAGAACTGTTGGAAAGTTGAAGACCTACGTCAGAGACTTCTAATAACGATTCTGTTTACAGCTATTTATCGATTCGGCTCGTTTGTAGTACTCCCAGGTATCAATCCAGCCTTATTAGAGAAATTGCAGTCGCAGACAGCTGGCGGTCTTATGTCGCTTTTGGATATGTTCTCCGGTGGTGCATTCTCCCATGCGTCAATCTTCGCATTAGGAATAATGCCATATATCTCAGCTTCTATTGTTATGCAGCTCCTTGCTGTTGCTGTTCCTTATTTCCAAAAGATGCAGCGTGAAGGCGAGAGTGGTCATAAGAAGATTAATTGGTATACGCGTGTCCTGACGGTAGTTATTCTATTGTTTCAGGCACCGTCTTACCTGATGAACTTAAAGATGCAGGCCTCTGGAGCACTTGCTACAGGTGTTGATTGGGCTACATTTATGATTCCTGCAACTATTATTTTAGCTGCAGGATCAATGTTCATTTTATGGCTAGGTGAGCGTATTACGGATAAGGGTGTCGGAAATGGTATCTCTCTAATCATTATGATTGGTATCATTGCACGTCTGCCACAAGCTTTCATCCAAGAAGTAAGTAGTCGTTTTACAGCGATTACGAGTGGTGGTCTTGTTATGTTCATTGTTGAACTCATCATCCTTTATGCTGTTGTTTGTGCATCTATTCTTCTTGTGCAAGGTACACGTAAGGTTCCCGTGCAGTATGCTAAGCGTGTTGTCGGAAATAAACAATATGGTGGGGCTCGTCAGTATATTCCATTGAAGCTGTTCGCTGCTAACGTAATGCCAATTATTTTTGCGCAGGCGTTAATGTTCATTCCTTTGGCAATTGTACAGTATTCTACAGATAACACAAGTTCTGTGCTTCAGTCTCTGATGAATACGAAGAGCTTAGCATATAACTTGGTTTATGTGGTTCTTATTATTTTGTTCACCTACTTCTATACTGCCATTACTTTGAATCCAACTCAGATGGCTGAGGATATGAAGCGTAACAACGGATTTATTCCAGGTGTAAAGCCTGGTAAAGATACCGCTGATTATATAGATTCTGTTATGTCACGTATTACAGGACCAGGATCTTTATTTATTGCTTTCATTGCAGTTATGCCAGCTTTGGTGGGTTTCTTGAATGTTCAGGATGCATTTGGACAGTTCTTTGGTGGTACTTCATTGTTGATTCTTGTTGGTGTTGTTATTGATACGCTCCAGCAGATTGAGTCACACTTAATGATGCGTCACTATGATGGACTTCTCAATTCTGGACATACACGTGGCAATGGTGGTGTTGCAGCCTATTAAATCTTTATCTTAAGAAATGAGTATATTTCTAAAGACTGAAGATGAAATTGAACTCATGCGTGAGGCTAACTTGCTGGTTGGTAAAACACTAGTAGAAGTTGGTCGTCATGTTAAGCCTGGTGTTACAACTCTGCAGTTAGATAAAATAGCTGAAGAGTTTATCCGTGATAATGGTGCTATACCTACATTCAAAGGTTTTCCAAGTTATTATGGACCTCCTTTTCCATGTAGTATCTGTGCATCAGTCAATGATGTTGTTGTACATGGTGTACCAAGTGAGGATGTTGTTTTGAAGGATGGAGACATCATTTCTATTGATTGTGGGACTTTACTAAATGGTTTCAACGGAGATAGTTGTTATACTTTTTGTGTTGGAGAAGTTAGTGAAGAAGTCAAAAAATTGCTTCGGACAACGAAGGAATCCCTTTATAAGGGTATTGAGGTAGCACAAGCAGGACATCACGTAGGTGATATTGGTCAAGTTATTCAGGATTATTGCCAGGTACAAGGTTATGGTATTGTTCGTGAATTAACGGGACATGGTATTGGACGTGAGATGCATGAGGAACCATCAGTTCCTAATTATGGTAAGCGGGGAAGTGGAGTGTTACTCAAGGCAGGAATGTGTATTGCTATAGAGCCGATGGTTACTATGGGTAAACGAGAAATCGGATTATTACCTGATCGTTGGAGTATTGTTACACGTGACCGTCGCCCAGCAGCTCATTTTGAGCACACAATTGCGATTAGAGCTGGTAAGGCTGATATTTTATCTTCTTTTGAGGAAGTTGAACATTTAGAAGGACAAAATTTTTAATTAGTATATGGCAAAGCAAACTGCAATAGAGCAGGACGGGACAATTCTCGAAGCACTTTCGAATGCGATGTTTCGAGTGGAATTAGAGAATGGTGTTGATATCACCGCTCATATTTCCGGTAAGATGAGAATGCACTACATCAAGATTCTTCCTGGTGATAAGGTCAAGGTTGAGATGAGTCCATACGATCTGACTAAAGGTCGAATCGTTTTCAGATATAAATAAACAACATAGAGATATGAAGACAAGAGCATCATTAAAGAAGCGTACAGCCGACTGTAAGATCGTACGTCGTAAGGGTCGTCTGTTCGTTATCAACAAGAAAAACCCTAAGTTCAAAATGCGTCAGGGTTAAGTTAAAAAAGCGTAAAGAGGTAAGTCTTCTCGTAATTTATGCTTACCTTTGCATGCTTTTTAGCGCTAAATGACATTTATTTATTTAATTATCAAACAATGGCAATAAGAATTGTTGGAGTAGATTTGCCCCAGAATAAGCGTGGCGAAATCGCATTGACCTATATCTATGGTATTGGTCGAAGTAGTTCAGCAAAGATATTGGATAAGGCTGGTATTAGCCGTGACCTGAAGGTCAGCGAGTGGTCTGATGATCAGGCAGCCAAGATCCGTGAAATTATCGGTGCTGAATTCAAAGTTGAAGGTGATCTCCGTTCTGAGATCCAGATGAACATCAAGCGCCTCATGGATATAGGTTGCTATCGTGGTGTTAGACATCGTAATGGTCTTCCTGTTCGCGGTCAGAGTACTAAGAACAATGCTCGTACCCGTAAGGGAAAGAAGAAGACTGTTGCTAATAAGAAGAAGGCTACTAAGTAATTCTAAGGAGGAAATTAATTATGGCAAAGAAATCAGCAACATCTAAGAAAAGAAATGTAAGAGTTGATGCGTTGGGACAGCTCCACGTGCACAGCTCATTTAATAACATCATTGTATCTTTGGCTAACAACGAGGGGCAGGTTATCTCTTGGTCTTCGGCTGGTAAGATGGGATTCCGTGGATCAAAGAAGAATACTCCTTACGCTGCTCAGATGGCAGCAGAAGATTGCTCAAAGGTAGCTTTCGATCTCGGTCTTCGTAAGGTTAAGGCATACGTTAAGGGTCCAGGTAACGGTCGTGAGAGCGCTATCCGTGCGGTGAACGCAGCAGGTATTCAGGTAACTGAAATCGTTGACGTTACTCCATTACCACACAACGGTTGCCGTCCTCCAAAGCGTCGTCGTGTATAATCACATCTTATAACAATTAAAAGAATTCATATTAATTATGGCAAGATACATAGGTCCAAAATCACGAATCGCACGCCGTTTCGGTGAACCAATTTTCGGCGCAGATAAGGTATTAGCTAAGAGAAACTTCCCTCCAGGGCAGCATGGTAATAACCGTCGTCGCAAGGTTTCTGAGTATGGTGCTCAGCTTGCAGAGAAGCAGAAAGCTAAATACACTTATGGCGTTTTGGAGCGTCAGTTCCGTAATCTGTTCGATAAGGCTGCTAAGGCAGAGGGTATTACTGGTGAGGTTCTTCTTCAGAGCCTTGAGAGCCGTCTGGACAATGTAGTGTTCCGTCTTGGTATCGCTCCTACTCGTGCAGCTGCTCGTCAGCTCGTTAGCCACAAGCACATTGTTGTTAACGGTAATGTCGTAAATATTGCTTCATATCAGGTAAAGGCTGGTGACGTGGTTGGCGTTCGCGAGAAGGCTAAGTCACTTGAGGTTATTGAGGCAGCTTTGGCTGGCTTCAACCACAGCAAGTACCCATGGCTTGAGTGGGATGATAACGCTAAGTGCGGTAAGTTCCTTCATCGTCCAGACCGTGCTGACATCCCTGAGAATATTAAGGAGCAGTTAATCGTTGAGTTGTACTCTAAACAATAAAATCATTAAATTAATGGCGATATTAGCATTTCAAAAACCTGATAAAGTAGTGATGCTGGAGGCCAATGACCATTTCGGCAAGTTCGAATTCCGTCCTCTTGAGCCTGGCTTTGGTGTTACCATTGGTAACGCTCTTCGCCGCATCCTCCTTTCATCGCTGGAAGGCTTTGCAATCAACACCATCCGTATAGCTGGTGTTGAGCATGAGTTCTCTTCAGTTCCTGGTGTAAAGGAAGATGTTACCAACATCATCTTGAATCTCAAGCAAGTTCGATTCAAGCAAGTAGTAGAAGAATTCGAGAATGAGAAAGTTAGTATCACCGTAGAGAATTCCACCGAATTCAAAGCAGGTGATATCGGTAAGTATCTGACTGGATTTGAAGTGTTAAACCCTGATTTGGTGATTTGTCATTTAGACTCCAAGGCTTCTATGCAGATTGATTTGACCATCAATAAGGGACGTGGTTACGTTCCTGCTGAGGAAAATCGTGAATTCTGCACTGATGTAAACGTACTCCCAATCGATTCCATCTACACCCCAATCCGTAACGTAAAATATGCCGTTGAGCCATATCGTGTTGAGCAAAAGACCGACTATGACAAATTGGTTGTTGAAGTTACGACCGATGGTTCCATCCACCCAAAGGATGCACTGAAAGAGGCTGCGAAGATTCTTATTTATCACTTCATGTTGTTCTCTGATGAGAAGATTACTCTCGAGAATCCAGATCAGGAGGGCAACCAGGAGTTTGATGAGGAGGTTCTGCACATGCGCCAGCTCTTGAAGACCAAGTTGACAGACGCAAGTCTCAACTTGAGTGTTCGTGCACTCAACTGCTTGAAGGCAGCTGATGTAGAGACATTAGGCGACCTCGTACAGTACAACAAGACGGATCTTCTTAAGTTCCGTAACTTTGGTAAGAAATCGCTTTCTGAGCTTGATGATTTGCTCGAGAGTCTGAATCTGTCGTTTGGAACCGACATTACAAAGTATAAATTGGATAAAGAATAGTTGACGAGTTTGTCTAAAGACAAGTTGACGGGTTTATCCACAACAAGTTAAAAACAAAATGAGACATAATAAGAAATTTAACCATTTGGGTCGTACTGCTGACCATCGCGCTGCGTTGCTTTCAAACCTGGCAGTTGCTTTGATTCAGCACAAAAGAATCACTACGACTCTTGCTAAGGCAAAGGCTCTTAAGAAGTATGTTGAGCCGCTGATCACACGTTCTAAGAACGATACAACCAATTCACGTCGTGTTGTTTTCCGTTATCTTCAGAACAAGGAGGCAGTTACTGAGCTCTTTAAGGAGATTTCAGTAAAGGTAGGTGATCGTCCAGGCGGTTATACACGCGTTATCAAGCTCGGTACCCGTCAGGGTGACGCTGCTCAGATTGCATTTATTGAGCTTGTTGACTACAACGAGAATATGGCTAAGACTCCAAAGGCTGATGCTAAGAAGACTCGTCGTAGTCGTCGTTCTACAAAGAAGGCTGATGCACCTGCAGAGGCTGCTGAGAACGTTGCTGAAGAAGCAAAGGCTGAATAATCCGAATAGATTTTATCTCTATAATAGAAAACTCCCGGTACTTAATGTATCGGGAGTTTTTTTTGTTGTAGATTAAGCTTTCTACTTTAGCATTCTTGCTACATAGCCATTGTGACGAAACCATTTATGTGCCCAGTTAGGTACCATAAAGATATAGCCAGAGATGTCTTCGTGTGGGGCACAGTCAAGTTGGTTGCCAATGATGTCTGCAGCTTCTTGTACAGATGTTCCGTATAACCGAGCTAATTCTTCGCGTATGAGGGTATATGTGATGTTCCGGATATTGGCTGTGTTGATTGGTTGATATCCTAATAGAGCCAACAATTCTTCTTTAGAAGGGATTTTTACTTTCGGTCCTACTCGTAGTCCTTCAAAGCAGTATTCACCATCTACCTTGTACATTGTAAATCCATCTTTACGGTTACGTTCATTACAGCCCTCTGCCATTTGGCGTGCAATAGGGTGGGTGATACGTTGTAATATCTCTGTGATAATGGGTTGATGGCGTAATTGTCCGTATGTATAGCCTTCTCCGTTGATACCTCCAGAGCCTGCTGGGATGTCTGAGTCGGAGATTATGCATAACTCTTTTCTTTCCATTTATTCTTGTTTAAGTATTCTGATGAAATTTTAGTTCAAACTCTGTGTAGAAGTCCCTAACATAAATGAAATCGAAGATACTGAAACTTGTATGGTCGTATAGGTTGTGAAAGTGCTGATGAAGGTGTAAGTCGTAACTCCATTCTCGGTCTAACCCTTCATTCCAACAATCATCAGCATCTTGCATTCCCATGAGTTCCATTTCACTCTTGTCGTCTTCCTCTCCATGATATCCGTCAAAACTCATACAGCAACCATATTTGCAATAGATGTCGTTATAACCTTCATCATTGAGAATCTCCCATATCATTTCTGATTTTTCTCCTTGAAAAGGATTACTTTTCGAGTATTGTCTGTCTTTCCCTAAGAAGATTTTACACTCTACGCCCTCAAACTGCAAACTACTCCCGCTATCTGCCAACATTTTCTTTGTATTGTAATACAACTCTCTGCTTTGTTGATATTTTTTTATTACTGCTTCTTTAAGTGTTTCGTTGAATTCCTTTAATAGCCGATAGTTTTCATCTGTTGGCTTGAATAGTTGGTTAAGGAGCATTCGACGATTAAAGATGAGAGTTTCCATCTTCTCGTCACATGTTATTAATTGTGGGTTCTCGTAATAGGTCAGAAGTAAAGACTCTATCTTATTGATTTTGCGTTTTATTGTTTTCTTCATTCTGTTCCTTAAATCGGTATCATTGAAAGGTGAGGTCTTTTGCTAAATGTTGATATTCATCTTACAAAGTCTCAAGTTCTGCTCCGAATGCATTATAGAGCTTTTTATATTTTTCTTGTACTTCTTTCTTAATTTTATTATGTTCAGCTGCGAGAGGTTTATATTTTAGGAAATAATCTCCAATTATTTTAAATATGATTAGAATGCTGCTACTAACTAAATAAATTATTGCATATATAGATGCTTTGCTAATTTCCCAACTTAACCAGCTTTCAAAAATTTCTACATTTCCTCCAAATATTTTCCATATACACCAAAGTAATCCAGGTATAATTAAAATAAGTATGTATATAAATATTGTTGCTCCAAAGTTGATAGGTAATATTTCTGTAAAGCCTTTTTTAAGATTGGAATAAACACTTCTTACTTTGCCCTCTCTTGTAGCCTTATAGGGATCTCACTCGTCAAATATTTCTTTTTTATAACTTGTTATTATTCCTGCAATTATTGTACTGTTACCAATGAATTTATGATAATTATATAATTTAATGGGGAGTTTACCCATTGTTTTATTAAATTCATGTTGTAAAGCTCTACTCTTTTTGCAATTCTGTTCTTGTATTTCTTTTCTGTTGAGCCAGTCAAAAAAACGATCTATAATCCCTTTTTCTTCTATATACTTGGATATCTCAGAAATATCTATTTTGATAGTTCCTACATGTTTTTCCCCTACCATTGCTAAGGTTCCTTCAATACACTTGCCTAATCCTTTTGTTACATCTCTCATTAAGGCAAACTTCTCTCTCGTAAGATATTCATTTTCTTTCTCTAAAGCTGAACGAATGAAGACTATTTTTGCTTTCATAAAGAAGATATAGTTTTGTATAAGTAAAATACTATTTTTACGAAAGACCTCTTTAAATGATTCTGATTCAGAAGAGGATAGAACCTCTTTGATATTTGTAAGCATTATATCAAAAGTACTTGTCACCAGTTCTGGTGATGATATCTGTGTCAGAACTTGCAATTGGGCAGAGAGAATTTGTTGACCGATATAATCTGTCGAACTTTGTAGATTTTCTATTAGATTTTTTGCTTGATCAATTGTTGTAATATAATTGTTATTTTGTTCCATAATAGCTGTTTAAAGCAATAAATATCATATTATTCGTATAATAAAATGATGTGGGTTATTATAATGTAATGTTTCTATTCGTATAAAAGTATTATTTCCCTTTATGCCATACGCTAACTTATGATATAAAAGGAAATATATTATGTTCGTGTTATATACACTTCTATTTTTTTATCACTAACTTTTTTTCTCAAAAGGTTAATTATTTCCTGTGTAGTTTGGTGCTCTTCGCTTAATGGACAGGATATCCATGCGCACAAGCAATTTAGTGATATAGAGTGAAAGACGATAGTAAAGTTTTTTTCTTCTTTTGCATCGTAGTTAGTCTTTGTAAGTTCATCTGTGCTGACATCTTTATTACTATTATTGAATAAATGTTCTACTATTACTTCAGGTGTTGAGTACGTGTCAATAAACCAAAAATGTTCTTTATGGTCTATATCTTTGATTGCACATTGTAAAAAAGTATTTTTATTAGGCATGATATATTTTTTTATTAGTCACTCCAGTCCAAACCTTCACCATTATTTTCACTCACTTCATTGGTGTAATCCTCATTCCAATATTTAATTTCCTTCTTTCTATCATACACCTCTTCTGCAGTAAACCAATCATCCCAATCATCAATAAAGTACTCTTTCTCGTCATACTCATTATACCTTGTGTCTGAGTATTCCATTCCTTTAATTTTTCCCATAGTTGTTTATTTTTATTATTAATAATAACTCTATTATTGAAATAGAGCCTCGTTTGTTCTTATCATTTGCTTGTATATACTCTGTTTATATTCTGCTGTACATTTTCTGCGTGGATGATTGACTATCTTGAAAGCTTCCTCTTGCTGGAAATCTTTAAAATATTGTATTCTGCATCCTCCACCACAGATGTATCGTAATTCGCAGTTTCTGCAAGGTATCAAGTTATCTACGCATGAAATTCTACTTGCTTCTTTTGAGAGAGAAAGTATCTCTTCAAAAGAATTTCTCCTTATATTCAAAGAAGTAGGGAGCATAGATAATGAAGGACAGAAATATATGTTTCCGTTTGATTCTATAGTCAGGTTGCCAAATTCACAATTATCTTCTAACAAAAAGTGTGCATGAAAATCAATGAAAGCTAAGTCTAAAACGTCCTCACCCATACAAGATTTATATATGGATTCTGTAATAGTCTCATACTCTTGTTTTTCTTCTGAAGAAAATTTTATATCTCTACCATCTAATAGACTTGTTGTGAAACGGATTCCGAATGGCTTATCTTTATATTTTTCTATAAGTTCCTTCCCAAAGGTTGCATACCCTTGTATCTTATTTTTTAAAGTTTGATCAAACCAAGGGGTGATACCAATATCTGTTGGCACACCGTAAGATAGAAATGTATCAACAGTATTGAGTGCCTTTTCGAAGTTGCCTTTACCCCTGATTTTAGAGTTTTCTTCCTCGGAAACTCCATCAATACTTATCTGAACACGTGATAGATATGGACTAACAGCTTTAATGTCTTCTTCTTTCCATAAAGTTCCGTTGGTCAGAACTTCTATATTTAGTCCTGAACTATGCGTGTGTTTGATGATATCAAGAAGATCTGTCCTCATACAAACCTCTCCTCCTGTAAATGTTATTTGCTCACCTCCACTTTCTTTAAATTGATCTATTACTTTATAGATTTCTTCTGTAGTTAACTCCTTTTCTTTCTTCTTTCCAGCATACATATAACAGTGAGGGCACTTCATGTTGCATGCGTTGGTTAAATGAAATTGCATAACCCCACCATAGTTTGCAGGTTTTACATCTTTCTTCTCAAACTGCTTAGCCTCTATTTGGACTATTACACTATGTGCATTCTCTTGCTTACCTTTAAAAGCCTTTAAGGCTGTCTCGAGGTTGTTGGTTTGTAAGAGTTTGAAAAAGTTTAATTGTTCATCACTCTCAAGTATAATCCAATTAGCAGTAAGAGGTGAAACTATCACATAGAGCCCTAAAATAGGCTCTATGTGTAATTGTTCATGAAAACTATAAACCTTTAGTGGGCTTATGTTTTTTCTTTTCTCCATAGTTTGTTGTTTGAAGAAATTTACAGAATACCCTGTGCTCCCGCATTTACTCTTTTACAACATCTTGCAAAGCAGCCAAAAAACAATCTTTTGTCTTCTTTTTTCTCAACTCGATAGTTAATTTCCATAATTTAAAAGTATTAAAATGTTAGTAATGATGCAGAGAGGATAAAAGAAGAAAGGGGACACGGCCCGCTTTATCTTTATTTATCCGGTTCGGTTCTGGAAAACACCTTGGAGTCAAAATAAAGTAAAGACAGTCCATGCCCCCATATACGATAGGGGCACAGAACCTGCCTAAACTCGATTAATGACGACTCCTTAGTTGAATTTTCCAGATTTAACCGGGTCGAATAACCTCGTTTGCAAGTTTTGTGCAATGAATGGTGAGTGGTTTGTAAAGCGCCCACCAAACATGGCACAAATGTAGGGAATTTATTGGAAATAGCAAAATAATAATGAAATAAAGTAAATAAAACACAATGAAAAGTATATATTGATACTACTCTAAAGAATATAATTACGATATATTTGCTTGGTAAAATATGTTCAGTAGAAAGTTTGTTTACTGTTTTAGCTAATGGAAGCTATCACATTTTAAGCTATTGGCTATCACACTTGCTGTCCTCTTTGTCCATCCTTTCCCAGATTCTTTTATAAATCTCACGGTTGTTGCCCAAAGGATAAAAGCCGAGAATATGCCAGTTAGGTGGATAAGTGTGGCGGCTGTTACAGTTTGGACAGGGCATTGAAACTGACATAGCAGTTGTTCCATACTCAATATTTATTGCATGGAAAGTGTTGTTGCAGTCATTGCATCTGAAATTTATATAACCTCTGATCATAAGTTTGATGATTTAAATTAACGTGAGTTCGACGAATTCAGAACAATGCAAGCTGTGTGTCCATAGTCCTTTGTACATTATTAATACAAGGCTTCTTTGGAAACAGACAATAGGCGGCAATGGCTCCTAATAAGTTGACGATGAAATTGTCAAAGCATCTATGTCTGGAGTGCTCTACTTGTGCAATGTTCTTAAGTTCATCATTCACCGTTTCTATAATGGCTCTTTTTCTGAGTAAAAGTCTGTCTGAAACACTCATTAAACATCCTTTCATGTTACTTTTCAATTTGGTTATAAGCTGTATTCCGTCAAC
>NZ_KB898336.1 GCF_000377625.1 Prevotella veroralis DSM 19559 = JCM 6290 | reverse complement strand
CTTTTCTTACAAACTCACTCATGGTTACTCCTGCGCTTTTGGCTTTGCCTTTGAGCGTATAGTAATCCTGCGTATTCAGTTTCACCGTGATACGGTATTTCTTCTTTTCGGCTACGCCCTTGGTTGGGCGACCACCTTTTTTATATTCTGTTTTTATCATACTTGTTTCGTTTATTGATTTGATGGAGACCGGCGGGATAATCCTCTGCACCGAGTGTCAGGAGGTGGAGCAAGTGGTTTTGGTATACCCAAAACATAAACTTGCTCCCCGAAAAACAGATTACGCAAAGCAAATCCTACAATCATAGCTTAATCCCTTTGATTTTCTTGTTTTCTATTTTCTCTGAATGCTTGAATTCAGCACATAAATACTCATTTAGGTCTTTATAATTCTGGAATACGGAAGAGCAGTCTTGGACAGTAAAACCATCTCTTTTAAGTTGTTCTAAAGTTCGCTTTCCTCCTTCATCATTATCTAAATATGAACAGATGAGCTTGTGCTTTGAAAGAAAAAATCTTGACTTTTTGATATTATTAATCGAGTTAAGTATCAGTGCAGCTTTCTTCTCTTCATCTGGACTCATCGTAAGCAGACTAAGATAATCCATAAAACCTTCAAATAGATTGATTTGTTCTGAAGGATTGGGAACATACGACACATCGGAAGGTGGCAAACACCCTTTGAAGTATGGATTGCGCAACACATACCCATAAGAATTGTTTGGAAAGCCTATTGCGTAATACTTCTTATCACCAACTCTATAATGAATTTCCTTGCAATACTTTTTGGCAGTATTTAAATTGACAGCTCGTGCAGCCAGATATTTTATGAGATTAGGATTGCATAGCTCCGTTGCTTCTATAATCTCTATTCGTGTCAGAGTAAGAGTTTTTGTTTCGCTAATGGAAGTAATAGCTGGCAATTTGTATTTATTGTTGTTTAATGCTTCTATAGCTTGTACTAAACTGCAATTATGTAATTTCATAACTAAATCTATAAGACTCCCACCTTCATCAAGGGCAAAGTCATACCATAGATTTTGGTTATAATCAACTTTGAAACTTGGAGTATGTTCATTTCGGAATGGACTTTTATACATCCCGTAATAGCTATAATTCTTTGTTGGATATATAGACATACTACCTAAGTAATCTTTAATTGATATTGCTTTAATTTCATCTATTGTCATACTTGTAACTTTTAAACCTTTTACTTACTACAATGTTATTGTTTTGTAAGTCATTGACAATGAAAGAAAAATATGTAGTACTAACTATCTTTGTAGTAATCATTGCATCTGTATATGATAGGTTGGTAGTAATGAGGTAGTAATACCTTATATAATTATTTACTACGGTCTAACCTTTTTTCTTTCAATGCCTTATCCCTCTTTGTAGTAAAGTAGTATTAATAATTTGTATTGTAACTTTGGATAAAAGGATTGGGAACAATCTTGCGTATATGGTAAACATACATTGGATTGCCACCTATTCTTTTGGATTTCCGCAAAAAACCAGCCTTTTTCAAGGCTTCTCCTATTCTCCTTTCACTTAGGTTAAGCGTTGTATATCCACGCAAATAGTTTAAGATTTCAGAAGTGGTCATATAACTCTCTTCTGTTGCTGCAGGCTTTTCCATGCCTTTAAGAAGCATTTCATACTCAACAGTCTGCACTTGAAACCCTTCGCTCTCTTGATGTAGTTCGGCTATTTCCTCTTCATTGAACCAGTAATGATAATCAACTCTCCACAATTCAACTGCTTCGGAGTACACCTTGTTGATATTAACCTCTTTAGCAGCATCAATATCAATGTGCTCAACCTCAAAAGGTAGAAAGCGACGACTTCCTGTCGGATCTGTTAGAAAATCATTACCATTAACAGATGCCATAAAGCTTGCTAAGTGAGGATACTCTTCGATGTAAGTGTCGTATGGTCTACGATATTTTACTCTTGGTGTCGTTATCAGATTCTTCAATTCATTTTCATCTCTCTTATTGAGTGCCTTTAGCTGGTCGTCAATATTGATAAAAAGGTATTCCGCAATCAGTGTTTGTATATCTTTTCCTTGTGGGTCAATCTTTCCTGTGAAAAGATAACTCTTCAGTTCTTCTGGACAGAGTAAATCAAGGAAAGTTGTTTTGAATTTTCCTTGTTCACCTGTAAGAACTAAACATGTATGATTACGACACTGTAAATCATCCATAGCATTGGCTACGACAGCAACCAACCATTTTACAAAGTAGTGTTTCCATTTATCAGGATTTCTCACCACAACACAATTTGCCAACCTTATAATTTCAGATTCATCTTCACCTTTAGGCTTTGGAAGATTCAACAAATACTCACGAATTGGGTTAACTTTATTGCAAAAGTCGCTCTCCCATATTGCTCGAATATTATCTGCTGGAGTATATATTCCCAAAGTCCCATCTACCAGCCGACGCATAGAATTAATATCATACTTAGTAAGAGGATGGAATGAAGTATTAGAATCTTGTTCTCGAAACTCTGTTCTACTTTTAACTGTATTAAAACGAAAAGCATAATGCTCTTTCAAGAATTGCTCTATGCGTTCATTCTTAGATTGCTTGGCTCGCCCTTCAGCTCTTTCCTTTTCCATAATACATATATTTATAAAAGGGAAGAATCAGAATGTTTCTCAGAAATAAAAGCTTTTGCCTCCTCGTTGATTTCGGCAACAGTCTTTTTCTTACCTCCTTCAATCCATGCCAACAACTCATCTTCAAAAAAATAGAGATGCTTACCATTCTTATAACAAGGTAGTAAGCGTTTACGTACTAAGGTGTAAACCGTGGGCTTGGCTTTCCCTATTAGTTTACACGCATCATCTATTCCAATAGGAATACGTTTGGGAGGGGTAACAGGTGTTTGTCCTTTACATACTAAATTCTTGATTTCAGCAATTTCGCTGACTAAGTGAGCAACTGCCTTTGGCAAGTTCTCAAAAGTGATTTCATTTTGTACCATAATACTTGTTATTGATTTTTACGGTGCAAATGAAAAAAGTGTTTCCTCTGTGTCCTAAGACACTGAAGAAACACTATAAAAACACAATAGGTTTGTGTGTTATTCTGTTATTTGGCGGTCTGAAAGGCTTTGTACAATAGGAATAACACCTTTCTTCTCATCATCACGGAGGTAACTTTTTATACTTCCAACTTCTACATCTTTGAATGTGGTGGCAAAAACCTGTTTGAGGAACTGCGACATTTCATCTTGTTTGCCAACTCTAAAATAGTTCCATATATTCCAACCAAAATGAAACAGGTCTAAGGCAACTAAACCTTTGATATTAATTGGTTCAACGTGTGATAAGGGAAGCTTAGCGGAGTACAACTCTATATATTCACAAAGCTTGAGCAAATATTTGTTAGAAACATAAGGTGCGAACTATAGTTGAGTATATTTAACAGCTATAGCTTTGTTTTGCTTTTTATAAACTAATTATTTTCATAGGAATGAAACCAGAGTTTCAATATGATGAAACTGGAGTTTCATACTGATGAAATTAGAGTTTCAAACTGTTGAAACTTTCGCTTAGTACTGAGAAGATGTTTTATTTTATACACGTTTGTAGGTACGCATAAGTGTAGGGTATTGTTCTTCATAGCTGTCGAACTCAATTGCAGAGCCGTCGTAACCCACGTCTGTGAAGATATCTCTTATCTCCTTTTGCTCACTTTCTGTCAGTACACGTTCCTTTCGTTTAATCCGATAATAAGCTGTGCGCCCAAAGGTGTAGATGAGATTTTGTCGGATATCACTTAAATCAGCCACTCGCACATTGTCATATATTCGTGATATTCCCCATGCAAAACGTTCCTTGCTGTTAGGGTCGAAGAACGGACAAGGCTGTGTGTCCGCAATCACATTCGAGTTCACCATCATATACTGCTCCCGTCCACCCATTTCGAGCATCGTGTAGGCAGTGTGGCGTAAGCACTGGCTGGCTTTCTCACAGTGAGTACCAGCACAGTGTGCGTAGTCGTAGGGTAATTGGTTGTATTGTTCAAGAGTCATTGGGTTATTTTAAGTTTAACTTATGGCAACTCTTCCATATATATTAATTTAAGATCATTCTTTTGGGTAATAACCTTCGTTATCTTAAAAGATGTACCACGAGTAAAATTGACTTGCTTTTCATCACCATGATTGTATATTTCATAAAGATTGTGTGCTTTAGTCTTTCCATCTTTCAATGGTTCAATTATATACACATTCTTACTATCTTCTTGCTCCCAATCGTCTTCTGTACATGTAAGACAATGAGCTACCGTAAAGATGTCTCCTTCACAAAAATCTGTTTTATCTTGAGATTTGCAATATCGACGTAAAGGGGTACTCTTACTTTGAGGAGCCTTCAAAACAAGGGAATTGAGTACTTTAAATAATTCTTCTGCGATTTCTGGTACAGTTCCATGATAATAATCGTCTCTAAAATAACAAGACATATCGCCATAAAACATTCTCAAGATTAAACGTTCAGCTTCTGTTAGGTTATATTCTTCTTCATTTTCAATATATTCTTTCATTCCACTATAATACCACTGTATTTTCCCAGCTTTTAGAAAATATTCTGAATTATAAAAGTCTGCGTCTATAAGACCAGTACCATATTCCATTCTTTTTCCATCATTTTTATGCTTTAATATATATTCTTGTTCTTTATCAATAAAATATTGAATATCTTTTATTTCTTCTTTCATAGTGTTTGATTAATCTAAAAAGCCCCAATGGAATTTCTACCATTGGGGCACGTTTATAATTATTATTTTACTTCACTTCCTCAAAGTCTGCATCCTGGATGGTATCATCCTGCTTTGGCTGCTCCTGCTGACCAGCATCTGCGCCCGGCTGAGGACCTGCCTGTGTACCTGCTTGGCTGTACATCTGCTGTGATGCTGCCTGCATAACGGTGTTGAGGTTGTTGATAGCTGTGTCGATAGCTGCAACGTCAGCTGACTTGTGAGCATCCTTGAGCTGCTGGAGAGCTGACTCGATGCCTGACTTCTGATCAGCTGGAACCTTGTCACCGTTGTCCTTCAAGAAGTTTTCGGTGGTGAAGATCATTGAGTCAGCCTGATTCAGCTTGTCAATCTTCTCACGCTCCTTCTTGTCGTTCTCGGCGTTCTGCTCAGCCTCAGCCTTCATACGGTTGATTTCCTCCTCGCTCAAGCCACTTGAAGCCTCAATGCGGATGCTCTGCTCCTTACCTGTTGCCTTGTCCTTTGCAGACACGTTGAGGATACCGTTGGCATCAATGTCGAATGTTACCTCAATCTGTGGAACACCACGACGAGCTGGAGCAATACCTGTCAGGTTGAACTGACCGATAGACTTGTTCTGTGCTGCCATTGGACGCTCACCCTGTAGAACGTGGATAGTAACCTCTGTCTGGTTATCAGCTGCAGTAGAGAACACCTCACTCTTCTTGCAAGGGATAGTAGAGTTAGCATCGATGAGCTTTGTCATCACACCACCCATTGTCTCAATACCGAGGGTCAATGGAGTTACGTCGAGCAATACAATGTCGCCCACACCGCTCTCCTTGTTGAGGATAGCACCCTGGATCGCTGCACCGACAGCAACCACCTCATCAGGGTTAACACCCTTTGAAGGCTCTTTGCCGAAGTAGTTCTTCACCAAGGTCTGCACTGCAGGGATACGGCTTGAACCACCTACGAGGATCACCTCATCAATATCTGATGTCTGCAACTTCGCATCGCGGATAGCGTTTTGGCAAGGAACGAGACAAGCCTGAATGAGGTTGTGTGCCAACTGCTCGAACTGCGCACGGGTCAATGTCTTTACCAAGTGCTTTGGAACACCGCCCTCAGCTGTGATGTATGGCAAGTTAATCTCTGTAGAAGAAGAGCTTGACAACTCAATCTTTGCCTTCTCAGCAGCCTCCTTCAGACGCTGCATAGCCATCGGGTCCCTTGTCAGGTCGATACCCTCGTCAGCCTTGAAGCCGTTAGCGAGCCAATCGATGATGACCTGGTCGAAGTCGTCACCACCAAGGTGAGTGTCACCATTCGTAGAAAGTACCTCGAACACACCGCCACCGAACTCAAGGATAGAGATATCGAATGTACCACCACCAAGGTCGAACACGGCAATCTTCATATCCTTGTTCGCCTTGTCAACACCGTAAGCAAGAGCTGCGGCAGTAGGCTCATTCACGATACGCTGTACATTCAGACCTGCAATCTGACCGGCCTCCTTGGTAGCCTGACGCTGTGAGTCAGAGAAGTAAGCCGGTACGGTGATGACGGCATCCGTCACCTCCTGACCGAGGTAGTCCTCAGCGGTCTTCTTCATCTTCTGCAGAATCATTGCAGAGATTTCCTGCGGCGTATATTTACGGTCGTCAATCTGTACACGTGGATAACCACCCTCATTGACTACCTTGAACGGAACACGCTCTGCTTCCTTCTTACTCTGGTCGTAAGTCTCACCCATGAAACGCTTGATAGAATAAACGGTCTTCTGCGGGTTGGTGATGGCCTGACGCTTGGCAGGGTCGCCCACCTTCCGCTCGCCGCCGTCAACGAAACCTACGACAGAAGGTGTCGTACGCTTTCCCTCGCTGTTAGCGATTACCACTGGCTCATTACCTTCAAATACAGCAACACAAGAGTTTGTTGTTCCTAAGTCAATTCCAATAATCTTTCCCATAATTGTATATTCTTTTATTATTATTTACTATTTAAATGCTATAACACGCTGTTCTTCAAGACAGCCGAAGCTATCTCGCTGGGCTAGATTAGCTAGCTTTCACAGCGTCATACGCCTACTATTAGACAAAGGATGTGCCAATGGCATAAGACTGACATATTGGCAGAAATAGAGAAAAGCATTGGATGTAAGTTAAAAATTAGATTCGTTTAAGTCACGAGCAGACTAGTTGACAAGTCAACGAGTTTACGCCACAAAGTAGGGACAGACGCCCTCGTCTGTCCACTAAACCTCCCTATTTCTTCGTGAAAAATATCCCTTATGAGGAAAGATGAAGGTTTCTATCCCAACCTTGCCGCATTACATTCAATAGAGGTAAATAATGGGTGGTATCAAAGAGAGGCTTTCCTCAATGCAAGAAAAGGCTCTCTTGAACTCAAGAATAGGGTTCAGTTATAAAGAAATGGATTTGTTTTATTTGATTACAAACTTGTAAATCCCATTCTGACGAGACCCGACAACAGCAGTATTGCCAATTGCTATAGGTGAAGACTCAAAGTTGCTTGCTACATGATGCTTATAAAGTAGTTCGCCATTCTTTGCCCTTATAAGATAGACTGTACCACCAGAATCACCAGTAAAGATAAACAGTTCGCCCTTTTCATTCATATATCCAATAGGCGACGACCATGCAAATTGATTCAGACGGGTTGTATAAGCAATCTTGCCATCGGTGGTATTAAAGGCTACTAACTGACCTGATGACTTACCCTTCCCATCGGCTCCATTATGGCAGATATTGGCAAAAATCAAGCCTTTCGCATCTCCTTTACCAAGCAAAGGGGTGCAATACATTCCACCATCAAGCACTTTCTCTCCTATTTGTATTCGATTACAAGGAATCGTCTGCACCCATACTTGCTCGCCAGTTAGGCCATTGAGCTTCACGAAATAACAAGTTCCACTCATCCCTTGTTTATCTACTTCGCAGCCACTATATATATAAGGTGTATTGTTCTCAACCTCACAGACGATTGTTCCGTCAATGTCATCGTGGTTGTCGTAATACCAAACTGGCTTCATGGTATTGAGGTTTACGCAGATAATACTACCATAATTATCGCCAAACCAACCATAATTACGATAGGCACAAAGGCTGTTTTCAATACCTGGGGCAGAGCCATTGATGGTATAACGCAATGCACTTACAAGTTTCAAGTGCCCTTGCTTACGGCTATACTTGTATAAACTGCCATCTTCACCAGGCCAGAAAAGATAGCCACCAACCTCTATAGGCGATGCATCAGACGCATACCAATGACGTAAGGCACGTGAGTCACGATCAATAAATTGCGATTCTTTGGTTTTGTTCAGATCGATTACTAACCGTCCAATTGGTAGGTGATTAGGGATGCCCTGACCTACATATAAGTTCTTGAAGAAAGGGTCAATAGAGGGTGTCCCTTTGATGGTGTTATGCACATCTACGGATGGTCTTGATGCCTTACCAGTAGTAAAGTCAATGAAATAAGTGCGACTGCAAAGGGATGACAGGATGATTTCATTACTCTTACTAAGATACAATGGCTGTCCTGTCCAGCCACTTCCACCTCCCCAGACACCAAAGCGTGTGTGCTCTGTGTTATAGTAGGTATCAAACTTCCAGGCTACTTCTATGGTATCAGGAGTGCCCTTCACTACTCCTCCGAAGTCTGCATTGCGTAATGGATCCTTACGGAATGTGAGGATATCAACGCTTTCGTAATCAGAAATCTTTCCTTTCAACAGACTCTCCGAATTGCCCTCTGCATCTATAGACCACTTCAATTTATTGGCAGAAGCATACATAGTGTCGGGCAAATAATGGTCTTCTATATTTGATTCAACAGCAACGGAATCTGTAAGTGGACTTTGAGTTTCAACCTTCTTAGTATCGTGACAAGATAAGGCTGTCACCAGTAAGGATACAGCCAACACCGTTTGATAGTAATTGCGAGGCTTCATGTTATATTATTTTAGGGTTTTAATCATAGGTATCAATTAATCATTATCATACATCTGGGGCAAGTTCTTTAGGTTTTGATAGGTTGATTTTATGTCGTCCCAAGTGATATCGAAATCTTTATCTATCGTCTTTGGTTTGTCATTCAATGAATGAGTAATCAGCCAATCGTATGTTTTTTGGAGATAAAAAACACGTGCCAAGATTCCATGACTACCACCTTGTAACCAATCATAACGCAGTAATTGATCACGATGATTGGCTTGTAAATAATTGACAACACGCTTTGATTCGTTTATAGAAATGGCTCTGTCGGCTGTTCCATGCATAATCCAAAGGGGTACTTCACCGAGCCCATCCATGTTTTTTAACGTCGTTCCGCCACACAAAGCCATACCGGCTGCAATCTTATTAGGGTATGTTCCTACGAAATCCATTGTACCATAACCACCGAGACTCATGCCTAGGACGTACACACGACTTGCATCAATGGAATAGTGAGACTTCATCCATTCCAATATATTATTTAGTTTCCTTGGACTCCAAGAACCACCCGGATTTTGTGGAGCTACCACGAACATGGGAATAATCTTACCCTTGTCAATAGCATCAAGGACGCCATAACGCCTCACTTTGTTCAAGTCTTTCCCACAGAGACTAGCACCATGTAGGAAGATAATAAGCGGTAACGGATGCTTGTTCTCCTTGTATTCATCAGGAGTATATATCCAAAAGTTATAGCCATCGGGAACGGCGTTATATTTCGTTTCAAACTGTCCTTCTGGTCTAATTTGTGCCGAAATATTCAATGTAAAGAGCAACATTATTATAGAAAAAGCGTACTTTACCATATCATTCTATAATCTTATATGAACATTGTAAATAGTTAGTAAGTATCAGAAATACTTATATTTAGTCTTGAGGTTACAAAGTTACAAAGAAAGACTTACATACATCAAACCTCCAAAAGGAAACTTATAGAAAAAAAGTAGGGGTAAACCTTTATCTGGTCTACCCCTACTAATATTCTTGTTTAATAATTAGCTATATTCGAGCTAATCGATTAACTTGATTACTTTACGTAAACAACTGCCAAACGGTTAGATGTTACACCCTGTACGCCTTGACCCTTAGCCTCGTCAACAACAACGCCACGACCCTCAAGGTACTTAGCTACAATGTTTGCACGATTCTGTGATAGACGATCATTGAACTCCTTTGAACCTTCTGGAGAAGCAGTACCAACAATCTGTACGTGACGACCAGACTTAACAGAGTCAAGTGCCTTCTTAGCTTCGTTAGTGAGGAAGTACTTGCCTTGAGCGAATGTTACAAATACTAAGTTATCAATGCAAAGAGTCTGAGTTGTCTGAGTTGGAACCTCCTTAACAACTTCTTTAACAACCTCCTTAACAACCTCTTTTGGCTTAGCGTTCAACTGATCACGGAGAGAGTTAATCTCATCGTTCAACTCACCAACATTCCAAACCTTGAAGTTGTGAGTACCGTTAGAAGTCTTGAACTTGTAGTTCAAACCAACGAAGAGACCAAGCTGAGCAGCCTGACGACCGAACTGGATAGCATCACCAGGACCATGTGTAAGGTTCCAAAGGATTGCTGGCTCTGCATAAAGCTGCCATGCTCTGTCCTTACCAAGGTTATAAGCGAATGTAAGACCTGTCTTTGCTGTTAACTCAGTATCATCACCTACATTGTTAGCCTGAATGAGGTTATTATCACCGAAAGTAATCCAGTAGCCGATACCAGCCTCTGCACCTACTTCGAAACGACGCTCTGGATTGTAATCACAGAACAAGTTTGTGAAGTTGATAGTACCATTCAAACCGAGGTTAAGACCACGAACGATTGTGTGGCTATTAGCAAAACCTAAAGAACCTGTTTCCCAACGGTTGTCACCGAAGAAAGCAAGACCTTCGAGGTTAGCACCATAAACTGGGCTAAACTGCTTACCTAATTTCAGACCTGCAGCAGCGTTAAGAGGAGCAAAGTGCTTGAAGCTCATAGGACCCATTACACCGCCCTCAACACCTAAATAGACGTTATCAAATGGCTTAGCTTTCTCATAAGCTACTTGAGCCTGCATACTACTAATGCCCATTGTGAGCATTGAAAGTGCAATCAAAAACTTTTTCATAAATGCTTAATATTAATGTATTGATTTTAGCGATCTCTAATTCTAGGGTGCAAAGTTAATACTTTTTTTGAATAGACCATATCTTTTTCAGAAAAAATATTGGTTTTCTTTAAAATATAGACATATACTTGCTATTTTGATATGACAACCATTAAGAAATACAGAAAAACAATAAATAGAATACTCATTATCTATTATTTAATATTTAATTAAAGTAGACTTATCCTCAACCTCTGCAGTTCTATCCATAGAGAAAAGTATCCCCTAATATTAACGAAGTGCTTTGTTTGATTCAAGAGAAGGCTCTCTTCATATCGAAAGAAGCGTTCCCTCTATTGAAGGTCTTATAGGCTTCAGAACATGACATAGAACATCAAGGCTTTAATATCTATCTCTCATTGGGTTTGAATAATCTTATTGAATCTAAAGGAAATCTGTTTTACTGTCACTCCTATCACTCTTTTAATATCAACAAAACACTGATAACTAATATGTTAGTATAAATGTTAAAAGTGACAGCAAACTAAATTAAAAGTAAATTAGGGTTTTATAAGGGTAAAATAAATGGGAATACAGGATAGAAGACATCAAGGAAGAGACATCCTTAGACGCTTATTTCATCTTAAAAACAACGTAATATATAAAAGAAGAGGTGTGTCGTTGCTATACTGACACACCTTCTTTAATTATCTCCTATTTGTATAATTACATAATTGTAGTTATAATCCAACCTTATTAAATAAGCCCCTTTCTTTCTTACAAGGGATATTCCTCAAAAGCATATAATACTGTTGAGAGATAACGCTCACCCGTATCTGGGAGCAAAGTAACAATTCGTTTACCTTTATTCTCGGGGCGTTTTGCAAGCTCACTAGCCGCAAAGACAGCTGCACCTGATGATATACCAACAAGTAAGCCATCGCTTTGTGCCAACTGACGACCCGTGAGTATTGCTTCGTCATTATCGACTTGGAAGATTTCATCAACGTACTTGCTGTTATATGTAGAAGGTATAAAACCAGCGCCAATGCCCTGTATCTTGTGCGGACCACCTTGTCCGCCGCTTAGTACGGGGGATGTTGTTGGCTCCACAGCAACGACCTTTACATTCGGATTCTGCTCCTTCAAATACTTGCCAACACCGCTTATAGTACCACCAGTTCCTACACCGGCAACGAAGATATCGACAGTTCCGTCCGTATCACGCCATATCTCTTTACCCGTTGTCTCATAGTGTTTCTGCGGATTAGCTTGGTTCTCGAACTGCTGAAGAATAATGCTTCCTGGAATCGAATCGCACAATTCCTCCGCTGCTTTGATAGTCCCTTTCATACCCTCTTTACCACTCGTCAACTTCACAGTAGCACCATAAGCTTTCACAAGGTTACGGCGTTCTATGCTCATTGTTTCCGGCATCGTAAGGATGAGTTTATAGCCCTTCACTGCTGCTACTAATGCCAAACCAACTCCCGTGTTACCACTCGTTGGCTCGATGATAGTGGCTCCTGGCTTCAGAAGTCCTTTATCTTCTGCATCCTCAATCATCGCTAGTGCAACACGATCTTTGACGCTTCCACCAGGGTTAAACGATTCTATCTTTGCTATAATTGGCTGCTCAAGTCCTTTCAAAGAAGAGAACTTATTTAATTCCAACAAGGGTGTATTCCCAATCAATTCAGTGAGTTTCTTTGCAATCTTTGTCATATCCGTTACCTTTAATTATTCGTTTCATCAACCAATCAAAACGCTTATCACCACAAGTTCTAAGTCTTTTGTCTCTTTTTCACAGGTGCAAAGGTACGGAGAAACATTGGTCTTTAAAATACTAACTTTATGTTATTTCGCATACCACAATTATGGTATTTACGTTAAAAAGAGCCTTTTCTATCGTCAAACAGATAAAAAGCACTATATTTGCGATAGTGTTATAATACTACAAGAAAGCCTTATGCAGAAATATGCCAATTATATAGAAGAGATTGAAATCGACTCCCTTTGGAGTGGAAAGAAGCACATTCGATGGACATTAGATCGGCAAGTTAATATCTTAAGTGGTATCAATGGCGTTGGAAAGAGTACCATTATAAATAAAGTGGTACGCTCTTTTTCACAAGGCGGAGAGTTTCCCAGTCATCTACTAAAGGGCGTTCGGTTGAAAGTGAACCCTTCCGATGCCAAATGGATACGCTATGATATTATCCGTTCGTTCGATCGTCCGCTGTTAAATTCGGACAGTGTTAGTAAGATGGATGGCAATCTTTCCACCGAATTAGACTGGCAGCTCTTTCAGTTGCAACGCAAGTATCTGGATTACCAAGTGAACATTGGCAACCGAATCATTGCTACTCTACAAAGTGGAGAACCTAATGCTACGGAAGAGGCACAGCGCATCTCCCTACCCAAAAAGCGATTCCAAGATATGATAGACGACCTCTTCACCGAAACAGGAAAGACTATCATTCGCACGGAGAATGAGATTCGTTTCTCGCAGATAGGCGAAACGCTCTATCCTTATCAGCTCTCAAGCGGAGAGAAACAGATATTGGTTATCCTCTTGACAGTACTCGTTGAAGATAATAAACCATACGTTCTCTTTATGGACGAACCTGAAGTTAGCTTGCACGTAGACTGGCAGAAACGACTAATTGATCTCATTCTCGAACTGAATCCCAATGTTCAAATCATCCTAAGTACGCATAGTCCGGCTGTGATAATGAATGGTTGGATAGACCGAGTAACGGAAGTTTCGGATATTACTGACAAATAATAGCAAGGGAAGGAGGCACTATGAGCAGACGACTCCGCGACAATCTATCATCGGCATACATCAATGCTGCCAATCAACTTAATGGTAAGCATGCACGCAGAAAGATTATTGCATACGTCGAGGCATACGATGATATCTTCTTTTGGAGGACGGTGTTAAGTGGCTTCGAAAGCAATGATCGCTTCTTTGAAGTTATGCTTCCGTCACGCTTGAACTTAACGAAAGGGAAGAAGTCGGTGCTTATGAACCTTATTTCAAATCAAATGGGAGAGAACATGATAGCGTGCGTTGATGCGGATTATGACTATCTTTTACAAGGCGAAACAGCTACTTCTACACAAGTCATCACTAACCCTTACGTCTTTCATACCTATGCTTATGCCATTGAAAACCTACAGTGTTACGCCCAAAGTCTGCATGATGTGAGCGTAGCTGTTACCCTTAACGACCACGCCATATTTGACTTTGAATCCTTCCTACACCAATATAGCGAGATAATCTATCCTCTCTTTGTTTGGAATATATGGACTTATAGACACCAGAAGTACCGCCAATTCACTATAACCTACTTCAATAGAGTTATCGAAATAGGGCACTTTTCTATCTATAATGCTGCCGAATCCTTACAAAGACTGTATCATAAGGTACAAAAGAAGATACGCCAATTACAAAAGGAGAACCCTTATGCAAAGGAGGATTACCTACAACTAAAGAGAGAGCTAAGCGCACTTGGCGTTACACCTACTACCACCTATTTATATATACAAGGGCATCATCTCTTCGACAATGTGGTTGTTCCCATCCTTAAACGTGTCTGCGACCGACTGATCAGAGAGCGAGAAGAGGAGATAAACCGCAATGCGGTGCATGATACGCAGCGTCGGAACGAGTTATCGAGTTACAGTCATAGTATCGAAGCAATCGTTTCCATGTTGAGAAGAAACGTAGGGTACAGAAACGCAGAACCTTTCAGGAAACTGCAAGAAGATGTTAGATTGTTTTTAGAAAGACAATCTACACAAGAAGAAACAACCAACGAATAAGGCGGTAGTATCATCCTTGACACTACCGCCTTACGCTTATTTTATCTTAAAAGAATGCTTTTAACTTATCAATTTGTACGTACTTGATAGATGTTACCATCGAAGTACACATCATCTTTGAGTGCGTTATCAACATAGATACCATTCTCTATAAATTGCGCAGCCATGCGTTTTGTTGAAGGATCAAACAGTCCTCTTACCGTACTGTTCCATATAAATCTAACAGCGATCCGATGGCTTGCACCATCGTAAGTAAGGTTACCTAAATCAGCAAGGAGTGGTACAACATAGAAGCCCGTAGCGGTTGGCTTCGCCCAATAAATACTAAATTTGAACTTCAGATCCTGTGCCGGTAAAGCCTCAATAGCCTGCTTTAGGCTCACATTCTTTACACTCTTTGCGAGATACTTAGTAGGGAATTGCTTTACAAGTAAGCATGTATCTGATGTCATCTCCCAATGAATATCGGTTGAATCTTTCTTTTCCCAGCCACCTGTTTGTTGGTTACGACTAAAGCAGATGAGCTTTCCTTGATAGTTACCTTTCATAACATTAAAGGCTGCATCTCTCTCTTCCTTTGTTGGAAGTTGGGGTCTACCGCTATCGTCACCATCGCCAAGGCAAGATGTTAAAGACACTATTGTAAGGAGCACAATAAGTAACAGTAATAGTTTATTCTTCTTCATTTTATTATGTTTTAGTTAGTTTCTTTATGCAAAAGTGATTGTTGGCAAAGTTACACATTCATTATTTATTACGGAACAAAATACTGTTAAATAAAATGTAAAACACAGATTGCCTATCCCTCAAAAAGCCTCAACTACAAGCATATAGATTGGAAAAGTCCATTCCAACTGGCTTCCGTTAGGAACTCTTCTCCTTAGGGGAGGCAGGGTGGGGTTTTCCTGGCAAGGACTTCTGCCTCGACTTTATGACGATCTACTAGTCTACAAATAGCACTGTTCACACTCCTCTCCACTCGAAGAGAGTATGGGGGTAAAGTCTCTTTTCTCCTCTTTGGAAAAACTATGAGAGATTATCGGGAAGTTCGGAACAGTTTCGAGAGACTATCGCAAGATCCACTTCCCACGCTCTTTCACCATCGGAACAACCACCTGCTCTGTGGTTTTATCACCATAATAGAAGAGGAGGAAGACGCTGGCAGTATTGTCCTTAGCAGAGAAGTGGGATGCTCCGAGCGTTATGGAGTCTATCCCATGATGCACACTATCTTGCTGAGCCACAAACTGCTTAAGATTGAGCAATAGCTGCTTTCTGTAATTATCAGGCAGGTTATTGGTTCGATTCTCATTATTGAGGAACGCCTCGTAATCGCCTTTTAGGAGTTGCTCGTAATAGTGTTTAGCCGCTTTGGCAGCTAGTTTTCCTTGATCAACATTCTTCTTCTTCTCACCGCAAGCTGCTAATAGTAACGCAACAGCAATGAGAATACTTAATGATACCTGCTTCATAGACATTCTATTTATCAATTACTTTTGACGAATGAAGATGTTGATGGGGCAACCATGTAGGTTCCAATTCTCACGTAACTTATTCTCTAAGAATCGACGATACTGCTCCTTAACATATTGCGGAAGGTTCGCATAAAAGACAAAGGATGGTATCTGTGTGTTCGGAAGCTGTGAACAATACTTTATCTTGATATACTTGCCCTTGACAGACTGTGGTGGGGTAGCCTCAATGATAGGTAACATGACCTCATTCAACTTGGTTGTTCCAATATGAATCTTGCGGTTCTGATAGACCTCCTTAGCCGTCTCCAACACCTTAAAGATGCGCTGCTTAGTAAGTGCGGAAGCGAAGATAATAGGGAAGTCAACGAATGGTGCCATACGACTACGGATAGCATTAGTGAAGGTGTCGATGACCTTTTGGTTCTTATCCGGCACCAAATCCCATTTATTAACCACGACAACAAGACTCTTATTATTACGCTGAATCAGCTGGAAGATATTCATATCTTGCGACTCAATACCACGTGTGGCATCCAACATAAGAATACATACATCGGCATTCTCAATACTTCGGATGGAACGCATCACACTATAGAACTCGAGGTCTTCCGTTACCTTATTCTTACGACGAATACCCGCTGTATCAACGAGATAGAAGTCGAAACCAAACTTTGTATAGCGTGTATAAATACTATCACGTGTGGTTCCTGCGATCTCTGTCACGATGTTACGATCCTCACCAATGAAAGCATTAATGATGCTAGACTTACCTGCATTAGGTCGACCAACGACTGCAAAGCGTGGGATGTCTTCGTCGATTGTCTCATCAGGTACATCCTTCAGTTTATCAAGGAGCGTATCGAGCAAGTCGCCCGTTCCACCTCCTGTGGCTGCACTAATACATATTGGATCACCTAGACCGAGCTTATAAAACTCAGCAGCTTGGTAATATTCTCCGCTATTATCCACCTTATTAGCAACGAGAAGCACGGGAAGTTTCGTGCGACGAAGTATCATAGCAACATCTTCATCCCAATCAGTAACACCCGTCTCAGTATCTACTAAGAACAGGACAAGATCGGCCTCTTCGGTTGCAACTAACACTTGCTTACGGATTGCATCCTCGAATACATCATCCGATTTAACTACCCATCCGCCCGTATCAACAACGGAAAACTCGCGCCCATTCCACTGACATTTACCATACTGACGGTCGCGCGTTGTACCTGCCGTGTCGCTCACAATAGCGTGACGAGTTTGGGTTAAACGATTAAAAAGAGTGGACTTACCAACGTTAGGACGTCCCACTATAGCTACTAAATTTGCCATCTTTTTAATTGGTCTTCTTTCTTCTCATAATATCAAACATTGTAATTTACATTATAAGAAGGCGCCGGATGTGGTCAGGCATCCGATGAATATTTGCCGAGGATGACCATTCCCCAGCCCTCACAGTATGTGAGAGTGTGCCCTACTAAGCAGTTAGGGCGAGTGTCTTCTTAATTAGGGGGGCATTTACTCTGGATTATACCCAAAGTTATTCAATTCCTTCTGAGAGTTACGCCAATCCTTATCAACCTTAACAAAAGTCTCAAGAAATACCTTCTTATCAAAGAAACGCTCGAGACTCTTGCGTGCTTCCGTTGAGACTTTCTTCAGTGCCATACCCTGATGACCGATGATTATACCCTTCTGACTGCTACGTTCCACATAAATAACAGCATTGATATGAATCTGTTGATCGTCCTCCTTAAAACGCTCAACGACGACCTCAACAGAGTATGGAATTTCCTTATCATAGTAACGGAGAATCTTCTCACGGATAATCTCCGACACAAAGAATCGGGCTGGCTTATCCGTTAATTGGTCTTTATCAAAGAACGCAGGACTATCTGGTAACAACTCATGAATACGCTTCATTAAGATGTCTATGCCAAACTTATTCTTTGCAGAGATAGGGAGTATTTCAGCATTCGGGAGTAACTTATGCCACTGTCCCACAAGGTCGCCAAGTTTCTTCTGGTCGCCCTCATCTATCTTGTTGATAAGCAGAATGACTGGTATTGTCATCTTTGAGACTTTCTCTAGGAAGTCCATATTCTTCTCTGGGTTCTCAACGACATCCGTCACATAGAGCAAGATGTCAGCATCAGCTAAGGCCGATTCAGAGAACTGAAGCATCATCTCCTGCATCTTATAATTAGGCTTCAATACGCCAGGAGTATCAGAGAAGACTATCTGTGAATCGTCTGTATTGACAATACCCATAATACGATGGCGTGTTGTCTGTGCTTTAAAGGTGGCAATACTAAGTTTCTCACCAACGAGCTGATTCATTAATGTACTCTTACCAACATTCGGGTTACCAACAATGTTTACGAATCCTGCTTTGTGCATAATGGTTACTTCTAAAAAAACGCATCAATCTTATAGGAAAAGAAAGATGCGTTTCAATTATATGATAACTTAGAGTCTTATTTCTTAACCGCTACTGACTTTCCGTCGTATGCCCACTTATAATAAGATGCACCATTGACGAAACCAGCTCCGAATGCCGTAAAGATGATGTTATCACCTTTCTTTAGCTGTGACTCAAAATCCCAAAGAACGAGAGGCATGCAGGCTGCACTGGTATTACCATAACGCTGTATGTTAACCAATACCTTGTCCATTGGAACACCAATACGCTTTGCCACTGCTTCTATGATACGTAAGTTAGCCTGATGACAGACAACGTGATCAATGTCATTCTGTGTCAAACCATTACGCTCAAGCAATGTTGCACAATCATCACCCATTGCTGTTACAGCATAACGGAAGACTGTACGACCTTCTTGATAGGTGTAATGCAAACGATGATCAACAGTGAAACGAGATGAAGGACATACAGAACCGCCTGCCTTAACATGCAAGAATGGAAGCCCTTTACCATCTGTGCGATGATAAGAATCTATCAAACCGATTCCTTCCTCTTCTGTACCTTCAACCATAACAGCACCAGCACCATCACCGAAAAGCGGGCATGTCGCACGATCGCGATAATCAGTAATTGATGACATCTTATCTGCACCAATAACGATAATACGCTTATGGCGACCGCTTTGAATCATGTTGCAGGCTACATCAAATGCATACATGAAACCACAGCAAGCTGCAGCAAAGTCAAATGCGAAAGCATTCTTCAAACCCAACTTACCTAATACAATAGAAGCTGTAGATGGGTGAGGATAGTCAGGGGTCGTAGTGGCTACAATGACAGCATCAATACTATCAGGGTCTGCACCAGTCTTCTTCATCAGAAGTTTAGCAGCCTTTCGAGCCATATAAGAAGTACCAAGTCCCTCCTCTGTTAGGATTCTGCGCTCCTTAATACCTGTACGTGTGGTAATCCACTCGTCGTTGGTATCAACCATGCGCGACAATTCCTCATTGTTGAGGACATAGTCTGGCACGTAACCTGCGACACCCGTTATGATCGCATTGATTTTACTCATATTTATTCAGCCGTTTCCTTTACGACAGCAACTTTACCACGATAGTAACCGCAAGTAGGGCATACTGTGTGATAAACATAATAAGCACCACAATTAGGGCATACTGCCAATGTAGGAGCTACTGCCTTATCGTGAGTTCTTCTCTTGAGTGTACGAGTCTTTGACTGTCTTCTTTTTGGATGTGCCATAATTCTTTAAACGTTTAATATATTATTCTTTCAATTTTAATAGAGCTTCCCAGCGCGGATCCATTGGCGTCTCGTTTCCCTCCTGACCACTTCGGGTGGCAGAGTACTCCTCAAGAATACGTATCATAGCAGGGTTGCATTTTCCAGGTGCATGCACATGCTTGATAGGGATTGCGAGGGCAATGAATTCGTAGAGGTACCATGTAATATCGAGTATTCCTTCGTCCTCGGCCACCATTACAAGGTCATCCTCTTCTGAGTTTTCTGTTCCTAATTTTACTTCGAGACGTTGTGTTGTCTCTATGGACTGCTCCATTGGATCAAGGCAAATATCGCATGGAACCATTACCACGCCTGTCTCATGGAAGTCCAGGGTAAAGAAATCATTTCCTGTACGCGTAATATCAAGAAGAACACGCACCTTACCCTGACTCACTTCAGGAGCATCAATAGCCTTAAAGTAAGTGTCATCAAGGTCAAACTCAAGGTAATTAACACCTTCATTAAGACCTTTCAAGTCGATTTTAAGGGTTTCTAAGTCCATAATCGGGTTGCAAAGTTACGAATATTTTTCTGATTATAAGCAAATTATAAGTAAAAATGTAAAGATATACAGGCGTAAAGACTCGGGAAAAGGACATACTTATCACGCCTGCCACCCGTCTTTAGTCCCCTTAATTGAATAGTTTATCTGAATATAGAAAGGATAAAATCAGCTTTTATTCAGTTCAATTCTAAAGGTTGTACCATGTCCTATCTCGGAACATTTAACAAAGATCTTACCATAATGATAATCCTCCACAATACGTTTAGCAAGACTTAATCCAAGTCCCCAACCACGCTGTTTTGTTGTAAAACCAGGACGAAATACATTCTTAATGTTCTTTCTCTTTATACCTTTACCAGTATCTGATATTTCAACAACAACTTTATTATCAATTTGTTCAAGATGAAGGACGATCTGACCACATTCTCCTCCCATCGCATCTACCGCATTCTTACAAAGATTCTCTATAACCCATTCAAATAACGAAGCATTCATTTTTATTATAATATCCTCGTCTGGCAGATCTGTTATCATCTGTATTTTCTTGGAAGTGCGGCGATCCATATAGTCAACAACATGATATAAGACCTCATTCATACTGGCTGGGACAGGTTCTGGAATAGAACCTATCTTAGAAAAGCGATCTGCAACAAGCTGCAATCGTTGTACGTCCTTATCTAATTCCGGAAGTAATTTATCATTGGGATAGGTCTCCTTCAAAATAGCTAACCAAGCCATTAAAGAGGATATAGGAGTACCCAACTGGTGTGCTGTTTCCTTACTTAACCCCACCCAAACCTTATTCTGTTCTGCCCTTTTAGATGTCAATAATGCAAAGATAGCAACGACAACAAAAAGCATTACAACCCCTAATTGTATATAAGGATAAATAGCTATTCGTCTCAACATGAGTGATTCATCATAGCAAACTTCTATATAATCATTATGATTATTTGCCAATGGAATTCGAATAACCTGCCCTGCGCCTTTCATCTGTTGTGCTACTTTATTTACATATTTCACACTATCAGATTTATTACTAGCACTAATTTTCACATTTCGATACTCCGTGACCGTACCATCCTTGCCAAGTACAACCACAGGTATCGTATTATTCTCATCTAAAACTTTTAATACTAAACTAAGGTCAGCATTATAATCAGCTTCACTCAAAGTCCTCATAGCTTCAGCCCAGACCTCCATCTTACTCCTTTCTTGTTGTGCCAAATCACGTATCAAAGAATGTGAGATAAGCAAAGAGGCAACAGCTATAAAAATAGCTGCCAAGACTAATAAGATCTTTACCTGTCTGATTCTATCTGTCCATTGCATACATCTCTCATAACGGCAATATGGGCAAATTATTGCATAACGTCAAGAAACGATGACGCAAGAAGAATCGTATACCAAGCTTAACTGGAGCATCTTCTTAGAGAGAAAGAAATACCTAATTATTTTGTATTTTAGTTTGCTGTCACTTTTAACATTCCTCTGTATGATTTTTATAATCAGTGTTTTATGAGAGGTAAAGGAGTGATAGGAATGACAGCAAGCCAAATAAGTTTTTCGATAAGTACTTTATATAGTAATCAAGGTTGAAATGATGTAATTCGAATTTACGATAAGAGAATAATAAAGGATATTTGGCGATCTTAGATCTTCCAAATGTCCTTTATTTAATAAGTAAGTCTTGGTTCTTAAATCATATCATGGAGTTACTCATAAACAAAAGTAAAAACCTTCTCTGCCGTTAGCGTATTGCCAACAAAACAAGTCTTGCGAGCGATATGCTCAAACTTCTTACGTTGCTTCTCGTCAAATGAAGCCTTCAGATGGAAGGTGATTGGAATACGTGAAACAGCGAAAGTCTCCATATCTTCTTCTATCTGACCAATCTCAGCATAGCAACCAGAAAAATCTACACCACCACGTTCTGCTTGCAATCCCATCATCGTCAGCGCACATGCAGCCAGTGAATTACCCAATAACTCAACAGGGTTTTGATTCTCCCCCAATCCCCCTACAGCCTTACCAGCATCAGTGTTTATGGTTACAGCAGACCTTACGTGTGTTGCTTCAACTCGCCCTTTCCCTTGATAAATTGCTTTTGTAACTGTCATAATTGTATCTTTTAAATTAGTAATAATCTTTCGGTTGGTTAATAACATCTATATGTTTCGACAAAGGTAGTAAAAGGTAATAGATAAAACAAGGAATTAATTATTTTACTGAAAATTAGTTTGCTGTCACTCCCGTCATTCTTATAGATGTGTAAATGATAGCCCACTTCGTAATCTCTCTTCAGCTATTACAATGATATCATTTATTTCTGAAAGTTCTTTACATTCAAAATTCTTATTATAGAGTAAATAGCCCATTATTATACGCAAGTTCGGGTTAAGAAAGTCCTTTTAAAAGTTGGTAATCTCGTTAGTTTTTTGTAACTTTATATTTGAAAATCAACAATTTACAAAACAACCAAGCGATGATTACCAAAGACAAAGTTACAGAAAAACTTTAGAATGTATAACGATAATCAGCAGAAAGGGTTAGGCGTTTAAGTTTACGTTTACATACTTTCTTGCAGACAACATGGTGTTTTTCAGCGACATGATACTATCATCATTTCTTTGTTTAGTTTCCTGTCATCTTTATCAACTCCAGTATTATGCTATCCACCAGTCGCTTATGATAGATGTAGGAATGATAGAAGTGAAAGCAAACTTTAGATTGAAACGGAAAGAGGGAATCCCTTTCAAGCGTTTTATAGAGTAATATGTTTATTTTAGGTAAATAAAAAAGGCGACCATCTGTTAAGATAGTCGCCTTCTGGTATCTTATCTTTAGAACTCTGCGTTCTTTGGAGTACGTGCAAATGGGATTACGTCACGGATGTTTTGCATACCAGTAACGAAGAGAATGAGTCGTTCGAAACCAAGTCCGAAGCCACCATGTGGACAGGTTCCATACTTGCGAGTATCGAGGTACCAGTCGTAAACCTCACGTTTCATACCACGATTATCGATCTCTGCAAGTAACTTATCGTAATTCTCTTCACGGACAGAGCCGCCAATGATCTCACCGATATGTGGGAAAAGGACGTCTGTTCCCTGCATTGTTTTGCCATCAGGGTTCTTCTTCATATAGAACGACTTGATTTCGCTTGGATAGTCGGTCATGATGACAGGACGCTTGAAGTGTTCCTCAACGAGATAGCGCTCATGCTCACTGCTGAGATCCATTCCCCAACCAGTGATTGGGAACTCGAACTTCACACCATCAGCAACTGCTTTCTGAAGAATCTCTATACCTTCAGTGTAGGTTAGGCGAACAAACTCTTCCTTGAGTACACCCTCTAGGCGAGCAATCAGTCCCTTGTCAATCATCTTGTTAAGGAATTCAAGGTCGTCCTTGCAGTTCTCCAGTGCCCAGCGAACGCAGTACTTGATGAAGTCTTCCTCAAGATCCATCAGTTCGTCTTTATCAATAAAGGCAACTTCGGGTTCAACCATCCAGAACTCTGCCAAGTGACGAGGTGTATTAGAGTTCTCTGCACGGAAAGTAGGACCGAAAGTATAGATAGCACCCAATGATGTTGCACCGAGTTCACCCTCAAGTTGACCAGATACAGTAAGGTTCGTGCGCTTACCGAAGAAGTCTGCACTGTAATCAACCTCACCGTTCTTTGCGATGCGATCCAGGTCGAGTGTTGTTACTTGGAACATATTTCCAGCACCCTCGGCATCACTACCCGTAATCAATGGAGTGTGGAAATAATAGTAACCATGGTCGTGGAAGTACTTGTGGATAGCGATTGCCATGTTGTGGCGAATGCGGAAGACAGCACCGAAAGTATTGGTACGCAGACGCATGTGACCATACTTGCGCATATACTCAAAGCTCTGCCCCTTCTTTTGCATAGGGTAGTCGCTTGGGCAAAGACCGTAGATTTCAATCTCTTTACATTGGATCTCTGACGTCTGACCAGCTCCCTGACTCTCTACAAGCGTACCGATAACGCTGATACAAGCGCCTGTTGTAATGCTCTTCAGTTTCTCTTCTTCGATTGTAGTAGGGTCAACAACCACCTGAATGTTCTTGATAGTAGAACCATCGTTCAGTGCGATGAAGTCAACAGCCTTGCTACTTCTATGTGAGCGAACCCAACCTTTTACATTAATATCTTTACCAAAGTCGGTGCAAGCAAGTGCATCGACGACTTTTGTTCTTTTCATCTTTTGTATCGTAATTAGGACTTCTCAACAAGCTCAAAGGAAAAGGAAAAGGAATAAAGAGGGAATCTCTTTACACATTCTTTCCTTAGAAGTTTATTGTAGAAGTCTTTATCCTCGTTTATCCTCTCACACCCCCTCCTTTCGGAGGGGCTTGGGGAGGCTTCTATTCAAACGCACCCATGCGCAGCATATCGACTTCCTTCTCTGTGAGGAAACGCCAATCACCACGACGTACATTCTTCTTTGTTAGACCAGCGAACTGTACACGATCAAGCTTTACAACACGATAGCCAAGGCTCTCGAAGATACGACGAACGATACGGTTCTTACCGCTGTGAATCTCAATGCCAACCTGTGTCAAGTCGTCAGGACTAGCGTACTCAATAGCGTCAGCCTTTATCTCTCCGTCTTCAAGCTCGATACCATCAGAGATCTTCTGAAGGTCGTTTGCAGTAACAGGCTTATCAAGGAATACATGATAAACCTTCTTCTTTAAGAACTTAGGATGTGTGAGTTTAGAAGCAAGGTCGCCATCATTTGTAAGAAGCAATACACCTGTTGTGTTACGATCAAGGCGTCCTACAGGATAGATACGTTCAGGACAAGCACCCTTAACAAGGTCCATTACAGTCTTACGCTGTTGTGGGTCATCGCTTGTTGTAACATAATCCTTAGGCTTGTTCAATAGGACATACACTTTCTTTTCCAATGATACTGGCTTATCCTGAAAGAGTACTACATCAGTACGTAAAACCTTACTTCCGAGTTCCTTTACCACCTCGCCATTGACGGTGACAGCACCTGAAAGGATAAATTCATCAGCTTCACGACGTGAACAGACACCAGCATTTGCAAGATACTTATTCAATCGGATAGGTTCGTTTGGATCGAAGTTCTCTTCCTTATATTCAATGCGTTTCTTCATTGAATACTTTGCATTTGGATCATAATCTGCCGTGCGCTGACGATAACCTCCTTGGTTATAACCACCACGATTATTATATCCACCATGGTTATTATAACCACTGCGATTATTGTACCCACCGCGACTCTGATAGCCTCCACGATTGTTATAACCACCGCGATTGTTATATCCGTTGCGGTTCTGGTAACCACCTTGATGTGGCTGATAGCCGCTCTGGTTTACTTGATAACCATTGTTGTTCTCTTCTCCTTCTGCGTTAGTGTTGTTGTTATAACGTGGACGGTAACCCTGTGACTGGTACCCACCTTCTTCGTTGTTATAACGTGGACGATAGCCACCCTGCTGTGGTCTGCTTTGATAGCCACCACGACTTTGGTATCCACCTTGACGTGATTGATACCCTCTCTCTTCGCCATTGTTGTTGTTATAACGTGGACGATAACCACCTTGTTGAGGGCGACTTTGATAACTATTACGATTGTTGTATCCGCCACCATAGTTGTTCTGACGTGGGCGATAACCACCTTGTTGAGGGCGACTACTGCTTTGTAAGCCAGAACCAAAACCCTCCGGACGGAATCCACCTTCGTTGTTTCCGCCATTAGCCCTATCACTGCTGTAAGCACGTTGAGTGTGAATACGTGGACGTTGTGGGCGTCCTGTGCCACGGTACTCTCTTTGGTAACCACTTTGTTCAGCTGCAGAATAGCCCTCACGGCCATTGTCATTCTGTTCAGACTGAACCTCTTTGTTTTCGAATTCTTCTGCCATAATTGTAGTTTGCTTTAATGTTAACTACTGACCTCACGATCAATGAGTAATAAAGTTTATTATTGTTTTATTCTTATTGTTAGTTAAGGCTCCCATAATAGGAGCTACTCAGTTTTATTAATAATATCTTTTTCTTAGGGTTTTGTTGGTTTATTAAATTCCTGTATAGTTGTGTGGAGTGATTGCCATGAGCTCTGCTTTCACGCTATCACTGACATTTAACGTCTGTATAAACTCATGAATTGTCTCCTCTGTCATCTTCTTATTGGTGCGAGTAAGAGCCTTTAATGCCTCGTATGGATGTGGGTAAGCCTCACGACGAAGGATAGTTTGGATAGCTTCAGCTACTACTGCCCATGTGTCATCGAGGTCTTCGCGTAGTTTCTCTTCATGGAGAATGAGTTTACGTAAGCCTTTCAATGTACTTTGAATAGCGATGACGCTGTGCCCAAGAGGTACACCCACATTACGCAAGACAGTCGAGTCTGTCAAGTCGCGTTGCAGTCTACTAACTGGCAACTTCTGTGCTAAGAACTGCAAAATAGCATTAGCGATACCAAGGTTTCCTTCGCTATTCTCATAGTCAATAGGGTTCACCTTGTGTGGCATAGCACTTGAGCCAACCTCGCCCGCTTTGATCTTCTGCTTGAAATAATCCATTGAGATGTACATCCAGAAGTCACGATCAAGGTCGATAATGATGGTGTTGATACGACGAATAGCATCAAAAATACTACCCATGTGGTCGTAATTACTAATCTGTGTAGTCCATTGTTCACGTTCCAAACATAGTTTCTCGCTGACAAACTGATTGCCAAAAGCACGCCAGTCATACGATGGATAGGCTACATGATGTGCATTGAAATTACCTGTTGCACCACCGAATTTAGCTGTAAACTTACAACTGCGTAGGGATTCCAGTTGCTCGCTAAGACGATAAACATAAACCTCAATCTCCTTTCCTAATCGAGTAGGAGAGGCTGGCTGACCGTGTGTCTTTGCCAGCATTGGGATATCTTTCCATTCTTCAGCATACTCTTTTAGCTGCTGAATCAGTTCCTCCACTTGTGGATAATACACCTCTTCGAGTGCCTCCTTGATAGACAGCGGAACACTTGTATTGTTGATGTCCTGTGAAGTTAAGCCGAAATGGATGAACTCCTTATACGCATCTAAGCCCCCAATCTTGTCGAACTCCTCCTTAATGAAGTATTCAACCGCCTTGACATCATGGTTAGTTGTCTTCTCAATCTCCTTTACTCTTGCTGCTCCCGATTCGTTAAAATCACGATAGATAGTGCGTAACTGCTCGAATAAGTCACGGTTGAAACTTGCCAACTGAGGTAGAGGCAATTCACAAAGCGTGATGAAATACTCAATCTCTACACGTATTCGATAACGAATAAGAGCATACTCTGAGAAGTAGTCTGCTAAGCGTTCTGTCTTGCTTCTGTAGCGACCGTCAATTGGAGATACGGCTGTTAATGTGTCGAGGGTCATATCAATGGATGATTAATATAGGTGCAAATTTAGCAATAAAATCGGTAAACACACAAGGATAAGTAATAATAAAACAAAAAAGAATACGCCTTTTATACTATAAAAAGAAAACTCCGTAATATCCATTACGAAGTCTTCTCTTTTACTGATAACTATTAGTGGGCGTTGACGGATTCGAACCGCCGACCCTCTGCTTGTAAGGCAGATGCTCTAAACCAGCTGAGCTAAACGCCCTTGAAAAAATCCCTGCAACCCCGAAGAATCACAGGGAAACACCCCTTGTGGGCGTTGACGGATTCGAACCGCCGACCCTCTGCTTGTAAGGCAGATGCTCTAAACCAACTGAGCTAAACGCCCCTACTATCTGTAAGGCGGGTGCAAAGGTAAGTGTTTTTTTTGTTTCTAGCAAGTAATTAAGAGATTATTTTAGTGTAGAATGATATTATTTATTCCTTTAATAGGCTATGTTTGTTATCCTTTTATTCATTGTGTGTTGTACTCGTAAAAGGTTAGCACACCTCTTATATATGCTTTTCTTTTGTTCTGTCTATCGTCTTTTAACAGGGAGATATGGCTCACCTTTATTCGAGAAAGATTTTTATTACTTGGAAAAATAGATTATTTTTAGTTGGAGTTAAATCTGTTTTTGTCTAAAAAATAATCTATTTTTTCTTGCAAAAGGTATCCTTTTTTATTATATTTGCAGCTGTTTTACAAGATAAGTTAGGCTCTATTGGTAGAACTAAGAGCCTTATTTAACCGACAGAGTAACTAAGTAAAGATAATATTATGTCAATTCAAATCAGATTAGAACAGAGTAAGTTCAAAGATAAAAAGGGTGCCGGACATTGGTATGCACGTACAGTTAGTGCGGGCGAAGTATCTACTGAAGAGTTAGCTGATGCCATTCAGGAGAATACATCCTTTACTCGTGGTGATGTTCGTGGGCTCGTTATTGCCCTCATTGATGAGATTTCTTATCGCCTTCGACAGGGTGAGACGGTTGTTCTTGATGGCTTAGGACGTTTCCACCTCAGCGTAGAGAGCGAACCGGTGGAGAATCCGGAGGACTTCAATCTCAAACGAAATATCAAGGGTATAAAGTGCAAGTTTGTTCCTTCTGGTGCCCGTGCCGGACGGAAGGGGAAGAAGATTCAAGACATGGCATCGGGTGTCCGTGTTATTTGGGCTGATGTTGATGATGAATAATGAGGGGGATTAATGATAGGTCAGACCATGAGGTTTCAATGTTGACATGTGTATATAGAATAAAAAAGAGCTAACCATCAATAATGCTTAGCTCTTTTTTGTGCGCCTAACAGGACTCGAACCTGCACAACGTAAGTTACTAGATCCTAAGTCTAGCGCGTCTACCAATTCCGCCACAGGCGCATAACGAGTGCAAAGATACATAATGTTTTGGATATAACCAAATGTTTGTGAATTTCTTTTTAACGTTTAGTTGTAAACTGCCAATAGTTTTGTTAAATGTGACGGCAACTAAAATTAAAACTAAGACAAGTGTTTGGCGGTTTTAAGATGGAGATTATTCTTTTATAAAGCCAACCCTTCAAGCTCTCCTTTCGGGCGGTTGAAGGATTGGTTCAATTACTTTGCAATGAGTTGACGAGCAAACTCGATAATCGTATCCTTGCCTTTTATGAGATCCGATTCAGTGATATCTACTTTGTAATCAGGATCAATACCGAACTCTGTCATTTGCTTATCTCGATTATACATGGGGCATGCGGAGAAACGAACCGACCATCCATTGGGTAGTTCGGAAGAGAAGGGTAAACCTGCTCCGCCACCTGTTTTATCACCAACGACGTGGACGTTTGGGCAACACTTCATATACTTCACGAACTCGTTGGCAGCAGAGAATACACTACGATTAGTCAATACAACGACTGGTTTCTGCCATCGAATACCCTTTCCGGGAGTGAGGTATTCGGGTTGAAGTGATGAGAAGTCGTTATGATTGGGACCTGTTTTATGCTGGATATAACCGACAAGCTCCTCCTTATTCGTGAACCTTGCTGCCAGTTCTTCAGCATTACTTAACTGTCCACCTCCATTGTTCCTTACATCGATTATAAGCCCGTTGCAAGGTTGAAGATGCAGTAGGATGTCATCTAAATTACCAGCCCCAATAGGATTTTGGAAACTCTCGCAGCGTATATAACCAATGTTGTCATCAAAGACAGTATAGTCTAATCCGCTTGCAATGAGATAATCACTCTTCAGGTATTTACGCTCCAGCGAGTCTGAATAATTCTTTGGATAGTTGTCTCTCCACGCCCAATAACGTCCGATATTAAAAGAGGTATAAAGATTGACATGCCCATCTTTGAGTTCTGAAAGCATATTCGTTAAAACTTCAAACTGCTGTTTCTCATTCATGGATACGTCGAACTGTTTGGCATAACGTTGATGAACTTCTTGCCAATCTATTCCCTTTTGTGAGAAGAAACAATAATGTTCATCCATGATCTTCCATAATGCCTCAAAGTTTCCACGTGGATTGTTGGCATACTCTTCATTATCAATACAGCTCGTAACAGAGCACAACAAGAGAATCAGAAGGAGGCTCGTTGTGATAGAGCTGATGCTAGATTGGATTCTTCTCATGGTAATATTTTATTGATAGAAAATGTTCTTACGATACCCAATACAAATAGATTGCTCCACGTGTGTTGGCGTAATCCGTTCATCTTAGCCTGTTGGTAATCGCCAAGATAGCCAAGACGGAGGGTGGTATGATGCAATGTAAAATCAATTGTAACCATCTGTCGGAGTGAAGGAGCATTGATGGGAGTTGTGAAAACGAGGTTGTGATCGTAATTACCTTTCGTGAATATCTCATAATAACTCTGCCCATAATTAGGTGAGAAAGCTAATCCAATGAGTGGTATTTGTAATTCATAACGGAGACAGAAAGGCTTGTTCCAAAGGTGAAACCGATAATCAGCTGTAACATTAGGAGCGATGTTTAGTTGCCCATAAGCTTGTGCTGGATTATTGGCATTACTTGTGTTGTAAAGGAAACCAAGCCTTGTGTCAATTCCTCCACCAGCTTTCAAGCGTAAGTCTCCATTGCCGATAGTCCATTTATTGATGACATATTGCCAGTTATATTGGAAGTTGTAATAACCTCCTAATTCGTTATTATTATCTCGTCGATTGTGTGCATAGAGTAATTGAGCTTGATGTATCAGTTCTCGTGACACCCTGCTACCATTCTCACGCACTGTATGTGAGATGTATCTAAGCTCTGTTCCGTTGTATTTCTCTTGTGATAAGTAAGTGTCGAGGACGTTAGCTGTACCGATACCCAACATTTGTGCATTGCTTATCACCTTATTATTATATAAGGTGTCTTGGGCTTGTAAGGTTGTTGAAGAGAATAAGAGAAACGTTATAAAGAAGTTCGTTTTACGTAAAAAGAGAGTCTTTAGTTTCATAGGCATAAGTTTCGTTAAAGCGAAAATCCCACTTATAGAAACATTCACATCAGGTCTCTATAAGTGGGAATATCATGTTATTCATCTGTAAACAAGTTGAGTTGCCCAGTTATCTCATCAATCACTTGTTGTTGAGATTTACCAGCATCAGGGTCGAGATTCTCCTCCATTGGATTTGTTGTAGGCTCTTCTTGAGTATCATCTCCATTATCTCCCTCATCGTTATTATCCTTCTTCTCTTCTTCAGGGAAGCGTGTTGGCGCTAGTTCCTCAATCTTATCTACTTTCCAAGTGGTGAGACGTTTACCTTTAGCTTTGAATCCTTTGATACCAACAAACTGTTCTGCATCAAACTCTTCAGTACCTCTTGAAGCATCCACCCCACCGTATGTCACTTGAATGCGAGGGTAAGCAACGTCCGTCAAGAGTACCATTTGTGAGTTAGGATTATCTCCTATGAAATTCTGATGACGCTTTGTTGCCTCCATTTGGAAGCGTTTCAGGTAAGGATAACCTTGATTGTCTGCATCATAGATAACGGCTGTCCATGGTTTATCTGCAATGAATTTCTCTATGCGAAGGATGTTATCTTCGTAGTGATTGCTTGCATCGAAGTTCGTAATATAGAACTCCCCATTCTTCAAGACGACGAGTATATTGTCTTGATCAGCGAACTCTCCGAGGAAACGACCATGCTCTTCGTAATTGATTCGGTTGATATCTGGGTCAAACCAAACCTTTCGTCCGCCCAATGTTGAGTGTCCGTGACTCTTCAATGAGATACGATGAACGTTCTTCTTTGTGAGTAGCTTGCCCTTAGCAGTACGTCCCTTGATAAGCACAGAAGCAAAGTCATACTCAACGAAGATGTTTTGTTTGGGCTTGTTAGGGTTCGGATCGAGGGTAATCTTTATCAGTTCGGCCTCACCGTTAGGGTTAGCTGTGAAGTAGATGATCCTTGATCCATCTGTACCTGAGGTTAAGTCATACTCTTTGTCACGTGTAATTGAGGTGACATTAAAGCGTTTGATGTAATAAGGACCAGTCTTTCCATCACGATAGACAACGTTATAGATGGTGCGTTTATCATTCTTCTTGAATACCTGAAGATATATAACTCCTTTACCCACAAACACCTTGTCGGCAATACGAATTACCTTGTACTTACCATCGCGATAGAAGATAATGACGTCATCAAGGTCTGAACAGTTTTGAACAAACTCTGCCTTCTTGAGTCCAGTACCAATGAATCCAGCCTTACTATCTATGTATAACTTCTCGTTGGCATCAACTACTTTCGCTGCAACGATGGTATCGAAGCTCTTTATCTCTGTGTGGCGAGGGTGATCCTTACCATATTTCTCCTTCAAATGAGTGAACCATTCGATGGTAACACGCACCATCTCGCTAAGATCCTTATCTATTTCTGCAATCTCAGCCTTTATCTTCTGAATGAGTTCGTCAGCCTTATCTTTATTAAATTTCAGTATTCGCTGCATCTTAATCTCCAGTAGGCGGAGGATGTCCTCACGGGTTACTTCGCGAATAAAGGTCTTCTTATAAGGATCTAATTTAGCATCAACAAAGACTACCACTTCGTCTAAGTTCTTTGCAGTCTCAAACTTCCTCTCCTTATAAATACGCTCTTCAATGAAGATACGTTCCAATGAATTATAGAAGAGTTGTTCCTCCAGTTCGTGTTTGCGAATCTCTAACTCCATCTTCAACAACGCCTTTGTATGTTCTACGGAATTGCGAAGAACGTCGGAGATAGTCAAGAACTTAGGTTTATTGTCTTCAATGACACAACAATTAGGAGATATGTTTATTTCGCAATCAGTGAAGGCATAAAGGGCATCAATGGTCTTGTCACTGGATGTGCCAGGGGTGAGGTGGAGTTGAATCTCAACCTCGGAGGCGGTCATATCCTCTACTTTGCGAACCTTTATCTTACCTTTCTCTACTGCTTTTGTGATTGATTCTTGAAGTGAGTTAGCCGTTTTGGTGAAAGGAACCTCACGTATGACGAGGGTCTTGTTATCAAGTTTCTCTATTTTGGCACGCACCTTTAATACACCACCACGCTGTCCATCATTATACTTCGCAGCATCAATACTTCCGCCAGTAGGGAAGTCTGGATAGAGATGAAAGTCCTCATTCCGTAAGTATTGCACTGCTGCTTCACAGATATCGTTGAGGTTGTGAGGAAGAATCTTTGATGATAAACCAACGGCGATACCCTCCGCTCCTTGTGCAAGAAGTAATGGGAACTTCACAGGAAGTGTGATAGGCTCTTTGTTGCGACCATCGTATGAGAGTTGCCATTCGGTTGTCTTTGGATTAAAAACAGTTTCCAAGGCAAACTTGGATAGGCGGGCTTCTATGTAACGAGGCGCAGCTGCACGGTCACCAGTAAGTATATTGCCCCAATTCCCTTGTGTGTCAATGAGCAAATCCTTCTGTCCTAATTGCACCAAAGCGTCTCCGATGGATGCATCGCCGTGTGGATGGAACTGCATGGTATGCCCAACAATGTTCGCAACCTTATTGTATCGCCCATCATCCATGCGCTTCATCGAATGGAGAATACGGCGTTGAACAGGCTTCAAGCCATCTTCGATATGCGGAACGGCACGTTCAAGGATTACATAACTGGCGTAATCTAAAAACCAATTCTTATACATACCAGAGAGGTGATGCACTGCAGCAGCGTCAAACCTGTCAGCAGGCTTGTAGTCAGAATGAGTTTCTTTTCCTTGCACCTCATCGGCAGGAGCGAGCTCGTCCATGTCTTTTATTTCGTCATCCATATTGTCGTTGTTGTTGTGTCGTAGCTTAGCTATATAAGTTACAGATGACTGCAAATGTACAAAAAAAACTGAATATAAGCAAATCAGAGCCTTTTCTCATTTTATAAAGTTTCACGCTATTAATGAACTTATTCGACTAAAAAGATGTAACTTTGCGACAAATTTATAAGGAATAAAAAGATAATTATGGCACAAGAGGACGTTTTTAAGAAGATAGTAAGTCACTGTAAAGAGTATGGTTTTGTATTCCCCAGTAGTGATATCTATGATGGTTTAGCAGCCGTATATGACTATGGTCAGAATGGTGTTGAGCTTAAGAACAATATAAAACAATACTGGTGGCAATCAATGGTATTGCTTCACAGCAATATTGTTGGTATTGATGCTTCTATCTTTATGCACCCAACTGTATGGAAAGCAAGTGGTCACGTTGATGCCTTCAACGACCCTTTGATTGATAACCGAGACTCTAAGAAGCGTTATCGTGCAGATAACCTTATCGAGGATCAGATAGCTAAATACGAAGAGAAGATTGATAAGGAAGTAGCAAAGGCAGCGAAGAAGTTCGGTGCAGACTTTGATGAAGTTAAGTTCCGCGAAACCAATCCTCGCGTCTTAGAACATCAAAAGAAACGTGACGAATTGCATGCTCGTTACACCGAAGCAATGCAAGGTCCTGACCTCGAAGCATTGAAGCAGATTATCCTTGATGAGGGTATTGTTGATCCAATCAGTGGTACAAAGAACTGGACAGATGTGCGTCAGTTCAACCTTATGTTCTCAACAGAAATGGGCGCATCAGCCGATGCAACCAATAAAATCTACCTACGTCCAGAGACAGCACAGGGTATCTTTGTAAACTTCCTCAACGTCCAGAAGACGGGTCGTATGAAGCTTCCTTTCGGTATTTGTCAGATAGGTAAGGCCTTTCGTAATGAGATCGTAGCACGTCAATTCGTGTTCCGTATGCGTGAGTTTGAGCAGATGGAGATGCAGTTCTTCTGCCAACCTGGAACAGAGATGAAGTGGTTTGAGTATTGGAAGAAGCACCGTTTGGCATGGCATGAGGCTTTAGGTATGGGCGACGATAACTATCGTTTCCATGATCACGAGAAGTTAGCTCACTATGCCAATGCGGCTACTGACATTGAATTCCGTATGCCATTCGGCTTCAAGGAGGTTGAAGGTATCCACTCACGTACCAACTTTGACCTTTCACAACACGAGAAGTTCTCGGGAAGACAGATAAAGTATTTCGATCCAGAGCGCAATGAGAACTATGTTCCTTACGATGTTGAGACATCTATCGGAGTAGATCGTATGTTCTTATCAGTGATGTGTCACAGTTATACAGAGGAACCATTGGAGAACGGATCAAGCCGTATTGTATTGAAACTCCCCGAGCCTTTAGCACCAGTTAAGTGTGCTGTTCTACCATTGGTAAACAAAGATGGACTTCCAGAGAAGGCTCAAGAGATTGTTAACCAACTGAAGTTCCACTTCAATACACACATGGAGGCGAAGGACTCAATAGGTAAGCGTTATCGTCGCCAAGACGCTATTGGTACTCCATTCTGCGTGACTGTCGATGGTGATACATTGAATGATAACACCGTAACTCTGCGTTATCGTGACTCAATGAAGCAGGAACGTGTACCAGTTGAGAAGCTCCGTGAGATAATAGAAGACCGTGTTTCAATCACTTCTCTATTGAAGAAGATTGATATTGATTAATAAGAGATAGGTTAGTAGAACTTACTTGTTTAACATCTTATCAATGGATGTTTCAGTAAGTGCTACTAACCTTTTTTGATATAAAAAGGCTATGACTAAAACGATAAAAACATTCTTTCGCCATGTTGTAAGTATGCTTTGCTTAGGCGGATTACTGCTTACTTCAATGAGTATTGTGTCTTGTTCCGAGGATAAAGACGATGTTGATGAGTTTGCCAATTGGAAGACTACGAACGAGAACTATTGGAATAAGCTCTATACAACTACTGAACAGAAGATAAAGGGAGGTGATACTTCTTGGAAGATTATCAAGAATTACACCTTAGCCGGGCAGCATGCTGTTGGTAATGCGCAGCTGAGCTATAAGCTAGAGAATCATATCATTGTACATGTATTAGAATCTGGTTCGGAGACAAAAAGCCCTCTTCTCACCGATTATGCATCGGTTCACTATATGGGACGTTTGATACCATCAACAACCTATACAGCTGGTTTGATCTTCGACAAATCATGGTCGTCTAACACCTTCAATGCGCTTACCTCTCGTCCAACACACTTTGAAGTAAGAGGTGTCGTAGACGGTTTCGCTACAGCCTTACAGCAGATGCATAGAGGCGACCATTGGGTTATTTACATCCCTTATCAGTTGGGTTATGGTGCTGTAAAGGCAGGTGGTGGTACGATTCCAGCCTATTCTACGCTTATATTCGATGTACGATTAGTAGACTTCGCACATGTTGAGAAGAATCTAAAGGATAAATAAGAGTAGGACAACTAACTGTTTTTTATCGGTTGAATAGCCGAACCTTGTACTTGTAAGTAGGGACACACGTCATCATAAGAACTTCTTTTCATGTGTGATAAAGGGGCTTATGAGGCGCATGTCCCTATGTTTTTTTACTTCAAATTATTGATTAATTCGTATCCCATTGCGTATCTCCTTTAGTAAAAACATAGCCGATGCACTCCTTTCAAAGATTCGAGAAGGAGAAGAGATGACGACGAGTGAGAAGTTTAATCTTATCATTCAGTTAAGTATTCCGTCGATTCTTGCACAGATAACAACCGTCCTGATGTTCTATATTGACGCTGGAATGGTTGGCTCATTGGGTGCAGAACCAGCAGCGGCAATCGGTCTTGTAGAGCCCGCAACATGGCTCTTCTTCTCTTTAATAGGTGCTGTTACAATGGGATTCTCTGTACAGGCAGCTCACTTCATAGGTGCTAAAGACTTCTCAAAAGCACGCTCTGTAATGCGTCACGGATATGCCTTTGGACTCTGTTTTGCATTATGTTTTCTGCTTGTTACAGTGCTCATTGCACCCTATCTCCCTATATGGTTAAGGGGCGGAAAGGATATTCAGCACGATGCGTCTACTTACTTTCTTATCTTCTCTTTCATCATTCCTTTCCACCTTCTGGAGGTAATGTCTGCCTCCATGTTGAAGGTTTCTGGCGATATGCGACGCCCCAGTTCAATGGCGATACTGATGTGTGTCTTGGATGTAATCTTCAATTACTTCTTCATCTTCCCAACGCACGACATCACCCTACTAGGGCTACAAGTAACAGTGCCCGGATGGGGTGCTGGCGTTGCAGGAGCAGCCTTCGGAAGCCTCTTGGCATTCATTGCTGTTGCATTACCATTGGCTTATTACGCCATATTCCGTAGTCCAATCCTAGCGTGGAAGTTGGATGTTGAACGCTTTGTGTGGCGTTGGCAATACATTTGGAATGCGGTGAAGATAGGTAGTCCTATGGCTTTGCAATATCTCTTGATGAATGGTGCTCAACTCGTATCAACGATGATTGTCGCTCCATTGGGTAATGTCTCGATAGCTGCCCATTCGTTTGCAATCACAGCCGAAAGTCTTTGTTATATGCCAGGCTATGGTATTAGTGAGGCTGCAACCACTCTCGTTGGACAGAGCGTAGGGGCGGGCAGGCGTGATTTGCATCGTAGTTTCGCATGGATGACCATATTCTTAGGAATGCTAGTGATGGCATTCATGGGTGTAATCATGTATATTTTCGCTCCCGAAATGATAAGTTTATTATCGCCAGTTGCCGATATACAAGCTCTGGGAACATCCGTTCTTCGGATTGAAGCGTTCGCCGAACCCTTCTTTGCAGCAGCCATCGTCGCCTATAGCGTGTGCGTAGGAGCAGGCGATACATTGAAACCTTCCTTCATAAACTTGGGTTGTATGTGGCTCGTCCGATTGACTCTTGCCTATGCGTTAGCCAGTGAATACGGATTGAAAGGCGTATGGTTTGCTATGGCTGTTGAACTTTCTTTCCGTGGAATCATGTTCTTGTTCTATCTCTTTATGCACCTTCGTGGAAAAGCGAAAACGGTTAGTACATTAAGTCGTTAGTACGTTATCACGGTTTGCCCAATATTCTTCTCAAAATAAAGAGACGCCCTCTTTGAATCAAGGAGACGCCCTCTTCATTGCAAGGAAACGCCCTCTTTGAATGGAAGAAAGCGTTCCTTTATTTAAAGAACATGCCAACCTGTAGGGACAGACGCCCTCGTCTGTCCGCTATAGCACAGCCAGATAAGACCTACCCCAAGCCCCCCAAAAGGAGAGGATGTAACCTAACGGGATGTTATTTAGGGATTTACAAGCGGACAGACGAGGGCGTCTGTCCCTACTTTATAGCCTCACCTTCCAACTCCTCTCCGAACGGAATACTCCCACCCAGCCTCCCCGAAGGGGAGGAGTGCCTAACGGGAGCCGGTTAGGAAAAGGCATTCTTAATACAAAGAGGGCGTTTCTTCACATCGAAGAAACGCCCTCTTCAAATGAAGATGAAGTTTCGCTCTCAGCTTCTCATCGAATGAAAAGAGGGGAAATAGTGTTTTTAACAACTTAAACATGGGTCTAATGACGTGTAAATTAATCCTCTTATAGTTTCAGCCAACCACTAGTTTACATCTAATTTATTTGGCTTTTCAGGCTATTTAGCGTATCTTTGCAACGCTATTCACATTATTATATAATGTTAAACGATAATAGATTCGACCTTTTAAAGACGATACAGTCACCCACAGACTTACGTAAACTTAGCTTAGAGCAGTTGCCTAAGTTATGTCAACAACTGCGTGAAGACATCATAGAAGAAGTAGCTGTTAACCCTGGACACTTGGCTTCGAGCCTTGGTGCAACAGAGATAACTGTGGCTTGTCACTATGTCTTTAATACTCCAGAAGACCGCATAGTTTGGGACGTTGGGCATCAGGCATACGGGCATAAGATACTGACTGGCAGGCGTGAAGACTTCTGCAATAACCGTAAATTAGGTGGGTTAATGCCTTTCCCGTCGCCTTATGAGAGTGAATATGATACATTCACTTGTGGGCACGCATCCAACTCTATATCTGCAGCTTTGGGTATGGCGGTAGCATCGAAACTGACTAAGCAGCATCGACATGTTGTAGCCATTATAGGTGACGGAGCGATGAGTGGCGGTCTAGCCTACGAGGGTTTGAATAATGTTTCGAGCCAACCTAATGACCTATTGATTATCCTCAACGATAACGACATGTCGATTGATAGGGCTGTAGGAGGTATGGAGCAATACCTATTAAACCTAGATACCAACGAGACTTATAACCGTCTTCGCTTCAAAGCGTCACAGTGGTTACACGCCAAAGGACTATTGAATGAGGATCGGAGAAAAGGCTTACTTCGATTGAACAATGCCCTTAAATCGGCTCTTGCACATCAACAGAATATATTCGAAGGGATGAATATTCGGTACTTCGGACCATTTGATGGTAATGATGTAGGAGAGCTTGTTCGCATCCTAAGACAATTGAAGGATATGAAGGGACCTAAGCTCCTTCACTTACATACGAAGAAGGGTAAAGGATACGAACCAGCCGAGAAGAGTGCCGTAGTATGGCATGCTCCGGGTAAGTTCGACCCAAAGACTGGCAAGCGAATCATACATGAATCGCATAACGAACCACCTAAGTTTCAAGACGTATTCGGTAATACTCTCTTAGAGTTAGCACGCAAGAATCCACGTATCGTAGGCGTTACACCAGCTATGCCAACAGGTTGTTCGATGAACATCATGATGAAGGATATGCCCGAAAGAACATTCGATGTAGGTATTGCCGAGGCGCATGCTGTAACCTTCTCAGCTGGTATGGCGAAGGATGGGTTACAACCTTTTTGCAATATTTATAGTGCTTTCTCTCAACGAGCTTACGATAGTATTATCCACGATATGGCAATCCTCAATCTGCCAGTTGTGCTCTGTTTGGATAGAGCCGGACTAGTGGGTGAGGATGGTGCGACGCATCATGGAGCCTTTGATATGGCTTTCTTGCGCCCTATCCCCAACCTAACTATCTCTTCACCGATGGACGAACACGAGTTAAGAAGGCTGATGTACACAGCCCAACTACCTGGTAAAGGCTCTTTTGTGATACGTTATCCACGAGGAAAAGGTGTGCTTACGGATTGGGAATGTCCGTTGACTGAAATAAAAGTAGGTACGGGTAGGCGTCTGCACGATGGTTGGGATGTAGCCGTGTTGAGCATTGGTCCGATTGGAAATGACGTAGAAAAGGCTATAAACATCATCGAGTCAGCCAACTCACCATCGACTCAAGAGCATTGTCCTAGTATTGCCCATTATGATATGAGATTCTTGAAACCATTGGATGAGACCATTCTTCAGGAAGTTGCCGAACGCTTTTCTCGCATTATAACTATCGAAGATGGGGTGCGTGACGGAGGCTTAGGTACTGCTGTAACAGAATGGATGAGCGATCATGGACATACACCTCACATAACCCGAATGGGTATGCCCGACCACTTTGTAGAGCAGGGAACAGTTGAACAGTTGCGTGCTCTCTGCGGTATAGATATTGATGGAATAAAGAAACAACTGACCTCAGTTGAGTCATAGTGAACCCTTATCTGTATAAGAGAAGGTGGTTAAAAGACTTACAAAGACAGACAAGTTAAAGCATAAAACATGAAGATTATCATATCAGGAGCATATACTATTGGCTCTTATCTAGCTAGACTCCTCTCACGTAACAAGCAAGACATTGTGCTCATGGATGAGTGCTCGGAGAACCTAGAGAAGATTAGTAACGAGGCTGACTTACTAACGATGGAAGGCGCAGCAACCAGTATCAAGAATCTTAAAGAGGCTGGGGCTGAAGATGCCGACTTGTTTATTGCGGTTACGCCAGACGAGTCGAAGAATATTGCGGCATGCGTTCTTGCACACCAATTAGGGGCTAAGAAGACCGTTGCTCGTGTAGATAATCCAGAGTATGTAGAGCCTTCTAATCAAGAACTCTTCCATCAAATGGGAGTAAGCAGCATAATTTATCCAGAGCTTTTAGCCGCTAAAGACATCATCAATGGATTGAAGATGTCATGGGTACGTCAGCGTTGGGATGTGCATGATGGAGCGTTGGTCATGTTAGGTATTAAGCTGCGGGAGAGTTGTGAAATACTTGATCGTCCATTGAAAGAGATTAGTGGTCCGAATGATCCTTACCATGTAGTTGCTATCAAGCACAACGATGAGACGATTATACCAGGTGGTAATGATACCTTACAATTATATGACCTTGCTTACTTCATGACCACTAAGCAATATATACCATACGTGCGCAAGATAGTGGGAAAGGAGCATTATGTTGACGTGCAAAACGTTATCTTCATGGGAGGAGGTAAGACGGCTGCACGTGCAGTGAGGATGTTGCCAGAGTATATGCACGCCAAGATCATAGAGCAAGACCCAACGCGTTGCGAAGAGTTAAACAATATCTTGGACGAAGACACGCTTGTTATCAATGGTGACGGACGTGATATTGGATTGCTGCAAGAGGAGGGTATCCGTAATACACAAGCCTTTGTTTCATTGACATCGAACGCTGAAACGAATATTCTTGCTTGTCTAACTGCAAAGCGAATGGGCGTTCGCAAGACTGTAGCTGCCGTCGAGAACTTTGATTATGTGGGCACTGCTGAAAGCCTAGATATTGGTACTATCATCAATAAAAAGGCTGTTGCTGCCAGTCATATATACCAGATGATGTTGGATGCAAACGTTGAGAACATCCGATTCCTTATGTCCGTCAATGCCGATGTGGCTGAGTTTGTACCCAGCCCAGACGCTAAGATCACACGAAAAGTAGTCCGCGAACTCAATTTACCACGTGGAGTTACCATCGGCGGATTGGTTAGGAATGGAGAAGGAATGCTCGTTTCGGGTAACACGCAGATTGAGGCTGGTGACTCAGTAGTGGTCTTCTGTTACAATGTAGATATGAAGAAGGTAGAGAAACTATTTATGTGATTATGTTGAATCTGAAACTTATATCCAAGATTCTGGGCTCTCTCTTGTGGATAGAGGGAGTGTTGTTGCTGTGTTGCCTCTTTGTTTCTATATGGTATCAGGGCGATGATATACTACCATTTGTGTGGAGTATCTTAATCACAGTAGGCTCTGGATTCATCTTCCGAATCCTTGGACGCAATGCAGATAACCTATTAGGACGTCGTGATGCTTACTTTGTTGTGACCATATCGTGGATACTTTTCACCCTCTATGGCACACTTCCTTCCATGATCAGTGGCTATATTCCGAGTTTTACTGATGCTTTCTTTGAAGCTATGTCAGGCTTCACAACTACGGGAGCAACCATCCTCGACTTCCCCGAGAAACTACCGAAAGGCTTACTCTTCTGGCGTTCGTTGACCCAATGGATAGGTGGTTTAGGTATCGTGTTCTTTACTATTGCCATCCTTCCTTCTCTAGTGGGTGGGTCGGTAAAGGTGTTTGCTGCAGAGGCAACAGGACCTATTAAGAGTAAGTTACATCCGCGTATCAGCACCAGTGCTAAGTGGCTTTGGATAGTCTATTTAGTGTTAACTACCGCCTGCATCCTTAGTTATAAGGTTTGTGGAATGGGCTGGTTCGATGCCTTCAACTATTCTATGACGAGTACAGCAACAGGTGGCTTCGCTACGGAGAGTGGCTCAATTATGACCTTCCACTCGCCTGCGGAGGAATATGTATGTGCATTGTTTTGCTTCCTTTCAGGCGTAAACTTCACCTTATTATATGCATCAGTTATAGGGATGGATATTAAGAAACTCTTTAAGAACAGTGAGTTCCGTCTCTATACTATCATGGTTCTTTCCTTTGCAATCTTCATCACTTTCGAACTCGTTTGGCGTAATCACTACGACATAGAACACGCTTTCCGCAGTGCCATCTTCCAAGTTGTTTCATTCATCACAACGACTGGTCTCTTTAGTGATGACGCTGGTAAGTGGCCTCATGTGACGTGGGTTGTACTCGCAGCGTGTATGTTCTTCGGTGGATGTTCAGGTTCGACGAGTGGCGGACTGAAGAGTATTCGAGGTGTGATGTTGCTTAAAGTAGTTCGAAATGAGTTCCGTCAGATCCTCCATCCGAATGCTGTTCTACCCATGAAGATCGATGGTGTCAATATCTCGCAATCGAAACGTGTAACCTTACTAGGCTTTGTTGGGCTCTATCTCATCCTAACTCTTTTCTGTGCATTCACGATGATTGCCCTAGGAATTGACAATACTAACGCTATCACCATCACGTTAAGTAGTCTTGGAAATGTCGGTCCGACGTTAGGCATGGAGATTGGTCCTACGATGTCATGGGCGCAACTTCCCGACTTAGCAAAGTGGATTTGTTCGTTCTTAATGCTTGTTGGTCGACTGGAGTTATTCACTGTTCTCGTCCTCTTCACACCTGCTTTTTGGAAGAAGAATTAGCCCTTTAATAATTCAAAATTCATAATTCACAATTCAAAATTATGATTAGGTAGAGTTGACGAGTGGACAGGTTGACGAGTAAACTGGTTATTTGTTCAATAGAATATAGTACTATCAAGTAGGGACAGACGCCCTCGTCTGTCCGCAAAAATACTGCCAATAAAAGCCTCCCTAAGCCCATCCAAAGGAGGGGATGTAGCCTAATGGGATGTTATTTAGGGATTTACAAGCGGACAGACGAGGGCGTCTGTCCCTACTTTGTAGTACTATATAGATAAGGGGAGAGCTATTCATACAATCCTCCGTGAGGTACTCCTCCCCTTGGGGGAGGCTGGGTGGGGTTTCCAGTCGAGGGCGTCCTTCCCTACTTTGTAGTACTATATAGATAAGGGAAGATCTATTCATACAATCCTCCGTGAGGCACTCCTCCCCTTGGGGGAGGCTGGGTGGGATTTCCAGCCGAGGGCGTCTGTCCCTACTTTGCAGCATCACATTCAATAGAGGTAAATAATGAGTGGGGAATCAAAGAGAGGCTTTCTTTAATGCACCTACGTCCAAGAGGGTCTATAAGCGGACAAAAATTACAAATGTTAGTGTGTTTTGATCTGATAGAACTGTCTTAAACTTAGAAACTTGCTATGAATAAAGGGCATCTGGAAGATAAGAGATCACCAAATGTCCTTTATAATTTTCTTTTCGTAAGTTCGAATTATCGAATATCAATCACGATGTCGTATAAATCGCTTATAGAGAAATTTATTTACTTACTACTGCCTTCTCTGCTTTGAGCCTTTTATATTCTTCCAACATCTTTGCAGCACGCTCACGTGCGATGCGGGCAGGCTCACTGGTAGCTTCTTCTTCAGGGCGAATGCGCATAGTGTGGGCTAGATTGATAAGATCTTTCACAGCTTCTCCACCTGCAATAAGTCCAGCCGCAGCTGGTACCCACGCATTAGAATTGGGAATAGTATGGCGATCGGTGCACTTACGCATATCCTTATCAGGGCAGATACAATGGAAACGACAAGAGATTTCGGGTTGTTCTATACTCTCAAGCGGTTCTTCAGGACTATATACTACTTTAAGATGCTTAATCTTTGTCTTACGAAGTTTCTTACGAATCACCTTCGCCAGTGGGTCGTTAATAGTCTTGAAGATGTCGGTCACACGAAACTGCGTGGCATCCAGTTTATAAGCTGCACCCATACAAGAGAGCAATGGGATATTCAACTCATGAGAACGATAGATGAGATCGAGCTTAGCTGTTACTGTATCAATGCAATCAATGACATAATCATAATGTGAGAAGTCGAATTGATCAGCATTGTCGGGCAGATAAAATGTTTGATATTTTCGTACAATACAACGAGGATTGATAGAGTGAATACGCTCTTCTGCTACATCTACTTTATGCTTCCCCACTGTTCGAGTGGTGGCAAGGAGTTGACGATTGACATTCGTCAAACAAACACGGTCGTCATCAATAACATCAATAGCTCCCACGCCACTGCGTGCCAAGACTTCCACAACATATCCACCAACGCCTCCAACACCAAAGACAGCGACACGACTACCATTCAAGGTGTCGATAGCAGGCTTACCAAGGAGGAGTTGGGTTCTTGAAAATTGATTCTGCATTGTATTTTATTATCCTTTATTTGGGCTGCAAAGAAAGCGAGTTAAAAAGATCATTGCTCGCCGACTAAGCGTATAGACAATGGTTCAACAGTGATGAGCCGGCGCTTGTAAAGATCGCCAATAGCTCGCTTATACACTTTCTTCGATACCTGGAAACGACGCTTGATATCTTCTGCTTCGCTCTTATCGCCAAGGTCGCAGATGCCATTATGCTCACGGAGATACTGGAGGAGCACCTCTGCAAAGTCTTCTGCATGCTGCTGCCCTGTGGGTTGGAGTGTACAATCAATCTTTCCATCGGGGCGAACAGTGGATATGTAACCCTTCAATCGGTCGCCAGTGTGAACATATTGGAACACCTGATCTTCATAGATAAGACCTGGATACTGGTTATCAACAATCACCTTAAAACCAAGATCTGTCTTCTGCCATACAAGAAGATCAACCTTCTGTCCATGCTTATAATCACGTGGTCGACGTTCGTCAAGATAATGTTCCACTTTAGCAGACGCCACAAGGCGATAACTATCCTCATCCAAATGGATATGCACAATATATGAATTGCCCATTACCATGCGCTTTTTCTGCTCACGGAACGGACAAAAGAGGTCTTTCATCACACCCCACGAAAGGAATGCACCATACTCATTGACCCACGAACACTCCAAGTAAGCAAAGTCGCCCACCTGTGCCAGAGGTTCTTCGGTCGTAGCAATAGGGCGTTCGTCTTGGTCAAGATAGACAAACACTTCTATCTCATCACCTATCTCAGTACTTTCTGGCACATACTTCTGAGGCATGAGAATCTCACCATCTGATCCTCCATCGAGGAAAAGTCCAAATGGTTCTCCATTGCCTTCACGTAAGGCAATCTTTAATACAGTGAGCGTGTTGTATGCTCCGAGCTTTATTTTAGACATAATAACCCTTTATAGTTGAAGACAAGATAATCTCTTATAAGACAGAGTAACATAAGAACAACATTCTTTAAGTAACAGACTTATCATTCTAAGAATCTACTCATTCTCTATCTCGATAACAGCACTCCCTCCTTCTGTAGGGGTTGGGGGAGGCTTTCTATCATACCATCTTTGAGATGTATCGTTCTATCTGTTATGTGTGCAAGCCCTTCATCATGAGTAACTATGACGAAAGTCTGACCGAACTTATCGCGGAGATCGAAGAAGAGTTGATGCAACTCTTCTTTGTTCTTTGTGTCCAAACTACCTGAAGGCTCATCGGCAAGGATGACAGATGGATTGTTTACCAATGCTCGAGCTACTGCCACACGCTGCTTCTCACCACCTGATAGTTCGTTGGGCTTATGACTTGCACGGTCACTCAACCCCATAAACGCTAATAACTCCTCTGCGCGCTGACGTGCTTCCTTCGTCTTTCTGCCTGCAATGTAAGCAGGAATCATGATGTTCTCAAGGGCTGTGAACTCTGGTAAGAGTTGATGGAACTGGAATACAAAGCCGAGATGTTGGTTACGGAAGTCGCTCAACTTCCCCGTTGAAAGACTCCCAACGTCAATTCCATCGACAATGACAGAACCACTATCAGGCTTATCCAGGGTACCGATAATCTGCAATAAGGTTGTCTTACCAGCACCTGACGGTCCGACAATGCTCACCACTTCTCCTTTATTAATATGCAAGTCGATACCCTTCAGCACCTGCAGTGAACCGAAACTCTTGGTTATGTTCTTAATATCTATCATAATGCTATTCTTTTATTGGGGCTATTAGCCTTATTGGGCTTATTAGCCTAATACCCTCTTACACCTTATTATGAATCCACTCTCTCACAGCCTCGTAAGCACTGCGTTCCTCCGTATGTTGTGGTTGAGCAAACGTCATATCGTCCATACGATTGCCATACTGATCAGGAAAAATTATCATCAGTGTCTTACCCTTGAAGTAGCGATTCACCTCTTCTGGTAATCGTTCCATCGCACTCTTATAAGAAATTGTACCCTTACGAGCTGTGACGATCACAAATAGCTGATCAGCCTTCACACGTGTTGCCAAATCTGGAAGTTCTTTCCAATGATACATCTCCTCGTACTCGGCACGCACACTAGGGAATCTATTACGAATGAACTCCGTTATGAGTTGCAAACTCTCGCGGCGACCATGAAACACGATACGGCACTCCAAATTACCTGCCAGACGTGCCAATCGCTCTAACCAACGATAGAAACCAGGCTCAAACTCTGCACGAGAAGGCACTGCAACTTGTATTCTTCTTATCGTATTCAGGGGTTGGGTAATACGAGTAATGATAATTTGTCGGCTCAATCCATTATACAAACTACGTGTGAACTCCCCCCAAAAGTTCTTATTTATATCCTTATGGAAGTGCAACCCCATAAGTATCTCAGATGTCTGAAACTCTTTAAAAGCATGTTTGATACCATTAGCAATATTCGCCGCTATGCGCACCTGCGTTGTCATTGGTACATCTGAAGAACTAGCTAACCGATGAATCTGTTCCAACAAACGCTGCCCCTCCACTTGATTATGCCGCATATTAACATCATCATACACTACATTTAGGGCGACAAGCTCCTTCTTTAGTCGTGGATTACGCATCATTATAGCCATAGAGACCAAACTCTCTGCATATTCAGGATACTTCACAGGAATAAGAATCTTCTCGTCGTTAAGCGTCTTCACCATCTCTGGTTCCTCTTTCTCTTGTAAACGAATGCGCTGAGCAGCCCACTCTGTAACCAATGTTGATATGATACAAGTGAAGAGTATCATAATCACAATACCATTCAACACCTCATCTCCAAAGAGGTAAACTCCGGGAGAAACCTCCAAGCGACGCCCCACCATCACCATGGCAATAGCACCTGCGGCGTGCGCACTCGTAAGACCGAACATCATGTGCCCCGACATCTTCGACATCTTAAAGAGTCTTGCGGCAATATATGCTGCCACTGCCTTACCCAATGTTCCAAAGACAACAAGGCAAAAGACCACCCATAAGATGTTGGTGCCAGAGAAGAGTAAACGAACATTGATCAACATTCCCACACCAATTAGGAAGTAAGGAATGAACAGCGCATTACCCGTAAACTCAATGCGATTCATCAACGGAGAAACCTTCGGAACATATCTATTTAGGATCAAACCAGACAAGAATGCACCAAAGATGCCCTCTAAGCCAACAGCATCAGATAAAGAAGCCGAAAGAAATACAACCGCTAAGATGAAGATAAACTGCATAACAGCATCAGAATAACGGCGCAAGAACCAACGAGCAAGACGGGGTATAAAGAAGATTAGTCCAGCACAATAAACAACAAACTTCACAACGAAGAACAACCAGAAGCCAACTCCCCCACCGCCATGGAAGCTATTGACGATTGATGCCATCACGATCAAAGCAATGAAGAGTGCCATCATGGAAGAGCCAACACTCAACGTCGAACTTGTGTGCCGTGTCAGTCCATATCTTCCTACGATCGGATAGGCTATCAGCGTGTTCGATGCCATAATAGCAGCGAGTAACAATGCGGCTAATGGCGTATAACTCAACAAACTAACGCCCATCAGATAAGTCATAATAAACGGACAAAGGAAGGTTAACAGCCCGAAGATCATCACCCGATTACGATTCTTCTTCAGCCCCTCCATATCCATCTCAAGCCCCGCTAAGAACATAATATAATACAAGCCAACACGCCCGAATAACTCGAATGAAGCATCACGCTCCAAGATATTCAGCCCGTACTTACCAACGATAACTCCCGCCAACACCATACCAATGATATGAGGTATGCGCAATCGACCCATGATGATAGGTGAAATAAGTATCATCAAAAGCACCACAAAGAATATCAGTGTCGGGTCGGCTATAGGGAAATACTGTGATAAATGCAACATGAATGTCTATTAACTTATTGCTTGCAAAGTTACTAAAAAAGTTTGGCAACATTCCATCTTAGCATATATTCATAAATTATATAAGCCAAAATTTAAGTCAATATACTTTGTTCCCCACACTTACATACGCTTTCCGCATTCAGTTCCTGCGGCTCCCGTATTCTTTACATACGTATTCTGCATTCACGGAATACGTATCTTTTCTTATTATCTAAGCGTGATAAAGTATTATCAGACTTAGATAACTAATTATCACGCTTAGATAATTAATTATCACACTTAGATAATACTATTACTTATGCTTCAAAACAATACAGAACACCGAAGAAACAAAAAGAAAAGCAGCGGAAAAGAAATGCTAAACATATACATTTCGATTCCACTGCTTGTGCTTTACAATAGGTAAAGAGTGCTTCCAACTATCAAACAGGTATATTACTTCAAGAGATGAACCCCATTTTACACCCTTTGTATATATGCCGGAGCGTAAATTATCACGACTTATTTTGCCCTTTAAACTGTAAGTAATACTGTGCTTTCTGCGCTTCTATCTCTGCCTTCAGTTCCTCTTGTGTGGGTAGATAGAGCTTATACTTTGTCGCAAAAAGTTGTTTACTATCGTGAAGTATGGAGTATCGTGCAATGTCTTCATCCGTGTCCGAACATAAAAGAATACCTATGGTCGGGTTATCACCATCCGTCCGTTTGAGCTCATCAAACATCCTGACATACATATCCATCTGCCCCACATCCTGGTGCGTAACCTTTGATGTCTTTAGATCCATCAATACGAAGCACTTTAGGAAGTAGTTATAAAAGACCAAATCGATGTAATAATCCTCCTTCTCCGTATGGATATGTTGCTGGCGCCCAACGAATGCGTAGCCCTTTCCTAGCTCCATGATGAACTTCTGGAGATTACTGATAATACTGCTCTCTAGGTCTGTTTCCGTAAAAGAAGTATTCGGTGTGAATCCTAAGAACTCTGCAACAACAGGGCTTTTAATGAATTCCAACTTCTCAACAAGTGGACTGCTTTTCTCTAGCATCTCCTCTCTTACCAGCTCCTTATGATGAGATTGCAATAGACGATAGTAGTACTGACTACTCACGTTACGCTGGAGTGTTCTAACGCTCCAACCCTCTGTAACAGCTTCCTGCTCATACCATGCCCTTGCCTCATCATCTCGAACCTGCAACAATACGCTATAATGTGTCCAAGTGAGACGAATGGAAGATTTTCCAGTCACCGACTGGAGAATGTCATGTAGAGCCGATTTTCCAGTCGAAAACTGGAATATGTCTGGGTAAAGTTGACTAAAGAGTATGTAATTATAAAGGTTACTCTTAGAGAAACCCTTACCATATCTATGTACAAGTAGACCGCTTAACTCTTGTATAACTCGCTTACCATAATCAGCACGGGAATACTTTAATAGCTCCTCATTCAGCCTCTTTCCTAACAGCCAATTACGCTTCAGTAGGGCGATATTCACGGCATGATACGCCTCATGTTGCGCCTCATCGATGATTAAGCAACTCTCTTCAAACAAATGCTCTTTGCTTGGAAGTTCGGGTTCTTGTGTAGTATTATTCATTGTTATAATTGTTTAGATTGTTCAACTCAAGCCTTCTTACTTCTCTTCTTCTCAAGTGTTTTTAGTTATAGATGTACTCTATTAAATCCGAGGTCAAAGTTACAAAAGAAGTTGAATATAGGCAAATATAACCCACCAAAGGCTAAAAGAAAGACAGATTGTAGCTTGTATTACAAGAAAAATAGTACTTTTGCAAGTACAAGTGATTAATTGAAAACAATAAAAACAAAGTATATGAAAGTAGCAATTGTGGGTGCTAGCGGTGCAGTTGGGCAGGAGTTCCTACGCATCTTAGCGGAAAGGAATTTCCCAATGGATGACCTTGTACTCTTTGGTTCAACGCGTTCTGCAGGCAAGAAGTACGTTTTTAAGGGTAAAGAATATGAAGTAAAACTACTCCAGCATAACGACGATTTCAAGGATGTAGACATTGCTTTCACCAGCGCAGGCGGTGGTACTTCAGCCGAGTTTGCCGATACGATCACCCGATACGGTGCTGTGATGATTGATAACTCCAGCCAGTTCCGTCAGGAAGCAGACGTTCCTTTGGTTGTTCCAGAGATCAACCCAGAGGATGCCCTCATACGTCCTCGTGGTATTATAGCCAACCCTAACTGTACAACGATTATGATGGTTGTTGTCTTAAACCCTATCGATAAGCTCAGTCATATCAAGAAGGTGCATGTCAGTAGTTACCAGAGTGCATCGGGTGCGGGCGCTGCTGCCATGCAAGAACTGCAACAACAATACAAGGAACTGGTTGAGACTGGTGAGGTAAAGACCATCGAGAAGTTTCCACACCAGCTCGCTTACAATGTCATCCCACAAATAGATAAGATGACAGAGAACGACTATACGAAGGAAGAAATGAAGATGTTTAATGAGACGCGTAAAATAATGCACTCCGACGTACGCACTTCTGCGACCTGTGTTCGCGTCTCTTCACTCCGCAGCCATTCGGAGGCTGTATGGTTCGAGACCGAACGCCCGCTATCTGTTGAAGAGATTCGTGAGGCATTGAAGGCGGCTCCTGGCGTAACACTCGTTGATGATCCGCAGCACTATGTGTACCCAATGCCACTCGAGAGTGCAGGTAAGGACGATGTCTATGTAGGTCGTATTCGCAAGGATCTAGCCGATGACAACGGTAACACGCTATGGCTTACTGGTGATCAGATACGTAAGGGTGCGGCATTGAATGCAGTGCAGATTGCAGAGTATCTGATTAAGGTGGGGGATGTGAAGTAAGGGTAGAGACTATAAAAAAAGCCTCACCCCCGCCCCCTCTCCGAATGGAGAGGGGAGTGATTAGTAAGACTTGCTTGTAGACTAAATAATGTTTACTTGTGAGACAAATAACATTCTTCTGTGAGGTTAGATACATATAAGAAAAATAAAAAGAGTTCATTTGCTATCATGCAAATGAACTCTTTTTATTTTATAATAGACGTACGATACCTCCAAAAGGAATAATCTCTATTCTATCGAAAGAACGTAAGATTTAGTACTATCTACTCCCCTCTCCATTCGGAGAGGGGGCGGGGGTGAGGCTTCTTTAACGCTCGAACTGTTCTATACTCAAGCCTCCTTCCGTCAGCTTCTCAATCTCAGGAACAATGCGAGTGAAGTGCTCTGAACGGGCATGACGGGCTAAGCAAACCTTATTCTCCCATGTTTCACAAAACATGAAAACACCCGGTTGGGTTGCACTCTCAAACAAATCGTAACCTTTGTTGCCCTCATCTTTTCGAGAGATTTCCACTAACTCGTCTGCAAGAGCCTTCACTTGAGCTGTCGTAACACCCTCTTTTACCTTGAAAAAAGCGTTTAATCTGATCATAATTTCTACTTATTTAGTCGATAAAACTTTACTTATTCTTCTTGTAATAAGCCACTGCAGCAGCCACATTAGCCTTTATTGCACGTGAAGAGAATGTAGCACCTGTTGCACCATCAACCTGCTCTGCCTTTGCAGCCTTAGCCACTTTCATTCCTTCAAACTTAGGGAGTAGGTTCTGCTTCACCGTGTTGAAGTATCGAGGTGATTCATGATTTGCCAATGGAACAACCTTTACAACCTTGTTATTCTTGATATAAACCTCCACAGGAGTAGCCCCCTTAAATCCCTTTACATTTGGAGTTAGGGTCGTGGTGTTCACTACGTATGTTCCATCTGCTTGTTTATACATCACCTTTCCCTGCTGGACTGCAGCAAAAGCAACGCTACCTGTAATTGCTAAAGCTATGAAGGTAGCTGAAAGAAACTTCTTATTCAACATTATTTTTACCTTTATCTATTTGCTATCTGTGTGCTTGCAAATATACGAAAAACTATGTTTCTAACACGATGTTTTTGTTTTTTTAATGGTAGAACACACCTACTTATAAGCCTATAAACCACTTTCTATATCGCAGACAGAACCTAAAAATAGCGTAAAAGAGGCTTCCCTATAAGAAAAAATAGTCTATTTTTAATAAGAAAACAAACGAACAACGAAGAGAAAATAAACTAAAAATTAACTCAAGAGAAACCCTTTTCAAACATAGGGGACCATCCGCACCCACATAAACGGGTATCTCTTCAAAAATAGAAAGAACTTATCAACATCACAAGACATAACCATCAACAACAGAATCATTTGCTTTTTTATTCCCAATACTTCGTCTCTTTTTCTAAAAGTTCGTACATTTGTAAGCAGTATCTATCAATACCAAACAATGAAATATATACTATTACCTAAACAAGATAAGTCCCACCAGCTACCTTTCTATTTTGCTGTCGAAGAATACGTAGCCCATCATTACCCCGATGATGATTATTTCTTGGCATGGCGTGTACCCCCTACTGTGATGTTAGGGCGCAATCAACTGATTGAAAATGAGGTGAACGTTGATTATTGCAAGGCACATTCTATCGACATATTCAGGCGTAAGAGCGGTGGAGGATGTATCTATGCCGATGAAGGGTGCATACAGTTTTCGTATATCTCACACCTTTCTAATGCGAATGAAGCCTTCGTTCAATACATGAATCGCATGACTAATTTGCTACAAAGTATTGGTATCGACGCACAGTTATCAGGGCGAAATGACATCCTCATCAACGACACAAAGGTTTCAGGATGTGCTTTTTATCAACTTAACAATCGCAGTGTTCTGCATAATTCATTGCTTTTCAACACACAACTATCGCATCTTTCAGATGCACTCACGCCCTCACTTGCGAAGCTCAAGAGCAAAGGAATCGATTCTGTTCGGCAACGTGTCACCAACGTATCACAATATACTGACATTGAAATAACCGACTTCATGCGCTATGCCCAACAGCAATTCTGCCATAGTGAGGTGTTAGAATTGACCGAAGAGGATATGCTGGGAATTGAAAGAATCGAACAGGAGTTAGCCTCCGACAGCTTTGTTTATGGTAAAAATCCGAAATATTCTATTGTAAAAAAGCATCGTTTCGAGGGTGTGGGAACACTGGAAGCGCACATAGAACTAAAGAATAACACGATTGTAAACATCAATTTGATGGGCGATTATTTCCTCCTTGGAGATATTGATAACGCTCTTCTGAAACCATTAAAAGGCGTGGAGTTTACGAGAGAGGCTGTTGAAAATATTTTAGAAAACACTGATTTGTCGACTATCATACGTGGCTTTCAACTCTCACAACTGCTCCGCTTGCTCTTTGGACGCAAACCACACGTGATGAAACCAGAGTGGTTAAAGATTGATCTAACATCGAAGAAGTCTACTGGTGAGACTGCAGGGATCTTGTCGAAACACCACATGAACACCATCTGTACGAGTGGCTTATGTCCAAACAGGGCTGAATGTTGGATGGCACGCACGGCAACTCTGATGATTGGGGGCGATATCTGCACCCGAAAATGCCGTTTCTGCAACACTTTGAGTGGGCGACCAAGAGCATTAGATAGCAACGAACCAACAAGAGTAGCCGAATCCATCAAGGCTTTAGGACTGCGTTATGCCGTCATCACATCGGTTGATCGTGACGATTTAGACGACTACGGAGCAGCACATTGGGTACAGACTATCAAGGAAATACAGCGTTTGAACCCCGAAACAAAGGTCGAACTACTTATCCCTGACTTTATGGGTAAAGCCGAACTCATACGTCAGGTGATGGCAACAAAGCCTCATGTGGCTGGTCATAACATGGAGACTGTACGCCGACTGACACCTTCCGTGCGTTCAGTAGCACGATATGACCGAAGTTTGGAGGTGTTGCATGAGATTACGAAGTGCGGTATTACAGCCAAAACAGGCTTTATGTTGGGCTTAGGAGAGACCCACGAAGAGATATTAGAGACGATGGATGACATTCTCAAAACGGGTTGTAAGCGTCTAACCTTGGGTCAGTACCTTCAACCAACAGCCCATCATCTCCCCGTATCAGCTTATATTACCCCCGAACAATTTGCCGATTATAAGCGCATTGCATTAGAGAAAGGATTCAAGCATGTGGTGAGTGGACCGCTGGTTCGCTCTTCTTATCATGCTGCAGAGGGGTAAAACAAGGTTGAGAATAGGCTCTCCCCTACCCCTTACAGACATGGTTTTAGACAGAATGACACAATGACATGTTGTTTTAATGACATATCTCTATGATAGAGGAGACGTGGTTTTAAACAGAATGACATAATGACATGCTGTTTTAATGACATATTTCTAAGATAGAAGAGGCGTGTTTTTAGACATAAAGACATAATGATATGTTCTTTTAATGGCATATTTCTAAGATAGAGGAGACGTGGTTTTAGACAGAATGACATAATGACATGCTGTTTTAATGACATATTTCTATGACAGAGGAATATAGGAACAAGAGGGCTGTAACGCCACCCCAAAGTAGGGACAGACGCCTTCGTCTGTCCGCTCAAAATCCCTGTTTCCATTGATACATACCACATTTGGGCGGACAGACGAGGGCGTCTGTCCCTACTTTGGGGTGCTACTTAGGTTGCGAATAATGCTGTCTACACTTCTTAACTATCAAACAAATATTCAATATCATGCTGCTTCATAACCGCAATAATCGGTTCGCCAGATGGCGTGTAATTGACATTTTCACAAGTGAAAAGCTCATTCACAAGGTTATCCATCTCACTATTGGTCAATACCTGACCCTGTGGAATAGCGGCATTACGTGCTAAACTCAAAGCGAGTGTACGATCGATATCTTCCTTCACACTTGCCCCACTCTCCACAGCTGATGCCACCATATCTTGAATAAGACTAACAGCATTGAGCCCTTCGATGCCTGCTGGCACTCCATTCACTGCATAACTATCACCACCGAGACTATCCAATTGGAAGCCCATATCTGCCATTTCAGGGAGGATGCGATCGATGATTAACTTGTCAGATACCGTGAATTGCACCACTTCAGGGAATAGAACCTTTTGCGAATGAGCCTTATGAGATGACAACTGGCGCAAGTACTCCTCATATAAAATGCGTATATGAGCACGGTGCTGGTCGATAATCATCAAGCCAGACTTCACCGCTGTCATGATATAACTACCCTTATACTGATAGTGCGAAGGTGACTTTTCCTCTATCATCGACTCGTTTGCAGAGGCTGTAGAGGCTGATGAAATAATCAAACTCTCATCTGTTGGAGTCGTATTAACATCTAAATCATCTTGTTCAAAGAGTTTTGACTGGCGTATCTCAGCATTACCGTCTAAACCAGAGTACAACTCCTCCCAACCCTCTGGCACACTCGGCTTCTGCGGTTGGGCAGTTTGTTTAAAGGGATTGAACGATGGGTTTATTTCAACCTTCGGTGCTTTAGTTCCCGAATGAGGGTCGAATACTGGAATATCAGGCTTCCCTTCGGTGTCAAAGTCAATCGAAGGAATGTCATTAAAGCGTCCCACGGCTTCTTTCACAGCTGCTAAAAGAATCTGCCAGATGGCTTGCTCATTCTCAAACTTTATCTCCGTCTTTGTCGGATGAATGTTTACATCAATGTTCGTAGGCGGTACTTCAAAATAAAGAAAGTAAGGAATCTGCTCGCCCTGAGGGATAAGTCGATCGAACGCAGTGATAACCGCCTTATGAAAATACGGGTGTTTCATATAACGTTCATTAACGAAGAAGTACTGCTGGGGCGTCTTCTTGCGTGCAGACTCTGGTTTCCCAACAAAGCCATGGATATGACATAGACTCGTGTCAACGTCTATTGCCAAGAGATCTTGGTTCAGTCTCTTCCCAAACACCTCAACAATTCGCTGTCTATAGTTGCATGATCGCAGATTAAAAAGCTCTGTTCCATTACTATATAAGGTAAAGGCTATATGTGGATAAACCAATACAATGCGTTCAAAAGCATTGATGATATTATTCAATTCGGTGGTGTTCGACTTCAAAAACTTGCGTCGTGCAGGTACATTGAAGAAGAGATTCTCAACCAAGAAATTACTTCCTACAGGGCAAGAACAAGGTTCTTGATTCGTAAAACGACTACCCGAGATAGACAGATGAGTACCGAGATCATCATTCGCCATGCGTGTCTTCAATTCTATCTGCGCCACCGCAGCAATCGACGCAAGTGCTTCTCCACGAAAGCCCATGGTATGGAGTGAGAAAAGATCATCTGCCTTCCGTATCTTAGAAGTTGCATGACGCTCGAAAGAGAGGCGTGCATCAGTCTCTGACATACCCTTTCCGTTATCAATCACTTGGATAGATGTGCGCCCCGCATCGACTACTAAGACATTAATTGACGTTGCTCCAGCGTCGATGGCATTCTCTACTAGCTCTTTGATAACGGATGCAGGGCGTTGAATAACCTCTCCCGCAGCAATCTGATTGGCTACACTATCGGGTAAAAGTTGTATGATATCACTCATTGATTAATAATGCTTAAGCAATAAACAAGAATAAGATAAGCAGTGCTATAACACCTGCAGAGAGTATCAAAGACACCCACATGGCTGTGAAACGATTGTATTTGTGTGTCAAAACTTGTGGTCGCAAGCTATGAGAAAGACGCCTTTGAAGTCCCTCACGATACCCCTCCTTTGGCTCATCTTGCTGTTCTAACTCATTTTTCGCACGCTTCTCTATATCCGAGAGGAACTCTTTACGCTCGTCAACATACATATATTCATGATGAAAACGACGGGGCTTTGATGATTGAAAGAAGAACATATTTCAAAGGAGTTAATGATGTTAATAATGTGAAGAGAAGTTGACCTATTGTCGTAAATGATTCTACCTATTGTCGTAAATGATTACGACAATAGGTTGACGAGGGGTCACTCTATACGTTGTCGAGGCGGCAAGATAACTTGAGCATTACGCTTGGTAGCTGCCGTCTTACGTGCTGCACGACGGAAGATATCATTCTTATCCTTTGGACGAACATTATCAAAAAGCTCAAAGTGAGGCAATGTCAGGCGATCAGGGGGAATCTGCGTCATTGGACTAATCACACCATCTGCCTTGGACATCCATATTTTTTTCAACTTACGTTCGGGTGTTATGAACATACGAAGGGTATCTGTCTCCGTGTAATTATGCCCTATCAACGTACTGTCTTTATCGGTATGATAGAACACAACTTCTACGTTTCCCCATGCGTCCACACGCCTAACAGCACCATTGACAAAGTCTGCGCGCATGTCACGTGACGATATTTGATTATAGTGTTGCTTATCTGGAAGCGTTTCAATAGAGAACGCATTACCATAGACAAAAGCCTGTCGAATGGTGGAGTCATTCATGTATGCCTTGATCGAATCACCAACTAGTTGACGGTTACCACTCCATACTATTGGGTAGTCATACATAGTCATACAGGAGTCTTTCGTATTAGCAACAAGGAATCCACATACGGCTTGTACATCCGTGCGAAACGCCCTCACGTTGTTGACTCCATAGATTTCACGATACATCTTAGGCGTGTTCATGTAGAATCCCTTCATACTAATTGTGTCGGCATGAACGAATAGTGTGTCACCCTGGGAGAAGTCTTTTGCTATCGGACCAGGCTTTCCACCAAAAGCAATAGCCGCCGAGTCAGTATAGTGAAGATAGTCTCCCTTGAAGGCATGTTTCTGTTTCTCGTCTATATAATAGACGTTCCCTTCCCCTGTTCCTTCGTGAGTGTTGCTATTATAAGTAAGGTCGCGACCAGTGATTGTACGCTGGTTTAGCTTATCAATAATCTTCACATTACCATGTCCCTCACTATATCCAGACTTGGCATTGTAGATTACTTCATCGCCAGTTATCACTCTCTTTTGTCGGCGATCATCGATCTTCACATTACCACGAGCAGTGCTATGACCAGTCTTCTCATTATAGAATACGTCTTGACCTATTACGGTTCTGTTATTTGCCTTGTCGACTATCTTTACATTACCATGCCCTTCGGCTTCACCCGTCGAACTGTTATAAACGATGTTATCTCCCTCTACATCTTGCTTGGGAGATGTAATCGTTGAATGACCATTAAGCTCCATGTTGTCAGTTCGACTATTATAAGTTCCATCGTTAGTATGCACAACTTCGCCCTTTGCTGTTCGAATAACTGACTTGCCAACAACATGTACCAAGCCTGTTTCTGTATTACCATGTGCCTCTGGAGTTGTGATCCTGTACTTAGGAGTAAACATAACAACATTACCGAAGAAGTTGGCATCGTGGCTCTCTGTATTATAATCACCTTGATCGGCAATAACGGTATTTCCATTGTAAACCAAGGTTCCACGACCACCGAAGTAATTAGCAACTTTCGATATCATGTTATAGTCTAAGCTATCACAACGTAGTGACTTTCCTGGCTGACGAACCACAACCTTTTCTCTAACATGAACCATTTGAGACATGCCATCATAGTGAAGACGATGACAATCAAGCGTCACTCCACCCGGTCGAGTTACATGAACTTTACCGAAAGCTTTAAACCAATTCGACTGTTCGTTGAAGTATGCACTATCACAACTAAGCGTCATGCCCTTATAACGCAACCGAACATTACCCTTTGCAATCTGCACATCTGGCATCAACATCTGGTTGTGTCTAAGGTTATCGGCATGGTCTATATAGAACTTACTACCCTTCTTTTCCGTCACTTTCTGAGCCATAGAAGGGTGGTTATAGCATAACCCAAGCAGGCATAGAATCGTGATTAACATGATTCTATGCCCGCAAAGCTTATATATATAAGTGTTTTCTAATGTCATTTAATCCAACCTTCATACTTGAACTTACAATCCTTGTAGCGAGGATTCATTCGAACATAAGTGTTCTTAATCTTGCTTACTACCCAGTCATGAATTATCTCTTGACGACGGTGAGCAGTAACGATGTCACGCATAGTTTGAAAGTCTTCTGTTATCGTAGCTCTATGTTCGTCGGTACGACTCTTTAGCTTTACGATAGCACAAACGACCTTTCCTCGATTGTTAACCATCTGAAAAGGAGCAGAGATCTCACCGACTTTCATGGTGTCAACAACTCGTGCTACTTCTGTTGGTAAGTCCTTCATCTTGAAGCGAGAGGTGCGTTCGTCCCCTGATGAGTTGACCATGAGTCCATGGTTATTCTTCGTATCTTTGTCGTCAGAAAGGTATGCGGTGGCATCCTCAAACGTGAACTTCTCTTTGCGAAGATCACGTCCAATAGAGTCTAAGCGTTCTTTTGCAGCATCAATAGAAGCCATTGATACACGAGGTTTCAATAGGATATGACGACAATTAATCTTATCTCCTCGACGGTCAATCAACTGAATGATATGATAACCAAACTCGCTCTCTACGATCTTAGAAACCTTCTTCGGATCAGTCAAGTTGAATGCTACTGCAGCGAAAGCAGGGTCTAACATACCTCGTCCCATATAACCTAATTCACCGCCCTGACGCGACGATCCAGGGTCTTCGGAGTACAAACGTGCTAAGGTGGCAAAGGATGTTTCTCCCTTTGTTACACGATCCGTATAGTCACGTAGTTGGTTTTTAATGCGATTAACTTCCTCTGGCTCGACTTTAGGAGTTTGTGTTAGAATCTCCACTTCAACGGTAGTTGGAATCATAGGAATACTATCCACTGGTAACTTCCTAAAGTACTCGCGCACTTCAGCAGGTGATACTTTCACATCTCCAACGAGCTTTGCTTGCATCTTCTGAACCAACTGACGATTCTTATAATCATCGTGTAAGTCTTGTCTAAGTTGCGCTATACTCTTATGCTGGAACTCCTCTAATTTCTCCTTAGAACCTATTTGTGGCAAGGAAATCCAGTAGTTGATTTGTTGATCAACTCCCTGTGCAATCTCAGACTCAGTCACCTCTACGCTATCAAGAGCAGCCTGATGAAGGAAGAGTTTCTGCACTGCTATTTGTTCAGGCAACACACACTCTGGGTCTCCATCCCACTTCATTCCCTCTGCTTCTCCTTGTAGTTTCATGATCTCGACTTCGGACTTTAATATCGGTTCATCACCCACTACCCATATCACCTCATCGACTACATTGTTGGCTTTAGCAACCTGGTTCGTATCTACCGAATCAGTTAGAACTAACGGTGCAGAGGCACGAAAGCCACCTGCATGCAAACCCATTGCAACGAGCGTAACGCCTATCAGCAAAGCACCTGTCTTACATTTATTTATCTTCATCTGATTTCTTTATTATCACTTAATGCTTATTGACTGTAGAAAGAACAGCCTTATCAACCACAACTTTATATTTCTTTCTCAATGAATCGACCCACTTCTTCTCAAGTTCCTTTTGATAATCAGAAACCACAAGAGCACGTACATCATCCAAAGACTCTGGTGCTTTCAACTTCTTACCATAGGTTGCACCAATAGGAAAGTCCTTCATCTCTTTCACAGGAACACTCATTCCAAACACCTGCTTATCGACAAGATCATTATCACTCTTACGGAAGATTCCCTTCTCAACACGTATGCGGAGTGTGCTATCTGCATTGAATGTCTTACGCAGTGCATCGTTCCATTGTGCAAAAGGAAGTCGCTTCACACAATCTTTCACAGCCTCAACGTCAGCTTGATTCTTTACATGATAAGCAATGCCTTTAAAACGTGGCTCTGTCCATTTATATTGTTTCCTATGTTTGTGGAAATAGTTTTCTAAGCCCGTAACATCTGCTGATGCCTTATCCCAAACCATACGATTACTCATCTCAACCATCAATAAGCCATCATAATACTCACGGATAAGATTCTTCAAATTAGCATCCTTCTCTTCCAGTTTCGCAAGTTGTTTATCAAGTAATTGCTCACGAGTTACACCCTTACCCGCCTGCTGAACAAGGCTATCTAACTTCTTATCGACTATCTGATCACGCAATCCACGCATCTCAATAAACTGTAAGATCCGTGCATGCAACGAATCATAAGGAGCCAATCCTTCATGTGCTATCATCTTAATAATGTGATAACCATAAGGAGAAAGCGTTGGTTTACTAATTTCACCAGGCTTCAATGCCAACATAGCACGCTCAAACTCCTGCACTGTTTGCCCCTTTTGAAGCAATGGCAACTCGCCTCCGTTCTGTGCAGACTCTCGATCAGCAGAATACTTCTTAGCCAACTCTCCGAAGTTTGCCCCATGCTGTAAAGCATTATAGATAGAGTCTGCCAAGACCTTAGCTTTCAGTTCTTCTTCTTTTGTCGCACGCTGATTTAATCCTACAAGAATGTGTGCACAACGCCACAAACCACCATTCGCTTCAATACTCTCCTTCGTCTCTTGATAAATATCCCGAGCCGCTTTTTCAATATCAGAGTTCGTAAGGAACGATGGACGAATCTGCTGATCTCGATAGGTAAGGAACTCTTGTTTGAAGGAAGATAATGTATCTAAACGAGCATCCAAAGCCGCTTGCACCTTCAACTTATAATTGATGAACAGATCCACATAATCGGCTATACTCTTCTTATCAATGACCCCTTCAGCATTGTTCTTATTATATGAATACTCAAATTCAGAACGACTAACTGGTTGCCCATTGATAGTCATTATGGTCGGGTCACTCTGCCCAAATACCATCGTGGTAGATAGCAGCGACAATAATAAAAGAGCCTTGATTTTCATTGTTATTATTTAAGACACACATACCCTCTCCACTGCTTTTACAGAGAAGAGGGCGGTTAATTATTAATCTGTTAATTACTCTGGACGAGAGTAGTTTGGTGCTTCACTCGTAATAGTGATATCATGTGGATGACTCTCCATAACGCCTGCGTTGGTGATACGAGTAAACTTCGCATTGTGCAAATCTTCGATAGAAGCAGCACCACAATAGCCCATTCCAGAGCGAAGACCACCAACAAGTTGATAGATAACTTCTTGAACTGTACCCTTGTAAGGAACGCGTCCTGCAATACCTTCTGGTACCAGTTTCTTTGCATCGTGGATATCATTCTGGAAGTAACGATCACGTGAACCATTCTTCTGTTCCATAGCCTCCAAAGAACCCATACCACGATAACTCTTAAACTTACGACCATTGAATATGATGGTATCACCAGGAGATTCCTCTGTACCTGCAACCAACGAACCAATCATCACACTGCTTCCTCCAGCTGCCAAAGCCTTCACAACATCACCAGAATAGCGCAATCCCCCATCAGCAATCAATGGCACACCAGTACCTTCCAACGATTTATAAACATCGTAGATAGCGGTCAACTGTGGTACACCCACACCTGCTACAACACGTGTTGTACAGATAGATCCAGGACCAATACCTACTTTCACAGCATCCGCACCATTATCAACAAGGAACTTAGCTGCCTCTGCCGTCGCAATATTACCCACTACAACATCAAGGTTAGGGAAGGCTGTCTTTACATCATGCAACTTACCAATAACACCTGCAGAATGACCATGGGCTGTATCAATAACGATAGCATCTACACCTGCAGCAACCAATGCTTCGGCACGCTCCATGGTATCACCTGTAACGCCAACACCCGCTGCGACACGCAAACGCCCCTTCTCATCCTTGCTTGCCATAGGCTTATCTTTAGCCTTTGTGATGTCCTTATAAGTGATTAGACCTACAAGATGATTGTCCTTATCGACTACTGGTAACTTCTCAATCTTATTCTCTTGAAGAATCTGCGCAGCGGCAGTAAGGTCGGTTTGTTGATGTGTTGTAACGAGGTTCTCCTTGGTCATCACGTCATCAATCAGCTTATCCAAATGGCGTTCAAAACGCAAGTCTCGATTGGTAACAATGCCTACTAAGTGGTTATCCTCATCTACAACGGGAATACCACCAATGTGGTAATCGGCCATCATCGCGAGTGCATCCTTCACAGTTCTACCCTTTAAGATAGTCAGAGGGTCGTAAATCATACCATTCTCAGCCCTCTTCACGATTGCAACTTGATGTGCTTGATCCTCAATAGTCATGTTCTTGTGGATCACACCAATACCACCTTCTCGAGCGATGGCAATCGCCATTGAGCTCTCCGTAACGGTGTCCATTGCCGCTGTAACAAAGGGCACATTGAGATCAATGTGGCGTGAAAACTTGGTTTTCAACTGTACCTCTTTAGGTAATACTTCCGAATAAGCTGGGATTAAAAGGACGTCATCGTAAGTCAATCCGTCCATCTTGATCTTTTCTGCAACAAATGATGACATAATGATTTGGAAATTTATTGCATGCAAATTTAGCAATTAATTATCAAATAGACAGGCTTTTTCTCCATTTTCTATAATCGAATTAAAGCTATTTAACGGCAGGTTAATACGACTGTTGAATGTCAGTAATATCATGCAGAAAAAAGACATAGTAACAAGTGCGTCGAGGCTCTTCTGCATAGAAGAATTACACATATAATCCCCCTTCTAACGAATGATTGAAAACTATGGAAGTATCACCTTGTTAGCAACAGACAAGAGGTTGCAAATAAAGAGAGGCTTCCTTCACATTAAAGAAAGCCTCTCTTCACATCAAAGGAAGCCTTTCTTCAAATCGAAGAAAGCACTTCCTTTAATTCAAAATTTATAATTCACAATTCAAAATTGTGATTACTTTAAGTTGACGAGTACACGAGTTAACGGGTTTACAAGTTATTAGTTCAAGTTGACGAGTACATGAGTTTACGGGTTTACAAGTGATTACTTTAAGTTGACGAGTACATGAGGTAACGGGGTAACAAGTGATTAATTCTATTGAATGTAGTGCCACAAGTAGGGACAGACGCCCTCGTCTGTCCGCCCATAATCCCTATTTTTTGATAGAAACATTGCTGTGTTTGCGGACAGACGCGGGCGTCTGTCCCTACTTTGAAGCATTCATTCCAATCAAGGAGAGTACTTCCTCTAATTCAAAATCATACTTTCTATATGCAATCAGTTTGCCATCTCTGACAGAAACTTTATACGCACCAACCGGATAACCTCCTCACTGTAATCACCATCAAGCTCTTCCATTGCCACATCAAGGCTATCTGTCTCGCTGTCCATGAAGTAGTCATAGATGTCATTGATTGTATCATCGTCATAAACATCCTCTAAGAAGTAATCGATATTGAGCTTCGTTCCACTATAGACGATCTCTTCAATCTTAGTGAGAAGATCATCGAAATCAAGTCCTTCAGCCGATGCAATGTCATCAAGTGGGAGTTGTCTGTCAATGCTTTGGATGATTTTTACCTTCTGCATAGACTTCTTTGCGACCGTTCGCACACGTAGTTCTTCGGGGCGCTCGATGTGGTTTTCTTCGCAATGTTGCCTTATCAATTCACAAAACTCTTTCCCATAACGCTTCGCCTTACCTGCTCCTACTCCTTGAATGTTCTGTAGTTCCTCTTCATTGATAGGATACATCATTGCCATCTGCTCTAAGGATACATCCTGAAAGATGACGTATGGAGGGATTTCTAACTTACGTGCTATCTTCTTACGAAGGTTCTTTAGCATGGAGAAAAGTTCTGGATCGAGGACTGCTGTGCCCGCCATTGGTGTTTCATCGTCCTCTTCATCCTTAAACTCGGCATCCATTACTATCATAAACGACGTCGGTGACTTCATGAAGCGTTTGCCTGCTGCGGTCAACTTCAATATGCCATAGTTCTCAACATCCTTCTTCAGATAACCAGCCAAGAGTGCTTGTCTGACCACAGGATTCCATATCTTCGGGTCTTCATCTTCGCCAGCACCGAAGTCATCAAGCTCGTTGTGCTTATGATCTTTTTGATCATCTGTTGCTCTACCTTTGACAAAGTCAATGACATACTCTTGTCGGAAGTTTTCTTTCAAAGCCTTCACAGCTTGGAGAACTATCAAGAGCTGATTCATTGCCTCAATCTTCTTCTTAGGGTGCAGACAGTTATCACACATGCAACAATTATCCTTTGGGTATTCTTCACCAAAGTAATGAAGCAACATCTTACGCCTACAAACAGACGATTCTGCATAAGCCTCGGTCTCTTGTAACAGCTGTCTACCAATGTCCTGTTCGGCTACGGGCTTTCCTTCCATGAACTTCTCGAGTTTCTTCAAGTCGTTCTTTGAATAAAAGACAATGCAGATTCCTTCCTTACCATCGCGCCCAGCACGCCCAGTCTCTTGGTAATATCCCTCCAAACTCTTCGGTATATCATAATGGATAACGAAGCGAACATCAGGCTTATCAATACCCATTCCGAATGCTATTGTAGCCACGATGACATCCAACTCCTCCATAAGGAAGTCGTCTTGAGTTTTCGATCTCGTTTCCGAATCAAGCCCTGCATGATAGGGCGCAGCCTTTATATCATTGGCTTGAAGGATGGCTGCCAACTCTTCCACCTTCTTACGCGAAAGACAATAGATGATTCCGCTTTTGCCAGTATGCTGCTTAATGAACTTAATAATTTGCTTACTTGTATCGTCATCACTCCTCTTTGCACGTACTTCATAGTACAGATTAGGACGATTAAAAGAGCTTTTAAACTCGGCACAATCCTCTATTCCAAGACTACGAATGATGTCCGTTCGCACCTTATCGGTTGCTGTTGCAGTGAGCGCAATGACTGGTGCAGCCCCAATAGTATCTATTGCATAACGTATCTTACGATATTCTGGACGGAAGTCGTGTCCCCATTCAGATATACAATGAGCCTCATCAATCGCATAAAAACTTATCTTCACCGACTTTAGAAACGCCATATTCTCCTCTTTATTGAGAGATTCTGGGGCTACATAAAGTAGTTTTGTACGTCCTGAAACAATATCAGCACGCACCTTATCTATCTCTGCCTTCTTTAAAGAAGAGTTAAGGTAATGCGCCACACCATCCTCTTCACTGATACCATTGATGACATCTACCTGGTTTTTCATTAATGCAATAAGAGGCGAAACAACAATAGCTGTACCCTCCATTATCAGTGATGGAAGTTGATAACACAGGCTTTTACCACCACCTGTAGGCATTAGCACGAAGGTATCATGTCCTGCAAGAAGATTGCGTATAATGGCTTCTTGATCACCTTTGAACTTCTCAAAGCCAAAGTAATGTTTAAGTTTTTCGGTAAGATTGAGCTCTTTTGTCATGTTAATAGCTGGTGATTTCCTATCCGTTTATGGTTTAGTAGAAACAAAGAAAGTCTGCTGATGCGGTGTAAAACGCCACATCGGCAGACTATACATATATGTTATGAGGCTGAACCCGTTTGTTGGATATGAGCCTTATCGAGCTGTTGACGAACATATTGTTCCGTCACCTCAAATTCTTTTACGTCTCTTGATGGAACTTCAAACATAGCATCCATCATCACAGACTCTACTATTGAACGTAAACCACGGGCTCCTAACTTATATTCAACAGCCTTGTCTACAATGCAATCAAGAGCAGCTTCTGTGAAAGTGAGCTTTATTCCATCCATTTCAAACAGCTTGATATACTGCTTAACAATGGAGTTCTTTGGTTCAATAAGTATGTTGCGCAAAGCCTCACGATCGAGTGGACTAAGATAGGTAAGCACTGGCAAACGACCAATTATCTCTGGAATGAGACCAAAGGACTTCAAGTCTTGTGGTAAAACATACTTCATTAAGTCCTTTTTATCTATCTTTGCAACATTCTGAACAGAGTTATAACCAATCACATGTGCATTCAGTCGTTGTGCAATCTTACGTTCAATGCCATCGAAAGCACCACCACAAATAAATAAGATATTGCGGGTATCCACATGGATGTAGTCCTGATCAGGATGCTTACGACCACCCTTTGGTGGTACGTTAACCATAGTTCCTTCCAATAACTTCAGCAATCCTTGCTGAACACCCTCACCACTTACATCACGTGTAATACTTGGGTTATCACTCTTACGGGCAATTTTATCAATCTCATCGATGAATACTATACCACGTTCAGCGGCTGCTACATCGAAGTTAGCTACCTGTAACAAGCGTGAAAGAATACTCTCCACATCCTCTCCAACATAACCTGCTTCGGTGAATACTGTTGCATCTACAATGGTGAAAGGAACATCGAGAAGTTTCGCAATAGTACGTGCCAATAAGGTCTTACCAGTACCAGTTGAACCCACCATAATGATGTTGCTCTTCTCTATTTCTACACCATCTTCGTTCTTCGGTTGCTGAAGGCGCTTGTAATGGTTATACACTGCAACAGAAAGATAGCGCTTAGCTTCATCCTGACCAATGATATATTCGTCAAGATACTGCTTAATTTCTTTGGGCTTAGGAACCTCTTTTACCTTAAAAGCAACACTATCGGTATTCTCATCATCAGCCAATGCGCCTGTCTGTGTAACTATCTTGTAAGCCTGCTGCGCACAATCTTCACAGATGTAACCATTCAATCCTGTGATGAGAAGTTTTACATCCTTCTCACTGCGACCACAAAAACTACATTTCTTCTGGGGCATTATTTACTCCTTTACTTATTTGATTCTGTATTGTCAGCGGATGTATTGAGCACATTATCAGTTGGTTTCTTGACAAGCACATCATCAATCATTCCGTATGCTTTTGCCTCTTCTGCATTCATCCAATAGTTGCGATCACTATCATTCCAAACCTTCTCGAAGCTTTGATGGGAATGATCACTAATGATGGTATAAAGCTCTTTCTTGAACTTCATAATCTCTTTTGCTTCTATCTCAATATCGGACGCCTGACCTTGTACTCCACCTAAGGGTTGATGGATCATAACGCGACTATGCTTTAGTGCAGATCGTTTCCCTTCTTTTCCGGCAACCAATAATACCGCTGCCATAGATGCTGCCATACCTGTGCAAAGAGTTGCTACATCGCTAGAAATAAACTGCATGGTATCATAAATACCCAAGCCCGCTGTTACGCTTCCACCTGGTGAATTGATATAAATAGAGATGTCTTTACCAGGGTCAACAGAGTCTAAGTAAAGAAGTTGAGCTTGTATTGTATTAGCTGTATAATCATCTACTTGTGTACCAAGAAAGATGATACGCTCCATCATCAAACGTGAGAAAACATCCATTTGAGTGACATTCAACTGTCGTTCCTCAAGTATATAAGGGTTCAAGTATTGTGCTTGTGCCTTCACAACATCGTCTAGCACCATACCATTCATCCCTAAGTGTCCTGTGGCAAATCGCCTAAAATCATTCATTGTAATCCTTTCTTATATAATAATGTGACAAAAATAGAGGTTATCGACCTCCCTTATTATTGCCATATTCACAAAGAGTATGCCATAAAATAGGCATCTTCTCGCTTACTATAAGCAAAGATAAGGAAAAAAACCGATAACCTCTATATATAAAAGAAGATTTTTCTTAAAATTGTTACTCGCTTACAAGTTTATTGAACTCATCGAGAGTTACAGTCTTAGTATTTAGCTTCACTACCTTCTTAATAGCGGCAGCGAGCTTACGATCCAATGCTGCTTCTACGAAAGAATCGATGTTCTCGCGCTTCTTTAACATCTCATCAGCATAACCGTTCAAGTAGTCCTCTGGGACATTAGTCATACCATATTGAGCGAACTGCGCACGTGCCATCTGGCGTGCACTCTCACGTACATCGTTATCATCAACCTTAATATCATTAGCTTGTGCTAACTGCTCCTTGATCAAGTGCCATGTGAGTTCCTTGATGCTCTGCTCATAGTTCTTCTCAACAAACTCCTCGCCCTTATCTTGGTTGTTAGCCAACATAATGCGCTTCAAGAGAGCATCTGGGAAAGTAAGATCGCCCACTTTCTTCTCACAATAAGCACGAAGATCCTGAACGAACTTATAGTCAGAATCACCCTTCAACTGCTCTTTCAAACCATCAGCGATAGCCTTGCGGAATGCAGCCTCATCCTTTATCTCGGTATCTTCACCATATACGCTTTTCCATAACTCTGCATTATTTTCGGCCTTTACGAAGCGTGAGATTTCAGTGATCTGATACGAGAAGTTACCCTTATGCTCAGCAACTTCTTCCTTCTTGATCTTCAATAGAGAAGACACCTCGATATCGTTATCTGGGTAAGCTGCAGTAGGATTAAATGTAATGATATCACCAACCTTTGCACCATCAAAGAGTTTCTTTTGATCCTCAACCTTTATATATTGTGGCATCAACGAAGCGCCCTCTACAGTAATACCACCTTCAAGAGTATTACCATTCTCATCCAACTCACGAAGATCACCCTTCAACAAGTCACGCTGTTCTGGATCGAATGTCTCTGCCTTATCATAGTGACCTGCACGACTCTGGAACATCTCAACTTGCTGATCAATCAGCTTATCATCAACCTCAATCTCATAGAAGTCAATCTTGTTCTTACCGCTCAACTCGAGCTTAAACTCTGGTGCAACAGCAATATCAAACTTAAACTCATAAGGTGCAGGTTGCTCCAACTCTACAGGCTTTTGAGCCTCTGATGACATTGGCTGACCCAACATCTGAATCTTGTTATCAGTAATATATTTCTGTAGATTCTCGCCTAGGATCTTATTGATAACATCCATCTTCACCTGTGAACCATACTGACGTTTAATCATGCCCATAGGTACTTGTCCCTGGCGGAAACCTGGTACATTAGCGCGCTTACGATAATCCTTGAGAGTTTTCTCAACCTCATTCTTGTAGTCAGACTCTTCTACTGTAATGGTCATCAAACCATTTACTTTGTCTGGATTTTCAAATGAAATCTTCATCTTAATATTATTGAATTTATGTTTAATTATTATTTATCAAATGTTTACATACATGCTAAGAGCATTGCACCTCATAGGGTATTTGGTGTGCAAAGATACTTAATTTTTCGCACAACCTTATCATATATATATGGAAATTTGTTTTTTTAACCAAGGAGATAAGGACTAAAAACAGGCTTATCAACGCCTCTTTAAAGCCTTACCAACTATCCCACTCCTCCCAAGAAGGAACCCAATTAAGATCTAATTAGCATAAGAATTTATGAGCAGATAGTATCTCTTTTGTATTATTAAATGTTAAATTAAAATTTGAAGCAAGCTCTTTTCAAAGAAAGTATTATATTTGCTACAAATAATACAATAGACCTAAACGAATGTAAATACTAACCGACCTAAACGAACAAGAAACCTAAATCAAGTTTTACCAGGTCGATATTATTCATCTAAGACACAATACTTAATATGAAACAGCAATTTAGGAAGCTGGGAATGTTTGCAGTTGCAGCTGCCATTTCTACAGGATCTGCCTATGCAGGAAAGCCTGCTATGCAACCTATGACAAGTTTACCTGTCATGCAACAGGACAATAACACTTGCACAGGACAGGTTGTCGATGCTAATGGTGACCCTATCGTCGGAGCAACAATCATGGCAAAAGGAACTACACATGGTACTATTACCGATCTTGATGGTAAGTTTTCTCTATCTAACGTAAAGGCTGGTACAATCATTATTGTCAGCTATGTTGGTTATGAAAAGAACGAGATTATATGGAGAGGAGGCTCACTTAACGTTACCTTAAAAGAAAGTACACAAACCATGGATCAGGTTGTTGTCATTGGTTATGGTAGTGTTCGCAAAGCCGATTTGGCTGGTTCTGTAGCTGTAATGAGCGATAAAGCCTTCAGAGATCAACCTATTAAGAACGTTAGTGAAGCCTTCCAAGGACGTGTAACAGGTATCAATGTTGTCCAGAGTGGCGTACCTGGTGGTGGCGTAAAGATCCGTGTGCGTGGTACGAGTTCTATTCATCGTAACAACGACCCACTATATGTTGTTGATGGTATTGTACGTGAGAATGGACTCGACGGTATCAATACTGAAGATATCCAAAGCATACAAGTTTTGAAGGATGCATCGTCTACTGCCATCTATGGTAGCCGTGGTTCAAATGGCGTTGTACTCGTTCAGACCAAGCAAGGAAAACAAGGTCAACAGAGTATCATGTTTGATGCTAGCCTCGGAATTGCCAACGCTTACAACATGCCTAAGGTGATGGACACAAAGCAATATGCACAGGCTTTACTTGATGGAGGTAAGATTACAAACCAAGCAGAGCTACAACCTTACCTCGATGGTACGAAGCCTGGTATTGATTGGATGGATAAGATTCTCCGCACAGGAACTATTCAGAACTATAAACTTACGATATCTAAGGGTAATGCCGACACACAATACTACATGAGTGGCAGCTACCTAAAGAATAAAGGTGTCGTTGAGAATACTCAATTTGAACGTTATCAAGCTAAAATCAACATACACTCTCGCCTCTACAAATGGTTTGAAATCACTGGAGACCTCGATTACAGCCATGGAAAGAGTACTGGAGGTGGCTTTGATGTGTCGCAAGAAAACCCTCTATGGATCGCACAAAATTACTCTCCAACCATGGAGATGTATGATGAGAAAGGCAAGTTTATGAAGGATCCTTATAACACTATTCAGGCCAACCCATACGGTATTTTGACTGCAAATGCTAGTCAGTTCCGCACAGATATACTCACTGGCCATGCTGATCTTAAGTTCCATATTCTTCCAGGACTTACCTTTACTAGTACAAATGGATTTGATTACTTTGATGGAAAAGGCTATAGTTTCTCAACGACAAGGGTATTCCCTAAGAGTAGTATGGGGAATAACGATCGTCAACGTACCACCTTACAATCTACCAACAACCTTACTTATACGGGCGCATGGGACAAGCATAACCTCACAGCAACAGGGGTATTCGAGGCTACACAGAGTACCACTCGCATGATGGGGCTCAATGGTACCAACCTTCAAACAGAATCTGTTGGGTGGTGGGACTATAACAATGCAACCAACCGAGGCGGTTCAAACGATTACAGCAAATGGGGACTTCTCTCATGGGTAGGTCGTGTAATGTATAATTACGATAACCGTTACATGCTAACAGGAACGTTCCGTGCCGATGGTAGTTCACGTTTCTCAAAGAAGAAGTGGGGCTATTTCCCTTCTATCGCTGCGGCTTGGACCATCAGTAATGAGAAGTTCATGAAGCCGATCACATGGATTAGTAACATGAAAATCCGTACTAGTTATGGTCTTATCGGTAACCAAGGAGTACCAGTATATGCAACTTTAGGCACCATGACCGCTACTAACTTTGACTTCGGAACATCAACTACTTACACAGGCTACTGGGCTAAAAACATCGCAACCCCAGACCTAACATGGGAGAAGTCGAAACAGTTTGACATTGGATTGGATGTTAGCTTCCTCAATAACAGACTGGAGTTGAGCATTGACTACTTCAATAAGAAGACCACCGATGCCTTATTAAAGAAGTCACGTACGTATTATCTCGGTGGTACACAATACTGGGTTAATGCTGGTGAAATTACCAACAAAGGTCTTGATATTGCGCTTACAGCACGCATCATAGATACTCCAGAACTTTCATGGACATCTACTATCAATGGTTCTTATCTAAAGAATAAAGTCGTAAAGTTGACATCACAAGATCCAATTCTCTATGGTAGCTCACCTTCTCCAGGCACAGTTGAACCTTCAACTATCATTAAGGAAGGGCAACCTATTGGTACATTCTATGGTTACAAGTGGGCAGGTCTAAACGCAAATGGTCTTGACAGCTACTATGCAGCCGATGGGAGCATCACCACAAGTCCCCAAAGTGCAGACCGACAGATACTCGGTTGCGCTAATCCAGACTTCACAATGGGTTGGAACAACTCAATTACCTATAAGAATTGGGAGTTCAATGCCTTCTTCAATAGTGCCTTTGGAGCACAACGACTGAACCTTGTTCGCTTCGCAATGAACTCCATGGTAGGTGCTTCAAAGTTTGTTACTGCAGCCGATTACATCAGTGAGATTGGTAAGACAATGCCTGCTCTTAATGCTGTAGGGAACAATAACCTTGGCAACTCAAGCAAGTGGATTGAGAATGCAGATTACTTCCGTTGTGAGAACATAAGCATAGCATACAACATTGCTCGCAAGTACACTCAATTTGCTGATATACGTTTGGCATTGAGCGTACAAAACCTCTTTACGATCACAGGCTACAAGGGTGCTGACCCTGCAGGTATGTCTTTCTCTAACAACAACGTCGACATGGACAATGGTATTGATATGGGCACATATCCTAATCCACGCACCTTTACATTCGACATTCGCTTTAACTTCTAACAAAATAACGATATGAAAAGAAATATATTCTATGGCTGTATGCTCCTTGCTTCAGCCCTTACGCTACAAGCATGTAGTGATATTCTCGACGAAGACCCAAAAGGTAAGCATACCCCTGGTAATTTCTTCGCTTCACAAAACGACCTTGATGAAAGTCTGTATGCCCTCTATGAGCAGGTGAATCATACTCAAAACTACACCAATCCAGGCTATCCTCAATGGCAAGGTGACGATATTACGGCTAATCCAGGCTCTAATAAGCAGGCTTGTGCAGAGATAGATAAGTTCCAAGTGTCCGATAACAACAAGGGTGTAAGGGATGCTTGGAGACTGCATTACAATCTCATTCAGGCAGCTAACTACATTATTGACAATGCAGAGAAGACGCCTGTTGCTAAAGAGAACATCGACCTTACCATCGCTCAAGCACGTTTCTGGCGTGCATACGCATACTATTATCTTGTGCGTGTGTTCGGTCCTCTTCCCATCAATCTACACAATGAAGATGACAACAGACCAACTAAGTTAACTGATGTTCAGGGCGTCTATGACCTCATAGTATCGGATCTGGAGGCTGTTGATGCTGTCAATCTGCCAACACATTACACATCAGCTCCAGCCCAACTCTTCGGTGTTGACGTCTATGTAACGCAACAGGCGGTGAAGTCAACACTATCCGCAGTCTACATGTCAATGGCTGGTTATCCTCTAAACAAGGGTCAGGAATATTATGCGAAGGCTGCAGAAAAGGCAAAGGAGGTTATTGATGGTGTGAACAGCGGCAAGTATAACGCTACTATGGATGCTGATTGGCGTAACGTCTATTCGTATGGTAACAACTACAACAAGGAGACTATACTTGGAATCAACTTCTCCCCAACAAAGAACTGGTCGACTGATTCAGAGTTCTCAAGCTGTTGTTTCTTTGAAAGTCTCGGTGGATGGGGCGATGCATGGGGTGAGATTAAGTTCTGGAAAGACTTCCCAGATGGTCCACGTAAGCGTGCCGTCTATGATCCACAAATACGTTTAAAGGATGGAACGCTCGTTGATTGGTGGGCACTTGATGGTAGCGGTAAGCCTATTGTGGCAGAGCGTCACCCAATGTTCTCCATCTTTACCATCAATGCAGACGATAATGGCAAGGAGATTAAAGCACCTTACGACTACACCAAGAAGCCCTACAAGGGTATGTGTACCGACACTCGCCATCAACTCATACGCTATCCAGAGGTATTACTATGGTATGCAGAGAGTGCAGCACGCAGTGGTGGCAACCTCGCACTGGCTAAGGAATGTTTGAAGAAAGTGCGTGCTCGCGCTGTTGATGGGGCTGCGGCAACAATCGTTGATGGTGTTGCTATTGATGCTATGACCCCTAACCAGCTTGCAGAAGCCGCCTTCAAAGAGCATGGATGGGAAGTTGCTGGTAACTGGGTTGCCCTTGCTACACGCCGAAGTGATGAGTTACGTATGAACATTCTACGTAAGAACTTCGAGTATCGCAAGGCGAATGCACCACTCACCGTAGCTGCTGGATTCGTTGCAACAGAGAGTGTTCCGGTCACAGGAACATGGAATGATAACATGAATTACTTGCCTTATCCGGGTGCAGATGTTGAGAAGAATCGAAACTTGAAACGATAGTTTCTTTATCTATTAAGCTATTCTAACCTACCTATAGTATCTCTCTTAGAGCGTTAACCATAGGTAGGCTTTCTTCATAATTTCAGTTACTTCTGCCTAAGATTATGATTGATACAGAATGATATGATAATGACTTAGTAAGACCTAATACTCCTCTTATCCGCATCTAAAGTATAGCTCACAAAGAACGATACTGTCAAGACTATCTTCGTTGTAGCCTTATACACTCCATTATCACCTATGTGATAATCCGTTATATACCGTGCTGTATAACTGATTATACCAACACATAGTAATGAGGGTTTGCATTGAGACTGTATATTTCAGAGCCTGAGACTGTGTGTTTCAGAGCCTGAAATTGTGTGTCTCAAAGCCTGAAACCGTGTGTCTCAAAGCCTGAAACTATGTGTCTCAAAGCCTGAAACTATGTGTCTCAAAGCCTGAAACAATAAGTATCATAGGTGCTGACAATTCCCCATTTGCCCCTCTGATAGGTAGATATATCCTCTAAACACCCTCTTTGTGGTGCTATCTCCAATCGAAAATACCGATCCCAACTGGCTCTCGTAAAACGTCTCCTCCCCTTGGGGGAGGCTGGGAGGGGTTTCCAGACGAGGGCATCTATTCCTACTTTCTTCCGTCACTTTCAATAGGACTATATTGTTTTTATATACAAAGAGACGTCCTTCTCCATCGAAGAAAGGCGTTTCTTTGCTATCAGGAAAGGCTTTCCTTGCAGTGAGAAAGGCGTTCCCTTAATTCTTATATAAATTATACTATCGTCTTTCGGAATAACTTATAGATTCCAAGAGTCATTCTGAAAGCTCTATACTCTTCACTTTCTTGAATAGATCTGATGCGAAGACGAGGTCGTTCAACTTCTTATTACGTGATGAGATGACTGAATCCTTATCGCCTTGCCACTCCTTCCTGCCGTCCGCAATGAAGATAATATTCTCGCCAATACCCATCACCGAGTTCATATCATGCGTGTTGATGATGGTCGTCATATTAAACTCTCGAGTGATACTTGTCAATAGCTCATCAATAACCAACGATGTCTTAGGGTCGAGACCAGAGTTCGGCTCGTCACAGAAGAGGTATTTCGGGTTCATAACGATGGCTCTTGCTATGGCAACACGCTTCTGCATGCCCCCCGAAATCTCACCCGGATACTTCTGTTCTGCGCCTGATAGATTCACTCTCTCTAGGCATTCTAGTGCCCTTTTGTCACGTTCTGTAGCCGACATATCCGAGAACATATCGAGTGGGAAGCGTACATTCTCTAGCACGGTGAGCGAGTCGAAGAGCGCAGCACCCTGAAATATCATACCCATCTCACGTCTCATGAGGATCTTCTCTTTCTTTGTCATATTCACAAAGTTGCGTCCATCATATAAGACTTCGCCCTTTGTGGGGTCTATGAGTCCCGTCAGAGAACGCATGAGCACGGTCTTTCCCGCACCACTTTGTCCGATGATGAGATTCGTCTTACCATCTTCAAAGACTGTATTAATGTCCTTCAGCACTTCTTTGTCACCGAATGACTTGAATAGATGTTTAACTTCTATCATAGTAGGGGAGCCTCTCCCAGCCCCTCCGAAAGTAGGGGAGCCCATATACTAAGGGTGGGATGTGGGAGAATTGTTAGTTTTCTTATTCTTAATGATACTATATGAAAAGTTGTCCCTGCCGTTTCTAACTAACTTCCGTTAGGCACTCCCCTCCTTGGGAGGGGCTGGGGAGAGGTTTTATCTAACTCAACATCTGCGTTAGGAACACATCGCTAAAGAGAATCAAAACGCTCGAGCAGACCACAGCATCAGTGGATGCTTTGCCCACTTCGACACTTCCGCCCTTCACGGTGTAGCCCATGTAAGACGATACACTTGAGATGATGAAGGCAAAGAAGAAGCCCTTAATAATACTCATCCACATAAACCACGGATTGAAATCATGCTGCAATCCAGCGGTGAGATCTACTGGTGTGATGATATGTGCGAAGTAGGCTGTGGCATAAGCTCCGATGATACCCGTTGCAGCAGAGAATATTACGAGGAACGGCATGATGGTCATCAAACCGAGAATCTTTGGTAATATCAGATAGCTGGCAGAGTTAATTCCCATAATCTCAAGAGCATCTATTTGCTGAGTCACACGCATGGTGCCAAGCTCTGAGGCTATGTTTGAGCCCACTTTACCCGACAGTATCAGACACATGATACTACTCGAGAACTCCAAGAGCATAATCTCGCGCGTCACATAACCAGATACCCAATGGGGCATCCAAGCACTTTGTACGTTGAGCTTTATCTGAATACAAATCACAGCTCCTATAAAGAACGAGATGAGCAACACGATTCCTATAGAATCGACACCTAATTGTGACATCTCTTTAAGATATCTTTTAAAGAACATCCTCATGCGTTCCGGGCGACTCAATGAGCGTCCCATCAGCATAAGATAATTACCGAATGTATTCAGCCACTTAATGATCAGCATGATTACCGTATTTAGTTTTGTGACTGCAAAAGTAGGCAAATAATCACAGATATAGGCAGGAAAGACATTATTTAATAGTCTTTCTCGTGTGGTTCTTGTGGGTTATAGAGCATGAGTGAAATGTCTGAAGAATGGCAAGAAAGGAGTGGAGTGATAAAAAGAAATAGGCAATACTCAAAGTATTAAAGTTCTCGTATATATATGAGACCAATATTTATTTTCCTTGTTTACTATCAGTTTAATATCTTTTTGTTTGCATAATTCAAATAAAATAACGAATATTGCAGAATGATTGCCACATATTCAAAGTGTCATCTATTTGCTTTCTTTATTTATTTAAATAACCCTATAGCGTTCCTTTTACGCTATAATAAAACAAATGTGTATGATGAAACAATTACTTATTTCAGCTTTATTCTTAAGCTGTGTGACAATTTCAAGAGCTCAAACTATTCCTAGTGAGAAGGTAGTAATCAGTGTGAAGGCTAATACCGCATCGGTTTCATTTGCTGTGCGTACGCTTGCTAATGCTCCCGTTGTCTGTGATTTTGGATCAGATGAAGGCGTTAAATCTTTTCCTTCAAATACTGAAGGAACCTTCACTAAGGTAGAGTATCACTTCGTTAGTCCTTCTACTTCCGAGCGTACCTTTGCTATTGCTGCCGACAAACTAATGACTTTGCGCATTGTACAGAGGCGTGAAGTAAATGGTGTGGTAGAGGTGAAGTCAAATGCTCTTCGTAATCTGAATGTTGATTATGTAGACCTTACTGCGCACGACAAGGTGGATGTCTCTTTATGTCCTAACCTTGAAGTATTGACCTTGAGTGCTAGTGGTGTTGGCGAGATTGTACTTCCGAAGAGTGATAACCTTGTGTCGGTGCAGGCTTCTCCAACCCTTCTTGGACAAGGATCATTACGCCAATTGAATAATCAAGACGCAAAGAATCTGAAGCAATTGGGGGTTACGGGAGCGTCTATTAGCAAGCTCGATGTAAGTAATAACATTAACTTAGAAACTTTGGTATTTGCTAATCCGAAGAAAGTTCTTCGTGAGATTAATGGAGCGAAGGCGCTTCGTAAATTACAAATGCTTGATGTTAGAGGAAATGCACTGGCCTTTGACCAAATCCCAGACCGCTATATTCAGGATTCACCAATAGAGAACTTCCGTTACAGTGGACAGACTTCTTATCTTGTTCCTAAGAGTAAGGTGCAAGGATTAACAGTAGACCTTTCTTACCTTCAGTTTGCTCGTGGCATCTCAACAGCAGCCGAACGGACGGAGTTCACATGGATGTATAAACGTAATGAAACGGCTAAGTATGCTCCAGTTCCTGCTGACAAGGTGACCAATATACTTGGTGTTTTTACCTTTGATAAGTCTTTGTCGGAGGATGATGTAGTGCGTGTTTATTGCAAGATGTCGAACCCCGGCTTCCCTGGTATCGGTAAGAAGAGTAGCAATACACTTGGAACTTATATGATAAAGCTCAAAGACACCTCTAATGGTATCACTTCCGTTACGGCTTCGGATGCTGCTTTACATGTGATAAAGACTGATGATGGTTGTCGTATAGAGACCGCTACACCACAAAAGGTTATGGTTTTTGATGTGAATGGTAAGACTGTTTGGACCGGAAGGACGCCATCAAATATAGAATTGAAACATGGTGTTTATATTGTTCGTTCAGCGTCTGGTGAGGTTGTGAAACTAATCAAGTAATACTCAGATGTGACTCTTTGTCTCTTAAAAAACACAAACAACAAGGTGCTATATAGCCTTGTTGTTTGTTGTTTTATTAATATTTTGCTACATTTGCAAACTATAAGGAGAGGCAAGATAACAGCAAACTCGAAAGAAAAGAATAGCTATGTCAGAGACAGATAATATAGTTGTGCGTCCAGAAGAAGAAGGGAGCATCCTGCATACGGACAAGTTGGTAAAGCGGTACGGAAAGCGTACTGTGGCAAATGGTGTGAGTATTAGTGTACGACAAGGAGAGATTGTCGGGTTGCTCGGACCGAATGGTGCAGGAAAAACAACATCTTTCTATATGACAACAGGACTTGTTGTTCCTAACGAAGGTCATGTTTATATTGACGACCAAGAGATTACTAATTATCCTGTTTATAAGCGGGCGCGGGCGGGTATAGGCTATCTTCCACAGGAAGCAAGTGTCTTTCGCAAGATGAGTGTCGAAGACAACATCATGAGTGTATTAGAGATGACGAAGTTAAATAAGCAGGAACGCATTGATAAAATGGAAAGTCTTATCCGTGAGTTCCGCCTTGAGAAGGTGCGTAAAAACCTTGGTGACCGCCTTTCTGGAGGTGAGCGTCGTCGTTGCGAGATTGCTCGTTGTCTGGCTATTGATCCAAAGTTTATCATGCTGGATGAGCCCTTTGCGGGTGTAGACCCTATCGCTGTTGAGGATATTCAGCACATTGTTTGGCGATTGAAGTTCCGTAATATCGGTATTCTAATCACCGATCACAATGTGCATGAGACGTTGAATATCACCGATCGAGCTTATCTCTTGTTTGAAGGACGCATCCTTTTCAAGGGGACACCAGAAGAGTTAGCCGCCAATAAGATTGTTAAGGAGAAGTATCTGGGTACAGATTTTGTGCTGCAAAAGAAGGACTTCCAGTTGTTAGACCAGCGTAAGCGGGCACAGCAAGAGAGTGCAGAATGATGGTTGTATAAGGTTGAAAACAATGGCAAAGAGCCTATCTTCTTATGGTATTAATTATCAATAACAAAGAAATTCAGCCTTTAATAATTTGCTGTTTACATCATAAATGCTTACTTTTGCACTGCATTTAGCAAGGAAGTATGGCAGAGTGACCGAATGCGCTGGACTCGAAATCCGGTATACGCCCATAGGTGTATCGGGGGTTTGAATCCCTCTACTTCCGCAGAGTTATTCGATAAATAGTGACGTAACCGCATCTTATACATATCACAAGATGTGGTTACGTCTTTTTTAATTAAGGCTTCTTTCAAAGCTTCTTTCCGAATAGAAAGGAAAGAGAATGTCTTTGTTTACAAACAAAGAAAGCGTTTCCTTAATACAAGGAAAGGCTCTTCTCTATATGAAGAGACGCCCTTCTTGAATGGAGAAGGGCGTTTCCTTATATCAACAAAATGCTTTCTTTGCTATGAAGAGGTGCTTTCATCAGATGAAGAGAATACTCAAAAGTAGGGACAGATGTCTGCGTCTGTCCTTACTTATGGCACCGTGGACAAAGGTGTTAAACACCCTTGATGCGCATCCTACGTATCTCGGTAATTACGCTCTATCAGCATTACTTTCCTACGGACGATGAGCGATTGTTCGGAGAGGAGTGAGGAAAAGGGCTGGGAAGAGGTATGTTGTTGAGAGTGGGGCAACAAAAAAGGAACAAAAAAAGAGAGCTTCGAAGATTTCTCTTCAAAGCTCTCTAAAGTAAAAGAAGGCGGCGACCTACTCTCCCGCATTGCATTGCAGTACCATCGGCGCAGACGGGCTTAACTTCTCTGTTCGGAATGGGAAGAGGTGGAACCCCGACGCAATAACCACCTAATGTTTCGTTCGGTTGACTTGTTTTGAAGTTGACTAGTTGACTAGTTATTTGTCTTCATTCTTGTCTTCCTTCTGTCTTCTTATCAGTAGAATCGTTATTAAACATTGTTCTTAGA
>NZ_KB898335.1:3105-92891 GCF_000377625.1 Prevotella veroralis DSM 19559 = JCM 6290 | reverse complement strand
AAGGGTCGTCATAGACGATGACGTTGATAGGGTGTAGGTGTAAAGACGGTGACGTCAAAGCCGAGCACTACTAATTGCCCGAAACTTTCTTCGGGTCTCCCGCCTCTGGTAATGGAGAGTGGGGACCAGTGACTCAGACTTTGAGCTGTGTAATCTTCTTGATAGAAGTAGAAAAGTTCTATAATGTTTTGCTTGTGGAAATACGTCACCTTATACGGCTGACAAGTCAGTAGACAAGTGAACAAGTTAAAAGTGAACGAGTAGACAAGTAAACAAGTTAAAAGAGTACAAGTAAACGAGTTAAAAGTGAACGAGTAAACAAGTTAAAAGTGAACGAGTAAACAAGTTATTAGTTCTAAGAACAATGTTTAATAACGAATCTACTGATAAGAAGACAGAAGGAAGACAAGAATAAAGACAAATAACTAGTCAACTTGTCAACTTCAAAACCAGTCAACCGAACGAAATATTAGGTGGTTATTGCGTCGGGGTTCCACCTCTTCCCATTCCGAACAGAGAAGTTAAGCCCGTCTGCGCCGATGGTACTGCAATGCAATGCGGGAGAGTAGGTCGCCGCCTTCTTTTACTTTAGAGAGCTTTGAAGAGAAATCTTCGAAGCTCTCTTTTTTGTTTGTGCCACTCTCAAACCCATAACTCTCAATGCATAACTCTCAACCCTTCTTCCCATCCCTCCTCAACCTTTGCCCAAGAGTGTAACACCTTTGCCTAAGAGTGTTTAACAGTTCCTCCCCAACTCTTTCCCTAACTCTTTCCCCAGCCTCTCCCCAATGTAGGGGCAGACGAGGGCGTCTGTCCCTACTTAAGAAAGCCTCATCTCCGCCCCCCTCCGAATGGAGAGGGGCGTGAATAGTATTGTTTGCAAACAAAGGGGGCGTCTCTTTGATGCAAAGAAAGGCTCTCTTCAATGCGAAGAAACGCCCTCTTCGATTGGAGAAGGGCGTTTCCTTGTTTTTGTTCTGGATGTTCCTGTTAATGAGGTGCTACCTCGTTACACTGAAACTATATTACACGGGTATTTCAGCAAAGCCTTACTTCAAACAGAGCTAATCATAATTTTGAATTTTGAACTTTGAATTTTGAATTAAAGAAAAGCCTCCCCTAACTGGCTCCCGTTAGGCACTCCTCCCCTTGGGGGAGGCTGGGTGGGGTTGTTCCATTCGGAGAGGGGACGGGGGAGAGGCTATAGAAGGACGGCTATGAGGCTTTAGGTGGATTATCAGGTGGGGCTTTAGAAGTACCCTCGATATAGGTCGATAAGGGCGGAGAGTTGCTGCAACTGCGTGTCAATAAGCTCCACTTGGCAATCGAGTTGTTCGCGCTCGCTATCGAGAACCTCAAGGTAGGTTGCACGGTTATAGTTGTAGAGTTTCTGGACAGCGGTCACTGCTCGCGCCAGAGCCTCCGCCTGTTTGGTCTTCATCGACTGGTATTGTGCGAGGTTATGAGCCTTCGACTGCAAGGTGGTCATATCGCTGTAAGCTGATAGCAGCACCTTATCATAATTGTAAAGAGCCTCTAATTGCAGGGCATTCGCTTGGTCGAAATTAGCTTGAATAGCCTTTTTGTTGATGATTGGAGCAGCCAATCCGCCCACGACGTTAAAGGCTATTGACTTCGGAATACGCAATAGATACTTCGGGTTGAAAGCGTCTATTCCCAATGCAGCAGACACATTCAGCGAGGGAAGGAATGCTTTGCGGGCAACGTCAACATCCCATTTTGCAGCCTCAAGTTGGTGCTCTGCTTGTACAACATCAGGTCGTTTGAGTAAGAGACTCGTTGGAATTGTCTGCAAAGACGATGGTACCTGTCGGCTCATCAAGTTCGCTTTATTACGCAAGATAGGCGTTGGATAACGCCCAAGTAGCATGTTCAGGTTGTTTTCCGTCTCTGTTATCGCCTGTCGGAGTTGGTATTCATCGGCAGAGGCTTTGGCTAATTCGGCTTCAAACTTATCCACTGCCAACTGCGTGTCGGCGTCAGCTTCTTTCTGCACACGGGCTATCTGCACCGCACGTTCCTGTAGTTTGATATATTGGTGCATAATGTCCAACTTGCAATCCAACGCCAACAACGAGTAGTAATTCTCTGCTACATCAGCCACCAACTGGCTCTTTAGCGTGCGTTGACCATCCTCCGAAGCAAGGTAACGTTCGACAGCTGCACGCTTATCGCTATTGAGTTGATTCCAAAGGTCAATCGTCCAGTTGAGTTGCAGACTGGGTGCTATATCTGGCGTAACGGTTGGGATGTTATGACCGGGCGTGATTTGCGTACCCACGTTACCGGCACCGTCAGCCGTATAACGCCCCACCTTCGATGCGCCAACAGCCATGTTTGCAGTGATGGAAGGTAACATCTGTCCGCGTTTGGATAGAATATTACTCTTCGCAATAGCCATCTCCTGCAAGGTTATCTTTAGGTCTTGATTATTGTTCAAAGCCGTATCGATGAGTGCACGGAGCGTTTCATCCTGGAAGAAATCACGCCAAACAGGGATGGCACTCACCGTGTCACTCGTTGCAACAGGAAGGCTTGCTTTGATGGTGTCCTTCGGTAAGGTTGCTTGCGGAGTCTTACATGCTGCGAGAGATAACAGCCCCAGCAGGGCTGCTATATTATATATAATGTGTAACTGTCTATGGTTCTTTTTCATCATTCTGATTCCTCTTTAGATTCTTCCTTGTGGTAACGTTTGTCCTTCTCTTCGCTTAATGGCTTGTCTTTCTGGTAGTGTACGATCTTGTCCGCCATAGATGCAAAGATGTTGTAAAGCCCTGGGATGAGCAGAAGTCCGAACATTGTTCCGACGATCATACCACCCACTGCAGCCGTACCGATGGTTTTGTTGCCAATAGCACCAGCTCCCGAGGCAAAGACGAGTGGGATCAAACCAGCGATGAAAGCGATACTTGTCATTAGAATTGGGCGGAATCTCGCTACCGCACCTTCGATCGCTGCGTGCAGAATAGGCTGTCCGAGATTCTTTCGTTGTACGGCATATTCAACCATTAACACAGCGTTCTTGCCCAATAGACCGATAAGCATGACGAGGGCAATCTGCGCATAGATGTTATTCTCCAGACCGCATAGTTTCAGGAAGAGGAAGGCTCCGAAGATACCAACGGGTAGGAAGATTATGACAGGAAGAGGCAATAGGAAGTTCTCATACTGCGCTGCCAAGATGAGGTAAACGAAGACAAGACAGACGATGAAGATGATGATTGCGGTGTTACCCTGATCCACTTCATCCTTTGAAATACCTGCCCAATCATAGTCATAACCCTTCGGTAAGGACTTTTCGGCTACTTCACTAATGGCGTTCAAAGCCTGTCCACTGGAATAACCGGGGGCTGGCGCACCTGTTACCTCTGATGAGTTGTAAAGGTTATGACGTGTGATTTCACTCATACCATATACCTTCTGCAACGTCATAAAGTCTGAATAAGGCACCATGTTACCCTCATCATTCTTTGTATAGAGGTGGAGTAAATCCTCTGGGAACGCCCTATACTGTGGCGCGGCTTGCACAATTACCTTATAAGGCTTGCCAAATTCGATGAATCCCGTTTGATAGTCTGAACCCACCAAGATCGATAAGTTATTGAGCGCCTTACCGGGTTCTACACCCTTTTGAAGCGCCATTGCGTCATTGACGTTGAGCATGTATTGAGGGAAGCTGGCCGAATAGAACGTGAAAGCGTTACCTATTTCTGGACGCTTATTAAGCTCCTTTACGAAGTCTTTACTAACCTTCTCCATCTGGTGATAATCGTTATTACCAGTCTTATCTAATAGTCTCAACTCGAATCCACTGGCTGCTCCATAACCTGGAATCGATGGTGGTTCGAAGAAATCAATGTTCGCCGTCGTGATGACCTTACACTTTTGTTCAAGGTCAGCGATAATCTCCTTGGCTGTACGCTTGCGGTGTTTCCAGTCCTTGAGGTTGATCAGACAGCTACCAGAGTTGGCACTTGTACCCTCTGAAAGGATCTCGAAACCAGCCAAAGAGGACACACTCTCGACTCCTTCCTCTTTCTTGGCAATGGCAAGGAGTTGGTGAGCAACCTCGTTCGTGCGCTCTATGGTTGAGCCTGGGGGCGTCTCGATGACGGCGTAAATCATACCTTGATCCTCTTGCGGAATGAATCCTGAAGGCAGACCAAGGTTCACCCAATAGGCAAGACCACAGAACACTAAGATGGCAAGCAGTGTAAAGGCTTTGTGCTTAACGGTGTGTTGCAGTAAGCTCGCATACCGCTTGCTACCAGCATCGAAAGTGGTATTGAACTTCTTTAATAGGCGTCCGATGAATCCTAATTTGACGTTATGTTCCTGTTCTTTAGTCAATATCAACGCACAAAGAGCAGGTGTCAGTGTGAGGGCAACGAAGCCTGAAAAGAGAATACTTGAAGCCATCGTGATAGAGAACTGGCGATAGAACATACCCTCAGGACCGCCCATGAATGCCACAGGAATAAACACCGAAGCCATGACAAGGGATATTGCTATGATGGCACCAGATATCTCCTGCATCGCTTTCTCCGTCGCTTCGACGGGCGAGAGTTTGTTTCGTGCAATCTGAACATTCACTGCCTCAATCACAACTATCGCATCATCAACGACGATACCGATAGCCATCACCAATGCAAAGAGGGATATCATGTTGAGTGTGATGTTGAATGCTAACATCGCAATGAAGCTACCCAAGAGAGAGACAGGGACGGCAAGTACAGGAATAACTGCCGATCGCCAGTCGCCAAGGAAGATAAAGACTACAAGTGCAACAAGCACGAATGCCTCGAAAAGAGTGTGTACTACTTTCTCGATACTGGCGTTCAGGAAGCGGCTAATGTCATAACTGATCTCATAGTGCATACCCTTTGGCATGTCCTTCTGAAGGCGTGTCATGGTTTGTTTCACCTGCTTGATAACATTGCTGGCATTGCTTCCGTAGGCTTGTTTTAACGTCACAGCGGCAGAAGGACGACCATTCAGTGTGGAATAGATATCATATACCTCACTACCAAGATGGATATCGGCAATATCCTTCAAGCGCACAGCTTGACCGTCAGGAGTACTTTTAATGATGATATTACCATATTGTTCGGCTGTAGTGTAACGCCCCGGATACTTCAAGACATACTCCTTCACCTGTGGACGTGTACCTCCACTCTCACCGAGTTTACCAGGAGAGACCTCTATATTCTGGTCTTCCAAGGCATCGCTGACATCATCGGTTGACAGTCCGTAAGCGGTCATCTTATCCGGATGTAACCACACACGCATAGCGTAACTACGCGTTCCGAGGATATCAAGATCGCCTACTCCGTCTACACGAAGCAGCTCTGGTGAGATGTTAATATCGAAGTAGTTGAATAGAAAGTCTTGATTCACGCTGGGATCGTCACTGTAGAGATTGATGTACATAAGGATGTTTGGCTCCTCACGTGATATCTGCACACCCTCACGAATGACCTCTGGCGGGAGCTTATTAGTGGCTGCGGAGACACGATTCTGCACATTGACGGCATCAACGTTAGGGTCGGTTCCGAGCTTGAAGACCACATTCAACTCTGCCTCACCATCGTTACCTGCATCACTCTCAATATACTTCATGCCTGGCACGCCATTGAGGGCTTGCTCCAACGGGATGATGACCGACTTCACAAGCAACTCATTGTTAGCCCCCGGGTATTCGGCAGTTACGTTCACCTTAGGCGGTGAGATTGATGGAAACTGCGTGATCGGGAGGTTGAAAAGGCAAAGAATACCAATAAAGGCAATGACCAGTGCTATCACAATAGATAGAACCGGTCGACGAATAAATATCTTAAACATCTACCTAAATAGTGATTTCGTTAGACTTTATTGCTTGTCGGGGACTTACGAAACGAGTGCGAACTCTATCGCCATCGTTGACCTTTTGGATGCCATCAGTTAGGTAATGATCCTCTGGACGAAGCCCTGAAGCAACGACATAAATGCCTGTTGCCTCGGAAGAAATCTGTATCTGACGCTGGTGAACAACGTTGTTTTTATCGATGACAAAGACATATTTGCGGTCTTGCAACTCATACACGGCTTCTTGAGGGATAACTATTGCATGGCTCTTACGCACTAATAGTTGCACAGTTCCCGTCTGTCCGTTGCGCAAAAGCCCCTTAGAATTAGCAAACAAAGAGCGAACAGAAATAGTTCCAGTGGCATTGTCGAATTGACCCGATATGTCCTTGATATGTCCCTGGGCTGGGAATGTGCTGCCATTAGCCAATAGTAGCTTCAGAGGAAGGTGCATATAAAGGTCGGGACGTTGCTGAAAATCGAGGTAATCAGTCTCTGAGATGTTGAAGTAAACCTGCATTTGTGAGTTGTCAGAAAGCGTAGTTAAGAGGTCATCCTGTTGAATGAAACTACCCATCTTCTGCGGTATCCTCCCTAAGACACCAGCAAAGGGTGCGCGGATAACAGCCAACTTCTTGCGCAGTACGGCGAGTTTATAATCGGCACTGGCAGACTGCAATTTAGCTTTTGCCATGCGCTTTGCATTCGGTGAAATGACGTTATTTTCGGTCAGCTTACTTGTGTTTTGCAAATCAATCTCAGCTTGTTCTTGCTCTGAACGAGCCTTTGCAATCTCCTCATCCTCGCCCACAATGGCTATACGGAACAAGGGTTGACCAGCGCGAACATGCTGTCCTTCACTCACAAAGATTTGTTGCAAGATTCCTTCTTGCTGTGAGCGAACCTCAATGTTACGCAACGATTGAATGTTAGCAACATAACTTTGCGGAAGGTTTACATCAGTGACCAATGGCGTTGTTGATGTGTAAACGGCATTGGTTTGTTGTTCCGCTTTCTTCGAATGACAGCCCCATAGCAACACAGCTAATAGGAACATAAGACTTGAAAACCTCTTCATAAAACATCTAATTGTGGGTTATCGTGCTGGCAACTAACATTCACTTCACTTCAAGACTTCGCTTGTCTCTGGTTTAAATCGGTTCGTGCTTTGTCATAACACACGCCCTTTGTATATGCTATAAATAATCCGTGCAAAGATAAACAATAATCTCTATTTCTTCTATAAATTCACAGAAATTATAGAAAAGAATGTGAGATAAGTGAAGAGGAAACCACTGCCCCGATACATAGGTATCGGATTTAACAAGATGAACTACTCATCACCTATATCACTACTCGCCTCTGCCTCGGTATCATACTCATGATAAACTCTCTTACATAACTTCCTATAGTCTGGAAGATTTAAGTAATTGTTCTTCTCAAGATAAGACCTGAAAGCACCTTCATAATAAAGCTCATGACCCAATACAGACGTCCAATCTTGTCCGCTTTTAGCACCTAACTGATAAAGATAATAACTGATATAAGCCACTATTTGAAAGCGTTCTTGCTTCGTGAAAGCACTCACCCACTCCGGTTGTTCGTCTTCATTCATCAATACAAATTGGGATAAATATGCCTGAAGAAGGTTCCCCCACACAAAATAATGTGCATTATTAACGGGTTGGTTGAGGATAGTTTTCAACAATCCCTCTCGAATCTCAACAGATGAATGTTTCGTATTCTTCTTACAAGCAAAGGTGTTTTCAAACATATAGACTTGCTTTTCCTCTTTGTACTTCGATAACATTTCGTTCATTACAAGTCTGTTAATATCCTCATTCTTATCGTATCCATAATCATAAAGTAAGTTCGTGAGAAACTCTGCATCGTGTTTCTTTAACCATTGAAAAGCAATCTTACTATCGTGAAAAATAAACTCATTCTCATAGAAATAATTATCATCTACGAGATTAAGAACTAATTTCCCATGCCTTACTTTCGCTTTATATAACTTATCAGAGCCTTCATCTGTCACCCCCTCGATACGAACTGCATCTTCAATAACAGGAGGCACACTCATAAGATAGTTATACTTTGGAATATAAATAAGGCACTTCCAAAAGTAATTAGGCTGCTCAAAGAAGTCACATCGCATACTCTTGGCTTGTTGCATACGCTCTGCATGGTTATCATCCTTGAAGATAAACTTCCTAAACTGCAACTTACTTAAAGCAGAATTACTCTGAGTTACATCAATATTGAAATACTTTAAGATCGCTTTTCGCGCTAACTCATCATCAACTGGGCAGAAACCTCTCTTGCGAAGTGCAGAGTTCAACAATTCAACGGCAACGTCAGTGTATTCAACTTGGGCTTTATTCGGCAAAGAGAGAATCCCACCATCTGACACTTCCATCAGATCCATATAATAAGACCTGATTTGCTTGTCATACATTTGAAGTAAATCTTTCGATACTGTTTGAGGCTTTTTTGTAGGACTCATAACCTTTACCTCTCGCTTAGATCTACCACAACTAAACAACATTGCAGCGAGTAATAAAATTAAAGATAGACTTGATATCCATTTCATTGCTTTAATCTCCATAGCTAATTTCAACACGAGGTTTACCATCTAAAGATGCCACTTGTGACCGCAGAGTAACTTTTGATACAAATGTAAGTATTAATTAGATATCTTACAAATATTTACTTACTTCTTTTCCATTAAATACGCTAACCATCTTACGCATAAAGTCCCTCCACAACTAATATCCATAAATAAAGAAAGAGGCATATATACACTTCATCTCTAAGCTCTCTATGAAGCTACTATTTCCACCTTTTACACTCCACAAGGCACTTAAAAAATTGTTCGCGAACTTTTCTTGAATTGTTCGCGAACAATTTTTAGCCTGTCTTAGAAGTGCTTCTTCTTGGTGCTTTCATAAAGTCTTATTGGCGTAAGATTATAAAGACAAGGCTCGAATTGTTAACATCAACGAAATGTACTTTCGTGGGGCACGGGTTATACTTCCGTGCCCTATGGATCGTACAGCCATCCCCCATTAGTCCTACTACTCGGATAAGGATATTAAACACTCACGTATGAAGGTATTAAACACTATTGGGCAAAGGTGTTAAACATCCGTGTATTCTGTGTTAAAAATGCCCCAGCAAAGAACTTATTGATGCTTTTCAACAACAGAACTAATCACAATTTTGAATTTTGAACTTTGAATTTTGAATTACCAGAAAGCCCCACCATGTCACTGTTGAGATGGGTAACAAAGATCTGTTGACCGCCTTTGCTGAAGCTGACCTTATACACTCCTCCTTGCTTATCCTTATGTTCGTAAGTGAAAGCGAAGTTGTTAATATGCCAACAGGTATCGTGTTGTGCAGCGGTCTCAACCGACTGATAGAAGGCTTTGGAAGGGATGGTGTCGAGCAGAAGAGTTGCCGAGTAATTACCGCTGGAGACAGTCTCTTCATCCGCTGCAACACTAACGGAATCGGGGATGAAAGGCGTTGCTTTGGAGAGTTTATACTTAGGGAATGCAACGGAGGTAATGCTCTTTAAGTCGATTGATAACTTACCATTATCGACCAAAGGGGCAAATTCCTTGGCGGCAACGGTGTCTTTATTGTCTTCCACCTCAAGCCTGTTTTTATGGTGACAGGAGGCTATTACGCCCACAGCCAATAATATGCTGAGGAAGATAAAACTGATGATTCGAGATTGATTGTTATTCTTTTTCATGCAATTTAATTCTATTTTTGGAGTCAGAATACAGGATATAGGAGTTAAGACAGCACCTTTTTAGGAGTCGAGAGACAGGAGACAGGAGTTAAGACATTAGTCTTTGAGAGTACAACTAACAGCAGTCAGTGCTATTGTCTTCACTCCCTTTCCCTCCTTCTCATTCCTTTCACTCCTTGAATCTACCCCCAACAGCACTAATCATAATATGAATTTTGATTCAAAGGAGGGCTTTGTGGGAACACATCCCTTCCCTCCGATGTGCTTAGGGAGTCTTTTTGTTGCATCAAGGCAGGACTTGGTGGGAACACATCCCCTCCTTCCGATGTGCTTAGGGAGTATTTTTGTTGCATCAAGCGAGGGCTTTGTGGGAATACATCCCCTCCTTCCGATGGGCTTAGGGGGTCTTTTTGTTGCATCAAGGCAGGACTTGGTGAGAACACATCCCCTCCTTCGGAGGGGCTTGGGGAGGCTTTTTATTTTGTATTACGGATATAGTTTTTCGAGGCGTCCCCGTGCTATCGGGTTATCTTCATAGAGCCTCACAGCCTTCTCATAGTTGGCTATGGCGGCTTCACGCATCCCTTCTTTCTCGCATTCCTTACCCATCATCACATATTCAACAGAGAGCTGTTTGAGGAAATCCTCATGCTCGCGTTGTTGCTGCTGTAAGGCTTTGTTCTCTCGGCGGAGCTGATTGATAGTATCGAGTTTACGGCGGATATACCGCTTGACAACGGGCTTCTCTATGTCATATCGACTATGGATAGCAAGGAAGAAATTGTTTAGAAAACTGTCATAATCGCCCTCGTCGAATGCTCGCACAGCATCGTAATATTCCTTATCGGCTTTACTTTGCTTCAAGGCAGTGGCTATCCTATTGCGATCATTATAATGACGTGCAAACTGCGTAACCTCTGCTCGGACGAAAACCTCATCCCTCCTCAATGGGTCTTTGAGGCTGATTCCATTCAAACTGGTGCATCGGGAGAGTGCGACATAAGCCTGACCCCCTGCGAAGACACCGCCCGTAAAGTCGATATTAACGTTCTTGAACGTTAGTCCTTGACTCTTATGTACGGTGATAGCCCACGCTAGTTTCAATGGGAATTGCACGTAGGTTCCAATCTGTTCTTCCTCTATCTTCTTCTCAATCTCATTGAAGGTATAACGCACGTTAGCCCACATTTCACGCTGAACCTGCAAGTCGTCACCCTCTTCCGTGCGTACATAGAGCATACCTTCCTCCTCATCTATACCGATGATAATGCCCAGTGTGCCATTGACCCACTGCTTGTCTATATCGTTCTTAATGAACATTACGTGTGCACCCACCTTGAGATTCAATTCCATGGGGGTGGGTAGACTACTCTCGGGGAACTCTCCCTTGATCTCACCAAGGAACATCACGGGGTCGCCCTCAAGCTTGTTTAGTCCCTCATTGTTGATCCAGTCGACCGTATCGCGGCGTGTTGAAAGTGTGATGGTGAAGTTTTCTTTGTCCTTATCCTGCGGTTCCAAGGATGCACCCACACGTGCGTTAATACTGTTGAAATCGCTGTCTGTGGCTTGATTGGTGCGTATGTGGTCGAGAATGGATATGAAGGTGGAATCGTTCTGACGATAAACTTTATTCAACTCAATGCTGACCAAGGGGTAATCCTGAAACACTTTAGCATCGAAAAAATAGTTGCTTGCATAATAAGGTTGCAATAGTTTGCGGTCATCCTCCTTGACTACGGGCTCTAACTGATAGATGTCTCCAACCAAAAGGAGCTGCTTTCCACCGAAAGGCTCACGCATATTGCGATTGTAAACACGCAACACTTTATCGATAAAATCAATGATGTCGGCACGAACCATGCTTATCTCGTCGATGATGATAAGCTCCACTTCGCGCAAGAGCTTGCACTTGTCGCCGTTATAACGCATTGTTCCGCGCAGGTGGCGAGGCGTATATCGACTGTCATCAGGCACTAATGGATGGAAAGGTAACTTGAAGAAGCTATGCAAAGTGCTGCCTCCTGCATTGATCGCAGCTATACCGGTCGGGGCAAGGATAACGTGTTTCTTCTTCGTAGTAGACGATATATAACGCAAGAAAGTAGACTTCCCCGTACCTGCCTTACCGGTCAGGAACAGGGAATGATGTGTAAACTGAATGATCTGCAAAGCCTTTTGCAGCTCTGGATTCTGTAGGTCTATTGCGTTATTGATAGCCGCTTCCATGATGTTGACGAACGCCGCTTAGTCCCATTCAATATTACTTACGGTGGGATCTTTAGCAGCCTTTATCTTCTTTTCCTTCTTCTTTTCTGCCTTGCTCTCATGGGTGTTTCCGCCACCTTCTGAGCCGTTTTCAACCTGGTGTCTACTAACAGGTTCGGCTGGTGGAGCAGGTTCGGGAGGCATGCCCTCAGCATTGTCTTCATCTGAAGGAATATCCTCCTCAATATCACCCTGCTGATGTCTGCGAGCTGCGTTCTGTCCTTTTAACGAGTCAGGGAGCTGTCGTTGGACTGGAGGTGGCAGACAATTATACATTGATGGGTCGATGTCATCATCCTCATCTACCTCCCATTTGGCATGATAACGCTGATAGGTGCGGTCGTACATGAGGCTATGAAGGAACTCACCCACTACCGGTAAGGCCGTTTTAGAGCCTTGTCCGAGGGCTCCTGTACGGAAGTGTATGGAGCGATACTCGCCTCCTACCCATGCTCCAACTACTAGATTCGGGCTGACAGCCATAAACCATGCATCGGAGTGGTTATTACTTGTACCTGTCTTTCCACCCCAGTCTGTATCGGTAGGAACGTATTGGCGCAAAGCCAAACTAGTGCCTCCTCCTTGATTAACACCCGCTTTGAGCATTTGTTGCATTAGGAAGGCTGACTTCGTATCTACGGCTCTCTCATGGTTTTGTGGAGCCGTATAGACCTCGTTGCCATTCATGTCTACGATTCGAGTAACTACCACTGGATCAATCTGTTCACCGTAGTTTGCGATCGTAGAATAGGCATCCACCATCTCAAGTAGGTTAACATCACTTGAGCCAAGAGCCAATGATGGCTCGTCATCCAACGGACTCTTGATACCCATCTTCTGCGCTGTCTCGATAACATTTGGTATAGTGACTTCCTGTCCAACACGCACTGCGATGGAGTTAATACTTCGAGCGAAAGCAGTCATCAAAGGTATCGAGTCGTTAGAAAAACGTCCATTGGCATTATGCGGAGTCCACGTCTTCATCTGCCCAGTCTTCTTATCGAGAACCTGCATACTGATGTATTCGTCACGTCGACGAGTGCATGGGGTCAATCCCTGTCGCATGGCCTCGGTGTACACAAAAAGCTTGAAGGTAGACCCCGGCTGACGCTCTGCTACGACCTTATCATACTTCCATGTGTTGAAGTCGATATCGCCTACCCACGCCCTTACTGCACCACTTTGAGGTTCCATGGCGACCATCGCGCAGTGCATAAACTGTACCATGTAACGGATGGAGTCCATCGATGACATCTCTTTCTCAATGGTGCCTTTTGCATAATCAAAGAGCTTTACCTTGTGAGGTTTATTTAGATAGTAAAGGACGCTATCGGGCTGGTTGGGATACTTTTGAACAAGTTTCTTATAGAAGGGTTGACGCTGGGCTATACCCTCGATAAAGCCTGGTATCTCCTTTCCACTTGCGTCCCTCCATGGGTTCTGACCCCGCCAATGGTTGTTAAAGGTGTTTTGCACACGCTCCATCTGCTTCGACACAGCTTGCTCGGCATACTTCTGCATGCGAGTGTCGATCGTGGTGTAGATCTTGAGACCACTACTATACAAGTCGTAACCATGCTCCTTCATCCAGTCCTTGAACTCGTCTGCAACATATTGACGGAAGTACTGAGCTTGACCGTCATAGTTCTCTTCCATGTGTACATCAAGGCGTAGTGGGCGCTGCGAGTAAGCGGTGTACTCCGATTGAGGTAATACATGATGAGTCACCATATTATATAATACTGTGTTGCGTCGACGGATAGAGTTTTTGGGGTGCGTGATGGGGTTGTAGTAGGTAGTAGCCTTTAGCATACCCACGAGGGTGGCTGCTTGATCAACCGACATCTTCGATGGTGTGGTATTGAAATAGGTCTTTGCTGCGGTCTTGACTCCGTATGAATTGTTACCGAAATCGACGGTATTTGCATACATTGTCAATATCTCTTTTTTGGAATAGATAAGCTCAAGTTTCACCGCAATGATCCATTCCTTGCTCTTCATAATGAGCATGCGAAGCCCTGGAACGTGCCCTAATAAACCTGTAGAATACTGTGTCCTCACACGGAACATGTTCTTTGCCAGCTGCTGAGTAATCGTCGATGCACCACGTCCATCACCACGAGTAACAGCGTCCTTGATCGCTCCGCCGATGCCCATGAAGTCGATTCCATGATGGCTGTAGAAGCGTTCGTCCTCCGTACTAATCAGTGCATTCCAGAAAGCGGGAGTAACTTCACTATACTTAACAGGTGTTCGGTTTTCCTTATAAAACCGTCCAATGAGTACGGAGTCAGCACTATATATCTCCGAAGCAGCGTACGTTGGAGGTGTTTTAATTTCTATAAAGCCAGGCGATCTACCAAAGAGCCAAAGGAAATTAGTATCTACCATGCCTAAATAGAGGAATATGGCAACGATGAAGGAAGTAATCCCCAGTGCTGCTTTCGTGTACCATGCACGACCCTTATAGAGCTTTATGTACCAAGGAAAGAAGTGTATAATCCCTTGGAAGATAGCTTTAATAAATGAATAAAGTCTCTTTATCATTGCCTTTACAATCTTCGTTTTATAATATAACTCACCGATTACTGCAAAAGTAGTTATTTACTTGCTTACAGGGAGATAGTATATAGATAATTTAAGATTTCTTCAATGTTATCGGGCGAGAACCACGTCATCTCTTGGTCACGTTTGTACCATGTGAGTTGCTTGCGGGCGTAACGTCTGGTGTTGCTTTGTATCTTGAAGATCGCTTCATCGAGTGTTGTCAGTCCGTCAAGATACTCAAATAATTCCTTATAGCCCACTGTGTTAAGCGAATTAAGCATTCGCTTGGGATAGACGCGTTGCGCTTCTTCGATCATACCATCGTCTATCATTTGCAGAACTCGCTGATTGATGCGTTGATAGAGGGTGTCACGATCACGATTCAAACCAATCTTGATGATATTAAAAGGACGTTCTTTGATGGTATTAGAACGGAAAGATGTGTAGGTTCTACCCGTCTGTTTACATATCTCAAGGGCATGGATAACACGCCGAGGATTGCTTTGATCGACTACAGCCCAGTGTTCTGGATCCCATTCATGAAGCAACTCGCACATCTTTGCTAAGCCTTCTTTCTCAAGGAGTTGCATCATCTCCTGCCGTACTTCTGGGTGTATGGTTGGAATATCATCAATCCCTTTACAAACCGCATCAATGTACATCATCGAGCCACCCGACAGTAAGGAAACCTTCGAAGAAGACTCATTAATGAGCTTCAAAACGTCTTCTTCAAACAGACTTGCCGAATAATAGTCCTCTAAGTGGTGATTCCCAACGAAGTAATGACGCACCCGTGCCTGTTGAGCAGCCGTTGGTGCAGCTGTTCCGATGGGTATTTCAGCAAAAATCTGACGTGAGTCTGCGTTGATAACAGGTACACCGAAGTGTTCGGCAAGGCGTAAGGTTGTCTCCGTCTTGCCCACCCCTGTTGGTCCCGTGACGACGATTAATGTCTTTTCCTTCAACCTCTTACTTAATCAAACCGCGTTGCGAAGCCTCTGCGAAATCGATGATTCGCTGTACTTCAGGCGTCACCAGCAATTCACTCTTTATACGAGCTATATTCTCTGCACGCGTTCCTGTACCATAAAGGATGCGATAGGTGTTATGGATGAGTTCGATCTGCTCATTCGTAAAACCACGTCTGCGCAATCCGATGAGATTAACTCCCATGTAGCGAGCAGGCTCCTTGCCTACTATAATATAAGGTGGAATGTCCATAGAGAAACGGCTTCCTCCTTGTATCATGACGTACCCGCCAATACGACAGAACTGGTGACAAAGGACATTAGCAGATATGATGGCACAGTCTTCAACGACCACTTCTCCAGCGAACTTAGTCGAATTGCCGATGATGACGCCAGACCCAACTACACAGTCGTGGGCTATGTGCATGCTCTCCATAAGGAGGTTGTTACTACCAACAACTGTCCTCCCTTTCGATGCTGTACCACGTGAGATTGTAACGTTCTCACGTATGGAGTTGTTATCCCCGAGGACGCAGATTGTGTCCTCACCACGGTACTTCAAGTCCTGTGGTTTAGTAGAGATACTTGCGCCAGGGAATATCTCGTTGCCATCACCTATTCGTGCTCCAATATGGATGGTAACGCCATTTTGGAACACATTATTACTACCGATTACGGTGTTCTTGTCGATATAACAGAACGGACCAATAATGTTGTTGTCACCTAATTGAGCCTCTGGATGAACAAAGGCAAGCGGACTTATTTGGTTCATATCATTATGTTTTGGGGAGGAGTTTCTAAACTCCTCCTTACTTATTCTTCACTATCTGCGCCGTAAAAGTTGCTTCGGCGACAACGTGATCACCTACGAACATATAGCCTTTCATTGAGCTAATTCCATGGCGAACAGGACCTAACAGCTCCACACGGAACAGGAGAGTATCGCCCGGAACGACCTTCTGACGGAACTTAACATCGTCTATCTTCAGGAAATAAGTTGACCATCTCTCTGGCTCCTCAAGCTGTGATAGCACCAAAAGACCGCCACATTGCGCCATTGCCTCTACCTGAAGTACACCTGGCATAACGGGCTCTTGAGGGAAATGTCCTTGGAAGAAAGGCTCGTTACTAGTGACGTTCTTGACCCCTACTACACTATTGGCACCCATGGAGATAACCTTATCTACCAACTGCATGGGATACCTATGTGGCAACAACTCACGTATGCGGTTGTTGTCCATGAGAGGCTCTTCATTAGGGTCGTAGATCGGTGCCTGCACCTCGTGCTTACGTATCTCTTTACGCATTAAACGCGCAAATTTGTTGTTCACAGTATGCCCCGGTCGAGTGGCAATAATGCGTCCCTTGATAGGCTTACCTATGAGTGCCATGTCTCCGATGATATCAAGGAGCTTATGACGCGTACATTCGTTGTACCACTGCAAAGGCTTATGTTGGATGTAACCAATGTTGTTTGCATCCATACGAGGCACTTTCAAGAGATCGGCCAGTTGATCTAGTTTCTCTTGAGAAACCTGTTGTTCATAGATAACAATAGCGTTATCCAAGTCGCCACCCTTAATGAGGTTTGCTTGTAACAACGGCATAATGTCACGCACGAAGACGAAGGTTCGAGCTGGCGCAATCTCCTCTGCGTAGGTTCCAAAGTCGTCCAACGTAGCGAACTGACTGCTGATAAACTTTGAATCAAAGTTACACATGGCAGTAATAGAGAACTCGTCGTCAGGCAGAATAGTAATTACTGACCCGTTCGCCTCCTTTATCTCTATCTTTTTCCGTATGATGTAATAGTCCTTCGGGGCTGTTTGGTCAACAATACCCACCTCCTTGATCTTATTAACATACATCGCTGCAGAACCATCAAGGATAGGGAACTCCGGTCCATTAATCTGTATCAAGCAGTTGTCAATACCCATTGCATACAGAGCAGACATGCCATGCTCTACCGTACTTACACGTGCATCTCCCTTTTCCAAGACCGTTCCGCGCTGTGTATCCACTACATTCTCTGCAACAGCATCGATGATAGGCTGCCCCTCAAGATCTATACGTTGTATCTTATAGCCAGTATTCTCTGGAGCCGGATTAAACGTCACGGTAAGACTCAAACCAGTGTGAAGTCCCTTGCCAAAGAGCGAGAAACTCCCTTTTAATGTCTTCTGTTTTATTGTATCCATGAATGTTATCTGTTCTTTTTCAATTGGTCTATTTCTTTCTGCAAGTCGCTTAGTTGCTTGTACATCTCAGGCAGTCTGCGGAAGATGGCTTGCGACTTAAAGTAAGAGCGTTGCTCCATTGGAGGTGTACCAATCAGTTGTTGATTAGCCTTCAAACTTCCAGGTACACCTGATTGTGCGCCTAGGAAAACCTTATCACCTATCTCTATATGCCCTGCAATGCCTACTTGTCCACCGAACATGCACCACTGCCCCACCTTTGTAGAGCCTGCGATACCCACTTGGGCAGACATGACTGTGTTCTCGCCAATGTCTGTGTTGTGTGCAATCTGCACGAGGTTATCCAGTTTAACACCCTTACGAACATAGGTGCTACCCATTGTTGAGCGGTCCACACAAGTGTTTGCTCCAATCTCAACATCGTCCTCTAAGGTCACAATACCTATCTGTGGTATCTTGTCATAACTATTTGTTTCAGCGTTAGGAGCGAATCCGAAACCATCAGCACCCACCACTGCGCCAGAATGGAGGATAACCCTATCACCCAACTTACAGCCTTGGTAAATGCTAGCATTAGGATAGATAATACAGTTCTTACCCATCTCTACGCCTTCCATTATCGTTGCATGAGGATAAATCTGACAGCCATCTCCAACCGTCACACCGTCCCCTACGTATGCAAAGGCACCAATATAAACATCCTTACCGATGGTCGCCTTGGGTGAAACGAAAGCCAAGCTGTCAATGCCCTGACGCTTAGGTTTCATGCTCTCATATAACTGCAACAACTTCGCAACACAATCACGTGCATTCTTAACACGTATCAATGTGGCTTTAACAGGCTTCTCCAACTGAATGTCCTCATCAACGAGAACAATCGACGAAGCCGTATTATATAAATAATGTGTGTATTTCGGATTAGCAAGAAAAGAGATTGCTCCCTCTTTTCCGTCCTCTATCTTGGCGAAAGTATGGATGGTTTTATTCTCGTCACCATCAACACGTCCTTGTATGAATTGCGCTATCTGTTTCGCTGAAAACTCCATGTATTATACCACTAATTGGTTATTATCCCTGCAAAGATAGGTAATTTTTATCAGAAACATTGCTTACATGGGTATAATTTGCAGATTTTTTAGGAGCGGAGTGGCTAATGGGAGCGAGTTAGGAGAGGCTTTTCTTTAATTCAAAATTCAAAGTTCAAAGTTCATAATTCAAAATTATGATTACTACTGTTTAATGTAAGGCTTTCTGCTAAAGTTAAAGATGCCCCTTATATATAAAGATGCCCCTTATGTATGTTGTGTTCGATAATGCAAACTATTTAAAGTTGATGCCTTTTATGGTATTTTCTATCATAATATCCGAAGGCAGCAGGCACATTTTCCGAAACCCTAATACTTTAATATTGTGTCTTCGCCCTTCCGATATATCAACTCCGGCAGAAAGATAAGCACGCCAGGCTAATTCCGTGCAATAAAACTTTGTTGTGTCAGCCATATCGAAATTATCATCGAAAGGAAAGTTTCTTTTATGTAAAGCGTATTGCACCGCTTTTTCTGCAATACTAGCATCACAATGCGAATGGACGACTTTTGCCTTTACACATCTATCGGGTTGAAGAAACACGCCGAGGGGTTCCGACTTCACGATGTCTACGTTATTATCAGATTCTCCGGGAACAGCGTGCACAACGTTCCAACCATTCTTTGTTTTAAATAGTAAGCCTACGTGAGAAAAGCTATTACTGTCTATTGCTTTTACTAATGCGCTTTCAGCACTTTTCCCCTCTCTGAAAATAAGGTCGCCATTACGCAACGACAATGTATCAATATAGGCAGCAAGATGATTCGTTCTTTGCTGCCTATAACAAGAGGTGAACAAGAAAACTGTGGCAGACAATGCTGCAAACAGTCTATATTTCATCTGTCAAAGAATTGTTAAAGACCGAGAGTCTTGTTTTTCTTCTTCAAATCGCTAAATGCGTCCTTATCGATCCCAGATGTAAAGACATGTCCTAAAATACCGAACGAAACTACCTTGCTTTTCGTTCCATTTTGTAAGGAACCTACGCTGAAAATAAAATAATTGCTTACATCTAACTTCGAAACGAGCACCTTATCTATGATACCTGCGCCCAAAGACGCATATACCGTCGCTTCGCTACCACCTTGTTGTTCTAAGGCCTTCATTAATTCCATGTGAATAGCCTCAACATGTTTAGTCTTACTTGGATTCGTAAAACATAACAACAGAAGAACTGCCACGGGAATAATAATGCGCCAAGCCTTTTTAGGAACGTTGAATAGCTTATCCTTACGTGATTGCTCCGTATAACTCTCGTTATCGTCTTGATGTTGCGGAGTTCCACATTGAGAACAAAATTCAGAACCTTCGTTAAGCGGAGAACCGCAGTTTTTACAGTATGCCATAATTATATTATTTTGAAATTAGCCATCCGTTAATTTGAATCCGATATCTTCATATTAATAGCATCTTGAGCAAGAACGATAGCCCTCGCTTCGTGCGGAACTTAAAGATATGCGGGAGTAGTTTCCGCGCCATAATGCCGGACATGATGGCGTAGAATGGTAACAAGAACCCGTTGGAGTGATATACACTGTCTGCCCTACATTGGCTGAGCGAGTTGATCGATTCTTACGAGTTCTATTCTTACGTGTCTTCGAACGTTTGTGAGTTTTTCTTCCACTATGCTTCTTTTGTTTCTGTATGCTGATAGATTCAGTGTTGGTGGTAGAAGTTGTTTCATACGTGAAGCTGCTGGTTCCAATTAGAGTTACCGCAATGAGAAGGATAGAAAGTAAATGTCTCATAACTTTGTTTATGTTTGTTATTAATAAAGATTGCACCAGCAAAGGTACAATTTCCCTTTTAGTTTTCCATCGTATGAGCGATACTTTTTGATATCAAATCTTGTACAGATCGTCTTATCCAACCCCTGCCGAATGCGTATTGCGTCTCTGCTGAATGCGTATCTAACTGCTGGCGAATACGTATTCCCTTGCCGACAGATGCGGTGAGCGTTGCTGACAGATGCGTATATAGCGGCGACGCAATACGTATCTACGGGTAGCTATATACGCATCCGCCAGCGCGTAGATACGGTGAGCGCAGCGACGGAATACGCATTCGCTGGCGAGCCTCCACAGGGCAACATCTCATGCTATAAGACAAGCAAAAATTGTGAGGGTGTGCCAAAATATAAATTAATAACTTGACAACTTTCAATCTATAAGTAGGATTCTTCTAAAGGCAAAGAAAAGACCATTTCTTTACTCAAAATTGAGTACAGAAATGGTCATTTTTTATTGGATTGTTTCAACCTGTAAGATTATCAAAATGGTATTTGCATTTTGACACACTCTCTCCTGATAATTTAAATCCTCATTCCTTGTATAGGAAGAAAGAAATTTCTTATTTCAATTGGTAGGTATTTGCATCGAAGACAGGGTAAGCCCAACTGCGTAGATCAATATTGACACCAACCTTCTTGTTGTTGAAGTGGAATGCCAAAGCTTGTGGACCTCCAACAACTACAGCGTTGGAGGTCCAATATGCTCCATAATATCCATATTTATCTTGGTCACCTAACCTTAACGTTCCGTCTTCTTTCAGATATCCCATTGCAGGAAGGAAGAAGTAGTTGTCAGCATCAGTAGGTTTCCCATTATACTTAACATCAGTTGTCCAATCACCTGCAGTTGCACCAGAACCATCACCTTCTGACCAATTGTTCCAGTAGGTATTGCTACTGCTTGGAATATAGTTATTGCTCCATGTATGGATGTTTGTAACTGGATGTGTAAATGTATAACCATTTACTGATATCTTATTTAACTTAAGAATCCACATACCACCCTTATACAAATGTTTATTCATGGTCCACACAATATTTTCATCCCAGTGGCAGTTGCCAAAGAAAGAATAAAGTGTAGCCTCATTAACATTTGGAGCTGATGAACAGATATTATTGGCATTAAATGCATTTGGATTACTATTCATATACCTGTCGTTACCAGCACTTGGTGTATAAACCTTTCTTTCACCATCAACTACAGGGATTTCACCTGGATACTTGTCCCAATAAGGCTTTCCTGCATCCCATTGATAATAGTTTGGCTTATAATTATTTATAGCTAATTCGTTTTTGCCAATAGGACGATTCTTACCAGCATTGAATGTCATAGTTGGATAAGTTTGACTCACAATTCCTTTTACACCTGTTTTTGTGTCCTCCAAAGAATACTCTATAGTTACCTTGCTATAGGTTCCAGGGTTTACAACCATGAAAGCTGCATTCTTTGAGTAATTTGCTGCTTTAGGTATAGGGATTCCATTTGTAAGCGTAAGGGTAATGCTTTTAGAACCACCAGAAGCTAAATCTCCCAAGCCGTTATCGTCGAATTTAAATGTACCTGCAATGTTCTTACCTGCGTTTGAAGCTGCATCAATAGTCAGTTTGATAGCTCTTACAGAAACTGTTGAAGCCAGTTCTTCTTTTCCATACCATGGAGTGAAAGTAATATAAGCTGCTTTGTGTGCTAAGCTGAACTTATAGATACCACCTTGCAATTTAGCGGTAGCTGTACCGCAATCACCATCTTTACCAATATGTGAAGCGTCGTTCGGTTGACTTTGAGTTTGGTCAGCAGGAATAGTCACCTTGTCACCAACTGTAGCATTTGTACCTGTAAAACGAACAGGATAAGAAGCTGCAGTAAATAATTGGTCATAGTAGAATTTTGCAGAAGCCGCCTTAGGAGCTTTGATGTTATCTTTGGTATTCTTGAAAAGGTTTGAACCATCGTGAATCCAAAGCTTGTCATTCTGCGTCCAATAGAAATCAATAGCGTTTCCGTTATATATACCTGTCGTACGTGTTGTAGCTGACTTTTCAGAAGAAACTACATCTTCTGCGGAAAAAACTGCTATGTGTTTAATTTCCTCCTCATTTCCATAATTGTTATTGTCAGTGCTCTCTGAAGAACAACTGGTAAATAAGCTGGCAACAAACAAACTGCCCCCCAAAAATAATATACTCTTATTCATAATAACTCTTTTTCTTTTTGTCTTCTAAATTATTTTTCCAATCATTATTGTCAACCTCTTGTATGTCCCAGCTATATTGCTTTGCATAAGATTCGTCATTACCTGCTGATTCATGATCTCCCTGAACACTTCCTGCCAAAAGTTGATTTTCTGTGTTCGTTCTTACAAGTACAACTAAAGGCTGTACATAAGTTTTTCCCTTCTTTTCAATCTCTTTCATACTTTTTTTAGTCGTAAAATTTATATGTCTTATTTTTAAATCCTGAAAGTTTCGTTATTTCTTTTTAGAATTAGTATCTTTAATATTTGTAGAAATGCAAAAGCATAATGAATTATACTTTCCCTCTATAATATAATATGGTAGCCATTCTGCTTCTTAGTACTATAAACGAATGGAGTCTTCAAATTTTTGCAAAGTTAAGTATAAAATTTGATAAGAGCAAATATTTATGAATAAATTTATTCTTAATTTAATTTTCTGTTAAAAGTTGATTGGAATTTGAATAAAGATTTTATATATCTGTATTGTATGACTTATTAGTATCAAATGTTACTATAGAAAGAGTAAAGTATAAGGTCATAGTGCTGAAAAACATATTATTCTTATCTATCATTCTTCCTTTCCATCTACTACAAACAACTTGTTCCCTTGTTTCTCGTGGATTGTAAACTTATTTCGTTCAACTTGAATTCGATACATGGTCTTTTTGCTTCTAAAAGAGGCCTAATTGACTTGCAATAGATGCCCTTTTGAGAGCTAACTAACGCCCTTTTGAAGTCCAATTAAGCACCTTTTCTTGTACGACTTTATAACTAATTGATTTTCTGTTAGTTGCAAACTCGCTTTTTATGTGTGTTTTTCGTCTTTGTTTTAAGAATTTGTATGAAAATATGTAATGTTTTTTCAAAGTTTTGTTGATATTTTTGAGGCATTATTAAGAAAAGTTTTTCTGTGTCGGAGGGAGAGGACAAAAATGAGTCATTGATGATTATGACTATTATTCTTTTAACCCAAGAGGGTGTGTCAAAATTGATACACTCTCACTCTTTGCGAATTGTTCGCGAACAATTTTATGTCTGTCTTAGCAGAAACGATAGACCGACTGATAAAATGGTTTTTACACGCACAAGAAGTACTATTGTTTTGCATGGAATGTACCTTTGCTAAAGGGCATTTGAGCCGGGATATAGTTCGCCAAAAACCTAGATACGGTTTGCCGGAAATTTATATACTGTTTGCGTGAAATTTCTAACCTGTTCCCCGTAAATTTCTAACCTGTTTGCGATAAATTTATATACGGTTAGAAATTTACGGGGAACAGGTTAGAAATAAATTTATATCAAATAAAAATTTTCCGCTAACCGTATAGGCTTGGAATATTGACTTTTGAACTTTAAATTAACCTTTGAACTTTAAAAGCAAGTAATATCCCCGCATTTGACGAAATGTACTTTCGTGCTCGACAATATATACTTTCGTCACTTCTAATCCTAAACCCCTTCTTTAATAATCCAATTCTTATCTATTTATTATATAAATTTTTGTATTACCTTTGCACCCATTATCTCGTATTATAAGTCATTGCAGGTGAAGTAAAAGGATTATAGCAATTACAGCGATCTTAGGCAGATTGTCAGGATTATTACGTATATATAAAATTAAAACAGTATGAAAGAAAGCATCGTCATCAAGTATCGCCATACGGCACTCTTCTATCTCTTAGCTACTCTTATCCCCTGGGCTTTTTGGTTTGCAGCCAGCTATGTAAGTCATCATGTGGTTTATTCACAAAGCACATGGGCGGCACCGTTGCTGGGACTGGTAGGACTTTGTTTCCCAATGATCTTGACCATTATGCTGGTTTTTAGCAATCAGACTCTGCGAAAGGATTACTTCGGTAGAATATTGAACCTATCTCCCAGCAAGTGGAAGTATTATCTCACAGCCTGCCTACTGATGCCTGCAAGTATTCTTTGTGCTATGACAATATCTCTTCTGTTTAGTTATAGCCCATCTCAATTCGTTATCACTGGTCATTACACATTCACCTCGGGCGTCTTTCCTGTATGGTTTCTCCTTATCCTTGCCCCAACACTCGAAGAACTTGCATGGCATGGCTACGGCACTGACAGCCTACGTTCGCGGATGAATCTCTTCAAGACTTCCATGCTTTTTGCTGCTTACTGGGCTGTTTGGCATTTCCCTCTTGCTGGTATCAAGGGCTACTATCATGCCAATGTAGTGCATGAGGGATGGCTTTACAGTCTGAACTTTATAGCCAGCATATTTCCGTTTGTCATCTTGATGAACTGGCTCTATTACAGAACCAACCGCAACATCCTTGTGGCAATCGTATTCCATATTACGGCAGGATACTTTAATGAGATCTTCTCCACCCATCCCGACAGTAAGTGCATACAGACTCTCTTGTTACTTGTTGTCTCTATCATCGTTGTACTAAAGGATCGCCAGCTCTTCTTCAAGCGTGCATTGGTATAATACTGTTTCCGTAAATTGCGGTAGGGGATGATGTTATACACCATTATGTAACTTGTAGAGAGGCTTAAGAACGTCAAGGTGCTTGACCCTACTTGTGGTTCGGGTGCTTTTCCTATGGGCTTGTTGAACAAAATGGTATAAGGACATATTGCCGTAACGACATGTTCCTTCTATCTTAATGGGCTATTTGTGTGGACGGGCGAGAACTTCTTTCCCAACAAACCCACTATCTTTTCCAACAGAACTAATAACTTGTTTAGCCGTCAACTCGTTTCCTTGTTAACTCTACCTAATCATGATTTCGGATTAAATGACATACTCCTTCTGTCTCAAAACGCCTATTTAAGTTTTCATTATAGTTGCTGTCACTTTTAACATTTGAGCTAACTATTTAATTGCCAGAGGCTTGTAAACATAAGAACCGTGACAGAAGTGACAGCAAAAATAAAACTTCTATTCAATGATACTAATCTCACCAGCAATCGAACGGTTCATGTAATAACGCACCATATCAGCGTCATCATATCGTGCTTGAAGGTACATCAACTTCGTTACAGCAGCCTCGACCGTACTGTCATAACCACTGATAACACCCGCATCCTTGAGTTGGTAACCCGTATCATAGCGGCTCATCTCAACGCGTCCACTGATACATTGACTGATGTTCACGACGATGACTCCACGTTCTGACGCCTGCTTCAATAATTTCATCAGCCAAGGACGTTGTGGAGCATTGCCACTTCCGTAAGAACGCATTACGATACTGCGTAATTCTGGGGCATCGAGAAGATGGTGCATAAGCCCTTCCTCCATTCCTGGAAAGAGGGAGAAGATAATCACATTATTATCCAGCTCGGTGTGTGTGATCAATGGTTTTGAATAGTCAGGAGTAAGTATTCGGTGTTCATCAAAGGTAAAGTTGACCCCAGCCTCACATAAATGCGGATAATTAAAGGAGTCGAAAGCATTGAATTCATCGGCATTCTGCTTCGTAGAACGGTTGCCTCTCAACAAGTGCCCACTGAAATATATGCACACTTCTGGTACCATAGCCGTACCATCCTTATGGTGTGCTGATGCCAACTCTATACTCGTCATGAGGTTCTCTTTGCCGTCTGTACGCAACTGACCAATAGGTAGTTGAGACCCCGTAAGGATAATTGGTTTCGTCAAATTTTCGAACATGAACGATAGAGCCGATGCAGTATAAGCCATCGTATCTGTGCCGTGGAGAATCACAAAACCATCATAGTCATCATAGCATTCGGATACGATCTGCACCAGTTGCGCCCAACGACAAGGGGTCATATCAGACGAGTCGATGGGTGGATCGAACTGATAGGTATCTACCTCCGTAGGTACTAATTTGAACTCTGGAACATTATCAACAAGATGACTGAAGTCCAATGGTTCTAATGCACCCGTACGCTTGTTATGTCCCATACCGATGGTTCCACCAGTGTAAATGAGTAACACTTTATTCGTTCTCTTCATCGCACATTTATTTGTTATTATTTACCAACTGAATTGAATGAACATATTGAAAGCATTTCTCCATATTATTATTCATATCCAACTCAGGTGAGGATTGTAACGTGGGAAAGGTCTTGCTTTTGCTTTCAGATTGTCATTCAAGACTCTACACTGCAAAGATAAGAAAAACATTTAAGTATTACCTCGCTTGGACATAATTATATTTATAAAATGAGACAAAGTTTTTCCGAAGCGTTGAAAAAGCGTTTATGGGACAGAAGAAACATGGTTCTTTAATTCAAAATTCATAATTCACAATTCAAAATTATGATTAGGTAGAGTGGACGAGTGGACTGGTTAACGAGTAAACAGGTTATTTGTTCTGTGGGAAACAATACTATCTACTCCCCTTTCCATTCGGAGAGGGGGCGGGGGTAAGGCTTCTTAAGTAGGGACAGACGCCCTCGTCTGTCCGCTCCAACATTCCACCTTACATTACAAGCAGCCTCCTTTATGCGGACAGACGAGGGCGTCTGTCCCTACTTTGTGGCATCCCTTAGGATAGAAAGAACCATTCAAATAGGTTATCATTAGGTGCTCCTCCCCTTGGGGGAGGCTGGGTGGGGTTTCCAGACGAGGGCGTCTGTCCCTACAGGTTGGCATTATCATTAATTAAAGAAACGCCCCTCTTGATTGGAGAAGGGCGTTTCCTTGATACAAGAAGGGCGTTTCTTCATTGCAAGGAAACGCCCTCTTCAATGCGAAGGGAGCGTTTCTTTAATTTTAAAATATTATTACCCCTGTTTCTGTCAGGTATTGGCATACGTGTAAATGATAGTATTTACTCCCCCTCTTCATTCTCAGAGAGGGGTGGGGGGGGAGGCTTCTCTTCGGAGGAGAAGGATTCCACCTATCATGCTCCACGCACTCCATTAGGTGCTTCTCACCCTTTGGAAGGCTTGAGCGAAGCACCATTTGAATGATAGAAAAGCCCCCTGTGCATGCACACAATCCAACAATTATTCGTAAATTTGCACTGAATAATGAAATTATTTAGCATCCTCTATGGCGGAGAAAATTAGAATCAAGGATATTGCAAAGCAAGCTGGTGTGAGTGTCGGAACGGTTGACCGCGTTCTTCATAAGCGTCCGAACGTGTCAAAATCGGCTCTTGAGAGGGTAGAGAAAGCCCTCAAAGAGATGGATTACCAGCCTAATATGTATGCCAGCGCACTGGCTCATAACAAGAGCTACACCTTTTATTGCCTCATACCAAAGCATGCCAGCGAGGCTTATTGGGAAGAGATTGAGATGGGCGCAATGAAGGCCGTTGAACAGAGAAGGGACTTTTCTATTGACATAGTCGTCATGTATTACAGTCGACTGAACCCTCAGTCTTTCATCGATACCTATCGGAAATGTCTGGAGAAGAACCCTGATGGCGTTGTTCTCGTACCTACCACGTTGGACTTAACACGCCAGTTTACTGATGAGTTACACGAACGTAACATCCCTTTCATACTCCTCGATTCATATATGCCAAGCCTTCAACCTCTTGCTTTCTTCGGTCAGGACTCTATTCAGAGTGGGCATTTTGCGGCGCGTATGCTCATGCTCTTGGCTCGAAATGAGCGTTCGATCATGCTGATGAAACAAACGAAAGACGGCAAGATGGCGAGTAGGCAGCAGGAAAACAGGGAAGTTGGCTTCCGCAACTACATGGCTAAACACTTCCCGGAGGTGGACATCTTCGATGTAAACTTACCGCTTGACGAGGAGAGAAAACGTTATGATGGAATCTTGGAGAAGTTCTTTACAACCCATCCGGAGGTGCATCACTGCATCACTTTCAACTCAAAAGCGCACATCGTAGGCGAATTCTTGCTCAAAACTAAGCGTCACGACATACAGATATTGGGCTATGATATTGTGCATAAGAATGCTGAATGCCTCAGAGCTGGGAGTATTTCCTTCCTCATCGCACAGCATGCTTACCAGCAAGGGTTCTTTAGTATCGACACACTCTTCCGTGCCATCGTATTGAAGAAGAAGGTTGAACAAACGAACTACATGCCTATTGACCTCCTTACAAAGGAGAACATCGACTTCTATTTGCGCTCTTGGGATCTGTAAGGGAGAGTATTTTATTAAATTAGAAACAGAATGATCAATCATAAAAAAGGGTTATTAGCACTAAGCCCGTTGCTTGTCTTCATCCTACTTTACTTAGTCACTTCGATCGTATCGGGCGACTTCTACAAGGTACCCATTACTGTTGCTTTTATGGTGGCAAGCATCTTTGCCATCATAATGTCGGGTGGCTACCCTCTTAATAAGCGTATCGAGATATACAGCAAAGGCGCAAGTACGGACAACATGATGATGATGTTGTGGATATTTGTACTAGCGGGAGCATTCGCAAATGCCGCTAAGCAGATGGGAAGTATCGATGCCACGGTCAACATGACACTGTCAGTTCTACCGAGCAATATGCTCCTTGCGGGCTTATTCCTTGCTTCTTGCTTCATTTCGATAAGCATTGGTACGAGCGTGGGAACCATCGTTGCACTCGCACCCATTGCTGCCGGCATAGCCAGCTCGACAGGTTCTTCCATGCCATTTGTCGTTGCTGTGGTCGTTGGCGGTAGTTTCTTTGGCGATAACCTGTCGTTTATCAGTGATACAACGGTCGTTGCTACACGCACACAAGAGTGTAAGATGGCTGATAAGTTTCGTGTTAATTTCTTCATCGTAGCCCCTGCTGCCCTCCTTATCCTTGCTGCTTACGTCTTCTTGGGATGGGATATTCACACATTGGCAGCCACTCCCTCGGTAAGTTACTATAAGATCATACCTTACATGGCGGTGCTTATCTGCGCCGTATTCGGTATGAACGTGATGGCGGTACTGACCATTGGTCTTGTCCTGACAGGCGTTATTGGCATTGCAGATGGCACCTACGACGTGTACGGATGGCTCTCCAGTATGGGCAACGGAATCACCGGTATGGGCGAGTTAATCATCATTACGATGATGGCGGGCGGTTTGCTTGAGATGATAAGGGCTAATGGTGGTATTGAATACATCATCCGCATCATCACACAGCACGTTAGTAGTAAGCGAGGAGCAGAACTCACGATAGCCTTTCTGGTGTCTCTTGTGGACGTATGTACGGCTAATAACACCGTAGCCATCCTCACCGTGGGAGGTATATCGAAGCAGATTGGCGATAAATACGGCGTTGATAAACGCAAAGCAGCGAGTATTCTCGATACTTTCTCATGTGCTGCGCAAGGCTTAATACCCTACGGGGCGCAGCTCTTAATGGCTGCCGGACTGGCAAAGATAAACCCTGTCAGCATTGTACCTTACTTATATTACCCCTTCTTGATAGGTATTTTTGCCCTCTTATCCATCCTCTTCCGTTATCCAAGGAGGTATTCTTAATGTCAATAATATTCAATCATTATGGACGTCATACAGCGTAACTTCTTCCGTATTCTAAGCTCTGGTGCCTTCGGAACACAGTCGAGTATTGAACCTATGTCACCCTTCAAGTGGCGCAGACTCATGCAGATGGTGGAGGCACAACAGGTTACTTCCATTTTTATTAATGGTATTGCGGCTCACAGCATGGATGAGGGTCTGAACCTCCCAGACGCTATCATCGCCGAACTAAGGACGAAGATGGGGGATAGCAAGACGCTGACAGCGAAAGTTCCAAAGGTCGTTCGCCTTAGTAACTCTCTGTTGAATAGGAGGTTGAAGAAGCTCATCTACAACGAACTGCATAGTATTGACACCTCCGTTGAGGCTTTGGATATATTGAAGCTCATCGTCGCTAACTCAGATGCAATGCTCAATCGAGGCATGAATCTGGGGGGAATAATCACCATCGGACAGTACTTGAGGATGCGAGGAGACAAGGTGGACTTTGTGAAACTGGACTCTTGGTTGACCCACCTACAGCTTCAGTCGATGGCAGAACTGCAAGGGAACATCCTCATCTCGGTCTTTGGTTTTGAGGAAGATGAGCTTCCGTTCGTCAAGAAATATGACAAGAAAGCCTACGAACTGACGCTTCGTAGCATTTCCGACTTGGCTAAAGACACTGCACAGGAGTGGCATTTCAAACAGAATTCGGCAGGTTTCGTGCGGAATAATGGTGCCGTCTTGCGTCGTAACCTGCGTCGCAGCGTGCGTTATATGGGCTATGCTCCCGTGGAAACCATTAGTAACTTCGCTAACAACTTCGTGCGTAGTCTGTCGGAGATAGAGGAGTAGGAGCATCCAAGAGAAGCCCCTCTTTTAGTTCAAAATTCATAATGCATAATTCAAAATTATGATTAGGTAGAGTGGACGAGTTGATAGTTGACAAGTAAACGAGTTGTTTGTTCAGTGCAATAGATCACTACAAAGTAGGGACAGACGCCCTCGTCTGTCCGCTCCAACATTCCACCTTACATTATAAGCATTCTCCCTTATGCGGACAGACGAGGGCGTCTGTCCCTACATTGTGGGGATGCTTCTATTTAAAGAGGGCGTTTCTTCATATCGAAGAGAGGCTTTCCTCACATCGAAGAAACGCCCTCTTCAAAGTGAAGAAGGCGTCTCTTTGTTTTTAGTTCTGCTATTCCAGCTAACAAGGTACAGCTTTGCTACACAGAAATTATATTACACGAGCATTCCTGCACAGCCTTACTTCAAACAGAACTAATCATAATTTTGAATTATGAATTATGAATTTTGAATTAAAGAAGACCTTTCCCTAACTCCCTTCCATGAGGCGTTTCCCCCCTTGGAGGAGGTTAGGTGGGGTTTCGAGGGGCTTTACTTCCAACTATGCTCGCCCAACTTAAACTCGCCTTTACCCTTTACATCCATCCCCATGAGCTTCATTCTCGACTCCGTGGTATAGTCATTTACCCAAAAAGAAGGGGTGAAATGATAGGTGTCAGTGGCGTTATAAGTGATAGTAGTCATACCCATTGCTCTCATCTGCGACCAGTTCTTTTCAATCTGCGAAACGGCATCGTCGCCTACTCCAAACTTCTTCATATTACCGATGAGGAAGCCCTTTACGTCATCTTCTGACATGTTCGCTTTGACCTTACCCACGATGGTGAGCATTCCAAGGATTTGGTTGACATCATAAGAGGTAGTGGTCTTCATGCCCTGAACCGACTTATCTTCTTGATCGCCAGTCTTCAATGTCTTGCCATAGAGACTGAATACTGTTTGCTCCTTAACATACTCTGTTATGAACTCTTCTGTGAGTGTGTTACTAAGCGCCATGAGCATGTTCATCTTTGGATTAACCTTTTCGATCTCTGGGTTCTTGGCGTATAATGAATCAATCTTAGCTATGCCAGTCTTACTCATCTTGCCCACTGCTTCCTCGGAATTAAGCAACTTCTTGAGAGCTCCATTCTTATCGGTTTGATAGAGCAGAGGTACGTCGTTCAGCATTGTCAATAGCTGTCCACCCCCCTGCTGGAGTGCTGTCTCATCACCATCTACCTTTAAATCGGAGAAGAGGAGTTCGATCTGATAGCCCTCGGCATTGGCTTCCTTCACATCGACATGCAGCTTACTTGTCACGTTGGCGGTCAGTGTTTTGCCTTGCATCATACTTGCCAAATCAATGTTTGCAGTATATTCATAGGTAGCTTTATCGCCCTTATTAAAGTTCGCTTTGATGAGCGTTTGCGCCTGTAAAGCTACTGCTGTGAATAAGAGAACGAATGTTAGAAATGTCTTTTTCATACGCTTTTGGTTTTTAGTGAATAGAATATTAATATTGTAAAAAGCAATTCTCTCCAACCCAAGAAGTTGATTCCTCGGATTGGAGACAATATTTTTTTAATATGATCTTGCGATGATAACGCGATATTTAGCAGGCTTTCCACTTACCATATCAACGCCCGGTGTCTGTTCAAACATGTATGGGACGCAACGGATAGTGGCTTGTGTATCCTCCTTGATCTTGGCTTCTGTCTCTTCAGTTCCATCCCAATGACAGAGGAAGAAACCGCCATCTTTCACCTTCTCCTTAAACTCTTCGTAGTTGTCGCATTCGTAGATATGCGAGTCACGGAACGCCTTTGCCTTATGGAAGATATTGTCTTGAATGTCTTCAAGAAGGGCTTTAACGCGCTCGACAATACCATCGAAACTAACGCTCTCCTTCTCTAATGTGTCACGACGCATGAGCTCGATTGTATTGTTCTCAAGGTCACGTCCACCCATTGCAAGGCGCACTGGAACACCTTTCAACTCATAGTCAGCGAACTTAAAGCCCGGTCGCTTGTTGTCAGTATCATCGTATTTAACAGTGATACCAAGCTCACGAAGACTATCAATGACGGGTTGTAGCTTTGCAGTTAACTCTTTCAACTGCTCTTCGCCTTTGAAGATTGGAACGATAACAACCTGTATTGGCGCAATCTTCGGTGGTAGAACGAGTCCGTTATCATCGGAGTGTGTCATAATGAGAGCACCGATCAAGCGTGTACTAACGCCCCATGAGGTAGCCCAAACATATTCTGGCTTGTTGTCTTTATTTAGGTAGGTAACATCGAAAGACTTAGCAAAGTTCTGACCAAGGAAGTGTGATGTACCACTCTGCAGGGCCTTTCCGTCTTGCATCATAGCCTCGATAGTGTAGGTGTCCAAAGCACCTGCAAAGCGTTCAGTCTCACTCTTTACACCCTGAACGACAGGCACGGCGAGCCACTTCTCAGCGAAGTCGGCATAGACATGAAGCATTGTTTGTGCCTCTTTCTCGGCCTCTTCACGGGTAGCGTGTGCCGTGTGTCCCTCTTGCCAAAGGAACTCGGATGTACGCAAGAAGGGGCGCGTGCGCATCTCCCAACGCATCACATTACACCACTGGTTACACATCAAGGGCAGGTCACGCCATGAGTGAATCCAGTTCTTATAGGTGTTCCAAATAATCGTTTCACTCGTTGGACGGATGATTAACTCCTCTTCCAACTTAGCATTAGGGTCAACTTCAACGGCATTACCATCGTCAGTTGCCTTCAAACGATAGTGTGTGACTACAGCGCACTCCTTAGCGAATCCCTTTACATGTTCAGCCTCTCTTGATAGGAAACTCTTAGGAATAAGGAGGGGGAAATAGGCATTCTGCACACCAGTCTCCTTGAACATCTTATCGAGTTGAGCCTGCATCTTCTCCCAAATAGCGTATCCGTAAGGCTTGATAACCATACATCCACGGACTGCAGATTGCTCTGCTAAGTCGGCTTTGATTACCAAGTCGTTGTACCATTGAGAGTAGTTTTCAGCTCTCTTGGTCATGTGTTTTAGTTCTTTTGCCATATATCTATAATCTTCAAAATGCTTGTTTTAGGGAAAAGCCACTTTCATTTAGGCATTTCCCCACCCTTTTAAGGAGTATAATGTCTATCTTTGTGCAAAATTACAAAAAATAGTTTGCAAAAGACCCAATACTGCAATAATTGTTTAACTTTGCATGGATTAAAGGAGAACTGACCATCAGATTAATTGCAGGAAAGGCAAAAGAGGATTATCACATTATAATATATATAGTTATGAAGAATATGAAAATGATGGCAGCAGGGCTGTGTGTGCTCTCTGTCGTAAGCTGTCAAACAAAGCAAGGAACAGGAACATTGATCGGTGGTGGTGCTGGTGCAGTACTCGGCGGCATCGTTGGTCAGATCATAGGAAAGAATGGTAAGAGTACAGCCATAGGTGCTGCTATTGGTGGCGCAGTAGGTGCTGGCGCTGGAGCTATCATCGGTCGCCACATGGATAAAGTGGCTCGTGAGGCTGCACAACAGCTTCCTAACGCCAGTGTTGACAAGGTTACGGATGCTAACGGACTTGAGTGTGTGAAGGTAACATTCGATTCTGGTATCCTATTCCCACTCAATGGTTCTGACTTGAATGCAGCTGCTAAGAACGATCTAACGAAGTTGGCAGGTCTTATGAAGCGTAATTCAAACTGTGACGTGGCTATCCAAGGTTACACAGATGCCTCTGGTAACGACAAGATTAACATCCCATTGTCTCAGCGTCGTGCGTCTTCTGTATCTTCTTACTTGCAGAATCAAGGTGTAACAAGCCGTCAGATTCGTTCGGTAGAAGGCTTCGGAAGCCAGAACCCTATCGAAAATAAAACTGTAAGTCAGAAGAACCGCCGTGTAGAAGTGTATCTATATGCATCCCAAGAGATGGTTCGCCAGGCAAACAACGGTACTCTGTAAATATTAAATCATTAGTTTGAACATAGGTTATTAGTGGTGGGAGCCATCACTAATAACCATTTTAAAACATAAACTATTCGATTAGAAAGCACCCGTTCGCAGGCGATTTCTATCGTTTTATAACCGATAGATAGGGCTTAGCTAATACGGAAGAATATCCTTTAAAAGAGTGATTTCCGATGTGAATAGCTAATAAAGCATAGTAGGAGAAGAACTGTTTTGTTCCCCTCCTACTTCTTTTCATTAAACCATTAAATAAGTAATGCGTCAGCTCTGGAAGCTGTAAATAATTAATACTATTAGATTCTAAACGATCTTATGGATTTTCCTTTAAGCGAAAGCAGTTACTTAAATATTTCTGTTGAAGTTATATAGGAAATCTATAATGAAACTACAATAAGTTTAAAAAACAGTTGCTGTCATTTTTAACACTTGATATAGTAGATTGATTTACAATAAGTTATAACATAAAAAGTGTGACGGGAGTGACAGCAAATAAAAAATAACTTGCGAAAGACTTGACAAGGGGTACTTCGGTTTTGTATCTTTGCAAGCAGATAACAGGAGGATAACGGCACGTCGGGTGTGAATTATTACAGACGGTCATCACTATCCTTTGTAACTTTAATTCTTTAAACTAATCTATGTATGTGTACAGATTTTTCTAACATGCCCAAAGATTGGGCAGTGTGCTTTATGCACGATTGTATTGTTAAAGAGCAGTGCCTGCGCTATCACACAGGTAAGGCTCTCCCGAGTGAATAACATGCAGCATTGACGATTCTCCCTGCCGCTCGTTCTGACAATAACTGTCAGGAGTTCCGTGCGATGAGAACGGAACAGTTAGCATGGGGCTTTTCTCATCTTTTCGACGATGTGAAGTGCGGTGACTATCGTCCTCTACGTCGCGCTCTGGAGGACTATTTCGGAAGTCGTTTTGTGTACTATCGTTATCATCGAGGCTTTAATAAATTGCATAAAGAAGAGCAACAATGGATAGACCAACTCTTCCAAAGTTATGGCTATTCTGCCCCACGTATGTATGAAAACTATCAAACGAGCTATGTGTTTGATGTATAGAAATAAGATGTGTTGAGCCTTGACACTACCTGTGTTTACTATGAACACTATTCGTTTTGAGGCATGACACAAGAGATTTCCTCGTAATTTGGAGTTGTAATTTAGTACTCTCTTTGTTAAACAAAATAATTATTATGAACTATGAAAAGTAAGAATCTTAAAAATGTAAAGGCTGAAAATCAGCGTAATCGAAAGGCGGATAAAATGAAACATGATGTTACCCGTCGGCTTCTTGACTATCTTGAGCGGAAGTATGAGATGCGATATAATACAGCTTTAGGATGTACTGAAATCCGAAAGGCTAACAGCAGCGAACCATTTGCGCCTGCTGATGATCGAGTACGCAATACTTTGGCTATCAAGGCACGCCTCGATGGTATTGATGTATGGGACAAGGATATACGAAGATACACAGAATCGAGATTTGTCAAGACTTTTAATCCCGTGGACGCCTTTCTCAAACGACTGAAAGGACAATGGGATGGGAAAGACCATATCGGTGCTTTGGCAGGCTGTGTGCCCAATGATAATGCACGATGGGGAGATTGGTTTCACACGTGGTTTCTTGCAATGGTAGCACAGTGGATGGGGCTGGACGCTACGCATGGGAACAGTGTGGCACTGCTACTCATCTCGCGACAGGGATATAAGAAGTCAACCTTCTGCAAACGTCTTCTACCTAAGGAGTTGCAGTGGGGATATAATGACAATCTTGTCATCAGTGAGAAACAGAATACGCTACGTGCTATGAGTCAGTCATTATTGATAAATATTGACGAATTTAATGCACTGTCTGCCAAGACGCAAGAGGGATTCTTGAAGAATATCATGCAGCTTGCAAACATCAAACTCCGCCAACCTTACCGTCAACAACAGGTTACGCTACCACGTGTTGCCTCTTTCATTGCTACAGCAAATGTCTCGGATGTCTTCAGTGATCCCAGTGGCTGCCGCCGTTTTATAGCCGTTACTTTGACAAGCCCTATTCGCCTGCCCGAGCATATAGACTATGAGCAGCTTTATGCACAGGCTGTTGCCGAACTGGAGAGTGGAATGCGGTATTGGTTTAATGCGGTTGATACCCAAGTAATTATGGAAAATAATGTACAGTATCAGCAACATACTCCTGTTGAAGCACTCTTTTTTGATAGTTTCACCATCCCTAAAGACCTTGCCAAGGGAGCTTATATGACTGCTTCTTCCATCTTCACCCTGCTTCGCCAGCGATATGGTAGTCAGTTAAGCCTAACGAGCCTTTCTCATTTTGGGCGTATGCTTGCCAATATTCCGAATCTCCACAGTAAACATTCTTCACACGGTACGGAGTATTTAGTGGCGATACGGGATAGTGCGAAGCTAACCTAAGGAGTGGGGAATGAATTTTGAAGTTGCTGTCACTGCTGTCATGTACTGTCACATTGTAAGTGGCTTATAATGTGGAGTTTACATGAAGTGTTAAAAGTGACAGCAACTAAAAACAAAACTAAAACTCTTCTATTGCTATCTGTGCAAAGTCTGATCATAGTCAATGTTCCGCAAGACAAGGCGGTGGCGAGCATTGTTAAAGTACGGAGAGATGAGATTTCGTTCTGCTTTATAGTCTTTTGTTTTTATTCCAGCTAAATAGAATAGTAGGTGCGGGAGGTCATCAGTCATAAACTTATTGTTTCGAGCTTGCAGAGTTTCTATGAAGATTTTATGATGTTTACGCCTGTAAGTTGTTGAGCACCATATCCAGAAGGGAATCTCAAACTCCTCGTGATACTTTTTGATATCGATTTGTTCGGCTTCAGTTAGTCTGCCTGCCATCTGCGCATCTTTACAATAACAATCTTCTCCATGGTCAGATAGATAGATAACAATAGCCTCCTTGTCTTTGAATAGTTCGATTATCTTACTTAATACATAATCATTGTAAAGGGTTGCATTATCGTAATCTGCAATGGTTTGTTTCTCTTCCTTTGTAAGATCAGTACGTGGGTAATCATTTGTTCCGAACCTCTTCATATTGCTTTTACAGCGTAATGAATATTGGAAATGCTGCCCTAAAAGATGAAAGATAATCAGTTGTGACTTCTCTTTAATACCTATGTTTTTATAGTCATTTAAGAGTTCCTCATCGTATTCATGGATATTAGTATTCCTGTAATCAAACATCTGCTTGTTCAGTTGTGGGTGGTTTAAGAAGAAGCCACCAGAAAGATTATTCGTCCAATCGGGTGTGTAGTTGATTCCATACGGGAATTGGTTTGATAAGAAACTGACGTGATAACCAGCTTTCTTAAATACTGCCGGGAAGAGAGTGTAGTTGCTCCAATCGCCTTTTACACCAACAGATTGTAAAGAAAATATCTGCTTGAATACTCTACTTGTTAGATTCCAAGGGGAGACAACATCGGTAAATACAGCTAATGAATCCTTTCCTTTCATCAGAGCAAGTTGGCGAGGTGTTGTTGAAAGAGGGTAGCCGTACAATTGAGAATGGTGCCGATTGGCACTCTCACCTATGATAAGTACGATGATGGGGGACGTAAATTCGCATGAATTTACCCTTATCTGTCTATTAGCCATAATCACTCCATCCACCTGCTTTGCTATTAAACGATTGGAGTAAAGCCCATATACAACGCGTTCAACAGGATGGTAAATGTGTGCAAAGCCGTTAGTTACAGCTGCTTCCAGTTCTGACAAGTTCTTAGAAGAATAGAGTTGTACTTTATCATAAACGCTTAGACATGCCCCTATTACAAGTGTTAACATCAAAGCTGAGGCGATGAAAGGTTGCTTTAGATAATAGATTGGAATCTTCACCTTCCTTATAACCATAACAGCATGGCAAACTGCGAGTAAGACGATTACGTCAGCTACAGAATATAACAGCTCTGGTTTAAGATATTGAGAGAAGAACTCTGTTGCCTCCCTACCAGTAGTTTCTTGAGCTAAAAGAACCATGGTCGGTGTAATAGGAGTATCGAAAAGGGTCTTGCAACAGGCATCTATTATGGCTATCACATAAACGATACAGCTCAACATTACCTGCAATCCGTGATGTAATACTCGTGGGGAAAGGTTCAACAAGAAGCAAATGAAATATACATCAGCCGTCAGTTCCACATAACCAAATATGTTACGATGGCTTACATTCATAATGGCTCCTACTAACAACATAAACACGAAGAAAAGAGAATTCCTTTCTATCGGCTTTATGAGATTATCTATTAAGGTGCGTTTCATACTTATTTTGCTTTGCTAAATCCCCTTATTATGATGCTCATATTGTTTACTAAGTGCAAAGGTACAAAATAGTAGCAGTATTTTCAAACAATCCGACGCCTCATCTATTTGCTTCAGAGGGATTTAGGGAGGCTTTGATCCGAACGTTGAAGGGTGTATTTTGAATTTAAAAAGAGCCTTAAAAAGAAAGGACACACTCGGTAGAATCTGAATGTATCCTTATTTTATTTAATTCCATTAAACGATGAGAAAGAGCTGGGAATATGATCTAAAGTAACAGTTGTACAAGCCAATAGAGCCTACAGTATAGCGCACCTCATCCTTAGCCATCCCATGGATGGTAGCATGGAGAGCGTCAGAACCTTTCTTCTTAGACGACTTCTCACGATAGAGAAAACGAGTAAATTAGCTCCCAATAATCATTGAGTTAAGCACCTATTAGCTTACTCGTTTGTCCTCTTCCATAGCCTTTAGGCATGCTGGACAGATTCCCTTATAATATAGTTGGGTATCGTCAATGCGGAAGCCTTTACCGATCTCACCCGTATAACGAGGCATTTCCATAGCTTCGAAGTCGAACACCTTTTCGCAACGCTTGCAGAAGAAGTGAGCATGAGGATCGGTCACTCCATCATAACAAACACGATGTTCATCGATGGTGATCATCGATGCGGCATGGCGTTCGGACAGCATACGAAGAGTATTGTAAACCGTTGTTCGACTTACAGTTGGGAGCTGCTTCTTCAACGCCAAGAACACATCTTCGACCGTAGGGTGTGTGTGATGAGCCTGCAAATACTTCATAATTGCAACGCGTTGGATAGATGGGCGAATGCCCAAAGCGATAAGTTTATTGTATGCAGAATCCACTTTCTTTGTCTTTATTAAATGATTATTAAATGAGAGGAAATCAGTCAGAAGCAATCTTTTTCATCGTCTCTTATAGTCTCCTATACGCTATTTGCAAAGGTAATAAAATTATCAGAACTGGCAAGCAATAGCATTGGAAAAGATACAAAATATAGTTTTCTATAACGTATATCATCGCTTATCTCCATTTCTTTTAATGCTTTTTTCACATCGAAGAGAGGCTTCCTTCAATATGAAGCAAGGCTCTTCTCGCATGGAGAAGAGCCTTGCTTTGATTTATAAGAATTATCCTATTAAATCATTAGAGGTTATTATTTTATCTATACTATACATGCTATATCGATTGAAAATAGGCATATATAATTTCTGATTGATAGGCTTATTTGAGCTAATTAGAAGCTATAACCAAGTCCAACGATTAGTCCATTAATGCCATAATGCTTAAAGGCTTGTCGATAAGCAATGTCCAGTTTGAAGCCAGCCCATTGTCCCCCAGCACCAAAGGTGAACGCATCCGACCCTTTGTCAGCATGCTGATAGCCTACACGGGCAGACACGATACGGTTGTAAGTGTACTCCAAACCAGTTCCCACGAGGGTTTCGTGCGCATCTTTCGGTGTGAAATAGCGATACGAGAGGGCGTAAGTAAGCGCATGTTTAGGTGCAACTCCTACGCTCCAATCGCCTCCTATGACAAGAGAAGTGGGCAGACTTTGAGGAATACCAGTGTTGTCAAACTTCACATCTTTGCCGAAGTCCATCAATCGTGCGCCCACTGTTAATTTCGTTGGCATATCCTTTGCGAGGTTGAAGTCCGTTTGATAAGCAGCTCCCACACTGAAAGCTAAAGCGTTAGCACTCGTTTCGGCATGGGTACGAGCATAGGTTGCTGTGGCATAGACAGCCACTTCCTTTGTTATAGGAAACGAATAACCGAGATCGAGCGCAAGGTCATAAGGCTTTATTTCTTTCAGTCCGCCCATTGCAGCTATCGGTTGTATGGTCAGTCCACCCATGTACCTCACACCCGCCATGAGTGCTGAATGGTTTTTAAACTGATACCCCGTAGCAAGGTTATATTGCATGAGTCGCCCCTCATCTGTCTTTGGCTGTCCTGCTATTGACGCATCAATGGAGAACTGCTTATCACCATAAGTGAAGGTAGCAGGGTTGGTATAAATGTGCATCTGGCTCGTGTTGCCAAGCAGTGCACCTCCCATCGCCTCCGTGCGAGCGTTCGGGTTGGATTCGAGTACAGGTATAATCCTACTCTGTGCGGCTGTCTTCATCGTCATACCCATACTCAAGACGAGAAGAACTATTGTTATCTTCTTCATAAGTTACCGATTATTTCTTTATAAAAACGTGCTTACTTGTTAGACGATCCGTCGTTAGCAAGAGGTAATAAGTACCCGGTGCGAGGCGGTCGATACCGATCGTTATTTCATGAGTTCGGCTATCCGGCGTCATCGTCTGATCGATGAGTTTCTGCCCATGAAGCGATGTTACGATGGCTTTAACCTTAGTTACATTACTGCGCATAAGGGCTTTGATGTAACTGTGTGCAGGGTTCGGATAGATGACGTGAACGTCCGGTGCGTTCTTATCAGTTACTCTCACGAGAGCCGAAGTGGTTGTTCGTCTGCCGCCATCAACGGCTGTGATGGTGAGTTTCGCAAGTCCTTTCTGTCCCGGGGTGACGGTTAACTTGGTTCCATTAACAGCCACCTTTGCCACTTGTTCATTGTCGGAAGTAACGGTGAAGTGCATTGCTTGTCCGCTTGAAGCAGTGAATACGTGAGCAAGATCAAGGTTGAGTGCTTCGCCATTCGCAAACAACGAGATGTCACCAATAGGTCTTGTAAGTTCGGGGGCAGTGTGAGCAACGATCTCATAAGCGATAGTTTGCGTTGTTTTACCACCCAGTTGATCGGTGAGCGTGATATCAAACTGATATTTACCCTGTGCTCCTACCTTGATGAGCAAGTCGAAAGTATCACCGATACGCTTTAGCTCTACGCCTTGAGGAAGTGCTGTTGTTGTGTACGTCCAAGTGTGCCCATCCTCATCTTTCACAGGTAACATCTTATGATAGAAAGCCTGTGTATCAAGTAAGCGAAGGTTCTTTTCAATCATATCTGTGAATATTGGAGCATGGTTCAGACGTGTTTTAAAGCTCGTTGATACCTCTGCCGAACGATTGTTGAAGCGGTCGCGAGCAATCATCTTAACGACATAATCCATGTCAGTCTCCAGTCCTGTAAACTCTTGCTGCATCTCTGTTCCGACAGACATGTTATAAGAGAAGCGTGTAAAAGACTGAACAGGAGTGCTCAAGTCTGACTTCTTGAAGAGTTGAATATCGTATGCAAAGGCTGTGTGCTCATCGTTTAGAGCATCATTATCAGCCGTCACATTCCATGCGATGTTAGCATCGTAATAACCCTTTGTAGCATGTGAAGAATAGTCGGTGACAGTGATAGTTGGAGCTTCAGGAGCCTCTGTCTCTGGGTCAGAAAGCGCATAGAGCGCATCGATGTAACCGAGCCCCATCTTTCCAGCTAAGTTCGCATCCGTCTTTACCTCATAGGGACTCTTGGCTTTAAGCGCACCTAAGATGCGACGCCGAAGATCCTCATTTGTGAAGTTAGGATTCGTCTTTCCGAACTTAGATACTACAAGAGCTGCAATGCCCGTAACGTGTGGTGTCGCCATAGATGTACCTTGCGCAAAGGCATACTTATGGTCAGAGGGCAGCGTAAAGTCAGTATTGGGATAAGGACCAGTCATGCCTGATTCATAGTCAATAGGCACCGTGCTCAATACGCCCTGATTGACTGATCCAGCATCAGTTGTACCACCGGGAGCAAGTACATCGACCCATGGTCCCTTGTTCATATAGGCTGTTGGCACACCGAGACTATTGATTGCTCCAACCGCTACTACACGATTATAAGAGGCCGGAATCATATCAATGTCATATTGAGAGTCATTACCCGAAGCAAAGAAGATGAGACCACCTTTCATATAAGCATCAGGTTTCTTCTTTCCGTCTTTATCGCATCCAGCAACGTCAGTAAAGTAATTGATGCCATCTTTCAGTAGGTCGAATTGATTCTTGAAGATGGTTTGGAAGTTCTCATTATTAAGGTATTTCTTACGGTCGAAAGCGTATCCCCAAGAACAGTTCATTACTGATGCACCATTCTCGGCAGCAAATTCAAACGCCTTAACAATGTACTTTGTCGTTGCAGTCTCCGTTGTTCCGTCATGCCCATAGATCTCACAACTCATCAAGCGGACGCCCGAATTGGCATCACCATTACCACCAGCAATACCGCAAACTCCGATTCCGTTGTTGTTGCGAGCGGCGATGGTACCAGCTACGTGGGTACCATGAGCACCTGCAATGATATGATTCGGATTGTCTTGACCGGTCTCTTCTGCCCAGAAGTTACGCCCATGGATGGTCTCTCCCGTTTTAGGGTCTTTACCTTGCCAAGCTGCTCCTTCAAGGTCTTCATGTGTGAAGTCTATACCCGAATCCATCACAGCTACGACTACATGTGGGTCTCCCGTTTCTTTCTGCCAAGCAGGGAAAAGGTCTATATCAGCCCCAGGTTGGAACATTTGATATTGTTCTATGGTCGTGCTGTAATGCCATTGATATTTCAAGTAAGGGTCACTGAAAGAGAGAGGACCTTGTCCGTCATTGGCATCACGAAGTCTTCTTGGATTGATAGGAGAGCGTGTAGCAGGAGTGTAAGTCACTTCTGAAGGGACAATAGGAATGCTTCCGTGTACCTTTTCAATTGCTGGGTCGCGCTTGAGTTCATTAATCACTTCGGCTACATCTTTATCTTTGTCGAACTTGACAACGAACCATCTATCCAAGCCACGAGCCCTCTTGAGGTTTGCATACTCATTCGTCATGTCAAACACCTGTTCGACTTTCACGGTTGCATCATCAAGTATGGCGGCACGTGTAACACTCTGAGTTGCTGTGCGTGTAGTGGGTGATACGCTTGCTTTTAACTTGATATAAGCCATGCCGGGTTCCCATGGGAAGCTGTCATCGGAGGGCTTTGTAGTTGTCTGTTGATTGCTTGACTCAAGCATATCATCGTGACAGGACGTACAGAGTCCAGCGATGAGAGCCATGCTAATAACCGTTAGATATATATTTCTAAACTTTTTCATTGTGCGTAAAGTCTAATAGTTAAGGTTCTTCTTAATTAAGTCTACATAGTGCTTACTCTTGTAGTAAGTGATGACAGTACGGCTCTCTTGCGGGCGAAGGTCTATCAGATTCTCACTGCCGCGATAGAAGGTTGCGAATCCACCACTTGCCTCTCTGAATAGGCTGTAACCCTTGTCTTCAACCGCACGGCGTGTGCTGAATGGTATAGAATATTCATACCAAGTATATACACCAGGCGTTCCTTGCTCCTCACGATTGTAGAAGACATCACCTCCCTGATAGAACACTTGACATGAACCAACAGTACCACTAAGGTCTTTATCTTTGACTAATCCAGCATCAATATCTTCTTCCGTGATACCTTGCCAATTAAAGAAGTAGATAACATAAGCTAATGTTCCGGGCTCGTAACTCTCGTTCTCTGGCACAAATATTAAGCGTGAGTAGCGACAGAGCGGATCCTCTGTTGTGGCTGTTACGTTCTCTGAATTAAACTGGTTGTTATAGTCTGGTTTCATACCACGTTGACGCTCGAACGCAACCACCTGATCGAGTTTGAACGCCTTATTATGTAGGTAATCAGAAGGGAAGACAGGGAATGTTTCGGCCTTACCATTACTATTGATTTTCAAGCTATTAGGCGTTTCGAGATACTTCATGCAGGCACTTCTAAAGATACCACCAGCCATCTTGAAGTTGTCAACAGAGTTATAAATCGTAATGAGACGAGTCTTATCTATCTCTTCATTAAAATACTGTGACTCTGTATCAAGGCGTTGCTTGTTACCTAATTTGAAGTTATTTTGCTTTAACCAAGGCTCGTATGAGTCTTGTTGGAATAGCTTACCTTTGGGTGCTTTAAGCCATGCGCAATACATATCCGTACCACTGTTCTTCTGCTGATAGAGGATGTGTGGAGCCTGTTCACCTGGTGAATGGAATACCGTAAACACCTTCTTTTGATCCTGATGATAGGGTAAGAGCGAGTCAATCTCAAATGCTTTATCACGGAGATTATGCCTTTCTGCCTCCATTGCTATTACCTTATTGATATCGAAGTTATCGAAATCCCACACTGGTAACTGGAACTGAACGTACCCATTCTGCATAATAGTTAACTCGTAATGCTTATTGCCATTGGATAGGAATAGCTTCTCACTTCGGCTGGTCTGTGCCCATTGGCTGTTACGCTCAATAGCGGTGAGGTTGAGTGTTAACTTGCGTTGCTTGAGGTCAACGTCATAGCTAAGCCAGTTGTTGGTAGCCTTGTCTAACTGTTCAACTGTCCAATTATCTGAATTGGAGATAACTTTTACCTCCACTCCTGTATGTGCCTCATGATTGAGGATCAGCGTACCATTACCGCCCTCAACAGCAATCGTTGGGTCTGTTCCGAATTGTGTCACAGTAATCGTCCGTTTGCTTGTTGGAGTCGCAATAGTAACCTCTGTGCGACGTTCGTCAGCATCATTATTGGCTGTAGCAGTTAACTCTAAGGTTGTTCCTCTTCGATTTGCTGTGAGCCAGGCATTGTGTGCCTCATTCTCAATCTGCCAATCATCGCCTAAAGAAGAGACATCAACAAGTTTCGTCTCACCCTCTTGTACAAGCGTTACTGCGGTTGATTCACCTAAGACAATACGCTCAGTCCCTCCTAAGACAAGATCCTTTTGGCATGCGACGGCTAAGACTGCTATTGCTAAGAATGCCCATATTTTTATTCTCTTATACATAGTGTTTCTTTTTTAATTATGCGTTATCTATTTATCTCCCCATCCTGGGTTAGGTAAGAGGTTGGTATTTATTAAGGTCTCATTCTTAGGTAATGGCCATACAAACATATAGTTGTCTGGTTGTATGTCGACCTTATATCCGCCTGCATAGAATGCTGCTGGTACCTTGTAATAATTCTCTCTTCCTTGGAAAGTACGCTTCTTTACGCCTTGTTTCCAGCGTCTCAAGTCCCAGAGGCGGAAGCCTTCATAAGCCAACTCACGTGCTCGCTCATTCTTTATCTCTTTATATAGAGCATCGCCAGTGAGGGTTGTTGGATCTAAACCACGTGATCTGCGCAATTGATTAAGATAGTTTTGTGCATCACTGATATTGCCTAAATCGTATGCAGCCTCAGCTACAATGAGATATTGTTCAGCAATTCGGAATGGCTTTGGAGCTTGATTCCCATTAGGCACATAACCACCCCAATGCGTGCTATTGAGTGTTGCGTAGTTAGGATTACCTTTAAACTTCGATATGACATAGAGCTGAGTTGAGGCATTCATATCATTGACTGTCGTATGGACGAACTCGAATAGAACCTGTGCACGGTGGTCGTTCTCGCCTGTAAAGAGATCGTTGATAACCTCCCGAGTTGGTACGTAGGCAGGCTTGTTGTAATCGCCTATCTTACTTGCATCATGTTGATTATCCCAATATGTGGCAGTAGACAAGTCAGCCCCGTAGAAACCTGTTGTTGTGGCAATCTCATTCTCTTTGTCCACGAAAGGTTGCCATATTTGTTCCATACCATTATCGTAGAACCACATCTGCGCAAAGGCATCTTTGCGTGGATCCACCTTATTGTTAGCATCCAATTGACCATAATAAGGAGTAATGAGAGGATATGTTCCGCGGTCGATTAGTTGCTTAGCCTCGGTATAAGCATTTGTCATGTCTCCCATATAAAGGTACACTCTTGCACGCAAAGCTTTAACTGCATCAGCACTAATCTCCGTATTTCCTTGTACAACGGCAACGTCATTTAGAAGAGAATCAGCCTTATGCAGGTCTGCAAGGATGAGCTTATAGGTATCTGCATTAGTAGCTCTTTTCGGTTTATCAATTGATCCAGGCTCTGTCTCCAATACCACTCCAAGATCCTTGTCAGCCGTATTTTTATCGTAAATCATACCCCAGCGTAAGGCTAAATTGAAGTGATAAAAGGCACGAGCAAAGTAGGCATCACCAAGAAAATGATTCCTTTGTACCTGTTCATCACTGCTCACCTCCATCTTTGGTAACAGCTTCAAGACAACGTTTGCATCGATGAGTGCTGCATAATAAGAGTGGTATAACTCCTGTAAAACAGCACTCTCTGGCTTGATAGTCCAGCCATGGAACTCACCATAAAGGTTGCCGAAAGCGGCGTGCGCATTAAGCATGTCTGCTTGAGCCTCTTGTGGAATAACATATCCACCACCGAACTTTCCACGTAGAGTTGAGTATATTCCATTATCCCACTTCTTGGCATCCTGCATGTTGCGATACGACTTTCCATAGTCTATGTAGTTAGCTGGATCACGATCCAAGTCGCATGCTTGCAACGTAAACAAGAGTGCGAATGCCCAAAATAATATCTTTGTTCTTTTCATATAGATACTCATTTTTTATGTTATTGTTAGAGACCAAGTTCCACTCCAACGCTCATCTGTTTTGTATTAGGGTTCACTCCATAAGAAACGTTGCGGTTTACTTCAGGGTCAATACCACGGAACTTCGTAAATGTTAATAGGTTACGACCTGTGAAGAATACCTTTGCTGAACGTATAACCTTTTGCTGTCCAAGTATTCTGCGAGGTAACTCATAGCCCAGAGTGAAGTTCTTTAAGCGCATGAAAGAAGCGTTTTCCAGCATCTTCGAGTCTAAATAAGTGCTCTGGTGTGAAGGGTCACGAACCCATGCAAGAGACGGAAATTCCGTCTTATCTCCTGGTTGTTTCCAATAGTCGAAGAGCCTTCTTGAACCATTGAAGTTATCTTTCTTGTCACGAACAAAGTAATCATTCTCATAGAACTGCTTATCCATTGAGATCATGTGTTTACCTAATGCAAAGAAGAAGTCAGCGTTCAGATAAAAGCCTTTCCAGTATGCAGAGATACCCCAACCACCAGTGAATGGAGTGTAAGCATCCACTCCAGTGTTCTGATTCAGCGAACTTGACCACTCGTTAACCACGTCCTTATCATCACGATGAGGCTTGTTTTTGTCTGCTCCCGGGCGATACCATTCAGGCACACCAGTATCAGGATTCACACCTTTATATAATGGTAAGACGAATTGAACAGGCTTTCCAACAACGTAAGAGAGCTGTCCACCTGGTTCTTGCCATGATTGCCTACCCTCGAAGAGTTCGAGAACTTTATCCTTATTATAGTTGAGGTTCGCATTAGCTGATACTCCCCAGTCGCGTCCACGTAGGATGTCTACATTCAACTGGAGGTCGATACCTTGGTTCAGATAGCGTCCTGCATTCTCGTAACGAGTAGGATAACCAGCACTACCAACTGTTAAACCAGATGTATAAGGTAGAGGAACTTCAAAGAGCATATCGCTTGTTACACGATTATAATACTCCACATTCAAGTCTAAACGATTGAGAATACGAGTCTTCACACCCACTGTGAACTTGCTTTGATGCTCCCATCCAAGGTCGGGATTACCCAGACTTATGAAGCCAAGACTCATGTCTCCCTTCTTCTGACCGACCTTTCCTGCATAAGCTGAAGTGCTATATGGCGGAATAGAAGAGTTACCTTGAGTACCGTAGCTCGCCTTTATGTCTAAGTCATTCAACCATGCCACATCTTGCAAGAACTTCTCTTTCTTTGCTTTCCATAACAATCCCAATGACCAGAAAAGACCGTTTCGCTTGTTCTTGCCGAAGCGTGAAGAGGCATCGTTACGTAGGACAAGATCAACGAAGTAACGCTCAGAGAAATCGTAAGATAACTGTGTGAAGAATGACAAGAAAGCGTATCCATTCGTGTCTTCACCGATATTCTTATTCTTAGTTGCATTGTTAAGCAAGTAGAGACGATCGTCCAGTATGCCTGAACCTGCAGCCGAGAAGCCATCATCCTTATAGTTGGTGTATTCATGTCCGAGCAGTGTTGTCAGGTGATGATCACCAAAGGTCATATTATACGAAGCCGTATTGGTGATGGTAATATTCGATGCCATTGAGAACGAACGTTCGGAACTTCCATTACCATAAGCACGATAATAGCTTGGAAGGGTACGTGAACGACTATTACCATAATCGAGCTCCAATCCTATTAAAGAGCGTAAGGTGAGGTTCTTAATAGGTGTAATAGTAAGATTACCATTGGTAGACAGGATGAAATTATTCGTCTTCGCAGGATTCGTAGAGATAACATGTGAAGGTGTGGCGATGTCTAATAAAGGAACGCGCACGAGTTCTTTGCCTGTATTAGGGTCGTAAGGTGAGGCAAAAGGAGCATTCATTGCTGCCAGTCCACCACCAACTGCATTGTTGTTACCAAAGGGAGATACGCGTGTAGCATCGTATGATACTTGGGTGTTAATATTGGCTCTTACCCAATCATTCAATTTCGCATCAAGGTTGATACGACCGAACACCTTTTTATAACTGGAGCCCATTCTCAAACCGTCCTGACTGAGTGCTCCACCTGAAAGATAGTATCTTACGCCCGTGTTTCCACCAGATACAGAGACATCAGCTGTGTACATTGGAGCTGATTGATAAACGTATTTATACCATTGAAAGTCGGTTTCTTTGAAGTATTTCTCTTTAAAGGTTGCAACCTCTTGAGGCGTATATATGCCTGTTTCTTCATAGTATCTTAGTAGTTCAGGTCCCGTCATCAACTGATCGAAGTAATCGGTATTTGCAAGTGAAGAGACCGCATATTGCGCACGAACATTTATACTGGGACGAGTCTCGGTGCGCCCTCTTTTCGTAGTTACATACATAACACCATTGGCAGCACGAGCACCATAGATAGAGGTTGCAGCAGCATCTTTGAGGAACTGCACGCTCTCGATATCATTAGGATTCATCGCTTGCAACACAGCCATACTGACCTGCATTCCATCCATGATAACCAATAGACCAGTACCCGCACCAAGCGATCCTTGCCCGTGAAGAGCCATAGATAAGCGTGCAGAAGGTTCACCAGAAGAGGAGAAGACTTGTAGTCCGCTCACCTTACCCTGCACGGCATCCAAGGGGTTAGCAACAGGTTTCATCTCAAGGTCTTTAGCACCAACTTTGATGACAGATGCCGATGTGTTTGCCACCTTCCGTTCCATGTAACCGACGACGACAACGTCATTCATCATTTGTTCAGTGGGCTCCATCTTGATATTCATTTGTGGAGCTGCGGTGCGTTCAACGCTGTTGTAGCCCACAAAACTGAATGTTAACTTCTCTCCACTACGCACGTTTAGGGTGAACGAACCGTCTATGTTCGACACAATACCCGACTTAGGTGCTGACTTAGGGATAATACTTACGCCCGGTAAGGCATCCCCATTCTCATCTACAATGTTACCCTTTACTGTTATAGACTGGGCTAAGGCAGAGCTTAATCCAGTGAACAGAAACAGGATAAACATCCACGTTCTTAGTTTCATAAATGTAATTATTCAGGTTGATTATTATCTTTGATACGACTTGGTTTGGCTATTAGAACGAGCTTAAAGCTTGCTTTCTTTGTGATATTGGATGGTTCTTAGTTTTCCTATGGAGGTTCATTACCACAGGTTAAACATGTTTGCAAATATAGGCATAATATTTGTTAAATAGGAAGTGAATGGTAATTTTTTTTTGATAAAACCGTATTTTTATTACTAATTGCATATATCTTTTATATATATACTTTATAGAAAGGATTTCAAAAAACCCCTATTTATTTTTAATTCAGTTTGCTGTCAGTTTTAACATTTACGTTATTTCATTCATTATCAATGGTTTATACACAGAAGCACAATGACAGTAGTGACAGCAAAAATAAAACTCCTCTCTATTCCGTAAACACTTTCTCATCCTGAGACTATTTCATCTTAACACTCTCCCCACTATCTTCCAGAATCTAAAATAACAGGAAAGAACCATGTGAGAAACCTCTATTCTACCTTTTTAAAGTTCTCTTTAGTATCAAAATAAACCAATAACAGCATAGCTCACAACTCTCAATAATAATCATAGCTATGGACTTTGAATGATGAATGATAAATTAATAATCTCCTTCTTGATGGTTATTATCATTAATTATTTATAACTTTGCAAATGATAGATATATAATGTTGAACAGATGATAACTATCTGGAGAAAGATAAAAAACAACTCTAACCAATTTTCAAGACCTATGAGAAAAGTCATTACTACCTTACTCCTCGCACTCTCCATGAGTACTGTTGCACAGGATTTCAACCATTACTTTGAGGATGCAACGCTGCGTTTGGATTACATCTTCGCTGGGAATGCGAAAGAGCAGACTATCGCTGTGGACGAACTATCACGTATCCCACATTGGTACGGCAAGCACGAACGACTCGCCGAAGTGCCTGTTGAGGGCAATGGACAGGTCATTGTGCGTGATCATCACACGCAGAAAGTGATCTATCGAAACTCTTTCTCCACCTTATTTCAGGAGTGGCTCACCTACGACGAGGCGCAGGGTGATAGCAAGAAATCGTTTGAGAATGTCTTTCTCGTACCTTATCCAAAGGACACGGCAGATGTAACTATCGAACTAAGGAACAACCGGCGCGAGGTTACTAACCGCATGACGCACACCGTTGCACCACGGGATATACTCATCCGGCACATCGGCGAGCGTAATGTCACACCTTATGAAACCTTGCAACAGGCTGCCGATCCTTCGCACTGCATACACATCGCATACATTGCGGAGGGTTACACCGAGACCGAGATGCCCACCTTTATAAAGGATTGTCGCATTGCGATGGAAGCCCTCTTCGCTCACGAGCCTTTCAAATCGCTGCGTTCTCGATTCAATATCGTGGCTGTCAAGGCCCCATCCGTTGATAGCGGGACGTCCGAACCATCGAAGGGTATATGGAAGAACACGGCTCTCCACTCACATTTCGACACTTTCTACAGCGACAGATACCTCACTACTCTCCACCTCAAAGACCTCCACAACTGGCTGGCGGGTACACCTTACGAGCACATCATCGTATTGGTAAACACGGAGAAGTACGGTGGTGGCGGTATTCTGAACTCTTACAACCTATCAATGACACATCACGCTTACTTTAAACCAGTGGTCGTTCATGAGTTTGGACACTCTTTTGCGGGTCTCGGCGATGAGTATGCTTATGCCAAAGAGGAGATTAACATGTATCCAAAAGACGTCGAACCGTGGGAACCGAACCTAACAACTCTGGTCGACTTCCACAACAAGTGGGAAGGAATGATCGATAAGAAGACTCCATTACCGACGCCCGAACCAACCGACTTAGATAAGCCGAACGCACGTAGAGATAAGTGGAAAGTGGGTGCATACGAGCCTGCTGGCTATGCTCAACACGGTGTTTACCGTGCTTACCCAGACTGTCGTATGCGCACAAATGCCCATCCCGAGTTCTGTCCGGCATGCACCCAAGCCATCACCCGATTGATTAAATTCTATACAGGAGAGGCTCCTCTTTAATTCAAAATTATGATCAGTTCTATTGTTGAAAAGCGTCAATAAGTTCTTTGCTGGGACATTTTTAACACGGAATACACGGATGGCACGAAGCCTAAAGGCGACACAGAGTTCCTTACGGAACACGAGATTCCACAGAAGCTCACGCCTACGTGTAATTCAAAATTCATAATTCACAATTCAAAATTATGATTAGGTAGAGTTGACGAGTGGACTGGTTGACAAGTAAACGAGTTGTTAGTTCTGTGGGAAATGGCACTATCTGCTCCCTCCTCTCCATTGGGAGAGGGGCGGGGGAGAGGCTTCACAGTAGGGACAGACGCCCTCGTCTGGAAACCCCACCCAGCCTCCCCCAAGGGGAGGAGTGCCTAATGGTAATCTATTTGAATGGTTCTTTCTATCCAAAGGGATGCCACAGAGTAGGGACAGACGCCCTCGTCTGTCCGTCAAAACACAGCTAATAAAAGCCTTCCCAAGCCCCTCCGACGGAGGGGATGTTGCTTAACGGGATGTCATGAAAGGGTAGATGGGCGGACAGACGAGGGCGTCTGTCCCTACTGTGTGGTATTATCTTTAATTAGCGGAACGCCCCTTTCAAAACGAAGGGGGCGTTTCTTTGTTTCGAAGGAAGCCTCTCTTGACAATGAAGAAACGCCCCCGTTGTCTGATGGTGAGTCTTCAAAGTAGGGACAGACGCCCTCGTCAGTCCGCATAAAGACAAGCAATAAAAGCCTTCCCCAACCCCTCCAAAGGAGGGGATGTCGCTTAATGGGATGTCATGAAAGAGTAGATGGGCGGACAGACGAGGGCGTCTGTCCCTACTCTGTGGCATTATCTTTAATTAAAGGAACGCCCCTTTCAAAACGAAGGGGGCGTTCCTTTGTTTCGAAGGAAGCCTCTCTTGACAATGAAGAAACGCCCCCGTTGTCTGATGGTGAGGCTTCAAAGTAGGGACAGACGCCCTCGTCTGTCCGCCAGAACACAGCTAATAAAAGCCTTCCCAAGCCTCTCAGAAGGAGGGGATGTCGCCTAACGGGATGTCATGAAAGGGTAGATGGGCAAGACAGACGAGGGCGTCTGTCCCTACAGGTTGGCATTATCTTTAATTAAAGAAACGCCCCTTTCAAAACAAAGAAGGCATTCCGTTGATACGAAGAGGGCGTTTCCTTGCAATGAAAAGGGCGTCTCTTCACATCGAAGAAACGCCCTCTTTGTTAGCAGATGGTACTATTCACGCCCCTCTCCATTCGGAGAGGGGACGGGGGAGAGGCTGTAGAGGGGACGTAGTGAGGCTCCTTGTACAGTCATACCAACCTCCATCAGCATTGCTAAAAACAAAAGAAGGTATGTCTCACGACATACCTTCTCTATTGTTCTTAGCCATTTTATCTATTCGAGCCTCTTGTCGGATTCGAACCAACGACCCCGAGATTACAAATCACGTGCTCTGGCCAACTGAGCTAAAGAGGCAGGTGGACAAGCGATTCCTATCGCACCGCTACAACCTTCTACCCTTGCTTTGTTCCCAACCTGGGGGATTTGAAGGGAGCTGGTCGTAGGAGACTTGTCCGTATGAAACGTTCTCCTTGCTTGGAGAAAGCGGTGCAAAGGTACACAATTAATTTATAACTACGAAAAGAAAGGACGCCTTTTTCGCATTTTAACAAATAATCTTAATTTTGATAAAGACGCACCTTTATATAATAAATAATCCGTAATTTTGCAGTATGACACACGATGAGATCAAACAGTTATCGGCGTATTCTCGATACGACGGGTTCTATCTTGCAATCCTTTGGGTTGCCAGTTTTGTTTGTTTGTTATATACGACTTACGTTCCTTTCCTAGGTCAGGTCTATACGATATTGCTCTTTTCTACACCTTTCTTCGTGGCTTATCGCTTTAAAAAGTTCCGTGAGGAAGGTCGCAATGGGGTAATTTCTTTTAAGCGCGGGTTGTTTTATTGCCTTCGAGTTCACTTCAATGCGGCGTTGATCTTCAGCCTTCTTCAATGGTTGTATATGAACTATGTTGACAACGGGAGACTGTTAGCTGTCTTCACAACCATCTATTCCACGCCCGAAGCAAAGCAGATGTACAGTCAGTTGAATGTATCTTACAACGATGTAATTCGGCTCCTTTCAATGATGACGGAACCGACTGTCTTGGCTGCAAATAGCTTTATAACAGCAGTGTTATCGGGCGTTGTTTTCTCATTAATCATTGCTGCGTTAATGATGAAGCAAGTACGCACCTCTAATTCAAAACAATATTAATTTGAACATACGCAATGGATATTTCCGTTATAGTTCCTCTATTCAATGAGGAAGAGAGTCTGCCTGAATTGCACGCATGGATACAACGCGTGATGAATGCCAACGGCTTTTCTTATGAAATAATATTTGTTAATGACGGTTCAACCGACAATAGTTGGGGAATCATCGAGGAGCTTCATCACAAGGACGAGCACGTTCACGGCATTAAATTCCGCCGTAACTATGGTAAGAGTCCAGCCCTTTATTGTGGCTTCAAAGCGGCTAAAGGCGATGTTGTCATTACAATGGATGCAGACCTGCAAGACTCTCCTGACGAGATACCAGGGCTTTACCAAATGATCACGGAGGATAAGTTTGACCTCGTAAGTGGCTATAAGCAGAAGCGGTACGACCCGTTATCTAAGACCTTGCCTACTAAACTTTTCAATGCCACGGCACGTAAGATCAGTGGTGTACATAACCTCCATGACTTTAATTGCGGACTGAAGGCTTACCGCCGGGATGTGGTGAAGAACATCGAAGTCTATGGTGAGATGCATCGCTATATACCTTATCTTGCCAAGGAAGCAGGCTTCGCTCGTATCGGAGAGAAGGTGGTTCACCATCAGGCACGCAAGTATGGTAAGTCGAAATTCGGTATTAATCGCTTCTTTAATGGCTATCTCGACCTACTCACCTTATGGTTCTTGACCAACTTTGGAAAGAAGCCTATGCACGTCTTCGGACTGCTTGGTTCATTCGTATTCTTCATTGGTTTCATCGCTCTTATTACTTTATTCGTCGAGAAGATGATAATGTTGTACAATGGAGAATATGGTGATCTCTTGTCGAATCATGCCTCTTTTTATATCGCTCTGACCGCTATTCTCTTGGGTACACAACTCTTCCTTGCAGGCTTCATAGGCGATTTGATCAGTCGGAGTAACCCTCGACGCAATGATTACCAGATAGAGAAAGAACTGTAAATAAGTAACTTATAAAGTGTAAATAATGACTAATAACGAATGATATGAGGCGTAAGACGATAAGCCGAAGAGGGCTGATAAAATATGTCTTAGGCGTTTTCAGCTGTTTTACCATAGGTTCACTCCTTGCTTTGACAGGCTGCTCTGACCTTGATTGTGGCGTTCACAATCCTGTAATGGCTAATTATGTCATACAGGGCGATAGTCTTCGTGATACTCTGACTATCAGTGCCATCCGTGGTAGCAAGCCCGACACTGTACTCGTCAACCGCCTTATTAAGACCACAAAATTCAGTCTGCCGATGAGCTACGGAGGTGCGCAAGACCGCCTGCGGTTCGTCCTCACCAATGCAGCTGGGCGTTCTGTCGTTGACACGATAACGATTAGTAAGACCAATGTGAGCCACTTTGAAAGTGTTGATTGTGCGCCCGCTTTCTTCCATAAACTCACTGCCGTGAGTACAACGGGACGCGGAATTAGTCAGATAAGTATCAACAATCCCAACGTAGACTACGATGGAACGAAAGAGAATATACACATTCGTATTACTCGCCCTTAGTCTTCTTCTGTTGCAGCCAACGGCTCTTCGGGCACAACAGAAGCGTAAGGCACAACCCGTACAGGCTGATACTGTATCGTTCTTCAGGGGCGTTGCAGTTGGAGTAGACGTCGTCGGACCCACTATGAAGGCTCTTTCTGCCTACGGACAATACGAAGCCTTATTGCGAGTGAACATCCGCGACAAGTATTATCCAGTGCTGGAACTCGGTGTGGGACAGGCTGATAAGACCGCTGATGAGACCTCGACACAGTATAAAACACGTGCCCCATACGGTCGTGTGGGTATGGACTTCAATGTACTCAAGGACAAGCACGATGTCTATCGCGTCTTGGTTGGCGGCAGGGTGGGCTATACCAGCTTCAAATATGACGTCAATGCGCCTGCCGTGAAAGACCCCATTTGGGGCGGATTAGTGCCCTTTGGCGGTACTGACGTGCGTTCGCACCTGCTTTGGTTAGAGGCTTCTTTCGGTGTAGATGCCAAAATCTGGGGACCAATACGTATGGGTTGGAGCGTGAGATATAAGATTCGTGCGCATCAGAAAAGCAATGACTTGGGCGAACCTTGGTATGTGCCGGGATACGGAAGGGGCGGTTCCTCAACGCTCGGAGCCACATTTAACGTTCTTCTCGAACTATAACCACTCATCTAACAAACATCCCTTTCCATCACTAAAATGACCAGATTACGATAATGAAGAATAAGAAACTCTATTGGCAAATACCCTTTCTTTTGGTGCTGCTCATTGGTTCTATCGCCATTGTGAGGTGTCAGCACGATATGCCGTATCAGCATAATACGGGCTTTATCTTCGGTACTGTCTATCACATCACGTACCAGAGTGATGAAGACCTGCAGCCCGAGATTGATGCAGAACTTAAACGCGTCAACCAGACCTTCTCTACTTTTGAGCCGTCATCGGTCATTTCGTTGATCAATCAGAACAAACCCGTCAAGGTGAATGAGATGTTTGATGAGGTGTTTACACTCGCTCAACAGGTATCGAAAGAGACCAATGGTGCGTTCGACATCACGGTTGCACCAATGGTAAACCTGTGGGGCTTCGGCTTCAAAACGGGTGTTCATCCATCGAAAGAGAAGATTGATAGCTTGCGACAAATCGTTGGTTTTAATAAGGTGAAACTGGTTGGTAACACCATTCGCAAGCAAGATCCGCGCGTTATGTTAGACTGTTCTGCGATTGCAAAGGGCTATGGTTCCGATTGCGTAGCACGTTTGCTGCAAAGCAAGGGAGTAACGAATTTCATGATAGAGATAGGTGGTGAGATCGTAACCAAGGGCAACAGCGAAAAGAGATTGCCCTGGCGTATTGGTGTGACAAAGCCTACGGACGACAGTGTGAACGTCAATCAAGATTATGAGGCGGTGCTGAATGTGACCGACCGAGCTATGGCGACGAGTGGAAACTATCGTAACTTCTATTATAAAGGAGGTAAGAAATATGCGCACACCATCAACCCTAAGACAGGATACCCCGTCCAACACTCCCTTCTTTCGGCTACTGTTCTTGCCAAGAACTGCGCCACTGCGGATGCATACGCCACCTCCTTCATGGTAATGGGCATAGAGAAAGCCAAGCAGTTACTCGATCGTCACCCCGAGTTGATGGCGTATTTTATTTATTCAGATAGCAAGGGGAAGCTAAGAGTTTGGTATAGTAAAGGCCTCACCCCCGCCCAATAAAAGCCTCACCCCCGCCCCCTCTCCGAATGGAGAGGGGAGTAGATAGTACTGTAAATGAAGATTAGGAAGTCTTGAACAAACCATTTTCTTTCTATCTATTCACTCCCCTCTCCATTCGGAGAGGGGGCGGGGGTGAGGCTTTTTTTTCGCTTATGTTACAACTTCACAACGACCTTCTCCGCCTCCCACTCTTCCTCGGAATAGGCACAGATGAGCTTTCCGAGATTGTTGGACACACCAAGTTTGGATTCCATAAACTGTCGGCAGGGCAGCTACTAGCGGCAGAAGGCGACCGATGTACACAACTCTTCTTTCTCATGGCAGGCTCACTGAGTGTGGAGAGTCATGCTGATAACCATCGATACAGTATCATCGAAGAGTTATCAGCACCAGCTGTCATACAACCAGAACACCTCTTCGGACTCATGTCGAGATACTCCCGTACATTCTCTGCAAAGACCGATTGCAGCTTACTGGCACTCAGTAAGGAGGAGATTCTCTGCCTCCTTGATTCCTACCTCATCTTCCGTTTGAATTTTCTCAACATCCTTTCCATGCAAGCGCAACGGCAGGGTCGCATTCCATGGAGGCAGAATCCGAGTGAAATTCGCCAACAATTCTTTGCCTTCTTACGCCTCCGTTGTATCACGCAAGCTGGTAAGAAAGTACTCAAAATAAAGATGGAAACACTCGGACATGAGCTTCATCAAAGTCGTCTGAACGTCTCCCGTATGCTCAACCAGCTACAGGCAGAAGGTATGATAACCATCAGTCGTGGTGTTATCATCGTCCCCCAGCTGGAGTTGTTGCGGTAGGGATAGCCCCTCCCAACCTCTCTGAATACCCCACCCAACCTCCCCCAAGGGGAGGAGTGCCTAACGGAAGTTATTTAGGAGATGCCTCACCCACACCATCTCTCCTATTGGAGAGGGGAGTGAATAGTACTATTTGCATACGAAGATAATACCTCACTGTAGGGACAGATGCCCTCGTCTGTCCGCCCATCTACCCTTTCATGACATCCTGTTAGGCAACATCCCCTCCTTCGGAGGGGCTTGGGAAGGCTTTTCTTAGCTGTGTTTTGACGGACAGACGAGGGCGTCTGTCCCTACTTGTGGATATGTCCTTCATTTAAAGAGGGCGTTCCTTCACATCGAAGAGACGCCCTTTTCATGATGAAGAAACGCCCTCTTCAAAACGAAGAGGGCGTTCCTTTATTTTTAGTTCTGCTGCTCCAGCTAACGAGGCATTGCCTCACTACACCCCGACTATACACCACTTTATAAGCAAACAACTCTGTTTACGCCCCTCTCCATTCTGAGAGGGGACGGGGGTGAGGCTTTATCTAACTGGCTCCCGTTAGGCACTCCTCCCCTTGGGGGAGGCTGGGTGGGGTTTTAACTACGCCCCACAGAAGAACAGCACGATGATTTGTGCGGTGAAAATACGCAAGAACATGCTTAAAGGATATACCGTTGAATAACCAATGGCAGGGGCTTCTCCATTACAGATGGAGTTCGCGTATGCCAGTGCTGGTGGGTCGGTATAGGTTCCGGCAAGCATTCCCATGATCGTAAAATAGTTGAATTTATACTTCATGCGAGCGATAGTACCAACGATGAGGATCGGTATGATCGTGATGAGGAAACCTGTATATACATACTTCAAACCGTCTCCCTGCACCACAGTATTCCAGAAACCTGCGCCTGCTTTAATGCCTACTGAAGCAAGAAACAAGGCTAATCCGAACTCGCGTAACATCATGTTTGCGGAGGTCGTGGTATAGGTGACGAGGTGCATGCGATAGCCAAATCGCCCAATGAGGATGGCTATGATCAATGGACCACCAGCCAAACCGAGCTTCAATGGCACGGGCATGTGTGGTATAGTGAATGGTAAGCTACCGAAGAGGATGCCCACGATAATGCCGATAAAAATGGTTGCGATATTCGGAGTATTTAGGCGTTTTTCAGAGTTACCCATTAGTTCGGCAACACGATTAACATTCTCTTCTGGACCTACAACCATAATGCGGTCGCCCACATTAAAGTGGTGGTTACGACTTGCGAAGAGGTCCATTCCCTGACGACTAATGCGCGTTACATTCACACCATACACTGAGCTGAAGTGCATCTTAGCCAGTGTTTTACCATTCATAGCACTGTTGGTGATGATAATACGCTTGCTGACCATCTTCTTGGGTTGGTCTTCTTCATGCCAATCAACCTCAATCTCCGGACCAATGAATGCCTGAATAGCCTTTGCATCGACCTCTGCTGAAACGATGATCACCTCATCGTCCAACTCAAGAATTGTATCACGAGTAGGCACAGAAATCACTCCGTTCTTCATAATACGTGTACAAACAATGTCGCGATTAAGGAACTCTGAGATCTCTTGCAATGTACGTCCTGCAATGTAAGCATTGGCTACCTTGAGTGACATAATGTGTGGTTTGGCATTCGGATTCTCCCCTTCTTCTTCCATCAACTTGTCGTTCTCCGCTTGAAGATTAACCTTGCAGATGTAGCGAACAGCGATAGTTGCACCGATGATACCCACTACTCCCAATGGATAAGCACATGCGTAACCATTGGCAATATCGAAGTTCATGTTATCTTTGAAGACACTATGCAAGGCTTCGGTGGCTGCACCAAGACCCGGGGTGTTGGTTACGGCACCATAAAGCGTACCTACCATCATAGGCAGATTGCTGCTGTTTGAGGTGTCAAAGAAGATGTAGTAGCATGCAAACATCATCAAGATGTTCAGCAGAATGGCTACTGACGAGAGGATATTAAGCTTCAATCCACCTTTACCGAAGCTCTCAAAGAATCCCGGACCAACCTGTAGACCAATCATAAAGACGAAGAGTATCAGTCCAAAGTCTTGTAGGAAGTTCAATACAGGGCGTGGTCCTGTGAAGTTAATGTGCCCTGCGAGGATGCCAACAAAGAGTACGAAGGTGACGCCGAGGGATATTCCTCCAATCTTAATCTTACCTAAGTAGACACCAAGAGCAATGACAATAGAATACAGTAACACGATGTGTGCTACCGAGTCTTGTGTTTGGAATAAATTTATTAACCAGTCCATAAGTATTAATATATCGCCTACAAAGTTAGACTTAATATTTTACTCCTGCAAATTTAATGCTTAGAAAAGGGAAAGAAGTAGCCTCACCCCCGTCCAACTACAGCCTCTCCCCCGGCCCCTCTCCGAATGGAGAGGGGTGTAAATAGAGTTGTTTGCTTATAAAGTGGTGTATAGTCGGGGTGTAGTGAGGCAATGCCTCGTTAGCAGGAGCAGCAGAACTAAAAACAAAGGAACGCCCTCTTCAAAATGAAGAGGGCGTTCCTTCATCATGAAAAGGGCGTCTCTTCGATGTGAAGGAACGCCCTCTTTAAATGAAGGACATATCCACAAGTAGGGACAGACGCCCTCGTCTGGAAACCCCTCCCAGCCTCCCCCAAGGGGAGGAGTGCCTAATGGTAATCTATTTGAATAGTTCTTTCTATCCAAAGGGATGCCACAAAGTAGGGACAGACGCCCTCGTCTGTCCGCCAAAACACAGCTAAGAAAAGCCTCCCCAAGCCCCTTCGGGGGATGGGATGTTGCCTAACGGGATGTCATGAAAGGATAGATGGGCGGACAGACGAGGGCGTCTGTCCCTACAGTGTGGCATTATCTTTAATGAAAGGAACACCCCTTTCAAAACGAAGAAGGCGTTCCGTTGATACGAAGAGGGCGTTTCCTTGCAATGAAAAGGGCGTCTCTTCACATCGAAGAAACGCCCTCTTTGAATTAAAGTAAGCTTTCCCTAACTGGCTTCCGTTAGGCACTCCTCTCCTTGGGGGAGGCAGGGTGGGGTTATTCCATTCGGAGAGGGGACGGGGGAGTGGCTGTAGATGGGATGTGGTGAGGCTGGTTGTGAGGTTTTGCTAGGCTTCCTTTTCTCCCTTCTTACCCAACAATCTCCTTGATCATAGCGATGAGTTTCTTCTCACCTAAGCCTGAACGCTCACCAGCGGAAGCAATAGTTGCCTTCTTGAGGATGAGCTTTCCGAGTGGAGAATTTAGCATTTTGAAAGGGGTGTAGCGTGCTGCAAGTTCCTTCTTCAGTGTCGGATAAGCTGCAAAAAGGTCTTTCAGCTGCGTCTCGGAAGTGATGGTAATAGGTTTCTTTGCCGTCTCTTCGGTTAAATTTGGGCTTTCATCAGGAGCGTTGGGGGTGTTTCCCTTTTTGTTACCAGTGGGTGATGTCTGCTCCTGATTAGCCCATGTAAGTAGTGTTTGCGAGCCTGTTAGCGAACGAATATGCGTACAATCCTGCATCATTTCGAGTACACCGCGGAAGTTACCGGCGTCATCGTGCACTGCAAAATAGACGATGTAGAGGAACACCTCAGGCTTGTTAATCCAAAATTCAGCCTTATCCTGCTCCCCATTACGGAACTTCTCGACAATCTCCTTAACGATATGCACACTCTTGCGAGGGTGACAGTTAGAGACCTCGCGACCAATGACATTCTTCGAACGAGGAAATATTCGATGGTCAGTGTCCGAATAGAATTTCACCAATTCATGCTCATCTACGAAAGAGATGTCTACTGGTAAGTGCTTATAAATAAGGTTGATTTGCTCCAAAGTGAGCTTTCCTGTAGTCACGTCTAACTCTTGATCGCTGCCAACGGAATAGCCATGTTTCTTCAAAAGAGCCTGTAAGTCAGCCGCAAATGAGCTATCATCAGCGGTGGACGTTGTGGCAGTCTTGGGCGTTTCTTCATGCTTAACATCGAAGAAAGCAAAGCCTATCTCTTGATCTCCTGACTTCATATCCTCAAATTCGGCAGGGCTGATTAATGCCAAGGAAGTGGGGTAGAGGATGCGTTCCTCCTTATCCATAAGGTCGCGCGCAAGGGCTATCATCTCCTTTTGAGCAGCTATAAACTCATCGTCCTTACCGTCTTCGAGGAGTTGATAACAGCGTTTGATCTCATCCCGAACGATGTCATCAAAGTTCCACATCGTTGTTGTTGGGCGATCAAAACCTTTCTTCTCCAATAGCGGATAGAGCTGGTTTTGCTTGCGATGATAGTGCTTTGGGTATTGACGGAACTGATCGTACAATTCGAGCCATTGGTTCTTTATGACGGGATATTGCACCAAGTCCTCCGCAGCGAGCAGCAGTTTGCGCATCTCATCATTCTCTTTATAATAATGTGTAAGCGGATGGTCGGCTGGTAACTCTGGTCGGCTCGTATCCATGAAGCCCTCCAGTAGCTCGTTCACCTTGCGCATATCCACACGTACACACTCATCTTCTGCACCATCTTTAAGCGTCTGCTCCATGTAAGCAATGTGATAGGGGCGAATCTTCCCCACCTTTGTTCGCATGATCTCGCGTGCTTCCTCAAGTGTTATCTTACCTGTTTCGTAACGCTCCTCAACGTCAAGAAGCGTCTTCATCTTATCCATTTCTATCTCTGGGAGATAGTCTTTCATCTTGTTAACCATAGCTTGTTACTGCTTAAAAATTCATCTGCTGCAAAGGTACTCATCGTTAGTTGCGCTTGAGATAACATTTGTTACCTAAGGATGTTAAATCCTTTTGGCTTTTGGTTAAATAATGTTTTAAATAATAGAAGCCACTACTTTGTAGTCGAAAAAACCAATGTTAGTATCGCTTAGAATGCCTCTCCCGTCAGAACCTCATCCACTTTTAAGTCCGTTGTTTCGGTTGGGATGTGTGCAAAGAACTGAAAGGAGAAGCAGACAGCGAGCTTATAAGCACGGCTTATCAGCGGTAGGAAGCGATCGTAATAGCCTCTTCCACGTCCGAGGCGATTACATTCAGCATCGAAAGCCATGCCCGGAATAAGGGCAAATTCAATGCTTTCATAATCATCGAAGTAGTTACCAGTGGGTTCCATGATTCCAAATGAACTGCATTCCATTGCTTCCCACCCCCGAAAGAGACGCAGTTCCATCTCCGTCGGACTCACTACTACGGGGAGCAGTATGCGCTTCCCGTCATCGTAGAGTTGCTGAATAAGCCCGTGTGTATTGACTTCGTCGGGCATTGAGGTATATAAGAAAATGGTATTAGCAACCCTTAATTGCGGATGAGCCTGCACCTTATTTATAATGAGGTGTGACTGTTCTGTGAGTTCTTCAGCCGTAAACTGCTGTTTGAGCAGTCGTACATAACGGCGCAACTCAGGCTTCGTTTTTCCCCTAACGTCCTCTTCCCATGTGGGAGAGGAGGGCTTAGGAGACAGGTTGTATGTCATTATTTTCTTACATTAGGACGGACTTGTCTGTGCGAAACAGACGTATCCCGTGCATGAGTTTGAGGTTTTAGAAGAAGGCTCTGGGGCATCTTGAAGACGCTTAAAGCCCGCTTTACGGTTTCGTCCGTGAGGTTAGCATACTCGTAAAGAGCCTGCTCGTCAAGGATATTATAGATGATTCTACTGTTGAGGTAATCCTCCAGTAGGGTGTGCGAACGCATGATCATGAGGTTACGACGGCGTAGCCCGTTGCGGTCGGCATAGTTAGCAAAATCGCTGACAAGGTTCTGCTTGCCCAGATAAGCAGCCAGTGGGCGCATCTCTGTGTAGGTACTTAACTTCTTACGATACTTGTCCGTGTAATTGAAGCAATACTGCATCATCAGTCCACTAAGCACCGCCTCTTTGAAATAAGACGTCACCTTCGATGTGTCTTCGGGCACGAATATATCAGGCGTAATGCCTCCTCCACCGTAAACGGTGCGCCCGTTATGAGTGTGATAGGCTGGTCCTTTATGCTTGATACTATCCTGTGAGAAGAATTCCCCATTCTTGTAACGTGTGAGGATGTCGTTCTCATAGTCGATGTTATCGCCTGGCTTGAATGGTTTCTGTATGCATCTGCCTGACGGAGTGTAGTATCTTGCTATTGTAAGGCGTATCATGCTGCCATCAGGGAACTGTATTTGCTGTTGTACAAGACCCTTTCCAAACGACCTGCGACCCACTATCAAGGCTCGATCATTGTCCTGCATTGCCCCCGCGAAGATCTCTGCTGCGGACGCAGAGTTCTCGTTTGTGAGTACAACCATTGGTATATGCTGATAGCTTCCACGCCCATCACTGCGGTAATCAACCCTTGGGCTCTTCCTTCCTTGTGTATATACAATGAGCCTATTCTTCGGTAGGAACTCATTAGCCATTTGTACGGCGGCATCAAGAATGCCCCCTCCATTGTCGCGAAGGTCGATTACCAGCTGCTTAGCTCCTTGTATATTCAATGACTGCAGAGCGGCAAGCATCTCCGCATAAGTGCGTTCGCCGAAGTTCTTAACACGTATATATCCAGTGGAGTCATTCAACATGTAAGCTGCTGAAATACTCTTAACTGAGATGTCACCACGCGTTACTGTGAACACTCTCGGTTGATGATCTCCATAGCGCAAAATGCCTATCTTGACCTTAGAGTCTTTAGGTCCTTTGAGCCTGCGCATGGCTTCTTCGTTCGTAGCCGACTTCCCCACGAAGGGCTTACCACCGATACTCACGACCTTATCACCAGCCAGAATGCCAGCCTTGTCGGCTGGTCCATTCTTGATAACGTTCTGTACTCTCAATGTGTCGTTACGTATGATAAACTCAATGCCAACGCCCGAGAACGATCCTTTTAAGTCATCTGTAGCAGCTTGAACATCCTTTGCGCTGATGTAAACAGAGTGTGGGTCAAGCTCCGAAAGGATCTCTGGTATAGCCTTTTCGACCAGTTCGTCGATGTTGACCGAATCGACATATTGATCGTCAATAATATGTAGTAAGTTGTTCAATCGATTGCTTCCACTGTTGATGATGTTCAATCGGTTACCCGAGAAGTGATTGGCATAAAAGGTGCCAATGAGGATTCCGACGACTACTGAAGCAGCCATCAACAATGGAACGAAACGATTTTTTCTATCTTGATTCATAAACATTTAAATTGTCAACGGGCATTCCTACACCTTATTATATTAGTCCTGTCCGTCCTCCAAAGCCTTATATTCAACCTTTACACCAGCCTTCTCCAGCAAGTCGACACCATCAGTTAGGCGATACTTCTCGGCATATACGACCCGACGGATGCCTGCTTGGATAATCAGTTTAGAGCATTCAATACATGGAGAAGCCGTCACGTAAAGTGTTGCACCATCACTGTTATTACTGCTTCTTGCCAGTTTCGTGATAGCGTTGGCCTCGGCATGCAAGACGTAAGGAAACGTCGTTCCGGACTCGTCCTCACAGATGTTTTCGAATCCACTTGGCGTACCATTGTACCCGTCACTAATGATCATCTTGTCCTTAACCACTAATGCCCCGACCTGTCGCCGACGGCAGTATGAGTTCTCCGCCCATATCCTCGCCATCCGTAGATAACGGTAGTCAAGAAGAGATTGCTTGGTGTTCATGCCTCGAGCTGCTTGTTGTTTTTAATGCCATCACGCTCCATCAGCGCCTTTATCGTTGGTTCTTGACCGCGGAAACGCTTATAGAGTTCCATTGGATGTTCCGTCCCTCCGCGAGAGAGAATATTGTCGCGGAAACGTTGCGCAGTGCTTTGGTTAAAGATTCCTTCGTGTTTGAACACACTGAAAGCATCGGCATCCAGCACCTCAGCCCACTTGTAGCTATAGTATCCGGCAGCGTATCCTCCCGCCATGATATGCGAGAATTGCACCGTCATACACGTGTCCTTGCGTTGTTCACCGATAATCGCCTTTGCCCAAGCCTGCTTCTCGAAAGGAATGATATCATCGGTAAACTCATCCTTTTGTGTATAGTACGCCATATCAAGCAAACCGAATGTAACTTGTCTTAAACAGGCTGTTGCAGCACCGAAGTTACGACTGGCAACGATCTTGTCAATCAGTTCATCGGGCATCGGTTCACCTGTTTGATAATGGAAAGCAAAGGTCTTTAGGAAGCCTTTCTCTACTGCGAAGTTCTCCATGAATTGCGAGGGTAGCTCCACAAAGTCCCACCAGACGTTGGTACCAGACATGCTTTCAAAGCGCGTGTTAGCGAACATTCCATGTAGAGAATGCCCAAACTCATGCAGGAAAGTCTCGACTTCTCCCAATCGAAGTAACGCTGGTTTGTCCTCCGTTGGCTTAGATAGGTTCATCACTAAAGACGCATGCGGGCGCACGTTCTTGCCGTCTTTATCGATCCACTGACCCTGAAACTCGGTCATCCAAGCACCATCCCTCTTGCCTTTACGAGGGTAGAAATCGACATAGAGAACCGCTAAGTAGCTGCCGTCCTTGTCGTAGACTTCGTATGGCTTAACGTCTGGATGATACACCGGAATTGCCTTATTCTCCTTGAAAGTAATACCATAAAGGCGAGTGGCAAGCCCGAATACACCTTTAATGACATTATTTACTTCAAAGTAGGGACGTAACATCTCGGGGTCAAGATCATACTTCTTCATCTTCAGCTTATGCGTATAATAAGCTGTATCCCATGGCTCCATCTTGAAGTCATCGCCCTCCATTTCCTTTGCCAAAGCCTCTACTTCCGCATGTTCAGATAGTGCAGTAGGCTTGTAAGCAGTTATGAGATCGTTAAGCAGTTTATAGACATTCTCCACCGAAGAAGCCATGCGATATTTCATGACATAATCAGCGTATGTATCGTAACCAAGCAACTGTGCCATCTCACGACGTAGGTTCACGAGACGCTTGCAGACCTCAAGATTATTCGTATCATTGTCCTTTATGCACAGAGTATTGCGTGCCATGTATAATTCCTGACGCAAGTCTCTTTGCGTACTGTACATCATGAATGGTCCATAACTCGGTGCATCGAGTGTGAACACCCACCCTTCAAGCTCGCGTTCTTTGGCTGCTTCGCGTGCTGCCTCACGTGCTGTATCAGGTAAACCATCGAGTTGCTGCTCGTCAATAATATGTAAGGTGTAAGCCTTATTCTCCTTGAGAAGGTTCTGCGAGAACTGCAATGAGAGCATAGAAGCCTCTTCGGTGAGTTGGCGGAGGCGGTTTTTTCCATCCTCATCAAGCAACGCACCACTACGAACAAAGCCGTCATAGCTATTCTCCAGTAGTCTGGCTTCCTCTGGTGTCAGCTCCCGATGGTGCTCATGCACACGTTTGATCCGTTCGAACACCTTAGGGTTCAGACTCACATCATTGCTATGCTTCGTGAGAATAGGGCTCATCTTCTGTGCCAGAGCATCCATCTCATCGTTCGTTTCAGCACTTAGCATATTAAAGAAAACAGCCTCCACACGATTCAACAAATCGTAGTAGTGCTTTCGTCCCTGTACATCATCTTCGGGTATGATAGTATTCTCGAAGGTTGGTTCTTCAGGGTTATTAACGATCTTCTCTATTTGTTCATCCTCACGACGAATGCCCTCCATCATAGCTTCCTCATAGTCTTCTATGCGAATGCGATCGAATGGCACCGTCTCATGCGGTGTATCGTATGGTAGAAAGAAAGGATTTTTGTGTGTCCCTTCTGTTGGTGTTTTATCTGTCATATTATATCTCTCAATCTTATCAATGTACAAAGGTAAACAAAAAAAAGGACTTTCCTCTTATTGAGGAGATAATTAACGGAAATTTTTAAAAAACCTTGTGTAATTTAAAATTGTGATTACTTCGAGTTGACGAGTTGACTGGTTGACAAGTAAACGGGTTGTTTGTTTTGTGGGAAATGGTACTATCTACTCCCCCTCTCCATCGGAGAGATGTTGGGGGTGAGACATATCTTTACACGGAATACATAGATGACACGAAGCCGCAAGGCGACACAGAGTTCCTAAAGAAACATGGGAATCCACAGAAGTTGACGCCCACGTGTAATTCAAAATTCAAAGTTCACAATTCAAAATTATGATTAGGTAGAGTTGACGAGTGGACTGGTTGACAAGTAAACGAGTTGTTAGTTCTGTGGGAAATGGTACTATCTACTCCCCTCTCCATTCGGAGAGGGGGTGGGGGTGAGGCTTCACAGTAGGGACAGACGCCCTCGTCTGTCCGCTCCAACATTCCACCTTACATAACAAGCAGCTTCCCCTATGCGGACAGACGAGGGCGTCTGTCCCTACAGGTTGGCATTATCATTAATTAAAGGAACGCCCCTTTCAAAACAAAGAAGGCGTTCCGTTGATACGAAGAGGGCGTTCCTTCGATGCAAGGAAAGCCTCTCTTCGATATGAAGAAACGCCCTTCTTTATTTGAGTAGGACGTTTCTTTCTTTTTGCCTTTTTGTCCCTTGCTAACAAGACACAGCCTCATTACACTGAAACTATATGATACAAGCATTTCAGCAAAGCCTTACTTCAAACAGAAGTAATCATAATTTTGAATTGTGAACTTTGAATTTTGAATTAAAGAAGAGGGGTGGGGGGAGTTTTTGGGGAGGCTGGATTGACTTCTGTTCATCTGTTACTCTGTCTTTAAAAACCTATTACTCTGTCTTACCAAACAGGTAAAAAATGTTTAAAAATAGCTTTTTAACATACAATCATTTGCTTTTTACTTTTATTTTGTCTATCTTTGTACATGTCATTTAACAACGATTCGACATACAATTTACTAATTAATCTAATTTACGGAGGTAATTACAATGAAAGAGATTAAGACCTTAGATTTCTTCGATGACTACAACTTCGAGAATCAGAGCAATCAGGAGAGCACCAATGCAGAGCATCTGCTTGGTGGTGAGATTTGGTATAATTAGTGTTAAGGTAATGTTTTGATTTTTATTAGGCGATTACTTTAATAATAAAGTAGCCCTGAGGGTTCTCTTAAGAGAACCCTCAGGGTTTTTCTTATTATCGATTGTTTCGATAAGAGAGGGATAATATTCTCATAGTCAGGTAATTGATAGACTGCTGTCGAAGAGACGCCCTCTTTAAATAGAGGAAACGCCTTTCTTGATGAAAAGAAAGGCTCTTCTTCAATCGAAGGGAGGCTTTCTTTAAAATTAAATTGTCGTGGTGGATAGGATTGGCGAGGCTTTTATAGGGCGATAGGGAAGTGCGCAGCCGAATGTGAAAAGGTCGTGATGAGAAAGGTGCGGAGTATTAGTTAACTGTGAAGATAATATCATAATGATTAATCTGAAATATATTTTATGCTTGAATGGTTGCTTTTCTCATATATTCTTGTTACTTTTGTGAAAGAAATCAGACTATTGAGTACATTTATCAAAGTCACATTATGAGAAAGGTTTTGACAATTCTTTGCCTATTGCTAACGTGTCAATGCATTCAAGCACAGTACTCCGATCGCAACTCGATGATGCGTAAAGAGTTCGTGAGTTACCATCGCAACGGACTGGGATACTATGAGGTTGTGACGAATAGGATGGTGCGTGAGGTCAATGATATCGTTGAGAACTATGCTTATGATAAATCGACTAATTGCCTATATGTGCTTACGAACAACAGTAATGTTGCTATTGTTTTGGAAAAGGAGTTCGCTAAGTATATCAGGAAAAGCAAGGATATCCCACATTTGTCGGGCTCTGCTCTGACGCAAGCCATCGATAAACGCAACCGACAGTTAGCTGATAAATATTATATGTTGAACCAACGTCGTGGTCAGGAGATTGCTGATTCCACAGCCAAAGCGCAACAGGACTCGCTTGATGAGGTATTGCGTCGACAAATGGCAGAGATTGATGAGGCTAATCAAAGGGAGCAGTATCGGCGCACCCATTCGGCTCATCGTGTGGATCTAAGCAATTATTCCTTGTCTTGTTCAATCTGCGATGAGTTGATAGACGGCTTGAATGTGACGGAAGTAATCGGTATTAAAAACGATTCCATCTACTTCTTTACGGAAGAGGAGGGCGATCTCGGCTTAGAATATAAGGTGCCACATCAGGCAGAGATAACCGAAGATATGCGTGAAGACTCCGCTTTCATGTATCATTGGAAAGCCTTTCAGCGAGAGCTTGCAATGAATGAGCAGAAGGGAGTTAATGCCATGGCAGACTTTGCGGATAGGTATGCGAGTTATATCACAAGACTCCGTGAGATTGCACCTTACGGCTACGTGAAGGATTGGGATTGGGATGATAAGGACGGAAAGATCACTATGAGCCTTTCATTTGTCAATACCCGCAAGAGTACAATACGCTATATTCACTTCCATTTCGTTGTTTTGAATGATGTTGGTGATGTATGTTCTCAAGGTGTATTTAGGGCTACTGGTCCTGTAGAAGAGTTCGAATCGGGTTCGTGGGAGTGGAACAACTCTTATTATTATACGTATGGCGATGCAACGACAATGAAGTTTACTAAGATCGTAATAACCTATATGAATGGCACTCAAAAGGTGCTTATGGGTGGGAACGTTGTCATAGATGATTAAGAATATATCGTTGATTCCCACCTACTTTCCTATTTAATGAGAGTCCACCAGACCTCCGAAAGCCTTCCTCAACTCCTCCGAAAGGAGGGGAGAGAGTCTAACGGAAACCAGTAAGGATAAGACATCCTTAATACAAAGAGGGCGTTTCTTCACATCGAAGAAACGCCCTTTTCATTGCAAGGAAACGCCCTCTTCGTATCAACGGAACGCCTTCTTTGTTTTGAAAGGGGCGTTCCTTTAATTAAAGATAATGCCAACCTGTAGGGACAGACGCCCTCGTCTGTCCGCCAGAACACAGGAAATAGGAAGCCTCCCCAAGCCTCTCCCAAGGAGGGGATGTTGCCTAACGGGGTGTTACAAAGGGCTTGAAAGGCGGACAGACGAGGGCGTCTGTCCCTACTTAAGAAGCCTCACCCCCGACCCCTCTCCAAATGGAGAGGGGAGTAGATAGTATTGTTTCCCACAGAACAAACAACTCGTCAACTCGTTAACCCATCCACTCGTCAACTCTACCTAATCATAATTTTGAATTATGAACTTTGAATTTTGAATTACACGAGGGCGTCAGCTTCTGTGGATTCCCATGTTCCGTAAGGAACTCTGTGTCGCCTTGCGGCTTCGTGCCATCCGTGTCATCCGTGTTAAAAATGCTATAGCAAAGAACTTATTGACGCTTTTCAACAACGGAACTAATCACTCGTCAACTTGTCAACCAGCTAACTCATCAACTCTACCTAATCATAATTTTGAATTATGAATTGTGCATTTTGAATTAAGCAAGGGCTCTTCTCCTTTTCTCGGAACCGATTACAACCTTTTTTATTGAGGCTCTTTGTTATGTCAAAGGTTTGTATTATCTTTGTAAAATAATGATTGACAGACCAACAGTAGATCGAATAATGGATGCTACGAATATCGTTGAAGTCATCAGCGATTTCGTATCTCTTCGCAAGGCAGGAACGAGCTTTAAGGGGTTATGTCCATTCCATGACGACCGCACACCATCGTTTTCTGTAAGCCCCGTAAAGGGAGTTTACAAGTGTTTCGCATGTGGGGCGGCGGGCAATGCAGTGAAGTTTATCATGGAGCATGAGCAGATGACCTATGTAGAAGCATTGAAGTGGCTTGCGAATAAATACCATATTGAAGTACACGAACGCGAACTCTCTGCTGAAGAAAAGCAACAGGAGAACGAGCGCGAATCGATGTTTCTGGTAAACGAGTGGGCAGCGAAGTATTTTGAAAACATCCTCCACAATGACGTGGATGGTACTGCTATAGGCTTGCAGTACTTTCGTAGCCGTGGTTTCAGGGATGATATCATCCGCAAGTTCAAGTTAGGTTTCTGCCTATCACGCCGCAATGCCTTCTCTGAAGCAGCCTTGCAAGCTGGGTACAAACGTGAGTTTCTGGTGAAGACGGGACTTTGTTTTGAACGAGAGAATGGCGAATTGATTGATAGATTCAATGGTCGTGTGATGTTCCCATGGGTTGGCGTGAGTGGAAAAGTAACCGCTTTCGGTGGTAGACTATTGGATGAACGCACCAAGGGAGTGGCTCAGAAGTATGTAAACTCGCCCGATAGCATTATATACCACAAGGAGCGTGAGCTTTACGGGATATTCCAATCGAAGAAAGCAATAGCCAAACACGACCTTGTCTACATGGTGGAAGGATACACGGATGTGCTTTCTATGCACCAATCAGGCATTGAGAACGTTGTAGCTAACAGTGGTACAGCATTGTCGGTGTACCAGATTCGTATGTTACACCGCTTTACTTCGAACATAGTTCTGCTCTATGACGGTGACGCCGCAGGTCAACATGCAGCCTTGCGAGGTACTGATATGCTGCTTGCCGAGCGTATGAACGTGAAGGTTCTGCTGCTTCCTGACGGGAAAGACCCCGATGAGTTCGCCCGAACTCATAGTGCGGAGGCATTCAGACAATATGTTGAAGAGAACCAAACAGACTTCATTGTCTTTAAAATTAACCTCCTGCTTAAAGGCGTAACAGACCCTATTAAACGTTCGGAAGCCATCAGCTCCATCGTTCAGAGTATATCGGTGATCAAAGACCCTATACTCCGTGACACTTATATTCGTGAGTGTTCCAATCGCACGGGAGTGTCCGAACGCACGTTGATGGAGCAGATGAACCGCAATATACATCAGTATCGTGAGCAGCAGACACGCGAACAGCAAATCCAAAAGGAGGCTGCTATTCGTGAGCAACAAGCCGTTGCGCAACCTGCTGCGAGCACTGTTTTGCAGGTGTCGAAGGTGGAACGAATGATCATGCAAACCATTGTGAAAGATGGAGATAAGATCATTTTGCGTGACATCAAAGATGAGTCTACGGGGCAATTACTCAATATTACAGTGGCTCAATATATAGCTTATACATTGATGGAGAACGGTCTTTCGCTTACCAATCCACTGTATGTTAAGATGCTGCAAGAGGCTGTTGAACATTGTGCCGACCCACAGTTCAAAGCCGAAGAATACTTCACTCAACATGTGGACATCGATATTGCCAATGAAGCGGTACGCCTAAGTGTTGACCGATTCCAGCTCTCTGAGAGTCTACAAGTTAAGGAAACGGAGCACAGTCTGCGTGAGCGTGTGTTGCACATTATGACCGATTACCTGTTAGACTACTATGACTCGCATCTCAAAGAACTTGTTGCAAGGATGAAGCAAACCAAAGATACGGACGAGATGATGGGTATGTTGAAGGAAATTAACGCTATGCAAAACAAGAGGAATATCCTCGCTAAACGCTTAGGAAGCGATATTTTGATATGATTGAGAAGATAAAACGACTCTTTACACAGCCCCTCTCACTGGGCGATATTACCTCCGATACTAACAAACAGATGGTGACTAAGGCGCTCAAGGAGCTTAATTGTGAGGTGGAATGGACTCAAGAAAAGTCTGGAGTGCGGTTCGTTCAGTACGACTTCCAGCGTGGGCACTTCGGAATCCACCTCTTTCCGGGTACGAAGATGATAGAGTTAACCTATCTCTATATCGCTGATACAGATTTAGCTAACGTGCATCTTGTTCGCCAACTGTGTAATGAGATGAACATAAACTCTGATGGTCCGCGCTTCTGTTACACGCTGAATGAAGCGAAGAACAACGTTGATATTCACCTATTCTTTGACCTTCTCTTAGACAGCGATCGTGCGAAAGATATTCTGTCGACGGCTATGTCGAATCTATTTGGGAGTCAGAACGCTTTCTGCCAACGCTTTAATACGGTGGAAAAGGAGGCTAAAGAGAACGAAACAGACGACTTGGAAGCTGCAAAAAGCGATGTGGAGAGAAGCTGTTACATGATTCGTGAACAAGAGCTAACGCATCAGAAGATTGCACCGGGATGGCGACAGAATGATAATAAACCTGCTTCTCTAATACAGTGGATGGATGTCGCCTTTGGCATGGCAAACTTTGTTCCGTCTGAATTAACCATTGTCACGAATGAAATTCATCACTTGGCTGATAGGCAGGCGATCGAAGTGTTCGACCTCTCCACACCACTGATTGAAGGTGGAAAGTTCGTGCGACAACATGCGATGTTAGACCTGATTTTCTTCCTTCCATCGGCTCCTGACACCCGACAACGCATGACTATCAGCTTGCAACAAGTAGGGAAAGCGAAGGACATATTATATTACAGGATTACAGGAACGCTGCTCCCATTGCCTGCAACGCCCTCTCGTTCATTGTCATCTGTCGAAACCAACGTTCGCATGGAGAGTGCTCTTGTAGCTTACGACTTGCGTACAGACAAGCAACTCAACGATGAGTTCATCTACACATGGAAAGAGGCTCAAAGCAAACTCGCCAATAGTCAGGAGGGAGAACTTACTGATGAAGAACGCTTACTGGCTACTGTTCTGTTGCAACCAGTGGCTTCTTATCTCTATCGAGGGCGTCGGCTCTATCTTCAAAAGCGTTACGTGGAGGCGATACCACACTTGTTTAATGCGTTCTATCGGCTCTTTTACGACTTTACAACGCTGAATAACAGTGCCAAAGAGACGTTCCTTGAAATCTGTTTTATGCTCGGTTCCTGTCACATGGAGATGCTGCAATATGACAGGGCATTCTTCTTTCTATCGTTCACAGTGGGTCGGAATAGCATAAGATACGCCGAAACGTATATCAACTGCTTAGTGAATATGAATGATTTTCGTGCTCTTGTGACTATTGAGGATATGCTGAATGACGTGTATAACAGCCTCCGTGATATCGAAGATGACCAAGTGGAAGAGCCCTTGCAGGGCTTTCGTCGCTTCTTATTACGCCGTAAGTCGTATGTTCTCATTGGTCTGCAACGACTCAATGAGGCTGAAAAACTACTGCGAGAGATGCTGAAGAATCAAGAAGATATGGAATACGCGAAACAGGAACTGGCATATATTCAATACTTGCGAACTGCTAACCAGAATGAAAAAAAGGCATCTGACACATCGCAGGAGGCACCTATATAATAAGGTGAAAAATAACGTTAAGAGGCGAAACGATGCTGAATACAAAAAGATAATACAACGATGATATACGTACACTGGCTCTTCCTCGTAGCTTACTCCATCATTGTTATCATGGCAATGGTTCGAGTTCTAATGGACAACCGGCAGCCTGCCAAGACCATGGCATGGATGTTGGTGCTGATGTTCGTACCCCTTTTAGGAATCGTTCTGTATATCTTCTTCGGTCAGAATACACGCAAGGAACGCAAGATATGGCAGCAGAGTCTCGACCAGTTAACGAAGCGTTCTATGCTGGAGTTCGTCGAACAGAAGGACTTCAATATACCTGAAGAATACCGCAACATCAGTAACCTCTTTATGAATCAAAGCCTCGCCTTGCCCTTCAAGAACAATGAGGTTGAGATCTACACAAGCGGTTATGACTTCTTTCCCTCACTACTGATGGAGATTGGAAAAGCCGAACATCACATCCATCTCGATACGTTTATTATCTCTGACGACCCACTCGGTCGAATCGTTGCCGATGCTCTTATCGACAAAGCAAGACAAGGAGTTGAGGTGCGACTCATCTATGATGACGTAGGTTCATGGCGTACCCCTAACAGCTTCTTCACACGTATGCGCAACGAAGGAGTGGAGGTTTATGCCTTTATGCCAGTGCGTTTTCCTGCCTTCACAAGTAGAGTGAATTATCGAAACCATCGTAAGATTTGTGTCATTGATGGAGAGGTTGGCTTCATCGGAGGTATGAACATCGCCCGACGATACGTCCAAGGGACTGTGCGACAGCCGTGGCGTGATACGCATGTGAAGATCACGGGTTCCGCAGTCTACGGTCTGCAACGTGCCTTCTTGGTAGACTGGTACTTCGTATCGAAGATTCTTATCACCGAACGGAGCTATTATCCGGAGATCATCATAGGGCAGAATGACAACTTGGTGCAGGTGGTTACGAGTAGTCCAACAAGTCTTTGGCCAGAGATCGAACAAGGGTATGTGCGCATACTAACCAATGCGAAGCATTATGTCTACATGCAAACGCCTTACTTCCTACCAACAAATCCCATCCTCTTTGCCATGCGTGTGGCAGCGTTGTCGGGTGTTGATGTGCGCCTGATGATACCTTATGAGACCGATACAAAGGTTGTTGAGTGGGCATCGAGGTCGTATGTTATGGAGGCAGCAAAGGCTGGTGTGAAAATACTTCTGTATCGCGAGGGCTTTAATCATTCGAAACTTCTGGTCTCAGATGACGCCATGGCGACCATAGGATCTACCAACGTCGACTTCAGGAGCTTTGAGAATGACTTTGAGGCAAACGCTTTCTTCTATGATAAAGAGATCGCTCTGCGTGTGAAAGAAGTATTTTTAAAGGATCAATCCGGCAGCCTTGACTTAGAAGATGTGCGCCGTTTGATCAAGAGACCTTTCTTGCAACGATTGTGGGAGTCGGTTGTTCGCCTGCTTAGTCCGCTGTTGTAAAACCCCTCCCAGCCTCCCCCAAGGGGGGGAGTGCCTAACGGAAGCAAGTTAGGGGAGGCTTTTCTTTAATTCAAAATTCAAAGTTCACAATTCAAAATTATGATTAGGTAGAGTGGATAAGTAGACTGGTTAACAAGTTGACGAGTTGCTTGTTCTGTGGAAAACAATACTATTTACTCCCCTCTCCATTCGGAGAGGGGGCGGGGGAGAGGCTTTCCTTAACACGGAATACATGGATGACACGAAGCCGCAAGGCGACACAGAGTTCCTAAAGGAACATTGGAATCCACAGAAGCTGACGCCCAAGTGTAATTCAAAATTATGATTAGTTCGAGTTGACGAGTTGATAGTTGACAAGTAAACGAGTTGTTTGTTCTGTGCTATAGATCACCACAAAGTAGGGACAGACGCCCTCGTCTGTCCGCTCCAACATTCCACCTTACATAACAAGCAGCTTCCCCTATGCGGACAGACGAGGGCGTCTGTTCCTACAGTGTGGCATTATCTTTAATTAAAGGAACGCCCCTTTCAAAACAAAGAAACGCCTTCTTCGCTTTGAAGAGGGCGTTTCCTTGCAATGAAAAGGGCGTCTCTTCACATCGAAGAAACGCCCTCTTTGAATTAAAGAGACTTTTCCCTAACTAACTCCCGCTAGGCACTCCCCTCCTTGGGAGGGGTGGGGGGAGGTTTTAACATTCGGAGAGGGGCTGGGGGTGAGGCTGGTTGTGGTTAGGGGTGAGGCTCCTTTTCTCCCCTTGGGGGAGGCTAGGTAGAGTCTAAAAATTACTTACGATCGCCTAACTTGCTATCGATGTGTGCAATAGCATGGCTTGACAAGTGAGAGAAGGAATCGAGTATGTCTTGTACATTACGCTCCTCTTCAACCTGCTCATCGATGTATTTTGCGATGAAGTTCTGCGATGCGCGATCCTTTTCCTCATCTGCTACATCAGCCAAGCGATTGATAGATTCAGTTACTTTCTGCTCATGTGCCAATGTGTCAACGAATACTTCTTTAGGATCAGACCAGCTTGTCTTGACTGCATCTATCGCTGTCAACACAACCTCACCACCACGATGTAGAACGAACTGAGCCATGTCCATGGCATGTGAACGCTCCTCTTCTGCCTGCTTGTACATCCAACTGGAGAAGCCCTTCCAGCCCTCTTTACGGAACCAGCAAGCCATCTGGAGATAAAGATTAGATGAATAGAGTTCTGCTATGATCTGCGTGTTGAACGCATCTTGCATCTTACTTGTAATACTCATTGTAATGCCTTTCTTTATTATAAATAAACTTTGTTTGTGTCAGTCTTTACAATAATTCCATCTGCAAAAGTACCACTTTATCACCACAACACCAAATATTTTATATACTAAATGTTGCTTACGATGGATCCTATCAATAGACTGATTATATTCTAAAAACGCCCTCTTGCTTACTCAATAACGACGGTTGTCCATCCATGTTTGTCTTCGATCGTACCATATTGTATGCCACGAAGGGTCTCATAGAGCTTCTTTGACCATGGTCCCGGTTGATCTCCAAAGTTGTAAACCTTACCTGTCTCCAAGTCATCAAGGTGTGAAATAGGTGAGATAACAGCTGCAGTACCACACGCGCCAGCCTCTTCGAAGCTGTCTAACTCATCCTCCGCAACAGGTCGGCGTTCGACTTTCATGCCCAAGTCTTCGGCTATCTGCATGAGACTCTTATTAGTGATTGAAGGCAAGATAGACGTTGACTTCGGCGTAACATAGGTGTTATTCTTGATTCCGAAGAAGTTAGCTGCACCGCACTCATCAACATATTTCTTCTCTTTAGCATCCAGATAGAACTCCGAAGCATACCCTTTTTCATGCGCCATCTTATTGGCTCTCAATGAAGCGGCATAGTTTCCTCCCACCTTAAACATGCCTGTTCCCAGTGGAGCAGCACGATCCACGTCACGCACAATGACGTATGGATTGGAAGAGAAACCACCTTTGAAGTAAGGACCTACTGGTGTGGCAAAGATCAAGAAACAATATTCTGTTGCCGGACGAACGCCCACGCCTGCTGTAATACCAAATAGTAACGGGCGCAGATAGAGCGTTGCTCCACTCTCATAAGGTGGGATGTACTCTTGATTGAGGCGTACCACCTTCTTCACCATATCAACGAATAGCTCGGTCGGAACCTCTGGCATGACAATACCACGGGCTGTGCTCTGTAATCGGGCAGCGTTTTCTTCTGCTCGGAAGACGCGTACCTTGCCATCAGGACAGCGGTAAGCCTTTAGTCCCTCGAATGCTTCTTGACCATAGTGGAGGCACGTTGCAGCCATGTGTAACTTCAAGTACTCATCCGAACAGACCTCTACTTCGCCCCACTTACCGTCTCGGTAATAACAACGAACATTGTAGTCGGTGCGTAGATAACCGAATGTCAAACTCTTCCAATCTATATCTTTCATATCATATAAGTATTTAATTGCATCCTGCCATAGCCTAATGCAAAAGTAAACAAATTTATCTTTCCCTGCAACCCATCGTTCGCTTTATTGCTACTGATTGGCTAACAGCTTCTGAATCTCATCGTCGGTGTGCTTGAGCTTCTGCTTACACAGCTTCACAAGAGCCTGTGCTTGCTTCAGTTGAGCAGCCATTGAATCAACATCGAGTTCGCCTCGTTCCATCTTGTCAACTATGCTCTCGAGTTGCTGAACGGCGTCTTCATATTTCATTTCTTTCATCTTCTTGATTGTATTAAAGGGTTTAAAGGGTTCCTTCGAGCTATTTCCTTACCACACTCTCCACCTCTCCTTGCTCAAAGCGAGTGGTGATAACGTCTCCAGCCTTCAGTTGTGAGGCATTGCGAACAGCCTTCCCATTGTGTAAGGTAATGCTATATCCTCGACTTAAAAGCAGCTTCGGATCCATCAGTTGGGCACGTTGAGCGAGCATATCTATGCGACGTTGCTCGTTAGAAAGGCATCCTACAAGGGTAGGAATAGCATATCGCATCATCGAATCAAGGTCGTAACGGGCTTTAGAAAGCCTTTCCTTCATCCTATTCACCAACCTTTGTGCAAGACTATCGAGCCGTGCTTCCTGTTGAGTACGCACCACAGAAAAGAGCATAGGAATGTGAGTTGCAATGTGTTGTATGTGCATCTTCTCCCGTTCTAACCTACGTTGAACAGCCTCAACAATGCTTGCTTGTGCGTTCTCAACCCTTGCCAGCGTTGCAGCCAACTGATTGATGAGGTAAGCGGCAGCTGCTGTTGGGGTTTTCACACGCATGAATGAAACCATATCCAGCACACTCTCGTCACGTTCGTGACCAATTCCTGTGATTATCGGGAGTGGGAAGTTAGCCACATTCTCCGCCAGATTCAAGGTGTCAAAACCACTTAAATCGGCTGTCGCACCGCCTCCTCGGATGATAACAACGCAATCGAAATCCTCTTCCCGTTCGTTAATTAGATTCAAAGCATTGATAATGCTCTGTTCAACCCGGTCTCCTTGCATCACTGCGGGGAACAGCTCTACATGAAAGGCAAGCCCAAACTCGTTATGAAGTAACTGATTGCAAAAGTCGCCATAACCTGCTGCTGTCTCGGAGGAGATGACGGCTATGCGTTGAGCAAACATCGACAAGCACAATTCGCGTTGCAAGTCATAGACGCCTTCTGCCTTTAGCTGTCGGATAATCTCCTGTCGTTTGCGCATCATGTCGCCCATGGTAAACTCGGGATTGATGTCATCTACAATCCAAGAAAACCCATATTGAGGATGGAACTGAGCGTGCACAAGCAACATAACTTTCATACCTGCATGGATCGTCTGACCCGTTATCTTGATGAAAGAAGGCTGTATCTCCGCCCACACGTTATGCCAACACTTGGCTTGAGCACGTGCAATGGGAACATTGCCACGAGCGTCCTTCTCGATCAGTTCCATATAACAGTGTCCACGGCTCTCACGTGCTTCGGACAATTCAGCCTCAACCCAGTAAGAACGCGATAAGGTGCTACTGATAACATCCGATACCAATGCGTTCAGTTCATAGAGGGTGAGTGCTTTTGTCGTCATGTGTGCTTCTATATATATAAAAGGTGTAAATTACATTACTTATCCTTAGGCAATACCACTTGGCGATACGCCTCCATGAAATCGGGAACACCATAACCCATGATGTTATTAGGCTTCAGATGATTATCAGATGTCTGCCGAATCACCTTTATCAAGTCCTTTGCACACGTGTTAGGAGCGGCTTGCCACAAGCAAGCAACCATCCCTGCCACCAACGGACAGGCAAAGGATGTACCCGTATCGGGCGTTATATATCCCCTACCCGATACCACATTTGTTGGACAACCATACGCCATTACGTCTGGTTTCACTCGATTATCTGCCGTTGGACCAATCGATGAGAAAGCAGCATTAATGCCGTCTGGTGCAATCGCACCTACCGTGAGTATGTCATGCGCATCGGCTGGTACATTGATCTTCTTCCACGGTCCCATGCCATCATTCCCCGCACTGTTGACAAGGATAATGCCTTTGGATGCAAGCAGGGAAGCCGCCTTTGAGATGGGTGCCGTCAGTCCATTGAGGTCGGAATAATGATAGTTTAGACTCTTATCATCGAAGCCGTGATAGCCTAAAGACGAACTAATGACATCGACACCGACGGAGTCAGCAAACTCAGCAGCGGCTATCCAGTAGTCTTCCTCCGCCGAACTCTCTGTAAGATAATCCTCCGAACGCAACAACCAAAAGCTCGCTTTCGGTGCAGAACCTACGAAGGTAGAGGGCTGATTGACTGCTATAACGGATAAAGTCTTCGTTCCGTGATCCATTTCCTTGTACACATCGGCATCATAACCAGCAACGAAATTATGCGTTCCAACGATGTTGACATTCTTAAAAGCAGGCATTTTATCCACGTTCATGAAGCCTGCATCAAGCACAGCGATGGTCATTCCCTGTCCTTGGAAGCCCATGTTGTGCAACTTCCGACCATTGAGATTCTCCAACTGTGCCTTTCCCATACCATAATAATCATGTATGGTGGAGTCGAGTACTTGCAAGTCTGGACGATAGCGAACGCGCTGTGACAACGGACGGATCGAGTCGGGAGAGGTGAAAACGAGCTTGCTGTCTCTCACAAAAGGCAACACCTTGAGATCTTCTAACGTCTGTCTGTTATTGCCACGCACTAAGACAGAGTTGTTCCACTTGCTTATTGCGACCACATTCCCACCTTCTTTGCGTATCTTCTGAATGTATGTTGGCGACACAGGGAGGTCAGTTGAGTCAAGTTGAAGGTGCTGCCTCTCACGCCGTTTCAGTGCAGCTTCGGATAAGAAAAGCCTCGGTTTATCCAAAGAATAAGGCGATTCAGCCTTGTCGCGAAGCGTTACTCGAAACATATAACACTTCCCGCCAGGATAACTAATGAAGCTTTTCCCATCATTACTGGCTCCTACTACTGCCGTAATAAGGGTGAATAAGCATATAAGATATATCTTTCTGAGGTTCTGTTTCATAATATGCAAACTTACACAAAATAATTGAATTATAGATTGCATGATGCCCTTTTTCTATAAATTAATCTCTTTCTACATTGTAGGATGGTATTCCCCTTGATACCAAGGAACGCCCTCTTTGACACCAAGAGATGCCCTCTTTCTATCAAGGAAACGCCTTCTTTGACACCAAGAAACGCCTTCTTTCTATCAAGGAAACGCCCTCTCAAATTTAAAAGGTTTTCCCTAACGATCTTCCGTTAGACTTTCCCATAGTCTGTCAGACTATGTTTGAGGAAGCATTCAAATTATTTTTGCTGTCATTACTGTCACAAATTAACTGAGATTAAACTTCTGATAATAAACGAGTTATGGTAATTGTTAAAAGTGACAGCAAGTTGAATTAAAAATAAATTAGGTTTTTAAGGGGATAAACGGAGACGATTATGTTGTAAAATCATACGACAAAACAGATGGAATCAAAGTGGATGTATATCAAAAGAGTATATGGATATAGGAAATAAAATATCCTAAAACTCTGTGATAATATGAATAGTTAAAGGTAAATTACATATAAATACTGGACGTAATAATTCTTAAAAAAGAGCGGGGAAATAGTTGTAGGTTTATGAAACAAGTATTACCTTTGTCTCTATAAAACGAAAGAAGGTGAGTTGCCCCACCTTGTTTGTTTTCACAACGGAATAATCCTTATTGTGACTTGCTTGAAAATATCTGAGTGCAAATATAGGAATTAAATAACTAAAAACCAAACAAAACAAGAAGAAAATGACAACAATTCTTGGTTTAGACTTGGGAACCAATAGTATTGGTTGGGCTAAAGTCTGCGTTGATGACAACGGTAATTACTTGAGAGACATTAAACTTGGTAGTCGTATTATCCCTATGAGCCAAGATGTTCTTGGTAATTTTGATAAGGGTGTGACGGAGTCTCAGACCTCGGTGCGTACTGGGTTTCGTGGAGTACGAAGGATAAGAGAACGCTCTTTGCTACGCCGTGAGCGTTTACATAGGGTCTTGCATGTCCTTGGATATCTACCTCCTCACTATGATAGTGCCATAGGTTGGAATAAGAATGAGCCTTCGACTTATGGTAAGTTTTTGAATCATGGTGAACCAAAGTTGGCTTGGGAGCGCAAAGAGGATGGGTCTATGCGTTTCCTTTTTATGGAATCTTTCCATGAGATGATGGCAGACTTTGCTAAAAGTCAACCATCATTGGTTTCTGATGGGAAGAAGATTCCACTCGACTGGACTATTTATTATCTTCGTAAGAAAGCCCTTAGCCAGCCTATTCGGAAAGAAGAACTTGCATGGATACTACTAAATTTCAATCAGAAACGTGGTTATTATCAATTGCGTGGAGAGGAAGATGATGATAACCCTACGAAGTGTGAGGAGTATTATGAGTTAAAAGTCGTAGGTGTAGAGGCTGATGAAGAGGGTAAGAATGGGAATACTTGGTACAATGTTAAGTTAGAGAATGGTTGGATCTATCGTCGTCAGAGTAAGATTCCGTTGGATGATTGGGTTGGTAAGATCAGAGAGTTTATTGTCACGACTGAATATGAAAAAGATGGAATAACTCTCAAAAAGGATAAGAATGGAGATGTCAAACGATCTTTCCGCTCTCCAAGTGAGGATGATTGGGGACTTCGAAAAAAACGAACGGAAAAGCTGTTGGATTCTTCTAAAATGACAGTGGGGGCTTTTGTATATGATCATCTCTTGGCAGAACCATCTGATAAGATTCGTGGAAAGTTTATTCGTACGATAGAACGTAAATATTATAAGAAAGAACTATATGCGATTCTTTGTGAGCAAAGTAAATATCATGAAGAATTACGTAGCGGAGATTATTTGAATAAATGTGCTCAAGAATTATATAAGAATAATCAACCTCATCGCAATAGTCTGTTGACAAAGGATCTTGCCTATCTACTTTTGGAAGACCTCATCTTCTATCAGAGACCATTAAAGACAAAGAAATCATTGATAGCAGAATGTCCATACGAAGCCTATAAATATGTAGATAAAGAGACAGGGGAGATAAAACGACAGGGAATTAAGTGTATTGCGAAGTCGAATCCTTATTATCAAGAATTCCGTTTGTGGCAGTTTATATCCAATCTCCGTCTCTTTAACAAAGCTGATGACAAGGAAGTCACAGCTGATTATCTTCCTACTCAGGATCATTATGTGAGTTTGTTTGCCTATCTTAATGACCGAAAGGAAATAAATCAAGAAACATTACTGAAAGAGTTCTTCAAGTTGAAGAAGATAACAGTTAATTCGGAGAAAGTTTTCCCTATTCGCTGGAACTATATAGAAGACAAAGAGAAGAAATATCCTTGTAATGAAACACGGCATGAATTACTGCTTGCTCTTGATAGAGCAAGAATCGATCATTCTTGGTTAGAGAAGCCTGGACAAGAATATCGGTTATGGCATTTACTTTATTCAGTTGAGTCGAAAGAGGAGACAAAGGAGGCATTGCGCAAGCTAAAAGATGATGATGCGTTTGTTGAATCCTTCTTGAAAGTTAAGCCTTTCAAGAGAGAGTATGGTGCTTACTCAGAAAAGGCAATAAAGAAACTCTTAGCTGTTATGCGAATGGGAAGCCTTTGGCGAGAAACAGATATTTGTGATACAACAAAGGGGAATATCACTAAGATACTGCAAGGAGATATAGATGAGAAACTTAAAGAGAAGATAAGTGCTTCTGTTTCTTCATATAATCAATTGTCAGATTTCCAAGGGTTACCAGTATGGTTGGCTTGTTATGTTGTATATGGACGTCATTCAGAGGCTGCAGAAATACAACATTGGGAAACTCCTGAAAGTCTTTTGGCATATATCAATGGCTTTAAACAGCATTCTCTTCGTAATCCGATAGTTGAACAGTGTATTTTAGAGACGCTTCGAACAGTACACGATATTTGGAAAGAAGCAGGACATATAGATGAGATTCATGTGGAATTAGGTCGAAATATGAAGAGCACTGCCGACCAACGTGCCCGTATCTCTGAGAATGTTCTGCGTAATGAGAATACGAATCTCCGAATTAAAAGTCTACTATTGGAGTTGAAAAATGATCCTAATATTAAAGATGTGCGCCCTTATTCCCCAATGCAACAGGAGAAGTTGCGTATCTATGAAGAGGGAGTTTTACAGGAATTGACCAAGGATGATAAGGACTTTACAGAGATAACAAAGATATCAACCATGGCTCAACCTTCTGCGAAGGAACTCCAACGATATAAGTTATGGCTTGAACAGAAGTATCGTTCGCCTTATACAGGTAAGTCGATTTCTCTTACAAAGCTTTTTACTTCAGCATATCAAATAGAACATGTTATTCCACAAAGTCGTTATTTTGATGACTCCTTTAGTAATAAAGTTATTTGTGAATCAGAGGTAAATAGTCTGAAAGATAACATGTTAGGATATGAATTCATAAAGAATCATGGTGGAGAGATCATTCATTGCACAATGTTGGGTGATGTAAAGGTTCTCAGTGAAAGTGAATATAAGGCTTTTGTAAACGACCATTATGCGCACAATAAACGTAAAAGAGAGAATCTTCTACTGGAGGATATACCACAAGAATTCCTTAATCGTCAGATGAATGACAGTAGATATATAAGTAAGGTGGTAAAGGCTTTGCTCTCTAATATTGTTCGTGCAGAAGGAGAAGAAGAAGCTACATCAAAGTTTGTCGTGTCTTGTTCGGGAGGTATTACAGATAGATTGAAGAAAGACTGGGGATTAAATGATGTTTGGAACAAAATAGTATATCCTCGTTTTGAGCGTTTAAATAGACTTACGGGTACGGAGGCTTTTGGACAATGGGAGAATAAGGATGGTAAAAGAGTCTTCCAAACAGCCGTTCCATTAGAGCTACAACGTGGGTTTAATAAGAAACGTATCGATCACCGTCATCATGCAATGGATGCGCTTGTAATTGCGTGTACCTCTCGCAACATAATAAACTATCTAAATAATGAGTCTGCAAACAATCCTAAGAAGCGTGAGGACTTGCGGCAAAAACTTTGTGATAAGAACAGAACTATTCGTAAACCGTGGAAAACATTCACACAAGATGCTACTGCTGCATTAGAAGATGTGATAGTTAGTTTCAAGAATTATGTTCGTATTATTAATAAAGCAACGAATTATTATGAGCGATATGATGTAGAAGGAAAGAAGGTTATAGCAGAGCAGAGAGGCGATGATATGTGGGCAATAAGGAAGCCTATGCATAAAGAGACAGTCTTTGGACATGTCAATCTTCGTCGTAAAGTTACTGTGAAGTTGAAAGATGCTTTAGAGAATATTCCTGCTATTTGTGATAAGGATCTGCGTGACTATATTAATAAATTGGTAAAGAAAAATTTTAATACTCGGCAATTGCTTGCTCACTTTAAGAGTATCAATTACCGATTGAATATGCAGAAGATAGAAAAAGTTGAAGTATGGCAGTTTAGTGATGAAAAAGAACAATTAGTTGCGACAAGGAAATCTTTAGATACGTCATTTGATAGCAAACATATTGATAGTATTACCGATACAGGCATTCAAAAGATATTGAAAAACTATCTTCAGGCAAAAGGTGGAGATCCTAACGTTGCTTTTACACCAGAAGGTATAATGGAGATGAATCAGAACATTTCTCTTTATAATGATGGGAAGCAGCATCAGCCAATTCTTAAAGTACGATTGTTTGAGCCGATGGGTGCGAAGTATCCTGTCGGACAAAGTGGCAATAAGTCTGCTAAATATGTTGAGGCTCAAAAGGGAACAAATCTTTATTTTGCAATCTATGAAGATGAAGAAGGAAAACGTAGTTATAAAACGATCCCTCTAAATGAAGTCGTTGAACGCTTGAAGCAAGGACTTAGTCCTGTTCCAGAGAAGAATGATAAAGGAATACTTTTGAAGTTCTACCTGTCACCAAATGATTTGGTATATGTACCGATGGAAGAAGAAATACATTCTGATATATGTTCTTTAGATAAAGAAAGAATTTATAAAATGGTTAGTTCTACTGGGATTCAATGTATGTTTATTCCTTCTCGGGTCGCAATTAGTATTGTGAATAAAATGGAATATTCCTCTCTTAATAAGATGGAGAAAGCAATAACAGGTGAGATGATCAAGGCTGTCTGCTTGAAACTTGAGGTAGATCGCTTAGGGAACGTCATCAAAGTTATTTAGTAACAATCTTATTTGCTTATGATAAAGAAAACGCTTTGTTTCAGTAACCCTATCTATCTGAGTCTCCGTAATGAGCAGTTAGTATTGCATCTACCAGAAGTAGAAGTTAACGGAAATTTGCCCGAAGTTATGAAGAAGGAAGCTGAGCGCACCATCCCGATAGAAGATATCGGGGTGGTGATACTTGATAATCGTCGTATAACAGTTACTTCTGGTGTACTTGATGCGCTTTTAGAAAATAATTGTGCCGTCATAACATGCGATCCCAAAAGTATGCCTGTTGGATTACTACTTCCTTTATGTGGTCATAAAACTCAAAATGAACGATTCCGTTCCCAACTTGACTCTTCACTTCCATTGCGTAAACAGTTATGGCAACAGACTGTGAAGCAGAAGATCCTTAATCAAGAATGTGTCTTAAGGTCTAATACCGATAAAGAGACACGTTGCATGTGTGTATGGTCAAATGATGTACGTAGTGGTGATCCCGACAATCTTGAAGCAAGAGCAGCCGCTTATTACTGGCGTAATCTTTTCCTTGACTTTCCTGATTTTGTACGTGATAGAGAGGGGACTCCACCCAATAACCTCTTGAATTACGGGTATGCCATTCTACGGGCTGTTATTGCAAGGTCTTTAGTTGGGAGTGGATTATTACCGACTCTGGGTATACACCATCATAATCGTTACAATGCTTATTGTCTTGCTGATGATATTATGGAGCCCTACCGTCCTTATGTTGATCAACTGGTTATTGATATTCTTCATCGATTTGACAATGTCTCTTCTCTTTCAAAAGAGTTAAAGATGGAGTTATTGAGTATCCCAATGATAGATGTTGTCGTGAATGGTAAACGTAGCCCATTGATGATAGCAGCTCAGCAAACTACAGCTTCGCTTGCTAAATGCTTTTCTGGGGAGACTCGTCGTATTAGTTATCCAGAGATGTAACATTTATTTATTATGGTCAGCTTTTACCGCTTTAGTGAATATCGAATTATGTGGATTCTCGTATTCTTCGATTTACCAACAGAAACAAAGAAAGAAAAGAAAGCATATATTGACTTCCGTAAATCATTGATGAAAGATGGTTTTACAATGTTTCAGTTCTCCATTTATGTCCGTCATTGTGCAAGTGTGGAGAATGCAGAGGTGCATATAAAGCGTGTGAAAGCTTGCCTCCCTAAACACGGAAAAGTCGGAATATTGTGTATTACTGATAAGCAATTTGCTAATATCCAACTTTTCTATGGTGAGAAGCCTAAACCACCCAATGCTCCAGGACAACAGCTAGAACTATTCTAATACAGAATTTATAGAAAACGAAAATCCCACTCTACACGAGTGGGATTTTGTTTAGTGGTATTACTTTTATTTTCTTCTAACAACTAACGATCTTATTGATATTCAGAAA
>NZ_KB898335.1:0-254 GCF_000377625.1 Prevotella veroralis DSM 19559 = JCM 6290 | reverse complement strand
GCGAGTTGTTGTTGCTACCACAAAGGTACATATTTTCAAGCAAATCACAACTCTTAGCCATAAGTAGGTCGTAAGAATTAATTTATACTAAGCTATATGGGTAAAATTGATTTTGAGTCCAGCCCCGATTGCTGCCAAGGCTCTGTTTGTGGCATAGAACAGGGCATCTGTTGAGAGATAATCCACAGGTCTGAGCCATTTCCCCTTGAGGATGCGCCAAAGAGTCTCGGCAATATTAAGATGTGGGCTATAAG
>NZ_KB898334.1:46661-97268 GCF_000377625.1 Prevotella veroralis DSM 19559 = JCM 6290 | reverse complement strand
TGTCATTGCATCAAAAAACTTGCAGAAGTCATCTGCCATACAAAATATTTCAGTAACTTTGTCCTCGGTGATCATAGCGATTTTTGTTTGTAACTGTTTGTATATTAGCTCCTTAAAGTTACAACAAATTTCGCTAATCACCAAATTTATAGACATTTATAATTCGTCGAACTCACGTTATATTATTAGACCGTATTTATTATGGAAAGTTATAATGTAAAGTAGAGAAATTCATATTACGTGGATATTCGTATTTTCAATTGGAATTAGAAAAAGACTTTCCATAATAAAGTTGTATTCATAATTGTCGTAGTGAAATACTTTGAGGGACTGCACGGCTGGAAGAATTATCCGTATGTTGGCTATGGGCATCAGCTGCAACGGGGAGAGCGTTTCACAGCGGATATGACGGAACGGCAGGCAGACTCCCTGCTCCGTGCCGACCTTTGGAAATGCTTTGAACACTTCAAAGGGTATGGCAAGGATGCGCTGCTGCTGACCTTGCTTGCCTATAATGTGGGTGTGGGGAGATTGCTTGGATATGGCAAGTACCCTAAGAGTAGACTGTTGCGAAAGATAGAGTCGGGAGACAGGAACTTCTATCAGGAGTATGTTTCGTTCTGCCGATACAAGGGAAAGGTTTTGAATGGGTTAGTCAAACGCCGAAAGGTTGAGTTTGCGTTGTTCTTTATCATCTGACTATATTAAACCAAGAATTATTCCTATGATGTTGTTTCTATTTTGCTGAAAAATTGTAACTTTGTATTACGATTAAATAGGATAAGCAATGAATAAAGAAACAAAAAAGGTACTCTTCGTCTTATTGAATGAGTACACAGATTGGGAAGGTGCTTTTCTCTCTACAGCCCTTCATGTTGGCGTAATACCAGGTAGTGAAATCAAGTACAGAGTGCATACAGTTGCTCCGACATTAGATGCAGTCTGTTCCATTGGTGGATTCAAAACGTTACCTGATTATTCTTTTGAGAATATGCCCAAAGACTATGCAGCCTTAGTCCTTATCGGTGGCAATCGATGGAATTCTCCTGAAGCAGAACTTGTTGCGCCATTGGTACAAGAAGCATTGGATAAGGGTAAAATAGTAGGAGCGATATGCAACGGAGCATCGTTTCTGTGTGCTCATGGCTTCTTGAACAACGTAAAACATACGGGTAATGGTCTCGACCAACTTAAACAATGGGGTGGTGAAAGATACACGAACGAAACAGGATATGCAAACGCACAGGCTGTGAGTGATAAGAATATCGTTACAGCAAATATTACTGGTCATTTGGAGTTCACTCGTGAAATGCTCTTACTTCTGAAAGCCAATACCTCGGAAAAGATTGCAGCTTGGTATGACTTTTATAAGAATGGATTTGTAAAACAGTAGTTATACTAACAAATAAAATTGATGCGTGGAGACAATGTGCTCCACGCATCAATGTAAATATTAGAAAGTCACGCTCGTTCGTCCCCCTTATGGCTCTGCAATCTCTGGTCCCGATTGAGAATGATTCTCAACTGGCTTCCTAGTTTCCTTTTCAGGTGCAGAAACACGCTCGTAGCTCACGCCAGTAAGTGTAAAATACTTCTTTGAGGGAGTGAGGTGTACCACAGGTTTCGTAATATGAACCTTTGGGTTGAACTCCGTTTTTCCCTTCTCAACCAATTTACTCTGGAAAGAAGGTGTAAGTGTCCCGATGTCTCCGAAGTCTACAATGTCTCCGTTCTCAACGTGCTTCTTTGCTATCTCAGCTGCAAGTCTGAGAACAGCCTCGACTTCTGCACCTGTGAACGTTGTAGCATGTGCCACTTCATCACAGAAACTACGATGATCAACTCTCTTTCGTCCTGTAGGATGTGCCTGCAGAACGATTTTCCCTTTCAAATTTCCAACTGTTCCTTTACGCTCCTTTAGCGTATAAGCAATGGGTCTGTTCGCCATAGTCATTAGTGTTGCCCCCGATTGTTAAGCCTTTGGAGGCTGGGGCTTTATCCTCCTCAACTTGTTAATAGATTTATATCACAAAGGTAAGAAATTTCTTGATTATCTCCAAGAAAAGCACATATTTCTTTTGACACTTATCAACCCTTTTTCGCAAAGGGGTTCACCTAAATGAGTAAAACTATCTACCTATTATCAGAAAAGGGTCTACCTTTTTCGTCAAAAGGGTCTACCTTTTCAATTAAAAAGGTCTACCTTTTTTGCCGAAAAGGTAGACCCTTTTTGAAGAAACTGACAAACCTCTTCTGTAGATTTGGATATGGTTAATTAATAACCCTAATGAGAATATGCAGTATTTGGCTTTCACCTTGTCCGCCAATTTTCAATTCATCCGCATAGTTGTAGATGATGTCCTCAATCTCTGTCTTCATATCTCTGATAATTTAATGGTTCATACTTTATGCTGTTGCTTTCATTCTTCGGCTTATAAGACCTCGATTGGCATTGACAAGGTTTACAATTTGCTCGTGATATTCCGTATTCTTGTTGCATACCCCACGACTTTGCACCACTTCCAAAGTTCGTAATGATACTTCAATGGTTTCTATTCGCTTGCCTTCAATGGTAGCCGAAAGGATAAGGGAGTCTTCCTTAAGGTAGTATGCATTAGAAAATACGCAATGGTGCATTGATACACCTTCTTCCAAATGTTCCTGCACGCTCTCTAATACGTGGACTTGGATTGTGCCGTCTGTAAAACAGATACCGAAAAACTTGGATTTGAGTTCCTTGAAGCGTTTTTCGTCTTCGATTGCCTTCTTTTGCTTCTGTTCTATCTCCTCCCTTTCACGCAGTTTGAGAAGTTCCTCGTGTCTGCGGTCGTGTTCGCCTTTAAGGTCTGTTGGGCATAAATATTTTGGATTATGAATATCCTTTCCTAATCTTCTAAGTGTATCTACATAATCACTCCAAAGGGAAATGTCTGCTATCTCATAGCCGTTACGGACTGCAATTTTGTAGGATTGCCATAGTTCTTCAAAAGTTCTCTTGTTGCCAAGAAAGTAACGTAAATGGTCTGTGCTACCTGCTTTTAGTAATGTTTCCACTCGGCTGTCTGTAAGTAATGCAGGAATAAGTTGGGTAGGCACGATACCATAGAAATTATCCTTAAAACCATTTCTACGAAGTATGTCTGTAACCTTGAACTTCGGATATATCGGTGAGTAGGCAATATGCTGATAGGCTTCATTATCGTTGCGTATCGCCATAGGACTATAATAGGAAAATGTATCAACATAGTGTCCCAATACCCTCTGTATGGCAACCACGGCTTTTCGTCCCTGCATATTCCACCAATATTGCCCAATCTCAATTATAGAAGTCTGTGCTTTGTAACCTTTCTCCATACCCACAATAAGTAGGAACATACGTAATACTTGAAACTCTCCACAAGTGGTAAGTATAGTGTAATACTGCTTCTGCTGCAACTTGCGCTCGTAGGTTTCCTTGACCTGCAACTTTGCCCTGCAATGAGGGCAAGTGCAAGTTTCTCTATGTTTGTTCATTATCCAACTATGCCCACAATCCATACAAGTGGTGCGACCTTTTGGCAAGTGGTAGGCGAAGTGGTCAATACACTCACGGAATGCCCACTTGCTTTGTGTCTTGGTTATCGGGCGAAGATACTTGCTTTGTTCCAAAACCGCCTTTTCAAATTTGTTTCTCGGTTTCATAGGCTTAAAAATCGAATAGTGATGGTTGTACTTGGGTAGCTATGTTCTCGGTCTTCTTCACTCGTGCGTTACGGCTCTGTAACTTGGCAAGTTCCTCACGCTGATATTGCTTAATGGCTTCCTGCCTTGCTTCGGCTTTTTCTTCCTCCGTGAGTTCTACAATGTGATTAACGGCAACTTGGCAAGAAATAGCCTTACCCACCTCTACATCGTCCTCATCATAGTAGTGAACAGCCATAGAGAAGATTTTTTCGAGCTAAGCTCTCAACAACTCGTCATCATCATCAAAGCCGTTGCAACCGCTTTTCTGCACTTCATTAAGAATGTAGGTGATGCACTCCTCGATATTCTTGTTCGGCTTCATCAAGTTAGGGGCAAACAATGGGTCTGTCATAGCACGCTGATTAAGATACTCGGCTATTGTCCGTGTGAAATGTTCTGTTCCTTTCATATTGCTTAGTATTTTGGGATTTCTACTATTTGATTGATGCGTCCATATAGGTAGGCTCTTAGGCTTGTTCTGTCGGGTGCGTAATACTCTGTCCATTGTCCGTACTGATTGACAAGGTATTTCTTCAGCACGTCAAAGAAGTCAAAGCGATAGCCTTGCAGTGGGACGGCTGTTCGGAAATAGGTGTTTGAGTTCACCGCTTCACATAGCCAATTCTTTTCCTCACGGCTCATACACTCGCCACGATTGAGTTTCATACGTAGGAGATATACTTTGCTATTACAAAGGCTCTCCAATGGGGGAACGTCCCATTGTACAAACTTAATTGCCAACACTTGCTCACTTTTTTCAGCCACAGGGTTAATGCGGTAATGAGAGGAGGAGCTATATCCTTTGCTGTTCATCGAAGATGTTGTATTTACTTTTTGCTTATCCATAGCGACATTTTTTTTATGCGTCCAAAGATCGGAGTATGCTGATTCCTTTTTGTAGCAAAAAAGAGGTAGCGGGGTGGGCTTGCACAAGGTTTTGGCGGAAAATACAACCCGTAGGTGTGGAGATTTTCCAGACAAACCAAGCGGCACAGACCTTTTGAAAGCCACAAGCCCCGTACTACCTTTGCGGATAAAAAGGGAACAGCATCCGTCTTCTTGTCATCGCATATCGTGGAGCATTGGAAAAGAAGCAAAAGTGCAACGCTCGTAGTGGGAAATAGAAAAGGTGGCTATCTCAAAATGCGAGATAACCACCTGATGAAATAACATGAAAGGTTTTACAGAGCTGTGCTTCTCAAAGCACGCATAGCAGGATGGCACAGAGAATAGCCAACCAAAATAGAATGCTCAGCAGCGCAAATGTTACTTTTAGAATTACCCTGACTATAAAGCGTAGTATCAGAAAACCTGCAATGACTGACACGACAGTTACGACTTGTGGCGTTACTATCTTCGAGATAAGCCAAATGACACCGATAACGACGGAAAGCAGGATAGTGAGTTCGATGAAGCGTGTCCAACCGAAGCGGCGGACTTGCTTGGGAGAAATCGACTGCTGCTTGATTTTATCGGTTTTGTTCGATGCGTCTGCCTTGATGAAGGCAGGTGTGTGAACGTCTTGATTCATGATGATTGTATTCATAATCGGAGCTTTTAATAGTTCAAGAGCAATAACAAGATGCGCAGACTACACACGAGTTGTTGAGAGCTATGCTCGAAAAAAGACAAGTGTTTGCAAAACTCTTGTCGTGTGGAGTGGAGCGTTTATCTTGGCTCTTGACACTACAAAAGCTCCCGATGGTGTTACATCAAGTCATGTTCTCACTATCGACTGTTGGCAGACCATTAACCTCAATGAGCAGAACGATTGTCCCTGTCAGTTCGGTGTAGAGTTTCTCATAATCTGAGCTTGCACCAAAGTCGTCTGTCAGTTCGTACTTGTCGAAAACGCTTTGCACAGCCTTATTCTTCAGAAGCATAGGTGTTAATCTTTCTGGAAGAGGAGAAGGGAGTTCTTTCTCGAACTCATTCTCTAAGACAGATACAAGCGTGTCATACTTGGAAAAGTGCAAACCTTGGTATAACACTTCGCTTGCCATTACCTCTGCCTCTGGGTAAGAAAAACCTTGTGCTATAGCATCGCAGTAAGTTGTCAATGCTTCGTCTGCGCGAGCAGTTACAAACGTATTTTCATTCACTCTCTCTGGATAATGCTCTCTGAGATACGCTTCCAACTTCAAACCGAAGTAAGAAAGCTCTTTCTTTGTTGTTGTCATAATCTTCTTGGTTTAGGGTTGTACATTATTTTGAGTTGATGCCCATAGCAACATTGAACTTGTCTAACTTGCCAGCCAATTGTTCCATATCGTGTTCTATTTTCTTATTGGTAATACGGGCATAAATTTGTGTCGTTTTAATGTTAGTATGTCCCAACATCTTAGAAACTGATTCCATAGAAACACCTTTACTCAATGACATTGTTGCAAATGTGTGGCGAGCCATGTGAAAGGTTAGGTCCTTTTTAATACCACAAATATCTGCAATTTCCTTCAGATATGAATTGGTTCGCTGATTGGTTAGCATTGGGAAGAGTTTACCATCACGATAGGTCTTGACATTATACTTTTCGATAATATTCTTTGGAATATCCAATAAAAGAACATTTGTTGCAACACTCGTCTTTTGTCGTTTTGTCATTATCCATTGTTTGTCATCAAGGGTAACAATGTTCTCGGGAGTAAGGTTGGCCACATCAATGTACGCCAAACCTGTAAAGCATGAGAATACGAATAAGTCACGAACCAATTCTAAGCGTTGTATGCCCAGATCCTTATTGGCTATCTTCAAAATCTCTTCATCTGTCAAGAAACCACGATTGACCGGCTCAAGGTGAAAGCGATGATTAAGAAAAGGATCGTGATGGATTACGCCCATTTTTCTTCCTAAAATCGTAATTGTCTTGAAAGTTTTCATTGTCTTGGTAGCTGTGTTCGGGTTCTGACCAACTACTGTGCGAAGATAAATATCAAAATCGTGTATGATAATATAGGTGAGTTCAGACAAGCGTATGTCCGAACGTTTGTACTTATCCTGCAAAAAAGTCATGAAGTGTCGTTTGCAGACATTATATTTCTGAAAAGTGGCAGCACTTACAGATATGCCCACTTGCTTGGCAATATCTTTGTTATGCTTATCGAAGAGTGTCATCATAGTCTCTACCTCTTCTTTCTTGCCCAGATACTCCGACTTGATACGCTCCAAAGAAATGGCATCTGTCATTTCCAACTTTTTGAAGATGGTCTGCAATCCGCTTTGGATGTTATCCAACTCGAGATTAGTAGAAAGGACCTCTGTAGTCCTTCCCTTCAGTCGTTCTTTTTCACTATCCCATTGCGACTGCTGAACGGCAATACCTGTTGACCCAATGGAAAGTCGTTCGTTGTTGAGATAGATTCTCAACATCACGGGTGTTTTACCCTCCTTGTTCACATAGTTGCTTCTTAGATAGAAGACTGCTCTGAAAATGGTTTTCATTTGCGCTGCTGTTGTTTAATTGTAGCCATGGAAAGGAAAGTTGTAGCCAAAATTCAATAATTGTAGCCAGCTTCTAATAAAATTGTAGCCAAAAGATTGAATTATTAGCAGGATAAACTTCTGTAACCACGCTGCAAAGTTCGACATATTTATTTGAATAACAGCAATTTGCGTGTACTCTATGCGTACTCTGTACGAACTCTTGGCTACAATTTTTATTTTGCCTCAAAAAGTGTAGCCAGATTGTAGCCATTGTAGAGTATTTAGGGAGTATTTACGCCCTCTGTACGTACTCTAAGAAGAAGAATGTATATAAAAGAAAAGTATCATAACTACTTGTAGCTATGATACTTACGTTTTTGTTAGGATTTCTCTGTTGGTCTGTTCAGAGTACCTAAAGCGGAGAGAGAGGGAAACGGACTTCTATGCAAAATAATTAAAGAATTATATCAAATAATATCAAAAATCATTGAACAACAAAAAGTTACTGATATGATTTGATATGATACTTTATTTCTTGATAGTAATAGTTCGAATACTTTTTGAAAAAGTGAGGGGCAAAAAGTAGGGCAACTTTGGGGCAAAATAAAGGGGGTTCAAAAATACCAATAAAAAAACTGTTCTTCACCAACAAAGTGTTTTTATTTTACAAATGGGAAATATTGGGGCAAAAAGTGGGGCAAAACTGTATATTTGATTAACTTTGAAATAAAGGTTATCAAATATGATTATAAAAAGAACTATAAAATTTTCAATACGTAATTATAGAGACGCTGGTTACAGGATTCGTATGCGTGTATCATATAATGGGAATCGACTGGATTTCCAGACAGGACTTGTAATTCAAAAAGAGAATTGGGACGATAGACAACAGCGTATAATGTCCCTAAATAGCAATACAACTGTAACTAATGAGTTTAATGAGCATTTGTCCCAGATGAGTGCATGTATGGTTACTGTTTTTCGTGAATTTGAGTTACGACAGGTCATACCATCGCCTAAAGAATTGCGTAATGCCTTTCATGCTAAGACCAATCCACAGCCTCTAACCACGGAAGAATCATTTAAAAAAGATAGTACTATAAATGTGCATCAAGTGGATATTAATAAACCTAAAAAGAAGAAAAACGATTTTTGGAAGTGTTTTGATGAGTTTGTGAAAGTTAATGGCAAACTCAATGATTGGACTCCAGCGACCTATGAAAAATTTGCAGCTTTACGTAACCATTTACAAGAGTTTAATAAAAAACTGAACTTTGAAGATTTTAATGAAGACGGTATCGCCGACTTCATAAACTATATGGGAAAGAAAGGTATGAAGAATAGCACGATTAATAAACAGCTTGGATTCTTACGTTGGTATCTTCGTTGGTGTTATGAGAAAGACTATCATACTAATCATACTTTTGAACACTTCAAGCCTAAATTGAAGAGTGCAAGTAAGCGTGTCATATTCTTAACACAAGAGGAATTGGAGAAAGTAGAAAACCTTAAAATCCCAGAGAAATATACATCACTTGAAGCAGTGCGTGATGTATTCCTATTCTGCTGCTATACAGGATTAAGATATTCTGATGCCTATAATCTGACATGGGAAGATATTCACAATAGAAAGATTGAAATTGTTACTGTAAAAACAGCAGATAGAATAACCATAGAGATAAACAGTAAATCACAGGCTATCCTGGACAAGTATTCTGATATTCATTTTCCTGATAAAAAAGTACTGCCTATTATAAGTAATCAGAAGATGAATAAGAGGCTTCATACATTATGCAAATTAGCAGGAATAGATGAACCTATAAAAAGCACCCATTATGAAGGTAACAAGCGAATAGATGAGGTAAAGCCTAAATATGAACTTGTAGGAACTCACTGCGGTCGTCGTACATTTATATGTACTGCTCTTGCAAAAGGAATTCCTCCCAGTGTTGTTATGAAGTGGACAGGACATAGTGATTACAAAGCTATGAAACCTTATATTGATATAGCTGATGAAGTGAAGTCTTCTTATATGAAGCAATTTGATGAGTAAAAAGTAAGGAGTATGAAATAGATTTTATTATCTTTGTATCGTCGTTTCGAGACACTTTAATACAATTATTGGTTTATCAGACAGTAGTCTCTCCAATATCCTTTAATACAATTATCAAGGCGACAGAGATTTGGCATTTTGCCAGGTATTATTAATTTATGTATTAAAGTGAAGAATATGGAATTAACACAAAGTTTGTTAGAGACTCCACTGGCACAGTTGTCAGTGAAGGATTTTGTTGAGCTTATGAACACATATAATAAAAGCTATGAAGGTAATACTTCTAATGAGCTTTTTGACGAAGATAGCTGGCTATCAGGCTATAAATCTCTTGCAAAATTTCTAAAATGTAGTGTACCTACGGTGTGTCGTATTGTAAAGAGTGGCAAAATTGATAGTGCCATGAGAAAGGTTGGTGGAACGTATTGGTTTAATAAGAATATGGTAGGAACCTTATTAAAGGTAAATGCCAAGTCTGAGTAATACTCGAATAGAGCCATAAGGCTAAGACATATTAGACTATGAACAAATCTTTGAGACGAAGAGCTAATTTACTCTATAGCCTAAGAAAGAAAGGAATAAGATGTTTGACCAAAGAAAGAATGATATTCTTCCCATATGGTGATCAAGATCCATTACTGGTTAAACAGATTTCAGCTTTATGCAATGATTATAATTTTCATGTACAATTAATACTTCAATAAGATGGAAAAAAGATTATTAAACTATGTGAGTACTTCTGGAAGTGTAACGATTCAAGATGCTGTAGGAATAATTTCTTTACTCTTAATTGGTATATCATTATTAATCATCCTCTATAATATTTTGAAATGGCTAATTAGAGTTGAAAATAAAATTGACATACTAATGCTTGACGCAGATAGAAAAAATGAAGAGAAAAACAAACATATTCGACAAGATGGAAACATAGAAGAAAAATAGACCCTTGAAAAAGGGAATATTTTTATAGAACAATTAGTTAGATAATACTCGGTAAATAATATTTGATATGAAAGAAAATACAGATTTGTCAAACCAATTTGATATAATGGTTAGTCAATGTCAAAGAATGAATGCTGGTAAATTTAGTATGTCATTCAAACGAGAGGATGGCTATACTATTGAGGTAACAGCACGACAGACTGAGGCTAAATTTGATGATGAGTTTAGTAATAAGGAACTAAAATACATCAAAGAGTCAATGATAGAAAAAATTGGCAACGAGCATAGTAAAGAAGCTGCTGACATGGCTTTTGATATAATCAATGTGTGCCAGGAACTATTAGGCGAGCAACAGTTTGAGTCTGTAGACCAGATTGTAAGTTCTAATCTGTAAAATTAGTAATAACGAAAGGACAATAGTATGCCGATTAAACCAGAAAATAAAGCACGATATCCAAAGAATTGGAAACAAATCAGAATTTCAATTCTTGAACGAGCGAATAATTGTTGTGAGTTCTGTGGAGTTGAGAACCATACATATCGGACGAATGAATTTACTGGGAAGTTAGCATATATTGTTCTGACAATAGCACATCTTGATCATACTCCAGAACATTGCGATCCCGATAATCTGCGTGCCTTGTGTCAACGATGTCACAATCGTTATGATGCAGAACATCGGAAAGAAACGAGATTAAGTAATAAGAACAATAGCAAAATTAAGAATAGCTGAAAAAGATGAAAGATTCATTTCCATTTACAAGCGCAGCGGTCATCACATATCTGTCTGCATCACTGACGACACTGGATTTCGCATGGTTTATGAATGCAGATTTTAGGATATGGATAGCAGTAATACCGTTATATGTTTTCCTAAGTTTCATTCTTTTTCTGATTTTCGATATTGAGAAGACAGGTAACGAGGAAAACCAGTATGTAACCAAGGACAAAGCTCGGGAAATAGCAGAAGAAGTCTGTAAAGAAATATTAAATACAAAAGAAAACAAATATGATAAAAAGTCCATTCCTTGATATCTGTTGCGGAGGTAAGATGTTTTACCTCGACAAGCATGATAACAGGATTCTGTTTCAGGGTATAAGAAAATTGGAGACAACATTATGTGACGGAAGTTATCTTGATTTGAAAAAGTAAATTATGAAAGCAAAACTTAGAAAGACAGGTGAAGTGGTAGAGCTAAAGCAATACTACAGTGATGGTACAGCAATGGATATTAATGGGAAGCTATATCATCAAGGTGATATATCTAAATTGTTTGAAGACACCAATTCTAAAGGATTAGAATACGAGTTTGAGCAATTAGGTAGGACAAAGAAATGTGAGTTTATATCACAACACGTAGACTTAGCCTCTCCTGAAGCTATTGCGAAGTATGTAAAAGGTTATCTTTTTGACGTACTTAAAGATGTTGACGATGATGAGTATATTGCTACATATCTTCGGAATAAAGGTTACAAGGTAGAAGGTAATATAGAATAGCAAATGGAAAACATCAAATTACTCTATATAGACTTGTTCTGCGGAGCCGGTGGAACATCCACCGGTGTTGAACATGCAAAGTTAGATGGAACAAAGTGTGCGAGGGTGATCGCCTGTGTCAACCATGATGCGAATGCAATCGCATCGCATCAGGCAAACCACCCTGACACATTACACTTCACCGAGGATATTCGCACACTTGACCTTATCGGTCTTACAGCTCACTTAAATCGAATGAGAATGAAATATCCATCAGCTTTAGTTGTCTTATGGGCTTCCCTTGAATGTACCAACTTCAGTAAAGCCAAAGGCGGTCAACCACGCGATGCAGACAGTCGGACGCTTGCAGAACATCTTTTCCGTTATATCGAGCAGCTAAACCCTGACTACATACAGATTGAAAATGTGGAAGAGTTTATGAGCTGGGGGGACATGGACGATAAAGGACACCCTATCTCGAAGTTAAAAGGATGCAGCTATATTCGTTGGACAAATAAAGTTATCTCTTACGGCTATCATTATGACTGGCGTTTGCTGAATGCCGCCGATTTCGGCGCATATACCTCACGCAAGAGGTTTTTCGGTCAATTTGCGAAGAAAGGACTTCCCATAGCATTTCCTGTACCTACCTTTTCTAAGAATGGTGATAGTGGCATGTTTCATACCTACAAGAAATGGAAGCCTGTTCGAGAAGTGCTTGACATGGATGATTCAGGTCAAAGTATCTTTGACAGGAAGAAGCCACTATGCGAGAAAACCTTAAAGCGAATTTACGCAGGGCTAATCAAATTCGTCGCCGGTGGAAAGGAAACCTTTCTTGTTAAGTATAATTCAATGAACCAGACAGGAAAATACACCGCTCCTGGAATTGACGAGCCTTGCCCAACTGTTGCTTGCCAAAATCGTCTGGGTATTGCCAATGTCAGCTTCATGTCCAAAGCATTCAGTGGAGATCCGTATTCCAAGAACCAATCGATAGACATTCCTGCCGGAACTGTCACCACTAAGGATCACCATTTCTTTGTTACTGCTTACTATGGCAATGGAGGGAACCATTCTACTGAATCGCCATGCCCTACGCTTACCGCAAAAGACAGGCTGGGATTGGTTTCAAGTCGTTTCTTGGCAAATGAATACTCCGCTGGTGGTCAACTTTCCAGCATTGATGCACCTTGCCCTGCAGTATTGACAACACCGAAGCAAAAAGTAGTTGACTGTTTCTTGATGAACCCACAGTTCAACTCTGCAGGTGGAGATATCAATAAGCCGTGCTTCACTTTGATTGCCCGGATGGATAAGATGCCCCCTTACCTTATCTCCACAGAAAAAGGTATCGGTATAAGGATATTTGAAACGGACAGTGAAATGACTTGCAAGATAAAGGAGTTCATGACCATGTACGGAATCATAGACATCAAGATGCGCATGTTGAATATAAATGAGCTGAAACGCATCATGGGTTTCCCTGACAATTATATCCTTGTGGGAACCCAGACCGAACAGAAGAAGTATATCGGTAATGCCGTTGAAGTGAACATGAGCAGGGTACTCTGCGAGTCGCTTTGCGCAGCTCTTATTTCCAAAGCAATAGCAATATAGAAATCAATATAAAAATCACAAGACAATGACAAAAGTTGAAATAACAGAATGGGGTGAACTTGCTATTGTTGAGAAACTCTTATCTGACTATACCCAACATACATCTGATAGGAAAGACCCATGTGTCGAACACGCAAGAAATTTATTGGAGCGTATCCGTCCGGCACTGGTTGAAGCAACAGAACAATTATAAAGATGAATCTTATGAATTCAAAAAATAAAGCAATAGTCCCGAAAGTTAATGACCCTTCCCGTGGTACAACTTTCTATTATCTTGCCACCTGTTTATTACTGCTGCTGATGGTCGACAAACAATATCGTAACCCAGCAAAGGGGCTACCTCTGTTTCTGCGTAAATGGAAGCGAGTATGTAAACTTTTTGTTGTCCAAATACTTTTTGGAGTCTTCAAATGTTTAGATAAATATTATAGAACAAAATAAGATGGTCTGCAAGAATTTTACAAAAAAGCTGTATCAATATACGCAATCAAAACAGGATTATGGTTCTCTGAAAATGCCAGGTTTTATGGATGGTTACAAACAGGCAGTCTTGGACTTCAAAGCGATCCTGCAAGAACAAGAAGGAAAAGGTTATAAGCTCCTTAAGAACTTTCTGTGGAATAAAATCAATGAAGACTTGGTGACTATAGAGGCTATAAAGAACTATGAGGATATTCAAGGGATTCTTAATAATAAACCCAAAATGTTTCATGTCAGGTTTGTATATGATCCAACTGGTACCCACCAAATATTCTTTGATAAGGATATGCCTTTTATTCCAGTAGTAGGTCAAAAATTCTATTGGAAAGATTGGAACGATTTAGATTCCCCTTTTTATATAGAAGAAGTGCATTTGGCTTTCAAGGATGATGGGCAACGCAACTTTGATGGAATTTGGTGCTGGTGTACTGATTAGTCAGTTGTAAAATATGGCACAAAAACTTGCAGGATAAAAAAATATATATTATATTTGCAGTAACTTATATATTAGTTATTAAGTGATGTTATTTAATATAACAATCAATATTATAGTTATTATAAATGTATATATTTGAACCTATATCCACAGAGGACATCTTAAGGCGTCTATCAAGAAATTGCCGGCTACGTCGATTAGAGAAGAACCTGTCGCAGAAATCTCTATCTGAGACAAGTGGTGTTCCATTGTCTACAATACAGCGATTTGAGCATATAGGTGAAATTTCGCTTGCCAGCTTCGTGAAGATAGCCCGTGTACTTGGTTATGCTGAGGATATGATGGAATTAATAGGAAAACCAAAGTATTCAAGTCTTGATGAAATGGTTAGGATTAACAAAAACAGGAACAGAAAGAGAGGAACAGATGGGAAGATTTGAAACATTAAAAGTCATGTATCATGATCGACTGGTTGGACAACTTACCATGGGAATCAATGATACTTGTCTTTTCCAATACTGCAACGAATGGTTACACACTGGTTTTTCAATATCCCCATTGAAATTACCTTTGAAAGGGGACTTATTTGAAGCCCCTTACCTACCGTTCCAGGGTAACTTCGGTGTCTTTGAAGATTGTATGCCTGGAGGATATGGGGAGTATGTACTACAAAAAGAACTGAATAAGGAAGGCATAAACTATCAGTCTCTCACCCCTTTACAGAAACTAAGTATTGTCGGCTCATCTGGTATGGGAGCTTTATGCTATATTCCTGATAATAAGATAACGATTCCAAGCAAGTTTAAAGATCTTGATAAAATACAGCAAGCTGCATTGGATATACTATCAGGGAAAACCGATAAGAATGCAGGAAGATTGTATGTGGATAGCGGTAACTCTGGTGGTGTCCGTCCTAAAATACTGCTACAAGAGAACGGGTCTCATTGGATTGTGAAATTCCGGCATCTAAATGATCCAATAGAATCAGGTAAGATAGAATACATGTACAGTCATGCAGCAAAGGAAGCTGGTATTATTGTTCCTCGTTTTAAGCTTTTCAATGACCGATACTTCGGAGTAGAACGTTTCGATCTTTCTCCCGATGGTGAGCGTATACACATGGTCACAGCCAGTGGACTTCTTGATGAGGGTATAAATCCTCCCAAAATGGATTACAAAACTCTTTTGGCATTGACAGGCTACATTACGCAAGATCATATTGAAGTGGAACAACAGTTTCGTAGAATGGTGTTCAACTATTATGCTGAAAATTTTGACGATCATGCAAGAAATTTCTCTTTCCTTTATGTAGATGGAAAGTGGAAGCTCTCACCAGCTTACGATATGACTCATGATAGTCCTTTAGGACAGCATGCAACAAGCGTTGGGTATAAAGCAAATCCGACAGAAAAGGACTTCATTGAGGCTGGTTCATCTGTACAAATGTCTCATAAACTTTGCTCTGATATAATAGATGAGGTAAAACCAATAGGTCAGTTACTTCTTGCAAAGCTTAAAGAAAACGATTACAGTATTGTGGAAGGAAATGAGCGACAGACAAAAGAAGACCTTAATACTGGCAGAGTTGGCTTTAAAAGATAGTAGAAATTACAATCATCATCAAGTCATAAACAATTATAATATGCCTTGATGATGTTATAATAATATGACAGTATAACAGAATATTCATAAAAACATAATAATTTAATTCAATCATAAAATAATCGTGTAATCTCTTGCAGGTTTCATATATTATACCTATATTTGCAGTATCATATTTCATTGCTGACCCCTATTGTTAAGGTGTAAAGGCAGACTTGTACTGTTGTCAGCGAATTACATGTTATGGGGTCCCGCTCCTCTGAACATTTGTTCAAGTGACCTACCAAACTATGGAGATTGTTGTTTTAGCAGGTTTTTCATTAAAACCGCAACAATCAAGTTCTTTAAGAACTCATAGTAAAGTAATGTGTATTTTAAATATGATAAAAATGAAGAAATCTTATTTTATTATTGCAGCGTTGGTAGTATGTACATCTTTGCCAATAGCTCTAACATCGTGTAGTTCAAAATCAGACGATGAGCAGGAAGTTATCAACAACAGCAATTCTGTCATGAAAATGGAATTGTCTTTATCGGGCGACTATGCTAAGTTTAATCCAGTTCTTGAGTTTCATGTATGGGACTTAAAGGGGAAAGGCATGACTATGCACACCTCTACTGGACAGGACGTGAATATGATTTGGAAGCAAGTCTATGAGAATACTCCTTTTTCGTATGCATCAGCTCAAATAAAGGGTGCGTATTCATCATTCTCAGCAGCACTTGTTCTCACTAATTCAATGGAAGAAAGTGGAGAGGTATCTGTTCATGCAAAGGTTTTCAAGGATGATAAGTTAATCCGAAACGAAAATCTTAACATTAGTATAAAGCCAACAGATAATATCGTTAGTGTCAGCTTTATCCCAGAGAATGGCTTTACAAAAGTAAAATAGGAGGAATTGATATGGAAGTAGACAATTCTAATCAAATCAGAGATAATAAGATTATCCTCTTTGCCAATCAAAAAGGCGGAGTTGGTAAGACTACTATATGTGGTTTGTTTTCTAATTATCTATCAGACACACGCAACGTGTCTCTACTTGTCATTGATGCAGATCCCCAGCAAACTTTTGCCAGTCGTCGTAAAGATGATAGTCGTAGACAGAAAGATATACCTTATAACGTACAGTCTGTTACGATAAAAGACCCTTCCAGCACACGAAACATCATGCTAACTTTAAGAGGATTAGCAGGAACAACAATCATAGACACCCCAGGAAGTTTGACACAGGAGGGAATGAAAGAATTACTTGCTAATGCGGATTATATTGTTTGTCCTTATCACTATGACTTGAATACGATAGATTCGACACGTGCATTTATTCTTGCAGTCTTGCGTTTAAAACAAGCTTATCCACAGATTAAAGCACAATTTATCTTTGTATGCAATAAGTATGATGTACGAGTAGGTAAAGGAAGTGAATTACAAGCATGGAAGATTGTAGATGAGTTTTTCAAAAAATATGGTATTCTTGCTCCTCGCATTGGTAATTATGCCGATTTGGAACGCTACAATACTATCAGTAATAGTGATAAAGCTGATAAACTCACAAAACAGTGCTTTGATTTTATCTTTAAAACCATTTATAAAGTAAACGACAATGACTAAGTATAAAACAGATATCGCAGCAGCAGCATCTTCAATGATGGAACTTCCGGGAACACTCGAGGGAATGTTACATGACATTCATGGTCAAGTAGAAGTATCACCAGCAGCAGTTCCTTCTATTGCATCATCAACATCCCCTACAGAAGCTAAAAAAAAGAACAGTTCCAAGACATCAGCCAAGGTGCTTGAGCAACCAAAAATAGTTAATGGTGATGCCTTATGGACAGCCTTTTGGGAACAATGTGCCACAGAGAGCCAACAGCCTAAAACTGTAGGGAAAGATGGAAATGTAAGTTTCTGCAAAGTAGACAAAGATATTCTTGCAACTTTCAAGAAGTACGTAGTTGGAGGCTATACTACTCAGACAGTAGTTAATGCTATTCTTCGAAGTTTTATACTTCATTATAAGAAGAATTTTAACGAGTATAGGAAGTCTGAAAAATCATTGCTATAAATGTACGTTCTATGATTAAGAACTATTTTCAAAAATATGGAACAAAGATAGTATCAAAAATGGCAAAATACATTTTAGTACTATTAATTGCTGGTGTGACATGGGTTGTAGCCATTTCACCGTCTATGTACAAAAGAGGAGAGCAACTTTATGAACAAGGAAAGCTATTCTATAATGAGGAAAAAGCTCCAAGTCCTTCTACCATGTTTTATCAAGAGAATAGTGACAGTTCTATCATAAACATAATTGAGAAAGAAGAAAAATGAGCAAGACTACAACAATATGGAATGAAGAGAAGGAGCAGTTCTTGAAAGAGAACTATGCTTTTAAAACTAATGGAAATTTAGCAAAGCACCTCGGTATTTCAGTTCCCTCGGTGAAAAAGAAGGCTTACGAGTTAGGATTAAAGAAAGTGTGTGCCAAACGCAAGATACATTCTGCTTTGGAAGCAAATGTACTTAAAATGTCTGAACTAAACTCTTATAGATCCATTGCAGATAAATTGGATATATCATTGTCATCAGTAAAGAGTATTATTAACAAAGCGACCAATAAGGGCTATAAGAAACGTAGCAAGGAAGCAACAAAAAAAATAATGTCAGAAGCTCGTATTCGTCTTATCAAGAAGGAACGTGCTCGTGCAATCTTTGGTTTAAACCCTAAGACAAACTTAAAAGTATTCCCTAATAAACAGAAATATCGTATGCGTGACCGCTTAAAGCGATGTAGATATGATGTAGAAAGAAATGATATCAATGTCTATATAGATGACGAAACACGTCGCCACGATAACATTGAAAATGAAGCTCAAAAGCTGGGTTTCAATATCATTACTCCAATCAAAGAATACTATCCTATAGATTTTGTTTTTGAGAATGGAGAGGCTGAAAATCAAATAGCAGAAGAGCTTATAAGGAACTAACTTTATCAATAAACACTTTAAATATAGAAAATTATGTCACAATGTAATGGAAAGGTAATTGCCATCGGTGAAGTAAAAACTGGTGAGAGTCAGAGAGGGAAATGGTCTTCTCAACAATGGGTTGTTGAAGAACAGGGGCAACAGTATCCCGAGCATTGGGTACTTGAAACCTTTGGAGAAGAAAATATTAGTAAGTTCGACGTACATGTTGGTGATGTCGTGACTGTAAAATATACAGCGCGTTCTACAGAAAAGAGTGGTAACTATTATCCCTCTAATCGTCCATGGGAAGTTGTCAAGAAGCAGCAATAACCAGATGGTTAATTAATTTAAGCGGACTACTGAAAAGTAGTCCGTTTTTCTTTTGTATCTATAAGTGGTTATTATTGCATTCTAAACTATGTGAAATGTTATTTTATAGCTAATTCATTTCCCTCATTGTTGTATTTTTCATTGGGAAACGTGTAGTTGTAAATTAAGCTATACTTTTGTGAAAGTTTCTGCAAAGCACTTCACCTGAACTTTAAAATTTTGTAGAAAACGAAGATATTTAAAAGATTTAAATTTATGTTTGGTACATTCATGACCATTATCATAATTGGCTATATTGGCTATTATGGTTACAATATCGTTTATGACCTCTACTTCGACAAGTCAGGTGAAGTGGTGACCACTGCTGCTGTTGATGAGCAGGAAGTAGATATTAAAGATGAATTAGGAGACTTCACCCAGTTTAATGCTGATGAAGACAGGAGTGAAGAAGATAAGTCTGTATTGACTTCTCCTTCAAATGTCATTCAGGGTAAGACTGTAGAACAAGCTACAGAAAATTCTAATAATGATGAAGGTGGGACTACCTTTGCAATGTCAGGAGGTATTAAAGCTGACACCCTCTCTACTCTGATAACTTCGTTAGAAAACAAAGAGGAAGGCTCTAACTTTGATATTGTAGTAAAAGCTATGACACCCTCCTCTATATAATATCTTCATTTAAAATACACAATAGGTTCTAAGCCGTCCAGACGATTTATCACTATGCGGTAATTGTTAAAAGGCTTCTTTTATCGGTACTTTAATTCGAAATATCAAAAAATATAATTTAAATGTTTCAATTAAAGCATTATTTTAACTCTGCCAAGAAGATGGCAGGAAAATCAAAGAGTTCTCTCAATCGTGGATTCGCCCTTTTCATGCTCGGCTTCATGGGCGGTGTACAAGCTTTTGCACAGAGTAGAGGTGCTGGTGGTTTTACGTCAGCTACTACAGAGATCAGTAGCTATGCTGAACCCGTGAAAAAGCTGATGTATGCCATCTCTGCTGTCATTGTTTTGGTAGGTGCGTTTAATGTCTACTTTAAGATGCAGAATGGTGACCAAGATGTGAAGAAGACCATTATGATGACTATTGGAGGTTGTGTTGCTATGGTAGCTATGGCTACAGCACTCCCAATGTTCTTCAAATAGGTTGAGCAGGATATACCCGATATAGAAATTGTTAAGCTATATCGGTGTATATCTCATCAATCTATATTTATTTGTTTGATATGGAAGAGTTCAATAGTTATCCTGTCTTTAAGGGGCTACAAAAGCCATTAGAGTTGATGGGAATTCGTGGAAAGTTTATTTATTATGCTGCTGGTACATTCTTATTAGGTTTTATTGGCTTTCTTGTATTTAACATTATAATTAATTTCTTTGCCGGTGCTATTGCCCTTGCAGTTATTGCTGGTACTGGAATTATCATCATCTTTATCAAGCAAAAACTTGGATTACACGCAAAGAAACGTTATAAAGGAATTGTACATTACACAGGATTATTTGATTATTAGCTATGGCAAAGAAAAAAGAGAGACCATTTGATAAGCTGTATGCAGAACTTGAAGAAATCAAGGATGCACGTGGAGAAGTCATGAATACCGTTCTTTTTTCAAAGAATGGTAATTGGTCTGTTATTATCGAGATAGAGAACCCCATCCAACAATATTGTACGGATGCTGAGCTTTATTATAGCTATGCTGATATATTAAGCAACATAATCCAAACATTAGGAGAAGGCTATTGTATACAAAAGCAAGATGTTTTCTGCAAGCAGGGATATAATCATGCTATCACTGATGACATGAGCTTTCTCTATAAATCATATTTTAATTACTTCAAGGGACGTGAATATACTAATATTCGCACATTCCTAATCATTACACAGGAATTCAAGCAGAGTTCCTTCGTGAAGTACGACCCTAAAGCATGGCTTGATTTTCATTCAAAAGTCGGTAAGGTCATTAATATCTTATCCGAAAAAAACATACCACATTACAAACTCAATAAAAAGGAGGTTGCAGAATATGTACACCGTTTTCTTGCTTTCGATTTTAAACCACAGCCTTTCTCTTTGAATAATATGAATGTAACTGATGAATATATTAAATCAGGAGAAAGAGCCATCAAATCTTTTTCTTTGGTTAATATAGACACTATAGATTTACCTACATTCATTCGTCCATTTAATACAATGCCTGTCAATGGCTTTAATATAGCAACTGACCTACTATCATTTCTTGCAGATATACCATCTACTGACTGTGTTATCTATAATCAGGTTATACAGATACCCCAACAGCGTCCACTAATGCGCAAGTTACAAAGTAAGGCAAAACGTCATGATTCGATGCCTGACCCAAGTAACAAGATTGCAAAAGCAGATATAGACCTCGTTCTTGACCTACTTGCCAAAGAAAGCAAGCTGCTTGTATATTGTAACTTTAATATTATAACATCTTGTCCGCTTGCCAAAATAAACGACGTAAGTTCATTTTTAGAGACAAAACTATATGATTGTGGTATTATGCCATCAAAGGCTTGTTATAACCAGTTAGAGTTGTTTGCAAACTCTTTCCCTGGCATGTCCTATTCTCTCAATAAGGAGTATGATTTATTTCTTACCCTTGCAGATGCAGCAATATGTTTGTTCTATAAAGAACATATGAAACATAGCGAAGAGTCTCGGCTGAATGTCTATTATACAGATAGACAAGGAATACCTGTTTCTATAGATATCACAGGAAAGGAAGGAAAGATTAAGATGACAGACAATGCTAACTTTTTCTGCCTGGGTCCGAGTGGAAGTGGAAAGAGTTTCCATATGAATTCAGTTGTTGCACAGCTTCTCATGCAAGATACTGATGTCGTTATGATTGATACAGGAGATAGTTATGAAGGTATAAGCCATTATTTCCATGGCACTTACATAACTTATAGTAAAGAAAAACCAATCTCAATGAATCCATTCAGTATTACAACTGATGAGTATAATCTAAATTTTGGTGAGAAAAAGCAGTTCTTAAAGTCTCTAATCTTCCTTATATTCAAAGGAAATGAAGAACCAACAAAGATTGAAGATAAAATTATCAATCAAACTCTTGTTGAGTATTATGAAGAGTACTTTCACCCATTTGAAAAATTCTCTGAAAAAGAAAGGGAACGTCTACGTGAACGTCTTTTGCTTGAAGAAAAAAAGAATGGAGAATTTGATAAATATGAGCAGAAATTAGAGGAAAAGTACGGTGATGATTATCGTATTGATGAGCTGGAGGGAAATATAGACGATGTGAACAATGATAATATTTCAGAAGAAACTAATTCTGAAAATAACGCTGATGACTTTGACTTTACTACGGAAGAAAAGAATCATCACGCAAAAGTAGAACGTCAAGTTAATAAGCTGCGCAATATAGTTAATGATAAGGCTGCATCTGATGGTGAAAAGCAGAATGCTAATAGACAACTAATTCGCCTAATGCCAGAGCTTATCGAGGGAAAATATCTGATGCGTATTGAAAAGAAGATTGATAGAATGGAAAAGAAACGTCGTAAACTACACGTAACCAACCTATCATTCAATACATATTATGAATTTGCTTTAGAGCGTATACCTCAAATAATGGCTGAAAAGAAAATAGACTTCGATATAGATGACTTTGCAGCTATCTTGGAGCAATTCTATAAAGGTGGAGAATTGGAGCATACTCTAAATAATGACCTTGATAAGTCTCTTTTTGATGAAAAGTTTATTGTCTTTGAGATAGATAAGATAAAAGATGACCCTATTCTTTTCCCTATTGTCGTCTTGATTATTATGGATGTGTTTTTACAGAAAATGCGTCTAAAGAAAGGTCGAAAGGCTCTCATCATTGAAGAAGCGTGGAAAGCAATATCTTCCCCTACAATGGCAGGATATATTAAGTATCTCTACAAAACAGTTCGTAAGTTCAATGGTATTGCAGGTGTCGTTACACAGGAACTCAATGATGTGATAGATTCTCCTATTGTTAAGGAGGCAATCATCAATAACTCTGATGTAAAAATACTTTTGGATCAAAGTAAATTTAAGGATAGATATGAGGATATTTCAGCAATCCTTGGATTAACAGATGTCCAACGACAACAGATTTTTACTGTTAATGCTTTACCTCCCAAAGAAGGTATCCCTTATCATAAAGAAGTATGGATAAGCCGTGGGCAATACTCTGATGTGTACTCTGTAGAAGTCCCTCCAGAATGGTACTGGGCTTTTACCACAGAACGTGTTGAGAAAGAGGCTTTAAAAGTCTATGAAAGAGTTTTCAATGATGATATTGAGCAAGCAATTGCCCATATAGAGGCTGACAGGAAAGCTATGAAAATTAGTAGGTACTTTGACTTTGCAGTCCTCGTTAATAAACATCAAAATATTATGAGCTTATGGAATCAATAAAAAAAATATTATTGAGTTTAATTGTCTTATTATTATACTGCGTTTCAAGTAATGCTACTGTAGTGCGATTAGTAATTGATAAGAAAAGTGTAGCAGCAGTAACGGCTAATACTGCTATTCAGAGTTCCATAGAAATTATCCATAATAAGACATTGGAGGAAATACGTAAGAAGCAAGAAAAGATTATGTCCTATACAGCTTCGATGGAGTCCATAAAAGAACTTTATCGCATGTCAATGCAGAATATTAGCGGATTTGGAGAAGAATCAGCCTATTATAGACAAATGGTTGACAACTTCTTACAAGTACCTGGTAACACTGCAAGAGCTGTAAAGGCTATTAATCGTTGTCCTGGTATTAACTACGTCAATAGTTTAAATGAAATAGTTAATATTCAGACAGATGTTGTAGGTTTAGTAGAAAAATTTGTAGACATAGTAAATAATGGTAAAGTTGATTTTTCCGCATTTACAAGTGGGAAAAGTAACGACAAGATATCCACCCTGTTACAAAATGCTCACTTAGGGAAAGGAGATGGATATAACTTCCTTGATCGGTATCAACGCCTTACATTAGCTAATGAATTGTTAGCTCATATCGTTGATATTAACACACGGCTTAACCAAATCGTCTACATATGCGAATATTGTCGTACATTCAGTAATTTCATGTACAATATAGACCCTTTGACTTGGGCTACATATTTCCAGGGAGCAAACATGGTTCAAGGTGTTATCAATGATTGGAAGTATGAAATGCAAGGTTAATAAAGTTTATCACTCTCATTTTATCCTGTAAAGAATGAAAAAGATTCTGCTTATACTACTTTTTATAGTTGGCTCCTTTACATATAGTCATGCTGGAATCGAGTTTCCTGCTGATATGCCTACAATAACAGCACTTATAAATCTACATAAGAAAATGGCTAAAGCCGAGGATGCTTCTGTAAATCAAGTGAACACAAGTTATATAGAACAGCAACTTGTAACAGATAATGCTACTAAGTTTAATGATGTTAGAACCACCCTAAATACAAAGCTCAATAATGCACATCAATGGATAGTTCTTGCTGCTGCTATGTCAAAGACAACACTTGATGTAGGAAGTACAGTAAAGGAATATATACAATTCACAAAATTAATGGGAAAGAATCTACTACGTAAACCACAGGTAGCATGGTATTTTGCAGAGGCGAACTACAATGTAAGTAAGAGAGTGTCGCTCTTAAAAAAATCTGTAGCTTTACTCGTTGCTTCTGAAACAAACATTCTTAAAGCATCAATGGATGAGCGTATGGAGATTATCTTTAATATTCAGGAGCAGGTAGCAATCATACGTGGTATTATCAACCAAGCACTTTTTTGGAGTCGTTGTGTTGCCATTGGAGGATTTAAATACGATTATATATGGGACATTCTCAACAGCGAAGTCTATACAGGCATAGCAAACGATATAATAAACTCATGGAATAAAAATCTTACAGAGATATGAAAAGAATACTTTTCTTTATAATCTTCTTAACTGTGACTTTAACTGTAACAGCTCAGCAGCCTGTTCACGATTCACAGAAAGAGCATCAGATTCGCTCTATGGAACAAGGACATTGGGATTTCTCTCCCGATTGGTGGTACCTTCTTTTCCATAAAAATTATAGTGGCGCAAGCAAAAAATGGGAATGGAGAGGCTTTAAATCAGGCTGGCGTGTTGTCTTCAAGGAAAGTGATTCTAACGTTAAAACTGTTGCCCCACGTCGAGAAAAGCAGGTCGCTGTTCAAGCTTTAAAACAACAAATTATAGAAAAAGAACGTAAAAAGATAGAAGAACTCCATAATGAAGAAATAGCACGTGCAGCTGACCGAAACTCTGACCTGGTATATGGGAAATATAAGGAGTTATTCACGGACATGCAATCGTCCATTACAGAAGGATTGACTTATTGTATGATAAAAAGTAAAGGTAAGATGGCTGGAAGTATTAAAGAACTCACAGATAGAAATGAAGTGATAACTTCAAACATAGCCTACCTTCGCAAAACAGGAGTTGGATATGAACTTGAAAATGCAAAAAGAGAAAGAGGGTTTGCTAAAGCAAAGAAAGATATGGAAGAACTTGTAAAGAAGGTAACAACTCTTGCACGTTTCGCAAAAGCTTTTTATTAATTCATAAGAATGATGATTATGATAGACCAATTATTGAGCATAAATATGATGATGACAGCCTTTGTTAATCAGCTTCTAACAATGGGCTTACCTGTCATAGATGAAAGTTTGGCTGAACTTATGAGTGTTATGAAGTCTGCTCCGACAAATGGATTGTTTGGAGAAATGCAAAGTATGGCAAGAGGCTTAGGAATAACTCTTGCTTTGTGCGTTGGCTCATACGAATGCTGGGTGATGATTCTTGGAAGACGTGCTATGGACGTACTAAAGATACTCCGTATTTTAGGTCTTGCTATTTGTATTCAATTTTCTCCTTTGATTTGTAGTGCTTTAGATGTCCCAGGCAATTGGCTTGAAAGTAGAACGCAAGGAATGGCAAAAGCTGCAAATAAGCAGGTTGCAACTTTAGAAAGAGCTGTTGCAACAAAACAACAAGAATACATGGATTCTCTTCGAAGTCAAATGTCAAAGCAAGAGGAGCAAAAGGCTGCCCAAGATGCTGCAACAGAAGATGGGATTTGGGATAAAATTCAGCATGGAGTAGAAAATATTGGTATAAGTATACAGAACTTTGCAAAACAAGCTGCTGTATTACTTGAAACGAAGATAAGCGAGTGGGCAAATGACATCATTCGTTTTATAGGAGAAATAATATTCCAAATGACTTACTATGGAATGTTGGTTGGACAACGTATATTTCTAAGTGTATTAAAACTCTTCTGCCCTGTTATGTTTGCGCTTTCAATAGTCCCACCCTGGAGAAGTGCATGGTCACAATGGATTTCAAAGTATCTAACAATTTCTCTATGGGGATTTCTTGTTTATTTGATAGTCTATTATATAGACTTCCTAATAATGTACTATTTAAAGTCAGATTTAACAGCGTATAATCAACTTCTTCATAACGCAGCTGGCTGGAATAATATAGGTGCACTTGGTATGCAAGCGATTGGAACGACTTGCATGTATGTTGTCGGAATGTTAGCAGGTGCCAAGATTCTAAGTATGGTACCTGAGGTATGTTCTTGGCTCATTCCTGGAGGTGTTTCTTCTGGTGCTGGTTCTATGGCTGCCGGTACATCAGGTGGAGCTGCTGGTGCTGCTGGTGCAGCAGTCGGTGTCGCTGTTGGAGCTGCAACAGGTGGTGCAAGTACTGCTGCAAGTGTTGCTGGAGCCTATAACCAAAGCCGTTCAAGTGGCGGTTCTGTTACTGGTTCTCTTGTCAATAGTGCAATTAGTAATTCAAGTATTGGTAAGAGTTTCATATCAGGATCAGAACGAGCAGAAAAACTTAATAATAGTGGAAAGAAAAAATAGAATTGTAGATTATTAATTGAATATGTTAATACAAAGTTTAGAAAAGAAGACAAAACTTGCCTTGATGACTGTGTTGCTGACTATTGCCGGCAACGTAGTTATCTGCGCTATGCTTATTATATATGGAGCTAAGGTCTTGTCAGATGAACGTAATCAAGTATATGTGCTTGATGGCGATATACCATTCCTTGCTGAACGTAGTAAACAGGAAGCTAATTTCGTTATGGAAGCAAAAGCCCATATACAGCTCTTTCACCAATATTTCTTCACGCTCCCCCCTGATGATGACTACATCAAATGGACATTAGGGAAAGCGATGTATATGGCTGATGGCACAGCTATGAAGCAGAAGCAAGCTATGGAAGAAAATGGTTTCTTCTCTGATATTGTATCTTCCTCTGCGACCTGTACAATTATGTGTGATAGTATAAAATTGGATGAAAGAACACGAAGATTCACATATTATGGGACCCAAAATATCAAGAGACGTACAAAGAGTATAAGACGTTCGCTCATTACTACAGGTGATATAGAAACTGTACCACGCACTCAGAATAATCCACATGGACTACTCATAACACATTGGAGAACTTTAAAGAATACAGATCTTGAATATTAAAGCTATGACAGGAAAAGAAAACGAAAAGAATATGCCAAGATACAAACGTCAGCTGCGGTATCTTTGCAGGCAAGCGTCCAATGGCTGGAAACTACGAGATAGAATAGACCAAGGCAACCAATGGGCATTAGAAAATCGAAAGACTTTCTTTGCCTTAGTTGTAGGTACTCTTAGTTTTGCTTTTGTGACAACTGCTATTTCTATTGTCTATGATATGACAAGAGATAAGTCTTCTGATAATATAGAGATGAAAATGAGTAAGCAAGAGAACTCTATCGAAGATATATCTCCTATGATGAATGGGCTTAGACAGATTGAAGAAACAAAGAAGACAACCAAATTAGAGTTTAAGCAAGTTACTGATAAAGGAGTATCTATTCATCGAGAACTTGATTCTCTTTTGGTGATTAAAGATAAAAGTCATGAAGATTCTATACGTATAGTACAGGATTATCGTCAATTACAACGTATTGTCAATTTTTTAAAGAAAGGAAAATAATGAGAAAGCTAAATTTAAAACAGCCTAAGTATATTTTTCCTCTGGTAATATTTCTCCCTTTAACGTTCTTTGCCTATGAGATTTCATCAGTATTTGATGGAGGAAATACAACAACAGGGAAAGTAGCTACCGATTCTCTGAACATGGCTCTTCCTGATGCAGAGAATAGTGAGATGAAAAATAAGATGGCAGGTATGGAAGATTTAAATATGGGTGCCGATGGCTATTCTGCGATTGGAGGATTTGGAGAAGATGTAGAGCAGAAAGATTCTCTTGGCAATGCCTATTCTGAGGACGAAATGAATCAGATAGACAAAGATAATGCTGAACGACAAGCACAACAGAAGGCTCAGGAGGAAATGGAGCGAAGTCTTGCTGAATCCCGTAAGCATATTAACTCTTATGCTAACGGAGGGTATAATAGTTATAATAGAGGAGGAAGAGTATCAAGCAGGAATAGCACTCGTAGTCGTCAAGACGAATTAGATGATTATGCAAAGGAACTTGAATATATTCAGAAACGAAGTCGTGCTGCACAGAAAGCCGTAGAGGATAACTTTAGAGAAGATAATGGTTATAATGGAGGTAGCTATGATGATTATGATGTTCCAAGCTATGGATATAGAAATGGGCAATCACAACGTCCTTCACATTCCTCAAAGAATAAAAAGACTAAGAAAGAGGAAAAACCACAAACGGTAGAAAAGGTACAGAGTCAAAATGCAGATAAGTTCAATACTGTTACTGCAAACAAAAGTATTGATTCCCCTCTAATCAAAGCAATGATAGATAAGACTACTAAAGCACATGAGGGAACTCGATTACGTTTCAAACTCCTTGATGATGTAACGATTAATAAAATCCTTTTAAAAAAAGGTACATATTTGTATGGACTTGTTACAGGCTTTGGTCAGCAACGTGTACTTGCAAGCATCACAAGTGTTCTTGTAGGTAATAAATTCATTAAAGTGAATTTATCAGTATATGACAATGATGGTATGGAGGGATTTTATGTTCCTGAGTCTGCTTTTAGAGACATGATGAAAGAAGCTGGTGCGCAGGCTATTCAACAGAATATGCAATTTGGCAATAATACAGGAAGTACTGTAAATGGAGAATCTGTAGCTTTACAAGCCCTACAGAATATTTATCAGTCGGCAAGCAGTGCTCTTTCTTCCAATATGCGTAAGAACAAAGCACGTATTAAGTACAATACTATCGTTTATCTTATCAATACATCAAATGAAGAATAACTTAATAAAAGAAAAAGTAATGAGAAAAATAATGCTATTATCATTAGTGTGCCTTAGTACAATAACAGTATGGGCGCAAAAGAGATATAAAGAAATTGTACCTGATACTGCAAAGGTGCATTATATCCAACGTGGGAGTGTAGAAGATGCTTATATCTTTGATAGCGATCTTCGCAAAAATACTGTATATGTAAATGAGCAAGTTACGACTCACATTATCATGCCCGAAAATATTAAGCTCGTAGATATATCAACAAATAATATTATTGGCAACCAATGTGCAGATAATATTGTAAGAATTAAACCTGCAGGGAAAATGTATAACTATGAACTTGTAGGTACAATGACTGTTATTGGAGAACGCCATATAGCACAATTAAATATTGTCTATGTGAAAGGTCCGGCACTTGCAAATTCTATCTATAATATAGATTTATATGATACTAAACGCTACACTAATCCCGATGTGATGATGCCAGAGGCTGATATGGCACGTCTTGCATGGGCTATCTATGGGACATCTGCTCGTTTCCATAATATCCATTATAAAAAATATGGGATAAAGGCTGTTGTTAATAATATCTACTCTATAGATGATTATTTCTTCATAGACTTCTCTTTGTATAATAACACTAACATTAAGTTTGATATTGATGAGATAAGAGTTAAGCTAACAGATAAGAAAGAAAGTAAAGCTACTAATACTCAAACTATAGAGCTAACTCCTGTATATGAACTTAACAAAGCAACTTCTTTCAAAAAAGGGTATCGTAATGTTATTGTGTTGAACAAGCTAACTTTCCCTGATGAAAAGATACTCAATTTGGAAATTTCTGAAAATCAAATATCAGGGCGTGTATTGTATATTCCAATAGAATATTCAGATATATTACATGCTGATGGGTTTGACGAACATCTAATGAAGAGTCTTTCACGTAATAGATAATTTAGGAGAAAAATATATGAACATGAAAAAAATACTATTACCCCTAATGTTACTACTCACCGTAACATTAAATACCTATGCAGGTGATGGAGACCAGTTCTTTACATTAAACACTGGTATTATGTTTAGAAACACTCTGAACGCCAGTTTTGGCTATGAAAAAGAATTGAGTTATGACAACGCCTTCGAGATATTTGGTGAAGCTGGAAACCGTTGGGAAAGGGACCCCGAATGTGGTAAGGTGTGTAGTAAGTCTTTTTGGAAAAACTACTACTGGAATGGTGGCATAGTTTATAAGAAAAGTCTCGTCCGTTGGCGTAATTCAACATTGCGTCTCAATGTCGGTCCCATAGCAGGAGCTGTACGTGGTGATTATTTCTTTGGTGCAGAAGGTAGTTTTGAATATAGCTATACTTTACGTAGTGGAGTAAAACTCGTTCTCAAACAGAAAAACAATGTATGCTTCATGCATGGAGATACCTTCCGAAATGGACTAACTGTAGGAATTAAAATTCCTTTGTAAGAAAGATGAGTATGATTATCGAACCTCTATCAGCTAATTTAGAGACTATTAGAAAATCTATGCAGACTATCAAAGGAGATGTTTTCTCAACTTCTCCTTATTTAAGTTCTACACCAGACGGATCTTCTTCGCAGACAGAAGAATTATACGCAAAGTGTATAACACTTCAATCAGGTTATGTTTCGTCTATCCTTAAAACAGATGCGGCACAAATACGTCCTGTGTTGAGAATAAAAGTAAGATAAATAAACACACACTTTAACCTATGGCAATAGAAGAAACTAAGGAACAGCAGCAGATATACAATATTTTTAGAAGTTGTATCTATATTATCCTTATCCTTGAACTTGTTATGAATTTACCAATTCTTACAGGTGATCCGATAACAAAATTTCTTTTATCCTTCTTATACAAGCTAAAGCTCTTTAATAGTGTTATTGGCTGTAAGTTTATGGAATTGGTATGCATAGCAGTTACGTGTACAGGAACAAGGGCAAAGAAGGAGTTGAAATTCAATATGAAGACAATGGTTGTCATACCATTAGGTATTGGCTTTTATCTCCTACTAACAAGTGTATTGGTACATAAGGATAACTGGGGTGGAACAATATTAGGTTTACCTACCAATAGGATAATATATGCCTTTTGTTCTGTCATTGGTATCATGCTTGTTCATCAGGGATTGGATGCTATAAGTAAGTACTTCAATCACAAACTTGGAGATGACCGTTTCAACTTTGAAAATGAGAGCTTTCAACAGATGGAGAATAAGGTTGATAATCCATATTCTGTAAACATACCAATGATTTTCTACTTTAAGAAGCGTATGCGCCATGGTTGGATAAATATTATTAACCCCTTTCGTGCAACTCTTGTATTAGGAACTCCTGGATCAGGTAAGTCATTTGGAATCATAGACCCCTTTATTCGTCAACATTCAGCTAAAGGGTTTACAATGATGGTATATGATTTCAAATTTCCAACTCTTGCAAAGAACCTACTATATCAGTACTGTAAGAACAAGAAGTATGGTCATTTACCTGAGAATTGTGGATTCCGCATCATCAATTTTGCAAATGTAAGATATTCGAATCGTATCAATCCTATTCAAAAGAAATACATACCTGATATTGCAGCAGCATCAGAAACAGCAGCAACGCTTTTAGAGTCTCTCAACAAAGGAGGTGGAGATAAAAAAGGTGGTTCAGAGGCTTTCTTTAAGAATGCTTCTGAAAACTTTCTTGCAGCTATCATATACTTCTTTGTTAATTTTCATCCTACAGGTTATCTGAAAGGAAAAAAGCTAAAACGCTTCTTCCACTATACACGAATAATCAATATTGACCAAGTTGAAGAAGGTACATTGCAACTTGTGTATAAACAATGGACGGATTATGCTGGTATTAACGAAAAGGGAGAAGTTATACTTGATTTTAACAATGAAGAGTTTGTCAATATGTCATTAGACAAAGATGGAATCTTCGTAGAACTTGAGGGATTTTCTTACAAAGACAGTGATAATTGTCTTGTTACCATTACTGAAGCATGGTATGAAGATAGTAAAGGGAATAGAGTTACGCCTGACACTATAACAGGAGAATATTCTGATATGGCTCACGTGCTTCAATTCCTAAATAAATCATATGATAGTGTGTTCAAGATATTGATGAGCGATAATGCTATCAAGCCCCTTATGGCTCCTTTTGAATCAGCTTTTAAAAATAAAGCTATGGATCAGTTGGAAGGTATGGTAGGAACACTTCGTGTTGCTGCTGGTCGCCTTGCTACAGAGGAAGCCTACTGGGTTTTTACAGGTGATGACTTTGACTTAAAAATATCAGATAAGACAAATCCAAGTTATCTTGTCATTGCTAATGACCCTGAAAAGGAACAGGTTATAGGTTCATTAAATGCTTTAATTCTAAACCGCCTTGTGGTTAAGATTAATAGTAAGAACAACTATCCCTGTAGTCTGATAATAGATGAGTTGCCAACACTTTATTTTCATAAGATAGATCGATTAATAGGTACAGCACGAAGTAACAAAGTATCTGTTACACTCGGCTTCCAGGAACTACCTCAACTCGAAGCTGATTATGGAAAGAATGGTATGCAAACTATCATAGCTACATGTGGTAATATATTTATGGGTGCTGCACGCAACAAAGAAACGCTTGAATGGGCACAGAATGATGTGTTTGGAAAAGTAAAACAGACAAGTAAATCAATTTCTATTAATGACCAAAAGGTTTCTACTTCTATATCTGAAAAAATGGATCACCTACTTCCTGCTGCAAAAATAGCAGATATGGCTACTGGGTGGTTGGCAGGGCAAGTTGCTCGAGATTTTACCCCTACTCCTAATGGAGCTATGAACACTTTTGAGATAGAAAACTCAGAAGAGTTTAAAACTTCAAAGTATTTCTGTAAGACAGACTTCGACATGAAGAGGATAAAGACAGAGGAAGAAAAATATGAGGAGATTCCACCTATTTATGACTTTGGCTCTGACCGAAATATGAAAGTTATACTTAGTCGTAACTTTAATAGAATAGAGTCTGAAATAGAAAACATGATTAATGAACTTTTACCGCCTGGTAAACCTGTAAAATAATGAAGAAACATATGACACAAAATGTAAGTGATTTGCTGCAAGAGAAATTAGGTAATCGTTTAAAGAATGTGCGCAGGTATTTAATGATGACGCAGCAGGAAGTTGCTGAACAAACTGATATATCTGTTATCACAATATCTAAGATAGAACACGATAAGGTAGTTAATTCAGACTCATTCCTGCGTTTACTACTTTTTTACTCTAATTACATATCAGCGGATTTCCTATTTGCAAAAGATTTCAATGTTGCAGATGCTGATAATTATACTAAATCTTTTTCCTTAAACACTATTGTTAAAGCAAAAATAGAAGTGATAAGAGAAGAATTTGAAAAGGAATTATCTAAGTTAAAGTCTGAATATATACAGAAGCTCACAGAAACAGCTAATTTACTTTAAGGGGAAACAGTAGTATTTACTGAAATATATTTGTATATTTGATAGACAAATATATCACATCGTGGCTCTAAAAGCCAATCGTTGCACTTAAAAAAGAATATTATGATAGTTCTTCTTGCTTGTATAGTTGGTTTTTGTCTTGGTAAATTCATCGTCCAAGTCATTGTTTTTATGATACTATTGTTAGTTTCTATAGCAAAAATGCTATTAAAAAGCGTTTTGGCTATAAGTAAGATTGCTCTTCGTATAATAAGATTTATATATAGTAAGGTTTACCAATATTATCAAAAAAATAAATTTGGAATAGCAAAAATAAGTACTTTTAGCCCTCAATAATATGGTAGTTTAAGAAGGTCAATAAGTAGATATTATTATTATCTGGTTCCTTTTGTGGACTTGACTGGTATATTTTTTTAAGGTAAAAAAGATGGGAAGTAGCACAAAAACTACTCCCCATCACTCATTTATGGCAACAACTAAAACATATTATAATGAGCTACTGATACTTCTTACTTTAGACAAATAATTTGGGTCAGAAGCATAGCCTATTCTATTAAGAAAACCGAAATAATCTCCACCCTTATACTTATACTGAACATAATCCCTGTATGCCTTTACAGATTCTTCCCAGTTATTAAATCTATAATAAGAGCCATCTGATGGGTGACGTAAACCAAACAAGTTATTATAATTAAGACATATATTAGAAGTAAAGTACCCTGTTTCAAGTATCGCTTGTGCTACTACAATCTTTGGATATAGAATACCATATTTATCTAACATCTGATATAAATTATTGATATTAAGCTCTTTAGGTGGTCTTGTTCCAAATCTAACATATGCAATTTTATCACGTAAACTTGTAATATATTTATTCAGATATGCTATGAAAGGAGCTGGATTAAGACTTTTACCATTAGAAGAAATTTTAATGTGTAAATGAGGACCCGTAGAGTGTCCTGTACTTCCTGATATTCCTACAATAGTCCCTGCATATACTTCATCACCTTGCCTTACCGTTATTGTGGAAAGATGACCATAAAGACATTGTATATGCCCATAATCAAGGATAACATGATTACCATATCCTTTTTTACTATACACGACCTTTAAGACCCTACCAGGAAGCATCGAATAAACATGTTTCATATTACATTCAAGGTCAATTCCATCGTGGAAGGCAGAACACTTTTTAAAAGGGTCTTTTCTATAGCCATATTTAGACGTAACACTAATAAAATCTAAAGGAAGACAGACGTCCATACGTTGCTTTATCAAACCAAATAATAGACTATCTTTAACATTGACAAATACTGGAACATCTTTTTCTATAGAGATTTCATGCCCTTCTGTAGTCGAAAAGAAGTCGATTAGATAATCATCTTCTTTCGTAGATGCTTTTACTGATTTCATAGAGTCTTGATAAGCATAGAAATACTCTTCATGACTACCACGTACAGCTTTCTTTTTCGTAGCAGTGTTATTAGTAATTTTAATTTCTTTTTCCCTCATGATAGTGTAGAATTGTGCTTTCATTGTTAATGGAAATAGCACTAAAGAGGTCGTACCAATTATCAACGATTTTACTTTCATCTTACAATGTTTTTTTTTAATTTTGAATCAAAATTAATACAAATATATGGATATGGCAATGGTAAATCGTTTTTTGGAAAAAGACATTCCATACGGCAAATTAGCCAATCTTGGTATTGATAGAGAAAAGACTTTATCTATGCCAAAAGATTTATTAGAGAGTTTGATGAGTGGTAAAGTTACTCCCCTCGTTCAAGCTCATGTTCGTTCAGAAAGTGGAATAACTTATGAAGTTCCACTTAAACTGCAACTTATAAGAGATCGAGAGGGAAAGATAGATTTGATGACTTACCCTGTCAGAAAGAGTTTAATGAGTGATATTTCTCTTTCTGAAAATGAGAGAGAGAGACTGCAACAGGGTGATACCATTCGCAAGGAGATAAAGGAGAATGGAGTTCGTCGAATGCAATTCATTCAAATGGATAATGAGACAAAATCCCTTATTAAACGGAATGTGAGTAATTTACGCCTTCCTGAGCAGATTGCACAAATGGAGAAGATTAATGATATTCAGCTTGGTCAGAATCAGAAAAATGCCATTAAAGAGGGGAAGCCTATCGAACTGGAGATTGGTCATGAGAAAGTCTCCGTTGGTGTTGATTTGAAAGAACCACAAGGTTTCAAAATTGTAAAAGGAGACATGACGGAATGGGAACGCCAACAAAAGATTAAATACGATATGGCGAATGAGGGCTTTATGGGTTATGTTCTCACCGATCAAAACCGATGGGAATATCAAAAGGTTGTTGATAAACTCCAACATAAAGAAAATAAGTTGGAAATCAAAGAAGGACAAAAAAAGCCAGCAGGTATTAAGATTTAGCACTAAATATCCTGTTACTAACACAAGTATAGTCCTATATTTTATTAAGGATTAAGATAATAATTAATTCACCCTTGATAGGGACACTTTAATACAATTACCGAATTAGCTGACAGTAGTCTTCTCGGTAGTCTTTAATATATTTCCCCAGTTTTAAAGACTGTTGTTCAAGGAGCATAAGATTTTGTTTTATGCCCAGAGAAGACTTATCTCCTGTCGCAGGGGAACAATCATTATATAAATTAAAGTCTTATCAGAAGTTTAAAGGTTTTTCTGATAAGCAAGAATATATCTATACCCTTATGGCACGTCCATATGGTAGAGATACACAGCCCGAATTTGGTTTCGTACGTCATCAAGACTCAGGAACTATATTTGGGCAAGTCGTTTTTGATCATTTACTTTCTCCAGCACAGTGCCGTAATTATAAGTTAAGACCTGATAGTGGTTTACAAGCACTTGTTGGTAATTTGTATGCTAATGTAAATATTCAAAACGGCAACTATTTGCTTTCTATTGAAAGCTATGATTCTAATACTGGGCTTTTCAAAATTTCAAAGAAACAGAATGGGAAGAATATGTCCACATCGTGGCTGAACTGGCAGGATATGATAGATATACTTGTGCGCTGCGAATGGAGGATTCTTTCAACTACACATAATAAACAATCATTCTTATGGAAGAAAAAGTAAAACCGTTGGTGGAGCAGGAAAAAGCCGTTCGGAGAGATTCAGAGAGTCTTTCTGATAAAAAGACTGCAAAGAAATCAGAAGTCTTTTATTTCTCGGTTGTACATCTACAAGCTGGAGAGGATGCGAAGGACATCAGTGCAATGCACAAAAGAGGTCATTTAAACAAACTGCTTACTACAGTTACAAGTTATGACCAAGGCAATGCCATAACATTAGATAACATCTTTAAGTCTCCATTACAGAAAAAAGGAGACGAGCTTTTGCGTGAAAATAAAAAATATGCAGTTGTGTACAACAACACAGAAGGAGGTTCTTATGAGGTTTTCCGAAAAGTTCAAGAACAGGAAGTAAAGAAAAACATAGAACGTCATGGATTGCCCGAAAACGCAACCAATGATGTAAAACTACTCTATCAGTCAAATGAACATCATGCACAAAAGCTATCTGATAACGCCTCGGTGTCACCTATCATAAAGCAGTATAATTCACTGAAAGAGCAACACCCAGACGCTTTACTTCTTTTCCGAGTTGGTGATTTTTATGAATCATACAAAGAAGATGCTGTGAAAGCCTCGAAATACCTTGGCATTGACTTAACAATGCAGAAAAATGGAACACAAGTAATAGGCTTCCCTAACAATGCCCTCGATAAATATCTTCCAATGTTGATTAAAGCTGGTGAACGTGTTGCAATTGTCGATCATTTAGAAATGGTACAGAGAAAGCAAGAAAATCCAAGTAAAAGACATGAGGAAGATATAAAGCTCGATAGACAACAAAGTTCTCAAAAAGTATCAGATACAATAAGTGCGACATCGGCTCAGCAACAAAAATTTATAGATGATATTAAAGCTGCCATGGGCACCACAAGAATGGTGGTTCTTCCTGATTTTGGAACTCAAAAGGGTGTTGTTGCAGGTACTGGAGAAGATAAGGGTATATCTCTAAGTCGTGTATATGCTTGGAATGACAACATTTCTTTTGCAGGTTCAGTTCCAGGTGATGATGCTCAAAAGCGTAGATACTATCATCCCGAAAATATACGTCCTGAATTTTATGACTATCTTGTTAACGAAGTAAAGAAAGCTACTGCTCCACAGCTTATTACAGAGAATGGTCAGAAAGTTACATCTGCAAATCTTTATGAATCACCGAAACAGGAAGGCAAATACTTCTTCTATGCTCGCCTTGATGGTGTTGGTTTACATCCAAAAGCAGTTAAGTCACAGGATGTAGAAGCCTTTATGAAGCAAGAACTATCTGTAAAGGATATGTTTGAAAAATATTATCCAACTAAGATGGCAAAGCAGTTGAGTAAAGAAGACTTTGATAGTCTCAGACTTTCCGATGGGAACGAACTAACAAAGGTTAGAGTATATAAACAACGTGATAAAAATAAATCGCATTTCGGAGAATATCTCTTGTATGCCGAAATGGGTAATAAGCGTTTCCATGCTACTCCTTTAAGTCATGACCTATTAGATGCCTACTTTGATAAAACTCAAAGTAAAGGACAAATAGCAGAAAAGGTAATTGGTGAACAACTACATTTAAAGTCAGCATATGAGAAATACAAATTACCAGAGAATATATCAGTACAGGAAGTTCGTATTCGAAAAGTACCTGATCAAGACTGGCTTATTTCTGCCTATTTAGGAGATAAAGGTCAGACTCCTGAACGTAAAGTTTCAAGTAATGACCTCTACTCTCTTTTTAAGTCTAAAACAGCTACAAGAGAACAACTGGCTGCAAAGTATTTGACCGAGGATATTAAGGACTTGTCTCGAAGTAAGCCCTTAGAACGATCACAAGGCTTAAAAATATAAACGTAAGCAATCGCAAAGAAACTTAAAATCAAATTGCCACAACCTCACTATAAAGTGAGGTGTGGCAAACTTCAAAATTACAATAAACAATATGGAAATAAAATCTTTTGAAGAGTTAGAACAGCTTAAGCAGGAAGGACGAATAGGATGGGTAGAGTTTCTCCTGCAAAGTGAGTATGGAGAGAGCTACAAGCTTTGGCTTAATGACAGAGGTGCAGAAGCTGATGAGGATAATGCAGAGTTATTCCTTGAACAAACAGATGCCTCTTTCTTTGATAATCAAGAATTTCTTATGTAAGGACTATGGCATACCAATACAATAAAAGCAATTCGCAAAGCTCCAGTGATAAGGCTGTAGAAGCATTTGCAGCAATGATTATCTCTCGTCTTGAAGAGGTTAAGGCAAGTGAATGGAAGAAAGGGTGGATTGGAGGAAATGGATACCAAGGAATGCCACAGAATATGAATGGTAGAACTTATTCGGGTACAAATTCTTTATTCCTATTCATGCACACCGCAATGAATAACTATGCAGCTCCTATATATCTTACTTTTCTACAGAAAGAAAAAGAAGGTTTGCGCCTTAATAAAGGTGCGAAAGCTATGCCTGTAGTGTATTGGGACTGGAATATCAAAGATGCAGAAGGGAAGAAAGTCTCTTTGACTGATTATAGAAGTATGTCGAAAGAAGAACGAGAGCACTGCGAAGCTCGTCCCTTCCTTCGCTCCTTCCGTGTCTACAATATTGACCAAACTAACATGAAAGAGGTCAATAAAGAAAAATACGATAAACTTGTCGCACAGTTCCAGTCCCCTAAAGTTGCAGACACACAAGGAATGTATAAGAATGCTGCACTTGATAGAATGTTTGAGCATCAGGAATGGTTATGTAAAATTCACTGCGATAAACCATCAGCTGGAGCTTTCTTTAACCCCACTCATGATTTTATTGTAATTCCACAAAAAGAGCAATTCAAGATAGGAAAAACAGAAAGTGATATTTACAAGGATGGTATGGAGTATTACTCTACTGCTTTGCATGAAATGACACACTCTACAGGAACAGCTGAGCGTCTGAATAGAAATATGGAAGGACGCTATGGAGATCCTAAATATGCAAAAGAAGAGCTTGTTGCAGAGCTGTCAGCGGCAATGGTTGGTAATACTATGGGCTTTGATAAACGAATTACTGATAATAGTGCAGCTTATATTGACGGTTGGCTTCATACACTTCGTGAAGAGCCTCGATTTATCATGTCTGTGATGGCAGACGTGAATAAGGCTTCAAATCTTATTCTTGAAAAAATTGATGAGCAAAAACTTGCCTTAGGCGAAAAACCTATATTGAATAATAAGCAAGAAGAAAAGCAGTTAGAGCAGGTTCCCACTGAATCCATAATTCCCAAGTGGGATATTATGGAAACAGATAGAGCATACACAGATAAAGACGTAAAAGCATATACTGAGCGTCTACATGAGGCTGCCTCTAAATTAACTTCCCACATTACTGATGCTCGCATATTAGAGGACGAAAATGGGTATCGTTTTCTTTTCAAGAATAATGATAAAATGAGCGAATTGAACCAAAAGGATATTCCTGCTACCTTGCAAACATGGTTAAGTAATGTTTCAACGGAAAAAGAAACTTTACGCAACAATGGTTATCCAAGTATACTGCATAAAGGTGAAAATGTTAATCTTATAGCTTCACTCGTCTATGCTGATATCAACTCACAGCATATAGATCGTAGCAATTCCGAAAAGTCTTCAATTACAGCAGGGATATATAAGCAACCAGCAGGTAATTATGTCGTTCGTGCATCTGTAGATGGTCAAGAATTAGAGCCTAAGCCTATAGATAACAAAACAGCTGTTACCTACCTCAAAATCGATGATAATTCTCAAAAAGATAAGATGCTTTCTGATATTGTAAAAAAGCATTATGGAGAAGAATTATCCATGCCAAGAGTATCACAGCATGTTTCACAAGGATTAAAGATAAGATAAGCTTATGAAGGAATATCAAGTAGACTTCAAATCTTTGAAGTCAAAGGTTGGAGTTGATGACGTAGCTTACAGCTTAGGTTATCAAGTGGATAGGAAGGCTGGACTCGGAAGATATGTAGAGTTTGTTCTTCCTGATGGTACTGGCGGAAAGAAAGATACGATTATTGTTAGTCATTTAAATGACAAGGCACAACAAACATTCTTTCGTCGTAATGGGCAACGTGGCGATGTAATTAATTTCATTCAAGAGAATGCTGGTTCTTTTGGCATATCGGGACGTAACAACTGGGATTTAATCAGTAAGGTAATGGCAAAGTTTGCAAACGAGCCTATTGAAGAAAGAGTCCCTCGTCCTTATGCACAATTAAGTAATGATAGTAAGAAATTTGACCCTAAACTTTATCAGACAGAACCTATCATGCAGAATCTTGATAAGACTCAATACATCTTCAAACAACGAAGTATAAAGCGAGAAACTGTAGAAACATTTGCTCCTTGGATTCAGCAGATTAAGGACAATCGAATTGAGAAGGATTTTTTCAATATAGGTTTTCCTTATAAACAACCAGGAGGTGATAAAATTGAAGGCTATGAGATACGTGGTTATGGGAGTTTCAAACGAAAAGCAACTGGAACAAACTCTACTACGGCTGCATGGATTGTTGATTTCTCCAAAAACAATAATCCTCAAGATATAAAACACGTATTTTTTGCAGAAAGTGCTTATGATATCATGGCTTTCTATCAAGCAAACAAAGCAAAACTACAGGGCGAATTAGACAAGTCTGTCTTTGTATCTATTGGTGGAACATTCTCTAATCAACAGGTTGCAGGAATAATGAACTATTATTCACATGCCCGTGCTGTAGATTGCTTTGACAATGACATTCCTGGTCGTATTTATGGAATGCGAATGGTTGGTGTTGTTGAGAAAGTACCTCTTTCAATCAATCAGCATGATAAAATGATAGATGTAAACTATAATGGAGTAACTCATATCCTTGATGCAGAAACTGCCAACTTACATAGTTTGCGCCCTATTATTCCTTTCAAACGAGAATACGGAATAGAAAAGGCTCCTGCAGCCTTCAAAGACTGGAATGATGTTATTCAGAATAAGCCCTCCACTATAATACTTTCAAAAAATAAGTATGAGAGAGACGAAAATCTTCGTGAAAGAAGGACTGGAGGAATTAAGATGTAAATGTATTATGGATATATCAATAAAGCCAAACTATAGAGAGTTCCTTGCAGAAAACTTAGGGATATGCTGTCTTTTCTTCATAAGTATTGTTGCTATGCCTTTGTCAAGGGTAATAGATAGCCAATATATTCAAATAGGTATTTCTTTTTGTTCTTTGATATTGGCAGTTGTTCTCATAGTCAGATACATTATGCTTACAGCTGTTATATGGATTGTTGGTAATTCTACTTTGAGCCGTATTCAAGGTGTTTTCTCACGACATACGGACTATATTGAACTTTACCGTGTTGTGGATTATAGAGAGTCACAAACTTTCTGGCAAAAGATATGGAAAGTTAAGACTATCAGCATAATCTCAACAGACAAAACTGATAGTTTAATGAGCATATATGGAGTAAAGACTACTCTCCCTTTGGTACAGATAATTCGTAATCGAGTAGAAAAATGTAAACAAGACAAAAGAATATATGAAATTACAAATCAATAAAACAATAGCTATTATTGCTATTTTTCTATGTCTCAATAGAACAACTATATCTGCTTCTGTAATACAAGTAGATCCAGCTTTAACAAGTGCTATAACCCTTCAAATGACAACTCTTCAAAGTATTTATTCTAAACGTGATAAAACTCAAAAGAAGATTATAGCAGCAGAAGCAGCTGTGACAGTAGCATTAGACAAAATGCATAAGGTAGAAGATAAAGTACTTGGATATATGGCAAATGTACAAGGAGCTTTTCAAAACCTTTACCAAATCAAACGAGCCGGTGAATTAGTAGCGAAAGATATTCCTGCTAATATTGGGAATGTTCGTAAGGCTATTCGCATTGGTGGCTTTCAAGGAACTTTCCTTTCTACTGTGGTTGGTAGTGAACTTACTAACATGACAACAGAAATGATGAGTTTATATCCTTTCTTAGAGCAGCTCGTTACCAGTGGTACGTACAATACTAAAGAGTTTGATGAGAATGGAAATATAATAGATAAGAAACATAAGGTAAACCTACTTAACTCAGCAGAACGCTATTACATCTGTAATACTGTATTAAGCAAGTTAGAAAATATCAACACATCGCTATATCTTCTTGCATGGGAAATCCAAACTATGCGTTGGAGAGATTTGTTTTTCAAACTTGACCCAGAAGGATGGGCTGCTGTAATGTCAGGAAGAAACATTGTAGAAGGTGTCGTTTCTGATTGGAACTACAACTTGCGAAAATATAATTTCAATTTAGAATAATCATATCCTATTTAATGGTACTTTAAATGGAAAAAATAGAAAGAGGTTTAGGATTGTGTCCTGTGTGTGGTAAAGGACATATTATTAAGACTAACAAGGATTATGTGTGTACGAACAAACTAAAGCCATCAGGTAATGGAAAATCTTGTCGCTTTTCGCTGCCATTACATTTGCATGGTGTCGAAATTACAGATTCGATAATACACCAACTGATACAGAATGGTAGAACAGAGGAACTGACATTATCTGATCAAAGAGGTTTTTCATATAGGGGACACCTTATTATTGTTAAGGATAAAGGATATAGTGTAGAAACAAAAAAGATAACACTCAATGCTGTGTGTCCTGACTGTGGTGGTAAGATTGTATTAACTCGCTTTGGATATGCGTGTGAGAATAGTATTAATATAAATCCGACTTGTACCTTTCATATTTCAAATTTCATCTGTAATAGATTTATATCTCCAGACGAAGCAGAAGCCTTCTGCAATGGAAGAGGAGACATACTTGATGGGTTTTATAATAAGCAAGGAAAGTGGTTTTGTGCCTATTTGTCGAGAGGCTCACATGGAGAGGTTGAACTGACATCATTTGTTGGCAAGTGTCCAGAATGTGGAGGTGATATTCTTGTTGGTACAACTGCTTTCAACTGTTCAAACTATAAACATGGTTGTAACTTCAAAATATGGAAGCATTATTATGGACACAAAGTTAATTTGCAAGATGCAAAAGAACTTCTCTCCAATGGTCACTTACAAAAGCCTTTCACGGCTTTTGATAAGTATGGTCACATTCTTGCACTTAATTTACAGTTGGGAAGTCACAACGAGATACAAATAGTTTCAAATAAATAAAGATAAGACATGGAAGAAAGAACTATTACATTAAATGAACTTATTCGTCTTGCAAAGACACGTTCAGGTTTATCACAAGAAACTTTACGAAAGAGTTTACAAGCGCTTTTAGGAGCAACAAGTGAAGCATTAGATGAAGGTAAAAGAGTATCTTTAGATAATTTCGGTAGTTTTTGTGTAAGAACAATAGAGGAACGTACTGTTACTCCTCCTCCTCCACACAATACACCTGTTATCGTTCCAAAGCATCAGATAGTTCGTTTTAAGCCCTCTAAGAACATTTTTTTATATCACATAAAATACTAATTTCAATGAGAAAGTTACCAATAATTTTTATCTTTCTGGCTGCATTGATGATTGCTTCGTGTCGGTCTTCTAAGTCCGAAATGACACACAGAGCCAAAGAGAATCTTGAAGCATCGCTTGATTATCCAAAGCAATTAAAGATAATTGCCCACTCACAACCTGACTCTGCTTTTGGAGTTACCTATTTCACTCGCAATGAAATTACTGGTATGCTGAAGGTTATGGCTGTTGTTACTAAACAACTTATGGCTAAGACAAAAGATATTAGTGATATTTCTAATAGCGATGCATATACTGTTGGATTAATGCGTCGCCAAATGAATGCTGCAACAGAAGTGCAAAACATGATTTTCAAGAATGTACCAAAAGGACAATGGTCAGGGTGGAAGGTCAAAATTGATTATGAATGCGTCGATAAAGACGGACTAAAATATCGTGCTGAACGATGGGTCTTTTTTGATAAAGATGGTAAGAATGTAATTAAAACTTTTGAGATACCTTTGCCATAATGGAGTTAAAGAAAGATATTACAAATCTTATTAAAAGTTTATACAAGTGCCATTCTAATCTGATTAAAGAGCAGAAGGCACTTGTGCTTTTTAATATTGGTGTATGCTGTGTCGCTATCAATAATGAGGCTGACATGTTGTATATAAAGATGGGTTGGGAGTTAATTGACTTCGAGGACGATAATACTATATATTCCTTTATGATTATTAATCAGTATGGTATAAAGGTATTGGAGTCCATGAAATATAACATAGTGAAATATGATAGTATTATCTATCATAATGATATACTTTCAACAGTTGCCGAGTTACAACAATCGTTGGACTATTTGCGAATTAATTCCACAGAGAAGAGTATAGACTACCCTATTGTTGCTAAAAATCTTTCTGTGGAGGGCATGAGCTTTATAAGGACACTTCGCCTTTCTTCACTCCACATAGATAGGAATAATATTTCTGTATTAATAGATAACTATGAGACAGTCACCTTAGCGAATGAATATGAATGGAATTTTAGTAAAACTGAGAAAACTATATTGGAATCTTTAAAGGTTTTATTTCAAGAGCAATATACATATATTCTATATATGGTACAACATTATAATATTGCAGTGAAAACTCAGCAGTCAAAAAATTCAATATTGCATAATTTTTTTTTAAAGAAGAAGGCTGAAAATCATAACGAAAATATTGTCTGTGTAAGATGTAAGGATTATTACTTGACGTTCGATGATGATGCAATTGTTGTACATAGCTTGTTAAGCGACATCTTTCTATATGATATTAGAACTTTTGGAGTAAGAGGAAATATATGTGCTGTAATTCGTCCAACACAGATTATCAACCTTTTCAAAAGACAAAGTAATATCTCTATCATCTCTTATTCGGAAGCCGAGCCATTGTATTGCCTGGGACTTAAAGAAAGTTTTCTAAATATTAGATATAAGAAAGAAATATCGTATATAAATACTATAATACGCAAACATATGAATGGTATTTTTACTATTTCTGCTATTTTCAATGGTTATTCTCTCCCAGAGCAACAAATATCAAGTATCCTTGGTGGCTATTATTTCAGATTGCCCTCTTGTGAAGAAAAAGAAGCAGTTTTATCTGCTATCGTTCATCAGACATATGATGATATAATATATCAACTTACATAAAGCGCATATGAAAAGATTATATTTATTAGGGTTAATTTTTCTATATTGCACGATTATACTAATATGTGTAATTTCTACTTATACAGGATACAAAAGTAATGGTAATGTAAAGGCAGACTAAGTTATTATAAACCATTATCTAATAAGTTATATATTTGCAATGTAATTTAAAATATTGTAATATGGAAACAATGAAAATTGGTACTGTTGAGTATTCCCTCTTAATTACTCACACAGAATTAGGATTTGTTTATACATTGTCCTATGTTGATAGTGATTGTAAAAAGCATGCTATTACGTTCTCTGACGTGCGTGATTATACTGATTACATTTGTATGTTAATGGAAAGATGTTATGCTAAATGAACGCACCCCTATGTTATGGAAGACCACCACCAAGCACACGCTTGACCAATACCACAAAAACTGATAGAAAACTAAATTTGCAAACATTAATTAATAAATATGTTAAAGTTGTGTTAAAGTCTTGTTTGTCATACATAAAATAATGAAATAATTGATTGAAGGAAATAAAATGTTTATCATGCCGTTATTATTAAATAAACCATAAAATATAAAGAATATGCGTTGTCTATTAATAGTATTCTCATTATTTATTACCTTATCTGTACATTCTCAGGAAACAGATACTCTCCTCTCTCAATATCCGATTTTAGGATATTATAGGTTAGATATGACCTATGAAGAACACTATAATCAGGCAAGCAAGATGAAAGAAGAGTGTTCCATGAAAGACTCTATTGGAATTGTTCGACACTTAATATTGATTAATGGTATTAAGTTCAATATGGATTGTACAGATGTTTCATCTTGTCATGATGTACGTGCAATGGATTTCGAGCAATACAGCAGTAACAGTTCACCTGTGTTTTTTACAGGAGATTCATACTTCCTTGATGGTAAACTGATGTCTATAACTATCAACTCTCTCCCATCGGATGAGAGTATGATGTGTTATATGCCTAATTTCCTTTCTACTATGGATTTACCTAAAAATCGTGCTGTGTTTGATATATCAAATGTAGCCCTTCACAATAAGCTCATAAATCAAGCAAACAATTTGTTTATATATCTCTCTGAGAAATATGGGAAACCAATCGAAGAATATGAAATTAAGAAACTCTCTCAAAAGCAAAATAATACGTCTCAAAAGTATAATGCACAATGGTACTCCTTGTGCAATTCAGGCGCTTCCCTTCCAAGAGCAAAATGGCAATCAAATGGTATGGAAATAGTTCTGGGTATATCAAGTAATGGTACAGTATCTATCTCTTTTCTTAATGAAAAGGAGTTGTCATATTCAAATTTAGAAAAATACTTCAAACCGACAGAGAGAGAACAAAAAATCACCACATGGTGATAACTTATTGATGCAATTTTCTTTCATCATCTATATCGTCCCAATTATCAGAGCCACCAACTTCCCACTCTCTATTAGAATGATGTCCAGTATCTTTAGAGTTTAACAAGCTCTCAACTTTCGCTATCTGCGTTTGCCCACTGTCTCTATTTGTTATAATGCCAACAGAAGCATTTACTCCAACAGAACTATGCCGTTTAAGATTAGTTATATCAATATCTGTTTCATTTAGATTTACGATAGTAGAAGCTCCTATATCAATTGCGTGTAAAGTATCTTCTTTTCTAATAATAACTATCTTTGTCCTATTAAGTTCCTTGTATATAGAATCTGTTTTCTCTGAATCTACGATACTCTTGATATGGTTAATTGTTGAGTTTATCTTATCCACATCATTATTTTCCTTTATTAGAATGTCATTTACATCTTCAATATGCCCAAACTTACATAGAATAGCTCGTTCTTCCTCGGTTGAAGGATTAAACGACTGAATCCATTGTACTTTAAAATTATATCTTAAAGTTTCAAAGTCCTTAGCATTTACTTGTGAAACCATCTTGTAATGTCTATCTCGCACAAAACCATCATGATAAACATTAACTTTATATTTTCTCCATAATTTCTTATTCAGCTCAGCTATTGTTTGCTTCTTGTTTTCCTCCAGAAGATTATGTATGAAAGTTGCTATTTCGTCCTTATTTTCTTCTGTTACAGCCTCTTTCTTAAAGCGAAGTAAATCCTTTATACCTAATACGTCTTTACCCTTATAGGTGGCTTTTTCTTTATGATCTACTATGATATATCCATAAGGTGTATCCTTCTTCCCCATGAAAACTAAACTAACACCAAACTTCTTTTTAAGAACAGCATTGAGTTCTTCCTTATTTGATGTAATATCTCTATATTTAAGCAATATAGCTTTTAATTGCATACGTCTCTTTTGCGTTTCCTCTTTAGAACGTTTCTGTGTATGTTTTTCTATCTCTGCAATCAATATATTTTCGATTACAGTTCCTCCCTTCTTTATATTCAAATTGTCTCCCTCTGTATAGCTCTCGTATCCATTCGATTCAAGAATTGCCTGAAACTGTCCCAGGTTCTCGTATGAGTAACCTAAAGACCGTTGTACTATGCTTTTTACATCTTGCTTGGGCTTAACCCCCATTATTTTATTTATAACAGCTTGTGACCTTAATCTTTCATTATCATGATCTATCTTCTTTCCTTGGGGATTAATTCTACTTGTCACAATGTGGATATGGTGATTACTTGTATCATAATGTGCATAGATTAAAAGAGGTTGCCCCTCTTCACCATAACCCATTTCTTTGAGATATTGGTGTGCAATCCTAACCAACTCATCATAATCACATTCATCTTTCTTACATGATATTGCAAGATGAAATTGTGGCTTTTTTATGTTGTCGTTTTGCGAAGAATAATTAATAAGATATTCCTGTAAATTAGAAGCTGTTACATTACCTGTATTTTGAAGAAGATCGAAATTCTTAATTTCAATAAGCTCTGCCACTCCCTTTGAGACTTTTGCCTCATTATATTCTACTGCATTAAAACTTGAACTTGACCTTAAAATAGTTGCAATCATAATTACCCTTTGATTATACTTATACTCACTTAAAGACATATGTTAAAGGGTACTGTGAAGACTACTGTCAGCAATATCAGCAATTATATTAAAGCCTCTTGAAGTGATGATACAAAGGTAAAGAAAATAATTTAATTTGGATGGAATTTTGTATCTTTACTTATGTAATTATCAAAGAAATAACAATGAAGAAAGATAAAAGAATTAACAGAGTTCCTCTCAATCTAAATGATAGTGAGTTAGAATTATTTAAGAAGAAAGCCACTAATTATAGCAATATGTCTGCAATGATTAGAGCTGCCGTATCTCAATTAGATGACACAAAAACAAAAGGATGGATTAAATCTTTGACCGAATTATCTATACTTATATCCAAATTTTCTACTGAACTTTCTAAGCAAGGAGGTAACTTAAATCAAATAACTAAGCGTGCAAATGAACTTATTTATATTGGCGAATTAGACAAGGATTATTATGAAAATGTATTTCTCCCTCAAGTAAAAGTATTGCAGGAGCTAACAAATGATGTGAAAAAACAGCAATCAGCAATCTTTAAAAAATTGCTCAAACTATAAAATTCTTATTCCTCTTTGTTCTTATACTGGAGTTGCGACAGTATATTTTCCCACTTCTGTGGGCAAGTAACCTTTATGCTCCAATTTGAAAAATAGGTGCATAAAGGTACAACTTGCTTCCGATTGAAATCAACACTTTTACCAAGTATAAACCATACTAATAAACCATTTAAATGATTTTTCTTTTCTATATAACATCATGATAATAATATTTATTATCAGTATAATTGTATTACATTATACTAATATACTAAAATGATAAGTAGTTTATGATTATAATGTGATAATAATAAACTATGCTAATATTATTATATAGCTTTATTCTATTATTACTTTATACCTATTATCCGATATTCTATAAATAGCTATATTACACTTTTATAATATACCTTTATGAATTTATTCCTTTATCACACTATTAAAATATGACAATAATAAAATACATCTATAAAGTAAGCATATTTTATGCTTTCATAATACGATTATATGATTACTATAATACACGATTAGAATAATAAAATATGATATTATTTCTTTATTATAGATATAACAAAACATTATAGGGGAAAAAGGATTATATTCATGTAACCTTTTGAGAAAAAACTAAAGGGAAAGTCATAGTTATGCCTTCCGTGTGCAGAAATTCAACCAGAAACGATATAGAAAATGTGTTGTAATATTAAAGTGTTAATATATGGATAAAAGGTAAAAAGGTAAGAGATGGTAGAGCAAATCTTATTATTAAGAATGTCTCAAATTCTTATTCTATCAGGTTCATCTTTGTTTTTGCTCGATATACATAGATAAAGGAAATGTAAACCTTAATGTTCTTTTCCCTTTAGTTAAAGTTTCCTTTCGCACGCACATTATAAGCTTTATTTATATATTTTATTTATAAGCTTTATTTTAGAGGATTGTAATTCCTTGATTATCATTTTGTTTATTTGTTATTATGTAACCTTTTGAGAACTATTATGTAACCTTTTGAGAACTATTATGTAACCTTTTGAGAA
>NZ_KB898334.1:0-46561 GCF_000377625.1 Prevotella veroralis DSM 19559 = JCM 6290 | reverse complement strand
TATTATGTAACCTTTTGAGAACTATTATGTAACCTTTTGAGAACTATTATGTAACCTTTTGAGAATGAATAACACCTTCTTTTTGCTTGTTAGTACAACTTAGATTTCACTATGAAAAGATGAAGTTTCTTTGCGTATATGAAAGAAAAGAAATATCTTTGTATTGTCGTTTCGAGACACTTTAATACAATTGCTGGTATAGTAGACAGTTGTCGCCTCCAGTACCCTTTAATATATTTTCGCTACGACCTTATAAGGATTTATCCAAAAGAAAAGTTTAAAGGGTTTAAAAATGACAAAACGGATTTTTACTTTGATTGAGAATGGAGGAACGACAGGAAGTCCTTTCAGTTTCAGCAATCTATTGATGCGCTCACCATTACGCTATACCATGATGGAGCGACGTTTTCTTTATAAGTTGTCAGAAGCAATTAAAATGCGCTATGAAGAAATGGGATTGAAGATGCGTGAAAATTGGGAAAAACTTGTCTTCAATATGACAGATAAGGATTTATCATCGATAGGAGGCAACACCAATGTTGTTCGAACTTATAAGACCGTTCGCTCGCTTGCTCAAAAAGCAATCATTCAGTTTCACAATAATGAGAAAAATCAACTTGTCATAGATTATTTTCATTGGATAGATGCCTTTCGCTGGAATACAGCAACAAATGATTATACTGTGCGTGTTTCCCCAGAGCTATATGATTATGTTATCTGCCTAACTAAATCATTTACAGTTTTAAATCTTCACACTGCCATCTTACTCGAATCAAAGTATTCACAGAAATTCTATGAGTTCTGTTGTCAGTACTCAGGTGATTTTCGTTTTGTAGACCCATCTACCCCGAACGAAACATATAAGAAACGTGTTTTCAAGATGTCTGTTGAAGCATTTCGTTTTACTTTTGGACTTTCCGAGCTGCATGACCCAAAGACTGGTGAGTTGCTGGAGAAAGAGAAGTATACTCGATTTAAAACGATGGTCGAGAAAGTTATTATTCCTGCACAACAGGAACTTTATAAGTTATATAGAGAAAAACGTTCAGATGTATGGTTTGATTATGAGGTTGCAGAACGCTATGGACGTGGGCGTAATGGCTCTCCAAAGTCTTTACGCTTTTACATCTACACACGTGAACACCCTAAATCTAAAGACTCAGAATTAGACCGTCCATGCAAAGAGGGGGAGTATCTTTTTCCCTATGAAGAAAATAAAACTAAACGTCCTGCTAAAAGAAAACAAATCAAGCAAACCAACTGGCTTCAACTTGATGAAACTTTTCAAAGAGATACCATATTACAACTACTTAACAGCTATTTAGATAAAGATGAAGTAGATTATTACATGGAAAAAATAGATAAAGAACAGCTACGATGTAAGGAAAGTTACTCTCAGGTAATCCAGGTTCTTTATGAAAAGCAAAAACAACCTAAGTTTGTGCAAGGAACAAAGAAATATAAGCAAAAAAGCCTCATTGATTTTGTTTTTGCAAAAAACTTACAAGAGTATGGTTGGCACATAGAACCACAAGAACATAAGCAATTAAGTTTTAATGATAACTGATTTTTTAAACCCTAAAAGGAGCCTCTGTCGTGAGACAGGGACTCCTTTGCCTTAGTACCGGTGGAATGATACCTTTTGTTTATTCTTCATATATTGAAGAATATTTTTAGTTTCATTACCTTCTTCATCAAGAGTATCAATTAAAACAGTTCCTTCATTGAGTAAGATTTTAATCTCTGAAATAGTCAGCCTATGACCATTATATATTCGTTGTATTCTCAACTTATGAGGTTGTTTGCTATCGGTAAAGCTCTTATTACCAACAACAATTCTACCAATTCCAGAGATATAATCAACCGTATTGTCAAGACGTATAGAATACCCATCTAATACAGGAATAGAAGAAAAAACATGTCCTGAGTTTGTCGAGAAACCATCTAAGATAATTCTTTCTCCACCAAGAATAATCTCAGCCTCTTTTTTGTCAATGTATCTGTTACAGATATAATAGCTAAAATTAAAGCTACAACATTCACATTGGTATCCATGACTATTCATGAATATTCTTTCTCCACAAATAGGACAGGGGCTTGATAAGTGTATCTTTCCCATGATATACAGATTTAAACGTTATCACATAGAGACTTAGTGATGTTACGTCCTTGCTTCGTTGCGCCTATCCATAAACAAGCCATAACCACAAAAAAGATAAATGCAATACACTTATGAAAATCACCAGGATGCTCCACTATTATGAGGTTTATTGCACTTGCTACAAAACTAATCAGTATTATTAGGTCTTTCATTTAAGTAAGTATTGTGGAGAGATGGTTAGTCTCTCCGTTTCCTTTTAGTCAGTTACTTTGTAGAAGTATTCAAGCTCTTTGCCTTTGAGGTTCTCTTGCGCCCATAGGTCGGCTTCTTCCCAAAGTGTGTTGTACACTCTTGCAACGGCTTCATTCTCCTTGTACCATTGCCAAATTTTGTGATTGAGTACCATTACAAGCTCTGTAAGATAAATATGATTGCCTTTCCATGCGTTGAAAGCTCGTTTGTAGGTATCTTTGATAGCAGCGATACCAAACTTGTCTGCAATGGAAAAGTCCATCCAAAATGTGGTCTTTTGCTCATAACCCATCATCATAGGGTCGATGTTACTAACTTGCAATTGAATTGTCTGCATAAGCTAAAAGTTTTAATGATTTGATACTTTTCCCTTTAGTTCCCACTTTTTAAAGTGGGGCTGCTCGGGATTGAATTTTTATGTGCATGGAAAAAGCGTGGATGGAATGGATGTGCAAGGAATTTTCAGTAGATTTTTCATGGAAACCCAATTTGTCTGTAAGAGAAATTGCGGTGGGTTTGTGAAAAATCTGCTGAAAATAGCGATAGCGGTACTTTCACAGGAATGGAAGCAACGCTACCTTTGCACAATAAAAATCAATGCAGAGTAGCAACACAAAAGTAGGCAACGCCTATAATCACAGGGCTTCATAGAAGCTAATTAGGGCTACTTACAAGAACAAAACTTACGATAGTGTGTTTTGCAGAGGGCTAAATGAAGTCAGTGCTATTTGGCTCTGACGAATGGATTATGTAACAAGGGCTATTTTGATGTAAATAGGGTTTGATAATATTAAAATTAATCGGATTTCAAAGCATGACATGAAAAAAAGGTATATCCATTTGCTTTTAAGTTCGATTTCTTGTAACTTTGCAAACATATATTAATCGAACATATGCTTATGGCAAACATAGACTATGCGAGAGCCTCGGATTGAGCTATGCAAAGAGGTGCTGGCAAAGAGAAACAGGGCTATGGGTACAGTTCTATAAGACAAGTATTTCCGAATAGCTGATAAGATTATTGATATTGTGTAAAGTCCGCCTAAACTTAAATTTGAAAATAAATAACTAATGAACAAAAAATCTTTCTTTATCGGCATGTTGTCGGGCATAGTCCTGACAATAGCGGTGTTGTTCATTATTGGCTTTGTAAGCCAAAAGAACAACGAAGACGATGCTATACAGCGTCTTGAAAAGCCTGTAAGCTATGAAAACAAAAAGGAGACATCATTCAAGGTGTTTCAGGTGATTGGAGAAGATGCTGCTTTAGCAAAAGAAATCTCTGACAAGAAATTAGATATGTATCTTGGCAATACGGTTGTGCTAATTGGTAAGGATTTTTATAGTGACCAAGTGATTACCATGAAAAATCCTCAAAGGACAGGAACGTATAGCTATATGAACAATGGCGGTATGCCTATGACAGTGCCTATCATTGAAGGAGATAAGGTGAATTAAAGCCTATAGATTTAGAAGTATTACCCCACTGATATTATTCTATTATGAATATCAGTGGGGCTTCTTTTTCATTCCTCGGGTAATTCGTCCAATATACCATCAATATCTCCGAATTGAATATCATTATATCCAACTTCGTAATACTCATTATCTTCGTCGGGCATAATGAGGATACCGCTTGAAGGGGTAACAGGATACTTCACTGCCATGACCTTTGCATCTACATGACCATCACAAGTAGAAAGCTCGGCAATTACATATGGGAAGTCAGCATACCAATGAAACTCCTTGTCGGTTCTGTTGCGCAATGCTTCGTTTAAAGCTCTTACTTCTTCTTCCTGGATAGTAGCATATTGGTGATAAAAATCTTGATGTTGCATATTGTTGTTTTGTTTGAGGAGGGACGATTACTCCCTCCGTTATCTATTATTACTCTTCTGTCTTAAAACTGCTTTAAGCAAATCATACCTCCACTAATGAGCATATCTTTGTGTATTCTTACCTGCCTGTCACGGTCAGCCGTAGCTGCATAATCATTATTTACGTATACTTGCTGATAAATAACAGTTGCGTTTGGTGATACGACGGTCAAAACTTGAATTATAGTTGGTATATTCATAATATTGTTTATTGTGGAGGGGTGGTTAACCCCCTCCGTTACCTTCTTTATGCTACATACTCGAACTCATGAACATAGATGTAGTTTTCGCTATCATCTTGTATCTCGTTCCATTCGTCTATCTCTGCCATCGTGACTGCTTCTTTCTTCAATAACTGAGCCACATAAGCCAAGACTTGTTTCTCTGTGTCGAAATATTCACTAAAGTAATCTCCGTCAATGCAAATATCAACATAGTAGCTATCTGTGAAATACTTGCCATCACAATCATTAGTTGCATAGACTTCACAACCACTTTCCTCAACGATGTAGTAGATAGTTAGTCCGGGCATGAGCTTTGCCAAAAGATGACGAAAATCGGTTGCTCCCCATGCTTCTTCTGCTTCTATACGAAGAACATCATCTATCATCTCATACGTTTGAATGAAACCACGCAAATAGTTGTTCTTCATCTGTTCGTCCGTCGCTCCTAACATTTTAATGATATTGCCTTCCCATTCCTTTGAAGCGTTTTCTTCAACAGGCTTTGTATTGCCTTTGACAAAACCATCAATAACATTAAATACTCTCTCTAAATCGCTTTTGCTACCCTCGATAGCATAGCTTGTACTTGCCCAATTTGCCATATTCTATATCTTTTAGTTATTTATTTTCCATACTTCATTACATGCTCACAAATCTCAATTGCTAAGTCATGAAAATTTGGTCGTTGCAATATACGCTTTAACATCTGATTGTCTCGTGTTTTTACGCACGTGAAATTCTCTAAGCAAAATGTATATCTCTTGTCATATACTATTTTCATTTTTACTCCATTTACGGTTATCAACCCCTCTGTAATCTCCACCTCAAAAAATCCTTTTGTCTTTGATGGATAAATACTATCTACTACCTTAATCATAATCCTTGTTGTTTAAAGTGATACATTTCCCTTTCGTTCAACTGCTATTGCAGCATCACTGTCGGGCTTTCAAATTTTACGTGCAAATGAGGTAGCAAGGTCATTAGGAAGATAAACAAAGTAATTTAAGGATATTCTCATGGAAAACCCAAATCTTTGATTTGCGGAAGGCTGCCGTGAGAATATCCTTAAATAGCGTAGCGGTACTTTGTGTTCTTACGACCTTGCTTACCTTTGCAAAGGAAAATTAAAGCCAGACAAGTGTATGCAAGGAGTGTAAACGACAACAAAGAATATAGGGCTTTGCCCAAGGATAAGAGGGTAAAGAATAGCTGTATTGCCGTAGGCTTTAAAACAAGATACTGTCATAACCGCTCTCCCAAAGTCCCTTGAAAACCTCTGTCGAAATGTTTCGTAGAACATGAGACTGTGATTTTCATGGGATTAAAACAGCACAGACTGTTTTAAGGGTTTCGGCGTAGCCTGTGTTTTGTAAGGAAGAAAGGAAAAGCACGCTCATATAGATTTTAGTGGAAGTCTGTGATAGCAGACTTTCTGCAAAGTCTATATGAGAAACATGCGTTCCTGATGTTTTACAAGACATTGGCTACGCTGGAGGATTAGTAGAAAACGTTAGGGAAAAGTTAGAAGTTCAAAACTTGCGATAGCGTGTTTTGATAGGGTAATAGAAGGCTTTGTATACATTACAGCCTTGTATTAAGGGATATAAAAATGAATGAGGGCTTTTATGTACCAGTGTGCTACGACCCACAGGAGTAGCACACGAGAAATATGCGACGAAAAACCACAGACTTCTTCAACAGATAAACTCTAATAAGTTTATCATCATAGAATGAAAACTATCTTTTAATTTCATAAAAGGCAATGGAGAGGTGGTTAGCCTCTCCGTTGCCTTTCATAACACTACATATTCCATTTCAATTATATTGATGAAATTATCTTTGTTTCTATGTTCTTCTATCCACTCTCCAATTTCGTCGATTGTGACATCCTTTCTTCCCATTAACTTGGAAACAAATATTTTCATCTCATCTTCAGTTCTAAAATATTCATGAAATGTTGTACCGTTTATACAAGCATGAACTAAGTAGCGCTCTGGAAAATACTTACCATCTGTATCATTTGAATTGTAAACGTGGTTTTCCCACTTCTCAAAAATATAATAAATTTTCAGCTTTGGCATTAGCTGTGCCAATAGGTATCGAAAATCGCTCACATGGCATACTTCTTTTGTCTCTATTCTCAGAACATTCTCATCAAGTTCATAAGTATCAATGAACCCGTGAATATTATTTTTACTTAGCTGTTCTTCTGTAGTACCAAGTTCTTTCAAGATGTTAGCCTCCAAACTATCACACGAACCTACCAAAAAGTGCTTACTCCCTGTCATAAAGTCAAAGAGCTTATACAGTCTCCTTAAGTCTTCCTTGCTACCCTCTATGCAGTAGCTTGCTTTTGCCAATGTTGCCATAATTCTAATTGTTAAAGTGATACATTTCCCTCTCGTTTAACTGCTTTTGCAGCATCACGATCGGACTTTCAAATTTTACGTGCAAATGAGGTAGTAAGGTCATTAGGAAGATAAGCAAAGTAATTTAAGGATATTCTCATGGAAAACCCAAATCTTTGATTTGCGGAAGGCTGCCGTGAGAATATCCTTAAATAGCGTAGCGATACTTTGTGTTCTTACGACCTTGCTTACCTTTGCAAAGGAAAATTAAAGCCAGATCGTGTATGCAAGGAGGGTAAACGACTACAACGAACACAGGGCTATGCCCAAGGATAAGAGGGTAAAGAATAGCTGTATTTCCGTAGGCTTTAAAATAGGATGATGTCATAACCGCTCTCCCAAAGTCCCTTGAAAACCTCTGTCGAAATGCTTCGTAGAACATGAGACTGTGGTTTTCATGGGATTAAAACAGCTCTGTCTGTTTTAAGGGTTTCAGCGTAGCCTGTGTTCTGCAAAGCAGAAAGGATAAGCACGCTCATGTATATGAGATAAGTGCGTTCCTAATGCTTTGCAGAACACTGGCTACGCTGTGAGGATAAAGCAGAAAACATGAGGGAAAGTAAGAATGAAAAACTTGCGATAGTGTGTTTTGATAGGGCAAAAGGGAGGTTTTGTATATATAATCAAGGGCTTGTAAAATGAAAGAGGGCTATGATAGATCTGTGCTGCGACCATTAGGAGCAGCACACAGCAAAAATCCGTGGCGACAAACCACGGACTTTCTTCTAACGGATAAACTTTGATAAGTCTATCATCATAGAATTATAAACAACTTTCTCATATCCCTCGTTCTTTAATAAAGCAAGTTCATGTCTTGCATAAGCATCAGCTTGCAGTTTTGTTTTCCAACACTTACTACATTTTGGACGATTAGGTCGCATGGTGTCTACTATAAAGAACTCTTGGTAAGTAGGGGTATGCTTCGTGCGCTTGAATACATCTATTCTTGGATACCTCATTTTCTTCTATACGTTTCAAAGTTATACATATTTTCATCACACTGCGGACAATAAAAGGGATAGTCCAATACTCGTTCATACTGCACTTCATGATTGCATTTAGCACAATATCGGTGTGTTCGCTTCTTAGGATTTGCTTGTTTCATAAACATATAAGTTTGTGGAGGGGTGGTCAAGCCCCCCGTTGCCTTTTATAACTCTGCAAGTCTCGTTGTTGCCTTTATGATAAGGTCTTTCAGTTGTTCCTTATTCAGCTTGGGCAATAAGTCAATGACCATAAAGTTCTCCGTGTCCTCAATATCTATACCTTTCTTTGCAAGAATGGTCTTAATGTCAAGCTGACTAAAGTCATTATAAGACTTACCACTTGTCACTTGTGGCTCTTCATTGTTTGTGAAGATGTTGTTTACCTCAATGCTTGATGGCTCACCAAAACCAATGAAAGCGTCAATACGAAATTTACGTTCTTCTTGCTTGTCTGTGTCATAATAGCAAAAGTATTGTCCCGTAATATCTATATTATCCGAAAGAATGCCATGTGCATATCTCACAGAACCATCAACTTTACGATAAGCGAAAGCCGTAACTCCGTCTTTCTTCATCTTCTCTTTTAGCTTAACAACAAGTGCAAGACAAATATCATGATGTTCTGCTATTGTCCCTTTACGAAGTTCGCCTACCTCAATGAGATTGTCAATGAGAAACGACCTCCAAGCCTTACAATCTACATCATAGTAAGCAAGTGTAAATTTGCTATGGTGATGAATGCTGTTGCCCTTAATGGTGTGTCCTATACCATATAGCGTACCACACGCATGACGTTCTGTGCCGTCTTTCTTACGATACACGAAAGAAACAATGCCTTTGCGAAGTTTCTCAACTAAAGTCTCAAATAGATTTTCCATATTGATGAGATTGTTATTTGTTTATGTAAAACATCGTCAAGCATTAAAAACTTGACGATGTGATATTTCATTTTCCCTTTCAAGAAGTTCTTCTATGTCTTCTGTTGAATTTACCTCGGTCTCCTTGAAGTAGAAGTGGGTGTCAAGTGAGCCGTTCACATAGCAATCAAAGTCTTCTCTATCACAGCCTTTATTATCAACATATTCATACACAACTTTAAACCAAAGTATATCCATCAAGCAGTTTCTTACATTTCGTATATCAAATCCTGCACTCTCAATAGCATCGTCTAAATCTTCACTTGTCCAATCGTAACCAAAATCAGATTTGAAGTTTTCAAACTTATAATCTTCCTTACAGAAGCCTAACGATAGCAAGATAGCATAGTTGTTTGTCATAATTCTTGTTGCTAATAAGTAATACATTTCCCTCTCGTTCAACTGCTTTACAGCATCACGGTCAGGCTTTCAAATTTTACGTGCAAATGAGGTAGTAAGGTCATTAGGAAGATAAACAAAGTAATTTAAGGATATTCTTATGGAAAACCCAAATCTTTGATTTGTGGAAGGCTGCCGTGAGAATATTCTTAAATAGCGTTGCGGTACTTTGTGTTCTTACGACCTTGCTTACCTTTGCAAAGGAAAATTAAAGCCAGACTGTGTATGCAAGGAGTGTAAGCGATAACAAAGGATGCAGGGCTTCGCCCTAAACTAAAGGGTAAAGAATAGCAAAGTTGCCGTAGGCTTTAAAACAAAATACTGTCATAACCGCTCTCCCAAAGTCCCTTGAAAACCTCTGTCGAAATGTTTCGTAGAACATGAGACTGTGATTTTCATGGGATTAAAACAGCACAGACTGTTTTAAGGGTTTCGGCGTAGCCTGTGTTCTGTAAAGCAGAAAGGATAAGTACGCTCATGTATATGAGATAAGTGCGTTCCTGATGCTTTACAGGACACTGGCGAAGCTGTCGAGGGATAAAGCAGAATCATTAGGGAAAAGCAAGAAAGAGAAAAACTTGCGATAGCGTGTTTGATAGGGCTATGATTGATGTGTGCTGCGACCATCTGGCGCAGCACAAAAAAGAAGCTGGCAATCTTTAAGAAAACCAGCATCTAAGATGATATATACACTTATTCTTACAAAAGGATTACGCTAAACCAAAAGTGAATTTATACGATTTCAAAAGTATAAACGTAATCACCACTTCCTGGGTCATCATAATTAGCATAGAACTTTACTTTTCTTGGCTCAACTTCTGCTATTGTAGCATTGTCTGCTAACAAGCTATTTCCATTCTTTAGCTCAACAAAGAAGCGTCCAATATAGTCAGATTTATATCCCCATGGAAAGAAATCATATAGAGAGCAACCTTTCTCACGGACATCATAGCCGAAGAATCTTGCACACTCCTCAATTTTCTCTCTTAGTTCGGTTTCTGTTGAAACATTAGCACACTCGTTTCTGAATTTCTCGATTGTAAACATAGCTTTTAGTTTTATGACTGTAAATTTAATAAATTCTCTACTTGCATGTAAGTTGCAAGTAGAAAAATAGATATAAAGATTACTTATGCAGTGTAACCATATACAACATATTATTGGAAGTTGCTTAATTCTGCTTTACGCTCCAACTTCACAATATCCTCCCATGAACACCATTCAGGTTTTAAGTCTTCGGGTATTTCGTGCCAACGTCTCTTTAGTTCGTCTATAGTTTCCGCAATGGTATCACCCCAAAGACCATATTTGTCATTGTGATAACGAAAGTCTTGCTTATCACGTTCTTCCTCGCCTGTCTCTCCAAAATATGCTGTCAAATCATTGTATATCTTCGATAACATCATATATTTTCCTCTGAAATGATACTCTCTAACTTCTATATCTGTGATAGGGTTTATGATTTCAAAATCACACTGCAAAGGATACCCTGGTTCTCCGTCCATATCATTAGATGGATGGCAATGATATAACTCTGTTGGAATTGCGTTAGTAGCTGTATTTAGGTCAAGGTAAAAATTACCTTTCTCATCCTTGTAAGCAATGTTCCCACTGTAGTTTCTTCCCACTCTCTGCAACTTTAATCTTTCCATATGTGTTATTTTAAAGTGAATACTTTTCCCTTTAGTTCTCTACTTTTTACAGCAGGAGACTATCGAGCTTTCAAATTTTACGTGCAAATAAGGTAGTAAGGTCATCAGGAAGATAAGCAAAGTAATTTAAGGATATTCTCATGGAAAACCCAAATCTTTGATTTGTGGAAGGCTGCCGTGAGAATATTCTTAAATAGTGTAGCGGTACTTTGTGTTCTTACGACCTTGCTTACCTTTGCAAAGGAAAATTAAAGCCAGATATGTCTACTGTAGAATAGTTGAAAACTAATCAAGATAGATATTTTGAAGATTTATCACTCAAAATATCGTATATAGGGCTTATTTTGTAACTTTGAGGTAAATCAAAGATAATAAAGGACTATGGTAAAGGTAATACATGTGCAACTGATGGAAGGGAGGAAGAACTATTATTTCGGATCTATTCCTGCAATTTATAGTGTACTGACAGCAGAAAATATTGGTATCAAGCAACGTTCACTGGAAAGAGTAGGGCTAAGTAAAGGAGGGGTGGTGTTAAACAAGAAGGCTATCATTCGAGCTTCGGAGTTGATTAGGGCAAAAACGAACCGCAAGGGAAAGTGATTTGCAAGTGGCGAAAAATCCGATAAATGAAACGTTTGATATAATCTGATATGAAAGGTTCGATTCCTACTTTTTATGACTTCTGTTATTCATTGAAAAACAGGTAATTACAAATACTGAAAAATATTTACATAAAAAAGCGTTTTTCAGGATTGAACAAATTTTCGGAGAAAAAAGTGGGGCAAAAAGTGGGGCAAAAAGTGGGGCAACTTTGGGGCAAAAAGTGGGGCAACTTTTTAGTATAGATAAATAAAAAGTCCCTAAGTTGTTGTAACTTAGGGACTTAACTCGCTATGCGAAGCGGAGAGAGAGGGAAATGGACTTCTATACAAAATCATTAAAGATTTATATCAAATCATGTCAAAGTTATCAGGACATCAAGAAGTTACTGATATAATTTGATATGATGTTTTATTTATTGATAACTTAGGTTCTAATACTCCGTGAGAAAAAGTGGGTCAAACAGTGGGTCAATTTTTAGGGTCTTCTGGAATTTGGAGTGATAATAATTAGTTATTAATAATCAACTACTTACACCATTGCTCATATATGTTAAACCCTTTATATACGGAGAATTATAATCATAATGTGCTAATTAGTAGTGCAGGAGTTACTATAACTTATAGATTCACTTCATTTAGTCTAAATCCATTATTAATGAGAAGGTTATGAAGAGACTTTTGTCTCAAACTTTGAGTATCATTTATAGGTTATCACTCCAAATGTCGGATGAACCAATTTTTAGGGGGCAAAAACACCTACATTATTTCATAACTTGTGAGGTTTCGGGAAAATATTTTACAACAAATAAAAGTAGGTCAAATCTGAATGCTTGTACGCTTGCATATAAATGTAAATCTCATATCTACAGTATATTACGTAATTATATTATTGTGCCATTGGTAATATCCCATACTTAAAAAAGGAGAATTGTTCTCATTAAAGAACTATATTAGTGGATTTTAATTATTGGTACTTAAGATGGTAAAATTGTTATATGAATGTCTTTCTTACTGCGAGCACAATCTTATTTACCATTTTCTTTTTCCTGCTACACTAATTCTTCGCAATAACAGTCCCTCCAACCCTATTTTTGGTTTTTACGAATTTATCTATGAACTGCTTTTTATCCGTAATGAACTTTTATAAAATATCTTTTTGTATAATGATGTTTTGAGGAGATAGTGCTCCATGAACAACCTTTTTTGAGTAACTCCATCAATAAAATATAATAAAAATTAGCTTATAAATGTCTTTTCACATTTAATTTACGAGAATTACGTATAAATTTTATAGCTTTGTGCCGGATTTGAGTATATTTGTAACTTATTAGATAAAACTTAAATATAAGAAATATGGCCATTTATGATTATGGAATTGGAGGAAATGAAGTAAATGTTGACGCTAATGAGTCAATTGCCGACATCCCTTCCAACAGAACTTTGTTAGTACAGAAGTTAACCGATGAGGCTCCAGCCAGTCCTGAAGCGGTTTATGGTTTACAAACAGTAGAAGATGTCTTTGAACATTTCTCACCATCTGTTACACTTGAGATGCAAGATGACAACGGTGAAGATGTCACAGAGACAATGCACTTTAAGAATCTTGGAGATTTTGACTCAGAAAAGTTAAAAGAGCATAGTGCTTTCCTTAGTAAACTTGATGTAGAGAAAGAGCAGAATATAAAGATTGCTCGCCAACTTTCATCAAATAAAGCCTTACTGAAAGCTTTGGCTAATCCTGAAACCCGCCAAGCTGTAATTGATTTGTTACAGAGTTCACTTGACGAAATTAAGAATACAGAAGCCAAGTAAGAATCAAAATTAAATTAAAAATGGACAATAATAAAATAAAGGCTAAGGAACAGCAGGCTCCTTCTATTAGTAAAAGTACTATAGCACAGCAGGGAACCACCTCTGCAGCTAACGCAATAGACAAGCTGAAAGAATATGGTGGTTTTACTTTCTTAGAGAATATCATTGACGGCTTTTCTAATCTGAATCCTACACGCAAGGCACGCCGAAACATTTTCCTCTCTGATGCACAATGGGAGAATGAACGTAAGGTTCTTGCCAATCGTCTTGAGGTTTGGATTGATCTTTTAAAATCTGGTCAGTCTGCTGAACAAATGAGAGATAAGGCTAAGGAAAGAGCGTTGCATGTTGAGGACTTACTGAATAAAAATCTTAGTAAGGTTTTGGCTCGTACACGCGAACTTGAGACTTCTTACCGTTCAGTTGCTTTATTCTATCGCAATACAGAGAGTCAGAAGGTAAAGAACATAACGATTGTCAATGCTGAAATGGATCAATTGAAAGACTTAGACAATCCAGTTTTCATTGACTATATCAGTAATGAGCTTAAGCATAACTTCGATCGTCTCGATCTCCGCCGCAACTATTCTTTGCTTGTCATCCCTGGATATTTAGGTTCTAATGCTGTACTTGATAAGTGGGGTAAGATTGCACACAGCAATAAGGTAATGCTCCTAACCGACTTCCAGGATTTAGAAACACCAGACGATGTTGTTGATGTCTTCTTTAATGCTGACCATTCTGGTGGTGATATATACAAGTCAAACATTATTATGACATGTAACTGGCTTTTAGGACGCCAGAAAGTAGTACAGGTAGGAGAAGAAGACAATCTTTACGTTCCAGGCTCATCTGCACTTGCTGGTAAAATCTACAGCACATTGATGTCACAGGTTGTTGCTGGTAAGAAATTCGGTGGTCTTAATGATGTTGAGAGTGTACGTTTTGATTTGAAGAAAAGCGAGATTTCTGAAATAGAGCGCATGGGTCTTGTACCAATGGTCAACGAGTATAGTAAGGTGATGGCATTCTCTGCCAAGACACTCTTCAATGGTGATAACCTTGGATTGCAGACATACTCTGTTGTTCGTGTATTCGATTATATCTCTAAGGTTCTTTTCGACTTCCTGAACCGTCGTGCATTCGAGAACTGGACTACTCGTACAGAGGCTGACTTGAGAAGTCAGATTGTGAAGTTCCTTGATAGCATACAAGGTCCAACACGTCTGATAGAGAAATTCCGAGTGATGAGAATTGAGCAAGATCCAAACCAAAAGGATCGTGTATTACTTGATATTCACATTACTCCATACTTCCCTGCAAAGAGTTTTGTTATTCAGCTTGAGGGTCGTAAGGGAGAAGAGCCAGAAGAGGCTAACTGGGAAAGCCAGTACTCACAAGATAAATAGGTTACTCTTATTTCTGGGTCTTCAGAAAGTTAGAGTGATAAGACTTGTTTCTTACACACAGATTTTTAGATGTAATGGACATTTAGTAGGCTGGCTATTCCAGCCTACTTTTTTTGTATTTATGAATCCATCTATAAACTTCTTTTGCAGACAAGGTTTTGAAAAATCATTACATGACTTCAAAGGAAACATCTATAAATAACGGCAAAAATACATATACGAATCAGGTCTGCAATCCACAGAAAATCAATTAGTTATAACGCAATAAAGTAAAAGGTGCTTTATTGGACTTCAAAAGGGCACCTACTGCACGTCAAGATAATTATAAAAATATATCTGTCTGAAAATAAAGAAGTTACCTTATTGGTAAAACTAAATAGGTAACGATTTGGAAACGAGCGAAATGCTTTGTGTCGCTGTTTACTGCTAAAGAAAGAACGCTTGTTATTCTGTCTGCAAAGATAATACTTTGTTAACGAATAACAAGCGTTTTTGATGAGATATTCTTCTTTCTGCATTTTCTAATATTGTTTGTTGCTGGAAAAGTGATTATATTCTTCTTCCTCGTATCTTCTTCCTGTTGGCTTGGTTTCTCAATTTGCGTTGCCATGCTGTTTCGGCATGGTCATCGCCCTGTGCGGTTGGTGTAATCAAATCGCCTAATCCTTCCACCACTTCGTCGGCTGCACCAACAATGGTGTCTGCCACTGTACTAATAGGATTCTGCACTTGTGAGGTGTCATTGTCTCGTGAAATTGAGGAACGGCTTGGAGGTACGAGTTGATAACCAGTATCAGGGCGTTCGTTCTTTTCTGTTGCTTCCTGTATTGTTTGGTGTGGTTTCCTTGATTCTTCCTTGTTGGTTGTTTCAAAGTTCTTCTGCAGGGAACGGTAGCCGAACTCTCTGCCGATTTCGGATGCCTTGAATGTATGTTCTCTGTATGAGAACTTCAATCCATAGACCTTGCCCTGCTTGTTCTTCATGCGCCCTATGGAAATTCCGTTCTTGTTCAACTCGTAGAGGAACATGGAATGCCCTGTGATACCCGTACCTTTGTACTTGTCAAGCAGGGAATAACAGATTTGCTGCACCTCTTTCTTGGTTTGCTCTCTCGTCTGGCTGACTTTTTCCTTTTGGTATTTCCTTTCCGCCTTGACCGCCTTTGCGATAGTCAAGTTTTTCTCCCTGCTTATTTCCTCTGCCACCCTTGCTGCCCTGTTGCTCACAAAAGTGGTATCATAGACTTCTCCGTACAGACTGATACGGTTGGCGATGATGTGAATGTGTCTGTTGTCGGTGTCCTTGTGCGTTACCGCCACCCATTGATGGTTGTCAAGTCCCATTCGCTTGGCAAACAAATGGGCTATCCGCATCAGTTCGGACACGGGCAGTTTTTTCTCGTCCTGCGGTGCGATGCCGATTTCGATACGGAGAAACTTGTTCCTGCAACGGCTGTTGTAGTCGCTGATCACTTTCATTTCCTCATAGATTGCCTTTGGTTCCCTGCTGCAAAGATTGTGGAAGGCAAGCCGATAGCCGAGCTTACCTTCTCTAAAAATATAGTCCAAAGCCGTGCGGCCGTGGGCTATCGCCTTACATTTACCTATCATCTCTCTTCAGATTTAAGACCTTATATACCTCATCATCCACACGAAAATGAGGGTCGTAAAACCGCTTAAATGCTTCTTTGGCACATAAGGAAAGGTTCTTTGTGATGAGTACCCATCTTTCGTCCTTGACTTTGATGAGATTGGAAACCTGCCCGTAGAACTTTCCTGTATGTTGAAGAATGGCAATGGCTTCCCTCTCATTGTCTGTCATCTTGGGAACAGCTGTTACTTCTCCGTTAAGGAGTATCTCACGGCAGTAGTCAGAGAACTTCCGCCCTGTGCTTTCCGCTTTTGATTTGATACGTTGCTTTTCCTCTAAGGTACATCTTACCTTGATGAACTCCGTCTTGTTCATCCGCTGTTCTTCCTTATTCTGTTGCTGCCATCGGGCAGTTTTTCCCTTGTATCTTTTCATATAAGTTTCTTTGAAAGTTTATCATTGTAGATGGTTTGTTATTTCTTAATTCCTGAATGCTGACCGATGAGAACGGAGTGATTACGGTCTTATCTCCCCGATAGTCTGACGAGGGAGCAAGCGCTGTTTGTGGGTACAAACTGACGTCTTGCAATGCTACCGAACAAACCATTTACGCTTAAAACGTTTTATAGCCTAAAAACGAATGCCGTGCATTCTATGACCAACTGCATTCGTGGTATTCTCACAGAGAACTAAGCTGAAGAAGAAAAGGTAGACCCTTTTAGCAAAAAAGGTAGACCTATTTGCTCGAAAAGGTAGACCTATTTTGAGGAAAGGGTAGACCTTTTTCCAGAAAACCGTCTACCTTTTCTTACGGCTTACAGTCTTCTCCATTTCTCTATGTCCTCACCATATTCCTCCAGATGCTGACGAACGATGTTCTCAACAAAGCTTGAAAGGTTGCTGCCTCTGTCGCCTAATCTACGCACAATGAAGTCGGCACGCTCCTGTGTTTCCTTGCTCAGATAAACCGCCTTGCGGTTGTTTAACTTAGTCGGTACAAGAAAGGCTTGCTTGTAGGCTTCAAGTGTTTTCTTTTTCATCTTGGCACTGATGCGTCTTTGAACGGTTGCACGCTCAGTGTTCTGTGCAGGTTCAGAGTGCATGGTATTCTCTGTGTCCTGCTTGTTTGTTGGCCTTTCTCTTTCAGGAACCGCAGTCGCTTCTTGTGAAGTAGATTCGTCCTCTGCTAATAGGGAGAAAACCATCGTTTATTATTCTCCCTTTTTGCTTAACATATCCCATATCTTGAAGGTCGAAAACCAGTATGGCGTAGTCTGGGTGTTCGCTTATCCATCGCTTTAAACGCTGGTATTGAATAAGAAAATAGGCAAATGCCAGAGATAGAACAACTAATATGTAGATGAAATCGCCCTTCTGAGAGAAGATAACTCTGGGCTTTGAATCATCGGAAGAAGGACTGTTAGAGTTCCGAATTTCGGTATTGTTAGAAGACACTTCCCACTCAATAGTTTTGTAACAGAACACACAAATACTGATAAAAAGAAGGGTACCGCTAAGTGTTACAAATTTAACGCTCCGTCCTAATAGGTTGTTCCATCGATCGAGAATGGGGGCGGTCCATTTAAAATATAGCAAAACAGCCACCAAAAAGGATAGTAACCACAAACTTAAAATCCAAAAAAATCAATGATCATAACCTATTTTTTTAACTTGTTTCTTTACTTTAGTTATCTCTATCGGTAACTGACGAAGTATCATGAATGTTAAACTTGTCTTCCATAGCATCTTCTTCTACAATGTATTGATGCCCTGCCAACAAATCAAGGTCCATTTTTTGGCCGAACAAACGCCTATAACTGCCTTTTCCATGAAGTTCTCCCAACCAGAATTGGTACTTATGTTTGCCTGGCAACACCAAGTATTTATAATAAGACAAGATGTATCTTCCGCCACAAGATTCCTTATTATCTATGCTGAGTATAAATATTTGGCGAGGCGGCATCTCGGGTATCACCTTGAAAATAAGTATTGAATAGTGTGGGTGTCTACTTATCCACCATATTAAACGTAGGTGTCGGATAAGCGGAATTATAGAAATAACAACTATTACAACTAACATCAAGAAGTAATCTGCCTCGAAAATGGGCTTCGACTGTGGGTCGGTAAGACAGGAAAAAAAGTGGGATATTGATTTGAATTCTATGTTATTCTTCGCTTGATATTCCTCTATATATACGTAAGAATGTGCTATAAAGCTTAAAAAAGATACTTCAAGAGCCGAAAGAACTACAATACGACTTTGCTTTATAGGGTTGTTCCAACGCACATGAGACGGGTTTACCAGGTAAGAAACAGCTAAATAGCTAATTACCCACCACAAAAATAAACAGAAATAGAGTGTACTTGCGTCCATATTTATAAGGTAATATTACTTTATTCTTTACGATATTATTTTGCCAAAACAACGAGTAGAACACCCCGAATGGTAACATTCAAACTCTCTGTTTATGGTTTTCATTCTCCATTTTACGCATATTAGGAGCAAAACAGCTTAAAGATATGTTCAAAGAAGGCAACGAAGGGTGTTCTTGTACGACGTATAAACCACCCGATTTTAGTTCTATCTCTACATCATAGTCGAACATTTTCTGCGAGCTATACCCTCGAGGCACCGATGTTCGCTCCCAAACCACAAAGTTAATTTTATGCTTTCCTGGTGGCACCAAGCATTTGCCCTAAACAGAAAATATATTCATTTGCTTTCCAACCAATAATATCATATCATCGAACAGCTGCGGACGTTCTACACAAGACTTAAATGCTGCTTTATAACTAATTTTTAGCGTAGCCGTGTCTGTTTGCCCACAAATAGAGCTTAGTTTAAACACGGCAGCTAAAAATATGAGTATTATTTTGTATCTATATTTCATAGGTGTTTTATTGCATAACGTAATTGTGTACTATATGACTGCAAAAATACATAATTTATTCCAACCCCCACAAATTCCAGATTAAAATAATATGTTTAAAGGACAACTATATTGTAGCCTGTAGTTCTATGGTAGTAATAGTAAGGACTTCCAACTAACTACAATGTAAACCTTTCTTTTTCAATACATTATCCCTTAATGTAGTTATGTAGTAAGATATAATCGGTGAAAGAAAAAGGAAAGATAAGAAATAATCAATTAGTTATTCGTGTTACCGGACAGAAATATCGGTGTTATCACGGATGCAGGTTTCTTCAATCTCTGACAGATATACTCTCTAAATAAATGGGCTTCCGCGCTGTCCAACTGAAAAGACAGGGCGATGATGACAGGAAGCGGATAGAGCGGAGCATAACCTTTTAGTTGTTCGTTGATTATGACTTCCTCCTCACCTGCAACCCTCTCATCGGGATGCAGGTTAGGGGATTTCATTACCGTTTGCAGTCTGTGGTTGAGTTTACTCCACGTTACGCCGAAGAACCTTGCAAGTTCTCCTTCCGCCATAACGATTTCGCCATTCCCCTTGCGAACGACCTGTATTTCATCAGTCCAATCGAAATAACTACGCTGATTGTTTACGCTTATTTTTCTTTTGGGATTATTGATAGCCTTCATGCTGTTTCCTCCATTTTATGAGTTATTACATTTTCCGAAAGTTCACCAGCCTCTCTCTTGGCAGTTTCTTTCTCCTTTGCTGATTGCTTGGCAATAAGCCTATCCATATCCTCGGAAATCTTGTTGTCCGTTATCTGCGCATAGATCTGCGTGCTTGATATGGAAGCGTGTCCCATCATCTTGGCTATACTCTCAATGGGGATTCCTGCATTGAGTGTCATGGTGCCGAAAGTATGCCTTGCCATGTGGAACGACAACCGTTCCTTAATGCCGCAAGCCTTGCCCACAATGCTAAGTCTGTCGTTTATCACGCTCCGGCTGCATTCATGGGGGAAGACAAGGCTGTCGCCTTTTTCTTTCACCGTCTGCTGTTCTTCGTTTCTTGCCAGCTCTTTCCTATAATAGTTGATGATAGCTTCCGCTATGGGATGTAACGGCACGACAAACTCAAGCTTTGTCTTCTGACGCTCCTTGCGTATATATCTCTGTCCGTCTGCTGCCGTTTGGATATGGCTGTATTCCAAATTTTCCATATCAGCGATAGCCATACCTGTGAAGCAGGAGAAGACGAACATCAGCCGTGCCAATTCCGATTCTCTGTCGTTCATCCTCATTGCCATAAGTTTCATTACCTCGCTCTTTTGCAGAAAGCGTATCTTCTTTTCCTCCTTCTCATACTTGGCGTTCTCAAAGGAATTGCAGCGGATAATCCTCTTGCTGACCGCACGAAACATCAGTCGACTCAACCAACAGAGGTTAGTATTGACAGTCGATGCTTTCAGCCCACGCTTTTTCAGGAAGAAACGGTATTCCTCAAACAGACTCTCCGTAATGGTGGTGATAGATATGTCTTGTACTCCTTTGTTTTCGATAAATTCTCGGAGATTTTTATCAGAATAGTAAAGGTTCAGATAAGTCCCCTCTGCCCTTGACCTGCCCACACTCTCCTTGACGGCTTGCAGCTCCGCCCTGCTCATGGCAAGGAGTGTGGTGGGATTGGTGGCAATACCCTGCAAGCGGTTTTTGATAAGTTCCACGCTTACCACTCCTTCCCTCGTCAGTATGTCCCGATAGGTGTTCTCTACCAATTCCCTGAACTCATTGATTCTTTGGTTGGTCTTCCTATTGGTTGTCAACCCCTGTTTGCTGTTCCACCCGGAGGGATTGCACTCTTCACCTGTGGTAATGGCTGTGCTCTTTCCATCGATGGTGATACGGCAGAGAATGGCGGTATTGCCGTCTGTCTTAGTTTTCTGTCTGTTGATATAGAACAGTATCTTGAATGTACTTCTCATAATGATTTTAGTTTACTGAACAGACAACAGCAGATTTTCCAATTTACCGTTTATCTCCACCGCCTCACGACTCTTACCGTCCATTTTGCTCTCTCGTGGATTCCACAAGTCGGGGTTGCAGGAGAGTTTACAACTGAACTGCGCAATACTCCTTCCAAGTGTGATACGTCCCATGATGGGAGCCTTGCCCGACTTGTCAAGTCCGCTCTTTTTGAGGTAGAGCAACACCTTCATTTTCTCTTGTTTCATACGCTTTGATGTTTTGTGGCAAAATTACCAATTTCAAAGCGTTCCTCACTTATGCAGAAAACTGCCGACCACAGCAACAGCCACACGAGCAAAAATAATTTAGTTACCGAACATTACTTCATCGTTACCTATCCCAAAATCAGGTAACGCTTTGGTAACTGAACTTCTGCCTAAATCTGCATATTACTGCCCTTTTTGAAAAGGGAACTTCTATGCAAATTATTCCGTTTCCTGCTCATTATCAGTTCGTTTACACCAACTTCTATTTTTCTTCATTTTCAAGGATTAGTTGCACGTCAAGAGATGGTATCTTCCACGCCCAAAGAGGCTTGTTTATTCAACAGGAGATCGTGAGACAATAAAAAACAAATAGTTAGAACGGAAGATGAATATAAACATCTTTCTCGCAAAATGAAATAAAGAGCCAGTGTTCCGATAATCTCATAAAGTGTCAGTTTTGGTTAAGATAGTATGATTAGTTTCGTCTTTTAAGTCTTATCTTTGCATCGTAAATATCTAAAAACTAAAATTGATAAATGAAGATGAATAGAAGATTCCTTTTAACAATCCTATTACTTCTACTTCTCCCTGTAATTGGAAGAGCACAAACAAGAGAGAGTCTATCACTGACACCACAGATGGGGTGGAGCTCATGGAACAATTTTCAAGGCAACATTAATGAAGATATTATAAAGAGCATAGCCGATGCCATGGTGGCAAGCGGACTGAAAGATGCTGGTTATACATATATAAATATAGACGATTGCTGGCATGGTAAACGTGATGCTGATGGATTTATACAGGCTGACCCTAAGCATTTTCCACATGGAATAAAGGCTCTTGCCGACTATGTTCACTCACGTGGACTAAAGTTAGGTATCTATAGCGATGCCGGTTCTGAAACATGTGCAGGACGACCAGGCTCATTAGGTCATGAGTATCAAGATGCTTTGCAATATGCTCGTTGGGGGATTGATTATCTGAAGTATGACTGGTGTAATACAACCAATGTTAATGCACAAGGTGCTTATCAACTGATGCGTGATGCTCTTCAGGCTACTGGTCGGCCAATCTTCTTCTCTATGTGTGAATGGGGAGATAACCACCCTTGGCGCTGGGCAAAGGGTATTGGCGACTCATGGCGCATAGGACCAGATATTTGGTGTTCGTTTGATTCTACGCACGTATTCCCAACGTATATACAATGTAGCATCATAGACTGTATCAATCGTAATGATAGTCTGCGGAGCTATGCTGGACCTGGACATTGGAACGACCCAGACATGTTAGAAGTGGGGAATGGTTTATCAGTCAATCAAGACCGTGCACACTTCACTATGTGGTGTATGATGGCGAGTCCACTTATTCTTGGAAATGATGTACGCAATATGAGTGATGAGACGAAAGCTATCTTAACTAATAGAGACCTTATTGCTATTGATCAAGATAAACTTGGAGTACAGGGACTTCGTTTCCTCATTCGTGAGGGACTCGAATATTGGTTCAAGCCTTTATCCAATGGAGATTGGGCAATGACCATCTTTAATCCTACACGTCAATCGCTCTCTTGTTCACTCAATTGGCAAGACTTCAATCTTACAGATGAAGAAGTAAGCAAGAGAAGTACAGCCTTTGATCAGAATGTTTATAAGATAAAGAATTTATGGACTGGACGAATGGAAGGGAAAACAACGCTCAAATCAAAAATTGAACGTAAAGTGTCAGTTCCTGCACAAGATGTGATAACTTATCGTTTAATAAAACAATAGTTTAAGTCTGAGAGAAGCATTTATGTTTTTTCTCTCCACATTCATAACCTACACAACTAATAAAGATAATGAAACGGTTAATATTTATCTTCAGCTTTCTATTGCTGATAAGTTTTAATCTCTGTGCACAGATACGCGGAAGTGAGATTGCAGTAATGGTTCAACCCGATCATGCAAGTTGGAACTATCGTTTAGGGGAGAATGCTATCTTTAAGGTAACTGTACTGAAGGAGGGCTGTCCACTCCCCCAAGCGAAAGTTGATATAGAGGCTGGACCAGTTATGTATCCTGATGTAAAACAAAAGGATGTTGTCTTGCGGGATGGCACGACCACTTGGAAAGCGTCTATGAAGACAGCTGGTTTCTATCGGCTGAAAGTTGTGGCGCACATCGGTAATAAGACACATGAAGGCTTGTGTACAGTTAGTTTTGCACCAGAGACGCTCCAGCCAACAGACAACTGTCCTGCAGACTTTGATCAATTCTGGAAAAAAACATATCAAGAGGCAAGTCAATATCCACTTGATGCTCATCGTCGTCTTTTACCAGAACGCTGCACCGATCGTGTAACGGTTTATGAAGTAAGTTTCAATGGGATTAATTCTGGTAGCCGAATCTATGGTATCCTTTGTATTCCAACAGCATTCAAGGAACCACGTCCTGCACTACTTCGTGTACCTGGGGCAGGTGTTAGACCTTATCAAGGTGATATATATATGGCTGACCGCGGAGCTATTACACTCGAAATAGGTGTTCATGGTATACCTGTCACGATGCAGCAACAGGTGTACGATGATCTACTACATGGTGCTTTAAATGGTTATTGGGAAGCTAATCTTGATAACTTGTATCAAATGCCATATAGACGTATATTTATTGGTGCATTGAGAGCTGTAGATTATCTTACCCAGTTACCTGAATGGGATGGGAAAACGTTAGGTGTAACAGGCTCAAGCCAAGGTGGAATGTTATCATTGGTATGTGGAGCCCTGCACCCAAAGGTCAGTTTTATAGGTGCTGTTCATGCTGCCATGTGCGACCATACAGCCTCTCTACATGGTAAGGCTTGCGGTTGGCCACATTATTTCTATGGTCAGAAGAATCCTGACAGTAAGAAAGTAGTTAATAGTGGGTACTTTGATGGAGTAAATTTTGCACGTAGGCTGAAAGTTCCATGCTGGATTTCATTTGGATATAACGATGAAGTTGTCCCACCGAACACTACCTATGCCACTTATAACGTTATAAAGAGTATGAAGACGTTGAGTATTTATCAGGAGACAGGTCATTATTGGTTCCAAGAACAATGGGACGAATGGGAGGATTGGATAGCCAAAGAATTGAAACTATAATCATGTAATTTCAAGAAGTTATGCGAAGTGTAAGATATTTCCTTTTAGTCCTTTGTCTTCTTTGTGCAGTTTCTATAAAGGCACAGTCTTTTGTCACTGTTGAGAACAGAAGGTTTTGTCGTAATGATAAGCCCTATACCTTCATAGGTGCAAACTATTGGTATGCAGCTATTTTAGGTTCAACAGGAAAGGGCGGAAATCGAAGAAGACTAAATAAAGAACTTGATGAATTGAAACGGCTTGGCATCACAAATCTCCGTATTTTAGTGGGTAGTGATGGGGATGATGACTCGAAATGTAAAGTTAAGCCAGTTCTTCAGACAGCACCAGGTGTGTATAATGACTCTCTCCTTGCAGGACTTGATTATCTTATGCTACAGCTACAGGCTCGCAATATGGTAGCTGTTCTCTACCTGAATAATTCATGGGAGTGGAGTGGCGGCTATGGCTTCTATCTGGAAAATGCTGGTGCAGGGAAGGCAGTGCAACCTAATGTAGCAGGATATCCAGCTTATATGAAATATGCCTCACAATTTGCCACTAACTCCAAAGCACAAGAACTATTCTTCAATCATGTGAGGTTTATTGTCTGTCGTATCAATCGTTATACTGGTAAACGATACATTGATGATCCATCCATCATGTCGTGGCAGATAGGGAATGAGCCTCGTGCTTTTGATAAGGCACTCCTCCCTGCTTTTGAAGGTTGGCTTTCTAAGGCTGCAGCTTTGATAAAGAGCCTTGATAAGAACCACTTGGTAAGTGTCGGGTCAGAAGGTGCATGGGGTTGTGAAGATGATTACGATGCTTGGCAGCGAATCTGCTCAGATCCAAATATCGATTATTGTAACATACATATATGGCCCTATAATTGGGGGTGGGCAAAACAAGATTCGCTAACGCAACATCTGAAAAATGCTGAAGCAATGACAAGAGAGTATATTAATAGGCACTTGGCAATATGCAGGCAACTGAATAAACCCCTTGTGGTGGAAGAGTTTGGATATCCAAGAGATGGTTTTTCTTTCTCAAAAAAAGCAAGTACAACGGCACGTGACGCCTATTATAACTTCATTTTCTCACTGATGAAAGCTGATATTTCAAGAGGTGGATACTTTGCTGGTTGTAATTTCTGGGGTTGGGGTGGACAGGCACTGCCACGGCATGAACAATGGCAGTCTGGTGACGACTATACTGGTGACCCTGCACAAGAGCCCCAAGGACTTAACTCAGTATTCTCGACGGATAAGAGTACACTTAAAGTCATCAAAACAGCAATTACAAATCAATCTAAATAGTCAATGAATGATGAGACAAATATTAACAATAGCCCTTATGGCTATAACATTGAATGCAATGGCAGGAACAAAGGAACAACCTATTTATAAGAACCCGAAAGCAAGTATTGAACAACGTGTCAATGACCTCTTGAGCAGAATGACACTCGAAGAGAAAGTAGGACAGATGAATCAGCTTGTGGGTATTGAGCATTTTAAGCAGAATTCGGCTTCAATGACGGCAGAAGAGTTGGCTACAAACACTGCAAGTGCCTTCTATCCTGGCGTTACGGTAAAGGATATGGAGGACTGGACAAGACGTGGACTGGTTTCCTCTTTCTTACATGTATTAACCATGGAAGAAGCAAACTACTTACAAAAACTCAATATGCAAAGTCGTTTGCAGATACCTCTTCTTATCGGTATCGATGCGATTCATGGTAACGCAAAATGTAAAGGTAATACTGTTTATCCAACAAATATTGGATTGGCATCATCGTTTGATGTGGATATGGCTTATAAAATAGCTCGACAAACAGCTGAAGAGATGCGTGCAATGAATATGCATTGGAATTTCAACCCGAATGTTGAAGTGGCTCGCGATGCACGATGGGGACGTTGTGGTGAAACCTTTGGTGAAGACCCTTATCTAGTCACATTGATGGGAGTAGCAACAAACAAAGGTTATCAGCGTAATTTAGATAATGCACAGGACGTATTAGGTTGTGTAAAACATTTCGTAGGGGGGTCATATTCTATCAATGGAACAAATGGTGCACCATGTGAAGTCTCTGAGCGCACCTTACGGGAAGTATTCTTCCCACCTTTCAAGGCTGCTATTCAACAAGGGGGAGACTGGAATGTGATGATGTCACATAATGATTTGAATGGTGTACCTTGCCATACAAATAGTTGGCTTATGACTGATGTCTTGCGTAAAGAATGGGGATTCAGAGGTTTTATTGTAAGTGACTGGATGGATATCGAGCATTGTGTGGACCAACATCGTACTGCTGCCAACAATAAAGAGGCTTTTTACCAGAGTATTATGGCTGGAATGGACATGCACATGCATGGACCAGAATGGCAAACAGCTGTAGTTGAATTGGTAAAAGAGGGTCGAATACCTGAAAGCAGAATAGATGAAAGCGTCAGACGAATATTGACCGTAAAATTTAGGCTGGGACTCTTTGAGCACCCTTATAGTGATGTTAAAACACGTGACCGTGTCATCAACGACCCAGAACACAAGCGCACAGCTTTGGAAGCATCACGTAATAGTATCGTCTTGTTAAAGAATGAGAATGACCTATTACCACTCGATGCACAGAAATATAAAAAAGTATTGGTGACTGGTATCAATGCTAACGACCAAAATATTATGGGTGATTGGAGTGAACTTCAACCAGAGGATCAGGTTTGGACGGTCTTACGCGGATTGAAAAGTGTCTCACCAACTACGGATTTCAAGTTCGTTGATCAAGGCTGGGATCCACGCAACATGTCGCAAGCACAAGTTAATGCAGCTGTAGCTGCAGCCAAAGACTGTGACCTTAATATTGTTTGTTGTGGTGAATATATGATGCGCTTCCGCTGGAATGAACGTACTTCAGGAGAAGACACTGATCGTGACAATCTTGACCTTGTAGGACTACAAAATCAACTGATACAACGATTAAATGAAACAGGAAAACCTACTATTGTTGTTATTATCAGTGGTAGACCACTCAGCCTTCGTTATGCAGCAGCGCATGTTCCTGCTATTATCAATGCGTGGGAACCTGGACAGTTTGGAGGACAGGTGGTTGCAGAGATAATATATGGTAAGGTAAATCCCTCGGCTAAACTTGCTATGACAATACCACGAAGTGCAGGACAAATATCAACATGGTATAACCATAAACGTTCTGCTTTCTTCCATCCCGCAGTGTGTACAGATAATAAGCCGCTCTATCCTTTTGGATATGGACTGAGTTATACAAGTTTCCGATATAGTAATTTGAAACTTAGCAAACAAATTATTCCAAACGATGGTAAAACTCAGATAATAGCAAGTGTGACCATTGAGAATACTGGTCAACGTGATGGTGTGGAGATTTGTCAATTGTATATTAACGATCTTGTATCATCGGTCTCTCGTCCTGTGAAAGAATTAAAGGATTTCCTACGCGTGGGATTAAAAGCAGGGGAGAAGCGCACTGTTGAGTTTACTATCACACCAGATAAACTGGCTTTCTATGATCTCAATATGAACCCAATAGTAGAAGCTGGCGAGTTTGAGGTTATGATAGGTGGAAGTAGTCGTGATGAAGATTTACAAAAAGCAACCTTTACAATTCAGTGAAATGAGAAAAGTTATCCTTATTATAGCAATAGCTTTGCTAACAATTAATGCAGTAGCGCGAAAGAATATGCAGAAGACACCAGCAGAACAACTTATCGAACGTCTACAACAACTTAGAAAGTATGGTATAATGTTTGGTCATCAAGATGCTCTTTTCTATGGAACAACATGGAAATGGGAGTATGGAAGAAGCGATGTAAATGATGTTTGTGGTGATTATCCAGCAGTACTCGGTTGTGAACTGGGAGGATTGGAATTGGGCAATGAGAAGAATTTGGATGGTGTCCCATTCGATAAAATGCGCCAACAAATTATAGAACATTATAAGAAAGGAGGCATCATCACCATCAGCTGGCATCCTTATAACCCTGTAACTGGGCAGAATGCTTGGAACACGGAGGGCAATGCTGTGACAGCTGTCCTTCCTGGGGGCAAGGAGAATGTGAAGATGAAGTTATGGCATAAACGATTGGGCTCTTTCTTTAAGTCACTTAAGGATAATAAGGGTAATAGCATCCCTGTTATTTTCCGTCCATGGCATGAGATGAGTGGCAGCTGGTTTTGGTGGGGATACCAACAATGCACCCCTGAACAGTATAAGACTTTATATCAACTTACGTATAACACTATGAGACAAGCTGGTCTGTCTAACATTGTTTGGAGTTATTCGCCCAATGCACAGGCTGACGACACTGCTGAGCATTATTTCCGATTTTATCCAGGCGATAAATATGTTGATGTGTTAGGTGTTGATTTATATCAGAATAATGGTAGACAAGACTTTATAAACCAATGTCAGAATGAGATGCAAATCATGTCAGCCTATGCAAAGAGCCATAATAAATTGTATGCATTAACAGAGGCTGGCTACCGAAATACACCTGATGAGAAGTGGTACACATCAACGCTCTTACCGGGTATTAAGGGATTCAAACCGTGTTATGTTCTACTTTGGCGAAATGCGTGGGATAATGCAGAGGAGAATTTCGGACCAGCTCCAGAGAAGGCATGTGCAAAAGATTTCAAAGATATTTATAAACAAGGTGCGTTCCTATTTCGTAGTCATTTGGAGAAATACACTGAAAAAAGAAAATGTAATCGTCACAAAAATTAATAAAAGCGATATGTCAATATTTAATTCAAAATTAAAAGAGCTTAAGGATAGACACGAATCTTTACTATCTAAGCCAAACCACATAATAGAGAACGGTAATGGTATTTACGAGCGTTATACTAATCCCATCCTGACCGCAGAGCATACACCGCTGGAATGGCGATATGATATGGACGAGAAAACTAACCCCTTCCTGATGCAACGCATCATGATGAATGCAACACTCAACGCTGGAGCTATGAAATGGGGAGAGAAGTACCTATTGGTCGTCAGAGTGGAAGGGGCTGATCGCAAGAGTTTCTTTGCTGTGGCAGAAAGTCCGAATGGTGTGGATAATTTTCGCTTTTGGGAGGAACCAATCACTATGCCTGATACGGAGACACCTGCGACAAATATCTACGATATGCGTCTAACACAACATGAGGACGGATATATCTATGGTGTGTTCTGCGCAGAGAGACACGATGATAGTCAGCCTGGTGATCTTTCTGCAGCTACCGCTACAGCAGGAATAGCACGTACAAAGGATTTGAAAAAATGGAAACGCTTACCAGATCTTATCTCATCAAGCCAGCAACGTAATGTTGTACTTCATCCTGAGTTTGTAGAAGGAAAGTATGCTTTCTATACACGCCCGCAAGATGGATTTATTGATACTGGTTCTGGCGGTGGAATTGGTTGGGCTTTGGTTGATGATATTACACATGCTGTTGTGCGTGAAGAGAAGATTATTAATGCACGCCATTACCATACCATCATGGAACAGAAAAATGGTGAAGGTCCCCACCCTATTAAGACTCCACAAGGATGGTTGCATCTTGCACATGGCGTAAGAGGTTGTGCCAGTGGATTGCGTTATGTTCTCTATATGTATATGACTGCTTTGGATGACCCTACACGTGTGATCGCACAGCCAGGAGGTTATCTCCTTGTACCCGAGGGGGGCGAATATATAGGTGACGTCATGAATGTAGTCTTCTCAAATGGCTGGATTGCTGATGAGGATGGGCGTGTGTTTATCTATTATGCTTCTTCTGATACACGTATGCACGTGGCAACATCAACTGTGGAAAAATTAGTTGATTACTGTTTACATACACCGCAAGATGGCTTTACTACAGCAGCAAGTGTAGAAACAATTAAGAAACTCATTGCTAAAAATCGTTCATTATGAAGATACATCTTAGCGAAAAGATAGGCTATGGACTGGGCGATATGTCGTCATCCATGTTCTGGAAACTGTTTGGAGCTTATCTTATGATTTTTTATACTGATGTGTTTGGTATCTCGGCAGCAGTCGTTGGAACCATGTTCGCCATTACGCGTGTATGGGACTCTTTTTTTGATCCCATTGTTGGTGTTATGGCTGATCGAACCACATCACGTTGGGGACATTTTCGACCTTATCTGCTCTATCTTGCTTTGCCATTCGGGTTGATTGGCATATTGACTTTTCTGACTCCTCCATTTGGCGAGACAGGAAAGATAGTATATGCCTTTATTACCTATGCACTAATGATGATGGTCTATTCGGCTATCAATGTGCCTTATGCCTCATTGTTGGGAGTAATGAGTCCTGATTCTGCCGACCGAAACACGTTAGCCACTTACCGCATGACATTTGCTTATATAGGCTCGTTCTTAGCTTTATTACTCTTTATGCCATTGGTAAACGCTTTCAGCGGTAATGATAGCCATAGCTCTGTGTATGGCTGGCTTACTGCACCACAGTTTGGTTGGCTAATGGCTGTTGTAGTAATTGCTATTGTGTGCATTCTTCTTTTCTTAGGTTGTTTTGCACTGACAAGGGAACGTGTGAAATCTGTAAAGAAAGAGAAAACATCCTTGAAGACTGATATTTGCGACCTATTGCATAACCGACCATGGTGGATTCTGCTTGGTGCAGGTGTTGCCTCGCTGGTCTTTAATTCTATACGTGATGGAGCCACCGTTTATTATTTTAAGTATTATGTTGACGAGACTTCTGTTGGTTGTATTACGTTTTTAGGGCTTCCGTTTGTTCTTAGTGGACTTTACTTAGCTGTTGGACAAGCTGCCAATATATTAGGAGTAATTCTTGCAGCTCCTATCAGTAATCGTATAGGAAAAAGACACACCTTTATGGGAGCAATGGCTATTGCTGCTTTACTGAGTATTGGCTTCTTTTGGCTTAATAAGGATCAACTCTTCCTTATTTTCTTGCTACAAACGCTTATCAGCATCTGTGCGGGTAGTATCTTCCCATTGCTTTGGAGCATGTATGCTGACTGTGCTGATTATAGTGAACTGAAAACAGGGAATCGGGCAACGGGGCTGATATTCTCTTCTTCTTCGATGAGTCAGAAATTCGGTTGGGCTTTTGGTACAGCTATAACAGGCTGGATGCTTGCGCAGTTTGGATTTCAAGCTAATGCTGTTCAGTCGGCTGAAACGATACAAGGTATAAAAATGTTCCTCTCTATTTTGCCTGCTATTGGAGCTTTGTTATCATTAGCTTTTATCTTCTTTTATCCTCTTTCAGAAGCAAAGATGAAATCAATAACTACTAAACTACAAGAAAAAAGAAAATGATTATGTATAAACTGAAGAAAGAGTTACAAAGCGAACTTACAGAGAATATTCTCCCTTTCTGGTTGAATAAGATGGTTGATGAACATAATGGCGGTTTTCTGGGTAGAATAGATGGGAATGGTAATCCCATACCTACAGCCGAAAAAGGAGCCGTACTAAATGCTCGTATCCTTTGGGCTTTTGCTGCCGCATATAGAGTATTACATAAGCCAGAGTATCTTGAAGGTGCAATAAGGGCGAAAGACTATTTTATTTCTCATTTCATCGACAAGCAAGAGGGAGGTGTATTCTGGAGCTTAGATGCGAAAGGGAATATACTTGATAGCAAGAAACAGACTTATGCTATTGGATTTGCTATCTACGGATTAAGCGAATTTGCACGTGCAACAGATGATGAAGAATGCTTGATGTATGCAAAACAGCTGTATAATGACATTGAGCAACATGCTTTTGACTCTATAAACAATGGGTATGTTGAAGCTTTAACACGTAACTGGCAGCCTATTGCTGACATGCGACTGAGTGATAAAGATGAGAATGGTTCACGAACAATGAACACGCATTTGCATATTCTTGAACCTTACACAAATCTCTATCGTGTGTGGAAATCCCCAGAACTGGCTGAATGCATTAAGAATCTAATTAGTACATTCTTACAACGGTTGTATAACTCCAATACAAACCATTTGGATCTCTTCTTTAATGATGAGTGGGAAGGCAAGCGTAACATACAAAGCTTTGGTCATGATATTGAGGCTGTATGGCTTTTGCATGAGGCTGCATTGGAGTTAGGTGAAAGACAGTTGCTGACTAAAGTGGAGGCTGCTATAAAACGTATTGCGATAGCTGCTGATGAAGGTCTACAAAATGATGGTTCTATGATATATGAACGATGGACCGACACAGCAAAAGTTGACAACCAACGTCAATGGTGGGTGATGTGCGAGTGTATCATTGGGCATGTCGACCTTTATCAATATTTTGGTGATACAGAATCTCTCTGTATCGCACAAAGATGCTGGGACTATACCAAGCGGTATATTGTCGACCATAAACAAGGAGAATGGTTTTGGGGCTGTGACGAGAACAAACATCCAAACATAATAGACGATAAGGCTGGATTCTGGAAATGCCCTTACCATAATACGAGAATGTGTTTAGAGATAATAGAGCGAGAAGCACTAATCAACAAGGCATAAATCTCTTCATTCTTCCACAGTGTGGTACGTGCAATAAAGTATTACACAGAGTCGTTATCTAAAAAAATAATTCTTATGGATACATGTGTACTACACGAAATTACACCTTTGATGGAGACGGATGCCCTTTATATTGCAGATAGGCGTAAAGGGAGCTTTTCTTATCCTGTGCATAATCATGAGGCCTTCGAACTAAACTTCGTAGAGAATGCCGCTGGGGTAGAAAGAATAGTTGGAGACAGTAATGAAGTGATTGGTGACTATGATTTAGTGCTCATCACTAATCCTACACTTGAACATGCATGGCTACAACATGAATGTAAAAGCACAGATATTCGGGAGATAACCATTCAGTTTAATTTCGGAGAAGGGACAACTGCTTACGACCAATTCTTTGGGAAGACTCCGTTTGAAAGTATCAGACGCATGATGAAAGAAGCGAGAATGGGACTGGCATTCCCTGTTTCTGCAATCATGAAAGTGTATGAAAGGTTGAGCGAACTTAGTCAAATCAACGACCGATTCACTGCGTTGATGGAATTTATTAATATTTTGCATACCCTTTCCTTGACTACTGGTGCACGAACACTTGCCACAACAAGCTATGCACGGGTAAATGTTGAGGACGATAGTAAGCGTATTCTACGTGTAAAGAAGTACATCCTTGAGAACTATAAATATGAACTCCGTTTAAAGACATTAGCTGACTTAGCAAATATGAGTGAGGGTGCATTCTGTCGCTTTTTTAAGTTGCATACTGGGCGTAGATTAAGTGATTATATCATAGATATTCGCTTAGGATATGCCACGCGTATGCTGATAGATACAACAGACACCATATCTGAGATAAGTTTTAAATGTGGATATAACAACTTGAGTAACTTTAACCGTATTTTTAGAAGAAAAAAGGGTTGCTCTCCCACTGAGTTCCGTAATAATCAACACAAGATAAAAATCATAATTTAGTTATATGCTTCTAATCACTCCAAAGTCGTGATTAGAAAATAATGATAAGTTACTTTTACATTAAACGCACATGTGTAGCATACTTGCTTATAAGGCTCAAAATTGCCGAGTTCCTTAATATTAAAAACAAATACTAAAAGGCAAAGGATACCCCCAGCTCCCCAATATAGTACTTTTTTTAATAGAATGGAAGCCATATATTACCTCTTGTGTTAGAATAATATTATCCCCGTTCGCACTCTTTGTCTAATAGGTTTCCGCATTCTTTCTCACCAGTTCCTCATTCCTTTCTCATGCTTCTTGTGTCTTTCTTATCCGTATCTTTTATTAGTCTCATCATGATGAAACCAGTGTCTCATCGTGATGAAACCAGTGTCTCTTCACGATGAAACTTGTGTCTCATCACGATGAGACTAACATTATATGCGTGTGTAAATGATGTGCAACACGTTAGAAAGGAATGGGGAATAGGTGAGAAAGAATGCTGGAACAGGTGGAAAACGATTCGCAAACAGGTGAGAAAAACTGGGCGAACCTGTCAGCTTAGTATGAAAATAGTTCTAACTGTCTTGATTTTTCTACATATACAGGTAGTGCCTCTGGCTTATTCTCAAAAAAGCAATATGCCGTAAGGGCTGAACATAAGTTCATGATAAAGTTATGTACCGATCGATGTCGTGAGTGTACGATGCTCGCTTTGTTCTTTAGCAGTTCATTAATGCACTCGATGATATTCTTTTCCTTAGCATAATCTTATCCACATAGGCATAAGCTTCTTCTTTGCTTTAAGACTATGAACAAGTTGAATACCTTGACTGAACAGACTTTTAAAGAGTTTCTGCTTGATATACCCTCTGTCTGCAAAACCCTTTCCATAGAGTACCTTTGCAAATACCGTCCAGACTCTACGATCCCTTTTATCAACGTTTGCTCCTGTAAGACAGAATGTTATTACTTCACCTGAATCATTACAAAGAAGATGAAACTTGAATCCATTACACCAATCCATAGTACCCTTGCCACTCTGGGCAAGTCCAGCAAAGACCTTGTTAAAATACCTTCTTACATTGTGACAAACAGGAATCATCGTATTGTCAACGAACGTTATACCAGTACATTTACCAAAGGCATAGAATGTGCAAAAGCAGATACAATCGTTCGATTGTATTGATGGACGCTAATTAACATCTCCACAGAAAGGGTATGAACAAAGGATGTAGCCCTGCTGGTACAAGCCAATTATTGGATATATCTCCGATAACGGATGTATTCATCTCCATCGGTAAATATCTTGGCAACGTAAAGAACAGTGAATTGTATAACAATAAAAATTAAGGAAGTATGACAGAGAACAAAAATGGCAAGGTAGATCCCGTTTTGCCATCCGAGAACTTATTTCACAGGGTATTCCCATGAAAAGAGAGTGAGATGTCGGTCGTTCTCGTTTCAGGGGCGAAAAAAGGTAGGGCTTAGAACAAACAAGGTTTTACGGCGAGAATACTACCTGCAATGAAATAGAAGTGTGGAGATTGTCGTCTAAACGGCTTGCTGCCCCACCTTTTTTGTCCGTAGAAGCCTGGAACTACCTTCGCCGCTGACAACGAACAACCGATCCCGACATGATATACGGCATAAGTTGAGGAAGTGCAGGGAGAGAAGCAGGGCGAATACAAAAAACGAGGGTGTGTCAAAATAAAAATACCATTTTGATAATCTTACAGTTTAAAACAATCCAATAAAAAATGACCATTTCTATACTCGATTTTGAGTAAAGAAATGGTCTTTTCTTTGCTTTTAGGAAAACCTACTTATAGCTTGAAAGTTGTCAAGTTATTAATTTGCATTTTGACACACCCTTATTTACCATAAGAATAGAAGACACGGAAAACAAAAAGCCGCCCTAACGGACAGTTCATACGATCAAATTGAATATAGTATGAGATGTTTGTGAAAAAAAGAAATGTACAAGAAAGATTATACATTTGCCTAACATTCAGAGGCAATATTCTCGTCCATACCTTGGATGTGTTCGAAACTTTTGGATACTATGATACTTATTCATAGTATAGTTTAATAAAATTCTTTTTCTTCTCATCATCATATCCCTGTTCAATAAAGGCAGACGCATCTAACACCTTAAGTTCAAAATCTGTCCCTATCTTTATAATGTTTGCCTTTGTTATAGCTTTTCTTTTCGTCGCATTTTGTGTGCATTTAAATATTTCTGGTATTTTTCCTGTTCTATCTTCATATTCCTTTCGACACACTGGTAATAAGGATGCTACTTCGTCATCTATTGCTAATGATGAAATCAATTCATTTGTATTAATTTCGGCACCATCATCTTGCAACATTTGTGTAATTCTTCGAGACGCCTTCGCTAATTTCAAGGATTTTTCAGGATGTTCTTTACTTACCTTTTGCACTATAAAAGAGCAAAAGTTCACTATGTTTTCTGTATACTGAAAATCGGTGATAATATCCTTAACATATAGGAAGTTATTCGACCAATATCTACCATCTTGACGAATAGTTGATGTTTCCACTATTGAAATCAAGTACCCTTCCTCTGATTTTGTATTAAAAATTAAGCAACCTTTATCCAAGTGTTTTGTACTCAAGCCTAACTGCGGCTTTATTGAATATTCGCCATTCTCATAGGACACAGTTAAGAAACTATCTTTAGCTTCTGTTTTGAGAAGCATGAGCGCATCAACAGTTTCATTATTAAGGATGCAACCGTCAATGTAGATTACATAAAACTCACCATTGGCTATATTAGGGTGTATGCTTTGGTTATAAAGGTGTATAGCAAGATTGTTAGATTGCTTAACTATATCATCTTTATTTTCAAATATCTTGTGTACAAATCTATAAGACAAATTCATGTCTAAAGACTCTATTGAATCGAATTGTCTAAAAACATCAAACTTGAATGTGTTTTTTACCAATGTTGATATAAAATCAGAAGCAAATGACATATCATCTGCTTTAGAAGCAAATGCTACACCTTCTTCTTTTAACTTATTACCTACTTTTTGTATAGTGGCTATTGTAGGGACTCCTAATTTTAAGTTTACCATTATTCGTAGATATATTTAGGAATTAAGCCTCCTTGATCAATTTTAGAGAATTTTGCTGTAGTATGGAAATACTCTAAATCCTTCCAATACGATTCATCCGCATGCTCAATTAATATCATCTGAAAACTCCTGTTTTGGTTTCCAATAATCTCTTCCATAAATTCGTTGAGCAGACGGAAAGCTTTCATAAGTTGTTTTTTATCGTCATTATTTAGCATACTCTTATCTGCATAATCAGTAGCTAAGAATTAAGGGAAATATAGGGTAACGCAAGGAATGTAACTATTTGAAATAGTACTATTTAGCATTTTCTTGCTATTTTGAGGGTAAGCGAAAACGAGCATCAAACGGCAGGAGTTCCGTTACCAAATCGTAACCCATCAAGGGAAAAGCAAAAAGGGGTTACGAATTGAAGCTAAATAACTGTTTCATAGGTTTTTATTCCTCATCTTTCATTTTTCTGCATCGCTCAGGAATACTTGTTCATCTGTACCTTTGCAAGCAAAGGAAATTTAGAAAAAACGACAGAAAAATGAAGGAAAACAAACTGAAAGTATCGTTCTTCGTTCAGGCGAAACGAACCGACAAGAAAGGACTTGTGCCTGTTATTGGGCGCATCTCAGTTGGCAGAACTCATTCAGGGTTCTCCACCAAGTGCAAGGCTCCGCTCACTCTTTGGGACAGCCGTAAGCAACGGCTCGTCGGCAAGAGTGCAATGGCGGTGTCTGTCAATCAGAAACTCGGTGAATGGCACCGCACTCATCCACGCACGCTTTCACAAACTCAGTGAAAGAGAAGAAGCCTTTACCGCCACTGATGTGAGGGATGCCTATCAGGGGCAAATCCACCGCCAAGCTTTGCTTTTGGAGAGTTTCGGGGAGTATCTCATACAGACAAAGGAGCGTATAGGCATTGACAGAGCATTAAAGACATTCAAACTCCGTACCTACCAGCTCTCCCTGCTCCGTGAGTATGTACAAAAGAAGCACAAAGTAAGCGACATTCCTCTTTCACAGTTGGACAAATCCTTTATTGAAGGCTTCGAGTATTATCTTACCATCGACCGCAGACTGAAACGCAGCAGCATATCCAGTACCTTATCCACCTTGCAGACCATCGTCCGCATGGCGGTAAAGAAAGGCGTGCTGGACTTCTATCCGTTCTTGGGCTACAGTTACGAGCGACCAAAGGGCGAACCAAGAAGCATTACGCAGGAAGAACTTGAACACATCATCGACTTGGAGATTGAGTGGGAGAACTACCGCATTGTCCGTGATCTCTTTGTCTTTTCCTGCTTCACAGGTCTGGCAATCTCAGATGTCCGCAATCTTCGGGAGGAGAATATCGTCACTGAAGAAGGCAAACTCTGCATCAAGGGCAGGCGAATGAAAACCAAGACACCGTATCGTGTACAAGTACTTCCTCCTGCTTGGGCGATAATAGAGCGGTACAGGGGAAAGCGTGCAGGCTTTGTATTTGATGTCCCTACTACTGACATTATTCTCAATGGCATTCACTACATACAGAGAAACATCGGCATGGAAAGCCCACTGACCTTCCACATGGCTCGCCACACCTTTGCTTCGCTTATCACACTCTCGGCAGGTGTACCTATCGAAACGGTGAGCCGTATGCTCGGACACACCAACCTGAGAACAACACAGGTATATGCAGCGGTTTCCTCCGAAAGAATCCATCGGGATATGCAGAAAGTGCAACAACGCATACAAGATACATTCACCTTAAAACTTTGACATTATGACACGTAGTACATTCAAGACACTCTTTTATATCAACCGCTCCAAAGAGAAAAAGAACGGCAAATGCCCGATTATGGGGCGCATCACCATAGACGGTGAGCAGGTGCAATACAGCACGGGAAAGGAAACCTTTTCCGAACTTTGGGACAGCAGGAAAGGGCGATGCAAGGGCACAGGTGAAGAGGTGAAGGAAATCAATCGCTATCTGCAAGCCAAAGATGGACAAGCCAACGCAAAATATCAAGAGTTGGTATGGCAACGTGGCTATATCACAGCCGAACTGCTGAAGCGTGAACTTTTGGAAGAGGACAAGCTTTTGGAGGAAGTACATCTCTTCATCGAGGATAAGCGTCCCTGTGTGGGAATTTCAGTTGCCAAGCCAACCTTTGCCAACTACATCTATGCAGCGCAGCTCATTGAGTCCTATCTGCGTGAATGCTTAGGCCAGGAAGATATTCGATACTCACAGTTGGATTATGGCTTTATCGAAGGGCTGGACTTCTACCTCAAATCAGAGCGCAATCTCTCCCTTGCCACCATTCAGATTGTCGTCGTTTTCCTGCGGAAACTCATCAGCATCGGGCAGCTGAAGAAATACATCCGCATCGACCCCTTTGTGGATTACAAGGCAGAACTGCCACACCGTATAAGGCGTTATCTCACCACGGAGGAGTTGCAACGAGTATTACAAACCCCAATCATTGACAAGCAGTTTGAACGTGCAAGGCAACTCTTCCTATTCTGTGCCTTTACGGGGCTGGCTCGTGTGGATATGCAACGGCTCAAACCGAAGCATATCATCCGTAATGCGGATGGTACTGAGGAAATCCGCATCAAGCGACAGAAGACCGACGTGGAAGCCATCATCCCACTCCTGCCTATTGCGGGGCAAATCCTTTCGCTTTATATCAAGGACAAGAAAGCGGACGAGTTGATATTCCCCAACCTGACCATACGCAAAGCTTCCTTTGCCTGTGTGAACATCGGGCAGATATGCCGAATAGAGAAAGGTTTGACCTTCCACATGGCTCGCCATACCTTTTCGACCACAATTTGCCTATCCAACGGCATTTCAATGGAAACACTCAGCAAGATGCTCGGACACAGTAATATCGGTACGACACAAATCTACGGAAAGATAACCGACCACAAGATACAGGAGGATATGACTGCACTCACAGACAGGGAGCATACTGTATTTGAGGGTTATTGTGAGTCGATAGCACGGCAGAACGTTCCATTGCAACAAGCATAAAAAGGAAGTAATTACCAAACATTTATTATTCACGATTGAAAACTAAACGATTATGAAAGAGAACAACAAACAGGAACTTTCCTATTTTCGTTTGAAGTTAAGAAGTTATATGAGTGAGCATCATCCCGAGAGATTGCAAGATACGGAGTTTATCACTGCATGGGCAGACATGGCTCTCACTGCTTACTGCGATGCAGTGGCATAAGGTTTTTCGCACCTCGAAGCAGAGAACATAGCAAGTGAGGTATTGTATCAAGGTTTGCACTTTTCCAAGTACGACACGCTTGTTTCTGTCTTGGAGAACGAGTTTGAGAGGGAACTGCCTGCTCCGCTCCCCGATAAGCTTGCACCCATATTGTTGTCGAACAAGGCTGTTCAAGCCACATTCGACAAGTTCGGTTTGACGGACACATTTTCCGCAAGCGGACAATACGACCGTCTTTACACCGAACTCACTGGCACGATAGTGCTGCTCATCGAGAGCAATAATCTGCCGACAGTAGGTCAGGCGGACAGATAAAACGTTTGTTTACGCTTTATAAACAGCCTTACGCAAAGTTCCCTGAAACCGTAATCGGTCGGGCAAAGATATGGCGGTTGCCTTTACTTTCTTGCAAGGTCAAGTCCTGCTGATGGAGCGAAAAATCTCCACCGCAGGGCTTTTCTCTTCTGTCTGCCGAGAACGGTTTTCATTCAAGTCCAATTTATTGTACGGTTGTATTTTTCGCTCCAACCTTGCGAAAGTAGGCTGACCGCCAAAGAGAAATGCCCGAACGAATACGGCATACTCAGGCTCTTTGGACGCAAGCGATAAAATAAGCATTCTACCTGTTAATCGTACGGACGATTTATCTATCTAACCACAGAGAGATAGATAATTCTTACGTTCGTCCAAACGGTCTATCGTTCGAACTATCTATTTAACGTGAGTTCGACGGATTCAGAACGATGTAAGGGGAGTGTAAATGATGCTTTGTGCATTGATGGACGGCTTCTTTGGAAACAGGAAATAGGTGGTAATTGCCTATAATAAGTTGATGATGAAGCGGTCAAAGTATCTATGTATGGAGTGTTCTACCTGCGAAATGTTCTTAAGTTCATCATTCACCGTTTCAATAAAGCAGCGATAACCAGAACCGTGGAAAGGAATCATTACCAGCATAACTTCTGTCTTTGACATCATAGAATCACGACGATGCTTTCGTTTTCCGGTAGGTTTTAGCGTATATTTTGCCGTCATTACATCAAAAAACTTGCAGGAATCGACTACCATACAAAATATTTCAGTAACTCCTCCATAGGTGATTATTACGGTTTTTATTTATAACTATTTGTATATTAGCTCCTTAATGCTACAACGATTTTCACTAATTACCAAATCCATAGACACTTATAATTCGTCGAGATCACGGTAACATAAAAGCAAAAACAAGAAAGACTGCGATCTATAAGAGGCTTTACGCGGATACCATCAGTAGTGAGAACATTAATCTTAATATAAAGATTTACACGCTCATAACAGCTGTTTTTTAGGGAATCTCTGCGCTTTCTCTCCTCGCATTAGAGCAGAACGGAGGGAGGGAAGAACTGTTCAGATGTAAAGATTATTCCCATCTGCTTTTTAATCTACGATCTTTTGATGTGTAAAAGGGCATGTTTTGCAATGTAAAAAGGGCACCTTTTACAAGCCCGTTTGTAACCTATTGATATCTTGAAGGTTACAAAGGAGATAAAGAAGGGATATGGTAGGGAAAGTGAAAGATAGCGAAGTGAGAAGTGTAAGGATTTTTGTTTCTGTTCGTTCCGTTGTGTTTTTCAAAGTAAGCTCAGTGTGCTTTGTCATCAGGGTAGCGGCTTTACCGATTCAAAAGGTGGGTGAACAGACTGAGAAACGGACGTGAAGAAGACGAAAGAAACGGCGGGATTGGCAATAAAAAATGTGCCTTTCAGTCGGTGATTTTTTAACGTTCCAACGACAGTTTACAAAGAATTAATTGTGTTTCAGCGACAGAACCATGACCAATAATATGGACCATTATGGATATACTGTAAGCTGAGAGACTACTTAATAGATTCAGCTCGCACGCTCTATGTCCTCCTTTAAAAAGGACAAAGAGCTTCACGAGCTGTAGAAGGAGAAGTTTTCAATTCAACTTATATCACTTCTCAAATAGATTACCGATATCCTTATGCTATAGAAGAAGAAGTTTTTATCTCAACTTATAGCCCTTGAATGCATAGAAAAGGATATAAGAAAAGCTGACAAAACAGATCCCATACGCATATTGAATGTTGCTAACATCCTTAATAAGTCCGAACAACACAGTGATAACAGCACCACCGATAAGTCCCATTGTCATTAGTGATGAGCCTTCCTTGGTATATTTACCCAAGTCCATAAGAGCCAAAGGCCAGAATGCTGGCCACATCAATGAGCAGCCTAATGCCATGATACCTACAGCATAAATACTATAAACACCCGGGAGTAACAATACAAGTAGCGTTCCAAACAGTGCAACGAAGGAACAGATCTGTAAGGCTTTCGTCTGTGAAAGATACTTAGGAATAAGAATAATACCTGCGATATATCCTATACTGATGCTGATTGGGGTAATCCATGAGTACGTATGAGGATGAGGAAGACCTAATTCACTTGCATAATCTATAAGTGTACCCAAGACGATGGTCTCTGAACCAACATAAAAGAATATGGCAATTGCTCCAAGAACAAGATGTGGGAACTGGAAGACAGAATGCTTACTGTTTGCGTAGTCGGATACTGCTGAATCTGCATCAGCGTCATTTTCTCCAGCAGCTTTCACCTCTGGCAATGGTGATATAAGTGCTACGACACCTAAGATTACAAATAAGCAGATTATAACCAAGAACGGTTTGTCAAGATCTTCCAAGCCAACACCTCCACTATTACTTGCAAAAAGAGCAATAAACAAAGGTGATACAGGCCATGCTAACTTGTTTATCATGCCCATAATAGAGATTCTTTTTGCTGCACTCTCCGTTGGTCCAAGGATTGTTACATAAGGATTTATAGCAGATTGTAGGAACGTATTAGCTGTTCCACAAAGGAAAGATGCCAATAAAAAGATAATGAAACTCCTTTCAGCTGCAGAGAGAATAAACACTCCGAAGGCTATAGCAAACATGGCAAAAGCTGCAGCCATCGTACGCTTATATCCAATTTTACTTATCAATAAGCCTGCTGGATAACCAAAGATAAGGAATGGTAAGAACGTAGCACCTATAAGCATATATGCTTCTGTGGACGAAACGCTTAGCGAAACCTTCAATACTGGTACTAATAAGGAATTGATTCCCAATGCAAAGCCACAAGTAAAGAACATGAAAGCAAGGAAAAGCATTGGTATAATGAAGTTGTTTTTTTCTTTCATAGAGAATCTTTTTTGAATTAAAAATTAATTGTTATGTTTTAAAAATCCGCTTTTTTTGACTATAGTTATCTTTAAAATGTAAAGTTACTACTTGTTTTTAATAATAACATACACTATCTTTGCGTTGTTATAGAGTATATTTACATTTGCAGAAAAAGATGGTAATACTTGATAGAAAGATAGTACATAATGTGCAAACCATGTGCAGTCACATTACATACACTGAGTTTAATCTACCATTTCATAGACATTCCGAATATGAACTCATCCTGTTTACCAGCGGAAGTGGGACAGAATTTGTTGGAGAGGGGGTTGCTGACTACAAAAAGGGCGACGTTGCACTTATCGGAAGTAATATTCCCCATCTGCATTTATGCAAAAGTAGAATGGGAAATAGCCAAGAAACAGAAGCTATGGAACATAGTACAAGTGAAACAATACAGTTCAGTCCAGACATGTTTCCACCCGATATTCTTAACCTACCAGACTATGAACATATTGCTGATTTGCTATCGAAAAGCCAGTATGGCATACGTTTCTATGATGAAGGATTATATGAGGACCTCCTCTCAAGGTTATCTTTGTTCGATTCACAGTCCTATACAAGGCGTCTGATTGCTTTGTATGAGATTCTCGAAAGATTATATAACTGTTCACAAACAAAGCTATTATCACCAATAGCATTCAGCCATTACAAAGCTCCTAATACCGATACTGCCATTGACAAGGTATTCACCTATTTATATAATAACTTCCAGAAGAAGATTGTTCTCACGGAACTTGCTGACTTTGTTAGTCAGAATCCGACGTCACTTTGCCGATATTTTAAGAAATGTACCAACAAGAGTATATTCCAAGTACTTGCCAACATACGCATTAAATATGCTTGTAAATTACTAACTCATTCGAACCTTACGGTCAATGAAGTGGCTTTTAACTCGGGATACAATACACCAACACTGTTTTACGAACAATTCTTAAGAGAGATACATCTAACCCCAAATGAATACAGACAACACATTAACGCTGAGAAAATCAGCAACCATATGAATATAACAATTGGTTCGCCGCAAGACTCAACACATAGTAAATAACGTGAGTTCGACGGATTCAGAACGATGTAAGGGGAGTGTAAATGATCTTTGTGCATTGATGGACGGCTTCTTTGGAAACAGGAAATAGGTGGTAATTGCCTATAATAAGTTGATGATGAAGCGGTCAAAGTATCTATGTATGGAGTGTTCCACCTGCGCAATGTTCTTAAGTTCATCATTCACCGTTTCTATAATGGCTCTTTTTCTGAGTAAAAGTCTGTCTGAAACGCTCATTAAGGCTCCTTTCATGTTACTTTTCAATTTGGTTATAAGCTGTATTCCGTCAACGAAAAGCCTTTGAAATAGGTTCTTGCCGATGTAGCCCTTGTCACCGAATAGCTTACCATATATAAAATCTATGAATGCTTTGTACTCCAAAGGCTTACGGTCATCAACATCTCCCGGCGTTATCATAAAGTTGAGAAGCTCTCCTTTATCATTGCAAATCAAATGCAATTTGAAACCGAAGAACCAACCCATAGAGCATTTTCCTCTTTGGGCTATGCCTTTGAAAACTTTGTGAATATGTTATTCTTTGGTTTTTGCAGATACGCAATGGTGTGCTATCAACGAAGCTTATACCCGTGCATTTGCCCAACAGAACCTTCTTGATAAACAAGGTTAAGGGTATGACTACATCCCTTTCCAATTCTACTATACGGTTATAAGAAACAACTTTTGGAAACAAATGGAGAAGATGCTTGCATACTTTTTCAAGATAGAAATGTTTAAAGCAGCGATAACCAGAATCGTGGAATAGAATCATTATCAGCATAACTTCTGCCTTTGACATTGTAGAATTTCGATGATATTTTCTTTTTCCTGTAGGTTTTAGCGTATATTTTGCTGTCATTGCATCAGAAAACTTGCAGAAGTCATCTGTCATACAAAATATTTCAGTAACTTTGTCCTCGGTAATCATAGCGGTTTTTGTTTGTAACTGTTTGTATATTAGTTCTTTAAAGTTACAACAAATTTCGCTAATCACCAAATTTATAGACACTTATAATTCGTCGAACTCACGTTATTTATCGAACTATCGGACTATCGATATGTCGAATTGTCGAACTCTCGAGAGTTACCTACTTTCATTTTCGTTGATATGAAACGAACCGGCACCTCTTCTCATTACCGCAATCATACCATTCTTATACAGAACATAAGAGTTTTTCAGCGGCGACTCCAAATCTGATAGAGAAAACTACCAGCCTTTGCGCTTAAAGCTTATGAGCTTTCTATGAAAAGCTTATAAGCAATCTATGAAAAGCTTATAAGCAATCTATGAAAAGCTTATAAGTAATCTGACAAAAGCTTATAAGCTTTTTGCCAAAAGCTTAAGAGCTTTTTGGTGAAAGCTTAGGAGCTTTTCAGACTGACAAACTAATTTCTCTTCTCTTCCTTCTATATCCTTGCTTTTCTGCGTTGCTTTGTTCAATGTAGTTCTACGCTTACCTTTGCGTACGACAATAGTGGCAACAGACTGTATATGAGTTTGTTTGCCGTGTAACAATAATGTAATCAAAACAAAAAGAATGCAATGAAACTCATTATTATCGATCGCAAGGCATGGGAGCAGCACTGCTCCGACTTTGCAGATTTTGTTCATCGTATCGAACAACTCATCGGCAATCCGCCCGAAAAGGACGAATGGCTCGACAACGAAGCTGTATGTCGCAGACTCGGTATCAGCAAACGTACCCTGCAATCATACAGAGATACGGGTAAAATTCCTTATTCAATGATTGGACATAAGTGTTATTACAAGGAGAGCGACATCACAGATTTACTGAACGCAAAAACTGAATGAACTATGGCAGAGAACGAAATCGTTACACAGAAAGACCCTCAGATGCTGTTGTTTTCACAACTGATGGAAGGAATATTGAAGAAACTGGAGCGGTATTGCGCTACCGCCCGTCCGATGCTGGGCGGAGAGGTTTACCTCACTGGCGAGGAGGTTTGCAGCCAATTACGGCTCAGCACACGCACGCTCCAAGAGTACAGAAATGCAGGAATACTTCCTT
>NZ_KB898333.1 GCF_000377625.1 Prevotella veroralis DSM 19559 = JCM 6290 | reverse complement strand
ATGTCCGACTCACGGATAAAGGACATTATCCTGTTCTGGAACAAGGTGGACAGAAGGGTGAGGAACGTCATCATTGACGAATACACGAAGCTCATCCAAGGACATGAGCTCACGCTCCTGCCCGGCTATGTATATGCCACGCACCGCTTCTCCCACGAACTCTCCACATACGGGCTGCGTGGTGTGTTCCGTTCCACCTATCAGCCTCCTGCAAAGGGACTGCGAACGGGTACGGGGCTGGATGAACTCGTCTCCGAGATAATTCAACGTCTCAAACTAAAAACGAAAACAGAAAATGGCAACGATTGAGGAAAGAAAACAGCAACTGGAAAAGAAGCTGAAGAAAATGGCAGAGGACAATGTCGTGGTGAAACCTGTCACGGTTCCCAACCCCTTCGATCCATCCGAGGACACCGAGCCTTCCCTCGCAACATCACGAGAGGAAGACAAAAGTTCGGAAGAAATGAAGACGGCAAAAGAAGAACGAACAGACGAAACTGGAGGAGAGGAAATCGGGAACACGGAACCGAAAAGAGAAAGAAAACCGAGAATAGAAAAGTCTGGCAGGTCGTCCCTTTCCATAGAGGAATACCGTTCCCTATACTTTCATCCCGTACGTTCGCAAATGCGGACGGCTTTCTCCATCAATTTGGAGACATTACAGAACCTGCGCAATGTGCTACAAGACTTAGGAGAAAGGGGATCTATTGCTTCCTATATTGATAATATCCTCCGGGAGCATCTGCGGGAACATCAGGAACTTCTCAATAATGCAGCAGCAAAGCAAAGACGTAAAACAACAATAACACTATGATGGAAACAATACTTTTCAGTTTTATACTGGTACTCATCATCATTTGGATGATGCTTGGTATCCTGTATTTCTATATGCGGTATGTATCTCCGTATGACTTCATTATCAAGAAAAACGGAAAGAGCGATGAAGATATCAAGAAGAAAGAAGCAACGAAGAAAAAAGACGGACAGAAAGGAAAAGGAACAATAGAGCAAGCCGAGTTTGTACTGATTGGAAAAAGCCGTTCCACTTCCCCGATTATCCCACAAATTCCCTCTGTTTCATCATCTGAAAATTCGGAGCAGAATAATAATAATTTTGCACCGCAGAACTCCGAAAAGGAGGAAGAAATGAAAGAGGACAACGAAATGGACGTTGATTTCGAGATGGAGAGAGTGGACGAGAATGAGGTCGCCCGTGAGGAATTAAGCCTGCCCATCGAGTCCACATCGGGCGAAGCCGAAATTTCGGAGCAGTCCGTCCTCGCACGTGACTTAGTCCGCCTGCAAAAGTGGGCAAAGAACAGTGAGGAGGCTGATGAGGGAGAAGTCAAAGAGACCGTTCTGCAGCTTCAAGACTCAGACCTGTTGGATAAGTACAAAGAAAACATCGCCAAGATGCTGGGTGAACAAGCCTCGCTATTGGAGAAAATCCGTAAGGCGGAAGAAAAGGAAGAACAGAATGCTCAACCAGCAATGCCATCATCACAAAACTCAACACCTCCTGTTTCTGGCATATCTGACACAGCAGTGGGCGATGCTGACGACAGACCGCTGTCCTATTATCTGTAAAAATGGTTTCTTGATTTTCATATTTCGGAGGAATGCAGGGGGTGGCTCAAAAGTAAAACAATCAACCAATATCAGTCATACAATAAAACCGAGCCGCCCCTTACCACCTCTATCCAAAAGAAAACAATTCATTTAACAACTTAAAATAAAAAGAACAATGAACAACAAAAAGAAAATCACAATGCTGCTCCTGATAGCCGCCACTGCCACAGGAGCATACGCACAGGGCAACGGCATGGCGGGTATCAATGAAGCCACAAAGATGGTAACCTCCTACTTCGATCCAGGTACAAAGCTTATCTATGCTATCGGAGCCGTAGTAGGTCTGATTGGAGGAATAAAAGTCTATAACAAGTTCTCAAGTGGTGACCCCGACACGAGCAAGACCGCAGCTTCTTGGTTCGGTGCGTGTATCTTCCTCATTGTGGCTGCTACAATCTTGAGAAGTTTCTTCCTGTAAGGCGATGGCAGCATTTGAAATCAACAAGGGTGTAGGCCGGACGGTAGAGTTCAAGGGCTTGAAGGCGCAGTACCTCTTCCTCTTTGCAGGAGGCTTGCTGGCTGTCTTCATTCTCGTTGTCGTGCTCTATCTCTGTGGAGTCAGCCAAATTACCTGTCTTGTCATAGGTGTAGTGGGTGCCAGCCTTGTGGTATGGCAAACGTTCACCATGAATAGAAAGTATGGGCAATATGGGCTGATGAAAAAAGGAGCAATACGTATGCACCCACGCTACCTTGTAAACCGCCGTACGGTCTGCCACCTTATCTGTAACCTTCAATCAAAGAAAGCGAAGCAATGAGAAATAAAAGCAAGATAACCACCTTGGAGTCTAAGTTTCCACTGCTCTCCATAGAGCAGGGTTGCATGGTGAGCAAAGATGCTGACATCACGGTGGCTTTCCGTGTGGAGCTGCCCGAACTCTTCACCGTCACTTCTACAGAATACGAAGCAATGCACTCAGCCTGGCATAAGGCAATCAAGGTGCTACCCAATTACAGCATCGTACATAAGCAGGACTGGTTCATCAGGGAGGACTATCAAGAAAAGCTCTCCGATGGCGGACTGAGCTTCCTTGCCCGTTCCTCTGAACGGCATTTCAACGAACGTCCGTACCTGCACCACAGCGTTTACTTATTCCTGACCAAGACCAACAAGCAGCGTATGGCACAACAGAGCAATTTTTCCTCGCTCTGCCGTGGACACCTCATTCCCAAGGAAATCACCAACAAGGACGAAGTGATGAAGTTCATGGAAGCTGTAGACCAGTTTGAACGCATCATCAACGATACCGAGCAGATAAGGATTGTTCGTATGACTGAAGATGAATTGATTGGTACAAAGGAAAAAGGCGGTCTCTTGGACCGTTATTTCTCCCTCTCGGAAGAAGGACACGCCTCGTTGGAGGATATTCGCTTGGGTGTTGACCTTGTGCGTGTGGGCGACAATATGCTTTGTCTGCATACGCTTTCCGATACGGACGACCTGCCTACAACGGTCAGCACGGACAGCCGATATGAGCGATTGTCGACCGACCGAAGTGACTGCCGTCTTTCCTTTGCCTCTCCCGTGGGGCTGATGTTGCCCTGCAATCATATCTATAACCAGTATCTCTTCATCGAAGACAGCGACGCCAATCTTGAACGCTTCGAGAAGCAGGCAAGGAATATGCACTCGCTGGCACGCTACAGCCGTAGCAACCAAATCAACGAGGAATGGATACAGGAGTATCTCAATATTGCTCATTCGCAGGGACTGACCTCTATCCGTGCCCATTTTAACGTGCTGGCATGGAGCAGCGATAAGGAAGAACTTCGCCAAATCAAGAATGACGTAGGCTCTGCACTTGCTCTTATGGAATGCCACCCTCGTCACAATACCATTGATGCGGCAACGCTCTACTGGGCGGGTATTCCCGGCAATGCGGCAGACTTTCCAGCAGAAGAGTCATTCTATACTTTCATTGAGCCTGCCCTCTGCTTCTTTACGGCAGAGACGAACTATAAGGACTCGCTCTCTCCCTTTGGCATCAAGATGGCAGACCGCCTTTCGGGGAAGCCTGTCCACTTGGATATATCTGATTTGCCGATGAAAAAGGGAGTCATCACCAACCGTAACAAGTTTATCTTGGGTCCTTCGGGCAGTGGTAAGTGTTTTTTCACCAATCACATGGTACGTCAGTATTACGAGCAGGGGGCGCACGTCCTCTTGGTCGATACGGGTAACTCATATCAAGGCTTGTGTGAACTTATCCACCGCAAGACTAAGGGCGAGGATGGTGTGTATTTCACCTATACCAATGAAAGTCCGATATCTTTCAACCCTTTCTATACGGATGATTACTTCTTTGATGTAGAGAAAAGGGAGAGTATCTGTACGTTATTGCTTACGCTTTGGAAGAGTGCTGATGAGCATATTACTAAGACCGAAGCTGGCGAACTTGGTTCAGCCGTAAACTCCTATATCGAGCTGATATGTGCTGACCATAGCGTTACGCCCTGTTTTAATACTTTCTATGAGTATCTGCGGGACGTGTACCGCAAGGATATGGAAAAGCGTGATATCAAGGTAACGCTTTCGGACTTCAATATCAATAATCTTTTTACGACATTGAAGCAATACTATAAAGGCGGTCGATATGATTTCCTGCTGAACTCGGACAAGAATATCGACCTGCTCTCTAAACGCTTCATCGTCTTTGAGATTGACCAAGTGAAGGATAACAAGGATCTCTTTCCTGTGGTAACGATTATCATTATGGAGGCTTTTATCAACAAGATGCGCCGATTAAAGGGTATCCGCAAGATGATACTTATTGAGGAAGCGTGGAAGGCCATTGCTTCGGCAAACATGGCAGATTACATCAAGTATTTGTATAAGACGGTGAGAAAGTATTTCGGAGAAGCCATTGTCGTAACGCAGGAGGTGGACGATATCATCCAGTCGCCTATTGTCAAGGAGAGCATCATCAACAACTCCGACTGCAAGATACTGCTCGACCAGCGCAAGTACATGACCAAGTTCGACGGCATACAGGCGATGCTCGGTCTTTCGGAAAAGGAAAAGAGCCAGATTCTCTCCATCAACCAGAACAATGATCCGAACCGACTCTACAAGGAGGTGTGGATAGGTCTGGGCGGTATGCAGAGTGCTGTCTATGCTACGGAAGTGAGCATGGAGGAATATCTGACCTACACCACGGAGGAAACCGAGAAGGTGGAGGTGATGAACAGGGCGGCACAGCTCGGTGGTGATATCGAAACGGCTATTCGTCAGCTTGCCATAGAGAAAAGAAACAATAAAAAGAAATAAGTACAAACCATCAAAACTATAGTAACAATGAAAAAGTACATTTTCATGGCTCTCTTAGGATTGAGCCTTTCTGTTCCCAAAGCCCACGCACAGTGGGTAGTAACCGACCCTGGCAATTTTGCCGGCAACATCGTCAATTCGGTCAAGGAGATTGCCACCGCCTCCAAGACGGTGAAGAACACCCTTGACGGATTCAAGGAGGTGGAGAAACTCTACAACGACACCAAGAAGTATTATGATGCCCTGAAGAAGGTGAATAACCTTATAGGAGATGCCTACAAGGTCAAGGAGTGCATCCTGATGGTGGGCGACATCTCGGAGATTTACGTCACCTCGTATAAGAAAATGCTCTCGGACAAGAACTTCCGCCCTTCAGAACTTGCTGCAATGGCTTCGGGCTATGCCAAGCTTCTGGAGCAGAGCGGTGAGAGTCTCAAGGAACTCAAGTCCATCGTCAAGTCGGGTGTTCTCTCGATGAACGACCACGAGCGTATGCAGGCAATCGATCGTATTTATACCACGCTGAGGGAAAACCGCTCACTTGTGTCGTACTACACAAGGAAAAACATCTCCGTGAGCTATGTGCGTGCAAGGGAAAAGAACAACCTTGCCTCTGTCAAGGCGCTCTACGGCAATACGGCAAGCAGGTATTGGTAATTAAGTTATTGGTTATTCATACATCTAAACACACTTGCTTATGGATTTTGCCAGTTTACACGAGCTGCTCCACTCAACCTATGAAGAGATGATGCCGCTCTGCGCCCAGATGACAGGCATTGCCAAGGGTATTGCAGGCTTGGGTGCACTCTTTTATATAGCCCTTCGGGTATGGGCTTCCATAGCCCGTGCCGAGGCGATAGACGTCTTTCCCCTTCTCCGTCCCTTTGTCTTGGGTTTCTGCATCATGTTCTTCCCGACAGTCGTACTGGGTACGATGAATGCCGTTCTCTCGCCCGTAGTGCAGGGAACGGAAAGCATGGTGCACCAACAGGAGACCAACTTGGCGGAGCTTACCGCCAAACGTAACCGTCTGCAGGAGGAAGCCTACCTGCGCAATCCCGAAACAGCCTACTTGGTATCCAACGAGAAGTTCGACCAAAAGATAGAGGAGATGGGCATCATCGGACCTGAAGATGCCGTGACGATAGCGGGTATGTATGCCGAGCGTGCTGCCTATCAGACCAAGCAATGGATTATGAAGATGGTACACGACCTTTTAGAACTCCTATTCCATGCTGCAGGGCTTATCATCGACACACTGCGCACCTTCATACTCATCGTTCTTGCCATTCTCGGTCCGATAGTCTTCGGCATTGCCGTATGGGACGGGTTGTCGGGTTCGCTCACAGCATGGTTCTCACGCTATATCTCTGTATACCTGTGGCTGCCTGTCAGCTCTATTCTTACGGCACTGCTTACAAAAATACAGGTGCTGATGGTACAGAAGGATATAGAAGCGCTCAGCGACCCTAACTACCTGCCTGATTCGGGGACGTGGTACTACATCGTCTTCTTCCTTATCGGTATTGTAGGCTACTTCTGTGTACCTACCGTGGCAGGCTGGATTATCGAAGCCGGAGGCGGTATCGGCTCTTACGGGCGGAATGTCAATCAGACCGCACAACGTGGCGCACAGGGTGCATACACGGGCGGTAAATATTTGGCAGGCGGAGCAGGTGCCGTTGCGGGCAATGCCATCGGACGTATCAAGGGTGCATTGCTCAAAGGAAAATAGAGATTAGACGTGAGAATTTAGAGATAGAACAATAACTTAAATGATAAAGAAATGGAATTCAAATCACTCAGAAATATCGAGACCTCATTCAAACAGATAAGGCTCTACGCCATTGTCTTTGCCATCGTCTGCGTGGCAGTAAGTGGTTATGCCCTCTATGCCTCGTACAGCTTCGCCAAGGAGCAGCGGGAGAAAATCTATGTGCTTGACCAGGGAAAGTCGCTCATGCTGGCTCTCAGTCAGGATGCAAGTCGTAACCGTCCCGTAGAGGCAAGGGAACATGTACGTCGCTTCCATGAGCTGTTCTTTACCATTGCGCCTGACAAGGATGCCATCGAGAAGAATATGGAACGTGCTTTCGTGCTGTGTGACAAGTCGGCTTTCAACTATTACAAAGACTTGGCAGAGAAGGGCTATTATAACCGTGCCATATCGGGTAATGTCAATCAGCGCATAGAGGTGGACTCTATCCACTGCAACTTTAATACTTACCCTTATGCGGTAACGACCTATGCAAGGGAGTTTATCGTCCGTCAGAGTAATGTTACAGAGCGCAGTCTTGTTACGACCTGCACGCTGCAGAACTCCGTCCGCTCGGACAACAATCCGCAGGGCTTCCTGATGGAGAACTTCCTTGTGAAGGAGAACAGGGACATACAGACTTATAAACGATAAGGTTATGGCAAGAAAAAGAAACTTTTTACTCTCACGTCACTATCTGCGCTTTCACCTATGGCTCCGCCATCGGTGTGAAAGGCTCACGATAAGGCAGAGAAAGGAAATCGTCTATGGGCTGAGTTTCATCTATCTGCTTTGCTCGCTTTGGATGATAGCGCAGTTCTTCCTTCCTCCAAAGAAGGAGAAACTACCCATCCCCACAGGAAAGCTGACGGACAGTCCGATACGGACGGACAGTACTTTACATGAGTTACACGGCAATTTTTACCTACAACATCATCAAACAATCAAAGAAAATGGATAATAAACAGAAAGAACAAATGAAGAAAGGCTTGGTCTTCGGAGGTCTGGGACTGCTGTTTGCCCTCTCGATGTGGTTTATCTTCGCGCCTTCGGGCAAGGATAAGACTGCAGCGGAGCAGGGACTCAATGACAGCATCCCGCAGGCAACGACGGAAAAGCTCACCGAAAACAAGCTCAAAGCCTACGAATTAGGCGACAAGGCACACGAGGAGGAACAGACCCGTGAGGAGATGGGCAGACTATCGGACTATTTCACCCAGAACACTGCTCCATCAGAAGCGCAGCGTGCAGAGACAGCTGCTTCTACGGCAAAGATAGAAAGCTCCATGCATCGCTATGAGGAGAACAATCGCCTCTTGAACTCCTTTTACGCTCCCGACCCGCACGAGCAGGAGCGTGAAGCCCTGCGTTCGGAGATAGATAACCTTAGAAAGGGACTCTCTGCCAAAGACAGCAAGGAGGACAATGAAGAAAAACGGCAGCTTGCCTTGATGGAAAAGAGCTATCAGATGGCAGCGAGGTATCTTCCCAAGGCTTCTGCCGTTCCACCATCTTTGGGTAATGACTTTACCGAGGGTAAAGGGCAAACGTCAACGAACAAAGGTCAGAGTATGGGCAGTAATATAAGCGGAGGTTCGGCCGACTTGCCTGCAATGGAAATCTTGGCGGAACGCAAACAGGTAGTGTCCTCACTGGGGCAGCCGATGAGCGACGCTGACTTCATCAAGGAGTATGGCACGAAAGCACGCAACTTGGGCTTCCATTCGCTCGCAAGTGCGGCTGCACCCACGATGCGCAACACACTCAAAGTGGTGGTGGACAGGACAACGACGCTCAAAGAGGGCGATAATGTCGTGCTCCGTCTGCTTGAAAGTGCCAAGGTACAGGGACTGCACATTCCACGACAAAGCCGACTGATAGCCGTCGCTAAGATTGAGGGCAACCGTATGCACCTGCTTATCAAAAGTATAGAGGTGGACGGCCATATCATAGCTGTCAAGCTCTCGGCATACGATACAGACGGACAAGAGGGCGTGTATATACCAGGTTCGGAGGACGTCAATGCGCTTAAGGAAGTCGGGGCGAACATCGGTGGTTCAATGGGAACATCCTTTACCTTCGCTTCTTCTGCCAAGGACCAGATTATCTCCGAGGCTGCCCGTGGGGTGATGCAGGGTGCAAGTCAGCTGCTTCAGAAGAAGCTGCGCACCATCAAGGTAACGCTCAGGGGTGGTTATCGTCTTTTCTTGGTTCAGTCCAAATAAAACAATCGAAAATGATAAGTAAAAATAACATCAAATCAAAAGGAACAATGAAGAAAATTATTTTATCAATGGCTATGCTTGCCATGATGGGAGCAACAGCCACAGCACAGGAAAACAATGATGGTCTGGTATCAAGCCGTCCGCTTACTTCGGGAGAGCTCTTTCAAGGTATGAGCCGTGCCATACCAACGGGGCGTGTCGTACTGCCGTATGGTCTGGACGTTACCTTTGACAAGACCGTGCATCTTATCTTTCCTTCTGCCATTCGCTATGTAGACTTAGGTTCACAGAATATCATCGCAGGAAAAGCGGAGGATGCAGAGAACGTACTGCGTGTAAAGGCTTCAGTGAAGGACTTTGAGACGGAAACCAATATGAGTGTCATCTGTGAGGACGGCTCTTTTTACGCCTTTAACGTAAAATATGCCGATGAGCCGGAGAAGCTCAGCATAGAGATGAAGGACTTTCTGTCACCAACAGACGGACGATTGCCAAGCAATCGCTCTGACATTTACTTTAAGGAACTCGGTAACGAGTCACCTGTATTAGTAAAACTGATGATGCAAACTATCTATCAGAATGACAGACGCTGCATTAAGCACATCGGTGCACAGCAGTTTGGCATGAAGTTTCTGCTTCGTGGCTTGTATGCCCATAACGGCTTGCTGTATTTCCACACTTGTATGGAAAACGACACAAACATGCCGTACTCGGTGGATTTTATCACATTCAAGGTGGTTGATAAGAAGATGGCAAAGCGCACTGCCATACAAGAGCAGGTGTTGCAGCCGCTTCGCGCCTATCATCAGGTGATGCAGGTGCGTGGCATGGGTAGTGAACACACTGTGTTTGCACTCGAGCAGTTTTCTCTTGCAGAAGACAAGCAGCTTGAAGTGACGCTCTATGAGAGAAATGGCGGTCGTACGCTGACCTTTTATGTAACGGCAGAAGACCTGCAGTTGGCAAAGAAGATTGATAACCTTAAACTCAAATGGTAAAGATGAAACATCATATTACAGTGATAGTTTGTGTGGCGGTGGCAATGCTCTTTAGCTTGCCATCGCATGCACAGCGGCTTATTCCAAAACAACGTGGGATTGAAGTCCTGGGCAGTGTTCCCCTTATCAAGGGAGAGAAACTCTTTGCAGGTGATAATTTCGGTGTAGGCATATCGCTTACCCGTTATCTCAAAAGGGAGAACTACACCTTTGCGTCTTTGGAATATGAACAACAGAATATGTCTTATCGCAGTTACAATATCCCGATGAAAGACATATTGCTGCACTTGGGCTATATGCAGCCCGTCCTTGCAGATAGGGGAAAGAATGTGTTGGTTTACGTGGGTGTTTCTGCCCTGTGTGGTTATGAAGAACTAAATAGGGATAAGAAGTTGCTGCCCGATGGGGCGACGCTGCTCGACCGCTCCCGCTTTGTCTATGGTGGTGCCGTGCATGGCTCGGTGGAAGTGTTCCTAACGGACAGGGTTCTCTTTCTTGTAAAGGCGCAGGGATGTTTCCTCTTTGGAACGGATGTGCATCGTTTTCGTCCGGCTGTTTCAGCAGGACTAAGGTTTAACTTTTAAGTAGAAGAAAAGATGAAGAAGATATTGAATACGATTTGGGTAATGGGTGTGCTGACCCTTGCCGTGTTTTGCCTATCTGCTTGTGATAGGGATTTGGATGTTCAGCAGTCTTATCCGTTTACAGTGGAGACAATGCCGGTTCAGAAGGACATCATAAGGGGACAGACGGCTGAGATACGCTGCACGCTCAAACGAGGCGGTGAGTTTGCTGACACTCGCTATACGATACGTTATTTCCAGTCTGATGGCAAGGGCTTGCTAAGAAATGACAATGGTACTGTCTTCAAGCCTAACGACCGCTATCCACTGACCAAGGATGTGTTTCGCTTATATTACACTTCTCTGTCATCTGACCGCCAGACAATTGATGTATACGTGGAGGATAGTTTCGGCAGGGTTCAGCAGCTGACCTTTAGTTTCAACAATGAGCGGGAAGAGAGCAAGGAAAAGCCCACATCTTCTCGCCACTAAGGACATAATTGATGCGAACGATAAATTCTTTCATTTTACTTTGTGTATTCTGCCTGTTCTGTCAGCCGACCCTTGCCCAGCGCAGGGTGCGGCTGGCCGACTTGCCACCTTTTGAGCGTGCAGTGGTCTGTATCAAGTATTTTGAGGGTCTGCACGGCAGGAAGGATTATCCTTATGTCGGGTATGGTCATCAGCTATTGCCGGGTGAGCACTTCACGGCAGCAATGACGGAATGGCAGGCGGACTCTCTCCTGCGTGCTGACCTTTGGAAATGCTTTGAACATTTCAAGGGCTATGGTAAGGATGCACTACTGCTTACCTTGCTTGCCTACAATGTGGGCGTAGGTCGTTTGCTCGGTTACGGCAACCATCCCAAAAGCCGGCTAATACGAAAGATAGAGTCGGGCGACAGGAATTTCTACCGTGAATTTGTCTCTTTCTGCCGACACAAAGGCAAAGTCCTGCGTGGACTTGTCAAACGGCGTAAAGTGGAGTTTGCACTGTTTTATATACCCTGATTATCAAATACACCTCTTGCGACATTTTAATGCTCGCAAGGGGCGTTTTCTTGTTGTTTTTCTTCCTTCTTCACAATGAAGATTGAAACGACTGTAATAGGTGGAGGGATGAAACAACTAACACCAATGGAACAATGATTGTTTAGTCTTTTCTTTCCTTTCCTTTTTCTCTTTCATCCACCCTTCCTTATGCAATAGAATCCCATTAACACCTTGTACAAGGGTGATGTTTTCTTCGTCGATGATAGTAGTTACGCTCATAATCTTATGTTTTGGGGTTATTGTTCTTTTTCGATGATGCTTTTTGCGGCTTCACGCAGCGAAACAAGCAGACGGATTCCATTTTCTCTGTCTGTACGTCATCGCCATACATACTCCTAAGCCGGCTATCAGCTTCAGCAAAAGTGTCGTATGGAGGATGGAAGAATCCCTTTCTTTCCAAGACTTTCTTAACAAGGAAGTCTCCTAATCGGCGTTCGTCCCTGACATAAAAGCAGCCACAAAAACAACCTCCGGGTTTCAACACGCGGAAGATTTCGGCAAAGGCTTTGTCTTTGTCAGGGAAAGCCTGAAAACCGTTCATGGACAGCACATAATCGAAGCTCTCGTCTGTATAAGGCAGCTCTCCGACATCGCCTTGTACCAAAGACAGGTTGTCTATATCCTCAGTCTCCTTCCGCAGAGTCGCAATGGCTATCATTTCCTCAGAATAGTCCAAGCCTACTATCTCGGCTGCCTTCATTCGGCGATACTTTCCGGCGGTGAAAATGGCAGTACCGACGGGTACGTCAAGCAGTCGTCCGTGGAAATCGTCCGGTATGAAATCAAGCACCTTCCGAGCCAAGAGATTACCATCTTCTTTCCATACCAGTCGCATATACATCCTCGACCACCACTTTCGTCCGGTCAGCACGTCGTCGTAATGCTCCATCATTCTCTTGTAGGAATTGCTCTGCTTGTGTCCCATTGTTTTTCTTTTTAATAGATGTTATCTTCTTATTTTGCAAAAGATAGGCTGCGCTCGGCAAATTGAAAGCGAGCTTTCTTTGCGCTCACTGGCACTACTTTTGCAAAAGTATGACATTCGCTTTGTCCCTGCAATCGCCAAAAATAGTGATTTTTGTTTTCAAGAAAAATGAGAAAGATGCTTTGCTGTCATATAAAGTCAGGCATGGTGTGTATATTGAATAATGGAAAGAATCCTAAAAATCTGCTACTATACAAGATAGAAGCAAAGTAACAAATTCTTTACAAGAATCTTGCAGCATCTTTTCAAATACAAGGGGTAAAATAATGCGAAGATTGGTAAAGCAAAGGCAAGTGGAGTTTACCTTGCTTTGATTAGCCCCCAATCGGTCATTAGGCTATTTTTCCACGTCATTTCGTCGTTTTCTAATGACTGCCATTAGAAAACACATTGCATAAACAATTTGTTTTCAATGATTTACAAACACGACCACGACTTCAAATTTTCTAATGACCGATTTGGGTTAAATGGTATTCTGATAGGTGTTTGTAAAAATGTGCTTTCAAGTAGTAAAATAAACGATAGATATTTTGCCTTCTCTCTAAAATGTTGTATCTTTGCATCGAATTTTAGGTCGAGCCACTTTGAGCCAGTACTAAGATGTTTTTCTAATATTAACTTTTGTGTTTTTCGAGAGCCTCTGAGCCATGAAGATACAAGCAAAAATTTATGCTTATGTATAAATTACGTTTGTCAATTTCGTGGCAGGGTATATTTATCTGCTATGATAAAGATAAAGAAGAAAAGGGCTCGAAGCCGGGTAAGAAAATGTCAGTCTACCAGCAGACGTGTATGAAACTGAAATGGTATAAATTTATCTTTTCCGTTATCAAGTATGTGTTGAGAGGCTTGTTCGTTCTGCACTTGTTCCTTTGAGCCGAAACAATTAAGGGAGCCGACCGCATCACTGCGACCGGCTCCTAAAAAATTAGAGAGTTATAAAATTCTTTCGGTTATGGATTGGGGTTAGTTCCGCCTCCAGAAGTACCAGAATCTTCTGCATCGAGCTTGCCTTTCCATTCTTCCCACTCGATGTCCACGTCCGACAAACCGCGCACGGCACGGGCACCGGTTTGTAATTGAACGGGCGGTGGTCTGCATCAAATATTTTGAGGGAAGCACGGCAAGAAGGATCACCCTTACGTCGGGTATGGTCATCAGCTTTTGTCTGGTGAATGCTTCTCTCCTAATATGTCGGAACGGCAAGCAGACTCACTGCTTCGTGCTGACCTTTTGAAATACTTTGAGTATTTCAAAAATATGACAAAGATACCCTATTACTTGCCGCCTTATCCTACAACGTTGGAGCGGGCAGGATGCTGGAATATAGCAAACATCCTAAGAGTAGATTGCTACGGAAAATAGACTCGGGCAACAGAAGTTTCTACCGTGAATTTATCTTTTTCTGTCAATATAAAGGCAAGGTGTTACGATAATTGGTAAGGGCGACGATATGTTGAACTTCATCTTTTGTATATTAGATAATTAGGAATTAAACATAAAATGCTATTAGTTCCCCTAAAAGTAGTAACTTTGTAGAAAATATAGTTTATGAAAGTAGTATTAGATACAAATATTATTTTTAGCGATTTTCATTTAAATGGAGCTAAAATTAAAGATTTATGCGAATCAGCAAAATCTATAGGGGCTACAATTTACATTCCTGCAGTAGTTATAGATGAGTCTATAAATAAATATTGCGAAAAAATACAAGATTGTAAAACGAAAATAGATAAAGTTTTTTCCGACTTTGAAAGATTGACTGACAAAAAAGTGAATTTGTCTCAAAAATCAATTGATGTTATCACAAAAGAAAAAGAAGAATATGCCATTTTTTTTAATGCTCAAATTAGGCGTCTAAATATAAATATTATACCATATCCTTCTACTTCTCACAAAGATTTAGTAAGTCGCGACCTTGCTCGTAAAAGGCCTTTTCAAGAAAGTGGGAAAGGGTATCGAGATGCTCTTATATGGGAGAGTCTCCTTACAATATGCACTAAACCTAATGATCTGTTCGATATGCCACAAGTGGTGTTTATAAACAAGAATCATAAGGACTTTTGCTTAGAAGGTGATCTACATCCTGATTTGCGAGAAGATTTGTCTAAATTAAATATAAATGAAGATCATGTTGAAGTTGTAGAGGATATTGATGTGTTCATTAAGAAGTTTGCTAAGCCCAAACAAAAAATCCTTCAAAAAATCAAAGATGCTTTTCAATCCCATGGTAGCTATGCAGATATTAATATTATTCATGAAACTGAACAGCGTTTAGATAAATTTTTATTATATCGACAATTTGATTACGAGAATAGTCCGTTTAGGCAGGAATTTGAAAATCCCTCTGTGGTAGAAATAGGAAAGCCTGAAATTAAATTAGATGAAGTACGACAAATATCAGAAAATGAAGTTGTAATTGAGTATACTGTCAATGTAGAATGTACTTTTGATGTCTTTTTATTTAAGGCAGATGCAATGTGCATGGATGAAGAAGAATTACCTCAGGTTTGGGACAATGATTGGAATAAGCATTATATGGCGGCATCTGACACAGCTACAATAAATCTGAAAATTTTCTTAATTGTAGATAATTCATTTACAAAAGTGTTGTCAGATGATATTGAAATAATAGATAATGCCGACTATCAAAATTAAAGGACTTTAAAAGATATTTCCTGCGACTTTCTTTTGCTTCTTTTCTTTGGTCGCCTGCTTGTTCAAAGAAAAAGAAAAGAAGCCACGCAATTTTTGAGGTTGCGTGGCTCTTTGTGTTATGACTTTTCAGTTATTCCAAGTATAGCCTTAGATTTTTCCTGTGCTCAATATAAAGAAACGATAGTTTTCTTATTCCCTACCAACTTATTAGATGAGAAATGACCTCTGCTCCTGTCTAAATACAGAACTTTGCTACACGCTGGTTACCGCGACGGTAAAAGGAAGGTACCTTATAGAGCATCCGGAAGAGGAAGGGGTAACGTCCTTGATCATAATCGCTCATATAATACTCCTTTAATAGATGCAAATGCGGGTGCCATTGTTCCATATCCGCAGTATTCAATATCGACCATCTGAACTCTGCTTTATGCTCGGTCTTACTTACGGCATCGTGTTGTTTCGCGTGTTTTACGAGCATATACGCCAGAATTTCCAAAAGGATGGTAGTGTTATTGAGTTGAGAACACACCATATTAAAGAAAGTTTTTACCTGCTCTTCATCGAAATACATCAGCACACCTTCAAGTATGATGAGCACAGGAGCATTGTGCTTCTTTACCGTTTTAATCCATTCTTCATCAAAAAGCGATAGGGACAGGTAGGTGTTCTTTTCGGTTTCGGGCAGGAGTTGACGGCGGATGGCAATGACTTCGGGCAGGTCAAGATCGTACCAATGACCGACATTCGGCTTGCCTAAGCGCTGATAACGGGCATCAATACCAGCCCCCAACTGTATCACTACGGCATCCGGGTGCTGGGCCAAGAATTCTTTTGTCTCGTCATCTATCAGCTTCGCACGTACACACACGCCCACCTGAGACATCTTTGCACCCTTAAATTTGGTAAAATCATAGTCCACTTGCCCTATCATCTCGGCAGCAAAGGGGTCGGATAGGATTGGTCTCGGATGGTTATACTCCGTTGCTTTAGCCCATAAAGGTATCAGCATCGTTTCGGGAATACTTGTAAGTTGCTTTGTTTCCATTTTATCTTTATTTTCAAATGACAATTTATTCGTCCAATTATGCTACAAAGATATAAAGATCATAAAGCCAATACAATACTTATTTATAGGTATTCTATTGTTTTTGCGGAGTGGGACTTTGCCTCCCTGAATTCCATTTAGCAAGTGGTGCGGAGTGGGATTTTGACCTCAATATTGCATTTAGCAGGTGGTGCGGAGTGGGATTTCGACCTCAATATTGTATTTCGCAAGTAGTGCGGAATGGGATTTCGACCTCATTATTCCATTTTGCAGGTGGTGCGGAATGGGATTTCGACCTCAAAAATCCATTTTGCGAGTAAAAATGAAGCGAAAACGCTTGGATTCTTGCAATCTTTTACTAAAATTTGAGCAACAATTTTTATCAACCCCTAAACCAAGATCAAGATGGAGAAGGTTCGCATTATCAATCTACAGAAGTTGAATAACGCTGAATATGCCTATTTCGCTCAGCAAGTGAGTAACCTCATTCACGAGGGCACTGTCGAGAAACTGCACGTGGGTGCCGCCACACTTACTGCTTTCGATGCCGATCTGAAATTGCTGACCGACATCGTGGCGCAGAGCCGCATTTCGGACGAGACAGCCGAGATTGCGGTGATAGACAAGCAGACCGACGACCTGATAACCTACATCTTCTCGGCCATCCGCAGCGCGAGGCAGAGCCCCGTTGCCGCGCAGAAGGCTGCTGCCACCACGCTCTATAATGCCACTAAGACATACGCCGGCATCCAGCGAATGGCGCAGCGGCAGGAGGTGCAACAGGCACGCGGTCTGCTCACCGACCTTGCCAAGCCCGACCTCAAGGCGCACGTTCAGACGCTTGCCCTCCAGCCCGCAGTTGACCAGCTCTCCGCCACCATCACCGCTACGCCTCGCTGCTAGAAAGCCGCGCCGTATCGCAGCTTGCTGCCAACCTTGGTGCCGCCAAGCCTGTACGTGAAAAAATGAACGCCGAGTACGACGAGATGACCACCGTGGCCTTTGCTTTCAGCATCGCCGCACCGGCAGCCGAACTCGCCACGTTTATCACGAAGCTCAACAAGCTCATCGACGACACCAACACCGCCTACAATCAGAGCCGTGCGCAGATGCAGACCTCTAAGGGTACGGCATCGGGCGGAAAGAAGCCCGAGGAGGTGAAGCGCGTGGAGTCGCTTATCGCCGCCTATGAGCAGGATGCCCACTTCACGCCGGGCGTGATGAAGTTCACAGGCCTTGCTGCGGGCACCGGCTCGGAACGCGCCTATAAGATGGTGACCGACGACGTGGACAATCCCTTCTGGGTGTGCATCGTGGACGGCAAACTCGTGGACGTGGAGTTTAAGATTCAGCCCGGAGAGCCGGGTGGGCTGCCTATCGAGAAGCTGAAGTAATTGAGTACAGGAAGTTAGGTGTAAGCAAATTGAGACAAAGCGGAGCAATCGCAGGGCGTGCGGTTGCTCCATTAGAAAAAGAAAACATAATGAAAGCGGACTATAATTTCATAGAAAGCAATAAAAGTAGTTGGAATCAAAGGACCCAAGAACACTATGATTCCGATTTTTATGATGTCAAGGGCTTTGTGGAGGGAAAGTCGTCACTAAATCCTATCGAGTTGGGGCTGCTTGGTAATATCAGGGGGAAGAAGATTTTGCACTTGCAATGCCACTTCGGATTGAATTCGATTTCTCTGTCGCGCATGGGTGGTGAAGTGACGGGTATTGATTTATCTGATGAAGCGATAAGAAAGGCACGCCAACTTGCCAAAGACTCCGGGACAGACACAAGGTTTGTCTGTTGCAATATCTTTGATTTACCGGACTATTTAGACGAAACTTTTGATATTGTTTTCACAAGTTATGGCGTTATCAATTGGTTTCCCAATCTTGATGAATGGGGAAGAATCGTAAGTCGTTATCTCAAGCCTGACGGGAAATTTGTAATGGTGGAATTTCATCCTGTCTTGTGGATGTTTGATACAAAGTTTGAGAGAGTAGAATCTGCTTATTCAAGGGAAGAGCCTTATATAAGTACGTCGCAAACATATACAAACGCTTCAGAGGCTGGTAAGGAATATGTGGAGGTAACTTGGAATCATGGGTTGTCTAAGGTACTTCAAGGATTATTGCATGCTAATCTGCGAATAGTTGATTTTCAAGAGTACGATTACTCGCCCTTTAACTTGTTTGGAAATATGGAGGAAGATAGGGGGATGTATTATCTGAAAGACAGAAAAGGAATGATACCTATACTTTTTTCAGTCGTTGCAGAGCGGTGATTTTGAAGTATTATGAAAAAGATTTTTCATAATGGTTAAGGCAAGCCATTGAGTCCTGACCAATTGAATTTCAAGCAAGAGTTGAGTTGCAGAGAGTATTATGCATCGCGACTTTCTTTTGCTTCTTTTCTTTGGTCGCCTGCTCGTTCAAAGAAAAAGAAAAGAAGCCACGCAATTTTGAGGTTGCGTGGCTCATTGTGTTAGGGCTTTTCGGTTGTTTCAATTATCCGTTCTTCGGGGTGGGTATCAAAAGCCCAATTGATTTGTTCATCGGGCAGGGTGCTGTGTACTCCTCTGCCCATCACCATTCCACAATCTTCAAGGATTTTGCGCTCGGCTTCCTCTCGGTCTGTGGCTGCAACCTCAAACACTCCTTCAAAAACGTATTGGGTGCGTACTCTGTAAACTTTCCTTTCCATATCTTCAAAATTCAGCAATGAGTAATCTGTGTTCCATCGGCTCGCCATTCGATAACCTGCGGTGAGTGAGCCCAAAATGGTGCGCTCCGTAACCATAGACAAAAAACTTGTCAAGTTCCGTTTCTTGGGAGATTTGGAGGAGTGCGGTCTGCAACTCCTCCTTGTTCTCGGCTATGCTTATGCCATTGATAACTCTCACGATGATGTTGGGAATTTCGTCTGCCCAACTGCGAATAATGCCTTCTATCTGTACTTTCATATTGCTTTGTTTTATGGATTGTGTTATGCGGTTGCTCTCTGCGCTATCATTCTCATATTCTTCTGCATCAAGGCGAGTATCTGCTCGTGGTACTCGGTGTTCTTGTTGCACACGCCACGACTTTGCACCACTTTCATCGTTTCCAATGATACCTCGATGGTCTCGATGCGCTCTCCGTCCTTTGTGGCAGAGAAGATAAGCGACTGCGGTTTGCTGTAATAGTGTGCGTCATATACGCAATGGTGCATTGCCGTGCCTTCCTCTAAATGCTCCTGCACACTCTCCAAAACGTGGATGCGGATAATGCCGTCAGTAAACTCTATGCCAAAGAATTTTGCTTTGAGTTGCTTGTATGCTTGTTCGGCTTCCATCGCTTCCTTGCGCTTCTTGATAATATTCTCACGTTCTTTCATTGCTCTGCGCTTGGCTTGGTAATGGTCGTGCGCTGCTCTTAGGTCGTTGGGGCAAACATACTTTGGACTACGTGTGTCCTTGTCGAGTGTCGCAAGTGTATCAATCATATCACACCACAAATTGCCGTCCTCTACTTGGTAGCCGTTGCGCAAACAAATGCGGATAGATGCCCAATACTTGTCAATCTTGGCATATCTGTCCCTAATAAAGTGGCGAAGTAGGGAGAATTGTCCAGACTTCAATAAGGTTTCCGCCTTGTTATCCGTAAGAATGGAATGGAACAACTCAAAGGGGGTAAGGTCGTGGAACGCTCCCTTAAATCCGTTGCGCTTGATGTCCTTCATCACTCCATAACGTGGGTAAATGCCGTGTGGAAGTATGTCGTACAAAGGCTTGTCGGGGCGGATTTCCAAATCACTGCCAAACTGCCACGTATCATACCAACAACTCATCGGGCGAAGTCGTGCCAACACTGCGCTTTTGCCGTCGGGAGCAATCCAACGCTCAACCACCTCCGAACAAAATCGTCTTATCGGTTGTCCTTGCTTGCGGTACACCTCCATATAGAAGTAACGTATCACTTGGTAGCCTTTGAAGGTGGTGAGTACGCAATAGTATGCAATATCCTTAAATACCCTCTGCCGTTCTGTATGTATGGTGAGTTTCGTTCCGCAATGGGGGCAAATGGTGGTCTTGCCTTTATGCCGTGTGTCCGTCCATTGGTGTCCACACTCCAAACAAGTGTGTTCGCCTTTCGTGTTGCGCTTGGCAATATGCTCAAAAAGATGCGTGTATGCCCATTGCTCTTGCTTATCGGTAATGGTGGGGAGTTGGGTTGCCAACTCCGCCACTTGCTTCTGAAATTTATTTCTTGGTTTCATCTTTTTTTCTCCTATCGTTAGTGTGAGTACATTTGGCTTACCCTTTACTCGTCACGGAATACATATCCACTCTCAAACCAATACCCCTCGTCAAAGAGTTCGTCCGCATACTTGTCATAATCAAAGTATCGCTCTGCAAATTCGGATAGTTCGTGCTCCATACTTACCATTTCTCTTGCAAACTCCTCTTTGCTCACATATCTGCCTACAAAAGCGGAATTGAATTGCCTCATTAGGTAATAGAGGGATTCGGTTAAATCCTTGCCGGTATTCTCTACCCATATCCAAAAGGCACTCACATTCATACCGTCCAAATTCTCCAACTCGTCCCTCAGTTCAAAGAAGTTGCTATCCAAATGCCCCTCGTCAATAAATGCTTCGGGAATGTTCTCCCAATCTTGGAACATCAATTCGGGTTCTTCCTCGTCTTGGTGGAGTTCGTGGCATACTTCCATAAACTCGTCTTGGTCGTAACAATCAGAAAGGTCTATCCACTTACCTCTTAGTGAGCCTTCGTTATACTTGGCATATGTGCCTACATAGATGCGTGCTTCGCTTAAATCGTATCGTTCCATAGTCTTTGTTTTTTAGAAGTCAAACAATGAAGGTTGTGCAACCTCTGCCGTTTCTTTCTTTTGTGGTCTTGCGTTACGGCTCTGTATCTTGGCGAGTTCCTCACGTTGGTACTGCTTGATGGCTTCTTGCCTTGCTTCGGCTTTCTCCTCCTCTGTGAGTTCTACAAGATGATTTACTGCCACTCTGCACGTGGTTGCTTTCCCCACTTCGATTTCGTCCTCGTCATAGTAGTGGACTGCCATTGAATAGATTTCATCGTCCTCAAAGCCATTGCACCCACTCGCCTGTACTTGGTTCAAGATGTAAGTTACACACTCCTCGATGCTCTTGTTAGGCTTCATCAAGTTGGGAGCAAACAAAGGGTCTGTCGCTGCACGCTGATTGAGATACTCGGCTATTGCTCTCGTAAAATGTTCTGTTCCTTTCATAGTCGTTTAATGTTTGGGAATTTCTACTATTTGGTTTATCTGTCCGCAAAGGAAACTTTTTAGGCTGGTGCGGTCGGGTGCATAATACTCTGACCAATGTCCGTATTGATTGACCAAATACTTCTTCAATACGTCCATAAAGTCAAACCGATAACCCATTAGGGGAACGGCTGTACGGAAGTGGGTGTTGGTGTTCACCGCTTCGGCAAGCCAATTCTTTTCTTCACGGCTCATTCGCTCCCCACGATTGAGTTTCAAACGGAGAAGATACACCTTACTGCCACTCAATTTGTCCAATGTCTCAACGTCCCACTGCACAAACTTAGTCGCCACCAAACGCTCACTTTCATCAACCACCGAACTTATGCGGTAATGAGAGGAGGAGCTATATCCTTTTTTCTTCATCGAAGATGTGATATTTACTTTCTGCTGTTCCATAATGACATTTTTTTTATGCGTCCAAAGATCGGAGTATGCTGATTCCTTTTTGTAGCAATAAGAAGGTAGGGGGCGCAGCCGGCACAAGGTTTTGCAGGAAAATACTACCCGAAATGAAATGTAGGTGTGGAGATTTTCCGTGCAAACCAAAGGCACTGACCTTGTGCAAGCCGTAGCCCCTTACTACCTTTGCGAATAAGAAGAAATCAGCACCGACTTATGGCACATCAAAGTGGAATAGATGGACGTGAGAAGCGAAAGTGCAACGCCTTGTATGGAAAACGAAAAATGGTGGCTACCTCAAATCGAGATAACCACCCATAAAGAAGAATGAATCGAAGAATATCTTTCCTTGTGCGCTCAGAGCACACAGAGCAGGATTGCCACGATGACGGCAAGCCAGAACAGCCAACGCAGGATTGTAAAGGTTACTTGCAGTATCACTCTGACAATGAAGCGTAGTATCAGGAAACCGAGAATAACCGAAACGGCGGTTACGACTTGCGGCGTAACTATCTTCGAGATGAGGTAAACTGCACCGATAACGATGGAAAGCAGAACGACGAGTTCGATGAAGCGTGTCCAACCGAAGCGGCGGACTTGCTTGGGAGAAGTCGGCAGCTGCCTGTTCTTATCGGTTTTGTTCGATGCGTCTGCCTTGATGAAGGCAGGTGTGTGAACGATTTCGTCAAGCCGTGAGGACAAAGGAAGCTCGCTTCTTTTGTCTCGGCGAGAAATCGAGCTTTTAAGAACGTCTTGATTCATGATGATTGTATTCATAATCGGGGCTTTTAATAGTTCAAGAGCGATAACAAGATGCTCTAACGACCCAAAGACAAGTGTTTGCAAAACTCTTGACGTGTGGAGTGGAGCGTTTATCTTGGCTCTTGACACTACAAAAGTCCCCGATGGTGATGTGTCAAGTCATGTTCTCACCGCCTATCGTTGGCAGACCATTGACCTCGATGAGCAGCACGATGGTACCGGTCAGTTCGGTGTACAGTTTGTCGTATTCTGTACCTGCCGCAAAGTCGTCCGTGAGTTCGTACTTGGTAAATACCGCTTGAATAGCCTTGTTGTTCAGCAAAATTAGTGCTAACCTTTCGGGAAGCGGGCTTGGCAGCTCCTTTTCATACTCCTGCTCCAGCACGGAGACAAGGGTGTCATACTTTGAGAAGTGCAAGTCGTGGTACAGCACTTCGCTTGCCATCACCTCTGCTTCGGGGTAGGAGAAACCTTGCGCCACGGCATCGCAGTAAGCCGTCAATGCCTCGTCTGCGCGAGCAGTTACAAACGCATTGTCATTCACTCTCTCTGGAAAATGCTCTCCGAGATACGCCTCCAGCTTCAGACGGAAGTAAGAAAGCTCTTTCTTTGTTGTTGCCATAAGTCTTAATGATTTGTTATTATAATAGGTGTATCACTCTTTTTGGTATAACGTCGCTTGGTCGCCTTTGCAGGCGGAGCACTTGCGAAGTCGAACTTATCCAATTTCTTGGATACGGCAAGCATATCATTCTCAATCTTCTTGTTCGTTATGCGGGCATAAAGCTGAGTTGTAGTTATGCTTGTGTGTCCTAACATCTTGGACACTGATTCTACTGGAACACCCTTGGTGAGCATCATCGTGGCAAAGGTGTGCCGGGCCATGTGAAAGGTCAGGTTCTTGTTGATACCGCAAACATCGGCTATCTCTTTCAAATAAGAGTTCATACGCTGGTTGCTGAGAATGGGTATCAATCTACCATTCTTTGCTTTGCCCTCATACTTCTTGATAATCATCTTAGGAATATCGAGAAGAAGGATATGGCTTAACGTATCAGTTTTCTGACGTGCCGTTACGATCCACTGCTTGCCGTCCATCGTTATGATATTGTCAGGAGTAAGGTTGGCTACATCAACGTAAGCAAGTCCTGTAAAGCAAGAGAACAAGAAGATGTCGCGAACATTTACCAATCGCTGCGTTGCAAATTCCTTGTGCATGATGGTATCCACTTCTTCGTCTGTCAAAAAGCCACGATCAACTCTTTTGGTCTTGAAGTGGATATTGAGGAATGGGTCGTGATTAAACACTCCAGCCTTTCGACCAAATATGATAACCGTCTTGAAAGTCTTTAAGGTCTTGATGGCCGTGTTAAAGCTCTGTCCAACCACCGTCTTGAGATAGACATCGAAATCGTGAATGACAATCGGGGTTAGTTCAATAATATTGAGGTCTGTGCGTGCATACTTTTCTTGAATGAACTTGGCGAAGTGACGCTTGCAGATGTCAAACTTGCGATAATTGGCTTTGGTAACTCCACAGCCAATCTGTGCATACATATCATTATTATATTTGGTAAACAATGAAAGAACGGTCTCCATATCCTCACGTTTACCAAGATATTCCGATTTGATGCGTTCAAGGCTGAGTTCTTCTGAGAACTCCAATCGTTGGAATATCATCTGAAGGTCTGTGCTGATGCTCGTCAGTTGTGCGTTGGTAGCCAAAGCCTCCTTGGTTCGTCCCCGTACTTTACCCAGTGTGCTATCCCACATTTCGGGATCAACACTAACGCCTGTTGTGCCGAGTGCCATTCTTTCTCCATTAAGATGGATACGCATCATAACCGATGCTTTTCCTTCTTTGTTCAAATAATTGCTTCGCAGATAGAAGCTTGTTCTGAAAATACTCTTCATACTTACAAGTTTTTAGTGCAGAAGTAAATCGTGCTTTCGACCCGTTTAAGGGTGAGTTACGCGTTATTTTTACAGCTGCAAAGTTCGACATAATTCTTTGAATAACAATGAAGTATGCGGTATCTGTGTGTACTCTGTACGGTATCAGTGGCTACAATTTTACAAAGTCGATTTTTTCTGTAGCCATATTGTAGCCAGTTGGGAGTATTTTGAGCGTTTCGGCGGTATCTGTATGTACTCCCAAGCAGGGAAGTATATAAACGAATAATCGCCGTAACTCGTTGAAGTTACGGCGATTATCTGATTTAATCATTTTTTGTTTTTCTCTTGTTCAGAGTACGTAAAGTGGAGCTGGTGGGAGTCGAACCCACGTCCGCACAAGGAAACCATACGCTTTCTACACGTTTATTCCAGCCTTCGATTTTCGTATGTTGGCAAGACCTGGACCACCAACCGACATCTTATCCTCTAAATCTTCATCAGTGCATCGAGGCATACACTGACTATTTCCGATTGAACCTGCATCGCTTGATCTCTGGATTCGGAACAACATCCTCGGAGCGATGTCTCGTCCAACTATCTAATAGTCGGATAAAGCCAGTAACCTACTGTACTTCGGTTAGGCAGCGAGAGCGTAATTGTTTTCGCCAATTAATTGTTTGATAGCTGATATTAAGGAGCAAACTAACGACGCTCCGCGTGCTTACGTACCATTCCGTCTTGCCGTCAAATCCAAACAAGCCCATGTGATAGTCGTGCAAAGGTAATGATAGTTTATGATAGTACCAAACTTTTGTTCTTCTTTTATCATTACTGCTTAACAAGTAGGGATATATGATTCGTTAGTCGACAATAGCTGTCGCATTAATGGTACGAACCATATATCCCTTCTTTGGATGTATTCTTTATGTTGCTTGCTTATGCCTCCTTATCGTACTCAATATGGAAGTTGATAATGGTCTCAATACCCTTCAACCAGAGGTCGACAGGCATATTCTCGTTTGGAGAGTGGATGGCATTTGACTCCAAACCAAAGCCCATAAGGACGCTCTTAGCCCCGAGTAACTTCTCGAATGTTGAGATAATAGGAATAGAACCACCAATACGAACCGGCAATGGACGCTTTCTGAATACAGCTTCAAAGCCACGTTCTGCTGCCTTATAAGCTGGGAAATCGATAGGACAAACGTACCCATAGCCACCATGATGCTTCTCAACCTTCACCGTAACGGCATCAGGAGCGACGCGATTGAAGTAGTCTACCACTAATTGGCTAATCTTATTATGATCTTGATGAGGTACTAAACGTGAAGAAATCTTTGCGTATGCCTTTGAAGGAATAACCGTCTTGGCACCATCGCCAGTATATCCACCCCAGATTCCACATACATCGAACGATGGACGATAGCCTGTGCGCTCAATCGTACTATATCCTTCTTCACCGAATAGAGCCTTTACTCCGATAGATTTCTTATACTCTTCTTCGTTGAAAGGAATGGATGCAACGAGTTTACGCTCCTCATCCGAAGCTTCCTCAACATCATCATAGAAGCCTGGAATACGTATCTTACCATCAGGACCGGTAACGTCAGCTATCAACTTACATAATACATTGATTGGATTAGCCACAGCACCTCCGAAAGTGCCAGAATGTAAATCGTGATCAGGACCAGTAACCTCTATCTGCCAATAGGACAAGCCACGCAAACCAGTTGTGATAGATGGTACATCAGGGCTGATAATACCTGTATCAGAAACAAGAATTACGTCACAAGCCAGCAAATCCTTATGTTCTTCGATGAAAGGAGTAAGACTTCCTGAGCCGATTTCCTCCTCACCTTCGAAGATAAACTTCATATTATGCTTCAGTAAGTCATGCTTGTTCAGATACTCAAAAGCCTTTGCTTGCATGAACGATTGCCCTTTATCATCATCAGCGCCACGTGCCCAAATGTGTCCATCTTTGATTACTGGCTCGAAAGGCTCCGTCTTCCAAAGCTCGAAAGGTTCGGCAGGCATTACATCATAATGTCCATAAACTAATACAGTCTTAGCCTTTGGGTCAACCATTCTCTCTGCATATACCATAGGATTGCCTTTCGATGGCATTACCTCTGCCTTGTCAACTCCTGCTTGTAACAAAAGTTCTTTCCAACGTTCTGCACAGCGCACCATGTCTTCTTTATGAGCTGTTTGTGCACTCACGCTCGGTATGCGTATCAGACTGAACAACTCCTCGAGCATTCTGTCTTTGTTCTCTTCTACATATTTCTTAATCATAGTCATTGATATTTTATGGTGTTATATCTCTTCTTATTTGAATGTAATTAATTCCTCCATTACGTTGATGAATGATTCAACTAATGGAAAGTAAGGTTTCACTTCATCTTCTGTTGCATTATACATATCATCATAATCCCCCGATTGACGCAGTTCTTACAAACGTGAGAACAACCTTCCATATTTTTTATCTATCATCCCTGTTGATACAAACTGCTGCCCAATAATATGAATAGTCCCTGCATGTGTTTTGGCTGATAGACCTTTATCTAACAATAAAGCTTGTGCCATGTGGTAAACCGTGTAATATAAACGATTACCAACAAGCGTCCAATGTCCTAGTTGGGCATTATCATAAGCTTCCTTTAGAACCGACTTCGCCTTCTGTATTCTATAGGTTACGAGTACTCTTCTCTCACCGTTTTTTAGCATAAAGCAATCCCATCTAATTCTACATTATCGCGGAAAGGAGTGTGAGAGCGAGTGCTCCATTCTTTTAAAGTATATACAATAGGATGAATCATTGCATTGATTTTCCAGCCAAGTTCCCAGAATGGATAAGTGAATTGATCATGGTCTGTTACCTCTATTTTATCCTTGTCCAATAGGATAAGAATATCCCAATCGGAATCCTCATGAGCATCACCACGTGCCTGAGAACCGAAGAGTATTATCTTTCCATTCTCTGGTTTTAACTTCATTGCAACGTTGCGAATAGAGCTAAATACGTCTGTATGTTTCATCCTCGTAGTCATTTGTTCGCAAATTTAAGCATGATTTATGACTTTTGCAAGTTTTTCTTTTGGTTTTATACTAGCTTACTTGCATGAGATAGAATTAATTGATATATTTGCAAAGACTAATACACTCTTTTATGAACAAAGTTATCCTAACAATCGCCCTGTCATCTTTACTATTTGCATGTGGCTCTGCTAAACTTACAGAAGAGCAACGTATGCAGAATGAAATAAGGAGAGATGTCCCCTTTCAATTAGATTCTCTTAAGTCCATCAATAATGATTGTTGGAGTTTTGCCAGCAATGGTATCATCACAGTTGAGCCTGATTATGAAATAAGGGATGAGGGCAGTTTATGGGTTTATCATACATTCTTTGATGAACCGAAGCAGGCGCAGCAGTCCAATATAGTATGGCGTAACCTCTTCGTAAAAAAGAGGAAACATCGGATAATATGTGTAGATAGGGTGTTGAAAGATGATAAAACGAAAGGTATAATTTATGTTCTTCAGAGTAGGAATAAGTCCTATGCCTCTTGTGGACATTATAATTGGGATGTCACCCGATTGGAACATTTAGAGTTAGTTGGCTCTATTTTAGAGGGTATGAAAGACTTAACTCTAAAACGATTCAACCTTTCTTGCAACGCTCCTAAGTTGGTATCTTCAGATATCAAGAAGCCTTCCTCACAGGATGATTATTGGCGTCTTATCTTCCATGCCGACTCTCTTTATGAGCAAGGACGTTATGATGATGCCATCCGTGTATATACTGAAGCATTCGCAGATGATCGTTACATCTTTCCTTCCAAGTTATCAAGTGTTGCTTATAAATTACGTATGGTTGATAAAGATGAGGCTGCTTATAAGTTTGATAAGCACCGTATAAGAATGGAAAAGGATTACTATCAGATGCCAGACTCTGCCACTGTGCCTTCTTATGAAGATGAGTTTGATAAGCGAGCAGATATCTATAACTATGATTTATCACTGAAGAACCATTTAGAAGAGATGCTTGAACGTGACCAAGCTTATAGGACACAATGGATATTGAGCCGACAGTTGCACCATGGGGAGACACAACGTGATATAGCGTTAAGGCTTCGTGCTGATAGTATTGACTCTATCAACCAAGTCGAGATAAGGCAAATATTGAAAGAACACGGCTTCCCTAAAAAGACAGAAGTAGGCACTTCTGCTTGTGAGGCGGCATGGATAATCATTCAGCATGCGCCCTTGGATGTACAGAAAGAATATCTACCTATGTTGGAGAGAGCTGCGACAGAAGGGAACATTCAAGCTGCTTTAGTTGCTGCTCTACATGATAGGATTGATGTAAGAGAAGGGCATCCTCAGAAATACGGAACACAGAGAAATAGCAATGGACTATGTCCTTTACTTAATGAGAAGATGGTCAACCAATGGCGGAAAGAGGTCGGACTTCCGCCATTGGATGAATCTGCGAAGTGAACTTAGCGTTTCTGTTTGGTAGAGAAGTCATTATTCTCTTTGTCGATCTCTCTCAATACTTTCACTGCCTGCTCAACACTCTTCACATCGCTAACTACCATAGATCGCTTGCCATTCTTCTCTTTCAAGTTACACTGGCGGGGATGATAACCGATGTAATTAAGTACCTTACCGAAGGTAGCACTTTGATAGTACATGCTGTTGGGATTAGAGACAAACTGCATCTGCATACGTTCTTGCTTGAGAATAATCTTCTCGCAACCCAATCGCTTGCCTATGCGTCGTAGCGCAACAACCTGCATTAACTCCTCACCTTGACGTGGAACAGGACCGAAGCGGTCTATCAGACGTTGGCGATAAGCCTCTAAGTCCTCATCTTTCTCAATGTTATCTAATTCGCGATAAAGCAACATTCGCTCCGAACTACCGGGCACATAGTTGTCTGGGAAGTACATCTCTAAGTCGCTCTCAACGGCGCAATCATCTATAAAGTCATCTCCCGTTATTTGCTTTCCTTCGTTCATTTCCTCCGCATAAAGGTCTTGAAACTCATCATTCTTCAGTTCGGTGACTGCCTGACTAAGTATCTTTTGATAGGTTTCATAGCCCAGATCCTCCATAAAGCCACTCTGTTCCGAGCCCAGCAGATTACCCGCACCACGAATATCAAGGTCCTGCATCGCAAGATTAAAACCGCTCCCTAAGTCGGAGAAAGTCTCCAAAGCCAGCAATCTACGGCGTGCCTCAGAGTTAAGCGCAGCCAATGGTGGAGCAAGAAGATAGCAGAATGCCTTCTTATTAGAGCGTCCCACACGACCACGCATCTGATGCAAGTCAGACAATCCGAACCGATGAGCCTCATTAATGATTATGGTATTTGCGTTAGAAATATCAATTCCATTCTCCACGATAGTGGTTGATAGCAACACATCATAGTCATAATTCATGAATCCCATGATAATTTTTTCTAGTTCCTCAGGCTTCATCTGCCCATGTCCTATTGCCACGCGGCAGTCTGGGACATACTTCTTAATAAGATTAGCTATCTCTGGAAGATTACCAACGCGGTCATTCACGAAATACACCTGACCATTGCGACTCATCTCGAAGTTAATCGCATCGGCTATTACCTCATGTGAGAACGAGGCGATCTCGGTCTGAATTGGATATCTATTGGGCGGTGGTGTGCGCATGATACTCATGTCACGTGCGCCCATCAAAGAGAACTGCAACGTTCGTGGGATAGGTGTTGCCGACATCGTGAGCGTATCTACATTCGTCTTCAACTGGCGTAACTTCTCCTTTGTAGTCACTCCGAACTTCTGTTCCTCATCAATGATAAGCAGTCCTAAGTCATGCCACTTTACGGTCTTACCAATCAGTTTATGCGTACCCACAAGGATGTTTATTTTCCCTTCGGCAAGGTCTTCTATCACCTGCTTCGTTTGCTTTGCACTACGGGCACGGGATAGGTAATCCACCCGAACAGGCATATCCTTCAATCGCTTCTTGAATGTTTGATAATGCTGAAATGCCAATACTGTGGTAGGTACTAAGACCGCCACTTGCTTGTTATCTACAGCAGCTTTGAAGGCAGCACGTATAGCGACTTCGGTCTTACCAAAGCCCACATCGCCACAAACCAGTCGATCCATAGGGCGCGCACTCTCCATATCCTGCTTCAGTTCCTGCGTTGCCTTTAGCTGGTCGGGCGTATCTTCATATAAGAACGAAGCCTCCAATTCATGTTGCATAAACGAGTCGGGCGAGAAAGCAAAGCCCTTTTCTCTGCGGCGTTTTGCATATAGTTTGATAAGGTCACGGGCAAGATCTTTGATTCGTTTCTTCGCTCTCTCCTTCAGTCTATCCCATGCTCCAGAGCCCAAGACAGATAGCAATGGAGGTTCACCAGAATTGCCTCTGCGATACTTACTAATCTTATAAAGGGAGTGAATAGACACATCCACGATGTCATTATGCTGATAAACGAGGCGGATCACTTCCTGATATGAATCGCCTGTAGGCACTCGGACGAGTCCAGCAAACTTACCGATACCAAAGTCAACATGCACAAGAAAGTCGCCAGGCTCCATCTCTTGCAGTTCTTTCATCGTCAGTGCCATCTTGCCCTGACGTGCTTTATCAGACTTGAGGTTGTACTTATGGAATCTATCGAATATCTGATGATCTGTGAAGAAACATACTTTTAAGGTATTATCAACGAATCCCTCGTGTATTGTTCGGTTAACAGGAGTGAATGGCAAAGCCCTAACTTTGGTTTCACCTTGGCTATTGGTAGTAGCTTCAACGACTGACAGATTCTCCGAATCGTGTGCCATATCCGAGTTAGATAACGATTCGAATATATCTTTCAGGCGTATTGTTTGCTTCTCACTATCCGCAAAGATGTATAGTTTGTAACCCTGCAGAAGATAGTCACGGAGCGTCTCCGACAGCAAATCGAAGTTCTTATGAAATAGCGGTTGAGCGGTTGTATTGAATTGAATCGTTACGTGCTGACCATCTTCTTTCTTGGCAGTCTCACTGATAGAATGGGTCACACCGAACTCTATGCGACGATAGTTTAGAGCCTCATTCATAAAGTGCGATGCTGTGATGAGTTGCCCTTCTTTACGGAACGCCTGCTCCAGTTCGTGCTGTTCCACCTCAGTCTTTCCCTCCCTTTGTGCTGTTAACGCTTGTGCAGTGAAGCCCTCTTTATAAATGTTTTCGATAGCATCACGCACATAAAGGAAGTCTTTGAACGCAAGGAAACTATCGGATGGCAAGAAGTGAAGGAACGGCACTTTCTCTTCTAACAGAGTAGCCAGTTCGGGTACAACCTCTATGTGTTCTAACTTCTTACTTGATAACTGGCTCTCTACTTCAAAAGTGCGAATCGTTTCTATGTCATCGCCAAAGAAGTCGATACGATAGGGCAGTTCACCAGAGTAGGAATAAACATCAATGATACTACCACGCACAGCGAATTGTCCGGGCTCATACACATAATCGGTTTCCGTGAAGCCGAATGAGCGCAAGGTCTTCTCTACCTCAACGATATCAATGTGCTGATTGACAGAGAGCGAGAGGTGTCGTTCATCCAACTGCCGCTTCGATACAACCTGCTCGGATAGTGCCGAGGGGTCGGTGACAATATAGAGTGGGAGCCTGTTAGCCGTCCCTTTCTCCGTAGCCAATGCCGATAAGCGTGTGAGCACCTCTGTTCGCAGGATTTCATTCCCCGCATCCCTCTGCCCATACTTGACTGCACGACGATAGGACGAGGGGAAGAAGAGCACCTCAGCCGTGTCGCTCGTACCGTCTTCGGGCATAGTAATTGTCTTTAAGTCATTATAGAAATAGCCTGCTTCCTCATTATCATTAAGTACGAAGACAATCGTCTTCTTCCATCGTTCGGCTATAGCTGCAAAGAACATAGGAGCGGCTGATGCCACTAATCCTTGCAGGAAGATGCTCCTCACTTGTTGGTCTTCTTGTATCTTTGTTATCGCCCCCACCTGTGGCAAGGTAGCATATAGTTTTTGTATGTCTTGTATCTTCATCGCTTGTGCGTTGTGCCTGCAAAGTTACAAAAAAGTACAGACAGTAAGGCTTGAAATGCGTATGGATTCAACAAGAAGAGGCTCTCTTGCTATCAAGGAAAGCCTCTTCTCTGGTCGAAGAAAGCCTCTCTTCAATGCAAAGGAAGCCTCTCTTCAATGAAAGGATGCTTACACTTGAATGGTAGTTCTACTTATATAAGACTCGTATGTAGCCTTTATTGACCGTGTTCTACAAGTTTGTATAATCAATTATACACGCCTGTATAATCAATTATACACGTTTGTATAATCTACTATACACGTCTGTATAATTCGTTATACAAACTTGTAGAACACGATAGAGTTTATAGGAATACAGTTGAATACTAAGTTAGAACTGGTTTCAAAGTATTAGTAGTGCGTCAAAAGACTGGTACGTAAGGGTGAATAGATATCCTCGTTTGTCCTCCCTTACACATATAAATAAGCCTTCCTGGCACATCCCCTACTTCGGAGGGGGCTTGTTGAGGTATTCAATTCAGCGTTAGTATCTTCGCCAAATTGCTTTCTTCGCCAACTATCCACAGTACATCTCCAGCCTGTAAACAGCGGGAAGGAGTGATGAGGGTTAGGTTATCTTGCCCTTCATCGACACCAACTACCATGCAGTTATACTTATCTCGGATGCCACTCTCTTTGAGGGTTTTGCCAATGAAAGGGCTAGATTCTGATAAGGTGACGCGGCGGAGCTTCATTTCTCGCTTCTCTATCTCGGTGTCTTCGGGCTGCTGTTCAGACTTGATGGCTCTTGATAGTGCCGTTAACTGTTCATCGTTTCCAATGGCTTGAAGCGTGTCACCAGGGAAGAGGATCGTTTCGCCATTAGGGATGTTGAGGCGTAGCGAGCCACGAAGAATACTACTGATATGCACGCCAAAGCGATTGCGGAGGCGCAGACTTCGTAATGTCTTACCAGCCCATAGCGAGTCTTCTGGTAGGTTGAAGTTACTGATATGAATATCACGGTCAATGAGATGGTCGGCAAAGAGCGGCTTCTTCTTACCCTTCACCTGTGCTTCGATGTCCCTACTTCGTAGGTTCTGTATGAAGAGACGTTCTAATTTGATACTCCTTTCCTTCAGTCGCCTTGATAGCAACATGAGAATGAGCGCACCGATAGCGATGGCAATAATGAACGCATGCTGGAATCGTGTGAGATAGTTGCAGACGTAGAAGATGAAACTGATAGCAATGACGACACGTGCAAGAATGGTTGCTATGAGTGGCAATCGGTTGATCCGCCTATCCATCCATAGTGCTTTGAAGGCTTCAGAATGGTTCTGCTTCATCACTATGGAACGCAAGAAAGGAGAGATGAGAGCAATGGTTAATAGTCCGCAAACAGCATTACCAGCCCAATGCGTGCCTGTCCATTCAACAGAGAACTTCCTACAGATTGGAAGCGTGAGGGAGAACATGATTGCTATAACGGCAGCCGAGAGAATACCATAGATAACCGTGTTCGTCAGCATCTTCTTGATGAGTTCATGCCATTGATTATGCCCAGTTGTATTCTCATCAGGAGTTTCCGTTTGGATGTGATTGATACGACGCACCCACTTCTTCGGCAAGTGTTCTATGATGAAGTTGTAGCTTGGCTCGGCTGCACGTATCATATAAGGCGTGAGGAAGGTGGTAATAACCGATACGGCAACAACTACTGGATAGAGGTGGTCACTGATAACATGCAGGGAAAGTCCAAAGGAGGCAATGATAAAGGCGAACTCGCCAATTTGTGCCATGGAGAAACCACAACGCATTGCATTTTTCAGCGATTGACCGCCGAGCAGGAAGCCTATTGTGCCGAAGATGGCTTGCCCCAAGAGGATGGTCAGAACGAGTAAGAGGATGGGGACGGCATAGCTGATGAGGATATGTGGGTCGACCAACATTCCAACCGATACGAAGAAGATAGCACCAAAGAGGTTCTTGACAGGGTCGACGAGTCGAATGATTTTATCTGCTTCGATAGTCTCTGCCAAGATACTTCCCATAACAAATGCACCAAAAGCGGCACTGAATCCAACCTGTGTGGATATAACTGCCATGAGGCAACATAAGCCCAATGACACAACAAGGAGGGTCTCGCTATTAAGGAGTTTGCGTGTGGAACGAAGAAAAAGAGGTATTGCGAAGAGTCCGATAACAAACCATAATACAAGGAAGAAACCTATCTTGGCTATGCTACCGAAGAGTTGCACACCATTAAGGTTGGTGCCACTGGCTATCGTACTAAGCATTACCATCATCACAATGGCAAGGATGTCTTCAAGGATGAGAACACTCATCACCGTGGGAACGAAACCTTGCTGTGTGAGTCCCATATCGTTGAGTGCCTTATAGATAATGGTGGTGGAGCTGATAGCAAGCATTCCGCCAAGGAAGATGCAGTCCATCTCTTTCCATCCAAAACTATATCCCACGACGATACCTAAGGTTATCATACAGAGGATAATGGTACTGGCTGCGATGATGGGGGATGCTCCCATCTTGAGTATCTTCTTTATGGAGAAGTCTAAACCCAATGCAAATAATAGGAAAATAACACCTATATCTGCCCATGTGTGTATGTTGGCCTTATCGACAACGCTCATCAGATAAGGCATGTGAGGCGATACCAAGAATCCAGCAACAATGTATCCCAGTACTAAGGGTTGCTTTAGTTTCTTGAATAATAGTGTTACAAACCCTGCTACAACAAGTATCAGTGCAAGGTCTTTGACGAGTGATGGTAGTTCTGCCATATATGTTTTACCCACCCCCAGCTCCTCCCTAAGGGAGGAGGGCTTGATATGTGGTGTTGGTTGTTGTTTATATGTATATTAAGATGGTATAGGCGGTTGCTTATCTGTGGCTATCCTTCAATCTCCTATCAGTGGGAGACAATGTGAGAAACGGGAGTGTATTTGCTCTCGTTATTGAGTATATTTGCTTTTAACGTTGAGCATATTTGCTTTCTTTATTGAGCATATTTGCTCACATCATAGAGTATATTTGCAGAGTTCCTTTACACTTATTTGTTCTCTTCTTTAAGCTTATTTACGATCTTCTTTAAACTCATTTGCTAGCATTTTCTAGCTCTTCTGCAATTTTATCCAGCACCTCATCCAGTCGATTGAATACATCTTTATTAGTGAAGCGGATAACCCGATAACCTTCTTTACTTAGCCATTCAGTGCGTTCCTTATCCATTTGTGGTTGCTCTCCAACCAAGTGGTATCCTCCATCTAACTCTATAATGAGTTTCTGCTTGAGGCATACAAAGTCGGGAATGTAGCCATATATTGGATGTTGTTGTCGGAAGTGAACTCCCATCCTATTACTTGCAAGATACTTCCAAAGAATCTTCTCTGCTTCAGTGGGGTTGTTCCTCATCCTCCTCGCATGCTCAAGTAAAAGATAGTAAGTCGACGCATCTGTTGTTTCGTAGCGATTCATAGAATTTAGAAAAAGGATTTCATTCCTGCTTATCGCCATAGATAAAGGAATGATAGGTTGTTTTATTTATTGTAAAAATACGCTCTTATTCTAGTTGACATCTTACTCATGTCCCTTAGAACATCTCAATCCCCCCTCCCTTGGGGAGGGGAAGGGGGTGGGTATCTCAATCATTAAACTCCGCAGTCAACCTACAGATATTAATGATAACCTGCATGGCTTTCTCCATAACCTGTACCGATACAAACTCGTAAGGACCATGGAAGTTAACGCCACCCGCGAAGATGTTAGGGCAAGGCAATCCTTTGAAAGAAAGCTGTGCACCATCCGTACCGCCACGAATAGGTTGTACCTTTGGAGCAATGTTAGCCTGTTGCATGGCACGAAGGACTAGCTCTATGACGTGCATATTAGGGTCAATCTTCTCCTTCATGTTGTAGTATTGGTCGTTCATCTTTAGTTCGACAGTACCAGCACCATACTTCTCATTCATCTTCTTAACGCAGTTCTCAATGAAACGCTTGCGGTCTTCGAAGTGCTCTCGGTCATGGTCACGAATGATATAGCTTAGCTTTGCCTCTTCACAACGGCTCTCTATGCCAATAAGGTGATAGAAGCCTTGATAACCTTCAGTAGTCTCTGGGATTTCATCTGATGGGATCATCGCATTAAACTCACATGCTAAGCGACTCGCATTGACCATCCTTCCCTTAGCATAACCAGTGTGAACACTAACGCCATGAATCAATATCTTCACGCCAGCAGCATTGAAGTTCTCATATTCGAGTTCGCCGAGGTCACCACCATCAATAGTGTATCCCCATTCACAACCGAACTTCTCTACATCAAAGTGATGAGCACCCTTGCCAATTTCTTCATCTGGATTGAAGCCTATGCGGATGTCACCATGTTCAATCTCGTTGTGATCTCGCAAGAAACACATAGCCTGTACGATCTCAGCGATACCAGCCTTGTCGTCTGCACCTAACAGCGTTGTACCATCAGTAACTATAAGATCTTCGCCCTTATGTTCCAATAGCTCTGGGAATTGACGTGGCGAACTAACCATGTTTGGGTTAAGTTGTATATCGCCACCATCGTAGTTCTTGATGACACGAGCCTTGATGTTTGCACCGCTGGCATCGAGTGCTGTATCGTAATGAGAAATGAATCCAATTGTTGGAACTTTCTTCTTCGTGTTGGAAGGGAGCGTTGCATAGATATACCCCATATCATCTATTTCAACATCCTTTAGTCCTTCACGCTCAAGCTCATCCTTGAGGTAGTTCGCAAAAATCAGTTGTTTGGGAGTACTCGGCACGGTCTCGGAGTCTTCTGCCGATTGTGTGTCAAACTTCGTGTAGTTGATAAATCGTTCTACTATTTCCATGTTCTTACAGATATTTAATTGTCTTTCTTGCAAAGGTACAACATCTTTTTAAGATAGTCTAATGTGGTAATCTTTGCTATATATTTTTATAGTTTATTCTTTTTAAAGAGCTTATTAATAGCAATGGCAATTGCTCCATCACCTGTTACGTTGCAGGCAGTACCGAAACTATCCATCGCAATGTAAAGGGCAATCATCAATGCTTGTGCCTCGTCATTAAAGCCTAAGATGCTAGCTAATGGGGCTAATGCTGCCATGATTGCACCGCCTGGTACGCCCGGTGCAGCCACCATGATAATGGATAACATGAGTATGAAGTAAATGAATAAGCCCATACCATGTGGCAAACCTGTCAATAAACAGATGGTGAGCGCACATGCGGTAATCTTCATCGCACTGCCACTGAGGTGGATTGTAGCACAAAGGGGAATGACGAAGCCTGCCACCTCTTTCCTTACGCCGGCTTTCTCTGTCTGTGCCAGCGTGACGGGTATCGTTGCTGCAGAAGAGCTTGTTCCCAATGCTGTGAGGTAAGCTGGTAACATGTTCCATAGTAACCGGAACGGATTCTGCTTAGTAAGGGTTCCAGCAATACAGAACTCATAAATGAGGATAAGAACATGCAGAACAAGGATGACAATGATAATCTGTGAAAACACTAATAACACCTGTCTTGCTTGTCCGTTATGGGTCATATTGAGGAAAACACCGAATATATAATAAGGTAGGAGAGGGATGATAGCCTTTTCAATCACCTTTTCTATAATGTGTTTAAACTCATTAAAGACATTCTCCAACGTGCGAAGTCCGCCATAAGCAATACCTAAACCTACAATGAAAGAGAATACCAACCCACTCATTACATCAACCATTGCTGGTATGCTGATAGTAAAGTAAGGGGCTAACTCTGTCGCCTTGTCTATATGGGGCATACTTCCTCCTGTTGAGGCAATCATTGATGGGAATAACCATGAGCCCGTCCCGTATGATAAACTACCAGCAACGATAGTATCAACGTATGCTATCACAACTGTTGCTAATAGCATTTTACCTGCTCCCTTACCAATTCCTGCAATCGCAGGAGTCACGAGCCCGATAATGATCAATGGAATCATGAAGCCAAGGAATTGGCTAAAAATGCCGTTAAACGTGAGGAATACTCTTACTGCGGGGGCTGGGAGGAAATAGCCCAAAGCAATACCTAATAGGATTGCGATAATCACTCTTGGCAAGAGTCCGATTCTTCTTTTCTTCTCCATATCGTACTTGTATGTCCGTTATAGTTTATAATTAAGGATTTAACAACCCAATGCGTTTATTTTAAATGATGGATAATTGGGTTGGTAGTATAGTCTTCCTACTTATCAAGTATGGTAAGTCAATTGCAAAGATAGACTTTTCTATTGTAATATACAATGATTTGGAATAAACTTATATGTTTTTTCTTCACACTAACAACTCTATCCTTTCTCGTGGTTCTAAGTGTGGTGTGTCTTTTAATAGTAGCGGGACTATAGTCTTGATGATGCTACAATCCCGCTTGTCTATTTGTCAGTTTCTCCTTATATATGATAGATTTCTCATTGTATTTGCCAACTGGTTCAATACTTGACACAGTATAGAACAAGAGGAGGGGAGATGTTTAAACGCATGAAACCTTTACCTCCAAAATCGAACATATCACCGCCATTCAATGCCAGATGAGCCTTGTCCCTACTCATAGTCACTTGAGAGTTGGTGTCAAAAGAGAGTAGGATTTACCAAAGAGATGGCGTGATGTCATTACATTTTTACCTTGTTCAACGATGGCAAACATTGTATTACTGATGTCAGCCATACCCGAGTTAAGAGCCGTTACACGCTCTGCACCTGTCAAAGCTTTGATTCTCAACTCCAGATTTGTTACTGTTGGGTTCTCAACACGAGAGTAGTCTGGGGCATCAATACGTCCACAGAAAGCATCGACCATTACTTGGGTATTGTCGAACTCATAGGCAACCGCATTATATACTGGCATACTTAATGCGGCATAAGCATCCCGACTCTTGTATGATATATGAATTGCTTGTATCAGTCTTCTCATGTACCTCGTTGCTTGAGTTGTTTGTTAGGATAAGATGGAAGCGTTCTCTCTTTCGTTCCCGATCGAATAGAAATTAATACCATTGTATGGCTCTGTTGATTCCACTACGCTTATCATACTTCAAGGCATCCGTTAGTGTTGATGCATTACAACGGAAAGTAAAGTTGTAAGAGGTGTAAGGTGCCAATACAACTGACGCACTCATATTGAAGCAGTGAAGGTCGCGAGACAGACTAGCTGTCGTCATACTCATGGCGTGGTTCTCGAAATCATAGCCACTAGAGAAGTTGATGTTCCATCCGTCACTGATACGAATATTCCCTGAGACATTCAATGTCTGTGTGAACTTATAAGGGTAACGCATGGTCTTCGTATTGAACTTTCCACCTGTATTCTCACGCATTGTGATACCATAACCGATGGTTAATGACCATGGCATATTAAATCTCATGTAACCGTTCTCATCTGTTTCTGCGATGTTACCACGCTTCTTCTTGGCTGCATATTTACCTTTTTCGAGGTCGTCATCCATGTTCGATTCGATGTTGGTATCTGGTCCATCGCTTCCTTCTGAAACCTTGTTGTCGTCCTTATCATCCTTATGTCCGAACCACTTACGCAACTTCTCTGGGTTAAGAGTGAATGAGAAGTTCTGCGACATACCCAGGAATCGAGGCAAGCGACCATATCCCCATTCTGTGTGGTTACCAACGTATGGTTTGCCACTAGCGTCTAACTCGTATGCATAAGTAGCGAATTGGGCATTCATAGAGAATGTATAATTCTTCCACCACTTCAATCGGAGTCGTACACTTAGGTCACTCCAACGATGGAAATTGGTTGCTGCATTGTAAGACATCGTCGCTCCCAACTCATCAATGAGACTAATCTTCTTGAATCCTGTAGAGTCCTTGTCACTCTTGATCTTCATCTCCAGATTGTTGCTAACATCCCATGAAATCATCTCCGTTTTGGTCTTTCCTGGTACGCTATAAAGCTCCTCTTGGTAGGGAGAATACTCAACGAGTTTCACGTTACCGCTCGCATCCGTGTACTGGTAACTATCGTAGTAACCATAATGACGAGAGCCGAAGTTAGGGGAATAAGAGAATGAGATTTGAGGGGTGATGACGTGTCGGATCGCTTGGATCTTATCGCCAAACAGCTTACGACTAGGCTTCCAGAAACCATATAACTTCGTACTTGCTCCAACGCTCATACTCCAATTATAAATATTGTGGAAACCGTATGTTGTATCCTTCACCTCCGTCTGATGGATTGCATCCCACGAGCGATTCACCTTCTTTGAATACATTCGGTCAACGAAATTGAATGATGGTGTAACGTTGATATAATTAAATAAGGTGAAGTTAGCCTGTACTGGAATCGTGTGTTGGAAGCCGTTCCGCCAGTCCTTAAAGAGGTTCGAGTGCAGTAGTTTATCCTCGTTAGTTGTGATCGAGTTAGATAACTGTCCAGTATAACTCATAGATACTTTCTCATACCAACGCTCCTTACCCACAGCATGCTTCCGCTTGAATGGATAGAAGCGACTTAGGCTGATATTCAAGTCGGGGAGGGTCATTTGTATGGTGTTATCACGCATGTTCTGCGATAGGTTTGTGGTAGCACTTAGTGACAAACCTATGCTTGAGAAAGTTGTACTCCAGCTAACAGAAGAAGTACGAGTAGACTGTGTTAAGGTCTGTGGGTTGTATAAGCTATTGAGGTTGTTACGCTCATAACTTGACGTAGCAAAGTTCACGCTGGCAGCAAGAGAGCTGTATGGATTCGCTTTCGGATCCTGTCTATGGTTCCATTGAATCTTAAAGCTCTCCTGTTCGGAGTAGTCTGGTAAGCCCTTATCACCCGTCTTTGAGTCTTGATAACTAAACAAGAACGAACCCGAATAACGATAACGTTTGCGGTAGTTGCTGGCTGCTGATAGTCCCCAAGAGCCTTTGGTGTAAATTTCCCCCAATAGTTTTAAGTCCCACTTATCGCTTATTGCGAAGTAATAACCACCATCGCGGAGATAGAAACCACGATCCATTTCATCACCATAGCTCGGCATAATGAAGCCACTGGAGTATTTCTTTGAGAAGGGGAAGAAGCCATAAGGGATGGCTAAAGGCAATGGAATGTCAGCTACCACAAGATAGGCAGGACCAAAGACAACGTCTTTTCCTGGTCGAACCTTGGCTCTTGAGAGTGCAATATAGAAGTCGGGATGAGGGTCGTCACACGTTGTATAGCGTCCATGTTGTAAGTATATCACCCCAGAAGAGTCTCTTTTGCCCACCTCACCACTAAGGAAACCATCCTGTTGTGCGGTATATACACCTTTAATTAAGCCTTTCTTCGATTTGAAGTTGAATGCCATTGTGTCACTCTTGTACTCATCTTTGCCCATAGTAAAGAGTGGCTTCCCCTTGATTCCACCCTCTTCTGTTGAGTCGGGAGTACCCGTTGCACGCACCAAACTGCTGTCGAGGTTCATAAACACCTTATCGCTCGCCAGCTTCATATTCTCATAATCGACCTTAGAACCGCCGTATAAGTAAGCAGTTCCCGTACTGGCATCATAGACCAAAGAGTCCTGTGCTGAATAAGTAACTGGAGAGTTGATTCCATTCGAGCGTAGTCTCATCATACTATCAGCCTTGATAGAGTCGTCAATGACCTTATTATGATGGTAGATAGCCAGCTGAAGAGAGTCCATCTTCGTGGTATCCTGCGTGTCTTCTTTAATCTCCTTGCGATCGTTACCCACGTTGCCTTTAAGCAAGCTGTCCACTGCGATAACGTTACCCTTAACCTTCTTAGCCTTCTTCGGTTGTGGAACTGGCATGCGAACACTTGCCATCGCACATACGATGACGAACGATAGTAGGAGTATAATGCTCTTATTTCTCATTGCCTAATACCGTGCAAAAGTACTGAAATAATGGTGAATTCAAATATCATTACGCTATTTTAACGTTTCTGTCGTTCGGTCTTTTAAGACGCTGTTCATACTAGTTAATTATGTTGCTTTAGCCTTTCTCTTAGCCTGTTGATTGTTAGTCAGAATTGAAGAGGTGCTTTCCTTTATCAGAGAAGGGCGTTCCTTCACATTGAAGAAAGCCTCTCTTCAATGGCAAGAAAGGCTCTCTTTCTTTTCAGTCTTTTATTATCTTTTACCCTAATAGGATTTTCCTTTGATAGAACGGAGTATCAGTAAGACAATTCTAAGCCAGATCTAAGCCTAAAGCCTCAATGAGTTTCGATACAGGGCGATTCTCTTTTTTGAGTTTCTCAAGCTCTTGATGAGGTGTAAGCATTGGTTTGATCTCCTCCTGCTTGGCAAGTCTGATGTCCACTTCAAGCTGTCCATTGTGCAAATACTTAGCCAATGTCGCTCGGATTCGAGCCTTGATAGGCAGCAACTCATTGAGTTGGATGTTGTTTTCAGCAAGTATCTGAATATTCGGGAAGGCTGTTATTGTAGGGGTGATATTGCCCATGCGCTGTGCAAGAGCTTGCATCCCGTTAGGCATACGTTTGCACATTGCACGCCATTGTACAATGAGTTCTTGTTGAGAAAACTCCTCTTTCTCCTCTTTGTTGGTTACTTCTGGTTCGTTGGTGTTAGCTTTCTTTCGTTCTTCTCCTTTGAGTAAGTTGCTGACCGAAAGCCCCATTCCGCCTAAGTTAATTGATGTGGGTAAACCATGGGCGACGACAGCTGCGCCGCTCTGATTGGCTGTTGACTCTTTAGAAGAGCTGTTGGAAGAGGGTGCAATGGCTACAGATGCCTCTTTGTCAGTTGACTTGTGAGACGCCTCATGATGATGTTTAAGGCTCCCAACCACCTGCTGAGTTGGTTTCTGTTGAGCCTTTACAATAAGATTCTTGAACAGGGATTTTAATCGTTTAGGGCTACGCCCCGAGGCTGGGACATCATCGTCCTTCTGTGTTATCTGCGCTACTTGGATGAGCGTGAGTTCAACGAGTAAACGCTTATTAGAGCTTTGTCGATATTCAACATCACATCGGTTCATAATCTTCAAAGCATTATATAGGAAGAGAGTAGGGCTCTTCTGCGCCTGCTCTTGGTATCGTTTGCGTTGTTGTTCGCTAACCTCTAACAATGGAAGAGTTTGTGCATCCTTTGCCATCAATACGTTGCGAACGTGCGAAGCAAGTCCATTGATGAGGTGACCGCCATCAAATCCTTTGTTGATAACATTGTTCAGAAGAACCATAATGTCGCTTACCTTATTCTCAAGAGCAAGATTGATGATGTTGAAATAATTGTCTTCATCAAGCACATTGAGGTCTTCTATCACTTTTTGGTAGGTGATATTGCCTTGCGAGAAACTTGCAGCTTGATCAAAGATAGAGAGTGCATCACGCATACCACCATCTGCTTTCTCTGCGATGATGTTGAGAGCTTGCTCCTCATATTGTATGTTCTCTTTCTCAGCAACAGCCTTTAAGTGGTTGATGATATTAGGAACTGTCATGCGTTCGAAGTCATAGATCTGGCAACGAGACAATATGGTTGGTAAGATCTTATGCTTTTCAGTGGTCGCAAGGATGAAGATTACGTGTGCAGGAGGTTCCTCCAAGGTCTTGAGAAACGCGTTAAAGGCAGCTGTTGATAACATGTGAACTTCATCGATGATAAACACTTTGTAGCGTCCAACCTGTGGTGGAATACGGGTCTGCTCCATAAGTGTTTTGATGTTCTCAACCGAGTTGTTACTTGCTGCATCAAGCTCAAATATGTTGTAACTACGCCCTTCGGTGAATGCTTTACAGCTCTCACATTCGTTGCAGGCTTCGCCTTCTTTGGTGGGATGCTCGCAGTTGATTGCCTTTGCAAAGATACGTGCACAGGTCGTCTTACCCACTCCTCGCGGTCCACAAAAGAGATAGGCATGAGCCAATTTACCACTTTTTACAGCATTCTTCAGCGTTGTTGTCAATGCCTGTTGACCAACGACAGAATCGAAGGACATCGGCCGATACTTACGCGCCGAGACGATATATTCATCCATAAGTCATATTTTCTAATTCGTAATGCAAAGGTAATAAAAGTTGAGAAAAGACTATGTTAGACCCGAGTTATTAAATTGTTAATTTGCTAAAAATCTGTTTGCTACATGCCAACATGTGCAATCTTTTCCTTACTTTTGCACAAAATTGAATTATAAGTGAGCAAGATTACTGGACATATACTTGGCTTTCTAAGTCGGTTCAAGTTTCATATTGTTATCCTCTTGGGCGTTCTCATTGTAGGAGTCTTGGATGAAAATAGCTTTATGAAGCGCATAGAATATGCCTACCAAATTGATGATTTGAAAGCAGAAATCCAAAAGTATGATAGGCAATACCAGCATGATACCCAACAACTAAAGGACTTAAAGCGTGACCCGAAAGCGATTGCTCGCATCGCAAGGGAGCGTTATTTCATGAAGGCGGATGATGAAGATATCTTCGTTCTAAGCGATGATGAACAGCCTGATAATACCCAAAAGTATGAGACAACTGAGTAAACTTGAATCAATAATATATCTTCTTGGTGGAATAACAATGGTTGCAGGTGCTGGGCTGTATGCTTTCTTTATTGCCCAAAGCATTGTATGTTGGGTAATGCTTGTCGGTGCGCTCTCTTTCGTCCTAATGCAGTCTCGCCAACGATATGAGGGCACTTCACAGGCTATTCGTCGCTTGCGTAAGATAATGACTATTGCTGGCTTGGGCTTTATCATTGCCGGATTCTTTATGGTGGAGGACTCTTATATGTTCCTTCGACCAGTATTCTCTAATACAGCAGAGGGTTACACTACTTACGTAAACATCTTTCATCACAACTGGGTGATACTCCTTTTAATCTCAGCAATCCTAGAGATGTACACGTCACATCGTATTAGTTATGAGCTAAAAAAGGAACTTAACGAGGCAAGTAACTAAAAAAGTCTAAAAGAGGAATAGATAGTTTTAATTTGAATAAAAATGTTTCTTGGCATCAATTATACATTGTACTTTTGTCAAAACGGAACCATTTAATGACCTATGAATAAAGTTCTTTACGCACTTTTAACGCTTATCACTTGCACTTCTTGTGGAAGTTCTTTCAATATACAAGGCACTTCTAACGTCTCAAGTTTAGATGGTCGGAAGCTCTATCTCAAGGTGGATAAGGCAGACTCGTTGGTTAACTTGGATTCATGTGACGTCGTTCATGGACAGTTCTCATTCCATGGTACGATTGATTCAGTTAGGGTTGCGCAGGTGTTTATGGATGATATTAACCTCCAATTCCCCATTGTTATTGAAGGTGGAGATATAGTAGTTAAGTTGGACAACACCCAACAGCGCGTTAGTGGAACACCATTGAATGATAGGTTAAATGACTTCTGGACGAAGTTTACTCAACTACGAAATCAATACGGAGAGATTGATCATGAGGAGAGTGCGGCGATACTGAATGGACATGACGAAGCGGCTATCAACGCTCAACTTATTAAGAAAGCACTGGGCGTCTATGCGAAGAGTGACAAGCTATTCACTAAGTTTGTCACTGAAAACTTTGATAACGTGTTAGGTCCGTGGTGCTTTATGACACGCATATCATACGATACTACGCCTGATGCCTACCCTGTTTGGATGAATGATTATATGTATGCTAATGCTGTTAATCAACTGCCTTCTTGGGTCGAGTTCATCATGGCTAAGGCCACAGATAACTTTAAAAACAACCCCGAGATAAAGTCTTTTTATGCTGAATTCTTGCAGGCTCAAAAGGAAATGAATGGTATGGCTGAACCCGCAAATGCACCGATGAACGATGCACCAGGTACTACGCCAAATGCTTCAATGGCTCCTCCTACACCAGCAGAGATGGCAGGTGACTCTATTCCAAAGTAATTATCACAATAGTTATAACGGCGTATCACAATAGTGATAATCGAGTATCACAATGGTGATAACGGATTGTCACAAGGATGATAACAAATGATTACAGTTGTGGAGAGTGCTTTGAGTATTAGAGATAGATGGTTCGGAAGACTCAATAAGGCTTACTTTATTCTCAACGAAACCCCTAAAACATTTATAATTATATGCGGAGACTTATTCAAGGCGGTACTATCGTCAACGAAGGTCGAAGTTTTCTCGGCTCAATAATCATAGAGGATGATTGTATCAAAGATATTATTAAGGGTAATCTAACAGCCCGTGGCACATTTGACGAGGTAGTCGATGCCACGGGATGTTTCGTCTTGCCAGGTGTTATTGACAGTCATGTCCACTTCCGTGAACCAGGGCTTACAGAGAAGGCAGACCTTGAGAGCGAGAGTAGGGCAGCTGCTTTCGGTGGTGTGACATCCTATTTTGATATGCCGAATACCAATCCCCAGACCACAACTATAGTGGCATTGGAAGATAAGTGGGCACGTGCTGCGAAGTCAAGTCACGTTAACTATAGTTTCTTCTTTGGTGCCACGAATACGAATAGTAAGTTATTTGAGCAATTAGATGTCCACTCTATTCCTGGAATAAAGCTCTTCATGGGAGCTTCAACGGGGAATATGCTGGTAGACCAACGTGATTCCTTAGAGGCAACCTTCCGTGTTGCAGCCTCTTTGGAGCTTCCTGTTATGACACATTGTGAGGACTCTGGTATCATAAACCAGAATATGAAGGCGGCTAAAGAACGCTTTGGAGAAGACCCAGACATTACCCATCATTGGGAAATCCGCAGTGAGGAGGCTTGCTGGCAGTCGTCTTCCTTAGCTGTTGAACTTGCCAGGAAATACAAGACACAGCTTCATATTGCACACGTCTCTACGGCTAAAGAGCTTTCATTTGCAGGTCATCCAGAAGATGAGGGGCGCATAACTCTTGAGGCAGTGATTGCCCACATCATCTTTTCCAACGAGGATTATCTTACGAAAGGCGCACTAATCAAATGCAATCCATCCGTTAAGACACCAGCTGATCGTGCTGCTATTCAACAAGCACTCATGTCTGGCCGTATTACAACGATCGGTACAGACCATGCTCCCCACCTCCTTTCTCAAAAGCAAGGAGGCTGTGCCAAGGCTGCTTCGGGTATGCCCATGATTCAGTTCTCACTCGTTTCTATGTTGGAACTGGTGGATAATGGCGTTCTAACCATCGAACGACTGGTTGAGTTAATGGCACATGCTCCAGCGCAACTGTTCGATATTGACAAGCGAGGTTACCTACGAGAAGGCTACAAGGCAGATGTTACGATCGTTCAACCACATCAATCATGGACAGTAGACGAAGCGTGCATACAGAGTAAATGTAAGTGGAGCCCGATGATGGGGCACACGTTTCAATGGAAGGTAATACACACTTTCTGCAATGGACATCACCTATTGGATAATGGCAAATTAAACACAACAACGAGAGGGGAGAGGCTCACTTTCCGTACTGCAAGATAGTAGAGAATATGAGTGAAAGCAAGCTCGTTACTTTGTTTAGGTAAGATTGATGAGGAGCAACAACGTGACTATGTGCACTGGCGAGGGCTTCCCATAGATAGAGTAAGAATCTTTTTAAGTGCCAATCTATTAAAGACATGATAGCAAGAATTGTTATATACCTTATCTTAATGATAGTTCTTTCGGATCTGTACATCGATATGCACTATTTCCGAAAGCGTTATCATATAACCTGGTGGCAGCGTCTTCTATGGTGGATCCCCTGCATTGGTATGGTTGTCTACACCTGTTTATTGGCTTCCATACGCAACTTTGCACCTGCAGACCTCACTTGGTTGAACACTTATCTCTTCCTCCTTGGAATGTTCGTAGTGCCCAAGACTGTTTTTGCAATTGCCTCGTTCTTCGGTTGGATAATGCGTAAGTATATCACACATACGCATCGCAACTGGGGACATTACATAGGAGTTCTATTGGGCGTAGGTGCTTTTGGTGTTTATGTCTATGGGCTTACAGCTGGCGTATCAGCAATAAAAGTGAACCACATCGACCTATCTTTTAAGAATCTACCCACTTCTTTCAATGGCTATCGCATTGTACATGTATCTGATTTGCACCTCGGAACCTTTGAAGGATGGCGTGAGAAGATATTGAAAGCAGAGATGGATAGTATAGAAAAACAGCATGCTAACCTTATTTGTTTTACTGGTGACATACAGAATATGCGCCCACAAGAGGTGGAGGCAATGCAATCGGTTATTCGTAAACCGATGTCGCATACCCTCTCAGTGTTGGGTAATCATGACTATACAGAGTATATCGTAGGGAATAAGAAAGAGAAGATTGCACAAGAGATGAGGCTTGTCAAGGATGAAGAGAAGGGCTTGGGCTGGACGCTCTTGCGTAATCAACACACGATAACAAGGTCACCTAAGGGAGAGCAGATATATATATGCGGTACAGAGAACGATGGGAAACCACCGTTCCCCAACTATTCTGATTATCAGAAGGCGACCGCAGGGATTCCTAAAGGAGCATTTGTCATCATGTTGCAACATGACCCTTCTGCTTGGAAGCGTTCTATCTTGCCTCAAACAACAGCCCAATTAACGCTCTCTGGGCACACTCATGGCGGACAAATGCAGCTCTTTGGATGGCGACCGACAAGCCTCCGACAGCATGAAGACCATGGACTCTACGAGCAAGACGGGCGTTATCTCTATGTGACAGCGGGGCTTGGCGGACTCGTTCCTTTCCGTCTCAATATGCCAAACGAAGTAACGGTAATAACGTTACATACGAAGTAATAACGAGTAACAAACAATAAAAGAAAGCAAAAAGAATTATCTTATGAGCAATACGACAGCACAACGACACCCAAAACACACTATCCATCACCCCTCCTTCTTGGCGTTGATGGGAACACTCCTGTACGATCTCTATACATTGTGCATAGTACTTCCTCTTTTCATTCTTGCCTCTATTCTCACAGCCTTAATAACGACGATTGGCTGTCGATTAGGCAATGGGCATTTCTGGGGATACTATCCCGGGAAGTGGTGGTCATGGTTTACTATCCGCTTACTGTTCCTCCCTGTAAAGGTAGAAGGGCGTGAACACTTAGACTCCAAACAGAGTTATGTCTTTGTTAGTAACCATCAAGGAGCATTCGACATCTTCCTTATCTATGGCTTTCTTGGGCGTAACTTCAAGTGGATGATGAAGAAAGCTATTCGCAAGATACCGCTCATTGGACTTGCATGTGAGCAGGCTCACCACATCTTTGTGGATAAGAGTGGGGCGAGCAAGATAAAGAAGACATACGATGAAGCACGTGAGACACTCCGCGAGGGGATGTCAGTAGTGGTGTTCCCAGAGGGTGCGCGCAGCTTTACCGGTCACATGGCTCACTTCCGACGAGGAGCTTTTATGCTTGCTGATGAGCTGCAATTACCAGTCTGCCCAATTACTATTAATGGTTCATTCGACGTTATGCCACGAACAAAAGACTGGAACTTCCCAGTATGGAACAGGCTTCGTCTGACCATTCACGAGCCTATTCAACCCAAAGGGAAAGGTGTAGAGTTTGAGAAGCAAACCATGGTTGAGGCGTATAAAGCAGTCATGTCTGGACTAGAAGAGAAGTATCAAGGGTTTATAGATAACCCAGATCAGTAGTAACTGACTACTGGTTTTTATTCGATTATTTGCTTCATTCAGATAAATATACTACTTTTGCACAAAAACAAAACCTATGACAAGCGATAGTATAGTAATCATACCGACCTATAACGAAAAGGAGAATATAGAGAAGATCATACGTGCCGTCTTCAAGTTGGAGAAGTTCTTTCATATCCTAGTGATTGATGATGGAAGTCCTGATGGCACTGCTCAAATAGTTCATCGATTGATGAACAGCGAATGTTCTGATCGATTATTTATCATCGAACGAACTGGTAAACTGGGGCTTGGAACGGCGTATATTACAGGCTTTAAGTGGGCTTTGGAGCATGGTTATGACTATATCTTTGAGATGGACGCCGACTTTAGTCACGATCCAAACGACCTCCCTCGTCTTTATGCAGCGACGCATGATGAAGGCTATGATGTCGCAGTTGGCTCACGTTATGTTAGTGGGGTGAATGTTGTTAATTGGCCTATTGGACGCGTGTTGATGAGCTATTTCGCTAGTAAATACGTACAGATTGTGACGGGATTCCATGTTCATGACACCACTGCGGGCTTTGTTTGCTATCGTAGAAAGGTATTGGAAACAATCCCATTAGATGATATTAGGTTTAAAGGATATGCTTTCCAAATAGAGATGAAGTACACCTCTTACAAGATAGGATTTAAGATTAAGGAGGTTCCAGTCATCTTTGTTAATCGTCGTGAAGGCGTTAGTAAGATGAGTGGTGGTATATTCTCTGAAGCCTTCTTCGGCGTTATGCGCCTCCGTCTCGATGGATGGTTTAAGAAGTACCCAAAGGCTTAATCGTGATAAGATAAGCCCCACGCAATCTCCCCAAAAGGGGAAGAAACACCTCGCAGAACACATGTTTGCAGGATAGGAGGGGACAGGTTGATGTGTAACGAAGTACTGCTTCGTTAGCAACGAACAAGATACTGCACACAAAGAGACGCTCTCTTGCATGGGAAGAGGGCGTTTCCTTGATATGAGAAGAGCCTCTCCTTAATGCAAGGAGAGGCTCTCTTCGATTCGAAAGGGGCATCTACTTATTCTTGACCAACTATTCGTATCAAGCGTTTTACCACTTAATTAATCAGCGTATGATAGCAGTTATAATCTTTTTGCTTGCTTTTCTTCTCCTTAGCATAGGCTTTCTACTAAGTTATCATAAGGAGGTTACTAATCCGGAAGATGCCTATAAGCGGGATTGGAAAGGCTTCTTCTGGTCATCTCTACGCATGATGTCATTAGCAGTTGTTACGTTGTTTCTGTTCTTCGTCATGCTGTGCTTTGTTGGTGAAGACGACCCTGAGGATAATTTGAGTTGGATTGGTTGGTTTATTGTCGTTGCATGGTTTGTATCAATCCCTGTGCTTGTTATTTATGTCATATCCGTTGTTCAGGTTATTGTTCATCGTGAGTTATATATAAATAAGGTGTTTCTTGGATTGCACATCATCAATCTCTTGCAAGTAATATGTGTGTTGATTTTGGCTATTCTGCCACAGAAAAGTTGTACACCCGAGGCTATGGAGACTGATTATAAGGCTCATCAAACAGGGATAAAACATTTGATAGCAGTTACAAAAAGTTGGTTGCCAGATAGTACAGGGCTCTCCGTGGAGTATTCGAAGAATGGAGAAATTACGGACTGGGGTGTTAACTCGAAGGTAGATGTGAACTTTGAGCCAGACAACTGGGTCACTGATAACGTAAAGAATAGGGAGTTAAAGAAGATAGGACTTAGTGTTGAGCGGCTGGATTCCATCCGTTTTGCACTGCGGGAGATGGATTATCGAGGTTTAAACATTGGTAATAATGATGGGTATGGGGACTGCACAGAGATAGAATATGGGCGCAAAGGGGAAGCTGTCTTTTATTATCAATTGTATGACAAACCCCTCACTGACTCGTTAATCAGCGAACTTAATAATCTACCTGGCTTCGTTGTCTTCAACCGTCGAGTGGTATTTTACTGTATGGAAAACTCTCTCGATACCCCTCACTTCCCTGGGAAAGAAGCCTATCTGACACAGAGAAGCAAACAGGAAAAGGCTAAATAATAATCATGTTCGGTTGCTTGTCTTTGGGAGATGAGCTTTAATTGTAATATAAATGACCTAATGCAGGCTTTTAAGAGGGAATGTTAACTATAATAAAACACATATCCTTTGATAATTGTCCATTATACTACTAAGATGCTTGAAATGATACGTATGTGTCATTTCTATCAATCCTATGTGCTACTTTTCGTGCCTGATAATTGCCGTTTAAATAACATAAAGCGGAAGTTCCGATAGATAATGGAACTTCCGCTTTATGTGTTGTGACTCCGTTGGGATTCAAACCCAAGACCTTCAGAACCGGAATCTGACGCTCTATTCAGCTAAGCTACGGAGCCTAATAGTGCTGCAAAGGTACAGTAAAGTTTAGATAATTCCAAATGAAGCTGGAACCTACATAGATGGATTTAGATTTTTTATAGGTTTATGAATGGGCTTTCGTCATGTAAAAGCTTTATCACAAAACTATCCCTAAATGAGCTTTCTTCTCATCCTTTAGCAGCTACTAATCATATTAATCAATAAATCGCTTCGTAAGATCTTTGTATTCGTCTATCCTGCGATCGCGCAAGAATGGCCACCAACGACGCACCTGTTCACTATGGTCTAAGTCGATGTTAAGGATGGCACTCTCCTCTTTGTTATCGCTCGCACGATAGAGTAGTTCGCCCTGTGAACCAGCCACGAAGCTACTACCCCAGAACTGAATACCACCCGTCTGCTGGCTTGGATCTGCCTCATGTCCTACTCGGTTGACGGCAACGACAGGTAGTCCATTGGCTACAGCATGCCCTCGCATTACCGTTGTCCACGCCTCGCGCTGTCGCTGTTGTTCCTCTTCTGTATCACTACTTTCATATCCGATCGCCGTAGGATAGATGAGGAGTTCTGCTCCTTGTAACGCCATTAAGCGGGCAGCCTCGGGGTACCATTGATCCCAGCATACCAATACTCCCAAGCGTCCCACGCTCGTGTCAATAGGGTGGAAGCCGAGATCTCCAGGTGTGAAATAGAACTTTTCGTAGTAAGCAGGGTCGTCCGGAATGTGCATCTTACGGTATTTACCAGCTATCGTTCCGTCTTTCTCAATGACGACAGCCGTGTTGTGATATAGTCCGGCAGCCCGTTTCTCAAAGAGGGAAGTAACGATTACAATGCCTAAATCGCGTGCCAACTCACCATAGAAGCCCGTTGAAGGACCGGGAATGGTCTCGGCAAGGTCGAAGTTGTTTACGTCTTCCGTCTGACAGAAGTACAGTGAGTTGTGTAACTCTTGTAGTACAACCAGTTCGGCACCCCTTTGTGCGAGGTCAGTGATACGTTCTGCCAGTCGCTCTATGTTGTTTTTCATATCCGCAACATTATGTTGTTGCACGATACCAATCTTTAGTTCTCTCATCTATTAATATGTTTTCCAACTTGTCCGAAGCGTGAAATAGCTTGCTTCGGAGCGGTTGGAGTTGTTTTAAAAGTTAATATTATGCAGTGGGATAAATACTTTCTCAATGTCTTTTCTCTTCTGTTAAAGAGCAGGGGAAAGCGGTAGTTGCATAGTTAAACAGTGTATTGAACCATGCTGTCGGATGATAGTTCTGCTGTCAATACCTATTATCTCCCTATCTGGGAACGCCCTTTGTATCTGCTCTATAGCCTCCCTGTCCTTCTGTGGTTGGTTATATGTGGGCACGAGTACAGCCCCGTTGATGATAAGGAAGTTCGCATGAGTGGCAGGAAGTCGCTCGCCATCATCATAGATAGCATTGGGCATGGGCAGAGGGAGTAGGTGATAAGGCTTCCCCTCTGAAGTCCTTAAGCCCTGTAACTGCTCCTCCAAATGATAGAAGTCAGCATAGTGCTCGTCTTGTGGGTCGTCACACCTTATATATAATAAGGTGTCATTTGGCGCAATACGAACGATAGTATCAATGTGTCCATCAGTATCATCTCCTGCTAATTTACCATGATCCAACCATACTACATGTTCAATGTTAGGGAAGAACGAACGCAACTTCTCGTCTATATCCTCCTTACTTAATGGCTCGTTGCGATGGGGAGCCATGAGACAACCAGTCGTTGTGAAGAGGGTGTGCTTACCGTCACTTTCAATCGAACCTCCCTCTATAACGAAGTCCTTGTGAGGTTCAAGTGTACCTTCGAAAAGCCCTGCTTCATAAACTTGCTGGTTGATTCTATTATCCTTATCAGCGGCAAACTTCTCCCCCCAACCATTGAAACAGAAGTCGAGTAGGGCGTTGGTTTGCCCCTTTCCATTCGATTCCTTGTTAGGAACAAGTGTGATAGGAGCGACATCACGAGCCCATGTGTCATTGTTGTCACAAGCGAAGAGAGTTACTTGATTCATCTGCTCTTTTGTGAGATGTTCAGCCAGTAAACGGCGCACTAAATCCGTGTCTCTTGCAGTGATAAGCAATTCTTCGTGTCGAGTGATCGCATCAGCCATTTGGAGATAAACCTCTGTTATCTCCTTTAAATAAGGTCGCCAATCGGTGTCCTCGTGTGGCCATATCAGCATGATAGCCCTTTGTGGCTCCCATTCCGCAGGCAATCTGAAACCGTGGAGTTTGTTTGTGTTCATGTTGCAAAGGTAAGAAAAGAAAACGTGATAGGCGTTCTTGCAGGTGTATTTTTTACTTGTCTATGACGCACACCATGGGTTAGGTGCGGTGTAGAATATGCTTGATTTATATCAATAGAGAGGCTTGATGTAAGTCAATCATAGCGTTTGATATGTATCAAGAGGTTTGATAGGCGTCAATTAAAACCTGTTTTTTGCGGTTAAATGAGCCTATTCTTTGTGTGTAGAGCTAAACTGCACTAACTTTGCAACCACGAACAAGACATAAGAGATGTCTCTTCAAGGTAATAAGATTACCATTAAGAAGGCTTCAATCTCAGTAGGTAAACACAAGGTAAAAGATTGTTTAACAGGTAAAAAGAAAGGAAACACGTTATGAAAAAGAGTATTAAGAAATCATCCATGGCGCGCAAGTTCCTCCATTACATGATTAATGTTATCAGTGAGTATAACGAGGGACGCGCTACTTGTCTGGCATAATGCCAGCTCTAATTAATAAGAGTTTTGTAGCTACAAAAGAATAAAGAAAGTTTGAGAGAGAATTATAGAAGAGTCGAACTGAGGTCTGTTAAGGATCTCGGTTCGGTTTTTTTTGTTGTCTTAAAGTTATCTTTTACCTATTGTAGACCTACTTTCCTTTGTTGCAAAACATGTCCATTTGAATAATAGAGTATTGTTAGTAATACCTGAAAAGAGACTTGCCTAACTAAGAAAATAAACTAAAAATAAGAGGTGAACAGCTTAAAGCCAATGTAAAAATAATCTATTTTTCGGTGTAAAAAAGCATTTGGAGTATTATAGATAAGGGTTAGCTCTATAATAGAAGCATATCGGAAAGATAATAGGAAAGCGTGTTAAGACGGCAAGATGATATCATCTGTTTTCCTTTTTATTAGGATTTTTAATATATTACTGATGGTTTGTTGATATAAAAAAAGTATCTTTGCAGCGATATTTATTTGCATAGATGAAACGAATTAAAATAACTTCTCTGATTGTTTTTGTTGGTCTCGTCGCATGTACTTCATGTGAGGATGTGAAGCGTCCAGCACCGAAACGAGAGGCAATCAATGTCACTCCCCCGTCAAGAGAGAACGAGGCTATTAGTCAACTGACGGCTTCGATAGACGAAATATCGGATAATTTGGATCTTATCTCATCGCAAGAGGCAATGCTATGTAAGACCACTGAACATGCGAATAAGAAGTCTAAAATCATCCAGCAGATTAAGGGTCTCGGTACGTTGTTGGCAGAGAAACAGAAGCAAATAGATAAGTTGTTGAGTGAAAAGAATAAGCAGACTGAAGTCTCATCAGATAAGAGTGGCACTATAGAAAAGCTCTATAAAATGATAGAGTTCCTCGCTTCTCAGTTGAAGGAAAAGGGTGCTCGTATGGCTGAATTAGAGGCTGTTGCCAATAGAAAGGACGTCAGTGTCGATCAGTTGAAGTATATCGTCCTGAATCAATCTAACAGTGTTGATGCTTTGCGCTACAAGTTTGATATGTCTGTAGCAGAGGACAATAAGCCGAGAGTAAAGGCGGTGAAGCATGAGGAACAACCGAAAGAAGTTTTTTATATCATAGCTGATAAGCAGACACTGAAGGATAAGGGATTATTGAAGACGACGCTTTTCTCTAAAAAGATAAATAACAATAATATCACAGAAGAGAATTTCGTCAAGGGTAATCGGAACGAGTTAACAACATTGACGATTAAGTCGACATCTCCTAAGATATTGTCTCCAAATCCAGAGTCAAGTTATAGATTGACAACGAATGAAGACGGTACAACAACGCTTACCATTACTAATGCGGATAAGTTCTGGAATGTATCTCGTTACTTGATCATACAGGAGTAAGATCCCAGGAGATTGTTTGGCGGATGACTGAAGGATAAGGAGCGCCACTCGTGTAAAGGTCTAAAATAACGAAAGGTAAGAGTTGCGAATGTGGAATAAAATTGTTACCTTTGCAGTCTAAAACTTATGCGTAGCGTGAAAATAAAGGAAGTTATTGATGCCCTTGAACGGTTCGCGCCTTTGCCCTTGCAGGCGAGTTATGATAATGCTGGTCTGCAAGTTGGATTGACGGAGGCGGAAGTATCAGGGGCTTTGTTGTGTCTTGATGTGACAGAGAAAGTGGTGGATGAAGCCATACAACACGGTTGTAACATGATAGTTGCACATCATCCTCTCATCTTCCGTAAGCTCTCTCAAGTATCAGATACCGATTATGTGCAACGCACAGTGATAAAGGCTATTAAGAATGACATCGTTATTGTGGCTATGCACACTAATCTTGATTCGGCAGAGAATGGCGTTAACTTCAAGATAGCAGAGAAACTTGGATTAAAGAATGCACGTTTCTTCGGTCAGAGTAAACATGTTGTTAGTCCACAAACGGGCGATATGGTGACGGGAGGTGATGGTGTTATTGGCGAGTTTGATGAGTCCTTAGCAGCAGACGATTTGGTTATCTTACTGAAAAAGAAGTTTGATGTAGAGTGCGTTCAAGCAAATGAATTGCTTCGCAGAGAGATTCGCAGCGTTGCTGTTTGTGGTGGTTCTGGCTCGTTCCTGTTGCCTGATGCAATCGCTGCAGGTGCTGATGCTTTCGTGACGGGTGAGATGGGTTACCATGAGTTCTTCGGTCACGAGCAAGAGATACTGTTATGTGTTATTGGTCATTATCAGAGTGAGCAATATACAACGGAGGTATTACGTGACGTGATAGAACGTGATTGCCCAGGTGTTAAGTGCTGTATTTCAGAGATAAATACGAATCCTATTATCTATTTCTAATAGGTTGGGATGATTCTACCATAGGGTTGGTAAATCGTAAGAACAGATATTGATGAATAGTATTGAATTATAATTAAGATAAGAACTATGGCAAAGAAAGATCCAAAAGAGTTACCAGTAGAGGAGAAGCTAAAGAATCTTTTCCAGTTACAGACAACCCTTTCTGCTATCGACGAGAAGCGTGCTTTGCGTGGAGAGTTACCACTAGAAGTTCGTGACTTGGAGGATGGTTTGGAAGGTTTGCGTACTCGTATTGAGAAGATAGAGCTGGATATTAAGGACTTCCAGAGTGCTATCACTCAGAAGAAAGGCGATATTGTTGAGGCTCAAGCAAGTTTGGAACGTTACAACAAGCAATTGGATACTGTCGCTAACAACCGTGAGTATGACACGTTGACAAAGGAGATTGAGTTCCAAACACTAGAGATTGAGCTTTGTAATAAGAAGATAAAAGAAGCTCAATATAAGGTTGAAGAGAAGCAAAGAGACCTTGAGGAAACCCGTTTGCTATTGGAGGATCGACAGCATGCACTCGAAGAGAAGCGTAGTGAACTGGATGAGATTATGCAGGAGACGCGCGAAGAGGAAGGCTTGTTGAAAGAGAAAGCTGCAGAGTTAGAGACGCGAATAGAACCGGGTTTGTTGCGTAGTTTCAAGCGTATCCGTCGCGGAGCTCGCAATGGATTGGGCATTGTTTACGTACAACGTGATGCTTGTGGCGGTTGCTTTAATAAGATTCCACCACAGCGTCAGTTAGATGTAAAGATGCATAAGAAGATAATTGTCTGCGAGTATTGCGGTCGAATTCTTATTGATCCAGAGTTGGCAGGTGTGAAGGTAGAAAAGCCTGTTGAAGAGAAGCCAAAGAAGCGTAGAACAACTCGTAAGAAGAAGGAGGAAGAGGGCGAGTAAGCCTTGCTTGGATTTGACTTCTTACAGAAGGAGTAGTAAAAGAATATCCCTCATCTATGCACAAGTACGTGTTAGGTGAGGGAATTTTTGGTTGATTCAAATACTTTCTATCAATTTATTTGTTACTTTAACGTTATTTTTATATCTTTGCCATAGACTTAAGTCAATTTAATTGAACGTTAAGTAGCACATGGAATGAGAGTTGCCTTTTAGGTTCTCCCCAACTTGAGTACTGTGTGAAAAGTAAAACTTATAAGCTAATTCAGCCATGGGAGACTGGCTTAAAATGTACTATTATGGAAGAATTAAACCGTCCAAAACCAAACAATTATTTGCCTTTAGCAATTTTCTCTACTCTTTGCTGTTGTTTGCCACTTGGCATTTATGCAATCATCCGTTCAATAAAGGTGAACGATTACTACTCGATGAAGCAATACGATGCGGCAGAGGCTGCTTCTGCAGATGCTAAGAAGTGGAGTATTATCGGTATAGTTGCTGGCTTAGTATTCCAGATCATTTACCTTGCTTTCTTTGGTGGTCTGGGGTATTTAAGCACATTATCACACTAAAAATTGAGGTCTAAGAAGAAAGTTATAGGGGCTCTTCTTTTAGGAATAGCCTTATTAGTAATATATTATTTATACAATCCTGTTACCTCTTTCTGGGCTCCGAAATGTCCATTTAAGGTGGTAACAGGATTGCAATGTCCTGGTTGTGGATTACAACGGGCATTGCACGCTTTATTGCAAGGAAAGGTTCTAGAAGCAATCCATTACAATTACTTCTTGTTATTCGGAGCCCCTTATTTGTCCTTATTTGGGGTTCGGGCATTACTTCCTGCGGGTAATTTTAAACGAAAATTGGCGAGTGTAATAGAGGATAGAAGACTTATCTTATTGTATGTCGTTCTATTCTTTGTTTGGCTTGTGGTGAGGAATATCTTGCATATTTGATATTTCTTCTGTTGCTGTTATTGGATACAGAAGTATGAATGGAATATTTAACTTTAAAGATAAAGATAATGGAACAAGAGAAAGTGAATCAGCTATTGATGATGATGGGATCGAAGATTCCATCTGAAAGTTTACATAGTGTTCGTGAGAAATTGCTTGATTCTGATATGAATGAATCTGACGTCCTCGTTCTCATAAATAGCATGAAAGATCCGACAATATCTATTATCTTGTCGATACTTGTTGGTGCATTAGGTGTTGATAGATTCTATATTGGTGATATAGGACTAGGAGTTGGCAAGCTATTGACAGGTGGTGGATGTTACATTTGGGCACTTGTTGACATCTTCTTAATAATGGATGCAACAAGACAAAAGAACTTAGAATTGCTTTTGACACACCTTCGTTAATTACGATATAGTGTAACATTGTTACACGTTCTCGGTGGTTATTATAAGAGGAAGCCCTTATCTACGTGGTTTATGAACATCAAATAGATAAGGGTCTTGTGTTTATACCTTTTTATAAGACGTCTACTGCCTCAATTTTTACGTCTTTTATTGGTTGATCATTACGGTCAGTAGCACAGTTCTGGATACGTTCTACGATGTCTAGTCCTTCCTCAACTTCACCAAAGACAGTGTATTGGTTGTCAAGGAAAGGAGTACCACCTATTGTGGTATAGGCTTCAGTTTGCTCTGGTGTGAAGGTCGGTTTACCTTGCTGTTTGCATCTTGTTTTGGTCTCCTCGATTAACTTGTCTTGTAAAGTCCGTAAACCTGCACGATCACGATTGCGTCTTAGATTCATGATTTCCTCGTGGTGTTCTTTTGTTGACTGATTGAAGATATCTTGCTCTTGCTGCATTTCCATCTGTCGTTCCATCTGCTTTAGTTCTGCTGGCTTATAGGTCTTACCCCATACAATATAGAACTGGCTACCACTACTGGCACGCTCAGGATTTACTTCATCACCCGTGCGAGCAGCACTTAAAGCCCCACGCTTGTGGAAGAGTTGTGGGTAGACAAACTCTGCAGGGATGGTATAATCTGGTCCACCAGTGCCTAACACCTTTCCTTTTGGCGTATTCTTGCTGTCTGGGTCACCACCTTGTATCATGAAGTCTTTGATAACACGATGGAAAAGAGTACCATTGTAGTAGCCCTCCTTAGCTAATTTCAAGAAGTTATCACGATGTTTTGGAGTCTCATCATAAAGGCGAATAACGATGTCGCCTTCGCTCGTTTTTATTTTAAGTTTTGTTGCCATAAGCTTTTTAAGGTATTGTTTATGATTGATAAATCGAGGCTATATGAGTGTTTGATGATAATCTTTTCTACAAGAACCAACTAAGTCAGAAAGAGATGTTTATAATCCTCTGGCTTTAAAGATACGCTCTTTAGCATCGTTAATGTCTTGGAATTTCTTCTCTGCTGCTTTACGGATATCCTCTCCAAGGGTTGCAACTCGATCTGGATGATGCTTTAAAGCCATCTTGCGGTAGGCTGCTTTTACTTCGTCATCAGTGGCAGTAGGGGATATACCCAATACCTTGTAAGCGTCTTCTATATTACTATCTGCTCTTGCACCACTCTCCATGTTAAGCATTGAGTCAATGTCTTTTGCGGTTAGTCCTAAGTGGCGTGCAACCTCCTTTAAAGCCTTTATCTCTTCTGGACTTACATATCCATCTACTTTCGCAATGATAACAAGGTAATTGAGTAATTGTAGTCGTTGACTAACGTCCATATAGTGTTTTATCTCTGTACAACTTTGATGGATGGTCTTTCGGAACTCCTGTTCCCCTTGTTGCTTTTGTACTTCAAAGAGCTTTAGGAGTATTTCTTGTCCTTGATTTACTGCTTGCTCTCCGAAGTTCTGACGTAGGAACTGACGCACAAACTCCATCTCTGAATGCATTATTTTGCCATCAGCTTTGATGATATAAGATGATAATACAAGCATAGAAAATAGGAAAGAATTGCGCTGTTCCTCATAGGTTTGTGCATTAGGGGTACCGTTCTGCCATCCATACTGATATTGTTGATAACCATTCCCCTGCGAGTAATGATCCTGATTATTAGCGTTATAATTATTGGAATCAGCCCTTGAGTCCATCACTTCATCAATGATGCTACCAAGACAAAAGCCCGCTAATGTTCCAAGAATGCCACTTCCCAACATTGTTCCTAAGGTTCCGCCAATCCAGCTACCAAACCATTTCATATTTCCCATATTGCTCTGTTTTGATGTTTCCTGTTCTTATTTGTATTGTTCTTTATATGGTATATTGATTCACAAAGATGATGCCAAGTTTGGCAAAGCTCGTCTTTTGCGCTTGTGTTTAGTGTTAATTATGGTGTATATCATGGAATAGGTATGGAGCAATGTAAAGTATTTTGCGTGATAAAAGATACTTTCGAGAGTTATATATGTTAAATATTTTCGTAATTAGGAATAGTTTCTAAGAACTTATATGTCTGCTTCTCGTAATCCATCTTACAGATGTATGTAGTCATACCATTCGATACAATGAGGTAATCAACATGGAGTAGGAGGTTATAGACTGTGATCTGGTCAAACACTTTCTGCGTCAGTGTGATGTTAGGTGCTTTGTATTCTATGATTATGCGAGGGTGTAGTTGGTTATCATACAACACACTATCAGCCCTCATCCTTTTCTCTCCAATCTGCAAAGAAACCTCATTTGCAAGTAGTGATGCTGGGTAATTCTTATGTTCGATCAAGTAGTGTATGAAATGCTGGCGCACCCATTCTTCTGGTGTGAGTGCTACGTATTTCCTACGGAGAATGTCGAAAATCTGCTTCCGACCGCCTGTCTCTTTCACTCTAATTTGATAAGGAGGAAGATTCAATTGTACCATGTTTGATAGAGCCTATATATAATAAGGTGTAAGGGTGGGGTGAAAGTCAAATGAAAATTTTGTTTTCTATCTCTTTTCTATTAACTTTGCATGAAATGATTGAACCATGATAATGGTGGAGTTAATTCTTAATCCCTACAGAAATAGGTAACTTCAGACATGGTAACAATCTATTCTTAATGCAAAGTTAATAAAAAAGTAAATGCCAGCAAAGCAAGGAGTAACATTTCAGACTATCATGCAGGATCTGAAGAATAGGAACTTTGCTCCCTTCTATCTGTTGATGGGGGACGAGTCTTATTACATAGATTCTATATCCGACTATATCGCTTCGCACGTTCTTTCATCAGAAGAGTGTGATTTTAATCAAACCATTTGTTTTGGTTCAGATGTAACTGCTGTACAAGTCGCTGATATGGCTAGACGCTATCCAATGATGGCCGAGTATCAGGTGATTATAGTGAAAGAAGCACAGAATATCCGCTCTTTAGAAGCATTAGAAAAGTATCTTAAAAATCCCGTAAAATCGACTATTCTTGTTTGGTGTCATAAGAATGGGAAAATAGATGCACGCAAGAAAGTCCTCGGGTTGGCTCAATCTGTGGGCGTAGTATTCGAGAGTAAGAAGTTGCGCGATTACCAATTACCAGATTTCATCCAGAATTATTTAAAGCCAAAGAAAATTTCAATCGATCCTAAATCATGCCAGATGATAGCCGACTATATTGGTGCTGACTTGAGTCGTATAGTATCGGAACTTGATAAGATACTTATCTACCTTCCTGAAGACGATCGACGTATTACACCAGAGGTAGTGGAGAAGGAGGTTGGAGTTAGTAAGGACTTCAATGCTTTCGAACTAAGGAATGCCATCGTATCTAAGGATGTTTTTAAGGCAAATCAGATAATCAAATATTTTAACAATAATCCTAAAGCAGGTTCTCTTTACTCTTTTCTCCCTTTACTCTTTTCGTTCTTTCAAAACTTAATGATCGTACATTATACTCCAAATAAGAGTTCCGAACAAGACATAGCTAGGGCTTTAGATTTGAAATCTGCATGGGGTTCGAAGGACTTTATTACTGGTTTGAGGAACTATTCAGCACGTAAAACGATGGAGATTATTTCCAAGATCCGGGAAGTAGATGGTAAGAGTAAAGGCTTGGATAATCCTAATACAGGTGCAGGAGAACTGATGAAAGAGCTAATTTTCTTCATTTTACATTAAAAAAGGAGGGGATTTTTGATGATATTGAGCTTCAAAAATTCCCTTTTTCGTGCCCCAATCCCTCTATTTTGAGCTAGAATGAGTACCCTAAAAAGGGTACTTTTTTTGTGTTACTCCCTGATTAATAGGGTACTTAACGTTATTTACTCTCTTTATTTCTGGCGTATTTTCGTTTGTCTTATACCTTGTTTATGAATACTCCAATTACGCTAAAATTAAGCGAAAATACAAAAGGAGGATTTATAATTCACATTTGTTTTGGATTAAAAATGTAAATCAATGCGTTTAATAATACATATTGTTTATATTTTGATTTACATATTTGTATATAGATAAAAGAGATAAAAACCGCACAATGATATGTAAATGTAAATAACAAAACATAAATATTTAGTTTTCAAAATCACAATGAATAGATATACGCGTTATATATGTGCTATATAACTATTTGTACACCAGTGTAATACATATAATTATTATCTTTTATCAGTGCTATTAGCTGTCTTTTATCCTTGCATTGCTGCATAAATGCATTATTTAGCCTTCTAAATTCTCCAATAAGCCTTTAATAACCAGTTAATTGGTCGTTTCAAACAAAGAAATGGTTATATCTGCTATAGATAATATAGTTTCTATTTGTATATGTAAATAGGTTTTGCACACATTTGGAAGTTTGTAATATTAAAATGTAAATATCAAAAGCTGGATATACAAAGATGTATTATTAGCTGGCACGTTTTGGTATTTAAAATTAATTGTTTACCTTTGTAAAATCAAAGGAAGTGTGGCTTTAGAGCCTAAAAAAGCCTTTTGTTTGGTTATGAAAGATAGAATTAGACAACTCATGGAGAGTCAGCACATGACTCAACAGACCTTTTCAGATTTCATAGGAATATCGTCTGCATCACTTAGTAGTATCTTCACCGGAAGGACGAAACCTACTCTTAACACGGTTGAGGCTATTCGTAGTAAGTTTACAAAGATTAATCTTGATTGGTTAATGTATGGTCAAGGACCAATGTTCAAGGATCAGGTTACAGAGTCAGGGGCTGATGGTAGTACGAACGGAGTGGCTGGTACTACCACTTCTGAAGGTCATCTTGATTTCTCTTCAGCCCCTGCCCCATCCGAGCAGGGTTATGGGCAAGGTTCCTCACAGCATGTTAATGATACACTAAAAACGCCTACAAGAACAGAGATAAAATATGTTGACAAACCACAGCGGCGTATCACTGAGATCCGAATCTTCTTCGATGACCAGACGTGGGAGAGCTTTGTTCCGAAAAAGTGAGTTGATGAGTAAGGTCACAACTCACCTTTCCGTATAATATTTCTACATAATCACTTTGAAAGATGTAATCAGCTTTTGTAAATCCTGAAAGCTGATTTCACATCTTTACCTTGTTGTCCTTATTTATTTATAGAGATAATTCTTTTGTTGCATAAAGCCTATTCTTATTGTTTCAAAAGATGTCTTTTTGTTTGTTGTTATGTAACCTTTATACTTGAAAAGACAGTTGCCATATTATAGAACTCTAAATCCATTGCATTAAGCAGACGGCTTGGAGTACTCGAACTAATATTGAACTTTGAGCGAATTTATTGTTAGACACGTCACCTTATTACATGTGGATGCAAGGTTTCTTCAGCCTATTATTATCTCACAAAAACCCTGTTTTAGTTTTATTTTAAGTTGCTGTCAGTTTTAACATTTGGTACAATGACGTGTTTATCAGTATGTTATGCGTTGAAAGTAAGTGATAGTAATGACAGCAAATTTAATTTACCTCTTTATTTAGTAGTTCTTTATTTCCTCGTTTCCTCTTCTTTTTTCTATTCCAATAGATACTGAATACTATTGGTGTCCGCCGTTCGCGCTACTGGTGTTTACCATTCGCATATTTGCTTTTAAGTGCTTCTTTATTTATTAATAAGGTCTAAGTGGGATGGTGGAGTATGCCTTGATTATAGCTACCATTTGTTTCGTTTTGTCCAATTATTTGTTTTTTAGCTTATATTTCTTATGTATCTATCATTTCAATAGATAATTTGTGTACCTTTGCATAAGCTAAGCTGCACTCGACAAAGCGAATGCGAGCATTCCTTTGTGCTCGTTTGCATTATCTTTGCTAAATACATTCAAAGCATAAAAAGATGAAGAAGTATGTCCTTGACTTGAAGGTCTCTTCAGTGGAGCAGATCAATGATAAGAATGTTCTCATTCGACTCACTGATGACAAGCCACTACCCGAGATGCTTCCTGGTCAGTTTGTAGAAGTGAGAGTGGACGGCTCCCCTTCTACCTTTCTTCGCCGTCCTATTTCTATCAATTTCCTCGATCGTGACCGCAATGAACTATGGTTGTTAGTTGCCACCATAGGCGATGGTACGCGCGCACTTGGGCGTCTGCATGTGGGCGATAAGCTTAATTGTGTACTCCCATTAGGTAATTCCTTTACTCCTCCTAATCGTCCTGACGAACGCATCTTGCTTGTTGGTGGAGGTGTCGGCGTGGCTCCTTTGCTTTATTTTGGTAAGACCATAAAGGATGCGAGAGCTACCCCAGTCTTTTTGTTGGGTGCTCGTTCTGCCTCTGACCTTGCCGAGTTAGAACTCTTTAAAGCCTATGGTGAGGTCTGCATTACCACAGAAGATGGTTCAGCAGGTGAGAAGGGATTTGTTACGAATCACTCCGTTCTGTCCAAAGAACACTTCGATCGCATCTCAACTTGTGGACCTAAACCCATGATGATGGCTGTTGCCCGTTATGCTCATAAGGCTTCTATTCCATGTGAAGCATCATTGGAGAATATGATGGCATGCGGTGTCGGAGCCTGTTTGTGTTGCGTTGAGAAGACCATTGAGGGCAATCTCTGCGTATGTAAGGATGGTCCCGTCTTTGATACGCAGAAGTTGATGTGGTGAGAAAATAGTGATAACAACACCTGAAAACTTATAAGTCTAAGAATGAGAATAAGCCTAGTAGAAGGTGTGGTTATCTATGAGGAATAAGCTAAATATGTAAAATTAAATGATGAATCTATGGCAGATTTAAATGTAAATATAGGTAACTTACATCTAAAGAACCCTGTAATGACCGCCAGCGGAACATTTGGCTATGGTCTTGAGTTTGCTGATTTCGTCCCATTGGAAGAGCTTGGAGGGATTATCGTAAAGGGTACTACGCTCAAACCACGCGAGGGGAATGACTATCCGCGCATGGTTGAAACACATCAAGGAATGCTTAATTGCGTTGGTCTACAGAATAAAGGAGTGGACTACTTCATCGATCATATCTATCCACAGATACGGGATATTGACACGAATATGATTGTTAATGTGAGTGGAAACTCGCCTGAATCGTATGCTGAGACAGCTGCCAGACTGGATGAATTAGACGCTATTCCTGCAATAGAAGTCAATATTTCCTGTCCCAATGTGAGGGAAGGTGGCATGGCATTCGGCGTTTCTTGCTCTGGTGCAGCCACTGTTGTGAAAGCCGTCCGACAGCATTATCACAAGACAATGATCGTGAAGTTGTCACCTAATGTGACCGATATAGCCAGTATCGCACGTGCTTGTGAGGATGAAGGAGCCGATTCCGTATCGTTGATTAACACCCTTATGGGAATGGCAATAGACATTGAACGCCGTTGTTCTAAGCTGAGTATCCGTACTGGTGGACTAAGTGGTCCAGCCATAAAACCCGTTGCTGTGCGCATGGTTAATGATGTGGCAAAGGCGGTAAAGATACCTGTTATCGGTCTAGGTGGTATATCAACTGCAGAAGATGCTATTGAGTTTCTCATGGCTGGGGCGACTGCTATTCAAATCGGAACAGCCAACTTTATTGATCCACAAGTGACCCTCAAGGTGCGTAATGGCATAAACGATTGGTTGGATAAACACGGTTGTAAGTCGGTCACGGAGATAATCAACTGTATTGAATAAAAAGCTGAATACAATAATTAAATATAAAATGATATTATGAAGAAAATGCTTTTGATAGTCGATCCGCAGGTCGATTTCATCACCGGGACATTGCCTGTACCAAGCGCAGCAGAGGCTATGGATGCACTGGCAGAGTATGTTCGTGCGCATGGGGAGGACTATTCTGTGAAAGTTGTAACCTCCGATTGGCACCCTTATCACCATAGTTCTTTTGTGCCAGAAGGCGGTCAATGGCCTCGTCATTGCGTCCAACATTCAGCTGGGGCAGCCTTATGGCAATCGTTGTTGGTAGCTCTTAATGAGACTATTGATGGTTTTCAAATGCTTTATAAAGGCGATACTATTAATCGAGAGGAATATTCCATTCTGCAGAATAAAAGGTCGGCAAGACATCTTTTAGAGCTCCTTGTTGATCATCACATCGATCAGATTGATGTCTGCGGATTAGCTGGTGATGTCTGCGTATTGAATACTTGTAAGGATTTAAAGGCGATGATAGGAGAGAGGCAACTACACGTTTTGAGTGAGTTTGCTCCATCTTTAGATGGTGGAAAAGCCTTGAGCGAGTTTGTGAAGACCTTGGAATAGTAAAAGGGCTTGGTAGCTAATCAATCAAGAGGGCGTTGTCTATGCTGGAGAAGAAGCTCATGTAAGTTTGAAAAGACATGGTTCTGATTGAGAAAATAATCTAAAAGTTTCCACATAATAGTTTATAAGCGAATAAAAAATAGTCTATTTTTCCTTTCAACAAAGTCTCTTCTCTTGGTATAAGGACGAATAGGAGTAGGATAGGGGAGCGTTTGCTCGCCTTGAAAAGAGCATAAAAGAAGAGGATGCCAACCATCAATAAGAATGGTTACAGCATTCTCTTTTTCGTATTCTTACGTCCACGACGTGTGTAGGTTATATTCGTTTGGCGTTGTCAACAAGCAGGGCATCGAGTATTGTCATGGCTGCCATAGCTTCAACAATAGGTACGGCACGTGGCAGAACACATGGATCATGACGCCCATGGACGTCTATCTTCGTTGCTTCTCCCTCTTTATTGACCGTTTCTTGTTCCATCAATAAAGTGGCAACAGGCTTGAATGCAACACGGAAATAGATATCTTCTCCATTGCTTATACCACCTTGTATACCTCCGCTATGATTCGTTTTTGCTTTGATACCATGCGTTTTTTGCTTGTCAGAAGAGGGGATGAATACATCGTTCTGTTGGCTACCTCGATAAGAGGCACTCGCAAAGCCCTCTCCATACTCGAATCCTTTCGCTGCATTGATACTAAGTATTGCAGCTCCCAGTTGGGCGTGTAGCTTATCGAATTCAGGCTCTCCCAATCCGACAGGGCACCCCTTAATAACACAAGTAATTACGCCTCCGATCGTGTCTCCTTCACGCTTCATTTCAGCAATGAGTGCCTCCATCTCCTTCGCTTTCTTTGGTTCTGGACAGCGCACGGGGTTGCTTTCAATGAGCGAGAAATCATATTTTTGATAGTCTTTGTCAAGCGTTATATTGCCCACCTGACTAGTGTAAGCCGTTATACTAATACCCTTCTGCTTTAGAACTAACTTTGCCAACGCACCAGCAACGACACGTGAAAGAGTGATGCGAGCCGATGCGCGACCTCCTCCTCGATAGTCTCGAATGCCATACTTATTATAATAGGTGTAATCGGCATGAGATGGTCTAAAGAGATTGGCGATGCTATCGTAGTCTTTTGACTGCTGATTCCTATTCCTTACGATGAAGCCAATAGGGGTGCCTGTAGACCTTCCTTCGAATACACCACTCAGTAGTTCCACTTGATCAAGTTCCTTCCTGTCAGTCGTAATCCTACTTTGTCCTGGTCTTCTTCGAGCTAGTTCGTGCTGGATGAAGTCGATGTCGATAGGAATACCAGGTGGCATTCCATCCACCACGCCACCGACAGCTACACCATGACTCTCGCCGAAGGTTGTTAGTGTAAAGAGCTTACCAAACGTGTTCATAATCAGTTGCCACAGTTGCAGCCATCACCACATTCGCCACCACAACTACAGCTGTCTCCATCGCTACAGTTGCCTTCGCAGCCACCACCACATCCACAATGATGCTGGTTCATGCGGTCGAGGAAGTCCTTAACTTCAGCCTCGCTTGCCTCGCGATTTTCGATAACCTGTCCGCGAAACCTCAAATCCTTGCCAGCGAGCGGATGGTTTAAATCAATCGTAACCTTATCATCTGATACCTCAAGCACCTTACCCAAGAAGCGTTGCCCCTGCTCGTTTTGCAATGGAACAATCGCATCCTTATAGATATTCTTTGCGTCGAACTCACCATTCACACTGAAAGTTTCCTTGTCAAGAGCCAACACGCTGTTTGCATCATGCTCCCCGTAAGCCTGCTCCTTAGTAAGTGAGAACTCAAAGTTAGCACCTGTTTCGTGCTTAACTATCTCCTCTTCAAAAGCTGGCAAAGCCATGTCATAACCCGTATAGAACTGCATTGGCTTTTGTTCCTCAGTCTTTTCAATGAAGTGTTCAGCTCCATTCTCTACGCTATTTAACTCATACTTGATCGCGATGAATCGATGTGTATTTTCCTTCATTATCGTTTTTTCTTTATATATAATATGTTGTAAAGGGTATGCAAAGATAGGTATTTTAAACGAGATAGCACTTTCTTAGTTACTGATTTTTCGATTTGCAGTCTTTCAGAATATGGTTTGTAACGGAAAAGATAGTCGAAAGCATGATATTGTTACTGATATATATCAAACCCCTTGATATGTGTCAAAAATATAAGAGAAAACCGCGAAAATGTGTTGAACAATCATTGTATATGCCAAAAACCTACTAACTTTGCAATCGTAAACAAGATAAAACTACAAATTTAAAGATAACAAGAGGCATCGTAAATGACGCCTTTGACTAAAGAAAGGAAAATGAATATGAAGAAGATTGTATTGACAGTAGTAGCAGTAATGAGTATGACAATGGCTTTTGCAGCAGGTGAGAATGATAACAACACAGCAACAACCAACGCATACAAGTTCAATCTCAGCACATATGCATTGAGCCGTGCTCTTAATCTAAACCAGGATCAGGTAGATGTAGTAGAGGATATTAACCGCACTTTCTCAGCAGAGATGATGAATGCAGCTGTATCTGATAGCTCTGAGCGTGAGGCTAAAGTAAATGCTGCCATCAAGAAGGATCTTTCTTATATGCACTATGTTTTGAACAATAGTCAGTATCGCGAGTATGTAAAGCTCCTCAATGTTACATTGAACAACCGCGGTCTTAACAAGTAAACGATCCTCTTTCCTCTTCCTATAGGAGAGATTCATACAAGATATATTAAAGGCTACGAATCAGGCTTCTGATTCATAGCCTTTTTTATTATATACGTCAGATAGTGATAAAGGAAATCACTTCATATCCTCTTGGTAAGCCTTCGGTGTCATTCCTGTTTCCCTCTTAAAGAATTTAGAGAAGGCTGATGCACTAGGGAAATGCAACTGATCAGCAATCTCATATCCCATCGCATTGTTTGTTTTCAATAGTAGTTTCGCCTCTTGGATAGTAGCCCGATTAATCCAATACATGACACTCTGCCCACTAGCTTTCTTAATGATTGCCGAGAGATAATGTGGTGTCACATGTAATTGTGACGCATAGAACGGAATAGAGCGTTCGCTCGTACAATGTTTGTGTACCAATCGTTTGAATTGCATAAAGACGTCTTGTGTACGAGTACTTTGGTCGTGCTTCTCACTTTCCTCGGCTATTTCCTTAATGTATTGTACGTCTGAAACAATCGATTGGAGTAGGTTTTGAACTGTCTTTCGCCGATAAGGTTTAAGTTGAAGGATGTCCCATGTAAGATAAATCATACGTAAAAGGCGGTCACACTCTGCTGGTGAAGCATTGAGGACAGCCTCATCAGTAAAGTTAATCCCCTCTCGGAAGACAATAGCAACTACTCGTGCATCATCTGAGACAGCTTTAGGTTCAATGATTGTATCAGAGGGGAGCAGCATTAAAGAACCTTTTTCAAGGTGATAGTCCTGCAAGTTAATGCAAATATCAGCCTGTCCCTGCATTGCAAGAACGAGGCGAGGTTCGATAATCTGATAGATCTTTCCTTCCTCAAGAAAACGTGTGTGCTGCAAGTGCCCATTGAGAACTACCACGACATCATCCGTCATCATGATTCGTTCCATCTGTTCTGACAATTCGTTAATATCGATATTATCCATCGAAAAAGGGTTGATGGTCTTGACTTCTCCCATAATATGTTCTTATTGTATGATTCGATTACAAAATTAGTATTAATCCTCTGAATGAAAGGCAGGAAAGCCCAGAAATCGTACAATATGACCATCTTTTCTGTGTATTTAATAACCAACCACTCCATCAAATAGACTATCTTTGTCAGCATCATAGATGTTAATTGGTTATGAAACGATAGAATAAGATATGAAGAAGAAAATATTAATTCTTGCATTATTAGCTTCGGCATCAGTTGCACAAGCACAGACATTAGACGAGTGTCAACGTGCTGCAGAGAAGCACTATCCCATTATCAAGCGTTATGACTTGATAGCAAAGACAACCGACTTAACGGTTAAGAACATTCAGAAAGGGTGGTTGCCACAGGTGACAGCAGCTGCCCAAGCTACTTATCAGAGTGCTGTTGCTGCATGGCCTGACCATCTGCAAAGTATGTTCCAGCAGGTAGGACTGAAGATGAAAGGTCTTAGGAAAGACCAATATAAGCTATCTATTGATGTACAGCAACCTATTTATGACGGTGGTGCTATCAGTGGTCAGCGTAAGATAGCCAGCCAGGAAGGAAAGGTGCAGGAGGCAGAGAACGAGGTAAACCTGTACCAGGTGCGAAGAAGGGTCAATGAGTTATACTTCTCACTCTTGCTTCTTGACGAACAAATCAAGCTCAATGACGACATCAAAACACTGCTACAATCAAGCGAGCAGAAACTCTCCGCCATGGTGAAAGGAGGTACGGCAGCAACAAGCGATTATGAGAATGTGCGGGCCGAACGGCTTAGCGCAGAACAAGCTAACGAGAGTCTGAAAGCACAGAAAGAGATGTTAAGTAGGATATTAAGCGTCTTCTGTGGTATTGAAGTCAACCACCTGCAGAAACCCCAAGCCCTTGACGCTACTGTATCAACGAATAGCCGACCAGAGATGAGGCTCTTTGACAATCAATTACACCTTTCTGAAGCCCAGGAGAAAGCCTTGGATGCACGATTAAAGCCACACTTAGGGCTTTTTGCACAAGGCTTTTATGGTTATCCAGGACTCAATATGTTTGAGGATATGATGCAACATAAATGGAGTCTGAACGGCTTAGTGGGCGTAAAACTATCGTGGAACATCGGTGCACTCTATACTCATAAGAATGATAAAGCAAGGCTCAGACTACAACGAGAACAAATAGAGAATGCACGAGAAGTATTCTTGTTTAACAACAGTATAGACGAGATACAACAGAAAGAGAATATCAATAGGTACCGCAAAATGATACAAAATGATGACGAAATCATCGACTTGCGCACCCATATTCGTAAGGCTGCTGAGTCAAAACTGGCTCATGGTATTATTGATGTAAATAGTTTGCTTAGAGAGATAAACAATGAGAACGCAGCCAAGTCACAGCAAGCTATACACGAGATTGATATGCTCAAAGAGATGTATAACCTAAAGTTCACCAACAACGAATAAAACAACTAAAGATATGAAAAAGCTTCTTTTAATAAGCCTCGGTGCTCTGATGATGGCATCATGTGCGAAAGACAAGAAAGACTATGACGCTACGGGGACATTTGAGGCTACTGAGGTAACAGTGTCGGCAGAGTCGACAGGACAGCTTGAGAACTTCAATGTGAGTGAAGGAGAGGTGTTGAATGGAGGTTTGACAGTGGGTCAGATTGATGCTCGACAGCTCACTTTGAAACGTGAACAACTGACGAGTAGCAACGAACAGCTCGCTGCCACACACGGACAATTAGCCGCTAACAAACGCCAGTTGGCTGCTAATCAGCAGGCAACGAGCAGCAAACAACTCGATTTGAAGAAGCAGGTAGCAGCCATCCGACAGCAGATTGCAAACCAGCAATGGGAGCGTCAACGCTTTGCAGAGCTTTTGCAAGACGGAGCCGTCGCTCGGAAGCAAGTTGATGACATAGACTATCAGATACAGGTATTGCTGAAACAACTTGCAGCCACAGAAGAACAGATAAGCAGTCAGAACACTTCTTTGGCCGAACAGAACAAAGGGATTACGGCACAGATGGAGGGTATAGACGCACAACAGGCTGGAATCAATGCTCAACAGGCTGGAGTACGTACACAACAAGCCCAACTCGACGACCAAATATCCCATACCTTCGTGCGAAGTCCGATTACAGGAACGGTCTTGGAGAAGTATGTTGAGGCTGGAGAGTATGTCCCTGTTGGTAAGCCACTCTTCAAGATTGCCGACACCAAGAGGATGTTTCTCCGTGCATACGTTACCTCCGAGCAATTGAAACGTGTGAAGATAGGACAGAAGGTAAAGGTTATGGCCGATTATGGGAAAGGTCAGAAGAAAACCTATAATGGGGTGGTCACCTGGATATCAAGCCGTTCAGAGTTTACACCAAAGACCATTGTTACGGACGACGAAAGGGCCGACTTGGTGTATGCCATTAAGATACAATTCACGAACGATGGCTATGTGAAGATAGGTATGTATGGTGAAGTGAAGTTTTAACAATGCTGATGAACGCAATAGAAGTAAACCAAGTATCTAAGCGATACGGCAAAGTACAAGCATTACAAGACGTCAGTTTTTCTGTAAGGAAAGGTGAGCTCTTCGGTGTTATAGGTCCAGATGGTGCGGGTAAGACGTCACTCTATCGCATTCTCTGTTCTTTGCTCCTTCCTAACGAAGGCTCCGTAAGGGTTGAGGGGTACGATGTCATACAGCAAATGAAGGAGATAAGAAAGCGGGTTGGATACATGCCTGGGAAGTTCTCACTCTATCAAGACTTAACAGTAGAGGAGAACCTCCACTTCTTTGCGACGCTCTTTGGTACCACAGTTGAGGAAAACTACGATGCTATCAAGGCTATCTATTCGCAGATAGAGCCCTTCAAAGATCGCAAGGCTGGGGCACTATCGGGTGGTATGAAGCAGAAGTTAGCTCTCTGCTGTGCTCTTGTTCATAAGCCGAGTGTCCTCTTCTTGGACGAGCCGACAACAGGTGTCGACCCTGTTAGCCGTAAGGAGTTATGGGACATACTCTCCCTACTAAAAGAGCGAGAGATAACCATCGTTGCCTCCACACCTTATCTTGATGAGGTGAGACGCTGTGAACGGGTGGCTTTCCTATCGGAAGGCAAGATAAGAGGTATTGGTTCGCCAGAGAAGATACTCCATGAATTTAGCGACACATTTAGTCCTCCAAACCTTGAACATGCTGATAAGCATGATAAAAACAAGGTGGGAAGTACTATAGAAAACGTTATTGAAGTGGAACATCTGGTAAAGGCTTTCGGCACTTTCCATGCTGTTGACGACATCTCCTTCACGGTGAGAAAGGGTGAGATCTTCGGTTTCCTTGGAGCCAACGGAGCAGGTAAAACAACAGCTATGCACATGCTCACAGGACTCAACCAGCCCACAAGTGGGACGGGAAGGGTTGTGGGATACGACATCCGAACAGACTATGAGCAAATAAAGAAGCACATTGGCTACATGAGTCAGAAGTTCTCTCTCTATGAAGACCTTACTGTGGCAGAGAATATCCGTCTGTTTGCGGGTATCTACGGAATGAACGATGAAGAGATTAAACACAAGACCGACGTTCTTCTCCAACGCCTGAACTTCTCGGAACATCGTGACACCTTAGTGTCCAGTCTGCCGTTAGGTTGGAAACAGAAGTTGGCCTTCTCGGTAAGTATCTTCCACTCTCCTGGTATCGTCTTCCTTGACGAACCGACTGGAGGAGTTGACCCAGCCACTCGTAGACAGTTCTGGGAATTAATCTATGATGCTGCTCAAAGAGGTATAACCGTCTTTGTTACGACTCACTATATGGACGAGGCTGAATATTGCGACCGTATCTCCATCATGGTTGATGGGAAGATTAAAGCCCTCGGAACACCCACGGAACTGAAACAGAAGTTCAATAAAGCCGATATTGACCAGGTCTTTACTTACTTAGCTCGACAGGCGAAGAGGAGTTCGGACTAAATCACATAAGACGTTACAGAATGTTCGCGAACAATTTTGAAAGAGTTCGCGAACAATCTGAAAAGAGTTCGCGAACAATTTTGAAAGAGTTCGCGAACAGTCTGAAAAGAGTTCGCGAACTATTTTTAGAAAGCTTAGGAGCTTTTGAAGAAATCGCTTAGAAAAGCATGACAACATGCAAAAAACAGACACCAACAAGCAATGAAACAATTTATATCATTCATCATCAAGGAAGCTAAACACATTGTTCGAGACAAACGAACAATGCTGATTCTCTTTGGAATGCCTATCATCATGATGCTTCTCTTTGGTTATGCCGTTACGAATGACGTGCGGAATGTGCGGACCGTGATTGTGATGAGTAACACTGATTACGTTACTCAACAGGCTGTCGACCGCTTATCAGCATCAGAGTATTTCACAATAACGCAGGTTGTTGCTACCCCTACAGAGGCTGAACAAGCTATCCGAGACCAAAAGGCCGACTTGGCTATCGTCTTTGGAGAGGACTATGCCAGCGGACATTCAGGCCTACAATTTATTGTTGATGGTGCCGACCCGAATATGGCGCAACAATGGACTCAATACGCCAATGCCATTATTACGAATCCAAATAATGGCTTAGTAAACACAAAACTACTGTATAACCCGCAAATGAAGTCGGCTTACAACTTCGTTCCTGCTATCATGGGAACACTATTGATGTTGGTGTGTGCCATGATGACTTCTATCTCTATTGTTCGTGAAAAAGAGAGGGGAACAATGGAGGTGCTGCTGGTATCGCCCGTTCGACCAATACTTATCATCATCGCAAAGGTCATTCCTTACTTGGTGCTTGCCTTCATCATCCTGATTGTCATCCTACTTATGGCAAACAGCTTACTCGGTGTTCCCGTACAGGGGTCGGTGTTCTGGATATTCGTTATCTCTACTATCTATATTCTCTTGGCCCTCTCATTAGGCTTACTCGTCTCTAACATTGCCAAGACACAGTTAGTTGCTTTGTTGTTATCAGCAATGGTACTGCTCATGCCTATCGTGATGCTTTCTGGTATGATCTTCCCTATTGAGTCGATGCCAAAGGTGTTACAATACGTTTCGACTATCATTCCGACACGTTATTATACCAGTGCTATGCGCAAACTAATGATTATGGGGGTGGGAGTAAGACAAGTGATGCACGAGATGATAGTCTTAATTTGTATGCTCATCGGCCTGCTCGGACTATCACTCGCCATGTTTAACAAACGATTAGAGTAATTTCATTATGACACTGAAATATCTTCTACGAAAGGAGTTCACACAGATTCGACGCAACCCGTTCCTTCCCCGCCTCATTGTTATGTTCCCCGTCATGATTATGTGTATCATGCCTTGGGTCATGAATATGGAGGTGAAGAATGTTGTTGTGGATGTAGTAGACAATGATAGGTCTACTCTTTCACAACAGTTGGTACATGAGATTGCAGCCAATAACTACTTCTCTTTTCACGGACAACAGCCTTCCTATACCGCAGCCCTCAATGACATTGAACATTCTGAGGCTGACATCGTTGTGGTGATACCCCAACATTATAGTCATGACCTGACCTTGGGCAACAAGCCGCAAGTGCTCATAGCCGCTAATGCCGTTAATGGAACGAAGGGGTCGATAGGGTCTGTTTACCTCTCACAGATGGTGACGGCCAATGCTGTCCCTACTTTACAGGCGTTGCAAACGAGCGTTTCTACGTTCTATCTCTTCAATAGACAGCTGAGCTATAAGCGTTATATGATTCCCGCACTATTTGCGATAATAATGATGATGATGACAGGCTTTCTGCCAACACTGAATATTGTCGGTGAGAAGGAGTCTGGTACAATTGAACAGATCAATGTGACACCAGTAAATAAATGGACGTTTATACTTGCAAAGTTAATCCCCTATTGGCTGATAGCCTTCTTCGTTATCACTGTTTGTCTACTGTTGTCATGGGCTTTATACGACATTACTCCTGTGGGTAATGTGGCCCTTATCTATCTCTTAGCGATGTTGTTAGCCCTCTTCTTCTCGTCCTTTGGCTTGATAATATCCAACTACTCGGACACAATGCAGCAAGCCATACTTGTCATGTGGTTCTTTGTTGTGATACTCCTCTTGCTCTCTGGGCTCTTTACTCCTACTCGTTCAATGCCAGTTGCAGCTTACCTCACTACATACGTCAACCCAGTAAGCTACTTCATAGATGCGATGCGCACTGTATTCATTCGTGGTGGAAACTTAAAGAGTATCTTACATCAGATCCTCGCACTCCTTGGCATCGGTCTTGTCATGGGTTGTTGGGCTGTACAAAGCTATAAGAAGAATCATTAGACAAACCCTTTGTTTATCTCATTTATTTTTTGTTCCTTTGCAAGGTGAATAATCATGAATAAAGAAGATGGTGATGATATTATTGCCACGAATAGATTAACCCGTAAATAAGAAATAAATGTATAGGATTCTTTTATCCCTCATCTTTTTGTTATCAGTGTGCAAACTCGAAGCACAGAGACCCTCTTTTGATAAGATGTCGCCCTTTGTGCGGGAAGCAATGGTGGATGAATTGACAACAAGACGACTCACTCGTTCTGTTGGTGATCAGCGTATATTGACAGCATTTGTGTGTATCAATGGAGATGCGGAGAAGGTCTTGCATAGATATGGATGTCGTGAGTTAGCACGTGTCGGGGACATTAGTATAGCTGCTATTCCACTTGATAAACTAGGCGAACTGTCGCTTTGTAAGCAGGTAACTAAGATAGAATCGGGCAAACGGTGTAGTGTTCAAATAGATACAACAGCGGTAGTGATTAATGCTCTGCCTGCTCAACAAGGAGTTGATTTCTCACAGGCTTATACGGGGAAAGGCGTTGTTGTGGGTGTACAAGATATTGGTTTCGATCTGACACATCCTACTTTCTATTCTGCAGATATGAGTAGATATCGCATTAAGGCAATGTGGGATCAGTTGTCAAAGGATAGTGTCGGCACAGGACTTTATGTAGGTCGTGACTATGTGGGAGAGCAGGCTTTATTGCAAGTTGGGCATCCCGTTGATGGCTTGACAGAGACGCATGGAACGCATACAGCAGGTATAGCTGCAGGAAGTGGGGCAGAGGGTAATGGTGTGGTATCGCCTTATCGCGGTATTGCTTATGATGCCGATTTGGTCTTAGTGGATAATGCTGCTGGTGATAATGTTAAGTATATAGATCCAAAAGACTATTATAAATTCACCTATGCAACCGATGCTTTGGGTTTTAAATACATCTTCGATTATGCCGACCAACATCATAAGCCATGTGTAATAAACTTCAGTGAAGGAAGCACGCAGGATATTCATGGTTATGATCAATTATATTATGAATTACTCTCGTCACTGACAGGACCTGGGCATATCATTGTATCTTCAGCAGGAAATAACGGTGCAAAGCGTTCTTATATACATAAGCCAGCTGGGCAGGAGAAGGCAGGAACCTTTCTTATTGGCGAACCGAATACGGCTTCTGTTACATGTACATCGGTAAAGCCATTTGTCTTCCGTACTACTATATATAATGTGGCAAATGGTCCGAAAGTATTTGATATTCCTACAACAAAGGTGTGTGCTGCTCGCGATTCATTGTTTACGGACTCTGTTGTTATTGATGGAAAGAAGTATTTGTGGAAGGTTCTTGCCTATCCAAATAGTTATAACCACACAAAGACAGCCTATGACTTTCTCATTAAGTCTACCGCTTTAGGACAGAGTACGAGTGTATCCTTGCAATTAGTAGGGAGGGATGCTGACATCGAACTCTATCGTATGTCTGGTGACCTGCAAACCAATTCTTTGGCTCCAAGTCTCAATGCTGGTGAATTTACACATAGTATCTTTTCGCCGTCAAGTGCATCATGTGTCATATCTGTTGGAGCGACAGGCTATTGCACAAGTTTTATAAACTATTTGGGTGAGAAGAAGGTTTATAATAATGGTGAACATGGTGCTCGTGCACCTTTTTCAGCCGTTGGACCAACCTTTGATGGTCGAGTGAAACCAGATGTTATGGCACCTGGACAGAATATAATTTCTGCTTATAGCTCATTCTATATTAGTACTCCAACGAGGGAGGATGGCTCTGCTAAGAATGATATTAAGAGTGATGTCCGCCACTTTGAGTATAATGGTCGCACGTATGCATGGAATGCGAATGCGGGTACATCAATGTCTGCTCCAGTTGTTACAGGTGCTATCGCATTATGGTTAGAGGCTAATCCAAAGTTGACACCAGAGGATTGTCTAGACATCTTCAAGCAGACTTGTACGCATCATGATACGTCACTTTCTTATCCTAATAACCTCTATGGATATGGTCAGATAGATGTAACTAAGGGCTTGAAGGAGGTTTTGCGCAAACAAGCATTAGGTATTACGAAGATAGAAAAGGTAGTGCCAGATGACCATATATACCTTTTAGATGGACGATGTGTTGGTACTTCGATAGAGAATCTACCCAAAGGTATATACATAAAGAATGGCAGAAAGTTCGTAAAGTGAAACTTACAGCTCCCTAAAAGTAGGTATTTTGCATAAACCATTACTTTTAGGTATTGCAGATAATAGTTTTTCATCGTATCTTTGCAATCGTAAATAATAAACAAACAAGAAATTAAATCAATAAAAGAAATATGAAGAAGACAATTGTTGTTTACGGTTCATCAACCGGTACATGTGAAGCTATTGCAAACACAATCGCTGAGAAGTTAGGTGTTGAAGCTATTAACGTATCAGACTTTAATGCTGATGTTGTAGCAGAAAATGATAATCTTATCCTTGGTACTTCAACATGGGGTGCAGGTGAATTACAGGACGATTGGTATGATGGTATCAATGTTTTGAAAGAAGCCGACCTATCTGGTAAGACTGTAGCAATCTTTGGCTGTGGTGATGCTGAAAGCTATTCTGATACTTTCTGCGGTGGTATGAAGGAGATTTATGACGCTGCACAAGGTGCTAACATCCTCCCAGGTGTATCAACAGATGGTTATACATTCGATGATAGCGAGGCTGTTGTTGATGGTAAGTTTGTTGGTCTTGCATTGGACGATGTTAACGAGGATGACCAAACAGAAGGTCGTATCGATGCATGGTTAGAAGCTATCAAGCCAGCATTGTAATCTAGCAAGAAGATTTATCTTACATTATATAGAAGGGATAACTATGATGACGGATATGATGACAGCCGATATGAAGGTCTTGATGAATCACATCTATGAGTATCAGAAAGGGGTTCGACAGATGGTTCTCTATACTTGTAACAAAAAGTATGAGGCATTCGCAACACTCCGACTTGAGCATCAGAATATCCCTTATATCATTCAACCAGTTGGCAAAGATCGCATGAATCTGTTCTTCGGACGCAAGGAATGCCTTGATGCCATTCGGTTAATGGTAACGAAACCCCTTAACCAACTATCACCCGAAGAAGACTTTATTCTCGGTGCAATGTTGGGTTATGACATACGTGTGCAGTGCGAGCGGTACTGCGAGCGCAAGTGTCGCACTTGCAAATGTGCGACATAAGCCATAATTATTAAGTGATAATCTTGTTCGCGAAATAAATTATTTCATAATGTTTTTGTATTATAAATGGGCTTGTCGTGAGATAAGCCCTTTTAGTATTTAAGGCTTTCCTCTATAAAATAATAACACTGAATGATTGCTCATTTGGTGCTATTATCTTTTAGAAATAGTTATGTTGTCGTCCTATTCTTTTCGATCTATTAATATCTAATAAACCTCTTTCTTAAATAATTATGAGTATTATCATACTCATTTATATGACTATATGCTTTATCATTAAGAGAGCCTGTTCATACGCAGAACACTTCATAGTAGTTGTATGTATCGTCCATCCTATACGTTTTACAAGTGATTTCTATAATGTTATATTGTCTTTAGATATTTCTCAAAAGGAAGTATCCATTATAGTTAATCTTTTGTAGGCTTATAAGAATCGTAGTCAATCGTATTTAATACAATTCTATGCCTTCTCTTGTTATACTTTGTATTAAGAAAATCTCTTTGCGGTTTATACCATGCAGTTTGCATTCCTCCAATACTAAGAATTGTATGAGCAACATCATCTGTTATAATAGGTGTGTGTTTGTTTGCCACTGCTTTATTGTAAATATCTTTATGTTTTCTCTTATAGGAGTTAGACATCCATATCATCAATGGAACTCTAATCTGATATTTTAAGTTTGGCGAAAGTGCAGCATTCCCATGTCCATTGTAGTCTCGAAGTTCAAATACTTCTTCTCCATGGTCTGAGAAATAAATGAGAATGCTGTTAGTATCCTTAAACTTGTTAATTAATGATGTAATAACGAAGTCATTGTATAATGTGGCATTGTCATATTGGGCGATTAATGTTCTTTGTCTTTCATTCCAACGATCTTTATTGTATTCTTTTGCTTGGAATTTATTCCACTTTGGGGGATAACGTTGTGTATAAGTATAATGTTGTCCCATTAGATGAATAATATATAAAGAAGGTTCCCTTGATACTTTTATGGAACGAATAAGTTCTTCATCATATAAATAACCTTTACGATTACGAGTTGTAAACATTAATTTAGATAGAATGGGATCTGATAAGAAGTTTATTCCACCAACGAAGTATTGATTATCATAACAATGAGTCGTGTATGTCCCATTTTTATATACGGCAGGAAATAATGGTGTGCTATTGAATCCTATATGTAAAGAGTCTAAGGAAAAGACGGATTCCATAGCACCATGAGTGTGATCATCTACGGAAACAGCATTATCAAAAGGAATTAAATTACCTTCAGCTTCCATTCGTTTTAGGTTTGGAGTAGTATTATATTTGTAACCAAATATTCCTGAATGATATATAGAAGCAGATTCTCCAATAAGAACTACCACGTTTGGTTTATCAGTAAAATCTTGTGAGACAGGAATTTTATCACATATGGTGTAAAGGTGTTTTATATCATTTAGTCGTTGCTTTGATACCTGATAAGAATATGCAATACGAGTGATTGATGTGTATTGTGGTATAGTAAATCCATTATGAAATTTGATATAGCTGAAAACCATGAATCCCCAAGTTATAAACCCTATAGCTGATGTGATCGCGAAGATATTGTGTGTCCATTTCTTGTTTGCTATGATGTTAGATAAGAAAAATAATATTCCATGCATTAAGAGAATACAGATAATCCCTACAGATACTATTCCGAACGTTAAGTATGTTTGAAGAAATTCTTTTGTTTCTTTTGGAGTTGTTTCTCTTAAAATATCCAGCTTATCTTGGTTGAAAGTTGTTTGGAAATTAAAAATACAGAAATAGTCTGTGAGAATAAGTAGAGTGTAACATAATACAGTAACAATCAAAAACAATCTCCCCAAGATTCTATTTTTGTTGAGACAATTAAATATTATATTTTCTAATAAGGCTATCGTACTTGACAAGCACACCATTAATAAGATGGCGAAGAGAGGATGATAAGTATAGGCGTAGGTGCAGTTTGAAATAAGATTAATTAGGAGGAGGTAGATAAAAACTCTTCCCTCAAACTGGTGGAGGAATAAAGACAATAACTTTCTTTGTTGTTTACAGGAGCATTTAGGAGTTTGTCTTGTCATAATTAATTTTTTATCAGTTTCTAAGATCATTCGTATAGGTTTATATAAAAAGAGTGGGGAACTATTGAATGTTATTCTACACGAAGTTTTGGATTGCTTTTCACCGAATAACAAACAATATCCAACTGCATTAAGATATATTATACCCTTGGTGTAAGGGAACAATAATCTAAGCGTGAGCGTATTGCCATTATCCTTGGTAGTTGAAACTTCCACATTTCGGACGAAGGATAATATCAAACTCTCTTTTTAAAGTGTTAGACTCGTTATAACGTACACCTGCGCACAGATATACTGAAAGTCTGTTTGCAAAGATAGGTAAATTTTATTATAAAAGACTTTATTTCTATAAAAACTTTAGGTAATTTCGTTTATATTGAAGTGATAGTATCTTTTTTTAAAAACGATAGTACTTTTTCATTGAAACGATAGTACCTTTTTCTGGAAGCGATATTTGCTTTTGATACTTTCAATACTTAGAAACGTCAGATTTAGTTTTTGTTTGTGTTGCTGTCATATTAACATTTGTGTTTAAGTCATTGATTGTTAGAATGGTATTAGGCCATTGTGTGTGATAGAAGTGACAGCAAAAATGAAAAAACACCAAATGATTACTCACTTGGTGCTTGCTATTTCGGGGGAGAAAGGAGTATTAATCCCGTCTGAAGATATCTCTTGTATAGACTTTTTCTTTCACGTCATCCAAGCATTTGTCATATCGGTTCGCAATGATTGCATGGCAACGTTGCTTGAAATCATTAAGATTATTGACTACCAAACTACCAAAGAAAGTGGCACCATCTTCGAGTGTTGGCTCATAGATAATGACCTGTGCTCCCTTTGCTTTAATGCGTTTCATGACTCCTTGGATTGAACTTTGGCGGAAGTTATCACTATTCGACTTCATCGTTAGGCGGTATACTCCGATGATACATTCCTTCTCTTCATCGGGGTTATAATCGCCTCGATCGTAATAATCATAGTAACCAGCTGTGTGTAATACTTGGTCGGCAATAAAGTCCTTACGTGTGCGATTGCTTTCTACGATTGCCTGGATAAGATTCTCGGGAACATCTGCGTAATTAGCAAGCAACTGCTTCGTATCCTTTGGTAAACAATATCCGCCATATCCAAATGATGGATTGTTATAGAAAGAGCCGATACGTGGATCGAGGCAAACTCCTTGGATAATGTTTGATGTGTTGAGTCCTTTCACTTCTGCATAAGTGTCCAACTCGTTGAAATAACTTACACGTAATGCAAGGTAGGTATTGGCGAATAGCTTTACAGCTTCGGCCTCGGTAAGTCCCATGAAGAGGGTAGGGATATTCTCTTCGATAGCTCCTTCTTGTAATAATTGGGCAAAAAGATGAGCGGCGCGATCGAGTCGCTCGTTACCTTCTGGGCGTCCAACGATGATACGACTAGGATAAAGATTATCATACAAAGCCTTACTTTCACGCAGAAACTCTGGTGCAAAGAGAATATTCTCGCAGTTATATTTAGTTCGAATGTTCTCTGTGTAGCCCACAGGAATGGTAGACTTAATCACCATGATGGCATTAGGATTTACCTTCTTCACCACTTCGATGACTTCTTCCACATGACGTGTATCAAAGTAATTCTTGACAGGATCATAGTTTGTTGGTGTGGCGATGACTACAAAGTCGGCATCTTTATAAGCTGTCTCTGCATCCATCGTAGCTGTAAGATTCAGTTCCTTTTCAGCCAAATACTGCTCAATATAATCATCTTGAATCGGTGAACGACGATTGTTAATCAGCTCAACTTTCTCCTTTATTACGTCAACAGCCGTTACTTGATGGTGCTGGCTCAATAACGTAGCAATGCTGAGACCGACATAACCAGTCCCAGCAACAGCAATCTTTAAGTCTTTTATATCCTTATCCATGTCTATTGTTCAGATTATTTGCAAAGATACTTCTTTTCTCTGGAAAGCATAAAAGAAGATGATAAAAACTTATTCTTCCGTTATAGACATGTATCGAATGAACCCTTAAACGTGGTGATATGTTTCTTTGAAAGGACGACGATAACGGGCACCCCATACGCCATCAGTTGCACGGATACCACAGGTAATGACCATACTAACCTCTGCGTTGTAAGGAAGATTTAATGCTTTCTTTACCAAAAGACTATCGAACCCTTCAAGAGGACAGGTGTCATAGCCAGCCTCACTCATAGCCAACATAAATGTCTGAGCGGCTAATGCGCAACTCTTATGTACGCTGACACGCAGGTCACCTTCGCTTACTTGTCGCATCATAGGGCGGAATAATCCAACACATTGAGCCAATGTCTTACGGACAAGTCCCCACAATCCGAAGCAACGAGAGTAAAGAAAAGGTATTAATTTAGTGTAATACATCTCCTGTTTCTTTATGCGATTCTCTTGTTTCTCGGTGGGACTATAACTCTTGATATTGTTTCTTTCAAATGCAAGTGCTGCTTGCGCATGTTGTTTATATTGGTCTTGGCGAGTGACAAACACAACCATCTGTTGTACTGAACGTGCTGATAACTGATCCAAACAAGCATGGGATAACTCCTTCAAAACATTCTTATCCGTGACATGATAAGCCTCCCAAAGTTGCATGTTAGAACTTGTTGGAGCTAAGGTTGCCTGTTCTATACAATTTCTTACTACTTCTTTATCAATTGGCTTATCAGCATCATAATGTCTAACAGCCCTTCTGTGATTCAAAATGTCCAGTAAACTCATTATCTTTTAAACTTTGATTTGCATATAGAAAAGCAAAGTATGTGCCAAACAGTAGGGACAGACGCCCTCGTCTGTCCGCCCATTTACCCCTGATTAGTTAATAAGGAATATTCTATTTAGTGGACAGACGAGGGCGTCTGTCCCTACTGTTTGGCGTTGTCTACATAAGGAATGAGTATATTCTAAATGTGAAGAGTACTTTTCTTATATTCCTGTAGAATGCCAAGTCGTATTTAATGAAGGTACTACAAAGTATGTATTGCAATCTTATGTCTATGTGTCAAGAGAGGATAAAGGAGTTTAGAATAAAAGAGAATCCCAGGTAACTCATTTGTTATCTGGGACTCGTTCTATAGGGAAAGACCTATTTATGGATATTATCCGCAGTGGAAGTACTGACGAACAAGCTTTTCCATCATCATTTCTTTACCTTCAATATCCTGACGCAAAGTGCGATCGTTGAAGGAACGAAGTTGTTTGATGATACCATCAATCATAGCAGAAGAGAATACATCATGCTCTTCATAAACCTTACGTTGACGCTCTAAGCAATCAGCTGACGCCGCACAACTATCAGGTAATTGCGCTAAGGTGGCATAACGCTCGGCATTCTTTGGATCGTGAATATCACCATCTGCGAAGGTTCTTTCGGCTTCTTCTTCTGCATTAGCCATCTCGAAACCATGACGACAAGCAACACAAAGACCAGCCAAAAGCTGATAGATGTCAGCAGAAGCGTCTGGTGAACGCATCTCAACAGTTTGTTTACCAGAGTAATCACGCTGTGTGAGTGGCTCAATCTCATTGGCTTTATGGCACATATCCTCACCTGAAGTCCAGCCTAAAGGCACACGAACCAGTACAGAACGATTGCTCATACCCCAGCAAACATTCGTTGGAGCCTCCTGATGTGGCACGAGGCGGAAGTAAGATGTTGGGTTTTTATTGCCGAAGGCAGTGATACTCTCTGCCAGATCCATCATACCAGCAATAGCCTTGCGAGCGTCCAATGACAACTTACCATTGTCTAACATCATGTTCTTTCCATCCTTCATTATGCGCATGTGGATGTGCATTCCTGAACCCGCCTTACCCACTGTTATCTTCGGAGCAAAGGTCACATCGAGTCCTTCTTCATATCCAAGACTACGAATAATCCACTTAGCAATGAGCAACTGTTCGGCACATTCATTGGCAGGAACAGGCAAGAACTCTATTTCGTTCTGCTCATAACAGCGTCCATTCTCAACGAAGTTGCCCACTTCAGAGTGCCCGTATTTGATCTTTCCACCACATTCTGCAATCAACTGCATAGCACGCATGCGGAAGTCATTACCCTTTGCAAAAGGTGAACTCTCGTGATATCCATGCTGATCATCAGCCGGGAAAACACCTTCATCATCGCGGATAACATAGTATTCCAACTCTCCCATTGCATGGAACTCCATGCCTGTAACCTTCTTAAAGGCAGCCATTGCCTTGCAAAGAGTGTGCTCGGGTGATGATGCGAGAGGGTTTCCATCACGATCAAAGAATGAGCAGAGCATACAAAGAGTAGGTATTTCTGAGAACGGATCAATGAATGCCGTTGAGAAACGAGGCATAACATAAAGGTCACTACTAGCCGCAGCTATAAAGCTGAAAAGTGACGATCCGTCCACACGTTCACCACTGGTTAGGATTGTCTCCAAGTACTCTGGTGAGTGAAGCATAAAGTTTAAGGTCTTCAATCGACCATCACCAGCGGGATACATAAAGTTTATCATTCTGATGTTCAAGTCACTTACAACCTGCTTGATGTCATCTTTTGTAAACTCGTGTGCATTCTTTTTAAGGTGCGCCTCCAGCCTATTAGCTGAGCGCAAAGTAAGGTTATTCTCCATTGTCTATGCTTGTTAAAGTTAGTATTCGATTCTGGGAGCAAAAATACATATTAATTTTCTCATTCGCAATTATCTTTGATGTTTTCTTCATATCTTTGTATTAACGTTTTATAAAAGTGATATAATCGTATGCAGAAAATAGATTCTGAGCACTATTCTGATAGGCGAACTATTCGCAAAGCAAGTATGGATGACTTACCAATTATTATGGATTTTCTGCGGCAGGGAAGGGAGAAGATGATAGCAGCTGGTAATCTTAATCAGTGGAGAAAGGGCTATCCTGCGCAACAGACAATAGAGCAGGATATACAGAGAAACGGCTCTTTCTTGCTTTGTGAGAATGATAATCCCATTGCAACTTTTGCTTTCTTGCCGGGACCAGAGCCCACCTATTCTTATATAGAAGGTGGTCATTGGTTGGATGATAGTCCGTATTATGTTATTCATCGAGTGGCTTCTATGGATGGAGTTCATGGTATTATGGCGGACATCATCGCCTATTGTTCTTCCGTAGCTCATGCTCTTCGCATAGATACTCATGCTGATAATCGCCCCATGCAAAAGGCTTTGTCTCGTCTAGGCTTTGCTTATTGTGGTGTCATTTACTTACAAAGTGGGGACAGCCGAATGGCATTCCAGAAGATTACAAGTGCTTTGTAATACTTCTCCAAGTGCTTTGTAATGGTATTACAAGCCTCTTGTACAGATTCTGGAGATGGTGGTTTCAAGTTGACAAGTTTACGAGTAAACAAGTAGACGAGTTGTTTGGCAGGTTGACAAGTAAACGAGTAAACCAGTAAACGGGTTGTTTGTTCTATTGGAAATGAGGCTATTCACTCCCCTCTCTATTCGGAGAGGGGGCGGGGGGGAGGCTTCTTCTCTATTCCATACTCTCCACCGTTACATCTTTAAACTCCGCCATGAAGTTGAGTAAATGACTTTGATAGTGGTTCCTTTTAAGCTTCATTTCCATTGTTACAACGTAATAATAGCCTGATGATGTGTCCTTACGATTCATCTCATAGGAGTCTATTATCACCTCTTTCTCACGTAATTGCTGTAGGACAAGCTGAATATTTTGCTCTTTAGGAGTGCTGAATGTAACGTTAATATTGCGTGTTCCGAAGCGTTGCAGGATGAAGTAAAGAGCTTCCAAACATAAGATAACAAGTATAGTTGTTGCGATGGAGAGTACGTACATACCTGCTCCTGCTGTCATACCGATGGCAGATGTCACCCATAAACCAGCCGCTGTGGTGAGTCCACGCACCACATGTTTCTGAAAGATAATCGTTCCGGCACCAATAAAACCAATGCCTGTTACCACTTGCGAAGCGATACGACTGGGGTCAAGGGATATGTGTTCGTGTAGACTTAACGCATCATTGAAGCCGAACTGAGATAGAATCATAAACAAACCACTGCCCAACGCCACCAAGAAATGCGTTCGAAAGCCTGCTTCTTTAGCACGATATTCACGTTCAAGACCGATTGCTCCCCCCAACATAGCTGCTATGAACAGCCGTAATATGAATTCAGATGTTGTTATATCCATGATGTGTATGCTTTATATATGTATAGGTCTTCACTGCAAATATACGAAAATAATAATGTAACATACATCTTTCTCTGCTAAAAATCACTTATAGGTAGTTCGTAGAACCCTGTTCTATGAAACGAAACTCATATAAGCCTTACTCTTAATAGAGGCTTGATAAGAGCGGATAACCAACTTATGATAACGATGATAGCAGGCTGGCAAGGTTGATTTAATATATTTTCTAATATTGAATAAGTCCTTTCTAAAATACTTTTCTTACCTTTGCAAGATATAATTAAACGATAGAAACGAACGAAAACGAATGAAGAAGATATCATTTCTCATAGCCATGTTGGCTGTAATACTCGCTTTTGATTCATGTAGTAAGGGTGAGACTTATGCAGACCAGCTCGATAGAGAGAAGAAAGCAATTAGTAAGTATATCATCAAGCATGGCATTAATGTCATCACAGAAGATGCGTTTGAGAAGCAGAATTTTACGACAAATACTACCAAAAACCAGTATGTCCTCTTTAAGAATACGGGCGTTTATATGCAGATAGTAGACAAGGGAACAGGTAGTCCTATTAAGCAAGGTGAGACCGCAACAGTGCTTTGTCGCTTCCGTGAAGACAATGTTCTTCGTGACACCTTACAGCTTACGAATAATATTCTCTACTATGGACGTTGGGTCGATAAGATGTCGGTGACAAACACAAGTGGCACTTATACGGCTTCGTTCGATCCATCTTCTAGTGTGATGTATAATATTTATAAGACAGCATCAGTGCCTTCTGGTTGGCTCGTACCATTACCTTATATAAAGATAGGACGTATCACTTCTGCTACCTCAACACTGGCACATGTGAGGCTAATCGTCCCATCACAACAAGGGCAGATATCAGCGTCTCGCAATGTTTATCCATGTTTTTATGATATAACCTATCAGCGTGGTCTCTAACGGCTAACACTTTGACATATAATAGAGAACGCTCAAGCGCACTCAAAAAGATATTTAAGCATGACTCTTATTAAATCTATTTCCGGCATCCGTGGTACTATCGGAGGTCGTGCGGGGGATACTTTAAACCCGCTGGATATTGTTAAGTTCACATCAGCTTACGCTACTTTCATCGCTCGTAAGCACCCAGGAAAGAAGCTAAAGATTGTTGTTGGGCGTGATGCACGTATCTCTGGACCTATGGTTAAGAATGTTGTATGTGGCACGTTGATGGGTATTGGGGCAGATGTAATCAACATTGGGCTTGCTACAACGCCTACCACAGAGCTTGCCGTGCGTATGAGTGGTGCTGATGGCGGTATTATTATCACTGCTTCTCACAACCCTCGTCACTGGAATGCACTGAAACTTCTTAACGAGGAAGGGGAGTTCTTGACTGCTGCTGATGGTGCAGAGGTACTTGATATAGCTGCACGTGAAGACTTCGAATATGCTGATGTAGATGGAGTAGGGAGTTACACGGATGATAACTCATTTGATGAACGTCACATAGATGCGGTTATGAAGCTTGAATTGCTCGACCTTGAGGCAGTCAAGAAGCGTAAGTTCCGTGTGGTTGTAGACTCTATCAATTCTGTTGGTGGCGTCATCCTCCCTAAGTTGCTAGACCGTCTTGGCGTTGAATATAAGTTCCTTAATGGTGAACCAACAGGTGACTTCGCTCATAACCCAGAGCCTATTGAGAAGAATCTAACGGGTATTATGGACGAAGTAGCCAAAGGTAGCTATGATCTCGGTATCGTTGTTGACCCTGATGTGGATCGTTTAGCATTCATCCAAGAGGATGGTAAGATGTATGGAGAGGAGTACACGCTCGTCACAGTGGCTGACTTTATCCTCGACCATGTGAAGGGTAGTACCGTTAGCAACCTCTCTTCAACGCGTGCCCTACGTGATGTAACCGAGAAGCATGGCTGCAAGTATTATGCATCAGCAGTCGGTGAGGTTAACGTAACCACAAAGATGAAGGAAGTGGGAGCCGTTATCGGTGGTGAAGGTAATGGTGGCGTCATTTACCCAGAGAGCCATTATGGACGTGATGCACTCGTTGGTATAGCTTTATTCCTTAGCTCATTGGCACAAAAGGGAATGAAGGCAAGCGAGTTACGCAAGACTTTCCCAGCGTATTTCATAGCAAAGAATCGTATCGATCTCACGCCAGAGACCGATGTAGATGCAATCCTTGTTCGTGTAAAGGAGTTGTATGGTCAAGAGAAAGACGTACATGTTACGGACATTGATGGCGTGAAGCTCGACTTCCCAGACGCATGGGTTCATCTCCGCAAGTCAAACACTGAACCTATTATTCGTGTCTACAGCGAGGCTAACACGATAGAGGCTGCCGATGCATTAGGTAAGAAGCTCATGCAAGTAGTTTATGACATGCAGTAGTCTTCACCTTATATTATATAAGAGAGAGGATGCTTTAGAACTGTTCTAAGGCATCCTTTTTCTTTTGTAAAGCATCTCATTCTCGCCTTTTCTCCGAATGTTATAACCCCTCTCAACCTCCCCTAAAGCCTTCCCCGACCCCTCTAAAGGAGGGGAGTGTCTAACGGGAGTTAGTGAGGAGGGCGTTCCTTTGATTGGAAGAAGGCGTTTCTTCATGGTGAAGAAAGCCTTTCCTTATAGCGAGGAGAGGCTTTCCTTATAACAAGGAGATATTTTCCTTATTTTCATCCGCTATACTCCTTTAATTGGAGCGAGTACCACAAGTAGGGACAGACGCCCTCGTCTGTCCGCTAAATAGAATATTCATTATTAACTAATCAGGGGTAAGCGGGCGGACAGACGAGGGCGTCTGTCCCTACTAATTACGATTGTCTCCTATAGATGTATTGTTTATGTATATTCTTATAGAGAGCCTCGCTGCATAAAAAATATATGAGAAAATCTTCTAATTAGTTGCTTGGTACAGATTTATTGTCTATATTTGACGCGTGATACCAGTACATGCCTAAATCATAGAAGCTATATACTAATCTAACAATATGATCTTATGAGAAAAACAAAGAATGACCTCAAGTCTGCAAGGAGGGGCGAGAGACTATTCATGGCGAGCCTATTTGCTACATCGTGTTGCATGCTCCCAATGGTTGGTTTAGCGTCTCCGGCGGATAATGCTGTCATGGTTGTGCAGCAGAAGAGCAATGTAATTCATGGTATGGTGACGGACAATAACGGTGAAGCCATTATAGGAGCTTACATCGTGAAGAAGGGCGAACGCAGTGGAGCTGTCACCGATGTGGATGGTAAGTTTACGATGGATGCGACGGACGGAACCGAGTTAGTTGTGAGTTGTGTGGGTTTCCAGTCCAAGACCTTCGTAGTGAGAGCTGGCAAAACAGATTATTCCATCACCTTAGAAACAGACCATAAGGTGTTGGACGATGTTGTGGTTGTTGGCTATGGAACCCAAAAGAAGGTGAACTTGACGGGCTCTATTGCTACTGTATCAGCCGATAAGTTGGTGAATCGCACAGGTAGTGACGTGTCGAACATGTTGACAGGTCTCATGCCAGGTGTTACTATTATTCAGAACTCCAGTATGCCGGGTGCCGATCAAGGAATCCTCCGTGTGCGTGGATTAGGCACCATGGGCAACTCCAGTGCGATGGTGATAGTCGACGGAGTAGAGTCCAGTTTGAGTGCTGTAAACCCTAACGATATAGAGAATATATCGGTATTGAAGGATGCTGCAGCCTCTGCCATCTATGGCGTTCGAGCTGCTAATGGTGTTGTTCTCATTACAACGAAACATGGACAGAAGGGGCGTACAACCGTCACTTATGATGGCTATGTTGGTTGGCAACAAGCCACTCGTATGCCTAAGTATGTTGGTTCTTATGACTATGCGAAACTGATGAATCTTGCCTACAAGAACGATGGGCAAGCTGCACCTTACAGTGAGGCAGACCTACAGAAGTTCAAAGATGGTAGCGATCCCGACCGCTATCCTAACTCTGACTGGTTGGGTGCTTTGCTAAGTGAAAAGGGCTTCTTCCATAACCATCACGTAGGAATAAAGGGTGGAGGAGAGCGTGTTGTCTACTCTTTAGCGATGAACTATTACGATAAGAACGGCTTGATTTATAACACAAACTACAAGAAGTTTAATATCTTAACCAACCTTGATGCACAAATAAATAAGCGCGTGAAGCTGTCAACGAATCTCTCGCTCTATCGTAGTAAGCAAACCTCTCCTGCCGAAGGGGTGAGCAACTTGATGCATTATGCCTTTAGAGAGGCACCTACAACAGCCATCCAATATGCGAATGGGCACTATCCTCTCTTTAAGAATGAGCATAACTCGGTTGCTTCCGCTCGAATGGGTGGAACGAGCACAGACGTTGTGACGAGTGTTCAAGGTAATCTTGGATTGACGGTGGACATCGTAGATGGCTTGAAATTCCGTGGTATTGCTGCTTCTTCATTCAGCCTTTCTGACAATCCTGTACATAGTATGTCCATGCCATTCTATGGTATTAATGCGGGTGGAGAATCGTTGGTGAAGACCACACAAAGCTATATCTCAGAGTACGACATCAAGTATTTTGAGACGAACCTACAGGCTTATCTCGATTATAACAAGACTTTCGGGAAGCACAGCATTAGTGGTTTACTGGGCTTATCTCAAATTTATCAGCAAACACGTTACCTCTATGCAATGCGAAAGAACTTACCTAATTCACTCGATCAGTTGAGTGCTGGTGAAGTAAAAGGGCAGAGTACGGATGGCAATGAGGTTGAGTATGCACTGCGTTCAGCCTTTGGGCGTATTAATTATGTATATGCTGATAAGTATCTCTTTGAGGCTAATTTGCGTTATGATGGTACTTCACGCTTTCCAAAGAATAAGCGTTTCGGTGCATTCCCTTCGTTCTCTTTAGGTTGGAGAGTGTCTGAAGAAGCCTTCATGCAGTCTACTCGCTCATGGCTTAACAACCTGAAGTTGCGCCTCTCATGGGGATTGCTTGGCAATCAAGAGACCGTTAATTCTGATGGTTCTGTCAACTATTATCCTTACCAGAACACTTACAGTTACGGTTACGATTATAGTTACAACGACCAGTTACAGTCGGGTATCTCCATCTCATCACGTATGGCAAACCCTAATATCACATGGGAGAAGACAGCGCAGTGGAACTTCGGTATTGACGCTACTCTCTTTAGTAACAAGCTGAACTTCACGTTGGATGTGTTCCGTAAGGATACTCGCGATATCCTTTTGCAGCTCCCTGTTCCTGGTATCTTGGGTGTTGATCCTCCTATGCAGAATGCTGGTAAGGTGCGTAATACAGGTTTCGAACTTCAAACGAGTTACAATAATCATATCGGCGACTTCGTCTATTCTATAACAGGAAACTTCAGTTATGTGCATAATAAGATAGTCGACCTCAGTGGGGGTGATGTCCCCGGGCAGTCGGTAGGCGACCCTCTTTGGGCTTATTATGGCTATGTGTGTGATGGAATCTTCCGTTCTCAACAGGAGATAAACGACCATGTCAAGCAGTCAATGGGCGATCCAGTTCCAGGCGATTTGAAGTATCGTAATCTCAATAATGACGATAAGGTGGACAGTAACGACCGTAAGATTCTGGGCTCATACTTCCCTAAGATCAACTATGGCATTAATATCAACTTGCAGTATAAGGGCTTTGATTTGAGTGCAGTATTACAAGGTGCGGCCGACGTGAAAGGCTTACCAGTGCCCGAGATACGCTATGCCTTCTATAATGGCGGTAAGGTGACAAGCAAGTACCTAGATAGTTGGACGGAGGATAACCCTAATGCTTCGATGCCAAGACTGTCGATGACGGATAAGAAAAATAGGCTCATTTCGAGCTTCTGGGTACAGGATGCTTCTTACTTGAAGATGCGTAATATCCAGCTTGGATATACGCTTCCTGCAAAGCTAATGAGCAAGTATGGCGTTAGTAGGATGCGTATTTATGGTAGCATTGATAACCTCTTTACCATCTCTAGCTTCGATAGTGTTGACCCAGAACTAGTAAGTGGTAACTACTATCCATTGACTCGTAATTATACTATAGGTCTAAACATAACATTCTAAAAGATTACAATCATGAGAACAAAATATAGTATCGCTGCTTGTCTGTTTGCGCTGTCTTTCTTTACTTCTTGTAATGATAGTTTCTTGCAGCGTGACCCTAAAGACAAATATTCGGATGTCTCTTTCTGGAAGACTCCAGCAGAGGCTGAGAAGTTCGTGACGGGTATTAATCTTTATCTGGTTGCCCCCGAGAACCACACTATTATGACTGATTGTTATACAGATAACGCTGTGCCTGTACACGTGGGGGCAGAGCAAGGCTCGCTGTCAGCGGGTACAGCAGTATCATCGAATCCACACTTTCAACAGGTTTGGGATGCCGCTTATGGAGGGATACGCCGTTGTCTGGTGTTCTATCAGCATATAGATAAGGTGCCCATGTCTGATGCTGACAAGGCAAGACTTACAGGGGAAGTGCAGTTCCTAGAAGCCTTTTTCTATTCAACATTAATGAAGTTCATGGGAGGTGTGCCTATTCTCGATCGTCCACTGGCATTGAGAGAACCAATGCCAGAGCGCGCTTCAGAGGAAGCTACCTATAATTACATTGTTAGTTTGCTTGATAAGGCAGCCCTTGCATTGCCTGACATTCGTCAGAGTTACGACCATGGAAAACCTAGTGCGGGGGCTTGCTATGCGCTCAAAGCCCGCTTGGCGCTCTATGCGCACAAGTATGACGTGGCAGAACAAGCTGCTAAGAAGGTGATGGACATGGGTAAGTATGGGCTTTATAGCGATTATGCCAACCTCTTCCAACCTGTTGCAGAAGGCTGTAACGAGATTATCTTCGACCGAGAATACCTGTCGAATCCTAAGAACTCCAGCGAGGGAAGCATGATAGGACTATTCTTTGCACCTATTGTAATGGGTGGTTGGGAAGCCTTGTCGCCAACGCAAGACTTAGTGGATGCCTACCCTTGCACTGATGGTAAGTCTATTCAAGATTCACCACTCTATGACCCTAATCATCCGTTCGAGCACAGAGATCCCCGCTTAGCAGCCTCTATCCTATGGAATGGTTCGATGATTGCAGGACATGAGTACACGACGAACAGTATTGGTGATGGCAACCACACTCGCACGGGCTATTGCATGCGTAAATATATGAATCCAGAGAACGATGGTATCAATAATTACGACTGGACAAACTTCATTTATATTCGCTATGCAGAGGTACTCCTCACTTATGCAGAGGCACGTAACGAACAACTTGCTTCACCTGACAATCAAGTCTATGCTGCTGTGAATGCGATTCGTCAACGCCCTAGTGTGAATCTCCCAGTATTAGCTTCTGGTATGACCAAGGATGAGATGCGTGCGGCAATTAGGCTTGAGCGTCGCCTCGAGTTTGCGTTTGAAGGCATTCACTTGTTCGATACACGTAGCTATAAGACGACGGAGGCTGACGTGAAGAAACCCGTTTATGGTATGCGTCCTGACGGCACGAAGTTCCTTGTAGAACAGCGTAAGTTCAATCCTAATCGCGATTATCTGTGGGCTATCCCATTGACAGAAGTCGATTTATCAAAGGGTGTTCTAAAGCAGAATCCTAACTGGGATTAAACCCTTCTGACACCTCATAGAGAAAGCCGTGCTACGAGTAATGATTCGTAACACGGCTTTCTTTCATTATTACTCTTAGTGATGTCCTAATTTGAACATACGTATCAGCGTTCTGATACCTATGTTTTAATGATCCTAATACATATATGTCAGCGTTCTAACTCGCATGTATCATGTTTTGTAAAGATAACTATAGTAAGCAAACAAAACAAAGAGCGGGAGACTTCTAAATAAGTCTTCCGCTCTTAAGGGTGGAGGGTGGGACTCGAACCCACGACATTCAGAACCACAATCTGACGCTCTAACCAACTGAACTACATCCACCGTGTTGGCTATTTCTTTTTAGCGTGTGCAAAAGTACGGCTTTTATTTGAACTAACCAAATATTCCCCGTACTTTTTTAATATTATTCCTTATTTAGCAGGAGTAGCTGGAGCCTGTGGAGCGTTGCCCTGCCCACCTTGTGCTGGGGCTGCTTGCTTCTGCTGACTTGCACCAAAGTTAGGTAAGTTGTTAGGATTTGTTGCGTTATTGCCCGTTGCAGCTTTCTCTATAACACTCTCATCTGTGTTTGCTGTTGGAGCAACATATGCGCTTGCAATACTGATAACAACCATTGCAATTGCCAAACCCCATGTAGCTTTCTCTATGAAGTCAGTAGTCTTACGAACTCCCATGATGGCATTAGATGAAGAGAAGTTAGACGATAGACCACCTCCCTTTGACTCTTGAATCAAGACAACTCCTATCATCAAGAGGGCAGCAATCACAATAAGGATTACGAATAACGTGTACATTTTCTTGTCTTATTTATTATTGTTATTTATTATCAATTTCTCTAAGAAACGTATTTGGTCTGCAAAGTAACGATTTTTTTTCGGATATACCAAATTTAATCGCTTAATAATTTCCAGTGCTTTGGAATATCGACCCTGTTTGATATAAATGCGAGCTAAGGTTTCGGTGAAGTAACCAGTATCCTCTGTTTCAGCTGCTTCATCATCATCCTTATCCTCGGGTTCGTATTCTGTTTCCTCTTGTAGGGTAATTTTACCACCCTCGTTATTAATGAAATCATCAATTAGTTCTTGCCCTTTCAGCTGTGGAGTAGTATCTTGCTTCTGCTCGCTCTCGCTTTCAAGTAGGTAAGCTACGTAATCAACGGTAGCATCAGCGGGTGTCGGTTTCCTATGAGGTGTTGTTGCCTCTTCGCCATTATCTTCTGGAATTTGATCAAGGAAGGAGTCAATGAGTGAGCGAGTACGATCTTCTTCTGCTTGTTGTGTAGGTTGCTTGTCGTCTGTAATAGTTTTCTGATTAGTTTCTGCCTGCTTCTCTTGCGTTGCCAGTTGATAGTGAATACCCTCAACAAGGTTAAAGAGTATGCGGCAATCAGAGATATAGACAGCTGCCCGGCGCAATTCATCATCAAACGTAGGGTCGTGCATTAAGAAGAGATTCTGCAACAGAAGGATGCGTGCTGGCTGATAGTAAGGATATAGCGCAAGCAGACTCCTAAGACTGTATAAGGTCTCCTTGTTCAGTTTCTCCGGATGTTTAATGAGGTTGGCAATATCCATTGGTTGATGTGTGATAGACGATGATTATTAGTGAATAGCGTTCTTTCGGATTACCAGTTAGCAACTGTAGCGTTGAAGATCTGGTCAGTTAAATCCTTTATCATATCCGTAACCAACTTCTCTTGTACGGAGTTTAGACTTTGCGTAGTAGAGTAACTAGACGTAGCAGTAAACTGGCGTTCGAAATCTTCCTTATGGTTTGTATTATTCGTAAAGCGCACATTCACCGTTATCGAAAGTTCCGTCTGAGCCGAGTAACCCTCGCTAGACACACTCTTATTGCGTTGTTGGTACTGCGTTATCTCACCTTCGATCTTTAAGTCACCATTCCGCTTTACTTGTTGCAAACGTGTATGGTTAGCAAAGACGTCCTTCAGTTGATTGTTGAACATTGGTCCCATAGGTCCCCATACGTAAGCAGATCTGATAGGGAAGTCCACAATCTGAATCGTATGCACCTTATCATAATTGATACTTGCACCATTAAACTTATAGGAAACACTGCATGCTGCCAACAGAAGCACACAAGTAATTGCGAGCCCCCACTTGCCTAAGCGCATTGACTTAAATCTCTTTCTATTATTCATCTTATGTTAGAATCGCTCTGTGAAGTCCTTATTCTATAGAATCCTTCTCCAATCCATACTGCTTAATACGGCGATAGAGTGTGCGGTCACTGATACCGAGCTCTTGCGCAGCCTTCTTCCTGTTCCCATGATTGCGCTCTAATGCTTTCTCCACTAATTGCTTTCCGATATCGTTAAGATTGAGCGTCTCTGGCTCTGATATTTCCTCTGCTACCGCATCCTCTACTTGCTCTATTGGAGTACTAATCGTTTGTTTGTTAGGAGCTGATGGTAGGTTAGAGGTTGTCGTTGGTGCAGGTTGGAACCCACTTGCACCATTGAGTTGCCTACTCTCTTCTAACTGCTTCCGTACATTGTTAAGGTCACGACGCAAGTCACTCACATTACCCCTTAGCTCGTATAGAATCTTATACAATATCTCTCGTTCGCTCTCATAACTCGGCGAGCCGTTGCCGTTTGGAATAGTTGCCAACTGCGTACTATCCTGATCGCGGGGTATGAAGTGGAGCAAGGTCTCTGCATCAATCTCCCGCTTCTCACTCAGCACAGACATCTGTTCCGTAATGTTCTTCAACTGTCGAACATTGCCCGGCCACTTATATTGCAGCATTATTTGGCGTGCTTCCTCGGTTAGAGTAATCTTCGGAATACGATACTTCTCCGCCATTTGCATAGCGAACAGACGGAAGAGCAAGATAATATCTTCCCCACGTTCCCTAAGTGGTGGCATCTGAATAGGAATCGTATTTAAGCGGTAAAACAAGTCCTCTCTGAACTTACCTTCGCTGATAGCCTTACGCATGTTGACATTCGTTGCGGCAACAATGCGCACGTCTGTCTTACGAATCTCCTGTCCCCCCACACGTATATATTCTCCCGTCTCCAGCACACGCAACAGTCGTGCTTGTGTTGCGATAGGCAATTCGCCCACCTCATCGAGGAAGATCGTACCCTTATTAGCTATACCGAAATATCCCTCGCTCTCACCGATAGCACCTGTAAAAGAGCCTTTCTCGTGACCAAAGAGCTCGCTATCGATAGTTCCTTCAGGGATAGAACCACAGTTAATTGCGAAGTATTTCTCCCTTCTACGTGGTGAGTTATCGTGGATTACGCGTGGGATAATCTCCTTACCGACACCACTCTCACCGATAATTAATACAGACAAATCCGTAGGCGCAACTTGAAGTGCTACGTCTAAGGCGTGATTCAGTCCATCGCTGTTACCTACGATGTTATATCTCTGCTTGGTTTGTTGTAATTCTCTTGTATTCATTCGACTGACAAAATTACCTATTTAATTTGAATAAGCTGCAATATTGGCAGACTTTAACAACTCCTTTCAGTTGGCTTTTAGGCTTTACTAACTTGTATGAGGCACTCTATATAAGGATGAACGCCCAATAGATAGTTGCATTACTACGGCATTCTAAGTTAGAGTACTGTCTTATACAAGTTTGTATAATGAATTATACACGTTTGTATAATTGATTATACACGTCTGTATAATTGGTTATACACGTTTGTATAATTAGTTATACACACCTGTATAATTGATTGTACATACACGTAACTAATCAATGAAAAAGAAGAAATATCGAAATTGATGTAAACTAACTGATAATGAGGAGGAAATACACGAATTGGCATAATACTGCTCTATTTGTAAAGGGCAGAAACATGCAGATTTAGGCAGAAGTTCAGTTACCAGAGTGTTACCTTGTTTTGATGTTGGTAACGATGGAGAAGAAATAGGTAACTGAATTATTATCGTTCGTGTGGCTGTTGCTTCGGTCGGCAGTTTTCTGCATAAGTGAGGAACGCTTTAATTCGGGTAATTTTGCCCACAAATATTAAAGCGTATGAAAACAGAGAAAATGAAGGTGTTGCTCTACCTTAAAAAGAGCGGTATAGGCAAATCAGGTAAAGCCCCGATTATGGGGCGGATAACACTTGGAAGGAGTATTGCGCAGTTCAGTTGTAAACTTTCCTGCAACCCCGACTTGTGGAATTCACGTGAGAGCAGGATGGACGGCAAGAGCCGTGAGGCGGTGGAGATTAATGGGAGATTGGAGAATTTGTTGCTTTCCATTCAATCTGCCTATCAGTCTTTGATTGCCAAAGGACAGCCATTTGATGCAACTAATGTGAAAGAACGGTTTCAAGGCAGCGTACAGGCAAGATGTATGCTTATCGAGAGGCTGGATATGCTCATCAAGGAGAAAGAAAGCCATATCGGTATAGACATCAAGGAAGAGTCTGTGTCTGCCTATCATTCCACTCGGAAACGGTTGCAAGAGTTCATTCAGAAGAAATACCATGTTTCGGATTTAGCATTCTCGCAGTTGACAGAAAACTTTATCTATGAGTTGCAGGCGTTCTGTCTCGGTGAGCTTGGTCATCAGCAAAGCACATTTTTCAGAGTTGCGGCAGATTTGAAGACCGTCTGCAGGCTGGCTTATCGCGAGGGGTTGACTGATACGCTTCTGTTTGATAAGGCTCATATAGAACGCGGAGACAAGAAAACACCCAAAGCTCTTGACAAAGAGGCATTGGATAAACTCAAAGCACTCCGCTTTGATGAATTGGAAGAGGAAATGGAAACAGCTCGTGATGTATTTCTCTTCGCCTGTTATACCGGTGCAGCCTATTGTGATTTGATGGAGTTAAGCAAGAAGCATCTTGTCCGTGATGATAAGGGTAGCCTTTGGTTAAAGTTCAACCGACAGAAGACAGGTGTACTTTGCCGTATCAAGTTGTTGCCGGAAACTGTTCGGTTAATTGAGAAAATGCACAGCGATGAAAGGGAAACACTGCTGCCTTTCATCAAATATCCCACTTATCAGTCCTGTCTCAAAGCCTTGCGATTACGGGCAGGTATTTCTTTTCCATTTACATCGCATACTGCAAGGCACACCTTTGCCACGCTTATCACATTGGAGCAGGGCGTTCCTATTGAAACAGTCAGCAAGATGCTTGGACATACGAACGTAAGTATGACCGAACGTTATGCAAAGGTAACACCACAGAAACTCTTTGAGGAGTTTAACCGTTTCCTTTCTTTCACAGAAGATTTACGTTTAACCATTTAACCAAGATTTTTTATGAGAAGTACATTCAAGATATTGTTTTACATCAACAGACAGAAAATAAAGGCAGACGGCAAGACCGCCATTCTCTGCCGTATCACCATAGACGGAAAGAGCACCGCCATTACCACAGGCGAGGAATGCAAATCCTCCGAGTGGAACAGCAGGAAAGGACTGACAACCGATAAGAAGACTAATCAAAGAATCGGCGAGTTCAGAGAACTTGTAGAGAAGACCTATCAGGATATTCTGATAAATGACGGGGTGGTAAGTGTGGAACTGCTTAAAAACCGTTTGCAGGGAATAGCCACCATGCCGACAACGCTTCTTGCCATTAGTAAAGCCGAACTGCAATCCGTTAAAGAGTGCGTGGGCAAATCAAAAGCTGAGGGAACCTATCAGAATCTTCTTTATTCAGATAAGTTACTTACGGAGTTTGTAAAGGATAAGGGAATGACGGATATAGTCATAGCCACTATAACGGAAGACTTGTTTGAAGAATACCGTTTCTATCTGAAAAAGCGAGGTTTGGCAACAGCTACCATGAATCGTTACCTTTGCTGGTTGAGTAGGCTGATGTATCGTGTGGTCAGTCAAAGGCTCATTCGCTGTAATCCTTTTGAGAAAGCCAAGTATGAGAAAGCGGAACAGAAGATACGCTTTCTGCAAAAGAGCGATGTTGCCAAACTCATGGCATTGAGAGTAATTGATAAGGAAGCAGAACAAGCAAGACGGATGTTTATCTTCTCATGCTTTACGGGCTTGGCTATTGCTGATATGGAACATTTGCAATTTGGACACATTCAAACGGCAGCCGACGGACAGAAATATATCCGAAAAGAAAGGCAGAAGACAAAGGTGGAGTTTATTGTGCCCCTGCACCCGATAGCTGAGGTCATCATCAATCAATGTAAGGAAGAGCAACCCAGCATGAAAGAAATGCAGACGGTGAAAGACAAAGACAACAGCTTTATCTTCCGAACTAATTGCAGCCGTAGCGTAATGAGTGCAAAGCTAAGCATTGTGGGCAAGGCTTGCGGTATCAGAGAGCGGTTATCCTACCACATGGCAAGGCACACGTTCGGCACGATGAGTTTAAGTGCAGGGATACCTATCGAAAGCATTGCCAAGATGATGGGGCACGCCTCTATATCCAGTACTCAAATCTACGCACAGGTGACGGACAATAAGATTTCGGAGGACATGGACAGGTTGATAAGGAAACATCAGACAAAAGAAACGAAGGAGGAAACCGTATGAATGTCAATCACCATCAAACAAAAAGAGAGCGAAGCTATTTCGAGTGGGGCGATAATATGCAAATCACTCGCAAAGGCAAAGGCGAAATAGCAATGACAGAGAGTGAACTGGTGGATTTCTTTAGTGTAACATGGAGGAAGCTCAATTATCGTCTGCAACTTCTACTAAAAGTCTCTCCCCTGCAACCCGACGAAAGGGATACAGGGGAGCAGGAAGTCTACGTGAACGGACGGCTGCGAGGTTATGCCTTGCTTTATCCGCTTACTATCATCATCGCTTTGTCTTATCAATTGGACAGCATGGAAGCCCATTTGTTCAGAAAACACCTCTGTCGAGAGCTACAACGCCCTTTACCTGTAGTGGAGCAGATATACCTACACTGCAGTGACAGTATCAATTGATATACTTTTCTCTTTCACCGATATTATCCTACTACATTACTACAAGAAGGGATAATACAGTGAAAGAGAAAGGGTTGGTATTGTAGTCAGAAAGTAGGAATGGTTATTACTACCGTCTAACTACACACAACTATGTTTTTGAGGCCTTCAAGTATACCGAAAGCCTTATAAGTAGTTATTCTCCAAGTAGTCTATCAACAGTAGAGATACGCATCTGTTTTATTGCATAACATTCCTTTTACCCGTATTTCCTGACCCTCTGATTTCTTCGTGATAAAGATAATTCACTATCGAGGGATGTCCTTTGGGACTTCGTTCGTAAGGCAATTCATTATCCACATACTTACATTGAGCCTCCTGCGCCATTTTCGCAGCCTCTTGCTCCAATTGCTTCCAATATGTTCGGTCTTTATGCAAATAGATTTCTTCATAAAGTGGGAACAAATGGGGATAGTATGATTTGATATAACCCATAATGTTGGCCTTAAAACCACCCCGCAGATTGAGGTTCTCAAGCCAAAAGAGGTCGCAAATATCTTTCACTTCATGAAAAATAGCTTTGAAATTGGTGATGCCAGGGAAGATGGGCGACACAAAACAAATGGTTCGGATGCCCGCCTCGTAGACCTTTCGCATGGCTGCGATGCGCCGCTCTATGCTCACAGCCTTGTCCATGTCGGCACGAAATGTCTCATCAAGCGTGTTGACTGACCACGATACGGTGACTTTCTTCATTTGCCGGAGCAGGTCAAGGTCGCGCAACACGAGGTCGCTCTTTGTACAAATGAGTATTTCTGCATCGCTGTCTTTGAGCTCTTCAAGCAGTTTACGTGTCCTGCGGAACGTTGCTTCTTCGGGATTATACCCATCGGTCACTGATCCAATAACCACGCGTTGTCCGGCATATTTCTTCGGATTCTTGATTGCAGGCCAATGCTTCACGTCTAAGAAAGCGCCCCATTCTTCTTTATGTCCTGTGAAGCGCTTCATGAATGAGGCGTAACAATACTTGCAAGCATGGGTGCACCCCACGTATGGATTCACCGAATAGCCACCAACAGGGAGGTTGGACTTGGTCATGATGCCACGCACCTCTTTCGTTCCAATGAGTGTTTTTGCCATATATCTTCCTTTATTCTTTATAAATCCTCTACCGTTTCACCGTCTTCAGGAATAAAGACGCGGTCTAAAATTCCTGCCACTTCCGCACGCTTTCTCACCATTTCACGCGTCACGCTATTATGGTTCACGCCTTCAAGATGCGTCACAAATAACTTTGCATCAGGTGCAGCTGCAGCAACTTTTACCACATCTTCATCGTTCATAATAACGCGTCCACCCAAGCGAAAGCCATTGCCACCTGCATTAAGGGTGATAACCTCGGGGCGAAAACGCTTCAAATTACGCTTCACACCAGCATACCAGATAGTATCTCCGGCGTGATAGAGCGTCTTTTCTTGTGGATGAGTGAATACATAACCCGCTGTATGTCCAGCAGGATACTTCATGATGAAATTACCATGCTGGCTTTCGGCCTTTTGTATGCTCACTTCCCCAATCCTTGTATTGTCACCGACAACTTCCACACGATTAAATCCATGCGACATTACCACCTGCCGATCGTTTTCGTCTTGCACAAAAAATCGCATATCTTTAGGTATAATTTCATAAGCCGCCTCATCGATATGGTCATCGTGCAAATGGGTAAGCAACACCGCATCTACACCTTTTAGCATCTCTTCTACAGGAAAAGGTAGTTCATGAAGTGGGTTGCGCAGGTGTTGATTTCTACTAAAGGGGAAAGGAGGCATGCAACCTTTCTTTCCCAACATGGGGTCGATTAGAATTTTCTTTCCCCCATATTCAACGATTATCGTTGCGTTTCTTACTTGTTGGATATTCATTGTTTATTAAAATTAAAGTTTAACATTGGCTTCCAGCATAATACCATCCTTCAGAGGTTCATCATCATCAGAGAACGAATTTGCCTTATATTGTACGCAAAGCACGAGCATTTCGCTGCTGCCTGTGTTCTTGAAAGCACGTTTGCCATTGGGCGCAATTCTCACGATGCTTCCTTCTGAAACAGGAAATCGTTTGCCGTCTACATCGAAAATTCCGTCACCTTTAAGAATGAAATAAAGCTCTTCATGGGTTTTATGGGTATGGCGTGTGCCATAATCCTGCCCAGCTGCAAGACTTTGGAAAGACAATTCTGCGCCTGTTGCTTGTAGTGCATGTCCAGCAAACATCTTTCCTGGGATAGAGAAATTGCCCATAGCCAACTCATATTCCTTAATTTCATTCAACTTACCTACGTTCACCGTGGTGAAGTTCTCACCTTTTTCTACATTTTTAATTTCTTTCATAATGCTATTTGTTTTGATTACGAGTGCAAAGGTAGTGCATAAAACAAAGACACATTCTACCATTAATAATATATGCTCTACCATTTTGATAAGCCGTTAATTATTCGTACATTTGTTGCATGAAATTAGAGAATCAGCCCCAAGAACTTACACAAGTTCCTTTCTGCAAAACGGAATGTGGTGTAGACTTCAACATCAATACCGATACGCACGAGCGTTTGCGGGGCGTATTGATGGAGTATCCGTCTTTCAAAACCAACTTCTTCGAGTTGTTTTTCTTCAGGAAAGCATCCGGGTGGCTACGTTATGGCTTTCAACATATCGCGTTGAAAGACAATACGGTGCTGATACTTTCGCCGCACATCCATCAGGAGTGGCACATTGATGAAAGCCAAACGGATTATCGTTTCCTTATTTTCCGTGATGATTTTCTTTCAACCTATCTTGCCGATCCTTTCTTTACTTATCGTTTGCTTTATTGCTACCAAACAGATTTCCCACCCTATCTGTCGGCTACAGCTATGGAACAACAAGAATACGAGCGTTTGCTTGTGCGGATAAAAGAAGAACTCAACCATCCTCTTGCCGACAGCTATCACATCATCGTATCCTTGCTTCATTATCTGCTCATGACCCTTAATCGTAGGTATTCTGCTCAATACCATCTGCCTTTTGATGCCCCCAAGAACCACCATGCCTTTGAGTTCAAACAACTCTTAGAGAAGCATATTCGCCAATACCAGCAAGTGGCCGACTATGCAGCCATGCTGAACATCAGCCGCATCACATTGAATGCTTCTGTACAGGCACAATATGGGCAAACGGCCGTACATCTGCTGAAACAACGTCTGCTTACAGAAATCAAGAATGAAATACTATTCACTGACAAAACTACCAGTGAATTGGCATACAAATTCAATTTCTCGGAGCCGGGACATTTAATGCGTTTCTTCAAAAAACAAACAGGACAGACCGTTACGGAGTTTAAAGAAGAATATAAAGGACAAAAGTTTACCGCAGAATAGAAAAATGATTAAACGAAGAACTTACCAATAAACGAACGGCACTTGAAACAGATATATCTCTGCTCAAGTGCCGTTATCCATTCACCAATATACGCTTATTGCCTTTATCCTGTCTGACTACCCTGATAATTCTCCTCCAGCATCTTCTCCAAGTCCGAAGCCTTGTAGAGTATCTTTCCTGCAAACTGCGTGTAGGGAATAATCTTCCTGTCTCGGTAGTCCTGCAAGGTACGGGGACTGATATACAGTCGCTCGCACACTTCCTTGCCCGTTAGGAAAAGTTCGCCTGCAAAGAGTGGCTTGTGTGTATCCGCCACTTCTACTATTCGTTTACCTACACCTCTCAACGCTGAGACGACCAACTGCATCTCGTCCGACTCCATGTTCAAGTCTCTTGCTGTTTCCATCATATCTGTCTGTTTTTAGGTTTGTTCGATTTCGTAAGAAGCAATGTTTCCACATCTTCACGCTTGTAATAGCACTTGTGCCCGATTTGCGTAAACGGCAGCACACCCGTATCACGATAATGCTGCAAGGTGCGCTTGCTGATGTTCAGCAGCCGGCACACATCGCCGTTGTGCAGCCAGTCCGTATGCTTGCTTTTCTCTCCGAATGCCTTGTGGCAACTCTCGGCAAGGCTCAAGATTTCATCTCGAAGCTTTGTCCAATTGGTTTCTGTAATGATGTAATAGTTCATAATTTTATATTGTTATTGTTTGTTGTTTCAAATCTTTCCAGTTTTCATCGGCAAAGATAATGGCGTGCGTACACCTCTCAAAGCCGTGGGGAACAGCAGGGAAGTATCGGGAACTATCAGGAAAAGAGCAATCCGTTTCATCGGTTCGCATTTGCGTTTTCCTGCCCCGTCTTTTTTCTTTTATTGCAAAGACAATCCAAGCGAGTGCAGAGGAAAGTTCACTTATCCTTTGCCGAGCGCAGCTTGTCTTATGCAAAATTAATATCGGGCATTTCTTATTCCATCACTTTTCATTCAAGTGGCAGCTTGTGGCACTATGACAAGGACAAAAGAGACAGATTGATACTTTTGCCACTATACAAATAAGGCTAATAAGACAATCAAAGCAAAAGAGTGCATCTGAGAGCAAACAACGACATCCGTATTTCTGCTAACCTATCTTTCCTGTCATCCATTTTTTGCTTAATGAGGCTATAAATACCCTTCTTGACAGCCTGTTCTCCTAAGAATTTTGCAGCGGACGAGCGCAACATTATGCAAGAAGGTTCTGAATGCTTGGGAGTTACGCATTCTCACCCTAACTTCACTCTTGGAAACCAATTCAAGGGAATAATGAAAAAGAACGCAGATGCAGGCAATATAGGCAGCAGGAGAAATCCTCATCGCAGGGGTAGTTCCTCCAAGAATGCAGAGATAGAAAACTACCTCTCCACACACTACGAGTTTAGATACAATACAGTATTGGGTAGAACCGAATACCGAAGTAGGAACAGCGGCATATTTACAAAAGTCGGTCGTTATGAAATCAATACGCTCCGCAGGGAACTTGATTGCGATGAAGGCATCGTAACTTCTTCCGATAATCTCTACTCTATCTTCGAGAGCAGTTTTTCTCCGCGCATCAATCCTGTGCAGGAGTATTTAAAAGGGTTGCCATTGATAGATATAGGCGATAGCAGTAGCTGTGATGATGCCGGTTGCAGGGATAGTAATGTGTCTTCTTTTTCACCGAAAGCGATTCCCAATTTGGCAAGCTGCGTGGTTGTCCGTAATTCTAACAAATGGTTGCCGTATCTTACCAAATGGCTTGTGGCGGTCGTCGCCAATGCGATGGACGACCGTGAGTGTCGTAACCATACCTGCCTTGTACTGACAGGTGAGCAGGGTAAGTTCAAGACAACGTTTCTCGATTTGCTCTGTCCCCCAGCACTGCACGGTTACAGTTACACAGGAAAAATATATCCGCAGGAAAAGGACACACTTACCTATATCGGTCAGAACCTTATCGTAAACATAGATGACCAGCTCAAAGCCCTCAATAAGTGGGACGAGAACGAACTGAAGAACCTTATCACCTGTCCGATGGTCAAGTACCGTATGCCGTATGATAAGTATGTAGAGGAGCATCCCCACTTGGCAAGCTTTGTGGCATCGGTGAACGGCAACGATTTTCTTACCGACCCGACAGGCAGCAGAAGGTTTCTGCCCTTTGAAGCTCTATCCATAGACATAGAGAAAGCCAAGCGTATTTCAATGGACAATGTCTATGCTGAAGCCAAAACCCTATTAAAGTCAGGTTTCCGCTATTGGTTTGATGATGAAGAGATTGCCGAACTATACAGAGAGAGTGAGGACTTTCAGGTACAAACCGCTGAGATGGAACTTTTGCTGCGTTGCTTTGAAAAGCCAACGGAGGATGAAAACTATTCGTTAATGACTACTACGGAGATACTCACCTATTTGGGTATTTATACTCACCAACCACTTGTTGCCAAGCGTATGGGCGAAGCCTTGAAGAAAGCAGGATACATAAAGGTGAGCAAACGAAGAAACGGTGGTAGCCCCATATATGTCTACAAGATTAGGAAAATCTTGCCATGCCCGCTCCTTCAAACTTGTAGTAGCCAAATGTAGTAGAATGTGTAGTATCGTTCTATACTACCCAGCATTACTGATTATCAATCACTTATCACAGAATAGTATGTAGTAAGAAGAAAGATGAAAAAGTTTGGAGGGGAAAAACTTTGGAAACGGTAAAACCATAAAACAGACAAGCATAAATAATTATCATTCAACCCATTAAATTATCAAAACAATGAAAGAAGAAGATTTATCAGCTATCAAGCGATATTCCATCGTGGAATATCTCGAAAGGAAAGGTATCAAGCCTGCCCGCAAAACACCGACCTATGCTGTGTATCGCTCACCATTGAGGGAAGAAGTGCATCCGAGTTTCAAGGTGGACAGGGAAAAGAACCTTTGGATAGACTATGCCGAAAGCAGAGGCGGAAGCATCATCGACCTTTGTATGCGTTTGGAAGGCTGCACGCTCTCGGAAGCCATCTGCCGTTTGGGACAGAACGCTTTAGAGCATACAGCGTACAGCTTCAATTCTCCAAAGAGAGAAACACCCATCAGTTCAAATCAAAGAGAGCATGTAACGGCAAGCGGAACAAGGAGACTGATATACCTATCAGACACCTTGCCGCCGCATTTGCAGGAGTACCTCAAAAAGGAACGCTGCATTGATTTGGAAAAGGCAACACCCTTTCTTAAATGTATCAGTTACGAGATAAGGGGAAGAAGATATGAAGCTATCGGCTTTGCCAATTCTTCGGATGGCTATGAGCTTCGTGATGATAAGACTTTCAAGGGAACGATTGCTCCTAAAGACATCACCCCTATATTTGAGGACAAGGCACAACCTGTCTGTTTGTTCGAGGGATTTATGGACTTTCTCTCTTTTCTTTCAATGAAAGGGGAAGTAACCAACCAATGCCTTGTGATGAATTCCGTGAGTAATGTTGTAAGAAGTATTCACTACCTGAATAAAAGAAATATAACCTCTGTTCGTGCTTTTCTTGATAATGACGATGCAGGGCGAAAAGCTGTGCAGGAATTTGTAAACGCAGGTTTTAAGGTAGAAGATATGACCGTATATTATAGAGACTTCAAAGACCTTAACGAATATCACGTCAGCCGTGTTCGTGAGCCACAGAAAAAGTTGGAAAAAACTCCCAATACAAGCAACAAGATAAAACAAGTCAAACTTAAAATAAGATAGAGGTATGGATAAGAAAACAGTCAGCAAAGAGGAAATGGAAAATACCATCAGGAAATCTTTCAGTATGAACCAAGCTGAAAGTTCAAGTGAACAAACCGTAGCTGAATTTCGGGCAAAGGGAATGAACAATATTCAAGAGCAAAAACAACAAGAAACAGGACATGCCATAGAGCATGCCACGCCATCCGAGCCTGTACTGCATACAGAGCATGCAACTATTCAACGACGCATCAGTGCCAAGATGAGAAAAGAGACACTTGACGCATACAGGCAGGCGTTCCTTGTTCCAACAAAGCTAAGTGAGAGAAAGGCGGTCTATCTGAGCAGGGAAACACAGGAACGTGCGGACTTCATTGTCCGTAGATTGGGAGATAAAGGAGCCAATGTCTCGAGCTTCATCGAAAACCTTGTGCGTATCCATTTGGAGGAATACGGTGAGGATATAGAAAAATGGAGGAAGCTGTAAACAACAGAAAAACGGTCAAGGACTATCGAGTAAAAGGATGTCCCTTTCACTCAAAATCCTCAACCGTTTTAGGGTAGTACCAACAATAGATTTTTACTGAACACATTGAACGGTGGGAATGCCACGAACACAGTTAATCTTCTGAATGCATAGCATTCATTTTTGGACGACAAAACGCTTTATGCGTAAACGTTTCGTTAGCTGACATTGCAAGACGTCAGTTTGTACCTACAAACTGCGCTTGCTCCCCTTGTCAGACTGTCGGGGAGATTAGACCGTAATCACTCCGTTCTCATCGGTCAGCGTTCGGAAATTAAGCAAGATTGAAAACAAAGAAAAGAGGACTTTTATATGAACAGATATGATAGCAGAACTGCCAAATGGCAGCAACGAGGTAAAGAAGAAGCGAGGATGAACAAGACGGAGTTCATCAAGGTAAGATGCACCTTAGAGGAAAAGCAGCGCATCAAGTCAAAGGCGGAAAGCACAAGACGGAAGTTCTCAGACTACTGCCGTGAAATACTCCTTAATGGAGAAGTGGTTGCCATTCCTAAGATGACGGACAATGAGAGAGAAGCCATTGCCATTCTCCAGCATACGGGCAGGTTCTATGGGCAGATTTCCAACCTTATTAAAGTCAAGGATGAGAGATGGGTACATATCACACAGAACCTTTCGCTATGTGCCAAAGAAGCATTTAAGCGATTTTACGACCCGCATTTTCGTGTGGACGACGAAATATATAAGGTCTTAAATATGTCAAGAGATGATAGGAAAATGTAAGGCGATAGCGCA
>NZ_KB898332.1 GCF_000377625.1 Prevotella veroralis DSM 19559 = JCM 6290 | reverse complement strand
AACTATGGCAGATAATAATACATTCGTCCTCTTCGAGGAAATCAAAAACAAGTTGGAAACAATTTACAGGGAACTAAAGGAACTGAAAGAAAAGGAGAACGGTTCTGTTTCCCTCCCTGTTCAATCTGCACCTGTACAACGTGACGAACAGATGGAACAGGAATTGCTCAATCAGTATGAACAGCGAACAAAAGAGGTGATTAACAAGTATATTGGTGTACAAGTGCGCATCAAGGACGAGGAGGCTAAATCTATGGACAAATTGGTAGCAAGCGTCTTAACTATGTTGCACGAATAGCAGGAGAAGAAAGAACATCCAATACCGCAGGAACATATTCACAGGCACAGCTTTGACATTAAGTCCTCGAAAGTCTTTACTTATATGGTAGCAGTATCTGTCCTTTGTTTTGTTTCTTTGGTCGGCAATTACTTCTTGTGGCAAAGTAAACAGCAATACAAGGATGATGCCTTGAAATTCCTTATCATCAGGGTATGGAGAGGTTGCAGTCCAAAGGAAATCCTATGGCTCAATGATGTGTTTGACATTCATCGCAATGAAAAGATAATCAAGCTAATCAAGGAAAAATCCGATGGTTACGATATGGAATTGAAGCAAAAGGCAGATAGCTTAATGCAGAACAAATTGAAATAACCCTATACGAAGCCAGCCCAACCAAAATTCTCGTTTGGTTGGGCTGGTGCGCTGCATCTTAGTCTATGATTTCCCAAAAGCCACCACTATCTGGTCCAACACGACGAAGGTACTTATTACGCATATATTCGATATTGCGCATGATAGAGGTGACACTGATTCCTACAGCAGCAAGTTCTATCTTGGTAATATAATGATTTTCAGCCATTAATTGCAAGATGGTAATACGATTTGATGTTAATTTATTACCATTTTCTAATGCTTTGGCTACAACTTTCCCCACTATTACCTTTCGGTTATCAGTCACCCTATCAGATACTTTTAGTTGGTTATCAGTAACCTTTTCTGATACAGTTAAGTAGTATACCCTCACTTCTTTACTTATTATATACCAGTGAAGAGAGAGATTGGTCTAATTCTTCTTATACACCCCATTATGAGCAGGAGGTGCCGTTTGAGGTGCCAGAAAACTGGGTGATGGTTAAAGCTTCGGATATATTCAATCTCAATCCAAAGTCAAATCTTGACGAAGAACGGCAAATAGGATTCATACCAATGGCACTTGTCGAAGATGGATTTACAGGGCGGCATTCGTATATTAAGCGTATATGGAGGGATGTCAAAAAGGGATATTGCCATTTTCAAGACGGTGATATCGGTATCGCAAAAATATCACCTTGTTTTGAAAATCGCAAATCGGTAGTATTTAAAAATCTGCCTAATGGATATGGAGCAGGGACAACAGAATTGGTTATTTTGCGACCGCTTGTTATTTATGCAAAGTTCTATTTATATCTATTTAAATCAGATTGGTATTTACACGAAGGCACGAAATATTTTAAGGGAGTGGTTGGGCAGCAAAGAGTTCATAAAGAAATATTTACGGACTTACATATCCCTCTCCCACCACTTAAAGAACAGCAACGTATCGCTGCTGAAATAGAACGCTGGTTCAAACTCATTGATACTATAGAGCAAGGTGAGACTGATTTGCAAACTGCTATCAAGCAAGCAAAGAGTAAAATCCTTGACCTTGCCATTCACGGCAAACTCGTACCCCAAGACCCGAACGACGAGCCAGCATCGGAACTGCTCAAGCGCATCAATCCCAAGGCTGAAATTACTTGTGATAACAGGCATAGTGAGAAGTTACCACAAGGGTGGTGTATATGTAGACTCAAAGATATTAGTATAATAATAACAGGTTCTACGCCAAGTAAATCAAATCCGAATTATTATGGTGGTGATGTTCTTTTCTATAAACCTGCAGATTTAGATGCTGGACGATTTCTAGAGAAGTCTATAGAACATGTGTCAGAGGCAGGTAAGAAGGTCTCCAGAGTTGTTCCAATGGGGAGTACCGCCGTTTGTTGCATTGGTTCTATAGGTAAAGTTGGATACCTTATACAGGAGGGGGTAACCAACCAACAAATCAATAGCGCAATACCTTCAGAGGCGGTGAACTCTTTATTTCTATATTATATATGTGCATCACCTTCATTTTATAATGAACTTCAACTGTTATCGTCGGCTGTAACTATATCAATTATCAACAAATCAAAAATGGAAAATATTAAAGTGTCCTTACCTCCTCTTTCGGAACAAAAGCGTATTGTGAAAAAGATAGAGGAATTATTTACAGTTTTTGATACTATAGAGCAATCTTTGCAAGCATAGCCATATCGGGCCATGCTTGCAAAGCAATTACCAATTCACCACTTTATCCACAATTTTCTGTTGTTCACTCGCAGTCCTGCGTAGATAGATGCGAGTGGTTTCGATACTTTCATGCCCCATAAGGTCAGCTAATAATGCAAGGTCGTTGAAACGGTCAAGGAAATTCTTTGCAAAGCGATGGCGGAAGGAGTGGGGATAGACCACATCTCTATTGATACCATACTTCTCTGCAAAGTGTTTGAGCTGTTGGGCTATACCACGTGTTGTGATGCGATTGCCAAAACGATTGAGAAAAATATACCCAGAGGTTAATCCTTTTTCGTTTATCCACTTGCTTGCTTCCGTTCGCAAATTCTTAGGAATGTACAAACGCCTTATCTTTCCACCTTTGCTGTATAAGTCGAGATAGCCTGTCTGTACATGTTCAGCCTTGATATGCAGCAGTTCACTGACACGTGCCCCGGTTGCTGCCATGAACCAAACTACGAAATACCATTCATCGTATCCATCTGCTTTGAGCTTCGTCTTTAAGAACCTATAATCGGCATCGCTAATAACATTCTCCAAGAAGTTCTTTTGCTGCACTTTGACAAACTTCACTTTAAGCTTATCCTGCTTTGTAAACTCAAGATATTTATTGATACCTTGCAAACGCAGGTTCACTGTCTGTGGCTTGAAGTTTTCTACTAAATACCCTTTGTAAGCCAATAGGTTCTTCTTATTCACCTCTTTATAGTGAGCAAGAAAGTAATTCACTGTCCATACGTACGATGTGATAGTGTTTTTTGCCAAATTTGTTTTGGCAAGATGTTTTTGAAATGTTGTTACCATATTACATTGATTTATAATGAATAAAGCAACAATATAATAAAGAATAACAGGCATTATCCGAAGTTGCCTGCAGGATGGGCCACTTGTAGGCTTGGGGACATAATAGAATATGAGCAACCAACAAAGTATATCGTAAAATCGACTGCATACAATGATAATTATCCAACTCCTGTTTTAACTGCTGGAAAATCGTTTGTTATAGGTTATACAAATGAGACTGATGGTATTTATAACAGATTACCTTGCATTATCTTTGATGATTTTACAACAGAATCACGATTGGTGAATTTACCTTTTAAGGTAAAGTCATCTGCTATGAAGATTTTACAAGTACATCATGAAGTGGAAATTGAATATGTTGTTTTATTTATGAGTGTTACGAGATTAATTAGTGATACTCATAAACGTTATTGGATTTCAGAATATTCAAAATTAGCAATACCTATTCCCCCACTATTGGAACAAAGAAAAATTATTAAAGTTATTCATAGAATTTGGAAGTCTCTAAATACTATTGAGGGGAACCTATAAACTCTCCTCAATAGTATCAAGTATTTGATATGTTGCATTTATTGCAGATGCTATTCTCGTTTGCTCTTGATAAGGAGGTATTGGTACTTCAATAGCCTTAAATAGCTTCTTATTCAAATGTGGGATAGCGGAACCTATCTTATTTTCACGTAGTGTCTTTCTATGTAAATTGATAATGTATAACACATATTCTTCATCCATGTTCTTATTGATATGTAGTTGCTTAAATGTACTACCTTGGTAGCCTTCAGTAGGAGTTCGGAATACTTCTCCAGAGTTTTCTCCATCAACTAAAATCAATAAAGACTCAGCAGGAATATATTTACCCGTCTTTATCATATTCCCAGCAGACATGCCTCTCAGATATTTTACATCCAAGTTTATCATCTCATTATTATACTTCTTCTCTCCATTTCCTAAATTACATACATTTTGCATTGATGTAATTACCCATCCTGCAGGCAACTGCGGATAATGCCTGTTATCACAAGTAATTTCAGCCTTGGGATTGATGCGCTTGAGCAGTTCCGATGCTGGCTCGTCGTTCGGATCTTGGGGTACGAGTTTGCCATGAATGGCAAGGTCAAGGATTTTACTCTTTGCTTGCTTGATAGCAGTTTGTAAGCTCTCTTTCCCTTGCTCAATCGTATCAATAAAAGCGAACCAACGCTCTATTTCTGCCACAATACGAGTTTGCTCAGCAAGAGGGGGGAGGGGTATAGACAAATTCGCTAATGCTGTCCCATTAACATTTGGTTGTCCAATGCCTACCGAATTTATCGAAATTTGCTCCCAGTAAAAATCTGACTCAAAAAAAAATTTGATGTAAGATGGTGGTATTGCAGCTGGCATTCGTAATCGAATGAGATACGATGCGTATATAGAAGGCTCGGATATATCTCCCACTAGGTATGATTTGCCAACTGTCGCACCTGTCCTTGCAAATAAGATGTCACCGTTTTTTAATAAATAAGCCTGAGCCTTGCTATCATCATAGTCTGTAAAAGGAACTGTTTGCCATTTTACTTTGTTATTTTGAATGTCAGTGATTCGGAGTAACCTGTATGCTCCTTTATTTTTAGCAGATTCGCTAACTCCATACAATATGCTTGATGCAATCTCTCCCAACGTAGTCCACACCCATCCTTGTGGCAATTTTAAGGGCATTTGCTCATAATGGGGTGTATCGGAAGACTTGGTTGACTTCCGGCTACGCTTGATTTTCCCTTCTTTTATCAAGCGTTCCTTCTCTGCACGGATGCGTTCGAGGAAAACGGAGGCTGGTTCGTCGTTCGAGTCTTGGGGGACAAGCTTGCCGTGAATGGCGAGATCTAATATCTTTTGGCGTAATTTCTTCGTGTCCATGATTTACCAATTAATCGTTTGTGGTATTTTGCTCTTCCAAGAACAGGTCGCAATACTCATTAAGTTGTTCTTGCATACGCTCTTGCGGAATAAGAATACGTTTGTATTCTGTTATCAAGGTCGGGCTCATACTGCGACTCATAGCATATTCTACCACTATTTTGTCAGCATCCGGACATAACAAAATACCAATAGAGGGGTTCTCGTTGCTGCGTTTTACATTACGGTCGAGTGCTTCGAGATAAAATTCTAACTGTCCAAGGTCACGAGGATGAAACTTTGTCTTTTTCAGTTCTACCGCAATAAGAGCCTGCAAGCCACGATGGAAGAACAACAAGTCGGCTTTGAAAGTTGATGCGCCTACATTGAGGTTATACTCTTGATCCATAAAGATAAAATCCTTACCCAGCTCAAGGATAAACTGCTTCATGTGTTCTATCAAGCCTTTCTTCAACCGTGTTTCGCTATGTTTTTGAGGAAGTCCGAGGAAATCTACAAACAAAGTATCCTTAAATATCACAGGAGAATTAGGATAAGTTTGTAATAAGCCCTTCGACATATTCTTTTTATCGCCTAACAACGTCGTGTAAGTCTGATTGGCAATGCTGCGCTGGAGTTCTCTTTTTACCAAATGCTCTTTGTGAGCATACAGGATATAGAACAATCGTTCTTCACTACTTTTGCAACGACATAATATTTCTATATGATTTGTCAAAGTAGTCAGCGTGAGCAGTTTTGGGAATTGTCCAATTCTTGGCTGGACAATTTGCACAGGTAAGTCGGCAGTCCTTTGATCGTCTTGCGCAAAAGTATTATCATCAATTTGTGCAGTTTTTGTCTGCGCAAATTCTTTGGACAGATAATGCGATGCAGTGGATAGGAATTTTTCCGAAGAGTATTCTTCATAGAACAGCACCATATTGTACACACTGCTTCTGCTATATCCTTTCAGCTTGGGTTGCTTCGTGCGGATATATTCAGAAAGTTGAGCAACCACCTTGCTGCCCCATTCTTCTGATTTCAATTTATGGGAAACATAGCCACCCACATTCCAAGCCATAAGCAGCGTTTCTTCATTTACTGCCCTTGAAGCACGACTCTGATGCTGCAAAATGATGTTGATTACCTCGTCAAACTGCTGCTCTTGACTTAATATAATGTTCTCGTCCATTCCGTCTATTCTTTAATTCCTGCCATTAACTTCTGCAATTCGGCTACCGCCTCACTAATGTTACCAGCTTGGGTAGTGATATTTGTCATCAGCTCATCTAATGTGAATTGTTTTTCCTCACCGCCAGCCTTTATCCACGTAATATCAAGACTTGTCTTATTGCGAGCCATAATATCATCTATAGTATATCTACGCCATCTGCCATCACGGGCTGTATCTTCGTTATAGGTTTCAACACGAGGAATGGCAGTATAGCAAGCCACAAAATCGTCGAGATGATGACGTTGCAACTTGTTAGTAGCCAAAGTATGCTTTACATCTGTGCGATAATCATAAAACCAAATGTCTTTTGTAGGTTGTCCTTCTGTGAAGAACAACACGTTGGCTTTAACCCCTTGTGCATAGAAAATACCAGTGGGCAAACGTAAGATGGTATGTAGGTTGAAGTCTGTTAACAATTTCTTACGCACTGTTTCATGAGCTCCATCTCTAAAAAGAATATCATCAGGTATAACCACGGCAGCCCGCCCACCTGTTTTCAACATCAGCATCATGTGTTGCAAGAAATTGAGCTGATTATTCTTGGTTTCTACATAGAAATCGGGGCGATTGATATCAACAGAACCAGCTGTTCGTTCACCAAAAGGAGGGTTGGCAAGGATAACATTTACCAAGGTGTCCGGCTCTTTCTCCAAACTATCTTCACACGCTATAGGGCTACGGTCAGTACCAATGCCATGCAAATACAAGTTCATAGAAGCCAAGGTAACAACCAACGGAGTGTTGTCAACACCATGCAATGCCTTATTGTTCAAGAATTCACGTTTGTCCTTATCTTGTGATTGTTGCTTCATACAATCGTATGCAGCCAACAAGAATCCGCCTGTACCACAAGCTGGGTCACACACCGTTTCGCCAATCTTAGGTTGCACACAATCTACAATTGCTTGGATAAGAGGTCGAGGGGTGAAATACTGCCCTGCGCCACTCTTCTTATCTTGACCATTCTTTTCCAAAATACCCTCATAGATAGCACCTTTCACATCGCCATCCATTATAAGCCATTGCTCCTCGTCTATCATTGAAATTACTTTCTTCAGATAGACTGGTTTGTCAATCTTGTTCTGTGCTTTTGTGAAAATGGTACCGATAAGATTGTCTTGCTCGCTAAGTATCTTCAGCGTTTTCTCATATTGCTCTATCAATTCTAAACCATCAAGTTCTATCAGATTACTCCAGCGATAGCCTTCAGGGATAGAGGATGTTTCCTCGAACAATTCCTCGTTTTCAGCATCCATTTTAAGGAAGAGAAGATAAGTGAGCTGAGTAACATAGTCGGTATATCCAATACCCTGTCCTGATAGCGTGGTTGCTAAATTCCAAACCTTTTTGGTAAGTGCTTGCTCTGTTGATATATTTGTTGCCATATTAAGCTATTTTTTTGTAAATAATAAATTGTGATAATGAAGACAACGCTTCGTTTGCAGAATCTTTTCCGCCAAAGGCGCGGATAAGTTGTGCTGCCTGTGTTTTGTCATTGTCTTTTATTTCTGTAACCGTGCAATACCCATTCGATGCAATATAGTTGAAAATTTGGTGCATCACCCCAAGCTGTGTTTCTGTCAGAGGACGCTGATTCTGTCCACACCAAAGATTAAACCTTTGACTGGCTGATGGATATAGACTTTCAAGCCGTTCTATCTGATGGAAAGCATAACGCACTAACTGGATAATGTTTGTAAGTGCTTCTTTTTCTTCTTTTGCTGAACAATGTTTCACCATTTGCGGATTGATGATAGCATAGGAATTCCAAAGCAACGAAGTGTTGAACTTACTGCTTGCAAACTTCAATTTATTCTCTAAATCTTTCAGTATAGCATAAGTAAGTGGCTCGCCTTGATTATTGTAGATGATGCGCAATGCTTCTATTTCATCTTTATGTTCCTCACAATAGGCTTCAAAAGCAGAAGTGGTGATTTGTGCCTCTTCTTGTGAGAAGCCTTTTGATATAAGCGTATCCTCGCCCGGCATCAAAGTTTCGACAAAACCTGTATTGAGTATCAATAAGAACTCACGTGCATCGGGATAATTGGCAATATTGCACACTAACGCTTTACGGACGGTGTTTGGCTCATTTACATTGATATATTCTGGTAAAGAGCCATTTTCGAGCACATCAAAGATGTTTGATGCTATATCAACCATACTGATATGTGCAAGACTAATAAACTTTTCATGGTCTTTTTCCTCACATTTATGACTGATACGAGATAGGCGACTTGCTAATAAACGCAGATAATCATCACTTACATTACCATGCGATATTTTCTCCAAGAGTTCTTTCAATGAGATTAGTTGGGTGGTTGCACCATCTGAGGGGCCGGTAACAGTCTTTTCATGTTCTGTAACACCGACTGCATCAACCAAGTAGAAACAGTCCTTACTATACGCATTAGGAGTGACGTTACGGAGTTGTTCGTCGCCAATAGTACGCACGCCTCGTCCCTTCATCTGAATGTATAAGGGTTCCGAGGCTACATCACGCATAAATATTACCACTTCAAGAGGTTTAATGTCCGTACCTGTTGCCACCAATGTGCAAGTTACGGCAATACGGAAATCTTTATTATTGCGAAACTGTCGTATCAGCTCATTGCTATCACCTGCCAAATAGGTAATTTTTTGTACAAAACGATTATCATTGTGTCCAAACACCTCTTTTGCTATCTGCACAATGTTAGTGGCATGATTTTCATTAAGTGCAAAAATCAGTGTCTTGGGCAGATAATCCAAGTTCGGCTCACGCTGCGGGTCGGTAAACATCTCCGTATATACCGCATCACGGTAAGTTTCCAATATCAGTTTTATCTGTGCCGGATTGACAATACTCCGGTTCAGTTCTTCGCGTGTATAGTTTTTTGTTTCCTGATTATTGAGTGTCTGGACTTTTCCCGTATAACGGGTTTCCCGTTTCACTTTCTCACCTTCGAGAATCGCACCTCCATTCTCTGTTGCTTGCGTTTTGATACGATAAACACGACAATCAACATTTACGCCATCAATAATAGACCTTTCTAATGTATAATTTACAATGATATTATTATTGAAGAAAGCCTTCGTCTCAGGAACAGGTGTTGCTGTTAATCCTATCAACTTTGCTTTTGAAAAATAATTGAGGACTTTCTGCCAATTGCCATAAATAGAGCGGTGACACTCATCAATAATTATCATATCAAAGAAATCTGAAGGAAGGTTAGGATTCTCTGGGAGCATTATTTCCCTATCTTCTATTTCTTCATCCTCCTCCTCATCGGTAATTTCGTCACCCTTTAACAATGAGAAAAGTCGTTGTATAGTGGATATTACCACATTGCTATCCGCTGGTACGCTTGAAGACTTCAAGCGATTAACCGTAAAAATAGTATTGAATGGGTCGCCATTCTCTGTCAAACGGAATGTACCAAATTCTGTTTCAGCCTGCTTGCCCAAGTTATTCCTATCCACCAAAAACAAGATGCGCTTCATTGGCGTGAAAGCTAACATGCGATAGGCAGCCAAACAAGCTGTGTATGTCTTCCCTGCACCTGTTGCTAAAACCATCAAAGCACGATTTTCACCATTACGATATGATTTTTCTAATTCCGTAATGGCTTCATACTGGCATGCACGCAATCCCTTGGGATTTAACGTGGGTAAGCCAACATAATCATCCTCCAAGCCTAATAACTTTTTAACTTCTTTAGGAGTATGAATTTTCTTACAGTACTCAAATTCAGAGTTACTCTTTCGAGTATCATAAAACATCAAGTCTCTACTATTCGCAACATAGGCAAGAGGTAAAGGCAAATTAGGGAACCATGCTTGGCACCACTTAGGACAACTACGTGTATATAAGCGAGCTTGTTCTTGCACTATATCAGAATTTATATCTATTTCTATGCGCTTAGCTTCCAATACCCCTACAGCTTTGCCGTTGAGAAACAACAAATAATCGGCTTCCCTATTACCAACCATCAATCCTTCCCTGATAGCCACAGCCGTCATATTTGGAGCATACTTATCTCTATCAACAACTTTCCAGCCTGCTTCTTCGAACATTCTGTCGATGATAACTCGTGCCTTTTCTTCTGGTTTCATATTTTCTATGATTCTTATAAGTGCATATTATCGGAAGTTAAAGAAATGATTTTTGCAAATGCAACGATGGGAATAGCCAATACCTTCGGGTCTATTTGAATGCTCTTGCAGTCAAATGTCTAGTTCTCCTTATGTTTGTTCATTTTCCATCTAAAAACTATTAATATCTTATACGTAATCTTGTAAAGTCCTGTCCTCTGGAATGTATTTTAGTTCCTTGTTCCTTTCTAATAAAATATTAGCCAGTCCAAACAAGTCATTAGGTGTTTCTGACCACTTATAAAAAATATCAATAAGTTCTTCCATATCTTCATTTGACGCCATCCTAGAATCAGCCCCTCTTTTGCCCGAGGTGATATTCTCCCTTTCGTTATGAGATAACAGTGTGCATACTAAATTCCTTATGGGGGCATTTATTGCAGCATCCTTAGGAAGAATGTTAGATAAAAATGATTGAATATTTCCATAAAAGAGATTGTATACTTGCTGTGGATTATGTGTGGAAATTCCCAGTTTTTCCTTCAAGCTCTCTCGTTCTTCATCAAATCCAAAGAGATCTGCTTTTGATTCTCTACTATCTACTATCCTATCGATAGCAGTCATCAACTCTTCAACTTTTCTTTTTGTATTATCCATAATTATACTGCATTTTTAAATTCTTTACGCATTACTTCTATTGCCTTTCTCAGGTCTTGCAAACCAATTGGATCGAAAACTACATTTTTAATGGCCTTCTCAGTGCCAATCAGACAACTTGAAGAACCATATTTCTTAAATTCTGCCGATTGTTTTTTACTATCTAGCCCTTCCAAATATACACCATAAATAATAGATGGATGTACATGAATCGTTTTTGCAGCCTTCATAACCATATGACCAAGACGTATTATCTTGGGTAATTCTTCCCGATCAGACTGTTTAATTAACATGTTCAATGCGAATGTATCTGCACTTTCCTCATTCAAAAACAAGTCTGGATTATCTGTACTGGTAATATGGTATGCTATTTTTTGAAGCATATCGTAATCGTTCAAAATATGATACAATTCATGAAGCAAAGACAGCCATAACTTATGATATTTCTTATTCATGTCTGTTATAACAACACATGGCTTATCATCAATTATCATAGTTGCACCATATTTTCCTGTTCCCGAAACATAGGGTTGGGTTAAAACCGTAACACCTAATTTATATAATACCAATATCACTTTTTCATAACCGTGAATTTCATCAGTAGTATACTCATAGATATGTTTAACGAATTCTTCCAACAATTCTCTGTCAAATGGATTTGGATTATCTATTTTCTTAAAAGAATGGTATAAGCATTTTAGCCAGAACTCGTTCATCCTTGTGGATTTCTGTTCTTTAATATAACGAGTTGACCTACTAAAAAGAGCTTCTGGAAGTATAGCGAAAGTATCATACTCATATATATTTTGGAAACCAAAAAAGGAGCAAATTTGATCTCTTATTTCATCTATTTTCGCTCTTTTCTTTATAAGACCGATTTCTTTTAAGGATGGAATATCAAACCTTGAATATAAAAATGACAACTTTGTTGACTCGTCAGAAATTTCTTCTGATGTTCCTTCAAGATCATTCTTAAACCCTTGGATAAATTTTGCAGGTTCTATATCTAAGACTTGCATTATTTTTATGGCTTGTGCAAATTTAATATCTCCACCTTCTGAAATATATCTTTCTAAAAAACGACGATCAATACCTAATTTTTCTGCTAAAGCAGAAACTGGTATCCCATTAGATTGAAGGAACTCTTTCAGAGCTTCTCTTAACGAGATATCTTCATACTCTATATTGCTTGTCTTCTTTATGATATACATAATTGTACAGATTTTGTGCAAAGATATAATATTTACCTAAAATAGATTTATTTTGATGTACAAAAATGTACATTATAAATATTATTTAACTAAAAAACGGATAGTTTGCCATGTTTTGCAATATGTACCGTGCCTTTTATAGTTTGATATGCATCTTTGCTATATAGGCAATGTAGACTTAACTTATTCTCCCTTCGCCAGCAAATGGCTCAATACTATAGGTTGAGAGCTGGCAGGCTATTGATGGCATCCTCCTTCAACTTGTCAACAGCACGAGTATATTTCTCGGTATGCTTCAATCCGCTATGCCCCAATAGACTGGCAACAGTCTTGATATTTGCACCATTATTCAGGATGTTTACTGCAAAGCTATGGCGGGCACAATGCCAACTAATGTGTTTGTTGATTCCTGCACGTTTTACCCACCGTTTCACAGATTTACAACAACTCTCATACGAGGGAAGATTGAAAATGGAGGTATTCAAGTCGTTAGGTGCTTCACCTATCAATGAAAGTAATCCATCGTTCAGAGGAATGACAACACCACTATGCGCCGAATGTCCTTTGGTCTTATTCTGCTCAAACTTCAACAGGTGGTTGGTGTAGTCAATATTCTTATAAGTTAGGTCTTTTACATCACAGAAACGCAGACCGCAATATAGACATAGAATAAATGCTCGTCGAACATTTGGGTTCTCGTTGTCATAATGGCATTGGATTAAAGATTGGATTTCGTCCATAGACAGCACATCCTTGCGCAAAATCTGCTCGTCAACCTTGCACACCACACCCTTGCAAGGGTCTTTCAACATCATTTCGTGGTCGATAGCATAACGCACCACTTTCTTGAAACGCTGGTAAATACTCTTTGCTCCCTCACCCACACTTCTTGATTGCAGATATTCAACAAATTGTTCCATCATATCCTTGGTTATCAAGTCGGGCTTAATGCCAAACTCATAAAGTGGATATTGCTCTTTCAGAAAATCCTTAAAACGATTCAAGGCTATCTTTATCATTCTCAAGTCTTTCTTCGTATAACTGTCTATGTAAGCCTGATAATAGTCCAAGAAATTGATATTTCTATCCTTCTTCAGACGATAACCAAGCATGCTTTCCTTAAATTGCTGTTCACGCTCTGCACGGATCTTGGCAGCCAGTTCAAGCGTTTCTTTGTTCTTTTGCCGTTCCGCTGGAGTACGAGGCTTAGCTATCAAATACAACTGCAAATTTTCTTTTCGCCTGTTGTGCTTAATGTGTACCTTGGGCTTACCCATCATCTTACCTGTTTCGTACAAAACCGGATTGCCGTTTTCGTCCAAAACTGGTGTTTCTTCTCTACCAAGATAATACTCAAGATAAAGACTTATCCGACCGTCAGAAAGCGTATTTTGCTCCAATTTCGGGTTTTCTTTCGTTTTATTTTCTAATTTTGCCATAGTTGATAGTTATGTACCTAAATGTGTATCAAACCGAGTAAAATCATTAACTCGTTTATTTTCAGATGTTTTCTTATTTTACAAAGATACTAAAAAGTTCCGAATATCAAGGTGTACTAAAAGTGTACTATCTAACAAAAAACAGGCAAAAAAGGGTAAAGTCGACAAATATAAGAAAATTATAAGTTGTTGATTATCAATTTAATATATTCTTTTGGTTTCTCTTATTTTCACGGCATTGTACCGGGTCTGGGTACAGAAGATAGCTTGATAGTCTCTTGATTATCAAGCTTTTTTTATATACCTTTGTGTCCATTAGTTGTGTGTTAACCATGGTTTTCTTCAGTTTAAAGGGTTAAGAGATGGTGAAAGAGATACTTTTAAGAGTGGTTAAGTTGGTAGGAATGCTTATTATAATGGTGTTCTTGCTGTGGAAAGTGATGGCATGGCTGGGTGTAGAAGACTGGGGACAATTGATACAGATGGTGTTGATAGCTCTTATTATATTGTTCTCGTCGTTGACAAATGCCGAGCGGGAGTTTGCAAAGATTGTGCGATCATTGGATAAGGAGGTGACAGATAAGAGGCTAGTCTACCATAGTTTCTTGCGGAATCGGGTACGTTATGTTTGCTCATTAGTTGATATTATGAATACTTGGCAATTTAGTCCAGTGATGGTTTGGAGTGTTTGTTTGTCATTGCCTGAAACCACGGCAAGGGATTTGTGTGCGACAATCATTGAGCGATTAGAGGATTATCTTCACCATGAGTTGGGGTCTAGAAACTCTAAGCTGACTTTCAATCCACATGCAAAGTATTTTTATTTACACATTAGTTTGATAATGTCCACTGGTAATGCAAGGTCTTATCTCCCTAAGGTGCAGGCTTTCATGGAACACATGGTAGATGAATATGAACTATCGAAAGTCAGGCAATTTATCCATGGAGAGAGTCATGGTGTAAACTATTACTTGCGTTATGAGACGGGGAATGTCACAGATTCGTTCTGTATAGATAAGGGTGTCGTTTGTGATTTGGAAGACTATGATTTCCTCTTATTGTACTCTGATAATGAAGAAGATAACAAGCAACAAGAAGCAACAGAAGTACTGATTAGTGAGCAAGAATATGAAGAAAAGAAGCAAACTGGCATATAGTTTTTCGATACCTTTTGCTTATCTAATTAATAAGGTATGTGCATGTCTTCAGCAAGAGAGCCTTAGCACCAGTGGAGCGGAGGCTTTGCTCATAGGGAGGAAAGCCTTTCGTGAAAGTAAAGGGAGGCTTAGCTCTTGTTCAAACGTTTTGAGTTTTGCGGTCACACTGTCATTTTCTTTGTCATTCTAAATGCTCTTCCCTCACAATATAGGCTATATTTTAAGATTTACAGCAACCTTTTCCCAACGTTTATAGTATAGATATACAGCAGAAAATAGTATCTTTGTCGCAGATAATTCATATCGTTTTATGGAAAAAAGTATCGTTGACAAAAACCTTCCTCTATGGCTAAGAGTCCTATCTTGGGCATTCCTTTTGCCCGTTCTGTTGGCTCCGTTAGTATTCTATGGGTCTATCTTCTTATTTGACAATCCGCCAAGTGAATTGGAGGCTCTCGGTATCTTCTTCCTCATTAATTCCTATTCTTTGTGGCTCATAGGCGTTGTTAAGTTGAGTGGTGCTCTGTATCGACGTTATCATAAAGCGTATATCTCGATTCTTCCTCACGTCCTTTTTACATTGATTATCAGTTTATTAATAACCTGGATAAGTCTTCGTCCTGTTGATCCTTCTACATTGGATGAGTATGATTATAGGATATTCCGCAATACACCAGTAGCCGAACTTGCCACTGCGGTGCAGGCTAATGATACGATGGAGATCAATCGTATCTTATCCACTCAACCAACACTTGTGAATTATCAGGACACTATCTATGGTCAAAGTCTGTTGATGTTTGCTTGCATGGATGGTCATTTAGCTACTGTAAGAACCTTATTGCTCCATGGTGCCAACCCTAACCTCTATGAATGGGGTGAAGGAAAAACGGCATTGATAAGCCTTTGCAATAAGGAGAATCCCACAGAAGAGCAACTCAAGATAGCAGAGGAATTACTGCGTCATGGGGCTATGGTGAAGCCAATGCGTGTTCGGTTGAAAGAGTCTCAACGGATATTTTCTTCCAATGCAGGCGACACGATCAGTGTAGAACCATTGAGTGAGGCTGCTTCATGGAGCACACTTCCTATTGTAAAACTATTGTTGCAACATGGTGCAGATGTAAATTATCAAGGTCAATACACGATAGATGACATTGCTTACAACAACCCTCCAGCTGTTGCTCTAGCGATGATAAGCGAGCATTATCCCATCGTTGTCTGTCTTTTGGAACATGGTGCTAACCCGCATTTAACGTTCTATCAAAATAAAGAAACACTGCTATCTCTGGTCGAGAAGAAGCTGAAAGAATCCGATCTTCCCCCTTACGATAAAGCTCAGATAGAGCAGATTAAGCGTGTGATTACAGCATACGACCGGGAACATAAACACCATTATTAATGTTATGTAACCACTTGATTTGTCTTATCTATATAATACGAATGACGTTATTTATCTATAAACTCTTGGCAAATCGACCTTTTCTTCTTACCTTTACACCAAATTTGAACAACGAAGAATATGAGTTACAACTTATTAAAAGGTAAACGAGGTATTATTTTTGGAGCCCTCAATGACAAGTCAATTGCATGGAAAGTAGCTGAGAGAGCAGTAGAAGAAGGTGCAATAATAACCCTTTCTAACACTCCTGTCGCTGTGAGAATGGGTACGGTGAGTGCCCTTTCTGAGAAGTTAAATTGCGAGGTTATTCCTGCAGATGCTACTAATGTAGAAGACTTGGAGAACGTGTTTAAGCGTTCAATGGAGATACTTGGCGGTAAGATTGACTTCGTACTCCATTCAATCGGTATGTCTCCTAACGTTCGTAAGCACCGCACTTATGATGATTTGGATTATAAGCTGCTTGATACAACACTTGACATTTCAGCTGTATCATTCCATAAGATGATTCAAAGTGCTAAGAAGCTCGAGGCTATCAGCGAGTATGGTTCAATCGTTGCATTGAGTTATGTAGCTGCTCAGCGTACGTTCTATGGTTACAACGACATGGCTGATGCAAAGGCTTTACTTGAGAGTATAGCTCGTAGCTTCGGCTATATCTATGGTCGTGAGCACCATGTTCGTATCAATACCATATCGCAGTCACCAACCATGACAACCGCTGGTTCTGGTGTAAAGGGTATGGATAAACTCTTCGACTTTGCCGATCGCATGTCTCCATTGGGCAATGCTAGTGCGGATGAATGTGCCGACTATTGTATTGTAATGTTCTCTGATCTCACCCGTAAGGTTACGATGCAGAACCTCTATCACGATGGTGGTTTCTCTAACGTTGGTATGAGTCTCCGTGCCATGGCAACCTACGAGAAGGGTCTTGATGAGTACAAGGACGAGAACGGCAACATTATCTACGGATAAATAGAAAGCCATAAGATAGGGTTACTTATCACCTTATAATATAGTAAAAGCTCCAGCAAGTTTCGACTTACTGGAGCTTTTGTTGTAACTGATGAGATTGTATTCCCTAATGCAGTCACGTATTATCTAAAACATTGTTGTTAGATATTCCCTTCTCTTGCCGAGGCTGATATTATTACTTCTTCCTACCAAAGTCCGCTGGAATCTCGCCCCATTGCTTTGTTTCCCATTTGATAATAGGAGTGGTGACGTTGTGTGTCATGAGCCATTGTTCTGCCCGTGCAATGATTTGATACAGCTGTTCTGTTGCGGAATTACGGGTTAATGTCGTCTTACACTTCTTCTTCTTAACCCACAGAATGGCGTTATACGAATCACTATAGATGACCTTATCCCTGATTCCCTGTTTCTCCATCAAGGCTAAAGCATGCACAATAGCGAGGAACTCACCAATGTTATTCGTACCTTGTACTGGTCCGAAATGGAAGACTTGAGCCCCTGTTTGTAAGTCAACACACTGATATTCCATTGGTCCTGGATTACCAGAGCAAGCTGCATCAACAGCCCAAGCCGAACCCCGAACGCCCATTGGTAGTGGAAGTACAGTGTCATTGCGATACGAAGGAGGGTTGTGTAAAGTGTTCATCTGCTTATAAACAATTCAATATCACTTTTCTGAAGACTCCTTTTCATCTAAGTTTAGATCCTTGAGAACCTCTTTGATAATATTTTTACTTGCTTCTTGACTTGCTTCGAATAGGTCTTTTGTAAGCAGAGGTGTCGTTGCTGCCACCTTTTTCCCTAATGGAGTTTCAAAGAAGTCAGCGAACGCTTTCAGCTCTTCTAACGTATAATACTTTTTGTAAACAGGCACATATAGCTCATTTATATTATCGAAGAAAACGGTTCTGAACTTCTCTTCTATTTGTTTCATAATCTCATCTGGGACGTAATAACACATCTTCTTTAGGCTTTCCATTAGTAGTGGATAGCTTGTTTCAAGTGCTTTCCGACCGCCAGATACCATTACGAGCCTTTCTACAGCTGCCCGATATTCCTTGTCTGATATTGTTAATGAGTCGTTATTCTGTGCAGAACTATATGTTGGAATCAGTAACAAGCAGAATAACAAGGAAGCGAAAAAATATCTCATATCGTGTATGAATAAAACATTAAAGGTTTTCTAAAGGTAGTGGGAACACTCAGTCCTAACCATTGTTACCTTTTATTATAATATATGTCCAGACTTCGTGTTCCTTTGTTGTGGGGCTTCTACATCCTTTCTGGTACTTCTATGCCGAGCAATGCCATGCCATTCTTAATCACCTTAGCCACGTTCTTAGCCAGTACGAGGCGGGTGATCTTCTCAGCTTCGGTATCTGCATTGAGGATGCTATAGTCGTGATAGAACTGATTGAACTCCTTGGTCAGTTCGTAGCAGTAGTTAGCAATACCACTTGGACTATAGTCTATACCAGCCTGTGCAACAGCTGCACCGAAGTCGTTGAGCTTCTGAATGAGCGCAATCTCTTTCTCGTTCAATGGTGCGTCATCGGTGAGTGATGCTGGAAGAGCAATGCTCTGTGCCTCTGCCTTACGAAGAATACTACGGATACGAGCGTAGGTGTATTGAATGAATGGACCTGTATTACCATTGAAGTCAATAGACTCTTCTGGATTGAAGAGCATATTCTTGCGGGCATCCACCTTTAATATAAAGTACTTCAGCGCACCCATACCAACGATACGTGCTATCTCATTCTTCTCATCCTCGGTAATTCCTTCGAGTTTATTCACCTTATCCTCGCTGAGTGTCTTTGCGTTCTCAATCATCGACGCTACCAAGTCGTCGGCATCAACAACAGTACCCTCACGACTCTTCATCTTACCATTTGGCAATTCAACCATACCATACGAGAAGTGTACGAGATCCTTACCCCACTTGAAGCCCAGACGATCCAAGAGGATTGAAAGCACCTGGAAGTGATAGTTCTGTTCGTTACCAACAACATAAATCATCTTATCAATAGGGAAGTCGTTGAAGCGCATCTCGGCAGTACCAATATCTTGTGTCATGTAAACAGAGGTGCCATCCTTACGCAAAAGGAGCTTCTGGTCTAAGCCTTCATCTGTGAGGTCAGCCCATACAGAATTATCTTCTTTACGAATGAAGAGCCCTTTGGCGAGTCCTTCCTCCACCTTCTTCTTACCGACGAGATAGGTATTTGACTCATAATAGATCTTATCGAATTCAACGCCCAAAGCCTTGTAGGTCTCATCGAATCCAGCGTAAACCCAACTGTTCATCTTCTCCCATAAGGCACGAACCTCTGGGTCGTTATGCTCCCACTTAACGAGCATCTCGTGTGCTTCTTGTATCAATGGAGCCTCTTGTTCGGCTTTTGCTTTCGCATCATCGGGTGTCATTCCCTCCTTCTCATACTGCTCTTGCAGTTGCTTGCACTCCTCTTTGAAGTGCTTATCGAATAGTACATAGAAGTCACCTATCAAATGATCCCCCTTCTTGCCAGCCTTTTCAGGGGTGATACCATTGCCCCACTTCAGCCAAGCAAGCATTGACTTACAAATGTGGATACCGCGGTCATTGACGATATTCGTCTTTACAACCTTATTGCCATTGGCTTCCATGATTTGAGCCAACGACCATCCGAGGAGGTTGTTACGCACGTGTCCAAGGTGGAGAGGCTTGTTTGTGTTAGGTGAAGAGTACTCAATCATAACAAGCGGGCTGTTTTCTGTCACTGACTTCTCGCCAAACTTCTCATTCGCATTAATGTCGTTCAATAAACCAACCCATGCCGCTTGTGCAATAACGAGGTTAAGAAAACCCTTCACAACGTTGAAGTCGGCGATAGCCTTACAATTCTTCTTCAAGTACTCACCTATTTCCTGTGCCGTATCTTCAGGCTTCTTGTGTGAAGTCTTCAGTAGAGGGAAGGTGACAAGTGTAAGGTTTCCTTCAAAGTCACTACGTGTCTTCTGTAGTTGAATCATCTTTTCTGGCACCTCAACACCATATAACTCCTTGACAGCTGCTCGTGCCGCAGCGGTAATTTGTGCTTCTATCTTCATCTTTATATACGTTTTTATTCTGTTTGCAAAGTTACGGAAAATCAGTCGAATAATCGTTCTTTAGTATATAATTCATGGGTTTTATCCACGATTCACAGACTCGAATCCTTTATAAGAATCGGTTTTGTTTCATGGTTCATAACAATTAATACCCAATTTCCCGCCCATTATTCAATATATTGTTGTACTTTTGTGGACGATAATTAACTTCTAAATAATTAACATTATGTCTAAAGATTTAAAGAAATGGGGGTATGTCCTCCTCGCCAGTGTCTTCACATTAGCAATGTGTTTCAGCTTTGTTTCTTGCAGTAGTGATGACGATGACGACAACAAAATCAGTCCAGTACTTTACAGCGAGTTTAATGGTGAAGCCTCTATCAATTGTCCGCTTAGCCTAACGGGAGAGTTTGTTGGGATATCCATTCCATTGAGTCAGCTGGGAAAGCAGGTTGATTTGACCCAATCAGGAGACTGGACAGTAGGTGGATCTGTCGTAAAAGGACTCTATACCTACGATGATCATTTCTTCCAGCAGGGCAGCTATGTCTATCTTCGTCGCATTGATGAGCACCACGTCGAGATGCGTTTTAAGTTCGTATGGAAGAACGGATCGAAGAGTGGAGAGTACAAGGGCAAGGTGACAACACGCAAGGATGCGTTAGACTGGGCTCGTCGTAATCAGAATAATTAATCTGTATTTCAAGTAAAGTTTCGCTAAGATGAGTCCTTATCTCATCTTAGTGAAACCTTACATAACCGTCTTTTTCTTTTATGTAATCAATCAGTTCGGCAAAGAGTTGGTTCTGTCTTAACGTAGACTCATTGCCTGTTAAGATGAGTTGTTTGCGTGCCCTTGTGATAGCAACATTCAACTTTCTGTCTATTGGTTGCCCCTCTTCATAGAACGTGTTAGCCGTTAGGAAATCGAGTTGATAACGACTCTGAATCGTGAAGGAATAGAGAATTACATCACGTTGACTACCTTGATAGCGTTCCACAGTGTCTATGCTAATACCCTCCAGAGCAGGAATCTCCAGCCGCTCTATCTCTTTTCTAATCATAGCAATCTGATTCCTGTATGGAACGATGACTCCCACCGACTTCTGTGGGTCGAAGTTCTTACTCATTTGTCGGAACAATCTGCGCAATAGGTCAGCGATGATTCGTGCCTCGTCAGTGTTTACCTTTTCTGAAATGTTCAGTTGCTTGCAAGGCATAGAAGGAATGAAAATCATGCGATGTGCCTTTAGCGTATTGTCTAAAGCATCTTCGCTCTCCTCGTTATAAGATAGTTCCGTTTCCAACTGATGTGCTAACGGCACACATTCCAGCTGTTCCTTTGCATAGAACTTACGATTAGCAAAGTCGGCAATATCGGGGTGCATGCGTCCTTGCTTGTGTAGTGTCCCTATGAAATCGGTTCTTCCTGCTGCCCTTTCGTTGAGGATGAGGCGTTCAAATAGGGAGTTGGCGCACGATGAAAGATGGATGTTCTCAAGTACAGACGATGTTTCCTCCACATTCGCCTCCCCCTGCTGTTGCACCACGGCTGGCAGTTGTTTATGGTCGCCTACCAGTATAAACCGATCTATCGCACGCCCTTCCTCCTGTCGGGCAGTCAGTATTCCCACGATATTTGGCTCTAGTATTTGGCTCGCTTCATCAATGATGACGAGGTCAAAGTGCTTGATGTTAAAGAGAGCCGAACGACTATTCATCGTCGAGGTTGTGGCTACGATGATTTGCGCCTCTGATAGGGTGGACTTAATACTATTGAGAGTTGTATTCTCATCGAGCACCTCTTGCAAGAGATGGTCACTATATTTCGAATCGCAACTATACTCATTACCAATGCGGATGTAATCTAGCTCGTGCTCAGAAAGCATATTGCATATCTCGTCAACAGCACGATTCGTGTAAGCAAGGAGGAGGATAGAGCTTTGACCATTGACCTTTGACCATTGAACTTTGGGCTTTTCAGCCAGTTGCTCACGCACAAGATATTGCAGAGCCTGCGAAGTCTTACCCGTTCCAGGAGGACCAATCAAGAGGAAGTAGTCCTGTGCCTGCTTTGCTTTCAAGATGATTTCATCGTAATCGGGGTGGTAACTACGCGACAAAACAAGGGATTTGTCAGCACGTGGCGCACGCTGTCCAAGGAGTAATTGCCGCCGTTCCACATCAGAGGTGATGAAGGTATAGAGGCTACGAATAGCCGATGTGCCCCCAATATCGCTCCCTGCATGCTCTAAGGCAAAGCACTCTCCAGCTATAAGATTCGGGTTCTGTTGCCCGTCGTTGAGGTGCACTACGATAGACGAAGTATGTATCTCTTGTAAAGAGCCTTTGAAGAGAATGCTCTTACGCACGTCCGGTTCCTCATTCTTCTTATACGCATAGAGATAAACCATGTCCCCCCTGCGGAAGTTCGGGAGGAAGTCTATGCCCTGTTGCTGTACGTTGAGCGTAATAGTATCATATCCGTTGAACGAGCTACTACAGCTCTTATCCGTTATCGTAAGTCCCGTGTAGATATTTCCCGTATCCTTCTTCTCCGCCAGAGGCATATTCCAAAGGTCGGCATTACTATTCCCCACACCCTCTTGTGCGCCCACCTTCGATACCAGTTGCTCCTTAATAACGAAAGTCATCATACGTGTGAAGTAAGCACGCTCCAGTTCGCTTAGCTGATGAAGGGGTGCGAGCACCTCCGTAAGTTGTGGCAAAAGGTATCGTTGATAGAACGCATCATTCTGCTTCTCAACATTCAGCACCTGCGGAGTCAGTAGTGGCAATAAACGATGAAAGCCATTCTCCGCTATCCAATACTCCGTTGCCACGGCTTGATTACGGAACTTCATCGCCTCACGAATGAGCTTTTGTAGCGGTTCAACCTCAAGTAACCCGTTCGGGAGAGGGTATTTCGAATACATCAATTCTATGTGTGCATCCTTCGGATTCAGCTGGAAGTTGTATTGCAATATACCATAGTAAAGCAAGAGTTGCACGTAATGCTTCTCCACATGGAGCGAGCCATGCGGGTTCTTATACTGCCTTTCAATAAAGATATTCTTACCAGATTTCTGCTCAACTAACAGCTTTAAGTCGGTTGTCATGAGGTCTATTCGTCCCTGCAAACCTAATCGTTCGCATACGAATGACGGCTCCAAGATGGCTTTCTCACGCTCGAACGACTGGAATAACTCGTTGACTATCTCCTGAATATTCGTAACCTGTTGTTCAGCGGCTTGCTTAAACTCTACTGCATTGAAGTCGGGACAGGTGGCAAAGTCCAACGCCTTCTCTCGAAAGTTCGAACGGAAGGTGTCCTTAATGGTATAGTCTGTGGGATGATTGATGATATCGTCGAGTGCAGAACCCGCAAAGTTACCCAGTACGATATGCTTGTTATTAGGTCGCTCGCCCATCCGCTTTACCGTAAAGAGCAGTGGGTGGTGCCCATAACTCTCAAAGCAATTAGCGATGGAGGATATGTCTACGAGATAATCAGGCTCTACGACTATCAGACGTGGAACCACCTTCTTGCGTGTGACAGTGCAATCAAGCAAGTTGAGTTGCATTCCCTCACGCAGAAGAGAGCGCAGATAACTAAAGTCCACATACTCGGCTGTGTTCATATAGTCCACCGTCAATAACTCCTCACTGCTGTCTTGATTGATTACGGCAACCTGTATCGTCTGCTCATCCCATTCCCTAACAATGCAACGGATGTATCGGTAGTTCGCAATCTGTATGTTCTCCGTGATGCGCCCGTGCGTTGGCAGCTTGCCCACAAGCGTATCGGGGATGGCTTCCTGGAATACGGCAGAGACGAAGAGGGCGAGTGCTCGACAATCATAAGCGATGTCGTCGGGCAGAATAGGTGCTGCGGAATTGCTGTGCCGACGCATTTTGTGAATCGCCACAACGTCCTTCGGCGCAATGTGATGCAGTTTGCAAAGAGCTTCCACCTGCGATGAGAGGTTTCCAAAACCATGTTTCGTCTCTTTCAATCCCTCGTAACACGCTATGATAAGCGTCTCATGCATAATGCGTGCTTGGGCTTCTGACGGAGCCGTGAGAATATCAGCAATACGTGTGAAGAGTTCGTGTGCCATCGTTGATAAGCCTTTCTTGTTTCTCTGATTGTTGTTGTTGATGATGTTGCGGAATATGGTTTCCCCTTTTCCTGTGTGTGAGTTGGATTGTTTTACCATACGCTTCGCAATCGTTTCTATTACGTTTCCCAATCGAATATCGTGCTTCCCGTGTTAGTTTCATCGTGATGAAACCAGTGTCTCATCGTGATGAAACTTGTGTCTCTTCACGATGAAACGAGTGTCTCATCATGATGAGACAACAATAATGCACGTTAGAAACGAATGAGAAGTACGTTCCAAACGAACGAGAAGTACGTTCTAAACGAATCGCAAGCATATTAGAAATGAATCGGAAACACGTTGGTAGTGCGCCTAAATCATTGTCCGCCCAATCGTTCAAAGTAAGTGATAACGTCTTCCCACGTCTTAAATTCGTCACTACCAAAGCGGAGTGCCGTACCGAGGAAGTCGTCATGGGCTGTGCTACTAATAAGGTAATCGCCGTATAGGAGCTGCGGTTGGTTGGTGAAAATAGCGTGATTCCATGCCGGCGCACTGAAGGTTTCCGCTATCCAAGCCTGTTGTTCGCTGATAGCAGAGGGCTGATTGGTGGGCGCAGGACAAACGAAATAGACGTTGTAATTGTCGAGTAATAGTTCATAAGCCTTGTGTAAGCTCGACTTCGGTTTGCCGTATGCGTCCGCAAGCGTATCCTTGTCGATGAGAACCGTGCGCCGTTCGCGCCCCTCCTGTCGGTCGTCAATCCATCGGATAACGGGCATGAGATAATGGAAGATAGCCTTCTCAATGAGCCGATGTTCGCCGTGGAAGTGGATAGCCTGTGGGTAATGCTGGCTGAAGAGATTGAATGTGTGTACGATAGGATCAGCGTCGCCGAATAGTCCGAAGACACGTTCTTGCTCCTTGGCGTCAACCTGCTTGAAGCAATTCTCCGTCATATCCTTGTACTCCTTGACGAGAGCTTTGGTCACGATGACCTCTTGTATTCCGTCTTGACGTACGTTCTGGAATACTTGCTTGCCCATCATATTGCTCTCGGTGATGGTTGCGCTCATCTGAAAAGCAGGGTTCACGCAAATGCGGTCGGTGCCATATAGCATCTCGGTGTACATTCCGCCCATGGAAGTACCTATGATTAAGTCGGGTTGCTCGGCTTCAACAAGATTCCTAAGGAGCGCCATTGCCTCTTCTGGATGTATGGGTAAGTCGGGTGCAATGACGGTTGCTTGGGGCATATAGTCCCTTAGTATTTGTGCTGTGTGTGTGGAACCGGCTGACATGAAGCCGTGTACATAGATGATTTTCTTCCCTACCATGAGGTCGGGGAAGGTCTTTTTATATTGATTTTCCATTGTTCTTTATTAGGAGTTAGGGGCGTGATACTTAGGAGTGTCATCCCTCTTTGCCTTGTGGAAAGGCGGGGACGGGGGCTAAACGATGGGCAGACTGATACCATTTATCTTCTGGTAGATGTCTAAGGCATAGATGTCTGTCATGCCACTGATGTAGTCTAAGACAGCCATAATGCGTGTTTCAAGATCCGAGCTTTGGATGTCATACTGACTGGAGAAGCTCCGGATGAGTTGTTGACTGTGGAAGTGGTTAGGCTCCACAGCCGCTCCAATGAGTGCCTCCATCAGTGTTTCCATTATCTTATAGCCTGATAACTCTACGTCAAGGACGGTTTTACTGCGATAGATACGGTCTACTGACACCTGTGAGCAGTGCTTGTAAGCCTGTCGGGGGAGCTCTGATATGTGTTCGATGAGCGAGCCCTTGAAGGTGCCTGATAGTATCTCCGCCTCGTGTTCGACAAATGCTTTGACACATTCAGCCTCTAATAAACCAACGGCACGTGCCCGGAAATAAACCACTTGCTCGTTCCTATCGGTCACACCTTCCTCCTTGATGTTCTTACGAATCGCCGCCCTCGTGGCTTCGTCGAAGAACCCTAATAGCAAGTCGGTGGTCTCCTCAAAGGATAAGAGCTTGAGCTTGTGTGAATCCTCGATGTCCATAATCTCGTAACAGATATCATCCGCAGCCTCCATGAGGTAGACTAATGGGTGGCGCACGTACTTGATACCCTCTGCAGAACATTCCTTCTGCATGATACCGAGTTCCTCCGCTATCTTCTTGTAAGTGTCTTGTTCGGTTTGGAAGAAGCCGAACTTCCCATGTTTGCCTGCGTAAGACGAGCTGAAAGGATACTTCACAATACTTGCCAAGGTGGTGTATGTCATTACAAAGCCGCCCTCCCTTCGCCCGAGGAAACGATGCGTCAATAGGCGGAAAGCATTGGCATTACCCTCAAAGTGGGTGATGTCATTCCAGAAACGAGAGCTCACATGCTCCTGCAACGCCTTGCCTTTGCCCTCAGTGAAGAACGACTGAATAGCTTTCTCACCACTATGTCCGAACGGCGGATTGCCCATGTCATGCGCATAACAAGCCGTTTGGACAATCGTTCCAATCTCTTCAAAGAGCGTACCACGCAACTCTGGATGTAGTTCCGTTAGTCTATGCGCCACGTCATCACCGAGCGATTTGCCTAAGGATGCCACCTCAAGCGAGTGAGTGAGACGATTGTGCACAAAGACACTACCTGGGAGTGGGAACACTTGGGTCTTGTTTTGCAGTCGACGGAAAGGTGCGGAATAAATCAGGCGGTCGCTATCACGCTTAAATTCAGAGCGGTCGTCGTGCCTTAACGCATGTCTTCTTTCTTGTCCAAGACGCTTGTTGGATATGAGTTGTAGCCAGTTCATGAGGCTTGCTTGTGGTTGGTTTGAAGCTAATGACATGTTCCTAAGGGTGTTGAATATTGAATGTTTGCAATAGAGCGATAGATGTTCTACAATGCATCTATCCGCTTGTTATGCCTTGAAAAGGCATTCGCAAAAGTAATTAAAATTGGCTAAAAACCATCTTTTTACGTACTAAAAATGTATGAATGTGGCATTAATTGCTTAATTTTGTACCTTATTATATAGCGATGATAAAGATTAAAGTAATCAATAAAGGGCATCAGCAGCTCCCTGCTTATGCTACTTCTCAGAGCGCGGGGATGGATCTCCGTGCTAATATTGAAGCCCCAATAGTGTTGCATCCAATGGAGCGCAGGCTCATTCCAACAGGCTTGCATATTGCTTTGCCAGTTGGTTATGAAGTGCAGGTACGCCCTCGCAGTGGTTTAGCCTTGAAGCATGGACTGACTGTTTTGAACACTCCTGGTACCATAGATGCTGATTATCGGGGTGAGATAATGGTCTTGTTAGTGAACTTCTCAACTGATGACTTCACCATTAACGATGGTGAGCGGATTGCCCAAATGGTAATTGCTCGTCACGAGCAGGGGGAGTTCGTGGAAGTGGAAGAGCTTGACGAGACAGAGAGAGGAGAAGGCGGCTATGGTCATACGGGGGTAAAGTAAGGTAAAGGAAAGGATAGATCTCATGTTTGATAACTTCAGATATATAACCACTAACATGCGTAATACACTTCTTGCATTGGCTTTGCTGGGTGGCTCGGTGGCTACACAAGCAGCAGAGAAGGATAGTCTTACCATTGCAGACTACTTCTATCTCGAAGGACTTCGACAGCAGGAAATGGGAAATCTAACGGCTGCTTACGATCTTCTTAGGCATGCACACGACTTGAATCCACGCTCGGCAGCGGTTTACTATCAGTTGGCTGGCTACTATGTCAATATGAAGAACGATGCTTTAGCACGTACTTACTTTGAGAAGGCAGCGTCACTGGATCCAGAGAATGCCACTTATCAAGAGAAGCTCGGACAGTTATATATCACGCAGAAAGACTATCCGAATGCCATAAAAGCATACGAGCTTTTGTACTCCTCCAATAAGACTCGCGTTGATGTCTTGCAACTTCTCCTTCAGTTATACGGCTCTCAAAACGACTACAAGAAGATGATTAACGTCCTTGATCGTATAGAAGTTCTTGAGGGGAGTAGCGAGCAGATCTCATTGAGTAAGATGCAGATTTACGAGCAGATGGGCGATAAGAAGAAGGAGTATGAGTCGCTAAAGTCGCTCGTTGATGAGCACCCGCTTGAGCTTGACTATCGTGTGATGTTCGGTAATTGGCTACTGCAGAATGGTAAGAAGAACGATGCTTTAAAGGAGTATAAGAGTGTTTTGAAAGAGGAACCCAATAACGCACTTGCAAAGCTATCCATGCTTGATTACTATCGTTCCATTAAAGATCAAGCAACCGTAGATGAGCTTACCAACGAATTACTTCAGTCTCCGAAGACAGAGAAAGAGACGAAGATGACACTCCTAAGAAACATCATTTCGAGTGACCAACAAGCGAATATCTCTGATAGTGCAAAGGTCATGAATCTATTCTCCCTGGCACTTTCTACGAAACAGGAGGATGCCGACTTGATTATGATGAAGGCTGCTTATATGGCAATGAAGAACATGCCTAAAGCAGAGATCAATCATGTTTACGAACAAGCCATTGATGTGGAACCCGATAACTCACGTGCTCGATTGGCATTGATACAGAATATCTGGGCAACAGAAGACTATGATAAGGTAATAGAGATATGCCGCCCTGCCATTGAATATAACCCTGATGAGATGGCTTTCTATTACTTCAAAGGCATGGCAGAGTTCCAAAAGCACGACATTGATGCGGCACTTGAAACATTTAAGAAAGGCGTAGGACAAATAAAAGAAGATAGTGATCCAGAGATTGTGTCAGACTTCTATGCAATTCTTGGAGATATCCTTCATGAGAAAGGAAAGACGTCTGAAGCCTTCGCAGCATACGACAGTTGTTTAAAGTGGAAAGCGGATAACTATGGTGCTCTGAATAACTATGCTTACTATCTAAGTGTGGCGAATAAAGACCTTCCACGGGCTGAACAGATGAGCTACAAGACGATAAAAGCAGAGCCCAATAACGCTACTTACCTTGATACCTACGCTTGGATTCTTTTCCAGCAGCAACGTTATGAGGAGGCAAAGATATACATTGACCAGGTACTGCGCAATGACAAAGACCCGAGTGGGGTTGTACTTGAGCATGTGGGAGACATCTATATGAAAACTGGCGATACACAGAAAGCATTGGAGTATTGGCAGAAAGCAATAGAGAAAGGCAATGATAGCAAAGTATTGAAGGATAAGTTACAACAAAAGAAATACATAGCAGGATGAAAAGAACTAAGATATTACTTGCAAGCATGGCAACGTTAGTGTTGGCATCGTGCGGTACACATAAAGCCATAGTAAGGCAACAACCAGTCTTAAAGACAACTCCCAGCGAGACTCCTCGTGCGTCAGTTGATTCCACGAAGTATAAGTTAGCCTTTGTGCAGAATATTGCTGACTTGGCTCTCTACCAAAAGAACGTGGTGTCAAACCTCTCTTTTACCATTAATAATGGGCGTAAGGACATCACAGTTCCTGGTATCTTGCACATGAGAAAGGATGAGGTTATACGTTTACAACTGCTTATTCCGCTCCTTCGCAGTGAAGTGGGACGCATTGAGTTTACGAAAGATTACGTTCTTTTCATCGACCGCATCCATAAGCAATACGTAAAGGCAAGCTACGATGAAGTGGGCTTCTTGCGCGATAATGGCATTAACTTCTATACCCTCCAAGCTTTGTTTTGGAACCAGTTATTCATTCCTCGTCAGCAAAGAGTTGCCGAGGCTGATATGTCGAAGTTCTCTGTTGATTCCAAAAGATGGGAAGTTGATGGTAGTGCACACATTCGTTTGAAGGATGGGAAGATGTCTTATGACTGGGTAATACCCGCTGAATACCGTTACATCTACAACACTCTTATAACGTATAAGAGCTCAACTCATGGAACATCAGAACTCTCTTGGCTTTATAGAGACTTCAAACCCTTTGGCTCGAAGATGTTCCCTGCTACACATTCAGTCACTATCAAGACACCAGCTATTGGTTCACGACCAGCCAGGGAACTATCGGCTACATTTGAACTCAACGACTTTAGCGATGCAAGTGATTGGGAGGCTTTTACCCAACCATCAGATAAGTACACTAAAGTAAGCGTGGAAGAGATACTCGGCAAACTAATGAACTTTTAAATGAAACGTCTTTATCTTTTATTCTTATTATCGACAATAGGTATGTTGACAAGCTATGCGCAACATACTAAAAAGCATAAGGTGCAGCAGAAAACGGCTGTAACTCAACCTGTACAAGCCAAGCCTTCTGTTGGTAAAGAGCAGAAGCAAGCATCGACAAAAGGGCATCAACAATCCGTAAAAGTACAACAGGCTCCTATAAAAGGACAACGTCCTATGCCTGTAAAAGGGCATCAACCAACTCCAGCAAAGGGGCAACAGGCTGCTCAAGTACCTGCGAAACAACCTTTACACGGCAAGGTGAATCCTCGTAACGGGCGTAACGTAAAGCACAAAGCGAAGTCTCCTGGATATGTAACCACCGAAGAGATCAAAGGTTTGCAACAGCAGAATCAGAAGTTGCAAAAGGAGATTAAGGAGCATGAAGAGGAGATGAAGGTCAAGCAAAAGGATGTTGATACACGATTGGAGAAGATCGTTCGCCTCGATACAGAGATTGGTCAGCATCAAAGAACGATTGATACTATCGCCACAGACATCAAAGGCTTGGACAGTAACATCGGTATATTGAAAGGTCAGTTGGCGTCTTTAGAGGCGCAACTAGGCGAGCGTCGCACTCGTTTCATCCGTTCCATGCGTTACATGGCACGCCATCGTAGCATTCAAGATAAGCTTATGTTCATCTTCTCTGCCAATAGTTTGACGCAAATGTATCGTCGTTTGCGTTTCGTTCGGGAGTATGCAGCTTATCAGAGGGCGCAAGGTGAGTTGATAAAAGCTAAACAACAGCAAATTGATCAGAAGCATTCTCAGTTAAAGGAGGTACGTGTTGACAAGTCGACCTTACTCTATAAGGATAAGAAGATACATGCTCAAATGGAGCAGAAGCGTGTTGAACAGCAGACGGTTGTAGCCTCTCTTCAACAAGACCAAAAGGTTCTTGAAGGTGTGATAGCACAACGCCGCCAACAACAGCAGGCGTTGAACGCACAGATAGACCGCCTTATTCAGATTGAAATACAGAAGGCTCGAGCTCGTGCCATAGCAGAGGCTAAGGCGCAAGCGGCCGCTCGTGCAGCTGAAGCTAAGAAGCGGGCGGAGGAGATAGCACGCAGGAAAGCGGCGGCAGAAGCGGCTGCGCGTGAGAATGCAAAGCGTATTGCGGAAGCCAAGGCACGTGAAGCTGCAGCGAAGGCAGCGGCTAAGGCTGCTGCAGAAGCGGCTGAGAAAGCACGTCAAGCGGCTGCAGCAAAGGCCGCAGCAGTGCGTGCTGCTGCCGAAAAGGCACGTCAGGAAGCCTTGCAAAAGGAGCGGGCTGCTGCCCGAGAGCGTGCTTTGCGCAAGATTGAAGAGCGTGAGGCTGCCGCTCGTGAAGCACAGGCAAAGGCTGAGGCAAAGGCTGCTGCCGATAAAGCACGTGCTGATCAGGCAGCTCGTGAGGCTGAATCAAATCGTGCAGCTGCCGAACGTAAGGCTGCAGCCGACCATGAGCGAGCAGAGAGAGAGGCTGCAGCAGCAAGGGCGTCAGCTAATAATAACAATGAGATGTTAAGCTCTGCCGACCGTGCCATGACCGGTAACTTCGCCAATAACCGCGGTCGTTTGCCAATGCCGCTATCGGGTCACATTGTTAGTCACTTCGGTCAATACAATGTAGCGGGGATGTCGAATGTGCGCCTGCATAACGATGGTATCAACATTAAAGGTGCTCCCGGAAGTGCCGTCCGCAGTGTCTTTATGGGCGAGGTGAGCGGTGTCTTCATGGCAGGAGGAATGAGTGTCGTGATGATCAGACATGGTATTTACATTTCGGTATATGCCAATTTAGGTTCTGTCAGCGTTAGTCGAGGACAGAAAGTAGGTACTGGTCAGACGATCGGAACGGTTGGCTCAAGTGGTATCCTCCAATTCCAATTGCGCAAAGAGACGGCTAAGTTGAATCCAGAGCAGTGGTTAAGATAATATAAGGTAATGTATTCCTAAGCCCTTTCAAGGGAGGGGATGTGCCTAACGGAACGAGGTTGTGTGCCATGTTAGGTGCGAGTGTCGGGAGTGATGAGGCAGTGCCTTGTTAGCAGGAATACATGGAGTGTATAGAAGGAAACGCCCTCTTCCATTTGACGAGGGCGTTTCCTTGATATGAAGAGAGCCTTTCTTCACATGAAGGAAAGGCTCTCTTTGTTTTTATCTATTGCCTATCTTTATTGAATATAGTGGTACAAAGTAGGGACAGACGCCCTCGTCTGTCCGCTATGAAAGAAGGATATTTCGGACAGACGAGGGCGTCTGTCCCTACTTTGTAGCACCCATTTGGATAGAAAGAATCATCTAAACTAACTTCCGTTAGGCACTCCTCCCCTTGGGGGAGGCTGGGAGGGGTTTCCAGACGAGGGCGTCTGTCCCTACTTTGTAGCATCCATTTGGATAGAAAGAATCATCTAAACTAACTTCCATTAGGCACTCCTCCCCTTGGGGGAGGCTGGGAGGGGTTTCCAGACGAGGGCGTCTGTCCCTACTTTGTGGTACTACGCCAGACAGAATAAATAACTCGTTTAGCTATTAACTTGTTAACTCGTCAACTTTATCTCATCATCCTTTTGATTTAGAGAGAGGCTCTAAGTGTATAAGAGATATGTTCTTGTTCAGAACTTAATTGTTCTATTCTCAACCTTAATCGTTCGAATACTGCGAGCGAAGGAAATATAATTTATTATCCAATTATTTCCTTCTTTGCAGATAAATGTTTATCTTTGCGAATATAAAAAAATACCAATAGCAATGCAAACAAACTGTCATCTCTCCGTTCTTATACATGAGCAAGCCAAGAAATACGGCTCTAAACCAGTATTGACATTCCGTAACTTCGGTAGTCTGGAGTGGAGAACCATTTCATGGAATCAGTTCTCTATGCGTGTAAAGCAGGTTTCTAATGCCTTACTAAACTTAGGAATGAATCCGCAGGAAACCATCGGTGTGTTTGCACAGAACTGTGTTCAGTATCTGTACACGGACTTTGGTGCTTATGGCGTGAGGGTAATTAGTATTCCTTTCTACGCTACCAGCTCTGAGCAACAGATACAATATATGATTCAAGATGCTGCCGTTAAGTATCTTTTCGTTGGTGAACAGGAGCAGTACGACAAGGCACATCGAATCGCAACGCTATGTCCTTCGCTTGAAAAGATAATCATCTTCGACCCAAGTGTACGCATTAGTTCGCATGACCCAAATAGTATCTACTTTGAAGACTTCCTTAGATTAGGGGAAGGGTTACCGCGTCAGTCGGAAGTAGAAGACCGTTGGAAGCAATCTAACTATGAGGATATTTGCAACATACTATACACCAGTGGCACCACAGGAGAGAGCAAGGGCGTTCTCTTGACATATAAGATGTATCATGCAGCTTTGGTCGCTAATAATAAATGTGTACCTGTTACTGAGAAAGACCGAGTAATCAATTTCCTCCCATTGACGCATGTCTTTGAACGAGGATGGGCTTATCTGTGTTTGTCGGAAGGTGCACAACTGATAGTGAATACCTATCCGAAGGAGATACAAGACAGTATGCGAGAGACTCATCCAACGTGTATGTCGGCCGTACCACGCTTCTGGGAGAAGGTATATGTTGCTGTTAAAGCCCGCATGGAAAGCTCAAGTGCAATGCAGCGTAAGCTCTTTTATCATGCACTGAACGTTGGTAAGAAGCGTAATATCACTTATCTGGCTCGTGGAAAGCGTGTTCCTCTTGCATTAGAGATGGAATATAAAGTGCTAAACAGAACTGTTCTCAGTTTGGTGCGTAAGCAGTTAGGATTGGAGAATCCTAATATCTTCCCAACAGCAGGTGCATACGTGTCGCCAGAGGTGGAGGAGTTTGTGCACAGCATTGGTATTGATATGATAGTAGGATATGGACTGACAGAGAGCCTTGCTACGGTAAGTTGCGATCATAAGGGCGAACCTTTCACGGTTGGTTCGGTAGGTCGTCCTATCGAAGGTATACAGATTAAGATTAGTGATGAGGGTGAGGTAATGCTCAAAGGAGACACGATTACACCCGGATACTTCCGTCGTGAGGCTCTAAATGCCGAAGCCTTCGATGCTGATGGGTTCTTCCATACAGGTGACTCGGGCTATCTGAAGGATGGAGAGTTGTTCTTGAAGGAGAGAATAAAGGATCTTTTCAAGACATCTAATGGTAAGTATGTAGCACCACAGATGATAGAGTCAATGCTTTTAGTTGATAAGTTTATCGAACAAGTGGCTGTTATTGCAGACCAACGGAAGTTTGTTTCAGCTCTTATTGTCCCCGAGTTTACGGTCTTAGAGGAGTGGGCTAAGCGACAGAATATCACCTTTGAGAGTCGTGAGGAGTTGTGTGCAAATAAGCAAGTGAATGAGATGATGCACGAGCGTATCGATACTTTGCAACAGAGACTGGCTTCTTATGAACAGATAAAACACTTCACCTTATTGGCACATCACTTCTCTATGGAGAGTGGCGAATTGACCAACACATTGAAACTAAGACGTGCGGTTGTGAATAAAAACTATCAGGCTGTGATAGATAAGATGTATGAAGAGTAAGGCGGATAGCCTATATTTGTGAGTTAGAAGAAGACAGTTGAGGGAATAAAAGTATAACGATGATAACAGCAGATCAGCTTAAAGACATAACAGAACGTACTGACGCACTACATAGATACTTAGGTATTGACGAAAAGCGAATCGAATTCGAAGAGGAGCAACTACGCACACAAGCACCCGACTTTTGGGATGATCCGAAGCGTGCGCAGGAGCAGATGAAGAAAGTAAAGGACATTGAGAAGTGGATAAAAGGCTATGATGAGGCTCGCAGTCTGACTGATGAAGTGCAGTTGGCATTCGATTTCTATAAGGATAGTCTCGTAACTGAAGAGGAAGTTGATACCGCTTATAACAAGGCATTAAAAGCGATCGAAGACCTCGAACTAAAGAATATGCTCCGTCAAGAGGAAGACCCGATGGAGTGCGTAATGAAGATTAACTCCGGTGCAGGAGGTACCGAGAGCCAGGACTGGGCATCAATGCTCATGCGTATGTATATGCGTTGGGGAGAGGCTCACGGGTACAAGGTTACTATCTCAGATATACAAGAAGGAGATGAAGCCGGTATAAAGAGTGTGACCATGAAGTTCGAAGGTGGAGAGTATGCCTATGGGTATTTAAAGAGCGAGAATGGCGTCCATCGCCTCGTTCGCGTTAGTCCATTTAATGCACAGGGAAAGCGTATGACGAGCTTTGCCAGTGTATTTGTTACGCCACTGGTAGACGATACTATAGAGGTATATGTCGATCCCGCACGTGTTAGTTGGGACACTTTTAGATCGAGTGGAGCCGGTGGGCAGAATGTCAATAAAGTTGAGTCTGGTGTCCGCCTACGCTATCAGTACGAGGATCCTGATACAGGAGAACAAGAAGAGATCCTTATCGAGAACACAGAGACAAGAGACCAACCTAAGAACCGCGCAAAGGCTATGCAGCTCTTAAAGTCGCAACTCTATGACCGCGCAATGAAGAAGCGTATGGAGGAGCAAGCCAAGATTGAGGCTGGAAAGAAGAAGATAGAGTGGGGCAGTCAGATACGTAGTTACGTCTTTGATGATCGACGAGTAAAGGACCATCGAACCAACTATCAAACCTCTGATGTGGATGGTGTTATGGATGGAAAGATCGATGATTTCATTAAAGCCTACTTGATGGAGTTTCCCGTTGAAGAGCAATGATGAGTGAAAGAGTTATCCTATATAATATGAACCTTTGACCGCTTGCTGTTCGATAAACCGAATAGGTCATGTCGACAAAAGTAGGTCTTTTAAAATTGAATACCTATGAGTGAAAGAAGTAAAGTGAACCGTAAGGCTCGTGAAGCGAAGCAAGAAAAGCAAGCAAAGCGTGTTGTCTTTTGGATTGGTGCAGTCTTGATTCTTCTTACGTTAGCGTATGTAATTGTCGTAACAGTTAATAGTTGATGAGCGGACTGGAGATAGAAAGAAAGTTCTTAGTGCATAAGCGGATGGATTGGAAGTCCCTTGCAAGCAGTTGTAGTCATATACAACAAGGCTATTTTGCGGCTGTCAATACTGTTCGTGTGCGTATTCGAGACAATAAGGGATACCTTACTATAAAGGGACCATCGCGTGATGGAGGCTTATCTCGTTATGAATTTGAGAAAGAAATAAGCTATCAAGAGGCTCAACAACTTATGGCTCTATGCGAACCAGGCGTTATTGATAAGCATAGATACCTTATTGAATATGCTGGACACACGTTCGAAGTGGACGAGTTCCATGGAGATAACGAAGGACTTGTTATGGCGGAGGTGGAATTGAAGCGTGAGGATGAAGCCTTTGAGAAGCCTGACTTCATAGGAAAAGAGGTTACGGGCGATCGTAGATTCTATAATTCTCACATGCGGAGAGCCCCTTTTATCCTTTGGCGTAATACTTTGCCAGAAGAATACCGATAAGCAATGCGAGGGTAGAACCGATCCCATCAGCGACAAAATCAAGCCATTCTCCACTGCGTCTACCGCCTGTGCAGGTGGCTTGCAACACTTCTATAATGCCTCCCATGGCTATTGGAAAGAGCCAGATCCAGTAAATAAGGCTGCTGAGTTTGGCTTTTTTCATTGCTCGGAGCTGTTCCGTCAATATGAGCAGACCTAATACTAGATACAAGGCAGCGTGTGTCCACTTGTCGATTAACGTCACATGGCTTAATGGACTATCGGGGATTGGTATGAAGCAAAGAATCCAGATAATCACAATAAACGCACAACTGAATCGGTAATGAGTTAGTAAATTCTTCATAAAAAGCATATTTTACTTCTAGATTGATACAAAGATAGAGAATTATTAGTAATTTTGTACAATCTAAAAGGGAATATTTTATGTCACAACAAAATAGAGTTAAGTTTGCAAGTAAGTTAGGAATGATCCTTGCAACAGCAGGAGGTGCAGTTGGGTTAGGCAATGTCTGGCGTTTTCCCTATATGACAGGGCAGAATGGTGGAGCCGCTTTTATCCTTATATATTTGGCTTGTATCCTTCTATTAGGGCTTCCTTGTATGATTAGTGAGTTCATCATTGGGCGTCATGCGGCATCTAATACGGCTCGTGCCTATAGTAAGTTGGCAAATGGAACAGCGTGGAAATGGGTTGGATTCTTAGGTGTTCTTACGGGCTTTCTAATAACAGGTTATTATGCAGTAGTGGCTGGTTGGTGCTTACAATACAGTGCGGCATCAGCAATGAATAGCCTTCATGGAACGCCAGAGTTCTTTAAGTCTTACTTTGCAGACTTCTCCACAAGTGGATGGAAGCCTATCTTGTGGGTCATAGTCATCCTTTTTATAACGCATTATGTGATTATTCACGGTGTAAGAAATGGTATTGAGCGGGCTTCAAAGATTATGATGCCAGTTCTATTTATTCTTTTGTTGGTGATAGTAGTGGCTGCTTGCTTGCTACCAGGAGCCTGGAAAGGTGTTGACTTCCTGTTGCGTCCGGACTTTACAAAGGTTACGAAGGATGTATTTCTTGGTGCGCTTGGGCAGTCGTTCTACTCTTTAAGTATTGCCATGGGCTGTATTTGCACCTATGCTTCCTATTATAGTAGGCAGACAAAGCTGTTAAATTCGGCAGTACAGATAGCTTCTATAGATACATTAGTGGCTATTTTAGCAGGTTTAATCATCTTTCCTGCGGCCTTCTCTGTGGGTGTCAATCCAGGTAGTGGTTCTTCGCTCGTCTTTATCACCTTACCCAATGTTTTTGAACAGGCGTTCACTGGATTGCCAATAATAGGATATTTCGTTTCATTCTCCTTTTATATCCTACTCTCATTAGCAGCTCTTACATCGCTGATATCGCTCCATGAAGTGAGTACCGCATTCTTTCAAGAGGAGTTACACATATCCCGTTCGCGCGCAGCAATGATCGTTACAGGCTGTTGCATATTGATTGGAGTTCTCTGTTCGATGTCTTTAGGACAATGGAAGTTCCTTAATATTGCTGGTCGTGACCTCTTTGATGTGTTCGACTTTGTGACTGGACAAATCTTCTTACCCGTTGGAGGCTTGTTAACTTGCCTGTTCTTGGGTTGGTATGTACCGAAGAAGGTTGTAAAAGATGAGTTCACGAACTGGGGCACAATACGTGGAACTTTCTTTGGAGTGTATTACTTCTTAGTGCGTTATGTATGTCCTTTAGCTATATTGATGATCTTCTTACACCAATTTAATGTGGTGTAAGAAGACATTAATAGACAACCTTTACCTTGATTGAAAACCTATAATAAATACGTTATGAGCCTTAAATCATTCTTTTATTTACAACGGTCTGACCGGAAAGTCATTCTTAGTTTGGTCATATTAATTATGCTCTGCCTTATCACATCCGTCTTTATTGGTGAGCAAGTGACTGAAACTTCAGCTGTAGACGGAGATAGTGTGGTGCGGAAAGGATATTCTGCTCGTTCGCAACAAGGCATTCCTTATGAGGTAGTGACAGAATCGGGAAAGAGACTTTTTGCCTTTGATCCAAATACAGCAACAGCCGAGGAATTGCTGCAACTGGGATTATCTGAGTTTCAGGTACGTAATATCTTGAAATATAGAAGTAAGGGCGGTGTATATCGAGCACCGATGGACTTTGCCCGTCTCTATGGTCTTACACGCAAGCAGTATCGTGAGTTAGAACCTTATATAAGAATAGGTGACGATTATCAACCTGCTTCAACGCTTGCTTCTGTACAATCTTATATTGCGCAAAAGGAGGCAGATAAGCAAGCGGCACATGAGGCTTACGAACAATATAAGGCAACGAATACGTACAAGCCGTATGTCCATTCTACTCGAGATACGGTTCTTTACCCTTTGAAAATAAAGTTGGGCGAGCATATAAACCTAGTCTCTGCAGATACAAATCAGTTGAAGAAAGTGCCAGGGATAGGCTCTGGGTGGGCAAAGGCAATCGTTAATTATGGCAAGCGATTAGGTGGTTATGTTGCTACAGGGCAACTACTTGAGATTGAGGGATTCCCCGAAGAGGCGTTACCCTACTTCTCTGTGGTCAATCCTAAGCCTGAAAAGCTAAACTTGAACACGCTTTCTTTGGGCAAGCTACGCAGTCATCCGTATATAAACTTCTATCAAGCACGGGCAATCTGTGACTATCGTCGATTAAAAGGAAAGCTCACCAGTCTGTCACAACTCCAACTCTTAAAGGACTTCAATGCCGAAGCTATTGATCATCTTCGTCCTTATGTGGAGTTTTAATAATGGATAAATCCATGCGGAGCCAAGCCTTGTAATCCTCCTTCTAACCTCCCGCAACCTCTCCACACTTCCCCATAAACCCCTAGCAAACAGTACATTTCACTCCCCTCTCCATTCGGAGAGGGGTTGGGGGTGAGGCTGTAGAGGGGTCGGGGGTGAGGCTGGTTGGGGCGATTGTTGAGGCTTTTTTTTCTTTCTTTTTCCTTGCTCATTCCATTTTATCTTCTTACCTTTGCCGCCGTGAAAGAATTAGCAATGACATATCAAGTGAACGAAGTACTGCAAAGAATTATCAGATTCTTTGCATCTTTTTGCACTTTATCTTTGGTCAATCCAAATAATTTGCTAACACACACACACACACACACACACACACACATTCGCACCTAGCGTCTAATAACACATTTTTTCTTCTCGCATACGCGCGCGCGAAGCGTGCCGTAACCCCTGTAAACAAAGGACTTTTAGGAGTTTCCTTTGTTCGCTTTTTTATGCCCTTTTGTGAACTCGATTTAGAGCAAAATAAGAACGAAATGACAGCTATTTTAATCAAGAAAGTTATGAGAAAAGAACAAACTAAGAGGGATTATTCTGCACCTCGTTGCATGATAATCCAAGTAAGCGAGACCACTAATTTAATGGACACGTCTTTCCCAAGTCAGCATAGACCAGGACATCATGGAGGCACCATTTCAAGTGCAAAGGCTTCAATGCCATGGGAGGAAGACGAGGACGAAGAGAATCCATCATGGGAAGACTAACAGAGAGTTATTAACAAAACGAACAAAGTAACAATGAAGAAAACAATGAGACAACATTCATTTACAGCACGACTAAAGTCTTTAGCTGTCGTGTTTGGCATAGCGATGGCTTTTGCATCCTGCGCTAATGAAGACGTGGCACAGACCCCCACCAGCCCAAATGATGATAACGACAAGAACCTCACAACTTTCGTGGCAGGTGATGAAACAAAGACCCGCACCTCAATGGATTACAACAGTGGAGACTTCTATTGGGAAGCTGGCGACTATATCTACGTAAAGGACGACGACGGCACATGGCAGAAGAGCACGAATGCCCCAACAAGTAAGGTTGCAGCCTTTAAGTATAAAGTACCAGGTAAGTTTACAGCAAGTACAAGCTATAAGGTTTATTACTTGGGTAAGAATAGTAGCGGTAATGCCGTAACCATCTCTTCTACCCAGCAACAGACATCCCCAGACAATACGGAGCACTTCGGCACATCTGGTGACTATGGCTCTGCAACAGCAAACAAGGTGACAGGCAAACAGCAGTTCAAGTTTACACTTGAGCATCAACCAGCTTATCTTGTCTTTCAGCCTTACACAAGTAACACAGTCCTACAGAACTGCTACTTAAGAAAGATAGAAGTTACTTCCGACAATGATATAGCAGAAACTTACACCATTAACCCCAGTACGGATAATCTAGACGCTTCAGCAGGTGGCAAGCAAATTGTCTTGACTACAGGCGGTTGGAGTAGTAGTAGCAATCCTCACGGTTTCCCACTGACCAACAGCTCTGCCAGTAGAACTACCAACGGAGCTTACATGATAATCAAGCCAGGTTCCCATATATTAAGAGTGCGCTATTGGGTGAAAGATATAGTAACGAATGTAGAGGGCACTATCACAAAGTTGCTACCTTCTACAAACTACGTCTCAAACACTTACTATGACGTGACTGCTAACCTTAATACACGTGCTTACGACGGTAACCATTATTATATGTGGGATGCACAGGAACAATACTGGAAAGGTTATGAATGGACAAAGCACTTACCAGGAAACACAGGTCAGCCGACAGTCAATGGCGGTAGTTCACCAAACTACCCCCAGAGCAACACTGACCCTCGTTACTGGAACGAGGGTCACGGTTCACCATTTAATGCCACCCATTCGTGTGCAACTCTTCCAAACGCCAATGAGATGTCTTGGTATTGCATGTACGGCGACCCACGTTGGGACAAAGACGAGTTATGGACCACTATGGGTCATTTATATAAAGGTGGCATGTGGTTTAAGAAGAAGTCCGTGCTGCAAGCCGAGCATCATTACGACACAGAAAAATCTGCCGATAATACAACCGACATGCGTACAACATACAAGATCTACGACAACAGCAATAGTAGCATCAACAACTCCGGTCTCCTTTCCGCAGCCGATGCAAACAATTACTTCTACCTGCCCGCCTTGGGTTACTACGCCGATGGTCAGCTGCTCAACTTTCCCTATGAAGGCCTCTATTGGTCGTCAAGTTCTGACTGGTTGGGCAGCACCAGCACGTACATCCTGGCCTTCAGCAATGGTGGCGTCCACGTGACCTTGGGCCACCGCAACATCGGTCAATGGGTCGGGACGTTTAAGTAGTCCTTGCGCTTGCCCTTTACCGGTGTCGCCCTCTAAAAGGCGGAGTTTAATGCGAAAAAAAAGGACAAAATAGGGGTAAAAACAGGTCTTGTGTAACTAATTGGTAATCAACGCATTATAGAAGAGGGTATCTCGGTATAGGACTAAGACCCCCTCGGTATAGGACTAAGGGTACCTCAGTATAGGACCGAGGTACCCTCTGTAACGGACCGAGATAGACTATTACTTGAAAATAATTTACATATCGTTTGTTATAAATTTATTTATTAATCTTTAAAAGTTTGAGACTATGGCTTTTTTCAAGAAAGTAAAAAAGAAAATTACAGGTCTGTGGTATCCACAGGTAGTAGTCGTGGGGAAGCCCGTAACGACAGACCAAGTGGCTGACCGATTGGCACTGATTTCAACGGTGAGTCGTGGCGACACGTATGCTGTGCTGAAAGACTTAGGCGAAGTGATGGCATCCTTTATGGCAGAAGGTCGCACGGTGAAGTTGGAGGGCGTTGGTACGTTTTACTACACGATCAACGCCGACAAGGGAATTGCAAAACCAGAAGAAGTGACGGCAAAGCAGATTAAGAACGTCCGTGTCCGCTTTATTCCCGAGACTTCACGCACACAGAGCAATAAAGTTGCTACCCGTTCGCTAGTTTCAGATAATATTTATTGGGAAGAATGGAAAGAAGATAAGGAAAAGAAAAAGGAGGAGAAAGGAAAGACGGAAAAGGAGAATAAAGAAGAAGGAGGACCACAGGTAGGGTAAGACCTCCCCCAGCCCCTCAAAAGGAGGGGATGTGCCTAACGGAAGTTAGTTAGGATATTGAGAGACGGGAATGATGAGCAATGAAGGAATATGTCATTAAGAAATATGTCTTTATTCATTTTGTCTCTAGAACAAAGCCTGATTCCGAAGGCAAGCAAAGAAAAGACCATTTCTTTACTCGAAAGGAGTTCGGAAATGGTCTTTCTTATTGCTTTGTAGTTTATCTCTTGCGAGGTAGAAGAGGCTTAGGCGTTAACGCGTCCCAGGTAGCTACCATCGCGAGTATCGATCTGGATAACCTCACCCTCATTGATGAACAATGGAACACGAACAACTGCGCCAGTCTCAAGTGTTGCTGGCTTAGTTGCATTTGTTGCAGTGTTACCCTTTACACCTGGCTCACTGTGAGTGATAGTAAGCGTTGTCTTAACAGGCATTTCTGCAAGAAGGATTGTGCCATCAGAGGTATCAGTAACAACCTCAACAACGTCACCTTCTTTCATATAGTCAGAACCTGTAATCTGGTGCTTAGGGATAGGAATCTGCTCAAAAGTCTCCTGATTCATGAAGATGTAACCAGTTGCATCCTGATAAAGGTACTGATATGGGCGACGTTCAACGCGTACATCCTCGAGCTTGAAACCTACTTGGAATGTGCGCTCAAGTACTCGACCATCAGCAACATTCTTCAGTTTGGTAATCATGACGGTGTTACCTTTACCTGGCTTACGATGTTGGAAGTCGATACAAGTCCAAATCTTGCCATCAAGACGGATGCAAGTTCCAATCTTAATCTCCTGTGAATTAATCATAATTTACTAATATCTAATTTGTTACTTTTTGTTCTTTTTCATCTACTTAACGCGCTGCAAAGTTACAGAAATTATAGGAAAAACATAAATAAAAGGCGTAAAAAACATGGTTTCTTTGGTTAATTCAAAAAGATTAAGTAATTTTGCAACCCGTAACGACAGGTCTTATCCTGTCGAAAAGAGTTCGCATAATAACAATAAAATAGGATAAGAACAATGAAAAGAACATTTCAGCCTCACAATCGTCGTCGTGTAAACAAGCACGGTTTCCGTGAGAGAATGGCTACAAAGGACGGTCGCCGCGTATTAGCAGCACGTCGTGCCAAGGGTCGTAAGAAGTTAACTGTTTCTGACGAACATCACGGTAAGTAAGAACGAGACGCTGTCCCCTTAGGGAATTAGCGCAGAAGCGGAAAGAAGTAGAGGGTAATCTTTGCTTCTTTCCGTTTTTTTATCTACCTTTGCCGCATCTATTATTAAGGTCAGTTAATTAGATTGATGACATCAAGAGAGTTCTTCCATAAGTTTAATAGCACATATATCTGGGGCAATATCCTTGCTATCGTGATACTTGTTCTATTGTTGGCAATAGGAGTTAGGTTCGGTCTTGACTACTATACCTTACACGGTGAATCCATCGTGGTGCCGAACGTTATTCATAAACAATACGATGATGCGGTTGATATCATGGATAAGGTTGGACTAAAGATAGAGGTTACCGACACTGGATATGTTAAGGATCTTCCTCCTGATTGCATACTTGAGCAATCTCCAGTTGGTGGTAAGCGCGTTAAGTCCACACACGTTATCTATGTTACAATTAACGCTGCTAGTGCACCTTCATTGGTTATTCCTGACATCATAGACAATAACTCTTTGCGTGAGGCGCAAGCCCAGTTATTATCTATGGGATTCAAAGTTGGTGAGCCAGAATATATACCAGGTGAGAAAGACTGGATATATGGTATTCTTGTAAATGGCAAACATGTGCAAGCTGGCGATCGTGTACCTGCTGATGCCGTGATTGTCTTACAGGTAGGAGATGGTACACGAGAAATAACTGATACATCAGGTTTGAACGAGCCAGAATATGAAGATGTAGAAGTGGAGCAGAAGCGTCCGAAGTATGATGAAGTATATGAGTATGTGGAAGTACCCGTTGATGAGAACGGCAATGAAATAAAGGATGAACGAGGGAAGTCAGGCTCTGGTAGTTCTAATTCATCCTCTCATTCAGGTTTACCTGCAGATCCTTCATCAACGAAACCGACAGAATAAAGCATGATGAGAACGGACGAGGAAATGCTATATGACGATGAACTATCTGATGACTTACTGACTTCCACAGAGTCAGAAGAGGGTGATGGCGAGTTGTACGAACACTTCCGTGTAGAAGTTGATAAAGGTCAGGTGCCAGTGAGAATAGATAAGTTTCTATTCGAACGCATGCAACACTCCAGTCGTAATCGTATTCAGAAAGCTGCCGATGCGGGCTTCATTCATGTGAATGGAGCACCTGTAAAGAGCAATTACAAGGTACGCCCAGAGGATACAATCACACTGATGCTTGACAGACCGAAGCATGATAACACCATTGAAGCAGAGGAGATTCCGTTGGATATCGTATATGAGGACAATGCTTTAATGGTGGTTAATAAGCCTGCAGGATTAGTCGTTCATCCAGGTGCAGGGAACTTTCATGGAACATTGATTAATGCTATTGCCTGGCACTTGAAGGACTTACCTTCATTCGACCCAAACGACCCAGAGGTTGGATTAGTGCACCGAATTGACAAAGACACAAGCGGTTTATTGGTGATTGCCAAGACCCCTGATGCGAAGACAATATTAGGTAAACAGTTTTTCAATAAGACCACCCATCGTAGTTACAATGCCCTCGTTTGGGGTAATCTAACAGCTGATGAAGGGCGTATAGAAGGTAATATAGCACGTGATCCAAAGGACAGGCTTCGCATGACAGTATTCCCTCCTGATTCAGAGATAGGCAAGCCTGCCGTCACTCATTACCGTGTCCTTGAGCGTTTCGGCTATACAACTCTCATCGAATGTATACTTGAAACGGGACGTACACATCAGATTCGTGCACACATGAAACATATCGGTCACCCCCTGTTTGGAGATGAACGTTACGGTGGAACTGAGATCCTTCGCGGTCAGAGATCAAGCTCTTATAAAGCCTTCATACGCAACTGCTTGACCCTTTGTAATCGTCAAGCACTCCATGCCCGAACACTTGGTTTCGTCCATCCGGTTACTGGTCAACAAATGGATTTCACGAGTGACTTGCCTCAAGACTTAGCCTCACTGATAACGAAGTGGCGTGAGTTTATCAATGGGCATACAGGTATTGACAATCAGTAATAGTACATGATAAGATAAGTAAAACAGGTTTCTATCTCTCAAGAACATAATGAGAAAGACAGGAACAGTTAGATAGAACTAAATAAACAGGTATAATGAAAGATTTGAAGCGAACGATTGCCATCGTATGTGGTGGTGACTCATCAGAACATGATGTATCAATGCATTCAGCACAAGGATTGTATTCTTTCTTTGACAAGGAACGTTATAATATATATATCGTAGATGTTAAAGGCATTGATTGGCACGTTGAGTTAGAGGATGGAACATCTGCTCCTATTGATAAGAATGACTTTTCTTTTATCGAAAATGGTAAACACGTAGAGTTCGACTATGCGTATATTACCATTCATGGAGCCCCTGGTGAGAATGGAATCATGCAAGGTTACTTCGATTTGATACACCTTCCTTATTCAACATCAAGCGTTTTAGTCGAGGCATTAACCTTCGATAAGTACGTTCTGAACAATTATCTCCGTGGCTTCGGGGTAAATGTTGCAGACAGCATATTGCTTCGTCGCGGTGAAGAATACAATGAGGAGGAAATCGAAAAACGCCTTGGTATGCCTTGTTTCGTTAAGCCTGCCGCTGATGGAAGTAGCTTTGGTGTATCAAAGGTAAAGAACATTGACCAGTTAGCACCAGCCCTTCGCGTTGCATTTATGGAGAGTGATGAGGTCATGATAGAGGGTTTCTTGGATGGAACAGAGATCTCGCAAGGTGTTTATAAGACTAAAGATAAGTCCATAGTGTTCCCTGCTACGGAAGTAGTAACCAGCAATGAGTTCTTTGATTACAATGCGAAATACAACGGACAGGTGCAGGAAATAACCCCAGCACGTATCAATCCCGACACTGCAAAGCGTGTAGCAGCAGAAACCAGTCGCATTTATGACATCCTACATGCCAATGGTATCATCCGCATTGACTATATCATCTCGAAGGATAAAGAGGGCAATGACGTTATCAATATGCTTGAGATTAACACCACACCAGGCATGACTGCCACCAGTTTCATCCCTCAACAGGTGCGTGCAGCAGGCTTAGATATCAAGGAAGTATTGAGTGAAATCGTTGAAAATCAGTTCAAGTAATTCACAAGAACGCATTTTCTATCTATAACGAACAAGGCTGTATCAAATGTTTCCAATTGTTTGTTGGATATTTGATACAGCCTTTTTCGTTTCTAAAAGTCTATTTTCGCCAGTCCAAAATATCTATTTCTTCATCTCTTCAGGTATTGATTCTCTGATGCGATTCACCAACATCTCCAACAATGTATGTCGTATGAAGTTAGGCGAAGTCATCATAACTATCTCACGCGAAGGCACAGGATGGGCAAAAGAACGCACCAGTTTGCGTTGCTCTTCATTGAGTTGTGGCAATGCTAATTGCGGTATAAACGTCACCCCTTTACCATTTTCAACAATGCGCATAAAGGTTTCTATGCTTCCAAGATTGTAACTCTTCTTACTCAATGAAGCCGATTTAAGATGGCAAAACTTAACGAGTTGATCCCGAAAACAGTGCCCTTCGTCCAATAACCATAGGTATTCTCCTGACAAATCGGCTGGTCGTATGAACTTACAAGCGTACAATGGGTCTTCTTTTGCTACATAAGCCAGGAACTGCTCATGGTAGAGTGTGGTACAATTCATCTCTTCCAAACCACTCACCTGCGCCAATATCCCTGCATCAATATTCCCTTTTCTAATCGCACGGCACATTTCATCCGTCTTCATCTCTGTTATTCTCACATCCATTTCAGGGTGTTCTTTCATCAACTGAGGGAAGAATCGTGGGATAAGATAAGGTGCTATCGTTGGCAAAACAGCCACTTCAAAAGTTCCCGTAAGCGTTTTCTGCTCCTCTTCTATTGTCTGTTTTAGTTTCTTTGCACGTGTGAGAACCTTCCACGCATGCTCTATCACCACCCTACCAGCCTTTGTTGGCTGTATGGGTTGCTGTTTTCTATCGAAGATCTTAACGCCCAACTCATTCTCTAACTTTTGTATCATCGAACTTAGAGTGGGCTGTGTTACATTGCACTCATCGGCTGCTTTGGCAAAATGTTTGAGCCGATACAGTGCCATAACATATTCTAATTGCTGTAGTGTCATCGTCTTATTGAGCTATAAAGAATGCAACAAATATAGGAATAAAAAGCTGAATTCAGATTGACTTAGCCTGTAATAAATCTAAAAACAAGTGATAATCATGATTTATAGGTATCAATATTCTCAATTATTATTGACGACTACTAACACGCTGTAAGTACTTCATTATCAATGCTCCTAACGTCCTTTATAGATTTTCTCTATCATCTGATAGAAATAATCAGTTGGTCACGACGAATATAAACTCTACCTTTGCATCACGAAACAAAACATTTTCTCATAATTAAAGTATATTCATATATGGAACCAATTATCAATTCATTAGCACCAGAATTTAGTGTTCAAGCCTTCCAAGACGGACAGTTCAAGAGTGTATCAAGCAAGGATATCGAAGGCAAGTGGGCTTTGTTCTTCTTCTATCCAGCTGACTTTACATTCGTATGTCCTACTGAGTTAGAGGATCTTGCTGATAAGTACGAGCAATTAAAGGCTATGGGTGTTGAGGTATTCTCGGTTAGTTGTGATACACACTTCGTTCACAAGGCATGGCATGACGCATCTGAAAGCATCAAGAAGATTAAGTACACCATGCTTGCTGACCCTACAGGCGTATTGAGCCGTGGCTTTGGTGTTTACAAAGAGGATGAGGGTGTGGCTTATCGTGGCACATTCTTAGTGGATCCAGAAGGTCGTATCAAGGTTGCAGAAATACAAGATAACAGCATAGGACGTAATGCAGAAGAGTTAGTGCGTAAGGTTGAAGCAGCTCAATTTGTCGCTACTCACGATGGAGAAGTTTGTCCAGCAAGATGGACGAGAGGCGCAAAGACATTGAAGCCAAGCATTGATCTCGTTGGTAAAATCTAATTCTCTCATTTGCGATTATAGGTTGACTAAACATTATGAAATATGATTGTGGAGGGGTAAACATCGTGTTTATCCCTCCATTCCTTTATGTTCTCTAATCCAATTCATGCCTCTCCAGATTATTACAAGGCATCTGTAATACTTCTCCAAGTGCTTTGTAATACTTCTCCAAAGCACTTGTAATAATCCTGTAGAAGATTAAGACGGATTCTAAAGGAGTGTTTGTTGCAATAGAAAAAGGCTTGATACGAATTCGTATCAAGCCTTTCTTATGGTTAGAACATTACTTTTCTGTAATGATAAATACTTTTGTTTCGTGGGCTTCTAACTTACCTTCCCATGCTTTCTTAACCGATGTGTTCTTGTGTTCCCAAACATCTCTAAGGTCGTATTTGGCACTCTTGCCAAGGAAAGATAAGGGCAAGCTAATGCGTTGAGCTTTGTCTGAAGGATTCATAATAGCTATTGCCTGTCGGTTATTCGTCAGTTGACGATGATAAACACGGCACTCTCCAATGCGCTGAACAAGCCGAGCTGCTTTGCCAAGAGCATCTTGATTGATGGCAATAATCTCTTTGTTGAGAAGGATTCGACGTGTTGCTGCATTCTCATTGAGTATATCGTGACTCATAGCCAAGGGTGAGGCAAACATGCACCACATAGACATTTGGGTCTGATACTCCGTATATGTACAGCCAATACCACCTAAATCGCTTGACGGACCGCCTTTCCCTTCAAGTCCAACAACCAGCATGTCCATGTCATTCCAGTGCCCCGGACCAGCAAAAGAGTAAAGAGGTTCGGTGATGTCGATGATGTCTAAAATGCCCATACCACCTTGTTTCACTATGTCCTTCCACATATCTCGCACGTCATAGCTTATTCTCCACAACGAACCACCAGCCTGTCTTGCCCATAGTTCGGGGTTGAGTTGTCCCCATTCGCACACTCCGAGAGCTATTTTTCGCCCTGATTTCTCCAGTGCATCACCCATTCGTTTGTATCTCTCGTGGGCAACTGCACTATCAGAAGGAGCGTGACAATAGTCGTATTTCAGGTAGTCCATCCCCCATTCAGCGAAGGTCTTTGCGTCTTGTTCCTCAAAGTTATAACTTGCAGTATAGCCAGCACAGGTCAAAGGAGCCGCATCCGAATAGATACCTAGCTTTAATCCAAGACTATGAACATAGTCAGCTAAAGCCTTCATACCGCTTGGGAACTTCACAGGATCAGGTATAATGTTATTGCGTTTGTCACGTCCTCCCTGCCAAGCATCGTCAATAAAGATGTATTGATAGCCTGCATCTGCATAGCCATCAGCCACCATCTTGTCTGCAATTTGTCGTATTAATTGCTCGTTAATATCCTCTCCATACTTGTTCCAAGTCATGAATCCCATAGGAGGAGTCAGTGCTAACGAGTCACGATTGCCTGCTGATGAGTTCAAACAACAGCCTAATAACATCGTTAAAAACAAAAAAGTCTTGTTGAGTTTACTTGTTAGGTAATTCATAAAAGATAGTAATTTAGGTTGTTAATGTAATCAAAAAAATCCGCAGACTCAAGTAGAATCTGCGGATTTCAATGTTGTCCCAGGCGGATTCGAACCACCACTGACAGAACCAAAAACTGTAGTGCTACCATTACACCATAGGACAATTGCGGTGCAAAGGTAATACTTTTGTATGTTATAATCAAATATTCTTCCTACTTTTTTGCCATGTTCTTGCATTAAGCAAAGAAGAAGTAGCTGAAGAGAACGGCTGCTATCATACCTGCAACGTCCGCCATTACGCCACAAACAACTGAATATCTGTATTTCTTAATACCCACACTTCCAAAGTAAATAGCAAGGATATAGAAGGTTGTGTCTGTGCTTCCTTGTAAGATACTGGCTGTATGTCCGATGAAAGAGTCGACTCCGAATGAGTTAAAACATTCCAACATCATCCCTCGCGCACCTGGTCCACTGAGTGGCTTCATCAATGCTACAGGGAGAGTACTTACCCAATCGCTATTCATTCCGAGCATTTCTACACCTGCTTTGATGGTGTCTTGAAACATATCGAGTGCTCCTGATGCACGGAAAACGCCTACTGCTGCGAGGATGGCTATGCAATAAGGAATCAGAGTAACCGCCACTTTGAATCCGCCTTTGGCTCCTTCTATGAATGAGTTATAGACGTTCAACTTCTTACGCCAGCCTGCATAGATGAAGAGAATGATGGCTCCTAACATAATGCAACTGGTGAGGATTCGACAAAAATGTTGCGTTTGTTCGGTGTCCATACCATGAATTGCAGTGAAGAGTCCTGCTACCAATGCTGCAACAACAGCCACTGCGGTGAGGATAGCCTTATTGAATAGATTGATTTTCTGGTATATAGACGTGACCAAAAGTCCCACGAGTGTGGAACACAAAGTGGCGAGTAACATTGGAATAAACACATCTGTCGGGTCGGCAGCACCTGCTTTTGCCCTGTAAGCCATGATAGATACGGGGATAATCGTTAGACCAGAAGTGTTTAAAACGAGGAACATTATCATCGGATTACTTGCTGTGTCTTTCTTCGGATTAAGGCTTTGTAACTCCTGCATAGCCTTTAGTCCCACTGGAGTTGCTGCATTATCAAGTCCCAGCATATTGGCAGAGAAGTTCATAAATATCGATCCCAACGCAGGGTGCCCCTTAGGTATATCAGGGAAGAGTTTGGTGAGTACGGGACTAAGAAAGTTGGCTAAACGTTGCACCAAGCCACTATCTTCGCCTATCTTCAGCATTCCCATCCATAGAGTAAGTGTGCCTGTCAGTCCTAATGTCATCTCAAAACCAACCTTCGAAGCCTCGAATGTGGAGTCCATCATTGCTGGTAAGGCATCGTAATCACCCATGAATATGAGTTTGATAACGCCCACGAGGACGCCAATTACAAATAATGCAATCCAGATATAGTTAAGAACCATTGTTGTTATTGTTTAATAAGTACGCCTTGCGGAAGCTGACGTTGTGTGTTTGTTGTTGATGTTTTGATTGTTTGTGGATGGAAGTGTCGCAGTCTTGGTTCGCCCAGTTGTTCCATCGCTCGTACCTCATAAGGATAGTCGTCGACATCTTCTGCCTTGATGATTACCTTCATTCCGACAAAAGCATATCGGTTTCTAAGGTCGCGAACATCCTCGTCTTTCAGTCTTATACAGCCTTCGCTGGCTAATCCCGGTACACTCTCTCTGTTATTCGTACTGCCATGTATGCCTATACTTCGGTTTCCCGTCCCTATGTTCAAACGCAGGAAATAAGGTCCATAAGCCAATATGTTGCCTCGACCATCATGGAAGTCGTGCTTCCAAGAGGCTGCATTACATATCTGTGATATGCTGAAGGAAGGAATAGAAGGTGTGCAATGTGGAGTGCGCATGTCGCCTATTCGAGTCTTATTGCCCCTGTTTACTGCAAAACAAGCATCGTATCTTGCAACAAGAACAGTGTCATCTAACCTCTTCTCATAAACATATAGGTAGTAATCCTTCTTTGATATAACGATGAAACAGTTGTTTTTATTCTCTGCGCCGAGCGATATGGAGACATCAGCTGGTGCCCGTGTCGTTTTCAGTCCATGCACAACCACCTGTTTCTCGCGGATGTTGTCGGGTGAATAAGGAAGTGTCTGCGCTTCGATACTAAGGCAGAAAGCAACAGAGAACAACGTGAAAATCTTTCTTAAAAAGCCCATGTTCTTACTTTTTCTCTGGTGCAGTGAGTTTCCCACCACCAATGTGTACACCTTTCTTATTAGGAATCTTCCCCCCACCGATACGCAATTCTTCTTTTGAGACTGGCTTCTTGTCTTCCTTTACTTCTGTCTTATTTGAAGTCTTCACACGTCCAGTCTTTGCCGTGGCAGTTGCTATCTGTTCGTTGGTCAATGTCTTTGTAGCATCGAAGTGACGCTTACGTTCAATCTTCTGACGCTTCATTGCATGGATTTCAAAGGGGTAATCGTCTACGTTTTCAGCCTTGATAACAACCTTCATACCCTCTGTTGCATAGTTTTCGGATAGGTCTTTTATGTCCTCATCCTTTAGTCTTATGCAGCCTTCACTAGCCCTTCCGGGTACACTCTCACGGTTATTTGTACTTCCATGGATACCTATTCCACTGTGCCCAGGCGTTTTCAGACGTAGAAAATAGTCCCCGTAACTCTTGATTTTACCGCGACCATCACCGAAGTCATGCTCCCAGTTAGAGGCAGACACAATCTGTTGGACATGGAAAGGGTTATCAATCGTACAATGAGGAGTGCGCATGTCGCCTTCTTTCTCCTTTTGTCCTTTCTTCAAAGAGAAGGCACAGTCATAGCGAGCAATGAGTGTTGTGTCCTTACCTTGTGGCTCGTAAACATAGAGATAATAGTCTTTCTTCGACATAACAATGAAGAGTTTCTTCTTGTCTTTGACCTTATCTTTAAAGCTAAGGCTTGTGTCTGGCGTTGTACGAATGGTGCGATTGCCATAATCAAGTACTACTTCTTCCTTGATAGCATCGCCTGAATAAGGTAAACCTTCTATTGCAGTCTTGTCGTCTTTAGCAACAGCAAGTCCATTGGCATTGACGCTCATGGATGCACCTTGCCCTTCATTATTGTTCTCTTTGTCCTTTTTTCCACCGCAAGAAACGATAGATACAGCTGTTAGAGCAGCTAAAAGACCCATAAACATTGACTTTCTCATTTTGTATAAAACCTTTTTTGAGTATGTTATTCATGCCTCCTAAGAGTGGAAAGAAGCATGTTTTGATGATCTAATGATAACCTTTATTCCTGATAGATATATACTATTACGGTCGGAAAGAGCATCTTTTGTTCTTGCCGACCGCAGTTATTTGATGGATAGATATCATGTTCTTTATTATCTAAGGTAGGCGAAGTCGGCTGAAACATAGTATTCACCGTCATCGAAGAGTACCTTATACCAGTTGCCGTATGCCCCTAAGAAGGGTAGAGAAGTTCCCTTTGATACTGTGTAAGCCTTGCCATTATAATACTGCAAAAAGCCATATTCCTTTCCAGGTCCTATGCGCATACGCACGCCAACACCATTGATAACGACGCGAGTAGCCTCTGATGGTGGAACAGAAGTTGGTTTCTGTTTTACGTATTGCACCTTTGCTGGCTCCTTACTCTTCTTTTCTATCTGTTTTTTTAGTTGGTCGTATGAAGCCTTCATAGAGTCGTTTGAAGCCTTCATCTCTTTGATTGTCTCTTGTTGTACATTGGTTTCCTGTGACACAGGTTCCTTACTCTTCCCTGCAAAAAGCCATATTCCAAGACCGATACCAGCCATGACAAGGACAATAAGAATACCAATTAAGACTTTGACCATGTCGTTATTGCCAGATGGCTGTGGAGTGTATTGTGGGCGTTGATACGCATCTTGTACAGGTGGATAAGGCTGTGCTGTGTTTTCTGAAGGTATAGCATTTCCACAGCTAGAGCAATGTTTGGCACCAGGAGAAAGAGGTGCTCCGCAATTAGAACAGAATTTTTGTGACATTGTTGTAGGTGTTTAAGGGTTATAAAAATGTGTGACTTAATTATTCAGAGAGCTTATTATTTGTTTCTTTCTTATAGGTGTGAACAGTCTTATATGTGCTTATTTTGATTCAAGAAGATTAAGATGACCATATTACACAATAGTTGAGAGTTCACGAGTTATTACTTTAGGTAATTAATGGATTTAGTTAATTATACTTGAGACAAGGCTCTTTGATAGTACTGATACTCAAAGAACTTTTATCTAAAAGAGTTGTCCCAGGCGGATTCGAACCACCACTGACAGAACCAAAAACTGTAGTGCTACCATTACACCATAGGACAATCACACGTGCAAAGGTAATGTTTTTTTGTATTATCAGCAACTCTTACTGATTCTTTTTATTGGTGTTCTGCCCTTGCATGTGCTTGTTTGTTACACCTATTATATATATAGCGACATTTCCTTTGGATAGATTTGGAGGTAAAGAAGAAAAGGCTTATCTTTGCGAATCACATGCTTTTATGCCTGTTATTCAGTTATTTAATTCCTTCACTTATGAAACCGATCTCTTCCGTAATAGTATTTCTTTTACTGGTGTTGTCAGCTGTTTGCACGAGCATAGACAGTTATCGTTGTGCAGAAACAGCTATTGTGCAGGACATGAATCAGGCTTTGGAGAAGACACTTGCAGCGAAGCGTGAAGCATGGATAACGCCTGATACGATACAAAACTACCGTGAGCATTTGCGAATAAAGGACTTGAAGAGTCGGTCATTTGTATCTTATGCACTCGAAAAGAACGATTATTCCTTGTGTAGTCAGCGTTATCAATGGCAGAAAGGACGGCATTCTCTGATGTTCCAAAGCTATGCTGATTGTTCATTTGGTACTATTTGGGGATTATCTGACCAACGTTTAGCATTGTTCCTCACCTTATCTGCCATGTTATGGATGCTTTTTTCTATTGTTTATTGGTATAGGAACGGGGCAGGGAGAATGGTTTTTGGAAGTATGACCTACGTCCCTTTGGAGCATTCCTTCCGTGATGTGCAGGGGAAAGAGATTCCTTTTACACCTATGCAGCATCAGTTGATGGAGTTGTTTATGGCTTCTGGTGATATGAAATTATCAAAGATTACTATTTGTGAAAGCCTTTGGCCGAAGAAACCCGATGCCAGTGAGACTCTTTACACACTGATTCGTCGCTTGAAGCCTGTTGTTAGTGAGCATTGTGGATTGACCATTACGGCAGAGAAGGGAGGCGGCTATCGACTCAAACACTTATAAGGTGAATAATCCTTAGAAGCGTTAGGGGCAATAGAGAAAAGCTATTGTCAGACAGATGTCGGTCTTATTTTTTGCACTTGAACAGCGTTGGGATTACCTTTGCTTTAAAATATTCAAGCTATGAAGAAAGTATTATGTACATTGTTGTTAGGCTTCTTGGTGCTGCCAGTTGGAGCCCAAGAAGAGGCGAAGAATGCAAAGGAACCGAAGGAGGTGCAGCTGAACGAGGTTACTGTTGAGGCTGCTCGGGTGGTAACAAAGGTGGATGGTCTGTTGATTATTCCGTCTGATACACAGCGTAAAGTATCCACGAATGGATATAGTTTGCTAAGTAAACTATCGTTACCACACGTTCGGGTAGATCCTGTGAGCCATGCTGTTACTGCTTTAATGAATAATGGTGCGGTGCAGTTAAGGCTGAATGGAGCTGTAATAGATAAGGAGGAAATGCTCTCCTTAGACCCTAAACTTGTGAAAAACATTGATTTCATCGATAATCCGGGTGTGAGATATGGGGAAAATATAGCTTATGTTATTGATATAAAAACGAAAAGGAACACAGGTGGATATGTCGTTGGCGTAGACTTAACACACACGCTAACAGCGTGGAATACGGATAATACCATCTATACAAAGCTAAATCATAAAAATTCGGAGCTGTCCTTTTCTTATAACTTCTCCTATCGGGACTTCCGCAAAGAGCGTACTTCAGAGACGGCAGATTACCTATTAAATAATGGTAGTCATTATCTTGTTACACGTAAGCAAACGGCTGGTAGGGATAGAGCTTTGGGCAATCGACTTCAGATGAAGTATAGTCTTGCCGATTCAGCCTCCTATGTTTTCCAAGCCACGTTATCGACCTTTGGAATGAATACTCCTAGTTGTTTTTCTGATTATCAATTGATGGATGGGACGCTAACACAGGCTTATCAAGATGTGAATAGGTCGAGTCGTTTTACGCCAGTTATCGATCTTTACTTCTTTCATAAGATAGGGAATCATCAGAGTGTAACGACAAATGTCGTTGGAACTGCTATCTACACGGATAAGTATGTGAGGCAGGGTGAGGGAACACCTTATACTTATAATGTAGATGGAGATACTTGGTCGGTTCAGAGTGAGGCTATTTATGAAAACAAATTGAAGCCTTTCACACTCTCTGCTGGCTTGCAACACATGCAGAAATACACGCGTAATCATTATACAGGGGATGTTGATGCACTGAATAAGATGCACCTTGGTGAACTCTATCTTTTCTCTGAGTTAAAAGGAAAGTGGCAGCAGTTGAGTTATTCTTTGGGCGTTGGAGTGGCAAACAAAACCTATTCTCAAGCCAGTTATGATTATAATTACTGGACGTTCCGACCGAAGGTTACATTAAAGTATATGCTTCTGAAAGGACTAAATGTGGGTTACGCTTTTCAGACTTATCGCCGAGTTTCGCCTTACGCAATGGTTTCTGATATGCGAATAAGGAATAATAGTCGTGAATGGACTGTGGGTAATCCTGCCTTGAAGCCCTCACGTGTCATTCAACATACGATGAGTTTGGATTATTATGGTGATCGGGTGTCGAATAGTATGTACATGGATTATCGGCGAAACTTGCATTGTAACATGGCAAGATATGAGCGAACAGCATCGGATGAGTTCCTTTATTCGCAACAGAACATGGGGAGTATTAGCTTGTTTTATGTGCAAGATAATTTGAAGTATGAGTTTATTCCCGAACACTTATCAGTGACATTGAGGGGTGGAATTAACCGTTATTTTAATGTTTGTAGTCTTTATCGTCATTATCTCACCAGCTACACTTATGGTGGAAGTGTGCAGGCTTACCTTGGTAAATGGACTTTGCAAGGATATGCTGATAATGGTTGGAGGTTCTTAGAAGGAGAGAGATTAGGGCATAATGGAGCGTTTAGTTATTTGGCAATAAGCTATAGTTGGGGGAATTGCAGCCTTTCACTCGATGTGCAACACGTCTTCCAACAGCATCCACGAATGTATAAGTCACAGCTCCTTAACGAATATCTACATAAGAGTGAAATAGACCGTAATAGAGACTTGGGTAATATGATAGGGCTTAACTTTACGTGGCGATTATCGAAGGGTAAGGCTTATAAGCAGATTGAAAAGCGTATAGAACGTCAAGAAGATAAGCAGACTGGAATCATGTAAAGTGCTGTTATTGGTTAGGAAATATAGCTTCTCTAATCTTTTTCAGCTCGCATAGGATTCATAGAAAATTCAAGTTCTCATAGAAGAAACTATTTCCTATAACAGAAAGAGGCGAACCTTGCAAGGTTCGCCTCTTATACTTTGCAAATAGTTTACAATTTATTTGTTTACAGCGTCTGACAATTCAGCACCAGCCTTGAACTTTGCGACCTTCTTTGCTGGGATCTGAATCTTCTGCTTTGTTGCTGGATTCATACCCTCGTGAGCTGGACGCTCATTGGTAGAGAATGTGCCGAAGCCTACGAGCTGAACCTTATCTCCTGCAACAAGTGCATCCTTGATTGCTTCAGTTGTTGCATCTAATGCCTTCTTTGCGTCAGCCTTGCTTAGATTAGCAGAAGCCGCAATCTTCTCGATTAACTCTGTCTTGTTCATAATTCCGATTTATTTGTTGATTAATTTATAAATGATACTTTCGATTGTGCTGCAAATATAGTTGATTCCTTTTATATAACAAGTAAAATCAAAGGAAAAGTGTAGAAAATTACAAAAATAAGCCCTTATCCTCTCCCTTTCCTGCTTTATAACGGGATTATTTCGTATTTTTGCAACGTTTTAAAGGTAAATGGTTTACAATAAGAAAATTAGTAAATTCGTAATATGCTGAATATCCCTGTAGTTACAAGAAACCTCCTTATCATTAATATCTTGGTGTTCGTTGCCACTTATGTGTTTGGAGTTATTGGTCTTGACTTAGATAATCTCTTTGGTTTATTCTATATTGGTTCTTCTAGCTTCGGCGTCTGGCAGTTCCTCACCAGCATGTTTATGCATGGCAACATTATGCATATTGCCACGAACATGTTTATGTTGTGGATGTTTGGATCAGTCATAGAGCATGTATGGGGACCGAGGAAGTTCCTTTTTTATTACATTATCTGTGGCATTGGAGGCGGTTTGCTTCAGGAATTGGTATGGTATTGTATGCCTTTCGTAATGGATACGATTACTGTGACGAGGAATGGGATGAGCATTGACATACCATCTGTAATATATCTCCAACAGACAATGGCGATTGGAGCATCCGGTGCTGTGGTTGGTTTGTTACTGGCTTTTGGAATGTTATTCCCTAATGAGCGAATGTTCATTATACCGATACCTGTTCCCATAAAAGCCAAATGGTTGGTAACAGGAATGATTGCTATTGAGATTTTCTCATCGTTCAGTCCTGGTTCTGATATTGCCCATGTAGTGCATGTGGGAGGTGCTTTGACGGGTTTCTTACTTATTATGTATTGGAAGAGACACCCGTATTCTGGATATGGAAATATGGGTATGCACAAAGGACATCAGTTCTTTGATCGTATGAAAGACAGTTGGGAAAAGCATACAGGGAAAGTTGGGACAGGTGGAAGTAATAGCTCCTGGGAAAACTCCTCACAGCATAACTCGACAACACAGAATAGTGATTGGGATTATAATGCGCAGAAGCATAGAGAGCAAGAAGAGATAGACCGCATTTTAGACAAGATTCGCAAGAGCGGTTATGATAGCCTTTCTAAATCAGAGAAGCAAAAGCTCTTCGATAGTAGCAAGAATTAAGTGTAATTGTAATTAGCATGGGCAGATGTCCTGAACGAGACTTATGGGCGTATATTTATGATGCTTAAGAATTTCAAGAAGTTCACATTCAGAGCACTCTTTGTAGGTAATATCCTTGTTATATTGTTGATGTTGCTAGTTGGCAATATTGACTGGTTGAATCCTGTTGATTATCCTCTGCTTGCTAATTTAGGATTGGGATATCCTATACTCCTTGCGTTTAACTTCGCTTTCCTTGTCTTTTGGGCATTTGTGAGATTGCGTACAATATGGCTTCCCGTATTGGGCTTTATCCTTTGTTTTGCCTCCATCCGAATCTATTGCCCGTTTAATCTTCCAAAGGACAAGCCCCATGGTGCTATTAAAGTCCTGTCTTACAATGTTTATATGTTTGATTCTTGGGAAGAGACCAATCCTAAGACCAACCCCATTGTCAACTATATCATTGACAGCAAAGCTGATTTGGTTTGCTTGCAAGAAGCCCAAGGTGATGGTGATAAGAGTGGAGGAATCTATGAAAGACTAAAGGCACACTATCCATACTTCAAGTTGATGGTGAAGAAGAAGCCCGGTGCTGATTACATGGTATTACTGAGTCGTTATCCAATTCTTTGGCAAGATACTATCCCGTATGGCTCTAGCTCTAACCAAAGTGTGGCTTATATGGTAGACATAAAAGGCACAAAGACGCTTGTCGTGAATAACCATTTTGAGAGTAACGGCTTGTCCAATGATGATAAAGCGGGTTTTAAGTCACTCGTGAAAGGGAGCATACAAACGGATAAAGCCAAGTCAGAGTCCGTGCACCTATTGCGCAAGTTGGGAAAGGTTTCAATGCGTCGTGCTCCACAAGCAGATATGGTGGCGCGTTATGTTAAGCAATATCTCGATAAGAAAGTGCCTGTAATACTCTGTGGTGACTTTAATGATAACCCACTAAGTTACACCCATCGTGCAATTGATAAAGAGTTGATAGATTGCTTCGTAGCGAGTGGTAATGGTCCAGGAATCAGCTATCATCGTAGTGGGATGTACTTCCGAATAGACCATATATTCTGTTCTGACGACTTTGAGCCATACGATGCGCACGTCGACAATAGTGTGACCGCATCCGACCATTATCCCATTTATTGTTGGCTCAAATACCGCCCCAAACCTTAAAAAGCACACATTTATAAGGTGTAAATTTCCCAAAGTGTGAGAAAATGCTTATCTTTGCACGTCTATTAAGCGTAGCGAAACTATAATTAAATACAATCAAATAAAATGCAAAACAAAGGATTAGTAATTTGCGTATCTGTCTTGTTGACGCTCGCAAGTATCTTCTACCTGTCTTTCTCAGTGGCGACAAGCTACTACGATAGCAAGGCAGCGGAGATTAAAGACCCTATTGCGCGACAGGATTATAAAGATTCTGTTAAGTATTTGGGTATCTACTCTTACCAGAAGTGCCTTGAAACACAGATCGGTCTAGGTCTTGACTTGAAAGGTGGTATGAACGTTGTACTTGAGATTTCAGTACCTGACGTTGTTGATGTATTGGCTGACCACAAGCAGGATGTTGCTTATCAGAAGGCTATGGCGGAAGCAAAAGAGGAAGAGATGACAAGTCAGAAGGACTTTATCAGCCTCTTCATTGATGCTTATCATAAGGTAGCTCCAGGCCATAAGCTGGCAGAAGTCTTTGCAACACAACAGTTGAAAGGCAAGGTTACAACACAGAGTTCTGATGCAGATGTTGAGAAGGCTCTCCGTGAGGAAGTTGCTTCAGCCATCGATAACTCTTACAACGTTGTTACCAATCGTATTGACCAGTACGGCGTAGTTCAGCCTAACATCCAGAAGTTGGAAGGTCAGGAAGGTCGCTTGATGGTTGAAATGCCTGGTATTCGTGAGCCTGAGCGTATGCGTAAACTGCTTCAGGGTTCAGCTAATCTAGAGTTCTGGGAGACTTATAACAGCCAGGAGGTTGCACCTTACCTAGCCCAGCTCGACCAGCGTTTAGCCAATGGTGATTCAAAGAGCGATGCTACAGCAAAGGATTCTACAAAGGCTGTAAAGGCTAACAAAGACGCTAAACTAACATTGAATGCAGGTAAGAATGCAGCTACATCAACAGAGTCAGCAGCTTTGGTAGCTGCTAAGAAGCAACACCCATTACTCTCAATGTTACAGACAGTGCCAGGCGAAGGCTTGAGCCTCGTAGGTTATGCAAATGTGCGTGATACAGCTGCTATCAATAAGCTCATCCATAGTCAGCTCGCAAAGCAAGTATTGCCTAGCAACTTGAAACTCCTTTGGAGTGCTAAGCCAGCTGAAGGCTTACAGCAGAAGAATGTATATGCACTTCACGCCTTAAAGGTCACAACCTCTGACGGTCGTGCACCATTGGAAGGTGATGTTGTTACAGATGCTAAAGACCAGTTCGACCAATTCGGTCGTCCTCAGGTTAGCATGACAATGAACTCAGAAGGTGCTCGTGAGTGGGCTGCTTTGACAAAGGCAAATGTAGGTAAGGCAATCGCAATCGTACTCGATGGCGTTGTTTACTCAGCTCCACGTGTTGACGGTGAGATTACAGGTGGTCAGTCATCTATCTCTGGTAACTTCACGATTGAGGATACAAAAGACTTAGCAAACACATTGAAGTCAGGTCGTATGCCTGCACCTGCTAAGATTGTACAGGAGGAAGTCGTAGGTCCTACATTGGGTGCGCAGTCCATCCATCAAGGTCTTGTATCATTCGCAATCGCCTTTGTATTGCTAATGCTCTACATGATTCTGATGTATAATTTCATCCCAGGTATGATGGCTAACTTGGCATTGCTTGCCAACCTCTTCTTCACCTTGGGTGTCCTCGCATCTTTCCAGTCGGCATTGACCATGCCAGGTATTGCCGGTATCGTATTGACTTTGGGTACAGCCGTGGACGCTAACGTGCTTATCTATGAGCGTATCAAGGAAGAGCTGAAACTTGGCAAGGGTATGAAGCAAGCCTTGAAGGAAGGTTACAGTAACGCATTCTCTGCTATCTTCGACTCTAACCTCACCTCACTCATCACAGGTGTTATCCTCCTTGTCACAGGTACAGGTCCTATCCGTGGTTTCGCAACAACATGGATCATCGGTCTTGTAATCTCTTTCTTCACCGCCGTATTCCTCACACGTATCATATTCGAGAACCGCGTTGGTAAGGATAAGTGGTTGAATCTGACCTTTACAACAGGTCTCTCTAAGAACTTCATGCAGAATAAGAGCCACCACTTCCTTAGTATGTATAAGACGACCTTTGCGATCTGGGGCATTGCAGTATTGGTATGTATCGGTAGTTTCGTAGTACGTGGTTTGAGCCGTAGTATCGACTTCACAGGTGGTCGTAACTATGTTGTCACACTGAACAAGCCTACACAAGTTGAGGATGTTCGTAAGGTGATGACCGGTGCTTTCATCAATACTGTAGGCGAAAACGCAGGTAAGCCAGCTACAACCAGCGTCATTGCGCTTGGTACAGACGGGAAGACTGTTCGTATCTCAACCAACTACAATATCGATTCTAACGACCCAATGGAAGACGACAAAGCAGAGACTATTCTCTACAATGCGTTGAAGAAGGGCGGATTCGTTAGTCAGACAAATGTAGCGAACTTCAAGAACCCAGACATCCGTGAGGGTGGTTCAATCATCCAGAGCGCAAAGGTGGGTCCTTCTATCGCAAAGAACATTACTTACAATGCGTTCATGAGCGTCTTGCTGGCTATCTTCTTCATCTTCCTCTACATCCTCTTACGATTCCGCAATATCGGTTTCTCTGTTGGTTCAATAGTAGGACTTGTCCTCGATACCACTATCGTTATCGGTTGCTTCTCGTTATGTTATGGATGGATAGGCTTCTCTCTTGAGATCGACCAGACATTTATTGGTGCCATCTTGACCGTTATCGGTTACGATATCAACGATACGGTGGTTGTATATGACCGTATCCGTGAGAACCTGCGCAAACATAAGCATAATCTTGCCAAGGCAGATATTCAGAAGATATTTAACGACTCTATCAATCAGACCCTCTCACGTACTATCAATACGTCAGTCTCTACATTGATTGTGCTCGTATCTATCTTCATCCTCGGTGGTGATAGCATCCGTAGCTTCTCATTCGCAATGATTATTGGTATCATCATCGGTACTTTGAGTTCAATCTTCATCGCATCTCCAGTTGCTTACCTCGTATTAGGTAAGAAGATTGAAAAGCGTTCACGCGAACTTGCAGAAGCTCCTGTAGAGGCCTAAGCAATAGGTCAAAAACGGATAAAGTTTACACCTTATATATATAAGCAGCCCGTTACCCTTTGGTAGCGGGCTGTTTCATTTCCCCCGTTTAGTATGTTTCAACACTATTACAAACCTGTTCTATCGCAGTTAGATCCCTGTTTGCGCTCTTCGTCCAATAGGTTTCCGCATTCTTTCTCACCTGTTTCTTGTTCCTTTCCCATGTGTCTTGCGTCTTTTTTATCCGTATCTTTTCTTATTATCACCATGGTGAAAATATTTTCTCACCATGGTGATAATATTGTGTCACCATGGTGAAACTAGTGTCTCATCATGATGAAACTTGTGTCTCATCACGATGAGACTAACTTTATATGCGTGTATAAATGATGCGCAACACGTTAGAAAGAAATGGAGAACCGGTGATAAAGAATGCTGGAACAGGTGATAAAGGATGCAGGAACAGGTGGGAAACGATTCGCAAACAGGTGAGAAAAGCTGGGCGAACCTGTTACGGAAACGGAACTAACTACTTGTGCACTTGTCAACTCATTCACTCGTCAACTCGTACCAACACGTGTTTTATCACTTTTTATTTTGCTGTTCATGCGGTTTACACTACCTTTGTAGTCCATTAAACCAACATAATTAATGAGTAAGAAACATATACTTCTTATCAATGATATGGCAGGATATGGCAAAGTGGCTACAGCCGCAATGCTGCCTATCTTGTCTTATTTGGGGCATCCCGTGTATAACCTCCCTACGGCATTGGTCTCAAATACGCTCGACTATGGTAAGTTTAAGATCTTAGAGACAACTGATTATATCAAGGATGTATTCCCTGTTTGGAAAGAATTAGGTTTCAGTTTCGATGCGATAGCGACGGGCTTTATAGCATCAGAGCGTCAGGCACAATTAGTTTCAGCCTATTGTCGTGAGCAAGCTGCACGAGGCACAACCATCTTTGTTGACCCGATAATGGGCGATGAAGGGAAGCTCTATAATGGTGTGACGGCTGCTACTATCAACTCAATGCGTGAGATGATAAGCGTTGCTGACCTCACTTTCCCTAATTACACGGAGGCTTGTTACCTCACATCGAGCAAGTTTAATACAGATGGAGTAGACTTCGATGAGGCGAAGCGTTTGCTCGATGGCTTGCGTTTGATTGGTACGAAGTCGGCATTAATCACTTCCATTCTTATTGATGGTACGCCTTCCGTTGCGGGGTATAATCATGTAACAGATAAGTATTTCAGTCTCCCTTATACCGAAATCCCCGTCCATTTCCCAGGGACAGGCGATATCTTCTCAGCTATTCTTATTGGTCACTTGCTGGATGGCGAACTGCTCATCCCGAGTACACAAAAGGCGATGGACGGCGTTTACGCACTGATAGATCGTAATAAGGATAACGAGGATAAGAACAGGGGAATCCCTTTGGAGCAATACTTAGGATTATTATAAAGGATAACAACTAAACAACGATAATATGGATTGGATCAATGGACTCTTCTCCATTCCTTCAGCGCTTCAAGGCGTAGTAGTTATATCGCTCATTTGTGCTGTTGGTCTCGGCTTGGGTAAGATAAAGTTTGCTGGTATCTCGTTAGGCGTTGCCTTTGTATTCTTCGTTGGTATCGCTGCGGGAAGTCTCGGCTTGAAGGTAGACGACCAAATGCTCAACTATTGTGAGACGTTCGGCTTGGTTATCTTCGTTTATACCTTAGGCTTGCACGTGGGACCTAACTTCTTTGGTTCCTTCAGGCATGAGGGAACCTCGTTTAATATCTGGTCTCTGGCAGTTATCATTCTTGGTACGGCAATGGCAATAGCTCTTACGTATATCATGAAGGTGCCCATGTCGGATATGATAGGTATTCTTTGCGGTGCAACCACGAATACGCCGGCTCTCGGTGCGGGTCAGCAAGCGTTGCAGCATGTGGGTGTGAGCGGTGCTAGAGCAGCTTTGGCAACGGCTGTTACCTATCCACTCGGTGTTGTAGGTGTTATCTTTGCAATGATATTCATCCGTAAGTTCTTTGTCAAGCCCAGCGATTTGGAGGTGAAGAGTAGTAGCAGCGATGACCATACCTTTATTGGTCAATTCGTTGTAGTCAACCCTGCTATCAATGGTAAGTACATTGCAGACATAGCGCAGGGCACGCATCGCAAGTTTATTATCTCGCGCATTTGGCGTGGTGATGAAGTGATTGTACCGAAGGGCACAACCGAACTCAAGACGAATGATAACCTCCTTGTGGCAACGAAGAAAGAGGAAGTGCCAGCGATGGAATTGCTCTTTGGTAAGCGTGTGGAGCGTGACTTGAATAAGGAACAAGTAGACTGGAACCACCTCGATTCTAAGGTGGAGAGCCGCGTGATAGTATTGTCAAAGAGCGTTCTTAATGGTAAGCGACTTGGTCAGTTGCACCTTCGTGATGCTTATAACGTCAATGTTAGTCGTGTTCTCCGTAGTGATATCAAGCTCTTGGCGACGGAAGATCTTGTCTTGCGCTATGGTGATCGCCTCACATTAGTGGGTCAGCCAGAAGCAATCGACCATGCAGAGAAGTTCTTGGGTAACTCTGTTAAGACGCTCAATGAGCCTAACTTGGCTATAATCTTCCTTGGTATGCTGCTCGGTTTGGCGTTAGGAACAATCCCATTCACGCTCCCTGGTATGGATTCGCCCATCCATTTAGGAATTGCAGGAGGTCCTATTATCATGGGAATCCTCATCGGCGCATTCGGTCCTCGTTTCCACTTCATCGCTTACGCCACCCGAAGTGCATCGTTGATGTTGCGTAAGTTAGGACTAGCCCTTTATCTTGCATGCCTCGGTTTGGATGCAGGTAAGGACTTCTTAGCAACGGTTGTGCGTCCAGAAGGCTTACTTTGGATAGGCTTAGGATTTGTCCTTACGGTACTGCCAGTGATTATTGTGGGTGTTGTTGCGCTCCGTATGAAGAAGTTCGACTTTGGTACTATCTGTGGAATCCTATGTGGCTCGATGGCAAACCCAATGGCATTGGGTTATGCCAACGATACCGTTAATGGCGAAACAAGCAACATCAGTTATGCAACCGTTTATCCTTTGGGTATGTTTATTCGTGTGATCATAGCCCAAGTGCTGGTGATGTTCTTTGTCTGACAGCGTTATGAAGATCTCCCTGTCACATCTCTCAGTAGGCTATACGGCTTCGCAAGCACTTGTTTCTGATGTGAATGTAGAGTTGCAAAGTGGTCAATTACATTGCTTAATAGGTCGGAATGGTATCGGTAAGTCTACGCTCCTAAAGACGTTGACAGGCTTTCTTCCAAAGCTATCGGGCGACCTGCTATTAGATGGGCAAGGCATAGAGACCTTTACACAGCAAGCATTGGCACGAAAGATAAGCATTGTCCTGACACAGAAACCTGATGTGCAGAATCTGACAGTGGCAGAAGTTATCGGGTTGGGGCGTTCCCCTTACACAGGTTTCTTTGGTAAGTTGCGTGCTAGAGATTGTGCAGTTGTCAATGATGCTATCCGCTCTGTGGGGATAGAGCCACTTCGACATAGGATGATTCAGACGCTTTCTGATGGCGAGCGACAAAAGGTGATGATTGCAAAGGCACTTGCACAAGGGACGCCCATCATACTCCTTGATGAGCCAACTGCCTTTCTTGATTTCCCTTCTAAGGCAGAGACCTTTCAGTTGTTACGCTCCATGGCGCATGAGAAAGATAAACTCATCGTGCTTTCTACACATGATTTGGAATTGGCTGTGCGCTTTGCTGATTGCCTGTTGGAGGTGGAAGAAGGCTCATTGCATACTGTTACGGCTGCCGAGGTGAGGCAAGAAATGCAGGAGATAATCGGGAAATAGAATAGTGTTTATCGTCAGTTAAACATGAAAGAATCAATACGATAAAATAAGGAATGATTATGAAGAAGAATGTATGGATAGCAATTGCCCTTGTTGTGGCAGTCTTTAGTTTTAGTAGTTGTGGTACGCAGCAAAATGCAACGCAGCCCACTTCGAAGCCCGTAACTACTGATACGGTTGTAAGTGTTGAACCCATAAAGGACGTAATCAGTATAGCTGAGGCACTGGAGATGTTCCAGAATCCAGATAAGACGGCTGCTATTACCAAGAAGTATGGCTATAAGCTGAAAACGAATTATGAGGTTTATCGACTCGATAAGTTCACTAAGATGTATTATAAGAATTGTGCTTTAGCAAAGCTCCTCACTGCTGATAAGTATGAGGACTATCCAAAGTCAATGCGTAAGGGTGTGTCTAGTTACATTGCTTTCAAGGATGGCGCAATGATTATCGCAGTATTCAATCAGCCTGCATACGATAACCTTGTAGCTCAAGTCAAGGCTGCTGGCTTTACGTTGGATATGCCCGGCAATGAGGATATATATAAGAAAGGTAACCGCACCATCGCTTGTTATAAGGATGGAAAGAGTGTGAGGATTGAGTAGCCTCAGGCTTAGCCACTCCTCTTCTGTGAGGGAAATACTGGATAAAGAATGCCCTCTTTTGCTTCATAACCTTATGGTATAGGAAACAAAAGAGGGCATTTGCTCGTTTTACCCTTTATGAGAAAGGGTAGGGAGGAGGCTTTCTCCTATCCTATCTGGCTACCTGGTTTCACCTCGCCCATGGTTGTAGTAACCGTGAGTGAGCCGTCGAAGTTAACGGCAGAGAGGATCATTCCTTGACTCTCGATGCCCATCATTTTACGAGGAGCAAAGTTAGCAACGAAGAGAACGTCCTTACCTGTGAGTTGCTCTGGCTCATAATAGGCTGCGATACCGCTAAGGATGGTGCGCTCAACACCTGAACCATCGTCGATAGTGAACTTTAGGAGCTTCTTACTCTTCTTCACTTTCTCGCACTTGATGATATGTCCTACACGGATATCGAGCTTCTCGAAGTCTTCGAAAGGTATCTCCTTCTTAATTGGTTCAGCCTTATATGATGCGGCTTCATTGGCTTTCTTGGTCTCTTCTAGCTTGTGGAGCTGTGCCTCGATAGCCTCGTCATCAATCTTCTCGAAGAGGAGTTCTGGTTCTGCCAGCTGTTTACCTGCAGGGAGGAGATCGGTTGAACCGAGTTCTCTCCAGTCGTACTCCGTCATATTAATGAGTTCGCGTAGCTTCTTACTAGAGAATGGCAAGAATGGTTCGAAGGCGATACTGAGGTTTGCAACGAGCTGAAGTGAGATATAGAGAATTGTCTCTACACGCTTAGGATCAGTCTTCCAAACCTTCCATGGCTCACATTCTGTGATGTATTTATTACCGATACGCCCAAGGTTCATCGCTTCCTTCTGTGCCTCACGGAACTTGAATACTTCGAGATAAGCCTCTACTTTTGCCTTGACATCCTTAAACTCTTGTATAGTTAGGCGATCCACTTCCTGTAATTCACCGCAAGCTGGTACGATACCATTCCAATACTTCTTCGTTAACTGCAATGCTCGGTTCACAAAGTTACCATAGACAGCGACGAGCTCAGAGTTGTTGCGCTCTTGAAAGTCTTTCCATGTGAAGTTGTTATCCTTAGTTTCTGGAGCATTGGCAGTCAATACGTAACGCAGAACATCCTGCTTCCCTTCAAAGTCGCGAAGGTATTCATGAAGCCAAACAGCCCAGTTCTTGCTTGTAGAAATCTTATTGTCCTCAAGGTTCAAGAACTCATTTGCAGGTACATTGTCGGGTAGTATGTAATCGCCGTGGGCTTTCAACATCGTTGGGAAGATGAGGCAATGGAAGACAATGTTGTCCTTTCCGATGAAGTGAACCAATCTTGTCTCTGGATCTTGCCACCATTTCTGCCAGTTGCCAAAGTGTTCTGGATCGCTATCGCATAATTCTTTCGTATTTGAGATGTATCCGATAGGTGCATCAAACCAAACATATAAGACCTTGCCTTCAGCTCCTTTTACAGGAACAGGGATTCCCCAGTCGAGGTCACGGGTCATAGCACGAGGTTGCAAGTCCATATCCAGCCAGCTCTTACACTGTCCGTAAACGTTTGGACGCCACTCTTTATGATCCTCGAGAATCCACTGCTTCAACCATTCTTGGTAATTGTTCAGGGGCAAGTACCAGTTCTTTGTCTTCTTGATAACAGGTTGTGAGCCAGAGATAGTAGAGTGAGGATTCTTCAATTCCATAGGACTAAGGTCGCTACCACACTTCTCGCATTGGTCACCATACGCGTTGGGGTTACCACAATGAGGGCATTCTCCCATGATATAGCGATCTGCCAAGAACTGATGAGCCTCTTCGTCGTAATATTGCTCACTCTCTTGCTCGATGAGTTTACCATCATCATATAACTTACGGAAGAAGTCTGAAGCGAACTTGTTGTGCGTTTTACTTGTTGTGCGACTATATATATCGAATGATATTCCGAACTCTTCAAAGGAGTCTTTGATCAGTTTATGATAGCGATCACATACATCTTGAGGAGTGATACCTTCCTTCTTTGCACGAATAGTAATAGGTACTCCATGCTCGTCACTACCACCGATAAAGATCACATCACGCTTCTTTAGACGAAGATAACGCACGTAGATGTCGGCTGGAACATATACACCTGCAAGGTGTCCTATATGTACACCACCATTGGCATAAGGCAATGCAGCCGTAACAGTAGTGCGCTTGAATTTCTTTTCTTCCATATATGTTTGATTGTTATTTATATGTTGCAAAGTTACTGTAAATAAGGTAAACGGCAAAAGAAATATAGATAAAAGCCAATGGTTGATGGTGTCGTTATCCTGATTTTATTTACCTTTGTACTCGTTTTAAAGTTTAGTTATAATGACTCAGGATAACAATTGTAACAATTCAACACGTCATAAACTTAGTTTGATAGGCGTGATTGTGACATTAGGAATTGTCTTTGGAGATATAGGAACATCTCCTTTGTATGTGATGAAGGCAATAGTAAGAGCAGGGAATCCAGTTAATGCGGAGTATATCATAGGCGCTGTCTCCTGTATTATATGGACGTTAACACTCCAAACAACGGTTAAGTATGTCTTAATTGCACTTTGTGCTGATAATAAAGGAGAGGGTGGAATACTGGCTCTGTATGCCTTGATACGTCGACATAGTCGTAAGTGGTTCTATCTCTTGGCGATTGTCGGAGCCAGTACACTGATAGCTGATGGTGTCATAACACCTTCTATCACTGTTCTCTCGGCTATTGAAGGTTTGAAAGTCTATGAGCCAGAGACCCCAGTAGTACCTATTGCCCTTTGTATTGTCACCGTATTGTTCTTTATTCAGCAGTTCGGTACAAATGCTATAGGTAAACTTTTTGGTCCATTGATGTTACTATGGTTCACAATGTTAGGTGTGTTCGGAGCTGCAAATATAGGTGCTTACATCCCCATTTTACAGGCTTTTAACCCTTTACATGCCGTTCATTTGTTGGCAAGTAATCCTGAATGGTTCTTAATCTTAGGTGCGGTTTTCCTTTGTACGACTGGTGCTGAGGCTTTATACTCCGACTTAGGACATTGTGGAATCAATAATATCCGAACCAGTTGGGCGTTTGTTAAAGTCATGCTCATCCTCAACTATCTAGGTCAAGGAGCCTGGATAATTGCGCATACAGATAGTTTAAATCCTGGGATGAACCCTTTTTATGCCATCATGCCCCACGGCATGCTCTTCTTTGGCATTATCATGGCAACGATAGCAGCAATCATTGCAAGTCAAGCATTGATTAGTGGGTCGTTTACTATCTTCAGTGAAGCGATGAACTTGAAGTTCTGGCCACGTCAGAAGATTAAGTATCCTACTGATGTGAAAGGGCAGCTTTATATTCCATTTGTCAATATGTCACTCTACATTCTATGTGTGATTGTCATTCTCTTCTTCGAGAGTTCTGAGCGAATGGAGGCTGCTTATGGTTTGTCTATCACGATAACCATGCTCATGACCACCTTCCTCTTGAGTGCTTATCTTACTATTCGTCGGGTAAATCTTTGGCTAATCTCCTTGTTCCTCATCGTCTTTGTGGGGTTAGAGAGTATCTTCTTTATAGCCAATATGGCAAAGTTTATGAATGGTGGATGGGTTACCATGCTTCTTGCCAGTGTGATGATCATCATCATGTATGTATGGTACAATGCCACAACCATTCGTAACGCACAGATTCAGATACGTGATATTCGCAAATCATTTAGTATCATCTCCGATATAAAGAACGATGATTCTATTCCCAAGTATGCCACGAATATAGTCTATCTAAGCAAACTTGGTGGTAAATATGACATCGAACAGAAGATTCTCTATTCGATAATTAATAAGCACCCAATGCGTGCTGACCATTATTTCTTGCTGCATATAGACTATCAGGACAGCCCTTCAACACTGGAATATGATGTTACGATGCTGATTCCTGATGCCCTTTACCGCATCAACTTACGTTTAGGATTCCGTGTTCATCCACTTGTTAATCGTTATTTTAGGCAGATAATCGAGGATATGGTGGCTAAAGATGGCTTTTCACTAGCGTCATCTTATCCGTCATTAGCTAAGCATGATGTTATGGGAAACTTTGTCTTTGTACTGATTAATAGGATCTATGCCACTTTCACCTCTTTCTCTTTTAAGGAGCGCCTTATCATGGATGCCTATGAATGGATCGACCGATTGAAACTAAGTATGATCCGTTCTTTAGGATTGAACACCAGTAATGTTTTAATAGAGAATGTTCCACTAGTGGTGAGGTCACATGCAAAACAAGCGAAGAATGGTATTCCTAGAGTTGAAAGGATAGAGGAAGACGCAGAGTAACTTGCTTTGATAACTTTGAGGATTCTAGAAAGGTGTTTAACACCCTTGGACAAGAGTGTTTTTAACAGTTACGCCCTGGAACTTAACAGTCTTTTATATTTTAGGTATGAGGATAGATTCGGAAGGTCCTGTAAAGAGATTCGATCTACAGCGAGGAAGACATCATTCAGCCTCTTTAACGCATTACTTATTTAGGTTGACTCTGATTCCAATATTGAGATTGAGGTTGGTGGGCTTGGCTTTATAGATATTCTCCACGTCGCTACCATTGTTGAAATGGTGGCTAACTCCAGGCTCTATATAGGCGCTGACATCCTTTGTAACCTTGTATTCTGCACCAATGGCGGCATTAACAGAGAAGACGGGGCGATGCTCTTTGATTGTCGTGTTGGGTGAAAGGGCAGGATTGGTTCTATCTACCGCTTGCTTTAACTCACCTTTTACGAGCTTCTCAACCTCGCCACCCACAGTGGCATAAACATTAAAGTTGTTTTTCTTGACGAAGCTGTAACTTGCATTTATTGGCAAGCCTACATAATGTAGCTTTTGTTCTGCTACACGTCTCTCGCCCTCGTTACCGTGCGAGAAATCCGAACTAAGGTAACTGTAGGTTAAACCTGTTTGTACGCTCCAATGCTTATCGATGTTGTATCTTACAGATATGCCGTATTTAATGGGTTGGTGATGCTTCGTGTGTGTTCTCGCCCCCTCGGTTCCTTGTATGTTATTCCCAGCGAAAACAGGGTTGTAGTCACCGTATGGATTGGCAACAGGCAGGAATGGGCGTTCAGCACTGGTGGTTGTCCCAGCGGTGGCATTGTAGGATGTCCCGAAGCTGAATCGAGACGAATGGGTATTGTTTCCTGTATGTGATATGCTGCTTGTTCCTTGTCTTCCCCGTGACTGTTGCTTTGTAGGTTGATGGTTGTCAGTAGTTACTGGTATTTCCTGTTCCGTGTTATTGGTCGCTTGCTGACTTTCAATAACCTTGTCATTGGCTGTTATTCCCTCTTCAATCGTGTTGATGGAGACGTATGCAAGTTGAGTATGATGCGTTAAATGCTTTGGGGTCTCTTTGAAGATAGATGCAACAAGTTTGGCGATACTTGGCGTAGGGTTGTTGATGCTTGAACTTATGGTTTGTGCTTTTGAAGCAGGTGTTGTATTGCTTCCAAGTGTAGTTGCTGTCTGTTTAGGCAAATAGGAATGGTCAACGAGTATATACCCTAGGTACAAGCCAATGACAACTATGGCGGCAACGGAGGCGGCACGATAGCCCCATAGAGGGATTATACGTGCATGCTTCTGGGTAGAAGAATGCGCAGGAGTAACCCCGCGACGTGCCATCTCACGTTTGATGTCGTCGAGTAGACCTTCTGGTGCCTTTACGTCATATTCATGTTGAATACGAGTCTGCAATTTGTCAAGCCATTCTTCCTTCATTGCTTACCTCATTATTAGTTTTGTTCTTTTCGTTTTAGCATTCGTGCAAGCATGTTCCTTGCTTTGTGGAATTGTGAAGCAGATGTGTCTGGTTTTATATTGAGGAGTTCTGCTATATCCTTATGACTTTTGCCTTCTATGGCAAACAGGTTAAACACAGTTCTGTATCCTGGTGGTAATTTAAGAATAGTATCGGTTATCTGCGTTATGGACAGGCTGTCTATATCTGGCTCGCCTGCAACAACATCAGGTAAATCAACTTCTTTATCAATAAAAGCACTTGCATCATTCTCTCTGAGAAAGTGTAGAGACTCGTTAATAACAATCCTCGTGAGCCAGGCTTTCAGAGACCCTTTTCCTCGATATTCAAAAGTATGAATCTTGGTGAAGATCCTGATGAATGCTTCTTGCAGTACGTCATGCATGTCCTCTCGGTTGCCAATATATCGTAAGCACACCTTTGCTAAATAATCTGCATACTCGCCATAGAGTTTATCCATGGCGAGAGTATCACCCTTTGCGAAAAGGCTTATGATATGTTGTTCTTTGTTGTTTCCCGGTAAGATCATGCGTGTTTATGAGCAGACGTTGCAATCACTATTGTTTACGACTCTTATATTTGAAGTGAACACTCTTAGCTCCCGAGAACGACTGCCATTTCAATGTCAAGTCAACAGTCTTCCCTTGTGTGTCGGGGAGATCACTAAGGCGGAACGCTACAAGTCCATCACGAACATATCCTTTCGTGTCGCCCATGGCGTTATGATGGAGTATCACCTCGTAAGGTTGAGCACCTTTAACAAGATTTATGACATGCTTTGTTCCATTGCCGAAATATGTGCGGAAGCGTAATGTGAGGTAACCATCTTCTACAGATGTAGTCCAGTTCTTGACTATTTCCAGGGGATCCTTTCCATATACTTCGTCATCCTTAGCCCCCATGCTACGCACCATGTTCTTTGTTAATATGGTGTCTATCCAATTCACATACGCACTTTTTGAATAGTGCCCACCTTGTCCATCTTGAATCTTCAGATTTGTTAGTGCGCGCAATTCCTTGTTTCCATAAGGCGAAGTCTTCATGTTTGTTGGAAGAACTGTAGTTTCATCATCCAACTGGAGATACATCTGTCCTGTGGAACTATTGGTCTTGATTGTGACAAGTGCATTTGGGTAATTGACGGAATAGTCGTAATTATCATCGTTTTCGCACGATTGCAAAGACAACGAACCTATCACTGCTCCTAAAACGAGAAGATAACTTAAAATGTGTCTCATAATGATTCCTCCATCTTATTTATATTACCAAAGTATGAATATTTATGAAAAGCTTTAGCCTTGTAAGGTACAGGGAAGGTGAGTAAAACAGCTTCCCTGTCCTGCTATAATTTAGAAGATTCGGTTTACCTTACGGTAACAGTGATCATTCCTGCTTGCTTATCCTTGTCAAGGATACTGATAGTTGTTGTTCCAGCCTTTACTCCTTTGATGGTAATTTTAGCATCTTTTACAGTGGCTGTAGCAATCTTTGTATCCTTTACCTGTACTGTATAAGGAGCCTTTCCAGACTTGATGTTAACCACTTCCTCTTTGCTGGTAGAGACGGTCACCTGTGGCTTGTCAAAAGAAAGAGGTTTTACCACGTTTACCACAACAGTACCTGTCATCTTGTTCTTGTCCGTAACGATGATAGAAGCCTTACCCTCTTTTACACCAGTAATGGTCATAATGTTCTTGTTGATTTTGACCGTAGCTGTCTTATCATCAGTTGACTTTACTGTAAAAGGTTGGGCTCCGTTGCCAATGGTTACATTGGTAGTAGCACCTGGTGCAAGCTCAACTTTAGCAGCACTAAACTTCAGGTGAGAATCTTTGTTGTCGTCTTTGTCGCAAGAAGCGAACATTGTAGCACCAAGGCAGCATACTGCCATCATCATTGTTTTGAAATTCATTTTCATTTCCATGTTTGTAATTATTTATCGGTTTAAAACTAAAGATTTATCATCTCATGTCGCTTATTAAAAGCAGAGAGTCATAATATCTTGCCTCGTTAAAGGCTAAAAATACGTTAAATAATTACGTCACACTTTAATTTATCTTTTGTCTTATTCTTATAAAGGAGCATTGAATGTCATTCTTTCTTGAGTAACGGGATGAGTAAACTCTAAGTGCTCAGCGTGTAGCCAAAGGCGTTCCGCATGTTGTCCGTAGAGCCTATCACCAATGATGGGTGTATCTAATCCATCGGGATGAGCACAATGGATGCGTAATTGATGGGTGCGTCCTGTTAGTGGATGGAGTTCTATCTTTACAGCTGGTAGATTCTCTTTTCCATATAAGGTTTCGCCAATTACACGGTAATCGGTGATTGCTTGTTTTCCATATAGATAGTCGACAAACTGCCGTGGGCGGTCATTAACATCGGGGGAAAGCGGCAATTCTATTCTACCCGATGTTGGGAAAGATTTATTGAGAAAAGCTATTGGTAGCAAAGCAACGTATGTCTTCTTCACAGAACGCTGTATAAACTGCGCCTGTAAAGCCTTATAAATCTCCAACGAACGTGCCACAACGAGCAAACCACTCGTCGCCATGTCCAATCGATGCACGATGAATACATCACTCTTACCGCTCCAACGTGTCTTTAATAGACTATAAACAGAAGGTTGATCGCCTTTCCCTGGAACAGAAAGTAAGCCTGATGGCTTTATGACAACAGCCAAATAATCATCCTCGTAAAGTGTTTCTAACTTTATCCGTTCAGCTTCTTTCTTATTACTCGGCACTATCTTCTCTTCAAACAAAGGCGTTTGTAAACCCTTCAACATCCATTCTAATATAGGTTTACACTTCCCGTTGCAGGCTGGGTAATAGTTTCTATGCTGTCGAATCTCCGTCTTTGGTGATGCTCCCCACCAAAACATAGCCATTGAGATAGGCTTATATCCGTGTAGAAAGGCATATTGTAAGAGCTTTGGTTCACAACATTCTCCTGCACCAGCAGGTGGAAGTAATGATGGAGCGAGGCTCTCGGTGGCTGGCGATAGATGTGCAGCCTTTGTACGTGCTGGACTATTCTTTAGATAATACTCACGGAAGATTGTGAGTAAGTTCTTCGTCTCTCCGCAAGCATTGAGCAAATTGAACTGTGAGAAGAGCCACTGTTGTAGGTGGTCCGACTTCATCTTTCGCTCTCTTTTCCACGCTGTTATCCTCTCTTGATAGTGAGCCAGTCTCTCCTTGGCAGCCGTGAGTTTTTCCGTATATAACACCTTTGTTCGATGCAATTCAGCCTTTAGAAACTGACTTTCTCTTATCATTTCAGCTTGTTCAACATCGGTTATTACAGCGTTCTCATTACGTCTTTTTTCACGCAATCGTTTAGCTTCTTGCATTGTCTTGCGTGCTTGTTCAATAGCTTCTGTCGCCTCTTTCTGAAGTTGATAGAGCTTCTTTTTTGTCTCCTTATAGACTGTTGAGGCTTTCAACTGCGCTATTCTCTTGTTGAGAAGAGTTATTTCTTCCTCGTGGACTTTGAAGTATTCTCCTGGTTGTAGATAGTCGAATACTGCGGGAACATAGTCTTCTCCACCTTTCTCCATCTGTCCTGAATAGGCTTGTAGGTATCCTATCTGTCCTTGATGTTCAACAACTAATACGCCATACATCTTTCCCTCAATAGGTGCCGGGGGCAATGTAGCCTGTAATTGAGCAGCAGCAGCACGACAGAGTGCGTCTGGTTCATAATCAAAAGGATTATTGAAGCAGGTGGGGAGAGGTGTGTCTATTACTAACGGGTGGAACTTCATGCTGCAAAGGTAAGGAAAAGTTGGCAAGTAAACGGGTTTACAAGTAGACAAGTTGATGGGGAGGTAGACAAATGGACAGGTTTACGAGGAAACGAGTTGTTGGTAATTGGGGGTGTTGATAGGTTTTAATTAGAACTAATAAAACGAAGAATAAACTCGTAAAATACGCTATTCTTTTAGAAAAACATTACTTTTGCCCTTATGAAGAAGGTATTTTTTGTATTTCTAATGATAATATGCTGTGGACTGAACAGCATTGCCCAACAGTCAGCAAAAGCTCCCGTAAGTCGTCCAAAGATAGGACTTGTACTCGGAGGAGGCGGTGCGAAAGGAGCTGCGGCAGTAGGAGTATTGAAAGAGATAGAGCGTGTGGGCATTCCTATTGACTATATCGCAGGGACAAGCATAGGCTCGATTATTGGTGGGCTATATGCTGAGGGCTATCGAGCGAATGATATTGACACCCTTTTCCGTTCTCAAGATTGGCTTTCATTGATGGCTGATCGCGATACAACTCTTATGGGAAAGGTGTTCAAAGAAGAAGATGGTGTGTACTATCTGTTCGGCTTTCCCGTTCGTCGAAAGGCTGGAACAGGAGCAAATGAGGCTTTCGGACTATTGCATGGTGACCATATCTATAATTTCTTAGATACCCTTGTCGCTCATTCCCCCGTGCAACGTGGATTACAGCAAAAGGCAATTCCCTTTGCTTGTGTGGCTTTCGACATTCGGAAACAGCAAGAGATAGTGCTCGATACAGGTTCTTTGGCTCGTAATATGCGGGCTAGTATGGCTATCCCAGGAGTGTTCAAACCGATACCATTAGACACTATGACGCTTGTTGATGGCGGTATGATCAATAATCTCCCAGTAGATGTTGTGCGCAAGATGGGTGCCGACATCGTTATTGCCATTGATCTCCAACAGAATAAACACGATGATTATCATTCGCCATTAGCCTTTTTGAAAGGAATGGGTGGCGTGCTGGATTGGTTGGCGGAACGCCCGGATATAAAGAAATATAATGTTAATCGTACCCAAGCCGACATCTACATCAATCCCAACTTAGGCTCTTATGGTGTAAAGGACTTCAATGCTAAGGCAATAAAGGATATGATTCGCATTGGAGAAGAGACGGGGAAGCAGTATCAACCACAGCTTACCGAGTTGCTTTCCAAGGTTGGCAAAGGTTCTTAACACGCTCGTAAAACTGCCCCAAGATATCTAACATATCGGCAGGGAGATAGTCGATTGCTTTCTCAATCATCCATTCTGGCACCTGATAGTAGGCTTCTGCAATAGAACCAGCTATACATGCTTTAGTATCAGTATCGCCTCCGCACATAACAGCTAAGCGTATCGTCTCTTCAAAATTATTGGCATTCATGAAGCAACGTAACGCCATAGGAACAGTTTCCTGACAGGTTGCATCGAAGTGACCTTCAGCCCCAATCTTGATGATGTTACGCATGGATGGCAGCTCATAACCATAGAACTTGTGTACTTTCTTCTCAACATCTGCCTTGGAGAAACGCATTAGGCGCAACCAACAAATAGCCTCGGCAACACATTGCGCACCCTTTATTCCTTCTGGATGATTGTGACTAACTCGTGCACTCTTAGCCGCTTCTTCGATCACATCTTCCCATTCATCAAAGAGCCAGCCTATCGAACTGACACGCATTGCCGAACCGTTTCCATAGGAGTTCATAGGCTGTGGGTGCTCGGCATGTAACCACTTGTCAAACCAAGTACCATAGCCTCCCATAGGGTCAGGATAGCGTTTGCACCAATCGAGTAAGCTATCTTGATAATCACGACCATTTAGTACCGCATCGGCAATAGCGATAGTACAAATGGTGTCATCTGTATATGAGCAATCTTCTGTGAATAGGTCGAATCCTTCTTTTGGAGCCGCTCCGAATTCGAAGCGAGAGCCTACTATATCTCCAATAATAGCGCCAATCATAATAGTCTAGGTTAGTCTTTAAGAGTACTCCGACCGGGAATCGAACCCGGATCAAAGGTTTAGGAAACCTCCGTTCTATCCATTGAACTATCAGAGCAAACCATTAATAGAGATGCCTCTTATAGAATGGTTGTCCTATAAGAGGGCATCTTCTTTATAGCTGCAAAGGTAGGAAAAAAAACTTATATACCTTTGTAAATAGTTCTTTTATTTATTTCCGATGCACAAAAGTGGCTTTTTCTCTTATGCACCATGGAAGAGATACTCCTGTTGGATGTCCTGAGTAAGCAGTGTAAAGAGCTTCTCTTGTAATTGATCGGCTAATGCTAAAGCATCGTTGAGAACCTTATCTGAGAAGGCTTGCAACATATCCTGTGCATGGAAAGGTTGTGTCTTATAGATACGAAGATACTCCTCTTCCATTTCGCGTTGACGCTGGTCTGTCTCTGATTCAAAGGCTGCGTAAGCCTCTTTGATGACTGGTGCATACTTGTTATAGTTGGTCATTCCCAGTGTCATTACCTTGCGGAACTTCCAATAAGCAGAGTCTTCACTTGACTCATTGGTGCCCTTTGTATAGGCTTCAGGGTATGACGTCACCCCCTGATAGAGTGGAAGGAAGACTCCAAGATCAGCCATTCCCATTGCGACATAGTTAATACATCCGATTGCTTGAGGCAGTTCTGGGCGTACCTGTAAGAGGTGAGTTTGAGTCGTACGGAAGATAGATACAGGGCGATAAACCTCCTTTGGATTACTATGGAGATATGGGTCATGCTCTGTATTATCGTAGTGGAAGCGGAAAGCAGTGCGTAGATCGGTCAGTGAAATCTTATGTGCTGGCTTCGCAAAGACAGGGAAGGTGTTCTTCGTAACATCGTTCTTTATCTCTGGAGAGAATAACTGTTGCAAGCCCCATACACGTGGGTAATTATAAGTGGTATCCAACTCTACATCACGAGCATAAGCCTCATGGAAGTCGAACTCGCCCTTAGCTGGATCGTAGAGATGATGTTTCTCGGCAAACTCTATGAGGTCGGCTGATGCTAAATAGTTGTCCTTGTCGTTTGGATCATACTTGCGGAAACGACTCTGATTACCCGTAACGAAGTATTGATCACGTGGCATACGACAGGCTAACCAACGGTGCCCACAAGCTGTTTCAAAGTACCAGATCTCATCCTTATCGACGAAACCTATACCGAAACCTTCGGCTATTCCGTACTTTTCAACAAGCATTCCCAGACGTTCAACACCCTCTTTTGCAGTATGAATATATGGTAAGGTGATATTGAAAACAGAGTTTTCTGCAACGCCATTCTCCACCAATGGATCGTATTTTAACGCCTCATCGCTACTGAAGATACTCTCAGTTGCACTCATGCCAACGCCTGCTGTATTGAAACCAGCACTTCCCCAATGGTGGTGGAGATGGTGAGGAGAGAGTGCGTGATAGCCTAATGCCTTAGAAGGAAGCTCACAACGGAACGGACTATCAAGTGCCACGAACTCTTTAGAGCCGTTTTCTGTATCCTTAAAGATCTCATAGTTCTTAGCTACCATAGCGTCCCAATCCTCTGAACGAGCTACTATCATAGAGCCATCTGCGGTCTGTTCCTGTCCGATGATGATGGTTGTACACTCTGATGGAAGGCTCTGCTTTTGTTGCATGTTAGTCTTTTTCATAAGCTTAAAAGTATTTAATTGCGAATTTCTATCTAATGGCAAAAGTAGTAATTAATTGATAGAAGTAACGCAAAAGGTCATACAAAAAACTATAAAAGAGGCTTTGCTTTAATTCAAAATTCATATTAGGGAGAGTTGACGAGTGGACTGGTTAACAAGTAGACTGGTTATTCGTTCTGTGGAATAGAGCACCACAAAGTAGGGACAGATGCCCTCGTTGGAAACCCCACCCAGCCTCCCCTTGGGGGAGGCTGGGTGGGGTTTCAAGAGGGCGTTTCCTTGTTTTGTCTTCATCGTTTCTGTGTACCGAATCATAGCCTCGTTATACATCAACCCTGCCTCTCCAAGTTAGCTTCCGTTAGGCACTCCTCCCCTTTGGGGAGGCTGGGAGGGGTTTCAAGAGGGCGTTTCCTTGTTTTGTCTTTATCGTTTCCGTCTACCGAAGCATAGCCTCGTTATGCATCACCCCAGCCTCTCCAGGTTAGCTTCCGTTAGGTACATTCCCTCCTTTGGAGGGGCTTGGGGAGGCTTTTAATGACACTATTTTGCCTTATTGGAATATTATGTGTATCTTTGTAATGTTCGTCTTGTAACGAGCAGAAATATGTTTTTAACATAATAGATAATCGATGACACAGGAATCTCCGATACAAGCACTACAACGGCAAAAGATGCTACTTCAGATGGAATACTACGCTGAGAAGGAAGCCTTCAGGAAGCAGACTGAGGCGACAGGTATGCATAGGAAGGTGAAAAGAGGAGATGCTTGGTTCCCGTTAAGAGTGGGTAAACGCTTTTATAATGGGCTCAACCAATTATGTATTGAGGTGTTTCGAACGCAAGACGGAGATATTGAACATAACTTTGAAAGCGGTCGCCCTGTCTTGTTCTTCAAGTTTCTTGCAAAAGGAGTGGGCGTTGGTACGAACGCAAATAAGCTGGAATATTTCCGTTTTACAGGCTCTGTTTCTTATGTGGATGGCGATAGAATGGTTGTTGCAGTGCCCGAATCGGCTCCTTTACTCGAACTCCAATCAGCACAGCAGCAGGTTGGTTGTCAGCTAGGATTTGATGAGACGAGTTATCAAATGATGTTTGATGCCTTAGAAAGAGCGATGAAAGCTAAAGGAAATAGGCTTGCTTACTTGCGTGACTTGTTCTATTCTCGACAAAAAGTGGGTAAGTTCTCTTTTGCTCCTATCCGTCTCCCGTGGTTGAATCCAACGCAGGAAAGAGCCGTTAATGAAGTGTTGTGGGCAAAAGATGTAGCCATTGTGCATGGTCCTCCAGGCACAGGTAAGACCACAACAATGGTTGAAGCAATCAATGAAACACTCATGCGTGAGAGCCAAGTGTTGGTTTGTGCGCAGAGTAACATGGCTGTCGATTGGATATCGGAGAAGTTAGTTGATCGTGGAATCAACGTCCTTCGCATAGGTAATCCTACTCGTGTGAATGATAAAATGCTTGGTTTTACCTACGAAAGGAAGTTTGAGGCGCATCCAGACTACCCTCAATTATGGTCTATCCGTAAGGCTATTCGGGAATTAAGAAACCATCGTAAGCGGAGTTCAGAGAATTATCATCAGAAGATGGAACGCCTGAAAAGTCGTGCCACAGAGCTTGAAATTAGGATCAATAGCGAACTCTTTGGTGAGGCGAGGGTGATTGCTTCGACCTTAGTAGGGGCAAATAGTAGGATAATGGAGGGTCAGAAGTTCACCACCTTATTTATAGATGAGGCTGCACAAGCACTTGAGGCGGCATGCTGGATACCCATTCGTAGGGCATCAAGAATTATCTTTGCAGGTGATCATTGCCAATTACCACCAACGGTGAAGAGCTTAGCTGCCTTGCATGCAGGACTGGGTAAGACTTTAATGGAGCGTATCGTAGAGAACAAACCAGAGGTTGTAACGTTGCTGAAGGTGCAATATAGGATGAATGAAGAGATTATGCGCTTCTCGTCCAATTGGTTCTATGGGGGGCAAGTAGAGAGTGCGCCACAGATAAAATACCGTGGTATCCTTGATTACGATAACCCAATAGTGTGGATAGATACGTCCGATTCGAGTCTGGAGAATCAATCAGAAGGGGGACAAAAAGAGGATAAATCTATCTTTAAAGAGCAGTTTGTTGGTGAGTCATTTGGGCGTATTAACAAGGGAGAAGCCGAATTGACATTGCAAACACTACAATCTTATTTTACGAAGATAGGCAAACAACGCATCTTAGACGAGCGTATTGATGTAGGTGTAATATCGCCTTATCGTGCGCAGGTACAGTACTTAAGGGGGCTAATTAAGAAGCGCGAGTTCTTTAAACCATACCGTTCTTTGATTAGTGTAAACACAGTTGACGGCTTTCAAGGGCAAGAGCGAGATGTGATACTCATCTCTTTAGTGCGTTCAAATGACGCTGGACAGATAGGATTCTTGCGTGATTTGCGTCGCATGAATGTGGCTATTACGCGTGCAAGGATGAAACTTATCATCCTTGGAAACGTACAAACAATGACGCAGCATCCGTTCTATAAGAAGCTATGGGAGAGCATAGAGCAGGTGGAGTAGTGCTGTTCTCCTTTCAAGTTATTTGTATATTCTCTTCGAGAAAAGAGCTTTTATATGTTTTTTTTATTTACTTTTGTGACATAAAAAGAAGTACACTATGTTGCAACGAGATTATTTCATTAGACTAATAGAGGAGTTTAGCGCAGCAATCTCACGCTTTCTAACGAAAAAGGAAGATGACTTGAAGCGTGATAAAGAGCTAAAAGACCTTTATAAACAATATGTTGGTGAATATGAAGACTTGCGTAATCTCTCCGTTGATGAGCTTTTGTTGTATGCGAAAGAACAATGGGCTGAGAACGAGAGGATAGACCGCATTGATATGGTGGCAGAGCTTCTTTATGCTGAAGCAAGCTATAAGAGTGATCCTTTGCGCTCTCTTTTACAGAAGAAAGCCTATCTGTTATTCGATTACGTAGAGGCTCATGGCACTACATTCTCTATAGATAGACAACAGAAGATGGAGGCTATGAGCCATGAATTGGGGAATCTCCTCTCTGAGAATTGTTAGTGAGAAGAATGATAAAAGGGTGTGCTTTTCATTTAAATCAGATGCTATAAACAGGCTAAACCGATATAAATCATTATGCTAGAAACAAACATTAGAGAACAAATTATCAGCTTGATACATCATCAAGTGGTACCTGCTGTGGGCTGTACAGAGCCTATGGCTGTGGCATTATGCGTCGCTCGTGCCGCCGAACTACTAGGTTCTAAACCCGAGAAAGTGCGTGTGTTGCTTTCTGCGAATATCCTTAAGAATGCCATGGGAGTGGGTATTCCTGGTACAGGGATGATAGGCTTGCCTATTGCTATTGCCTTGGGAGCATTGATAGGGAAGTCCGAATACCAATTGGAAGTCATTAAGGAGCTTACTCCAAAGGGATTGGAAGAAGGCAAGAAGTTTATTGGTGAGAACCGAATAGACATTAAGTTGAAGGAAGGAATCACAGAGAAACTATACATCGAAGCGATCTGTGAGGCTGGAGAACACCAATCGGTTGCTATCATCTCATGTAGCCATACGAACTTTGTTTACGAGTGTGTCGATGGCAAGGTATGTATGGATAAGCGTGGTCCGAGTGGTTCTGTTGCTGCTTGCAAAGGTGTTGATCTGAACTTACGAACAGTCTGGGAGTTTGCAACAACTACTCCTGTAGAGGAGATAGAGTTCATTCTTGAGGCGAAGCGATATAACCTTCGTGCTGCAGCAGAGGCTTTGAAAGGTAATTACGGGCACTGCCTTGGGAAGATAATGGACCGTCCTTTGAGTCGAGGAATATTCGGGAACAGTATCTATTCACATATCATCTCAAAGACTGCATCAGCCTGTGATGCTCGTATGGGAGGTGCATTAATACCTGTGATGAGCAATAGTGGCTCTGGAAACCAGGGTATTTGTGCAACGAATCCAGTAGCTGTTTTTGCTAAGGAGAACGAGAATACGCGTGAAGAACTAATCCGCGCGCTTACGTTAAGTCACCTAACTGCTATTTATATAAAGCTGAGCTTGGGTGCTCTCTCAGCCCTTTGCGGTTGCGTAGTGGCAAGTATTGGATCCAGTTGTGGCATTACTTACCTCATGGGAGGCGATTACGTGAATGTCTGTCATGCGGTGAAAAACATGATCGCAAACCTTACTGGGATGATATGTGATGGTGCGAAGCCTAGCTGTTCACTGAAGATTTCATCTGGAGTATCCACTGCTATACTGTCAGCAACGCTCTCCATGGAAGGCAAACATGTGACAGCTGCGGAGGGAATCATCGATGATGACGTTGATAAGTCTATCCTTAACCTTACAAGCATAGGCAAGGAAGCGATGTGCAATACCGATGATATGGTGTTGAACATCATGACTCATAAGTGTGACTAAGGGCTTATCTCTCTTCCCGATGATAGGTTACAATCTTGTTGCCATCCCATTGTTCGATACGAGTTATGCGTATATTCGAAGGTAATTGAGGGGCTTTTACACCCTTATCAACCAATAAGGAGCCAGTCTCAACACGTATCTCATCCCATAAACCAGCATCTAGAAAGCTCTGTAAAGTACTTGCTCCACCTTCAACAATGAGGCTTTGTTTCTTCTCTTGATATAGGTGTTCAAGGACGGATTGGGGACTTGGGTATTGTGCAGATGAGGTGGATTTCTGTTGTGAAAGAACTATCTTTTCAGGGTTCTTACCGCTCCACTCCCTTACAGTAAGCTGTGGATGCTCTAAGTTGTCAGTAGTTCTTCCAACGAGAATAGCGTCATTCTCCGCCCTTAACTTATGCACCAATATCTTTGTGAAAGGCGTTGATATGTTCAAAGGATGGTAATCTTTGCTTGGCAGATAACCTATATATGCAGGATTACCCATCGTTTGTGCCCACTTCAAGATGACGTAGGGACGATGGTGCGTGTTGTATGTTATGAAGCGTTTGTTTAGTTCCAAGCACTCTTTCTCGAGTACTCCAACAGTCACTTCTATGCCTGCGTCACGTAGTTTCTGTACTCCTCTGCCATGCACTTCAGCAAAGGGATCTATACAACCACACACTACTCGGTGTACACCCTTGCGTATGATCAGGTCGGCGCAAGGTGGAGTTTTACCATAATGTGAGCATGGTTCGAGGCTAACATACAATGTTGCATTATGTAAGAGATGGCTGTCAACCTCCTTAACAGAGGCAAACGCATTCACTTCTGCATGCCCCTTACCGCATTGCACATGGTAACCTTCACCAATAATCTTACCCTCTTTGCTTACAATAACAGCCCCCACCATAGGGTTGGGTTTAGCTTTTAGCATCCCATTGTAGGCTAATTGCAAACAACGACGCATGTATTTTTCGTCAATATCAGCTTGTTTCATATCATTAAAATTCCTATCTTTGCATCTATGACATACCAAGATTTATGGCACAGACTTGTTCCCTTATATGGAGAAGGCGAAGCACAAGCTATCATCCGATTGGTTTTGGAAGTGAAGTTTGGGCTTTCCTTAACCGATATATATATTGGCAAAGTTAATGAAATATCCCGAGAAGCTGCGGAGGAACTCGATAAAATCATGCAAAGACTTGCTTCTTCAGAGCCTGTTCAGTATGTGTTAGGCATGGAAACATTCTGTGGTCGCAGCTTTAAAGTTGCCCCTGGTGTATTGATTCCGCGCCCGGAAACGGAAGTGTTGTGCCATTGGATAGAAGCAGATAACAATCATCCGTATTGCGCCTTACAACCTCCTGTCCCCCTGCAAGTGCTAGATGTGGGTACAGGTAGTGGTTGTATCGCTGTGACACTGGCTTTAGATCTGTATAACTCGGCTGTTACTGCATGGGACATATCGGCTGATGCACTCCTGATAGCACGTGACAATGTACATAGATGGGACTCTTCTGTGGTGCTACAGATGGAGGATATCTTATCGATTTCGGCTACTACTAAGGAACAGAAGTGGGACATCATCGTCAGTAACCCACCTTACATCTGCGATAAAGAACGCTCTTCTATGGCGGAAAATGTGCTGAAGTATGAGCCAGAAACAGCCCTCTTCGTTCCTGATAACGACCCAATTAAGTTTTATAGGGCTATTGCAGAATATGGTGTGACGGCTTTGACCGATGAAGGAACACTCTATTTTGAGACCAATCCACTATATATATATAAGGTGAAAGACATGTTAAGCAATCTAGGATATAAACAGATAGAACTGAAGGAAGACCAGTTTGGCAAACTGAGGTTCGTTAAAGCGATGAGAGGATGATACAGAAACGACCTATACTAGAGCCTCAAGCCTTGAAAAAACTTGCCGATCTTTGTGCGAAAGGAGAGCATTGTTCAGGTGAGATGATTGAGAAGATGCGCAAATGGGGGCTTTCCGAAGATGCACAAACACGCATACTTGAGAAATTGATAAGCCTGAAGTATGTTGATGACGAGCGTTACACGCAGTTCTTTGTACATGATAAAATACGTTACAACAGGTGGGGTAGACGTAAAATAGAGCAGGCTCTCTGGTTAAAGAAAGTGGATAGTAACATCGCTTCAAGCGTTTTGGATGCTGTTGATGATGCTGAGTACTTAGAGGTTCTACGCCCATTAATGGCTAGTAAGTACCGCACTATTAAGGCAGAAAGCGATTACGAGCGTTCGATGAAACTGATTAAGTTTGCCATGGGACGTGGCTTCACGATGGACTTGATACGGCGGTGTATTGATGAAGGAGTGGTTGACAGCGATGGAGATGTAGACTTCATAGAAGAATGAAAAGGACAATTAGCTTTCTTTCCAGACTATTAGACACCTTTTTCCCACGTGCCTGTGCAGTGTGCGGAGAGCGTTTGTCCATGTCAGAAGAGATCCTTTGTGGGGCTTGCAACCTACGACTTCCCCGTACAGGATATGTCCATTCACCTTATGATAATGAGCTTGTTCGTCTGTTTTGGGGGTTAATTCCAATAGAGAAAGGGGCTTCTCTCTTCTTTTATAAGCCTCATTCCGATACAAGCCGACTGATTTATAAGCTTAAATATGGGCATCATCCCGAGATAGGAGAGGCTTTGGGACGCCTTATCGCAGATGAGTTCAATGTTGATCAATACTTTGATGGAATTACAGCTATCGTTGCTGTACCCTTAGCCAAGCAACGTTTACACGAGAGAGGATACAATCAAAGTATGGAGATTGCGCGTGGCATTAGTGCTGTTACAGGTATTCCGGTCATAGAGAAAGCTCTCCAACGCGTTACATTCCATGGTAGTCAGACACAAAAAGACCACTGGCAACGCAATGAGAATGTAGAGAAAGCCTTTCAATTAACAGACTCCTCCAGCATAGCAGGGCACCATATCCTTTTGATAGATGATATTATAACCTCTGGTGCAACCCTTGTTTCGGCTGCTCAAGAGCTGCTCAAAGGAGAGAATGTGAAGTTGAGTGTACTCTCATTAGGCTTTGCCAAGAACAATTAAAGAGCTATTCTTTTTCCTATCTTTAGCCCTTTAATATCAAAAAAATGCGTAAGTTTGCATTTAGAATATAACCATAAACTATCAAGATGAGCGATTTAAAGAAAGCCTTTGCAGGTAAGTTATTAAGGATCAAAGCGATCAAGTTGCAACCAAATGACCCTTTCACGTGGGCGAGTGGATGGAAGTCTCCCTTCTATTGTGACAACCGCAAGACACTATCATACCATGATGTGCGTTCGTTTGTGAAGTTAGAACTGGTGCATGCAGTGCTGAAGAACTTCCCAGAAGCTACTGCTGTTGCTGGCGTGGCGACTGGAGCTATTGCGCAAGGTATGCTTGTTGCTGATGAACTAGCATTGCCTTATGCTTATGTAAGACCAAAGCCAAAGGATCACGGAATGAAGAATCAGATTGAAGGAGAGCTTCCCGCTGGTGCTAAGGTGGTTGTTGTTGAAGACCTAATATCAACTGGTGGCTCTTCTTTAAAGGCTGTTGCTGCTCTTAGAGAGGCTGGTTTTGAAGTTGTAGGTATGGTTGCCTCTTATACATACGGCTTCCCCGTCGCAGAGAAAGCATTCCAAGAAGCAGGTGTGAAGCTCGTCACCTTAACCGATTATGAGCATGTTGTTGAAAAGGCATTAGAGACTGGTTACATCAAAGAAGCCGATGTCTCTATGCTACATGAGTGGCGCAAGGATCCTGCGAATTGGCAGAAAGACTAAGAAAAAATAATCAATAAACACAATGACAAAGTTTGAAAGCAGTATAAAACAAATCCCTCACTCACAGAAAAGCGTGTATGCTATGTTGAGTGATCTTAGTAACATACAACGTTTGAAAGACCATCTTCCAGAGGAGGCAACCGATAACGACGAGATGAATAAGGTAAAGGATAAGCTTAAGAACCTTAGTTTCGACCAAGACTCCTTATCGATAAAGGTTGATCCTGTTGGGCAAGTTTCAATGCGTATCATAGAGCGTGATGAGCCTAAGACAATCAAGTTTGAGAGTGACAACTCGCCCTTCTCTTTTAACTTCTGGATACAAATATTACCTGTAACAGAGGCGTCTTCTAAGATGAAGCTAACTATTGACGCAGACATCCCATTCTTTGCTAAGTCGATGGTTGCAAAGCCTTTGCAAGGGGGCATAGAGAAGATTGCTGATGCGTTGGCAATGATTCCTTTTGAATAAAACAGAGCCTATGAAAGGTATTATTAAGTATGTTGTGTTCATGATCTTATTGTCTTTCTCTTCTTGTGGAGACAACTTCGATTACGAATACAGCAACTATCATCCTTACTTCACGTTCAACAATGGCACGCATAACGATGCTATCCTTGCAACTGCCATGAATGCTTTTTCACCGGGAGTGTTCTGTGTTATCAGGTCGTCAGAGACGAGTGGAAAGTATTGTTTTGAGTTCTCGAACAATCAAGGACTACGCTCTTCTGCACCCGTATGGTTCGATGCCATCGATATGAAACTAGAGTCTTGGAAGCATGTAGGGATGAACAATGGACTCATAGTTGGTTATGGGAATTTAGACAACCCAGCCGTTTTCTTCGCCTATGACCTTCAATGTCCTAACTGCTTCGACATGCACGATTTGCCCCTACGAAGCTATGAGTTAACAATCAGCAACACGGGTGTTGCCACTTGTAATCACTGTCATCGCAAGTATAATCTCAATACGGGTGGTAACATAGTAAGCGGTGCATCGGGTAAAAAACTAACCCGTTATCGTGCCAACAGCACTGGTCCTTTTGGGGTATTAGGCGTTAGTTAGAATCGTCCTAATATGAGTGATAAAATAAGAAGAGCCTCTCTTTGATTCGAAGAGAGGCTCTTTTCATATCAAAGAGACGCCCTCTTGACCATGAAGAGACGCCCTCTTTGAATGGAAAAGATACAAACCTGTAGGGACAGACGCCCTCGTTGGAAACCCCACCCAGCCTCCCCCAAGGGAAGGAGTGCCTACCGGTAGTTGGTTAGAATAGGTATTTCCAACCAGAGATGATGCCTTGAAGTAGGGACAGACGCCCTCGTCTGTCCGCTATAAAAGTAGGATGTTTCGGACAGACGAGGGCGTCTGTCCCTACTTTGTGGCACCATTTGGACAGGAGTTAAGTCCTGTCTGTCCCTACATTAATACAATATTTCAAATGCTTTTGATTGATGAGTAAGACCTTGATTAACCTTTATCAGAGTTCAAAAAGACAGCTTCTAATCAAAAAAACAAGTAAATCTTTTGTCAGTTCGGAGATTTAGCCTTATCTTTGCAAACGGTTTGCCGCAATGGTGGAATTGGTAGACACGAGGGACTTAAAATCCCTTGGCCAGTAATGGCTGTGCGGGTTCGAGTCCCGCTCGCGGCACTTCTTCTTAAATCTCTATGCGCATGAAGCGAATAGTTTATATGTTTTTACTCTCCTTACTGTTGGTCTCTTGTGGTACTCGCAGTGGTTACTTCAAGATGGAGGGGCGCTTCCTGCATATAAATCAAGGCGAACTTTACGTGTACAGTCCAGATGGTGGTATCAAGGGAGTAGATACTATCAAGGTGGAAACTGGGCGTTTTTCTTATGAGATACCATGTAGCAGGTCTGCCACTCTTGTTATAGTCTTTCCCAATTACTCAACGCAACCTATCTTCGCAGAATCAGGTGAGGCTGTGGAGGTGAAAGCCGATGCTTCACATCTTAAAGAGATGGAGGTGGAGGGCACGGAGGCTAATGAACTGATGACAAAGTTCCGTAAGCAGATTGCGAGTGTGGCTCCTCCTCAAGAACTCAAATACGCTATTCAGTTTATTAAAGACCATCCCGAGTCGCCTGTAAGCGCATATTTATTAAACCGATATCTTATTCAAACAGAATCTCCCGACTATAAGTTGGCAGCCCAACTGCTCCCTCTTTTGATGAAGGAACAACCCGAGAACACTGCTTTGAGTCGTCTTAACCGACAAATAAAAGACTTAGGTAATGTGATGGTGGGTAGTAAGTTGCCTCGTTTTGCAGCTAAAGACGTGAACGGAAAGGCTGTGAATGATGCAATGTACAGCAATAAGAACGTTGCAATCATCAGTGTTTGGGCAACGTGGAGTTATGAAAGTTTGGACATACAACGAGCCTTGAACGATGCTGTAAAGGCTGATAAAATAGCCGCATTAAGCATTTGTGTGGATGCAAACCCTAAGGAGGTGCGCCAATCACTGGTACGTGATGACATCCAGTTTCCCAATGTCTGCGATGGAAAAATGCTGAGTTCGCCATTGTTAAAGACGTTCGGACTGACTATGATACCTGATAATATCGTCATACGCAATGGTAAAGTAACAGAGAGAAACATTACTGCCAATACCATACGTCAGCGTTATGGCGTTGAATAAAAACTACTAACGTGCTTGTAAAAACATTCTGTGCAGCTGTCAACGGAATGGAAGTTACCACCGTGACAGTCGAAGTAAGCATTACGCGTGGCGTCTTGTTTCATCTTACCGGACTTGCTGATGCCGCGGTAAAGGAGAGCCACGACCGTATTGCAGCAGCCCTTCTCAATACTGGTTACAAGTTTCCTGTAGCCGACATTACGGCTAATCTTGCGCCAGCCGACCTCAAAAAGGAGGGTTCCAGCTTTGACCTTCCATTGGCAATAGCCATCCTTGCCGCCAATGATAAGATGAGTAATGACCGCTTGAAGGCCTTTATGCTGGTGGGGGAATTAAGTCTTGATGGTACGTTGCAACCTGTGAAAGGAGTGCTACCGATTGCTATTAAGGCACGAGCAGATAAGTTCCAAGGTATCATTGTGCCAAAAGCTAACGAGCACGAAGCGGCTGTTGTGGATAAATTAGAGGTCTATGGCATGGAGAACATATTGCAGGTTATCGACTTCCTGAATGGTACAACCAGTCCAGAACCTTGTTATGTCGATACGAGAAAAGAGTTCTATGAACATCAATATGCCTTTGATCTCGACTTTGCTGACGTCCGCGGGCAAGAGAATGTGAAGCGTGCTTTGGAGGTAGCAGCCGCTGGTGGGCACAATCTCATTATGGTTGGACCACCCGGAAGTGGTAAGAGTATGATGGCAAAGCGCCTCCCCTCCATCCTTCCTCCGCTATCCCTTGCAGAGAGCCTGGAGACAACTCAGATACACTCCATTGCTGGGAAGTTAGGTCGAGACGCTGGATTGATTACGCAGCGTCCCTTCCGAAGTCCGCACCACACCATCTCTGAGGTCGCACTCGTTGGTGGGGGAGCCAATCCAATGCCTGGTGAAATCACCTTAGCACATAATGGTGTACTCTTCTGCGATGAGCTTCCTGAGTTCAATAAACATACCTTAGAAGTGCTTCGACAGCCTTTGGAGGATCGCCATATAACGATTTCTCGTGCCAAATACACGGTCACTTACCCTTGTAGTTTCATGTTTGTAGCGAGTATGAATCCCTGTCCTTGTGGCTACTTTGCCGATCCTACGCATCATTGTGTGTGTACTCCGGGGCAGATACAGAAGTATCTTGCGAAGATATCAGGGCCTCTCATGGATCGAATTGACATCCAATGCGAGATAGCTCCGCTCCCTTTCAAAGACATCTCACAAGCAGCTGCGGGCGAATCGAGTGCTGTTATTCGTGAAAGAGTTATCCAAGCGCGAGCCATACAGACGGAGCGTTTCCGCGAATATCGCAATGTTCACTGTAATGCACAGATGTCCGAGCGGCTCATCCACACGTTTGCAGAACCAGACAAAGCCTCTATGGAGTTGCTTCGGAATGCTATGGAGCGGTTGAAACTGTCGGCTCGTGCATACAACAGAATACTAAAGGTGGCTCGTTCGATAGCCGACTTAGAAGGTTCGGAGGCTGTCCTTTCACAGCACATAGCCGAGGCGATAGGTTATAGAAACTTGGATAGAAGCGATTGGGCAGAGCGTTAAGAAAAGAAGTAAAGGATTGTTAAGCTAAGAGGAGTAACTGACTTGTACTAATTAACATAGAACGGCATTTGGGATGACTTACATTATTCTAAAGTAATCTGTTTTTATTACTCCATTTAGTTTCATCAAAATATTAAAACAGAAGAATATTATAATAATTATTCTGAGTTCTGTTTAATAGAGCTGAAAGGCAACGTAATCGACAGGCAGATTTATTTAAATGCGATATTCCTTGCTTTCTTTTCTGGCAGCCGGATTGGAAGTTTGTAGGTTGCTGTCACTGCCGTCATGTGATGATATGCTGTAAGTGTCTCGTAATTTGGAGTTTACGTAAAATGTTAAAGATGACAGCAACTAAAGATGAAAATATAATAGGTATTATAAGGTAAGAGGAGAAAAGCGCAAGTTAGGAGTTTCGTAAGCAATGATAGTAGTTATTCCTTCTTTCTTTTAGCTTTTACTCTTAGAAGTACTTGAGCAGAGGCTTGTCTGTTTTGGGAAATAACAACAGGTGTGCAGATGGGGATATTCCCATTTTTGCACATCTGTTGTCTATGTTGTATGAAAGGGTTGCTTATTCAGTCTTCCACAGGCGGAGACCGTTCTTCTTTTCGATGAGGTTGCTTACAACAACATCATTCGAATAGAAATAAAGGCTGTAGGAAACATCCTTATTCCATTTATATGGTGTACTCGTCCAGTAACGTCCATACGAACCGAACTCTATAAGTTCGCCATTCTCATAGCGTCCCATGGCAGGCAGGAAGAAATAATTGCTGCGGTTGTCCGGAGCCTTCTGCTTGATGTTCTTGTTATCCGGAGGAGTTATAAAGGGCTGATTGTGAACATAGTCTGTTCCACTTGGTGCTTTTTCTTTTAGTTTATCAGCACTGCTCTTGCCGTTATCCGAGGCGATAACGCTTGCCTTCTTGAACCACATACCGCCTGTGTACAGATGTCCCCATACGGTCCAAAGCGTCTTGTTGTCCCAGTGCGGGTCGCCTTTTAGACAGTACCATACGAGTTCATTGGCATTCGGACAGGTCTTGGCGGTGTTGGCGGTGGCATTCGGGTCTTTGGAAGTGTTGTACCAGCGGTTGCCATCCGTACTGGTAGGATAATTGCTGTCTGGTACTCCCGTTTTCTTCGGCTGGTTGTTCTTGTGTCCGAACCAGTATTCCTTCTTGGCATCCCAGGCATAGTAATCATCTCCATAGTTTCTGATGGACAGTGCTGCCGGCATATCATAGTAGCCGTTGGCATCATACTGGAACTCGCCGAACGTCTTTGTGATGATACCCGAAACGCCTGTCTCTTTGTCCCTGACGTAGTATTTTATGGTGAGTTTGTACTTTCCGGGCATGATGACCATGAACATCCGGCCGGCCTCGCAGCCTGTGCCGTCTGCTTTGTTCTGCATGGCGAATCCGTCACTGCTGCCTGCCGTCTTGGGTGTCAGTGTGATTGTCTGGCTGCTGCCTGTCCCGGTGAGCCGTCCGTCCGTGCCCAGTGTGTAGGTGCCGGCGATGTTCTTATTGGCGGTCACTTCAATCTTCGTGACATAGGTGCTTGCAAGCGGATGGCTGTACGTGGGCTTGAAACAGAGATAGGCGGCGGCATGATTGAGCTGGAACTTGTACTGTCCGTTGGGCTGGCGGGTAGCCGTGCCTGTACCGCAGTCGCCTGATATGCCGAAGTGGAGGGTGTTATCCAGTCCGTTCTGGGTCTGGGCGGAAGCGATTGTCACGTTGTTTCCGGTGCCGTTCTTGCCGGGGTAGTAGACCAAGTAGCTGTTTTGGGTGTATGTGCCGGGCATCATGAACTTGAATGTAGCCTGTCTTGTCCCTGTTACGGCATTACTGCTGAGCTGGAAAGCGTTGCCGTCGTCTTTCACATAGATTCTGTCGCCATCCTCCCAGTAGAAGTCTCTTGTGTCATAATTAAGCGATGTACGTGTTGTGCTTTCCTCTTCTGTGACGAAACTTGTCTGTGCTGTTTCCGCAGTTTCTTTTTCAGTATTTGTGCTGTTCGCTGTCTGTATATCGTCGTTTGAACAGCCTGCAGCTGTTAGCAGCAGAGCTGCCATAGTCCATTGATAATATGATTTGATATTCATTTTGGTGTTTTATGTTTCTTGTTGTCTCTAGCTTTGCCTTTTTAGTCTTCCCATGTCGTTGATGCATTCTCTTCGCCACTTCTGGAGAAGAAGGAACGCTTGGCACCCTCGCTTGATTCTTCCGCAGGACCTGGTTTGTGTTCGCCTTTTTGGTGGTCTCCAGGGTAGGAGGCTTCCAGTATCGAACTGTCGATACAAGCATACATCACTTCAATTTTGGGTCTCTGATAAATTTTCTTTGTTTGTTCTTTACTCATTGTTATCTTGGTTTAAATGGTTATAGTGGATAGTTTTAGTATAAATTACCTGTGGTGAAAGGGAGGACTCTCCCTGATCAACATAGAGGCATCATTTGTTCTTATCATGTCATAACGACATTCCTCTTTTAAAGAAACTACTTCAAATAGTTATAATTCGGCTGCAAAAGTACGTATATTCTTCTTGTTTTACCCCCCCCCGATTGTTAAATTATCGAAATAATATAAAATAAGTTGTGAATAAGAGAAAGGGTAAATGCCATGATTGCTTTATCTTTTCTTTGTCGAATGCGTATTGCGCTGTCGCAGGATGCGTATTCCCACGCTGTTAGATGCGGTGAGCGTTGTTGCCAGATGCGGTGAGTGTGGCGACAAGATACGCATCTGTCAATGGTTAGATACGTATCTGTCGGCAGCGTAATGCGTATCTGTCAGCGACTAAATACGGTGATTACTGTGTGTTGTAATGTAAGAAGGTACTTTAACAAAGGGTTTTTTGTATTGTCAATAGTGGCAAAGTATTTAGGTTAGATGTATTCCAATTACACCTTATTATATATGTGCTAACCCATTTCTATTGTCCCATCCTTATTCACTTTCAATCGCGGCTTGGGCTGTGGTGCAGCTGGTTGAGGCTTCTGTTGTCTTACAGGAGCAGGCTTATGTTGTGGAACAGGCTTAGCTTTAACAGGTTTTGGTGCCGTTGTCCGTTGTCTAGCGGGAGCTTTCCTCGTAGGTTGATGAGTAGCTGCATTCTTCTTATTGGGTACTATTCTGCTCTTCATCTCACCACCAACATAAGTACCATTAGGTCCTTTCGTCCGATACGCATAGAATGTGCCTTTAGGGAGATACACAGTATCTTCGATACATAGACCATCATCATAACGTGCGTGTTCGATAATCTTTTGCCCAGTATCATCGTACACGTAGGTCATTCCCTGTAGTAGTCCATTCTCGTAGTTCTCAATGTATTCAAGATAAGGAGTTGCACTGGGACGATTCATCTTTTGGTACTTGATGAGCTTACCCTGCTTCTTCCCTTTGCTGTAACTCACGATACTTTCGATGTTACCAAACGCATCGTAATACTTCACCTGCCCATCCCTTAGACCGTCCTTATAGTCTTCTTCCATGGAGAGGCTCCCGTTCTCCTTATATGAAATACAGTGCCCTTCTAATAACCCCGTCTTCTTATCCCTATAAGTAATCGACTTTATCTGTCCGTTGTCATAGGTTTCTACGATCTTCTTCACCTGTGCGTTACACGCTAAAGGTAGTGCGATAAGGAGGAGCAGAAGAACTTGAATCTTTCTCATACTATACTCGTGCTTAATACTCATTGCTTTAGTATCTTGTGTTCAGTCGCAAACTTATACTCATACTTCAGGTAGCCTTCCTTCAAAGTAAGGCTTGCGATGTAGTGTTCATCATCAGTATTACTGTTCTTTTTGGTCGCTCTGAACCATATCTTCTGATTGTCTCTTATAACGCCACCTATCTTCATTGGAAGCTCAAGAGAGTGTGTCCAGAGAATCACCCCATTAGTGTTTCGAAGTTGAAGAACCGTTGGTGCATCCTCCGAGATACTAGCATTATACTCTATAAGGATATACTTCGAGTCTTGGTAATCAATCTTTGAATTGAAGCCAGCAAACCAATCTGTTATTGCGTTATGACTAATCATTCGACCGTCACCACGCGGAGTATCTGTCACACCATATAGGAAGTAACCAGCGTCTTGAGGGTCTCCTAAGTGATACATGAAGCGTATTCTCCATAATCGGTTTAGGCTTTTTTGGCTAGAGGATTCGCTTGCTTCCTTTCGATCTAATATATAGAACACACTATCGCGAACCTCCCCATTGAGTTCAGAAGCTGGTAGTTGCTGGGCGTATTCATAGGCTTCCTTCGTATAAAGACGGTCTGTGGCGGGAAAGTAATAATAGGTCTCTGCCATATTGTTGGTGACCTTGAACCCCTCACCTACGCCCGCCGTACTAGCGTGGTCTTCGTAGGTATCAGAGATAAACTCTACTGATGAGATACCACTTGACATCGCTTTCTTCTTGGCGAAGATAGTCTTTGAGACATTCTTTAGCGTGAGTGTCTGTGGGTCAATCTCGAGTATAAACTGGCTAGGAATCGTGATATACCACTTCTTGGCTTGGTTCAGATGTTGTATATCAAGCATGTGGAAAGCTGTCATACCAATCTTCCTCGCATCGTCATCACTGATGAGAAGTTTGTCAGCTAACACCTTTCCGCTATCCGGATCGATAAATCCATAATAGTAACCATTCGATGAGGTTCTATTGTTGTAGAATGTGTTATGGAAACGGCGATCGGTTAGATAGAAGAAGCAAACACGTCCGTCATGCTTCACAGGGACGATGGCTTTATAAGTGTCATCTACATCGAGGGAGTCGTCTGAACTAAGGTCTGGACTGGAAGAGTGGAACCCGAAGAGCATAATACAGAACAGAAAGAATAAGACACCACCGATGATGACGAATGCTTGTATCGCATTGCTCATAGAGACGTTAGCGTCTCCTTTAATGCGCGTGAAGCCCCCATCGTCAAAATGATGCTTAACATGAATGGTTATATCATCGTCATCTAAGAAGTATTCCGTTCCACAGTTTTTACAGCGATAGAGCTTTTCATCCAGTTGAATATGCTTTTCACTACCGCAGTTCGGACACTTTATAGGTCTTATCTTTGTTGACATTGTATTGCTTTTTTCTGTATTTGTTTTATCTACTTATTGCTTCCTTACGTTGTGACTAGTTGCAAACTTATATTCGTATTTTATGTTACCTCCTTTTAACGTAAGGCTCATGATATATTCATCATCATAGCGATCGGTGTTCTCTCTGGTTGCTCTGAACCATATCTTCTGATTGTCTCGTAGAACACCACCAATCTTTATTGGACAATCAAGAGAGCGTGTCCAAAGAATCTTTCCATTAGTATTTCTTAGCTGAAGAACAGCTGGTGCGTTCTCCGAGATATTGCTTTTATACCAAATAAGTATGTACGTTGAATCTTGTAAAATAATGTTTGCATCGAATCCTGTGAACCAATCTGATATTTGCTGACTACTAACCACTTGTATGTCTTCAGCCACAAAATCGTATTTCTTGTTTGAGGGATTGCTAAGGTATTTAGGATTCCCAAGGTGATACGTGAATTGTATTCTTGTTAGTCTGTTTTGACTATCTTTGCTTGAAGAGGCATTAGACTTCTTGCTTTCTAATATGTATAATACGCTATCACGCATCTCTCCTTTTAATTCAGATGATGGTAGTTCCTTTGCGTAATTATAGGCTTCTTCTGTATATAGATGGTCTGTGGCAGGGAAGTAATAGTAAACTTCTGCCAAGTTATTAGATATTTCTAAGCCCTCATCTCCCTCTAATGAAAAATCAAAGAAATTGCTTGTTCGAGAGATAAAATCCACAGATGAGATCCCACTTGACATTGCTTCCTTATTAGCAAATATAGTCTTAGAGATATTGTTCATCGTGAGTGTTTGCGGATTAATCTCATAGATAAACTGCTTCGGAATGAGGCATAACCACTTATCTGCTTGGTAAAGATGCCATATCTTAAGTTCATTAATCGATGTCATATCAACTCTTTTGCTCTCTTCATTACTGATGAGGAGCTTATCAGCTAACACCTGTCCAGTCTGCGCATCGACGAATCCATAATAGTGACCATCTACTAAGGTCTTATCATCGTTAAGCCCGTAATCGTACCTACGATTCGTTACGTAGAAGAAACAAATACGTCCTTTATGCTTCATAGGGTAGATGGCATCGTAGTCATCTGCCACCTCTACAGAGTCGACAGAGAATAAATCACTTACACCAAAGAGCTTACTTACTTTGATATCTCCGCCCCAAAAGTGCTTAGCTGCATACAGAAAGAGAAAGACAATAAGTACAACCGCTAGGTTTCTTAGCGCATTGCTCATGGTGATGCGGGGCTCTTCTTTGGGCTGCGTGAAGTTTTCGTATTCGAAATTATGCTTGACATTAATGGTTATATCATCGTCATCCAAGAAGTATTCCGTCCCACAATTTTTACATTGATAGCGCTTTTCATCCAGTTGGACATGTTTCTCGCTACCACAGTTTGGGCACTTTATCGGTTTTATCTTTGTTGACATTGTATAACTCTATCAGTACTTTTTATTGTTTCTTATAATGTATGGTTAGATAACACAAGATAGCTTCTATGGCCGTAAAGATAGCGAAGAGGATAATCCACCAGTTGTCTTTTACGCTGCTCGGAGCCACTAGTCCACTGCCAAACTCTATGATGCTGGCAAAGAGGAAGAGCATTCCTAGGCTCAAACGATGTGTTCGTTCTGCACCAAAAGCAAACAACATGACCACCAACAGGGTGTTAACAATGATGGCAGCACTCGTGTAGAGCATGTTTGCTAAGGGGTAAACAGAGAGAACCAGACCTGCAATGATATTGACAAAGAGGACGGCTATGGCGGGAATTAGGACTTTATTCATAATTTAGAAAGTATTTCGTTCTTCTTTTGTTCGTATTCTTCTGCTGTGATGAGCTGCTCGTCAAGTAACTTTTTGAGCTTCCGCAAGCGTTGAGAGGGGTCACTGCTTGCACCTCCCGACTTGAATATGTCTTGTGCTAACTGCAGTCCGGCACCCATTTGCAAACCAGCTCCTGCCAGTCCACCTTGGTTCTTTGCAGCATCACGCAAGGCTCCTAACTTCTGCAACTCGGTGTAGTCTAGGTCTACTTCGGCTGCTGCTTGCTTTTCTGTAGCCATATTTGCAATGCGCCCAATACGTTCCATCGTATCGTCATCGAATGTGACTGATGCAATACGGAAGTCGGTTAACTCTAAACCAAGGCGTGATAACTCCTCTGACGTCTTCTCTCGTAGTTCATTAGAAAGCTCTTCTAAGTGCGTATCCACCTCTTTGTAAGGGTATGCTTTGACTGCCAGAAAGTTGGTGAGTGGCGTTATGATGCGTGAAGAAACAAGTTCCTGCACATCCTCTACATAGTAGTTTGCGACGGTACCAAGCACCGTAACAAACATTTGTGATGCGTCTTGAATCCTTACGGAGAAGTTTCCGCAGGCTCCAAGTGCCACAGGTATGTTGTAGTAGGGTTCTATATACTTCACTGGCGAGGCTGTTCCCCAAAGGATATTCACCATCTCTGCCGTGCGGAAGAAGTAGAACCTCATCTTGTGTTCGCTCTCTGCTTGCTGCGCAATGTTAAGCAGTGTGGTGATAAAAGGATGATTATCGGTCTCCATCTCATAGATTCCAGGCTCGGTAAGCGTACCTTTCACTTGCCCATCATAGACGATAATGCAGCCCTGACCGGGTGCTATAATGAGCTTACTAGCATCCTTTATTTCGTCAGTCGTTGTCTCCAACTGATGGAAAAGTAGCCTGCTGTCTTGGTCTTTCCACTCTATGACAGTTCTTAATTGCCGTTTAAATAAGTTCTTTATACCCATAGCCTCTATTGTTACTTATCAATAAATTACATTCTTTCTTATCGTATAATACGTTGTAGTAAAACCTCCTAACGTTCTGCAAATATAATGATTTGTATTGAAAACAGCAAGAGATTCCTAAAGAATGAAGGGGTTATTTAAGTTGACGGGTTGACGAGTTGACAAGTAAACAAGTTGTTAGTTCAAGTTGACAAGTACACGAGTTAACGGGTTGTTAAGTTATTATTCGAGTTGACAAGTACACGAGTTAACGGGTTAACAAGTTATTAGTTCGAGTTGACAAGTACACGAGTTAACGGGTTGTAAGTTGTTTGTTCAAGTTGACAAGTACACGAGTTAACGGGTTAACAAGTTATTAGTTCGAGTTGACAAGTACACGAGTTAACAGGTTAACAAGTTATTAGTTCGAGTTAACAAGTACACGAGTTAACAGGTTGTAAGTTATTAGTTCTGTTAGATGTAGCCCCACAAAGTAGGGACAGACGCCCTCGTTGGAAACCCCACCCAGCCTCCCCCAAGGGGAGGAGTGCCTAATGATAGTTGGTTAGGATAGATATCTCCAATCAGAGATAATGCCTCAAAGTAGGGACAGACGCCCTCGTCTGTCCGCTATATAAGTAGGAAGTTTCGGACAGACGAGGGCGTCTGTCCCTACAGGTTTGTATCTTTTCCATTCAAAGAGGGCGTTCCTTTGTATCAAAGAGAGGCTTTCTTCATTGCAAGGAAACGCCCTCTTCAAAGCGAAGAGGGCGTTTCCTTGTTTTGTCTTCAGCGTTTCCGACTAATGAGGCATTGCCTTGTTACACATCAACCAACCATCCCATGGTTAGCTTCCGTTAGGCGCTCCTCCCCTTTGGGGAGGCTGGGAGGGGTAGTGGAGGAGGTTGTTAGGAGACTCAAAAAGGGGAAGAACCATCATAGCTCTTCCCCTTTTCGAGTCGGGATGACCGGATTCGAACTGGCGACCCCTACGTCCCGAACGTAGTGCGCTACCAACTGCGCTACATCCCGATAGCCTTTGCAAGCAGTTGCAAAGGTAGTTATTTTTTCGGAATTAGTGCAATGTTTTATCCTCTTTTTATACTGACTTAGAGCAAGTCTGGCAGTTCGAAGAGTCTTATTCCATTGCTTCCTTTGATAAGGATATAGTGGTTCTCTGGTTGATGATGGGCTATTTCCGCTTTCACCTCATCGACATTCTTAAACTTACGGAAGTCTGTATTGGTCTTCAGAAATTCCTCTCCTACGAGCCAAACATTCGTTAACCCCGCAGCTTTGAGCAGTTCTACAACCTTTTGATGTTCCTCTGCTGAAGCTGCACCAAGCTCTCTCATGTCTCCGAGAATAGCCATCTTGTGTTCAACCTCCATAAGTCGGAAGTTCTCAATAGCAGCTGCCATGCTGGACGGGTTAGCGTTATAAGCATCCACAATGAGCTTGTTGTGGGCTGTTTCTGTGAGCTGTGAACGGTTGTTATGAGGGATGTAACTCTCTAAAGCGTGGTTTATCTGCTGTGGAGTTACACCAAAGTGTAGACCGATGGTGATAGCTGCCAACATGTTATCAAGGTTGTACGAGCCGATGAGATGAGTCTGTACTTCGTATATTGTATTGGCTGGTTGCTGCTTATTGAGGCTTGACGACTGCCATTCGAATTTGAGGAATGGAGCACAACTGATTACCTTTCCTTGTACGTCGGCAGTATCATCTTGCCCGTAAGTGATAATGCGGTCGAATTCACGTTGTGCCGCCATTTCTGTGAGGTCGGCGTTGCTTTCATTCAAGAAAAGTAAGGCGTCATGTGCTTTTAAGAAGTCGTAAAGCTCGCCTTTGGTACGTTTTACACCCTCAAAGCTGCCGAATCCCTGTAGATGAGCACGACCGACATTTGTAATCAAACCGCACGTTGGCTCTACATAAGTTACTAATTTCTTGATGTCACCGGGGTGAGATGCACCCATCTCAATGACAGCTATCTCATCATCAGAGCCTATTCCGAGCAATGTGCGAGGCACACCAACATCGTTGTTATAGTTCGCTTCGGTGTGATGAACCTTATATTTCTCAGCTAAGACAGTAGAGATAAGCTCCTTACTGGTGGTCTTTCCGTTCGTTCCTGTAATGCCAATGACGGGGATAGAGAACTGACGTCGGTGCTCGCGAGCGAGTTCTTTGTAAGTAACGAGAGCATCCTCCACTAAGATAATACGCTTATCAGTGGGGTCGGCATACTCTTTTTCGTCAACAATAGCATAACTGCAACCTTTGTCCAAAGCAGCTTTTGCAAACTTATTACCGTCGAATGATGCTCCTTTCAATGCTATGAAGATACTTCCTTCAGGGCAGTTTCGACTGTCAGTAGTCACTGTTGGGTGACTTAGATAAATCTTATAAATCTCCTGTATGTCCATGAATTCAACTTTATTCTATGGTGCAAAGATAGTCTAAAAGGCAGACAATGCAAAGCAAAGAGAACCTTTTTAACAGATAGACAATTATTGTTCTCCATCAGTGTTAGGCTTTGGCAAGAGTGCTGTTCACCGATGTCCTATATATATAAGGTGTAACAACTGTGATGCAGCTAAGCTTTTGAAGTATCGTTATAAATCGAATATTTATAATGTTTTGTAACGCTTTTTGAGTTTAAAGTACAATTTAGTTACGATTTTTTGGTTTGTTAAGTAATTCTTTATACCTTTGCACTTATTTAATAAGAAATGGTCACATTTTATATATTAAGCTTATGGTAAAAAGATTGTCAATGGTTTTGTTTGGCCTGTTCTTATGCTTAGGCGTAGCAATGGCACAGACTGAGATTTCAGGAACTGTTGTGTCTTCAGAAGATGGAGAGCCTGTTGTAGGTGCATCCATACTTGTTGTTGGGACACAGATGGGTACTGTTTCCGATATTGATGGTAACTTCCATCTATCGGTTCCAGAGGGTAAGAATCAGTTAAGAGTACAGTATGTTGGACTCAAAACAGTGGTTGTTCCTGTAAAAAATGGTATGAAGGTTGTGTTGAAACCAGACGCTGGCTCGCTTGAAGAAGTTATCGTTACTGGTTATGGAAACTTTAAGAAATCAAGCTTTACAGGTGCTGCTGCAAACGTAGACCCAGGTAAGTTGGCAGACGTACCAGTAGCCTCTGTGCAGGATAAACTGTCTGGTTCTGTACCTGGAGTAACGGTTACTAGTTCATCAGGTGCGCCTGGTGCTGTAAGCAATATACGTATCCGTGGTATGGGATCTATCAATGCTGGCAATGATCCATTGTATGTTATTGATGGTACACCAATGGTATCTGGTGATATTAACGCATTCGGTCAGGGTCAGTTCAATGATACTGGTACGGACATCTTAGCCACTTTGAACAGCAATGACATTGAGTCAATAACGGTCATCAAGGACGCTGCTGCAGCTTCTTTGTATGGTTCTCGTGCTGCTAATGGTGTGGTAGTTATCACAACCAAGAGCGGTAAGAAAGGTAAGACGCATGTAGACTTCCGTAGTGACTGGGGCTTCTCTAACATGGCTATCAATTATCGTCCAATGTTGGATGGTGACGCTCGTCGTGCTGTTCTCTCACGTGGTTTGGAGAACTATGCCATATATAAAGAGGGCAAATCAAAGGCAGCTGCAGCTGCATTCGCTAAGGATCAGATTGATGACTACGCTGCTAAACCAGTTGTAGGATACGATGCTAATAACAAACCAATCTATGGTTGGACCAATTGGAAGGATCTTCTCTTTAAGACGGGACGCCATCAGAACTATCAAGTAAGCCTTAGTGGTGGTAGTGATAACACACAGTTCTATACCTCTCTGTCATATATGAAGCAGACAGGTATCACCGCTAACCAAGGTTTGGAACGCTTTACTGGTAATGCAAACCTTACTCATAAGTTCGGAAGATTTACTTTGTTATACTCTGGCTTGTTCTCTAAAATAAACCAGCAGTTGGCTAATGAGAGTACTTCCTATACCAGCTCAATTGCGCATTATGCGTTCTATGATAGCCCTTCAGCTGTTGCCTATCTTCCTGACGGCTCATTGGCACCAGGTACGAAAACAGGCTCTTATGTACAACTTAACCCTTTGTATGAGTACAAACATTCAAGTGATAAGAACGATGTAAGACGTGCTTTCAACTCTCTGAAGCTCGATTGGAACATCTGGGATGCACTCCACTTGAGTGAAAAGTTCACTTACGACTATACGTCATCAGTAGAGGATGTCCTCTGGGATCGCTACTCTAACGATGGAGCTCCTGGTGGTTCTCTACAGCGCGTAGTGAGTGCTATCACTCAAATGAATGGTCAGACGCAGCTCAGTTATGCGAAGTCTTTTGGCTTGCACAACGTTGATGCGCTCTTAGGATACGAAACAGAGAAGTTCACTTACAAGTACAATTACATCCAAGGAACCAATTATCCGGGAGATCTCTACGAGCTTTCTAATGCAGGAACAACGAGTGGATCTAGTAATGCACAGGGTTACACGATGGCAAGTTGGTTAGGTCGTTTGAACTACAACTACGATAACAGATACTATGCAGGTGTCAGTTTCCGTCGCGATGGCAGTAGTCGTTTGGCAAAAGCAAACCGTTGGGGAACCTTCTGGTCAGTGTCTGGTGCATGGCGATTCGGTGCTGAGAAGTTCATGGAAACGGCTAAGAGCGTCCTAAGTGATGGTAAGTTGCGTATCAGCTATGGTGTGAATGGAACCTTGCCAAACAGCTATTATGATTATATGAACCTCTTCCAGTTCGGTCAGTATTATGATGGTAAGTCTGGAATGGGTATCGTTGGCATTGGAAACCCAGACTTGAAATGGGAGAAGAACCGTGCTTTTAACGTTGGTTTAGACCTCACTTTCTTCGATAGAATCTCGTTGACTTTCGATTACTACACGCGTAACACCAGTGATCTTATCTATGACTTACCAGTGTCAGCTGTGCCTGGCTATTATTCTGGAGATACATATAGTACGACCACACCAAAGAACATTGGCTCCTTACGCAACACTGGTTATGAGTTTACGATACAAAGTAATAACATTAACACAAAGGACTTCACATGGACAACCATGCTGAACTTCGGTCATAACCACAATAAGATTACCAAGCTTAATGGTTCTCAGGACGAGATTATCAGTGGTAGATTGATTCACAAGGTGGGGCATACTTACTACAGCTATTACGCTCTTGAGTATGCTGGGGTAGACCCAACTACAGGTAAGGAATCCTATTACATCAATGATGGAACAGCCAATGCACGTAAGACAACAACCGATCCTGCAGCTGCAAAGAAGGTTATTGTAGGTGACCATGAAGCTACTTTAGAAGGTGGTTTGACGAACAATATCAAATGGAAATTCATCGACTTCGGTTTGAACTTTACCTTCTCATTCGGCGGAAAGGCTTACGATGCAGCAAGATGGCAGCACAGTAACGGTGGTAACTTCCTATATGGTGGTGCTGTCCCAGCCTATTATGACATCAACAAGATGTGGACAGGTCCTGGCGACACAAAGGCTACTCTCCCTGCTTTCCAATATGGAAACGAAGCTACGATAGAGTCTTCTCGTTGGTTGATGCCTACAGACTACTTGCGCTTAAAGAGCCTAACACTTGGTCTCACTGCACCTAATAGCTGGGTATCAAGGATTGGTTTGGCAAAGGCAAGACTTTACTTCTCTGCTTCAAACCTCTTTACTTTGAAGTCAAAAGATCTCTATGTTGATCCCGAGATGCCAGTAAGTGGTCTATGTGTATTCGAGACTCCAGCCTTGAGAACATTCACATTTGGAGTTGAGTTAGGCTTCTAATTTATTAATTGTAGAATTTTTGTTTATGAGAAAATATAATAAGAACATATATGGCTTGGTGCTCGCAGGCACCGTCCTGTTGGGTATGTCATCTTGTGGTGATGACTTCTTCGAGCAGAAACCAGCTGATTCTGTTCCTGCAGATAAGGCTATACAGAATAGTAGTGACCTTGGATCGGCTTATACGGGAATGTATGCTGCCTTGAAAGGAAGTAGTAAGTTGGTTGATTACTATGGGCAACAAATGTTCCTATATGGCGATCTGCACGGTGAAGACTTACAGTATAATACGTTCTACGGAAGTAATCGTGCGAACTTCTATTATTTGATGAGTTACACCACAGCATCCGACTTTAACCGTGACAATGCGATATGGCGTACACCTTATATCGTCATAGGTCGCGCTTGTCGAATCATTGAGGCTGCTGAAGGAGGAAAGCTGACTGATAAGACGGATGCGGCAGCTGAGATTGCTAAAGATCGTGCAGAAGCATTGGTACTACGTGCTATGGCAACCTTCGATCTGACCCGTGTTTACGGCAAGACCTATACAGAGGATAATGGTGCTTCATTGGGAGTTCCAGTGGTAACAAGCTCTTTGGAATCGAATGTAAAGCCTGCTCGTAGCACCGTGGCAGAGTGTTATACACAAGTCATCAAGGACTTGAATGAAGCAATTAGCTCTGGCGCATTGTCAACGGAGGTTACTCCCGGATACGTTAGTCTCTATGCGGCGAAGGCTCTCTTAGCACGTGTTTATCTGACAAAGGGTGATTGGGCTAATGCACTTAGCACTGCGGAAGACGTCATCAATAACTCTGGTAGGAGTTTATGGACTACTAATGAGTATGTCAAGGCATGGAAGAAAGACGATGCAGCACACGCCAAAGAGATGCTTTTCGAGTTATCTATCACCAATACGAGCGACTGGAATGACCGTGAAGGTATAGCCTATATGTATGCCGAGAATCGCTCTGATATCCCCGGTTATGGTGATGTTGTCGCAAGCAAGCAGTTCGTTGATCTCCTTGCTCAAGACCCTAAGGACGTTCGTGCAGATGTTTTCCTTGCGCCAAGCAAAGATGCTGCAAATAAGTTCAATGGTGCAAAGGTTTACTTGAATAAGATACCTGCTTACAATGGTGATGTTCGTTATGCAAATGTCCCATTGTTGCGTCTCTCTGAGGTTTATTTGATAGCTTCCGAAGCGGCATTCAAGGTCGGAAACACTGCAAAAGCTGCCCAGTACTTAAATGAGTTACTGAAGAATAGAACCACAGATGCGTCTCGTCTTGTTACAGCAGCTACTATCACGGCAGCCCGAATATCACTCGAACGTCGCAAGGAATTGGTTGGCGAGGGGCAACGTTTCTTTGATGCTATCCGCAACAATGAGACGATCACACGTTATACTAACGAATCCGACCGTGGTTGGAACTCTGTTCTTCCAGCGGAGGTACGCAGTTACAACCGTGATTACTACAAGTCTCTTGCAGCTATACCAAGCTATGAGACGGATGCAAACAAGAATATTAAGCAGAACGATGGTTATGGTCAATAACCGGTTTTGATGCCACTTAACCACTTATTATAAAACGCCGAGGATGTGTCCAATTGGGCACATCCTTCTTTTTTCCCGGATTCTTCTATCATTTGTTAGGAATATCTTTTACAAATTTAATTATCAATATAGAGCCAAATAGGAAGCGATATTCTTCAAAATAAAAACGTATATACCTTTTTTAGAAAACGTACCTCCGTTTTTATGAAAATGTACCTCCGTTTTTGGTGAAACGTATATACGTTTTGGTGAAATGTATATACGTTTTTAGTGAAACGTATATATGTTTTTGGTGAAAAGTACGTACTTTTTAGGTAAAAATAGGCTATTTTTTCGATTGATGGTCGGTTACTTCCGATTGAAAAGAATGTAAGATTTACGTAAAACGTTGGTTATCAGTGAGTTACACGATAGTTCGTAAACTTCTTCAAAACGCGCGTATTTGACCCAAAGGAGGGTGCTCTTCGATAAAAACGCAGTTATAAGCATAGATTTTAGCAGTATTTCTTTACAAATGTAGTAGGTCATTTCCGCTGGTTTCGTCCTATCTATACCATTGGATCAAATGCTCTTTTCGCCCTTTCTGAACGTTCTATTGAAGTTGAATCGTTGGTGAAAAGCATTGGAACTATCGCCTGTTTGCCTACTGAAACTTATGCTTTTCGCTAAAAAGGTTGGGCTTTTCTGATATAAATGTGCAATATTTACATTACCTTTGTGCCTATGGAGAAGATGAAAACATTGGGTGATGGAACGCCCATAAGCTATACTATCAACGTTCGTGGGCGTCTCATCGACTTGGGCGAACCGCTGGTGATGGGAATCATGAACGTTACGCCCGACTCATTCTATGCTAATAGTCGAGTGCAAACAGCTGAGGCTATCCGCCAGCGAGCCCATCAGATTGTTGCTCAAGGGGCTAAGATTATTGATATCGGAGCCTGTTCAACACGCCCCGGAGGCGTTGTTGTCAGTGCAGAAGAGGAGATGCAGCGATTAGCCTTTGCTCTCCCGATTGTCAAAGAAGCCGAGCCTGATGCCATACTATCCATTGATACTTTCCATGCTGATATTGCCCGAAGGACGATTGAGGAGTTCGGTGCAGATATAATCAACGATGTTGAGGAAGGTAAAGACCCTGAAATGTTCCGTACCGTAGCCGAACTTGGGGCACCTTATATCCTTATGTCTACCGCAGCTAACCTTCATGACATGCTTATCGACTTCTCTCGTGAGGTGCAAGAATTGCGCGATTTGGGGCAAAAAGACATTATTCTCGACCCTGGTTTCGGCTTCGGTAAGGATCCTGTAGCGGGCAATTACGAGCTATTAAGCGTCATGGAACGGTTGCAAGTAATGGAACTTCCCATCCTTGTAGGCATTAGTAGGAAGCGAATGATTCATCAACTTTTGGGGATTACGGCGGCTGAAAGTCTGAACGGAACAACCATTTTGAACACAATCGCCCTGCTGAAAGGTGCAAACATACTGCGAGTGCACGATGTTCGTGAGGCGGTTGAGGCTGTGAAGATCGTTGGTGCAATGCGACAAAATACTGTAAAGTGAAATAATAAAGACCCTCTTTTATGTTTTTTCCATTTGGTATAAAGGATGTAATCGACATCGTGCTCGTAGCATTGATGCTCTATTATATCTATCGAGTGATGAAGGAATCGCGTTCTCTGAACGTCTTCATCGGAATCATGTTGTTTGTTATTTTATGGCTTATAGTAAGTCAAGTCTTAGAGATGCGGCTCTTGGGTAGTATCTTGGATAAGCTGGTTTCTGTGGGAGTTATTGGTCTTATCGTTCTTTTCCAAGAAGATATTCGCCACTTCCTGTATAGCCTTGGCGCACATCGGAAGGTGAAAAGCATTATCAAACTATTCACGAAAACAAATAAGGAGGAGGTCGATAAGGAAGCGATTATGCCTATCGTCATGGCTTGTATGAGTATGAGCCGTGGAAAGGTGGGGGCTTTGATTGTTATTGAACGCGGTGTGATGCTGCAGGATATAGTGGAGACTGGCGACTTGATAGACGCTCGTATCAATCAACGACTCATCGAAAACATCTTCTTTAAGAACTCGCCTCTGCACGATGGGGCGATGATTATCTCCAAACGACGCATTAAGGCGGCAGGATGTATATTGCCAGTAAGCCACAAGCAAGATATTCCTAAGGAGTTAGGTCTGCGTCACCGTGCAGCCATGGGAATCTCACAAGATTCAGACGCATTGGCTATCATCGTTTCAGAAGAGACTGGTCGCATTAGTGTTGCCATACATGGTGAGTTCCAACTGCGCCTCTCTGCCGAGCAACTGGAGAGTATCTTGACAAAGGAGATGGTGCTGTCTTGAATTCAAAATTATGATTAGGTAGAGTTGACGAGTACACGAGTTAACGGGTTAACAAGTTATTAGTTCTGTTGGATGTAGTGCCACAACGTAGGGACAGACGCCCTCGTCTGTCCGCCCAATACCCCTGTTATTCATTGATATGTAGCTCATTTATCGGACAGACGAGGGCGTCTGTCCCTACTATATTACTCTGTCTTTCTTACTTTGTTACTCTGTCTTCCCTTCTTATTATGCTGTCCCTCGTTGGCAAGAACCGCTGGAACGAAAACAAGGAAACGCCCTTCTCAATGCGAGAAGGGCGTTCCTTTGTATCAAAGAAGGCGTCTCCTTGTAATGAGGAAACGCCTTCTTATATTCGAGCTAACCTAATTCAGCATTAGATTCATCTCTAATTTATCATCTTTGAAGATATAGTCTACCAGCTCATTGATTGTCAATGAACGTGTGTTCGGCAGTGGTTGATTCGTATGACAAACGTGCCCTTCCTTTATTTGGAAGTACATGTTATTCTTCGGAATATCCGAGTCATTATACACACGGAGGTTCTCTATGCGATCAGGATGCCGTTGAGCATAAAGCTCCAACGCCTTTTCAGCATTGATAATACGTATCATTCCTTGTATATTCTCCGTCTGTCTTTTAGCATTCGGGTCGATAGAAAGCTCAATACGATAGTCCTCCTTGATAATATCGAAACCCTCCGCATCATGCAATAGAACGCAATCTTTGGAACGTTGCCACTTATCGAACGAATCAAAGTCCATGTTGTCAACATCAGTAGGCGGTGCCGTTACCATGATACGCCGTGCATATCCGCACCGCTCATACCATTCATATAACCACTCTTCGGCAGGTATCAATGTTGCAAACACAATGTCCTTATGATAGAGGCGGAAGTGAGCTTGCGACATCAAATTGCCTCCCATGTTCTTCTTTCGGTACTCCTCACGCACACTAACACCAGAGATATAAGCCGTGCGCACCTCCTTGTCGTAGTATTTCATTGTATAGGGTAAGGCTTGAAGGGCTGCAACAGTATGCTTATCAGCCTGACAAGTGATGTTATATTCGGGCTTGAATACGCGGGAGAAATATAGCTCTATGAATGGTTCCACATCGTGGAAAGTGTCTCGCCATAGGCTGATAGTCTCCTCTTTAATGCGTTGCTGATCCTCTTCCTGTGCCAAGGGATATTTCTCCATGACTGCACTTTTCTCTAAAAGAATATCTGGCTTGTATGAAAGTTTGGCATATCTCAAGCCCTCAATACCAAGGTCTTCCTCACGATTCATGTATTCGTATTGCTCGGGGAGGTGTCTGGCGAACTCCTGATTGATGATAGAAAAAGCTCCTTCGTAGCTTGTGTCTGCCTTTTCAACGCATACATCGAACACCTTGTTGGTGATAGGCGAACCAAAGGTAAAGGCTATCAACTTATCATCTACCCATATTGTGCCACCGATAGCACCGATTTCATCCCATAAATCGAAGACACGTGTCATCGAACGAAGCTCTTCCGATAATTCTTCATCGCCCTCGGTATCCTCCTTTGTAACCTCTCGCCAGTTCTCTTCCACAGCTATACACTCTGGAATCATATCCTTTGTTAAGTCCTTATATACGTAGTTTGGGAATGTTTTACGAAACTTGTTACAGTGGTTTCGCTTACCTTGTAACTTCTTACCGGATAGTGTTGCGAGCTTTTCACGTGAGTAGATATAATCGAAGTGGTCACGGTCTGGTTTGATATCAAAGGTGTTGGGGAAGGTTGTCTCAAGTATTTCCGCCATATAACTGCATACACCTAGCATTAAGAAAGGGTGCCCTAAGGTGATAGAATCGTCCCTCATCTGTCGGACAACGGCAGCAAATCGGTCGCGCATAGCCTCGTCCCATGCACATTTCCACACTGGTGCCATATATGCGAGATGGTGCCCTGTATAAAAGCGGAACACTAAGAAGCCATCGACTTCAGCGATTTGTGTATTATAAAGAAACCTCCATGAGATGATATTTGCAAAGCTTAAATCACAGTTCTGACGGTCTCCACAAAGAGTATAGCTTTGTATTAGTTCGCGATCAGACGTCTTTACATCGTGGAATTTAATCATGTTGTCTATATTATTGTTAGGCTACAAAGATATGTAGAAAAGCTGGGATAGCCAAGAGGATAGCTCTTTTCTGATATAAAACAAGGGTCTTGTTTGGGATTCTAAGTTAATTTAACTATCTTTGCAGGTAGACATTTTAAAGACCGAAATACATTTATTACAATATAAAAAGAACTATGGATTTATTAGAGCAAATCGTTGCACGCGCTAAAGCCGATAAGCAACGTATCGTGCTCCCCGAGGCAGAAGAGGAGCGAACCCTTAGAGCGGCTGATAGGGTATTAGCCGATGACATTGCCAATTTAATCCTCATTGGTAACCCCACCAACATACATAAGCTCGCCACAGAGTGGGGACTTAAGAACATTGATAAGGCAACCATTGTTGACCCAGAGAATAACCCTAAGTGCGAAGAATATGCTGCTAAGTTAGCCGAACTACGCCAGAAAAAGGGTATGACCATCGATCAGGCACGTGAGTTGGTGACGAAGAATAATCTCTATCTGGGTTGTATGATTATTAAGACAGAAGGTGCTGATGGACAGATCTCAGGTGCACTCTCTACCACTGGTGACACGCTTCGCCCTGCTTTACAGATTATTAAATGTGCGCCAGGTATCACTTGTGTGAGTGGAGCTATGCTCATCCTCACCCACGAACAACAGTATGGTGAGAATGGAATTGTCGTTATGGGTGATGTAGCTGTTACTCCTAACCCAACTGCCGATCAGTTGGCTCAAATAGCCTATACCACTGCTGAGACCGCAAAGAGCGTTGCTGGATTCCAAGACCCACATGTTGCTATGTTGAGTTTCTCTACTAAGGGATCGGCAAAAGATGCTATCGACCGTGAGACGGGTAAGAGTGTTTACATTATAGATAAGGTTGTTGAGGCAACAAAGATAGCCAAGGAGAAGTTCCCAACACTGAAGGTTGATGGTGAATTACAGGCTGATGCAGCTCTAGTCCCTGCTGTTGCCGCTAAGAAGGCACCAGGTTCGGAGATAGCAGGTAAGGCTAATGTACTTGTTGTTCCCAACCTTGAAGTAGGTAACATCGGCTACAAGTTAATCGAACGTCTTGGTGGTGCAAAGGCGATTGGACCTATCCTCCAAGGTATTGCTCGTCCTGTTAACGACCTGTCTCGTGGCTGTTGTGTAGATGATATCTATTATATGGTAGCTATCACTGCATGCCAAGCTCAAGATGCAAAAAAGCTATAAAGAAGCCTCTCCTCTGCTCCTCTCCCAATGGAGAGAGGAGTAGTATGTATAGAGGGGGATGCTCCTAAGTAATTAAGTAATCAATAAAGAGTAAGGGAAGATAGTAAATTAGTGGGTTGTTTTTACCTATCTATAAGCAATGTTAGCGTATTATCCTATATCCGACAAAGCATTTGTCTTAACTCCATTTCACTTCCTTCACTCCTTTAACTCCTATAATCAAAATATGAAGATATTAGTTTTGAACTGCGGAAGTAGTTCTATTAAGTACAAGTTGTACGATATGAAAGACGAGTCAGTGTTGGCTCAAGGTGGTGTAGAACGCATTGGTCTTGATGAGGCTTTCATAAAGGTTAAGCTCCCTAATGGTGAGAAGAAACAAATCATGGCAGACCTTCCTACACATAAAGAAGGTGTAGCGCTTGTGTTCAAGGTATTGCTTGATTCTGAGATTGGTGCTCTAAAGAGTCTTGATGAGATAGACGCAGTTGGACACCGAGTAGTGCAAGGAGGTGACCTCTTTGAGAAGAGTTGTATCGTTACAAAAGAAGTAGAGGACGGTATTGAAAGTCTCATAGATTTAGCTCCAGTTCATAATGCTGGTCACTTGCGCGGATTGCGTGCTGTGGACGCTTTGATGCCTCACACGCCACAGGTAACAGTGTTTGATAATGCTTTCCATAGCACTATGCCAGATTATGCTTACCTATATGCTGTTCCTTATGATCTATATAAGAAGTATCATGTTCGTCGCTATGGTTTCCACGGAACAAGCCACCGTTATGTGTCACACCGTGTATGTGAAATGTTGGGTGTAGACATCAAGACACAGAAAATCATTACTTGTCATATTGGTAATGGAGCCTCTGTTGCAGCTGTTAAGAACGGTAAGGTCATTGATACATCAATGGGTCTAACGCCATTGGCAGGCTTGATGATGGGTTCTCGTTCTGGTGATATCGATCCTTCTGCTGTAACTTACTTGATGGAAAAACTCGGTAAGCAACCGCAGGAAATGGCAGACTTCTTGAATAAGGAAAGCGGTGTCTTGGGCATTACTGGTATCAGTTCTGATATGCGTGACATTGAGAATGCAGACAACGAGGGTAATAAGCTCGCTCATTTGGCACTACAGATGTATGCTTACCGCATAAAGAAGTACATCGGTGCTTATGCTGCTGCTATGAATGGTGTAGACATCATTGTATGGACAGCAGGTGTTGGTGAGAATCAGACCGGATTGCGTTGGGATGTTTGTCAAGACATGGAGTATCTTGGTATTAAGTTGGATAAGAAGCGCAATGAGGTGCGTGGCGAGGAGCAGATACTCTCTACTGATGACTCAAAGGTAAAGGTTGTTCTCGTCCCAACTGACGAAGAGATCGTTATTGCACGTGATACTCAAGAGCTTGTTAAGGACTTGAAGAAGTAATATTTGAGTTTTCTCTCGGATATATAATATTAGCTGATAGGCTATATCAAAAGTTGAGTTACGATTGTTGTGACTCATCCATAGTTTCATTCATAGTGTGTTTGCACAATCATGTTTCACTATGACTTGTTGTGGATAAGGACTTTTTGTATAGCCTATCATTTTTATTTTTGCTGTCATTCCTGTCATTCTTCCCAGCCCTATAAACGGTTTGTAGACAGCCAGTTAACCGAAATGTTAAAAGTGACAGCAACTGAAATAAAAATAAAACTATGATATGGTTGGATTCTTTTATATTATTTGTTGTTACCAATAGATGGATGCTAAGAATGAAGAAGACCGTTTTGTAAGATGAAGTTATTATAAAAAGCGAAAGGTAGTTATCTCACGACAACTACCTTTCTTTTGACTAAACTTAATCTACAAACCTGAGTTTTAATTTTATATTATGAATATCTTATAGTCTACTTAACTTATCAGTTATGTATAATTGATAGATCTCTTTATGTGAGAAGATTATCTCTTAAGAGACAATGCAAAGATACGAGATTGTTTTGTAACATCCAAATACTTTCTAAAGAAAATGAGTTTTTATAGCTAAAAAATAACTTTTTATCTTGATAATAGCCTTATTTTTGCTTTTGTTAAGGTTTGCTTTCGCCTTCAACGTACTCTTCCAGGAATAAATGCTCACCATCGAAGACAACATAAGTGAACTGATTTATCCAGTCGCCAAGTATCAGCATGCGCACTTTTCGTGATAGGGTGAGGTCTAATTCGATGTGGCGATGACCATAGAGGTAATAATCTACGTCTTTATGCGTGCGCATGTAATCTTTTGTGTAACGCACTAAATATTCTTTATCTTCGCCCATGTAGGGTGCTTCTTTCCCATCGGCACGTTTCAATCGGCTCTTTTTTGCCCAATTTAATCCCAACTGCATACCCCACCAAGGGTGGAAGAAGTTGAGTAATCGTTGGCATCCACGATTGTGAAAGACCTTCCTCAAGAACCGAAACATTGGATCTGGATCACCTAGTCCATCGCCATGTGCAAGATAGAATACCTTATCATATATCTCGGTAGTGATGGGTTGACGATGCAGGATGACGCCACATTCCTCTTCCAAGTAGCCGTAAGTCCAAAGATCATGATTGCCAGTAAAGAAGTGCACCTCTACTCCCATGTCTGTTAACTCTGATATTTTCCCTAAGAAGCGGGTGAATCCTTTTGGAACAACATACTTATATTCGTTCCAAAAGTCGAACATATCCCCAAGCAGGTAAATAGCTGCTGCTTTGTTCTTAATGCTATCCAAGAATCGAACCAAGCGACGTTCTTGTGTACGCCTGTGCTTGATGGCTAGCGAACCAAGGTGTGCGTCAGATAGAAAATAGATATTTTTCATGTCTTTGAAATTTATGTGAACGGGGTGTCAGGAGTGTTGAGAGGCTTTATTCAAAGCCTAGTTCAACACGTGCCTCTTCGGACATCATACTTTGATCCCATACTGGGTCAAAGACGAGATTGATGTTAGCTGACTTTATTCCCTCAACACTTTCCACCTTTGTGCGTACATCTTCAAGGATGAAGTCGGCGGCTGGGCAAGAAGGAGCTGTGAATGTCATATCCATGTCAAGATTACCTTTCTCGTCTACATCTATCTTATAGATCATACCGAGATCATATATATTTACAGGTATTTCTGGGTCATAGACGGTCTTCAAAACATCAACGATTTTCTCCTCAATCTGCGTCTTTTCTTCTTGTGTCATATATTTAATTGGGTGTTTATTAATAATGTTTCTTTTGCAAAGATAGTGCCAATGAGTGCAATAAAAGCTTGCTTTTAAATTGCCGAATGCAGCCTATCTTCTGCAAAGATAGTAATTTAAAACAATAATCACAATAGCTTGCTAAGGAAAGAAGGTCATTTATCTTGGTTTTACAAACATATTATTGTATATTTGTGCAATGATAAAGAAGGATGATTATCATGGGCGATTGGTATAGTTGGAATATCACTTATCAAAATAAGAAGCCTGTAAGGATTACTGTTCGGGACGCTCTCGGAACACATGAGGTACAGCCTGGCAGTGCTAAGTGGAATGCTATCTTGGCTGAAGCTAATCAGTGTGCGCGAAAGAGTAAGGCTACTTCTAAAGTACAGAGAAGGAAGATTTGGGGACAACTTAATTTTAATGAAAAGCGTACCAAACTGCTTGTTTCGCTTGGCGTAGCACTCTTTATTTTCTTATTACCTCTTTGTATATATCCAAGTTACTTCGGTTTACATACACGAGAAGGTTATTGTGGACTCTTTTTGACAGCTCTTCTGTTCTCTTTCGGAATAGCTGTTAGCATCTTTGGCATCTTTTGTTGGCGTGTTAAGGAGTATAAATGGTATACCAAGATTGGTTTTACTATTTTGGGGATAACTTCTCTTTTCCTTATTATTAGGGGTGTTACAGCTTATATAAAGGACTTTGTGGATAATGATGCTGTTACTTATGAAGGCTCATTTACGCTAGACACAATAGTTCACAGGCGTTCTTTTACCAATTATGTTATTACATGGGAAGGTGACACCATATCCTCTTCTCCAGAGCATCTTATTAGCTATGCACATTACTTGGAACTAGAGCATTATAATAAGGTGAGAATTACTTATTGGCGGAACTCTGGTCTAGTTTGGAGTGTAGAGCCCTTAGGTGAGTGGCACGAGGTGGAAAGAAAGAACTGGTGGGAGTGGTAGACTATTGTTTGTTTTTGTGCTTCGATAGAATTCTTACAGTCTTCCCTCTTCACGATAAGAGTAATATTTTCCATCAGTGAGGACTACATGATCAGCAAAGTGGATGCTTAGTAGTTCGCAAGCTTTCCGTATGCGATTGGTGAGAAGATCGTCCTCATGGCTGGGAGAAGTGTTCCCGCTGGGATGGTTATGGCAAAAGGCAAGGATGGTAGTGTTCTTCATCAACGCCTCTTTCATCATAAGTCTAATGTCTATCGGAGCCATTGTCAGTCCACCAATCGAGATACGTTTCGCCTCAATGAGACGGAAGTTTTGCTTCATCATCAGTATCCAACCCTCTTCGATGTCGAGGTCTTGAATGGTCGTGTACATATAGTTGTAAATGGCTTCGGCACTATTCAGTAAGGGTGCATCTTCTACTTTTGCACGTTGCCTCCGTTTACCCAATTCGCATGCAGCAAGTATCGTTATCGCCTTTGCCGGACCAATTCCTTTGTATTCTTCCAAGCGATGCAAGGATAGCTTCCCCAATGTGTTTAGATTATTATTGCAGTCCTTTAGGATTCGTTTCATTAGATCGACAGCACTTTCATTTGCCGTTCCGGAACCAATAAGGATAGCCAACAGTTCGGCATCACTAAGCGCATTTGCTCCCAGTCTCTCCAGTTTCTCACGTGGGCGGTCAGCCTCTGCCCAGTTGTTAATAGCGATGTTCTTTAATTCAAAATTCATAATTCAAAGTTCAAAATTATGATTACTTCTGATGCTTATGATTTATATAATCAACTCGAAATCAGGATTAGTTACGTTAGTATTTTACATCTTCTCCGTTCCTAATGTTCCTTTTTTTCGTAATAATGATAGCTGATAAGAGCTTGATAAGTTCTATGTTGTCATTGCTTATCGACGTATGTCCATAGTCACTAATATAATTCCCAACAAGTAGTTTATCGATCCAGTATTTCGTTTCCTGTGCTTCTTTTAGTGCGATCTCGAGCTTGTGAATAAAGTCAGCAGAGCTTTGTGCACTTTGACTTTCTATAAAGTTAGCACCTATATTTGTACCACTTCGCAAGAGTTGTTTTGATAGTATGTATTCTTGTTTACTATCTTTCAGGTATTGATATAACCGTATGATTCTATTGGTGAAGGCGTTAACTTTCTCCATTAGAATGTTTTTCTCTCGTTTTAGCATAGTCATTTTCGGTTTTTAGTTATATTCCGGTAGTTTATAGAAAACTGATTAATGAATTAATCTTATCAATCATTTCCCTCCATCTTAAGCATCAGAAGTAATCATAATTTTGAACTTTGAATTATGAATTTTGGATTAACTATAGAAGTTCCGTTCGTAGGCAGCGAACTCATCGTGGCTACATACGCATCGTTTCCACCATGCGTTGAGGAAGCCACAGCCGTAGCCCATGAGCTGATAAAAGGCTGCACGGATGCTTAAGAAGCCTATCTTCAAGCTGTGGTTTTGCTTTGTTGAGTCAATGCAGATGATGGTGCTGTAAAGGAATAGGGGCAATATGCCTAAGACGAAGAGGCTCCAACCCAAAGTTTTAGCTGATGTGCAAACCATTGTGAGAAGCCCACAAAGGATCATCAAAGTAAGGAAGATAACCCCAAGCGTGAATACCATTGGCAAGAGATGGACAATCTTCAGCGACTCAGGATACTTCTTGTAGAGATTGATGCGAGCGATCCCCGAGTTGTAAACCTGTCGCCAGAACTTACGGAAGTCGGTGCGTCTTTTATGCCACACCCATGCTTCTGGGAAGAGACGACAGCGTTTCCCTGCCTTGAAGATACGTATGGAGAAGTCGATATCCTCACCAAAGCGCATCTTGGAGAAACCGCCTAATTCCCTGTAAACATCACGACGAATACCCATGTTAAAGGAGCGTGGATAAAACTTATCCAACTTCTTCTTTCCTCCACGAATGCCCCCTGTTGTGAAGAAAGAAGTCATTGAGTAAGAGATTGCCTTCTGCGTATCTGTGAATGAGTCATGTGCTTTGTCTGGTCCTCCGAATGCATCAGCAGGTTTCCTCTGAAGTTCCTCGTCAATAGCTTGTAGATACCCCGTTGGAAGTACAACATCGGAATCGAGGATGAGTAAATACTCCCCCTTCGCCCGTTCAGCACCATAGTTTCGGCTCTGACCGGGACCTGAATTCTCCTTATAATAATAATGTAGATCGAGCTTATCAATATACTTGTTGCAAACGTCCTTACATGGAACTTTCGAGCCATCTTCGACGATGACCACCTCAAAATCAGTCTCTTTTTGATGGAGAAGACTCTCTAAAAGCTCATCAACCTCGTCTGGTCGGTTGAAAACGGGTACTATAATGCTGTACTTCATAACGTTGCAAAGATAACACTTTGTTTGTGAACTGCAAGTGAATTGAGCTATTATATGCTTTGAAAGAATTGTTAATCTTCTGTTAAACGATGGTCTTCTGTTTTAGAGATTGGTCTGTTTTACTTATATTTGTACAAGTTAAATAGAAACAAACAAATTACTTATAATTATGAAGATACCATCGGAGTTTGATCCTATTCGCCCCTTTGAACCAGAAGAGTTACCGGCAGTCTATGATCGTATTCTTGCTGATAAGCAGTTTCAACAGGTGTTAGCATATCTTTACCCTGATGTCCCTATGGCAATACTGGAGCAGAAGATGCGTGCTTGCAAAACGAATCTTGAGTTCCAGAAAGCCTTTTGCTATCCTTTCTTGCAGCGTTTGGTGACAACCTTGAGCTTAGGTTGTAGCATGGACGCAACTAACATTGACATTCATAAAAGGTACACTTTCATTAGCAACCATCGTGATATTGTCCTCGACTCAGCCCTCTTGGACAAGTTACTGATTGATGTTGGCTTCTCAACGACATGCGAGATTGCTATCGGAGACAACCTCCTCTCTGCTGATTGGATACGTGATTTGGTGCGTATCAATAAGTCGTTTACAGTTGAAAGAGCCTTACATTCGGTAGAGATGTTGCGTGCCAGCAAGCGAATGTCCGAATACATCCACTTCGCAGTGGCTGAGAAAAACGAGAATGTATGGATTGCGCAGCGTCAAGGTCGTGCTAAGAACTCTAACGATCTCACCCAACCTGCCATCTTGAAAATGATGGTTATGGGCGGAGAAGGGAGTATCATCGAGCGTTTGAAGCAGTTGCATATCGTTCCGCTATCCATCTCTTATGAGTATGACCCATGTGATTACCTCAAGGCAAGAGAGTATCAATTGCGCCGAGACATACCTTTCTGGAAGAAAACAGCCGAAGACGACTTAGAGAGTATGTTGATTGGAATCAAAGGTTTTAAGGGTCATATCTTCTATAGTTGTGCGCCGTGTATTGACGAATGGCTCGATACTTTGGATACGGATTTACCAAAGAATAAGCTCTTCGATGCGATCGCTTCGCATATTGATCACGAAATCCATTGCAACTATAAGCTCTATCCTGTCAATTACATAGCCCTTGATATGATTCAAGATACAAAGGCTTACGAAGAGTATTACACGCAAGCTGATTACGAGAAGTTCGATGCTTACATCGCAGGACAGATTGAGAAGATCAATATCGAGAACCGAGATGATAAGTTCTTGCGCACTTGCTTGCTCACTCAATACGCTTATCCTGCTAAGAATTACATTGACGCATCTTCTGAAAGCGGGCGTTTGAAGTCGTTGTTGAATCGTCTTACTTTTAAGAAATAAACCTCTGTGAGCACGAGAGCCAATAGTAAGATACAGGGCACAATGACCATGGTAATGTTGCTTGTAACATTACTTATGGTTGTTGCCTGCAAGCATGACTTCTTTGAGAAGGGTGATTCTGGCTTGTCATATCTCAACACTGACTTTGTAGAAGTGCGTACAAATGAGGCTGCCGAATTGGTTGAGGCTGTCACTGATAAGGGTGAACTCTTGAAGTTGCAACCTCATTTGAAGAAATTGTGGGCGATGACATCTGATACAACTTATCGTGCTTTGCTTTATTATGATAAGGTTGTTGATGGCAAGACAAAGGCTATTGAGGTGAGTCAAGTACCTGTTCTGCGCATGAAATTAGCTCTTAATGTTGATGTTGTGCATACTGATCCCGTTGTTTTTGAGAGTGCTTGGATAAGCAAGAATCGCCGTTATCTGAACTTAGGATTATCTTTGAAGACGGGTAGGGCAGAGGATAAGAAAGCCGTACAATCGTTAGCAATGGTTGCTGATGCGGTGAGGAAAAGGGCAGATGGCGGTCGGAACTTCTACTTACGATTGTATCATGCGCAGAACGGAGTACCTGAGTATTATAGTTCACGTGTGTTTGTTAGTATGCCAATGACGGACATTCAGTCCGGAGACTCTATTATTTTAGACATCAATACATATAAGGGGATGGTCAGAAAACGCTTCTGATAACATCCCTTTTGGTATGTCTTTCTGTCGCACCACATTGTTTCTTATTGTTTACGAACTATCCTTCTTTTATCCTCTGAACCCTATTCTAAATATAAGATAAAGGTTATCTCTGCTTGAAAACATACTTTCTTGCTCAAAAAAATAGACTAAAAGTTATTCTGAATTAAACTATTCCTCTGAAAAAAATAAACTAAAAATTAATTCAAGGAAGCCTTTTTTCGGACATAAGAAAAGCTGTATCGTAATTGAGATACAGCTTTCCTTGATTTTAATATATGGTTTTCTGTATGCGTATATACGTTTACTTCAGTACGCCCAGTTCCTTACCAACCTTGATGAAAGCGGCGATACACTTGTCAAGCTGCTCTCGGTTGTGACCTGCGGAGATTTGAACTCGAATGCGAGCTTGCCCCTTTGGAACCACTGGATAGTAGAAACCTGTAACGTAGATACCCTCTTCGAGCAATTTAGCTGCATATACTTGAGACAGCTTGGCATCGTAGAGCATAACGGCACAGATGGCACTTTGTGTCGGTTTAATATCAAAGCCGGCAGCCAGCATGTGGTCTCTAAAGTAGTTAACGTTCTCTACCAGCTGGTCATGAAGGGCGTTGCTCTCTTTCAACATCTTAAATACTTCAAGGCTCGCACCGATGATGCAAGGTGCAAGAGAGTTGGAGAAGAGGTATGGGCGACTGCGTTGACGAAGCATTTCAATGATCTCCTTTCGTCCAGTAGTGAATCCTCCCAATGCTCCACCGAATGCTTTTCCTAAGGTTCCAGTGTATATGTCCACACGACCATAGGTCTTGCACAATTCGCTAACACCATGACCAGTAGCACCAACAACGCCCGCTGAGTGTGATTCATCAACCATTACGAGGGCGTCATACTTCTCTGCAAGGTCGCAGATCTTGTCTATTGGAGCCACATTACCATCCATTGAGAACACGCCATCAGTAACGATAATGCGGAAACGTTGTGCTTGTGCCTCTTTCAAACAACGCTCTAAATCGCCCATATCTGCGTTGGCATAGCGATAACGTTTAGCCTTGCAAAGGCGCACACCATCGATGATGGAGGCATGATTTAACGCATCCGAAATGATTGCATCTTCGTCTGTGAACAATGGTTCGAACACACCTCCATTAGCGTCAAAGCATGCTGCGTAGAGGATAGTGTCTTCTGTCTTGAAGTACTCGGAGATAGCTTTCTCAAGCTCTTTATGTGCATCTTGTGTACCACAGATAAAGCGTACTGACGACATACCGAAGCCTCTCTTGTCCATCATCTTCTTGGCACCTTCAATCAGACGAGGGTGATTGGAAAGCCCCAAATAGTTGTTAGCACAGAAGTTAAGAACCTCTTTGCCTTTTACTTCAATCGCTGCACTCTGTGGGCTTTCAATGATTCTTTCCTGCTTGTAAAGCCCCGCTTCTGTTATCTCTGCAAGTGAATTGCTGAGATATTCTTTCATCTTTCCATACATAACATTAGATTCTTTAATTGTTATTAAGGGCAAAGTAAGGTATAAAAAACGAGAATAAGGATGTTTTACAATGCTTTTTTGTCATAGAATCAGTATTTTTTATAATTTTAAGATATCGATGAGCTCTATTCGACAAAAATATGTTTACTTTGCATCAAAATAGATTATCAACTTATCTATATATATGAAAAATGTTTTGGTGATAGGCTCTACTGGGCAGATAGGCTCAGAGCTTACCAGGGAATTGAGAACGTGTTATGGCAGTGAGAACATCGTCGCTGGTTATATTAAAGGGGCTGAACCTACGGGCGAACTAAGGGATGCTGGTCCTTGTGCAGAGGCTGATGTTACAAACCCGCAAATGATTGCGGAGGTTGTAAAGAAGTATCATGTTGATACGATCTATAACCTTGCAGCATTGTTATCTGTCGTGGCGGAGAATAAGCCACAGTTAGCTTGGAAGATTGGTATTGATGGTCTTTGGAACATCTTGGAAGTGGCACGTGAGAATCAATGTGCGGTCTTCACACCGAGTTCTATTGGCTCTTTCGGTTTGAGTACACCTCATACGAAGACGCCACAAGACACGGTGCAGCGTCCGAGAACCATCTATGGTGTATCGAAGGTGACCACGGAGTTGTTGAGTGACTACTACTTCAATAAGTATGGAGTAGATACTCGTTCGGTGCGTTTTCCAGGCTTGATCTCTTATGTGACACCTCCCGGTGGTGGTACAACTGACTATGCCGTTGATATCTACTACTCGGCTGTTCGTGGTGAGAAGTTCGTGTGCCCAATTAAGAAAGGTACACTTATGGATATGATGTATATGCCTGATGGCTTGCGCGCAGCGATCTCTTTGATGGAAGCTGATCCATCCCGTTTGGTTCATCGTAACGGCTTCAACATTGCTTCGATGAGCTTTGATCCTGAAGAGATATTCAATGTCATTAAGCGTCATAAGCCCGACTTTGAGATGGAATATAATGTTGATCCACTCAAGCAGAGCATTGCCGACAGTTGGCCAGACAGTTTGGACGATACTTGCGCACGTGAGGAATGGGATTGGAAACCACAGTTTGATTTGGAATCCATGACGGTTGATATGCTAAAGAACTTAGAATTAAAATTGAAATAGTCCTTTTAAAGATAAAAGAGAGGCAGATTATCATCCTGATAACTGCCTCTCTTTCTGTTAATAAATTAATGTATAAGCATACTGCTGACAATGTCAGAATATACTTTTATTATCTTCTTTTTCCTTTAGAAGCTGGTTTCTTGCCTACAGCCTTCTTACCAGTAGAAGTCTTGTTTGTACCTTGCTTGTTGGTTGCCTGACTATTAGATGTAGTATTCTCTGGTTTTATCTTCTCTGGCATCTTATTCTCTGGGCGAGCGAAACCATCCTTCATTGCGCGCTTACTCATAGTCTTGATGCGCTTGTCAAGGTCAGGATGTGACGAGAACATACGCTTCCATTTACCCTCCTTTTGGATGCCTTGGTCTTCTTCGAGCTTCTTTAACTTCTCGAAAGATAGTGCGATAGCCCATGGATTCTTGCCATTCTTCTTCAAAAACTCGTATCCGTAAGCATCGGCCTGACTCTCTTGTTTCTGTGAATAAGTGGCATTGAGGAGCGATTCTCCTAGTTCGCCAAGTTGCGAATCAGTCAATGCTGCAGCCTTACCATTGGTAGCTGCGAGTCCATCTTTGAGTGCTGAGGTGAGTAGGGAAGTGCGGAATCTCTTCTTAGAGTCCTTATGTGCAACGTGCCCAATCTCATGTCCAATAACCCCCAAGAGTTCCTCGTCGGTCATAATGTCCATCAGAGAAGAGAATACGCGTACACTTCCATCAGGGCAGGCGAATGCGTTTACGTCTGTGACATAATACACTTTGAAGTTCAAAGGTATTCCTTCAACATTAGTGAGACCTTGCGTTAGCTTGTTTAGACGCTTTGTGTAAGGGCTGCGAGCATCGCAAACTTTGTTGTTCTTATCCAACCAAGCAACATATTCCTTTACGTAATTTGCCATGTCAGCATCTGTTAAAGTGACGGCTTTAGCTGCTTTTACCGCTCCACTTGCTGCCTTCCCGATGTTGAACTGTGCTTTCATTGGTGTTGTTCCGGCAAGGAGTAATGTGGCAATACATACACTGTAAAATCTCTTTCTCATCATGAATTATTTTATTTGTTAAAGTTAAATTGTCACAAATATATGGATATTCTTTTGAATAGTCAAACCTTCATAGACTTTTTTTCATTAAAAAAGGACGACCTTCTAAATCGTCCTTATGATAGTTGAGTGGTCTAATCTCTGTTATTTCCAAAGAATCGGAGGAGATAGAGGAAGAGGTTGATAAAGTCGAGATAAAGACTCAATGAACCGAGGAGTGCTATCTTTTGAGCTGATTCGCCAGCGTCAGGTGCCATGAGAAGATTGCGTTTGATTGCTTGTGCGTCCCATGCGGTTAGCCCAGTGAAAACGATTACGCCGATGATGCTAACGATATAATCCATCGTAGAACTTTGTAGGAACATGTTGACAAGGCTTGCTATAATCAAACCAATTAATGCCATGAAGAGTATTCCGCCCATCTTTGTTAAATCCTTCTTCGTGGTTGATCCTATCAAAGCCATTGCCCCAAAGGTTCCCGCAGTGACGAAGAATGTTTTGGCAATGATGGCTATATTGTATACAGCGAATATCCATCCGAGGGTCAGACCATTGATGGCTGAGAAGAGGATAAACCATAGGGTTGCACTGGCAAGGGATAGTTTATAGATGCGGGATGATAGATACCATACGATACCAAACTCTACTAAAGCAGCAATAAGTATTGGTCCTTTGCTAATGTAGAGGGCTTGGATGAGTGCAGGAGAACTACCTGCACCATAAGCAACGATACCTGTAATGGCAAGTGCCATTGCCATCCATACATATACTTTACGCATCAGTGCTGGGAATGCACGTGACATTTCTAATTCGCGATCGTGGTTGTTAACCACATTTGAATAGTTGTTGAAATCCATATTCATGTCTCTTTTATTTTGTTTTCAGTTTATTTCTTGTTGATAGAGGAAGGTCTCTAATGGTTCTCAATGCTTTTCTCTATGCTTCAATTGATATACAAACGTTATGCCATTCGAATGCAAATATAGTTGAAAGAGGAGAGTCTGACAAATATAATAATTGTTTTTTGCATCTTTTAGGAGTGTGGCGACAGGCATTGTAATACACCTTTTATATATAGGGGCTTTAAAGTCTGATTTATAAGGAGGTCTTATGTGCCTTTGTCTTAGTTTTCTTTTTTATTGAGGAAGGGGTTTTATTACTTTGGAGAATACTATTTCGTGCTTTATGCATGTTGTTGGTAATCTTCTGTAATATTATGACTTAAAATTAAACTCTATCGTTACTTTTATGTAAATGTACTTGCTTTTTATAAATTAAATATCTATATTTGTTGCGTTAAAGGTATAAATATGCGCGTATGAAAGTAAAGAATAGTAGATTAGAAGCTTTGAAGATGTTGATATCCAGTATGGAACTTAGTTCGCAGGAGGAGGTCTTAAGAGCTTTAAAAACAGAAGGTTTTCAATTGACACAGGCAACACTTAGTCGTGACTTGAAGCAATTGAAGGTAGCTAAGGCTGCTTCTATGAATGGTAAGTATGTGTATATTTTGCCAAATGAAACTATGTATAAGCGTGTTACCACACCCCGAAAGGCTACGGAGATGTTGCAACGTAGTGGTTATATTTCTGTGAAAATATCTGGACAATTGGCGATAGTGAAGACTCGTCCGGGGTATGCGAGTGCAATTGCATACGATATAGATGCGAGTGATTCGGATCTTATTTTAGGTACAATCGCTGGGGATGATACGATCTTTGTTGCCATCCGTGAAGGTGTTACGCGTGGGCAAATTTTACGTGTTTTATCGTATGTTATCCCCGAGATTGGATAATATTTGACTTTTAGTAATTTATTTGCTTGCTATATATAATATGGTGTAATACTTCCTTAGGCTTGTATTTGTTACCTTGAAAAAGAAAATTACTATATTTTTGAAACTTTTTCTTCAAAAGATTTGGAGGTTTGCTTTAAAGTCCATACCTTTGCATCCGCTTTTACGAAATAGGCGGTTCGCTTATAACGTATAGAGTGATAAGAAAAGAGTTCTTTGAAAAGATTTACATAAACAGAGAAGTAGTACAAGAAGCGTCTGTTTGGTTATGAATCAAACAGATGGGTAAAAGAAACGAACC
>NZ_KB898331.1 GCF_000377625.1 Prevotella veroralis DSM 19559 = JCM 6290 | reverse complement strand
TGTTAAGCCTGTAGCTAGCGTTCATCCTGAGCCAGGATCAAACTCTCCATTGTAAAATATCATTTGTGACAACTTATATAAATACAAGCCATCCGTTTGTCTCTGTATCAGAATGCCTATCCTTAAGTATCAAGTTAAAAAGCACCTACTCTATTTGTTCCTTATATTTTGAGGCAACGCCTCAAAAGCAAAAACAATGAATTGATCGGTTCGTTTCTTTTACCCATCTGTTTGATTCATAACCAAACAGACGCTTCTTGTACTACTTCTCTGTTTATGTAAATCTTTTCAAAGAACTCTTTCTTATCACTCTACACGTTATAAGCGGGTCGCCTATTTCGTAAAAGCGAGTGCAAAGGTATGGACTTTAAAGCAAACCTCCAAATCTTTTGAAGATTATTTTTAAGAAAAGATGATATCTCTTTATAAAATTGACATACATCAATGATTTTAGGTTAAAAAGGAGTACTTTTGTATGCAAACATCGATAAATATAATATGAGACATCAAAGACAAATAATAGAGATAAATGGTTATACTTGCATAATTCATCACGAAGATAATGCAAAGTTTTTTCTAATTCAGCCCGTAGATAGTCATGATACGGAAGAACTAGAGCACCAGATTAACTATATAGAAGAACATTCAACAGCAACATTCACCCACATTGCCGTACGTATAGAGAAGTGGAATGCAGAGTTAACTCCATGGTCAGCTCCACCTGTATTCGGTAAGATTCCCTTTGGAGAAGGTGCAAATCACACCTTATTATACATAATACAACAGCTGATTCCCGAATTACAGCATCGTTACAACTTATCCATTTGCAAAGAGAATACATTTCTTGGTGGCTATTCCCTTGCTGGGCTCTTTGCTTTATGGGCTTCTTATCAAGCGGAGATACCCTTCAATGGTATTGCAGCAGTATCCCCATCTGCATGGTATATAGGTTGGCTTGACTATGCAGAGAGTCACACCCCACGAGTAAAAAACGCCTACCTAAGTCTAGGAGATAAGGAAGAAAAGACTAAAACGAAACTCATGTCAACCATCAGTAAGGACATTCTCCGACAAGAACACATATACAAGACAAAAGGAGTAAACTGCAAGATGGAATGGAACGAAGGCAACCATTTCCAAGACAATGGTATCAGAATGGCAAAAGGATTTGTATGGCTTATGCAAAATCAAGGCTGTTGATACCTCGGGCATCATGATGCTCACCTACCCCAATCTCACAGCCTCCTGCGTTGCAGCCAAGGACTCCAGTAGCCCTTCCTTCATCTTAATTCAAGGCGAAAAAGGATGGGTGCGTATTCCAACTACAGCCAATGAGTTCGGCAAAGTGGAGATTATGGAACAAGGAAAGCTCACCAGCTATCAACGAAACGCATACGAGAGCCGTCTCACCCATGAGTTTATGGACTTCAAGGATATATGGGAGTGGAAAGACTACAAGCGTATGGAGGAATGGCTAGAAACATCACTTACGGTCATGAAAGTGCTGAGGAGTTAGAAAGCAGTCAAAGAACTCAAGAGAAACTAAAGAACGTGCAGGATGATAGAGGCGTGAAAGTCAACATAACTCATCCCTTATCCCTATTACAAATAACAATGAAGAAGAAGTTCTCTATATATCTTATCATCGTATTGCTCGTGGTCACTGGCACGCTGGCAGCTACCACCTCTTACCTCCTGAAGTACATGCTTGAGGAACCAACCCACACTTACGACTATCGTTGGGCAAAATTACATCAACGCTATCCAAGCCTTACTCCATGGTTAGACAGCCTAAAGACCACCCACCAACTGCGTGACACAACCATCCTACTCAATAACCACTTGCGGGCGCACGCCTTCTATCTTCGCGGTGATTCTGCCTGCGGGCGCACGGCAATATGCGTCCACGGATACAAAGACAACGGGCTGGGACTCCTATACATCGCACATATATATAATAAGGTGATGCGCATGAACGTACTACTACCCGACCTTCACGGGCACGGGCAAAGCGAAGGCAACTCCATACAAATGGGCTGGAACGACCGCAAGGACATAGAGCAATGGATACCCATTGCCGAACAGATGTTCCGTGATAAACGCCACCCTAGTCAGATGGTATTACATGGCATCTCCATGGGAGCAGCCACCATTATGAACGTGTCAGGCGATGAGAATATCCCAACATACGTAAAAGCATACGTGGAGGATTGCGGTTACACCAGCGTATGGGACGAATGTACCGACCAGCTAAAGGCGCAGTTCAACCTCCCACAATTCCCCCTCGTCCCCCTAGCCTCAGCCCTCTGCCAAGTCAAGCATGGCTGGAATTTCCATGAGGCGAGCCCATTGGAACAAGTAAAGAAATGCCACCGCCCCATGCTCTTCATTCATGGCGACCACGACACCTACGTCCCGTCATGGATGGTATATCCCCTCTACAAGGCAAAACCCCAGCCCAAGCAACTATGGATAACACAAGGTTCTGAGCACGCATATAGCTATCACGACTATCCAAAACTATATGAAACCAAAGTGAAGAACTTCGTTAGCAAATACATCAAATAAGTGGGCTAACGAACACCCCCACACTTTGGAAACACCAAAGATAGCCCTTTCCCCACCTTCATCATACGTCTACCGACCCCTTTCAACCATGCTCAATACCGCTTACAAGTATGGTTGATTTCGTTTGCAGATATGCTCAATGTCGATTACAAGTATGCTCGATGTTGATTACAGCTATGTTCGACATTGTTTACACATACATCTGCCATCCTTTACACATACGCCTCATAGTATCTTCACCATGGTGAAGATTATGTTTCATCGTGATGAGACACAGGTTTCATCATGATGAGACACAAATTTCATCATGATGAGAATAACATAAGACACACATCTAACGAATGAAAGACATGCATCTAACGAACCAAAGACATACGTCTAACGAATCTGGAACATAAGTCGGGCAAAGCAGAGACAGACACATAATCAAACGAGGACGCACGATCAGCGCATCCGCTTCCAGATCTTTCACCAATGCGAAACAAAGATTATAAAAAGTGTAGATAGACGTGTTACGGGTGATAATAATTTTGTAATTTTGCATCACATTAAGTAATAAATAACCAGATTATGCAAGACTTAGTAATTTACAATACACTACATCGTAAGAAGGAGTTATTCCAACCCATCGCTGCACCTAACGTGGGTATGTATGTCTGTGGTCCTACTGTTTATGGCGATCCACACCTTGGGCATGCGCGTCCTGCCATCACTTTCGACCTCTTATTCCGCTATCTGAAGCATATCGGGTATAAGGTTCGTTATGTTCGTAACATCACTGACGTGGGGCACTTGGAGCATGATGCTGATGAGGGGGATGATAAGATTGAGAAGAAGGCACGACTTGAGCAACTCGAACCAATGGAGATTGCGCAATATTACACCAATCGTTATCACGATGCTATGCGTGCATTGAATGTTTTGCCGCCAAGTATTGAGCCACATGCAACGGGTCATATCATTGAACAGGAGGAGCTGGTGAAGCAGATTATGGACAATGGTTATGCTTACGAAAGCAATGGTAGTATTTATTTCGACGTGGCTAAGTATGACAAGGACCATCATTATGGCGTATTGTCTGGGCGTAATCTCACCGATATGATTAATAACTCTCGTGAGTTAGCAGGTGTTGGTGAGAAGCATAATCAGGTTGACTTTGCATTGTGGAAACGTGCTATGCCCGAACATATCATGCGTTGGCCATCGCCTTGGAGTAATGGTTTCCCTGGTTGGCATTGTGAGTGTACAGCTATGGGGCGCAAGTATTTGGGCGATCACTTTGATATTCATGGTGGCGGTATGGACTTGATTTTCCCGCATCACGAGTGTGAGATTGCGCAAGCTGTAGCTTCACAGGGCGATGAAATGGTGAAGTATTGGATGCACAATAACATGATTACAATCAATGGACAGAAGATGGGTAAGTCGTTGGGTAACTTTATTACGCTTGAGCAATTCTTTACTGGCAAGCATGACACGCTCACGCAGGCTTACTCGCCAATGACAATTCGTTTCTTCATCCTATCTGCTCACTATCGTGGGACTGTCGACTTCTCTAACGAGGCATTGCAAGCTGCTGAGAAGGGATACGAACGTTTGATGAATGGTATTGAGGATTCGGCACGCATTCAGCCATCGGATGCATCGGACGAGAATACGAAGAAGTTTGTTGCTAGCTTCCGTCAAAAGTGTTACGATGCGATGAATGACGACTTAATGACGCCTGCTGTCATCTCTAATCTGTTTGAGGCTTGCCACTTGGTAAACGTTCTTATCGATCACAAGGCACAGATTTCTGCCGATGACCTAAAGGAACTCACGGAGGTTATGCAACTCTTTGCTTTCGACATCTTGGGGCTCAAGAACGAGCGTAGTGCTAATAACGATGCACGCGAAGAGGCATACGGAAAGGTTGTAGACATGGTACTCGATCTTCGTGCAAAGGCAAAAGCAGAGAAGAACTGGGCTGTTAGCGATCAGATCCGTGACGCATTGGCTGATGCTGGTTTCCAAGTGAAAGACACTAAAGATGGTGTTACTTGGAAACTTGACAGATGAATTGAAAACTTCAGACTATTTCATTGATGAGCGTAAATGCCGTTTGTCAGTGGAGTTAGCGGTAAATAAAAGGATAATGAGTGAGCCCTAAACGGTGTGTCGCTCGTATTCATTCCTATAAGGATAGATATTCTTAGTATGTGTTAGCGGTAATGTGCAGTGTATTAGGAATATCTATCCTTATTTTTTATTCAATTATTAGGGTGATAATAACCGCCTAAGCAATATGAAACGAACAAAGACTCTTCTCCTTTCTTGCTTGATAACCGTGCTGGTAGGGCTTGGCTTATTCTTTTGGTTGCTTCCTTCTAAGCAGACCGCTAAGCCAGTAACGATTGAAGAAGACTCGGATTCAGTTGTTTTCGTACAGCCGAAAGCTGTTGTAAATGACACGACAAAAGACATAAATGTCATCAGAGATTATTATCGTCTCTATCTTAAAAGAGCAAATGGTCAGGATATTTCTATCCATGATGAGCGTAGATTTCTCACGCAGACATTGATAGATAAGCTGTGTTATTGCGGTGAAACCAACTATTTACCTTTGTTCCCACTTGAAGACAATAGGGACCCAAGATGGTCGTTGGATAATTTAAAGTTACCTTGTTTTGCAGTCTATTATATTCGTTATAATGAACATAATGTCTCCTTTTTTGTCATCTTTAGAGGTACTGTTGTTATACCGCACGTGTCGTGTTGATGGTTAGCACGAATGGTGTTGTTGGTTCGCACGAATGGTGCGGATGGCTAAACACCTCGCAATAGGCTATTAATGTGGAATTAATTTAATGTCAGAAAAGAGTTGTATTACGTAAAAGTAACTAACATTATTTGGTTAGAGGAGGTTTGTTTTATCAAAGGTAATACCATAGAGGTAACTACAAAGATGCAGCAATAGAGCTATTCTTTTTCACTTTTATTGGATAGCAATATTATAAAAAAAGATTTGCAAAATTTTAGAAGTTTCTTTCTCTGTTTCACATTTGTTGTATATCTTTGTATTGTTAACGAAAGAACTCTAACTAAAACAATAAAATGAGTTATGAAAAAGATTAATGTAATCATGTTGATGATGCTAATGTTGTTGATTGGCATCGTCTCAGTAAGTGCTAAGAAAAAGGAATTCAAACCTTTACCATGCGTCCTTACGCTCAAAGATGGTAGCAAAGTGTCAGGTTATTTGGTTGATGTAAAGAATGCAAAGGTTATGGCAAGTGTGTATGGGCAGGTCGTTATTAATATGCAGACATTGTTTATCTCACCTACACCAACGGGTAAGGGAACAAAGTATGTAGCTGATGATGCAAAAGAAATGGAGTTAACAGTAGATGGGAAGCAGCGTAAATACTTGTCTTTATATGCATGCAAGATATTAACGTTACCTAAAAATTTGAAGCCAACAAATCATCGGTACTTTTGGGAACTGGTTTATGAGGGAAAAGAAGTACTTGGTTTTTTATCTCCAACAGTATGGTATAGTAGTTCATGGACAACATTTTATACTGAAGAGTCATTGGCTTATACTTATTGTCTTAAAGGTGACGAAGTTGTTGTGACTTATTATGTTCCTGAAACAGGAATACGTCTGGCTGCTAAGAAAACAGTCCGTGCTTGTTTTGATCGTTTCCCAAAGATGGATGAGTACTTGCAGAGTGATGGATTCTCACTGAAAGATATGAAGAGACACCCTCTTGATTTGCTGAAAGTGTTGGAACGTAAAATAAAGTAATAGCTTTGTCTCTTTGTGTGCTAAGGTCAATAAACAATGAGAAACTGATGATAGCTAATAAAATAAAAGGTGCGCTTTTGAGAGTCAAAGGCGCACCTTTTATATGTTAGAAGCGTATCTAATACTTAAACGAACTGCCTCCTAAGAACTCTCTGAGTAGGGAGGTTGGAGGGAGCGCACGGAAAGGCAGGGGAGAGAAGTACTTGAGGAACTTGCGTAAGCGATAAGCCTCGGCGTATTCTTCACAATTCTCTGGTACTTGCTCGAGCACCTCCTCTGCTTGTGGCTTTATGACTGCAAGTTCAAAGAGCATAGCTGTATTAAACATCACATCGGCTTGCTCCTGATAAGGGAATATCCATTTGTTCTCACCAGCACGCACACTAGGCCATCGGCGGATCGTTTCTTGTGCTGAACAACCACGATACTTATAATCACGAACAATGCGTCGGAGCAATCGATTGTCAGTCGTTGGGATATAATTGTGATTATCCAATAGGATGGTAGTAAGCGCAGAAGCATAGATCTTAAACTTCTTGTCGTCGGGAATCTGAGCCGTGAGTGTTGGATTAAGGGCATGGATTCCTTCTACAACTAACACGTTATTTTCCTCCAAACGCAACTTATTCCCACTCTTCTCACTACTTCCTGTTTGGAAATTATACTTGGGTAATTCCACCTCCTGACCATTGAATAAAGCATTAAACTGCTCGTTGATGAGTGGAATATTCAGTGCATAGATACTTTCGTAATCATATTCTCCCTGTTCATCCTTCGGTGTCTCTTCCCGATTAACGAAGTAGTCATCCAACGAAATCTGTACGGGCTTCACACCACTAGCAAGTAGTTGCACAGAAAGGCGTTTGCAGAATGTGGTCTTACCACTCGATGATGGTCCAGCAATCAGTACCACCTTAATATCTTTCTTTGCTGCAATCTTATCTGCAATCTGTGATATCTTCTTCTCTTGTAAGGCTTCGCTGACATTAATTAGATTAGTGGCTTCACCATTGCCAACCGCCTCATTAAAGTCACCCACCGTCTTTATACCTAACAGACTCTGCCAACGATGATGCTCTTTAAACACTTCAAACATCTTATCCTGTCGTATCAAAGCACCTAATTGGGATGGATCTTGCACGGAAGGAATGCGCAGTAACACACCATCAAAATAAGGTTCGAGTCCGAAGAGATATAGTTGTGACGTGTTCGTGAGCATTGAACCATAGTAATAATCCTTATAGTCATCCAGGACGTAATAAACTGTATAAAGCGTTCCACTACTCTTGAGCAACTTTGCCTTTTGTTCGTCACCAAGTTTAGAGAACATATCAATAGCCTCTTCTGTTGTTGTTTCAAAACGTTGGATAGGCAGATGAGCATTAACAATCTCCTGCATTCGTGTGCGAATACGGTTTACATCCTCAGCAGTGATAGCATGCCCGAGTTTCAAATTACAATAGTAACCATTTGAAACAGGAATATCAATGATCACTTCGCTTCGCGAATAAAGATCGTGGACAGCCTTACAAAGAACGAGAAAAAGCGAACGAGTGTAAGTGCGAATACCCGATTGTGTGTGCAAATCGAGGTACTCCACATCCTTATTATGATAGACCCTGTAATGCAATCCTTCAACTTTATTATTCACTTTAGCACTTACAGGACCATAAGGCATTTGAAGATTTATTTCCTTGAAAATGTCAGAAAGTGTACTTCCCATTGGGACTTTCAGACTTTTTTTATTATTTTTGCAGCGGATATGCAGTAATTGTGTCATAAGCATTTACGTGTTAAATGTAAGTCAGTGGACTAAATCGTTCGTCAATAAATAACGAATGGTAAAGGTAGAGAAAGTTATGCATATACACAAGAGATAGTCGTCACAAATTAAGTTATTATATGTCGATTTGGATTTTTTTTAAGCTCATTGGAGCCTTAGCGTTACTAATGTTTGGTATGAAGGCAATGAGCGAAAGCCTGCAAAAGATGGCAGGACCTCAATTGCGCCATGTCCTTGGTGCAATGACAACTAACCGCTTCACTGGTATTTTAACAGGTACATTTATTACCGCAGCCGTACAATCATCAACGGCAACAACGGTCATGACGGTTAGCTTCGTGAACGCAGGATTACTCACCTTGGTACAGGCTATCTCGGTTATTATGGGAGCCAACATCGGAACAACCCTAACGGCATGGATCATGTCAGCAGGCTTCTCGTTTAATATCACCGACTTCGTTTGTCCTGCTTTCTTCATTGGTATTGTGTTGATCTACTCTAAGAAGCGCAAGCTAATTGGCGACTTCCTCTTCGGCATATCATTCATGTTTCTGGGCTTGGGAACGCTGCGCCAAACGGGTATAGACATGGATTTGGCACACAACCAAGCGGTACTTGATTTCTTCAGTCAGTTCGATCCACAGAGCTTCTTCACCACAATTGTATTCTTACTCATCGGTAGTGTGCTGACGATGTGTGTGCAAAGCTCCGCTGCAATCATGGCTATTACGATGATTCTCTGTTCGACCGGTGTGCTTCCAATCTACCAAGGAATAGCACTCGTAATGGGCGAGAATATCGGTACAACAGTTACCTCCAACCTTGCCGCATTGACGGCAAACACGCAGGCACGAAGGGCTGCCATGGCACACATGGTGTTTAATATCTTTGGTGTTATTTGGGTATTGTGTATCTTCCATCCATTCATTAATATGGTCTGCGGATGGGTTGGTTATGACGTGACGATGCCTAAGGGTTCAGCTGGTTTCGTGGCTAATGCTGCCAAACTAAGCTTTGTATTGGCTGCATTCCACACCACGTTCAATGTTACCAACACGCTTATCCTTGTTGGTCCCATCAAGTACTTAGAGAAGTTAGTATGCTTGATTATCAAGCCAAAGGCCAACAAAGACGAGGATGAGTTCCGTCTTCATTTCATTCAGGCAGGCATCATGAAGACGCCGGAGCTATCTGTCTTGGAAGCATCTAAGGAGATCAAATCGTTTGCCGAACGCATCCAACGCATGTTCGGAATGGTTCGCGAACTGCTTGGAGAGCGTGACACGGAGAAGTTCACGAAGCTTTATACACGCATTGAGAAGTACGAAGGAATATCTGATAACATGGAGATTGAGATAGCCAAATACCTTGATCAAGTTTCAAATGCCCATCTAAGCGATGAGACGAAAGATAAGGTGCGTTCGATGTTGCGTGAGATTTCGGAGTTAGAGAGTATTGGTGATGCCTGTTACAACATCGCCCGTACAGAGAGCAGACGCATCCATGGTAAGGAAGACTTTACAGAGGAACAATACGACCACATACATCAGATGTTCGATCTCACCGATGATGCTCTCACGCAGATGAACCGCATTTTGGTGGGACACAGAGAAGACAACGATGTGAATCGTTCGTTCAACATTGAGAACGAAATCAATAATTACCGCAATCAACTGCGCTCACAAAACATCAATGATGTCAACGATCATAAATACACCTACGCAATTGGTACGATGTATATGGACATCATTCAGGAGTGTGAGAAGCTCGGCGACTATGTTGTCAATGTGGTAGAAGCACGCATGGGTGTGCGCCAGCAAGAAGCGTAAAGGGCGTAACACCAAATAACAAGAGGGTGTATCAAGTAGGTTAAGGGTATAGGAACAAACGTTCTCGTCCGTCAGTACGATCGCAAATACTGGACAGGTGAGGTCATCTATACCAAAGAGTTTAACCTTTGATACACTCTCTTATTTTATAAAAAGATATTACTAATGCCGAAAAACACGTCTGTGTAACCCTTAAAGAACCCAACTAATGCCTTAAACAAACTACTTATAACAGCGTTTTCACTGCTTGAGACTGTGCGTTTCATGTATTGAAACCCTGCGTTCCATATATTGGAACTGTGCGCCTCAAGGGCTGAAACAGTGTGTATCAGAGCCTGAAACAGTGTGTATCAAAGCCTGAAACACTGTGTCTCAGGGCTTGAAACAGTGCGTCTCAGGGCTTTGGTATATCAGAATACATTAGTTTCTTTAGTCTAATAACATATACAAAGTAGGGACAGACGCCCTCGTCTGTCCGCTCATTTATCCCTACACGACACTCCATCAGGCAACATCCCCTCCTTTGGAGGAGCTTGGGGAGGCTTTCATTGGTGATATTGGGGCGGACAGACGAGGGCGTCTGTCCCTACTTTGTGGTGTTATCTTTAATCGAAAATACCGCCCCTAACATGGCTTCCGTTAGGCACTCCTCCCCTTGGGGGAGGCTGGGTGGGGTTATGGGGGAGGCTGGGTGGGGTTATGGGGGAGGCTGGGGGAGTTTCAGATAACGAGTAATTGCTTTTACTTATCAAACCCAATGGGGCGGAACTGATGCTGCTCCTCGCTATAAACATAGCCTGCCTTGAGCAGAGAAGCCTTGAGTTTATCAACATCCTCATTGAAGTTGTAGCAAAGAGACTCTAGTGAATCGAACTCTTCATCACGCAATAGCATGTTTGCACTGCTTACCAGTATTGCGGGATCTTTTGGTAGATAATCCATGATTTAATAATATTTTAAATGAATAGAGACCTACTTCATTGACTCACCAACGAATTGGAGAGGGAGCAAGTCCTTAACTGTATCAATAACATAAACGCCTGACGTCCCGTAAAGAAGGATACGAATGGGCTGGTTATAACGACTTTCAATCTCTAAAATAACCTGTCGGCAAGCACCACAAGGTACGATTGGGTCACGCATCAAACCATACTCATTAGCCGCAGCTATCGCTAAGAGGGTGATAGGTTGGTCTGGATAAGTGGACTGGGCAGCAAAGATTGCAGAGCGTTCAGCACATAATCCTGAAGGAAAAGCCGCATTCTCTTGGTTCGCCCCCATCACTTCTACACCATTCGCAAGCAACAATGCTGCACCAACACGGAATTTGCTGTAAGGCGAATAGCTGTTACCTGTAGCCGAGATCGCTGTTTGGATGAGGTGTTGCTCTTCTTCTGATAGCTCATCAAGTTGGCAGAATCCTATCTTAATACTTAAATCTATTGTCTTCATTGTTGATATTTATTATTGGTTATTGGGCTTATTAGCCTTATTAGGCAAATAGGGCTAATTAGGCTAATTAGGCTAATTAGATTAATGAGCTATCAGCTCATAACAGCCAATATCTGGTTTATTACCACGCTGCTTACCATCATGATCGGTTGTGAAACGTGTATCTGTTAATACTCGCCCTGCATCAATAGCAGGTGAGAGAACGTTATTCTCTGGCTTTTTAAGATGCAAGTCATAGTCTTGCTTATCGGCATTGACCTTGACAAATTGCTTATCTCCACCACCCGGATAGTCCTTTGTGTTCTCCCAAATAACGTCCGTAAAATGTGTGAATAAAGCGGTATCCTTTGGCTTTGGCGTGCGTAACAGACAATGATCGAACTGATAATTGGCTGTTACTCCGTCCTTGTTATAAACCATGAGTACGTCTTCTGCATAGCCTGTTACCAACGAATTAACCATGTTGAAAGCCTGTAAAGGATAGTCCTTATCGCCTTCGTGATTGCCAAGACTTAATGCTGCACCGCGGTTACTATCGAAAGGATAGAACTGAGCAAAGGTGCAATGAGTCAGCGTAATGTGCCCACCAAGGAAGGAGGCACAATCCATCAATGTGTTAGAGAATTGTGTATTATAGGCTTCCACCTTACAGTTTACAGCCTTCAAACCATATCCTTGACAATTATGTATGGTCGAGTTAGCCAGCGTAAGTTTGTTTTGTGAGATGTTGGCAGCGTCACACACGATACCATTATAGGCTGAATGGAGGTCGGTATGACTAATGACATTATCGTAACTATCGGCATGGAAGTGTATTCCTTGCCATTGTCCACTCACATGGTCATAGGGAAGATAAGGGAAGAGGCGGTCTAATCGGTCACCACGTAACACCACGGGGTGATCCGCCGTACCCTCACAGCGCAACGAGCCATACACTTCCAGCGATGCTTTCTGCGAGAAGTAAAGCGTAGTCCCAGCTGGTATTGTAAGCGTTGCACCCGCTTCCACCTTCAGAGTATCTTGTAAGACAATGGGCTTAGAGCCTGTTAATGTCATATTACTGGTGACCTTCAAACCCTTTAGAAGTTGTGCATCCCAGCTGTAAGCACTAAGGACTACACGTTGCTGAACGCCACTCTCAAGCGTAAATATAAGATCATCTGTTATCTTCTGTGGGCTTGTCCCATTATTCAGAGGCGATGTCATTTCCACAAAGACACGAATACTATCCTTGTTTCTCACCTCTAAGTCTTTCACTTGATAGCCATTAGCAGCATTCAACTCGTCTCCACTAACATTCACACGGAACCCCGTTTGATTGCCTTGTGATAGTCGGACATTCGTCAATCGAAGCCCAGCTCCCGAGCGATTATACACCCAGAAGGTTCTTGTGGATGTAGGGACACTTGAGAAGAAAGTATCTAACTTTAACGTATCAGTTGAGAATGATAACAAGTTGGAACGTGACGTAGTGAATGTATCATCGTCCGAACATGCTGCCAGCAGTGCTACTATCGACAGGAGAAATAGTATGGTTAATTTCTTCATTATATATCTTTTTGGTTCTTATCTAACGATAACACCCTTGCTTTTATTGCTTTATTCCAAATCAACATGCTCTACATTCACCTCGTCATGGATGAAGATTTGAGCGTTCTCTTTGAACTTCTCGGGGTTCTCTGTCGTTAGATACCTCACTGTTGCATGTTTCGTGCAACGCTGCTCCATGTCTGGATGGCGTCGCAAGTAGTCTTGTAAGCTCTCTGCAACATACTCGCCTTGTGGGACGATACGTACTCCACGAGGCACATACTTGATGATCTTGGGCATAAGAATGGGGTAATGTGTGCAACCAAGGATGAGCGTATCAATCTCTGGATCTATCCGCATGATATGATCAATGCGTTTCTTCACAAAGTAATCAGCCCCTGGACTGTCCGCCTCATTGTTCTCTATGATAGGAACCCATAGTGGACATGCCACGCCCGTAACCTTTACATCAGACCATAGCTTTTGTATTTCTATGTTGTAGCTTTGGCTTTTCACTGTGCCTTCAGTAGCCAACAAACCCACGTGATGAGAGCGAGTTAGTTTGCCAATAACTTCTGCTGTAGGTCGAATCACACCCAACACCCGGCGCTGGGGATCGAGTTTAGGTAAGTCATTCTGCTGTATGCTGCGTAGTGCCTTGGCTGATGCTGTGTTACAACCAAGTATCACTAACTGACAACCAGACTCAAAAAGTTTCATTACAGCTTGCCTTGTAAATTGGTAAACAACATCGAATGAGCGTGAACCATAGGGTGCACGGGCATTATCCCCAAGGTAGAGATAGTCGTATTCAGGCAATAATTGGCGAATACCATGCAGTATGGTTAACCCGCCATAACCAGAGTCAAACACGCCAATAGGACCTGGCTGTTGTGAATATTGTGACATTATCCTCTTTATCAAATCGTTATAGAATAGGCTTTTAGGGCTCTATTGTTTTGCTTATTAATGGTCTCAAACACTTGAATATAGCCTATTTAAGCGCAGAGATAAGTGCATCTGTGATGTCTTCACCTATGGCTGTGTTCACAAAGGGAAGGTTGTTATTGTCTGAGTTAAGAATGAAGGCGTACCCACTCTCCTTACCCATCTCACGAACCGTATTGTCTAGTTTCTTACGAACAGGCGCATAGAGATCTGCTTCAGCCTTCTTTAAGAGACGGTCAGTCTCCTTACGAAAGGCGATGTTGCGGTCCATCAACTCCTCTAACTCTGCTTGCCGCTTACGGAGAATAGAGGGTTCTAACTTGCGCTGAACATCAAGGAAATCCTCATAACGGTTGTTGAAGTCATCAGCCGAACGCTTTGTTTCTGCATCATATTTCGCCTTTAAGTCATTCAAACTACGTGTTGCTGTGGCATAGTCTGCCATTGCATGCAATACCTTTTCATAACTAAAGTAACCGAACTTTAGGCTTGGAGTAGTCTGTTGTGCGACTGCCAAGAGTGGTAACAACACCAAAGCAAAGGAAAAGAATAGCTTTTTCATTCTACTAATTATAATCTCTTCTATATGAAAATACAAATAATGAGGTCAACGCAAGAATACTAATTCGTGCGGTGACCTCACCCTTATCTCCTCTTGAGAGTCGACTCTCTAGAGGCATATTAACACGGGCAAAGACTCCCGTACATACTTTTACTTCATCTTAGCCAATTGAGCCTTAACTTCAGCTGTTACATCCTTGCTGAGTGCCTCATTGATATACAATGGCTGACCATTAGCTTTCTCCATGATGTAAACATAGTTTCCAGCCTTTGCAACTGCTGCAATCGCATTGCGAACTTTCTCAAGTACAGGGCCGAGTTGCTTCTGTTGTTCCTCATTGAAAGCCTTTTGGTTGTCCTGAGCAGTCTGCTGAATCTTCTGATACATATCCTGTAGATTCTTCTCTGTCTCAGCCTGCTTTGTTGCGTTCATAGTGCTCTTTGCTTTGTCATAAGCCTCAGCCTGACGCTGCAATTCTGCCTGCATGTCTTCCAACTGCTTCTGGTATTCCTTACCCTTAGCCTCTAACTTGCTCTGAACAGCTGTAGCCTCTGGAAGAGACTGGAGCAGTGCTTGTGAGTCAAGGTGACCAAACTTCTGTGCAAACAAGGTCATTGGTGCACAGAGCATCAACATCAAAAATAACTTTTTCATTGCTTTTATTGTTTTAATAGTTTATGTTTTTGTTTCTTATAAACACTCTTGTGGTTCTATGAATATCGGTTGTTTCACCTTATATTATCGGTAAGCATAACCCAACTTCTGTAAAACTTCATTGCTGATATCAACCTTAGGTGACCCATAAATAATGCCAGAAGCATTGCTAGAACGGTCGATAACAAGACTATATCCACGCTGATCGGAGATGTCCTTAACGGCGTTATAGATCTCATCTTGTATAGGACTTATCAAACTGGTGCGCTTCTTGAAGAGCTCACCCTCTGGTCCGAAGTACTTACGTTTGAGGTCGGATGCTTGCTTCTCTTTCGCCAAGATAGCATCTTGTTGCTTCTTCTTTTGGTCTTGAGAGAGGAATACTACTTCATTCTGATAGTTCTTGTACATGGTAGCAGCCTCTGTATTCAAAGCCTCAACCTCTGCTTGCCACTTCTTACTAACCTGATTCAACTGCTCATTCGCACGTTCGTAAGCTGGCACATTCTTAAGGATATACTCCATATCAATGAGTGCAAACTTCTGTGCAGAGGCTGATAAAGGTAAAAGAGTGAAAAGGTAAAGAGGCAAAACATACCTCAATACGCTGTTTAATATCTTCTTCTTATTCATCATTCTTCTTATTGTTTAAATTAAATCTAACGTTTCTTTTTTATGAGAACAATTCCTTCAACGCTCAAAGCTCAACATTCCAAGGTCAACGCTCAACGCTCAATGTTCAAAGAATCAAGCCTTAGAACTCCTGTCCAAGGATGAAGTGGAACTGGCTTCCACCCTTCTTTCCAAAGACAGTATCAAATCCGTATGCCCAGTCAATACCCATCATACCAACCATTGGAAGGAATATACGAACACCTAGACCAGCAGAACGTTTCATATCAAATGGATTGAACTTACTTGTTTCTGACCATGCATTACCAGCCTCAACAAAGCCCAAGCCATAGATAGTTGTATTGCCTAAGAGGAACGGATAACGCAACTCTAGAGAGAAGCGGTCGTATGCATAACCTTGTACGTCGTATGAAGGTGTGAGTGCTCCATTCTCATAACCACGCAATCCGATTGTCTCCTCAGCATAACCAGTAGAGTATCCACTCATACCATCACCACCCATATAGAAGGTTTCAAATGGGCTCTTCTTATTCCTGTTATAGCTGCCCAATAGACCTAACTCAACACGAGTAACCAAGACGAAACACTTCTGACCGCTACTAAGAGCTGTAAAGGTTCGTGCCTTGAACTTCCACTTGTGATACTCAATCCAGTGATACTTCTCTTGTTGCTCCTTAGAGTAATTAGGTGAATTAGGATTCGTTGCCAAGTGAGCATAGTCCTTTCCATCCCACTTAGACCATGGCGGAGTAATCGTCAAAGATGCCGAGAACTCTGAACCGCGACGTGGGAAGAGTTGATTATCAGTAGATGTTCTATTTAGTGATACCGTCAAGTTCAAGTTGTTAGATGTACCTGTTGGCATGAGGAAGTATCGCCAGTTACGTAACATGTAACGCTGATATTGTAACTGTAAAGACAATGTGAAGTAATCATCTGGCCAACTCAAGCGTTTTCCCCAACCAGCATAAACACTCAACAACTTAATGTACTTGTCTGGATCATAATAGTTTTCATAACTATTGTAATTATAGTTTCCGTAACCGTAACGATAATTGTTATAGTTGTTCAACAGCGACTGGTTGTAGTAATTACTTGATACATCGGTCTGCTTTGAATAAGAGACACCCACATTGAATTGGATAGGACGCTTACCACCCAGCCAGTTGGTTGAATACTGAACATTGTAAGATTGGTAATAAGTACCATTCGTCTGTGCTCCCAAAGACAATGTCTCACCATCACCGATAGGCATAATGCCACGATGTTCACGGTTTCTACGGAAGAGATTAGCCATTGAGAAGTTAGTTAACTTCAGGCCTACTCGCCCGATAACACCCGTCTGTCCCCAACCCAGTGAAAGCTCAACTTGGTCGTTAGACTTCTGTTTCAAATTATAGTTGATATCCACAGTTCCATCTTCGTAATTAGGTTCAGGAACAGGGTTGATAGCTTCTGGATCAAAATAACCCATTGATGCTAACTCACGAGCAGAACGCTGAAGAGCCTCTTTAGAGAATAGGTCACCAGGCTTTGTACGCAACTCACGACGAACAACATTCTCATAGAGTCGGTCGTTACCATTAATCTTCACACGATTAATATGTGCCTGCTGCCCTTCTGTGATACGCATCTCAAGGTCGATAGAGTCGCCGACAATGTTCACTTCAGTTGGCTCAAGCCTATAGAAGAGATAACCATTATTCCAATACTCATTACCAACAGCATCCTCATCTTGTGAGAGTCGCTTACTTAGATAAGTCTGGTTATAAACGTCACCTTTCTTCATTCCAAGCAAACGAGATAGGTAATCAGTTGAATAAACAGTGTTTCCAACCCAAGAGATATTACGAATGTAATACTTCTTACCCTCGTTTACCTTTACATAGATATCCACATGCTTGGGATCAACATTCCACACACTATCCTTCAAGATGGTGGCATCACGGAAACCAAACTCATTGTATTTGGTAATGAGATTCTTCTTATCTTCAGCCCAACGCTCGGGTGTGAACTTCTTTGACTTCAGTAAATTGCCGAGCTTTCCTGCTTCATGTGTCTTAGCGAAAGCACCCTTTGAGAAGAAAGAACCCTTAATCTTCTTCATTGGAAGTTGCTCATTCCCTTCAATGATAATATTGCGAACCTTTAGTTTCTCCTTCTTATCTACATTGATATCAAGTATGACCTGATTCTTATTCGCAACATCATCACGCTGGAGAATATTAATATCGGCATTCTTATATCCTTTATCATCAAAGTACTTCTTAGCAAGTATCTTGGCACGACTAATCATGTTAGGAGTAATCTGACCACCTTTCAGTAAGCCCAACTTCTTCTCCAGATCATCCCGTTCACTCTTCTTCAAACCATTATAATTGATGGTTGAGACGCGTGGTCGTGGTAAGAGATTAATTCTCAAGTAAATCTTATCACCGACGATAGAATCTGCACTGATGGATACATCAGAGAAGAGTCCATGCTTCCAATAACGTTTCACCGCATCAGTGATAGCCGTTCCTGGCACCTCCAACTCCTGCCCAATGCTGAGCCCAGAAATACCCGTAAGTACATAATCCTCATAACCGTCAATACCACTGACAGCCAATCCTGCTAGCTTATAAGTATGCGGATTACCAGAATAAGTTATATCTGGATTAACGATCTTCTCTTGTCCGCTCACCGTTAGTGTCATTCCAGAAGTGAGAGCAAGAAGCATCAACACCTTATTTATATTCGTCATCTATATTGCGTAACTTATTTGTTTTCGTTTTCTTCTATCTGTCTCTCAGTCTTTCCAAAACGACGTTGTCTCTTTTGGAAACTATATATAGCATGTTGTAAATCGTGTTCCCCAAAGTCTGGCCAATAGGTATCACAGAAGTAAAGCTCTGAATAGGCTATCTGCCAAAGAAGGTAATTAGAGATACGAAGCTCACCGCCTGTCCTTATTAGAAGGTCAGGATCAGGCATAAAGTTGGTTTGCATGTGCTTACTGAGTAACTCTTCTGTTATCATCTCGGGGCGTAGCGATACTTTTTCATTACCCTGATTTTCTGCAATGATATCCTGTACCGCCTTAGTTATCTCCCACCGTGAACTATAGCTAAGAGCGACAACCATTGTCATAGCAGAGTTCTTCTCCGTATGTTCTTCCGTCTCTCTGAGCTTCTGTTGCACCTCTATAGGCAATCGACATATATCCCCTATCACACGGAATCGCACATTGTTCTTCATAAAGATTTCATCTTCTAAAGAAGTTAAGACAAGCCCCATCAATGCAGCAATCTCATCAGAAGGTCGACTCCAATTCTCTGTAGAGAAGGTGTAAAGCGTTAGATACTTCACACCCAGACGTACACATTCAGAAGTAATACGGCGAACCGTCTCCACTCCTGCTTGATGCCCATAAGAACGGGGCTTATTACGCTCCGTTGCCCAGCGCCCATTACCATCCATAATGATAGCAATGTGTTCTGGAATCCGTGTCATGTCTAATTCTTCCACCATGATTATATATGAAGAAAATAACCTTTCTTACTGTTCTTATCTAGCCATCTTATTCATCTTCATTATGACATGTTCGGCACTTGGTCATAAAACTATAGCTGAACGTCAATTGAAGTGTTGAATAGCTATCTGTATTCTTGAAGAGTCCACTACTCTTTATTCCGTAGGGATCTCTTTGTCCATCTAATTCGTCAGAGAGTGTGAAATGCATCGCCCACTCTAGTCCGATATTCGTTCGATCACCAACCTTATACTTAACGCCAACGCCTATAGGAAGGTTAGCCGAGAATGCGGAACTACGATTACCATTCTCTATCTTAACATACGTGGCACCCAGTCCTATTGTTACATAAGGTGATAAACGTTGTGCGCCACGATAATCTTTACCCGTTCCGTATGGCAAGAAGTTATATTCATAAGCCACGCCTACATCTACCAAAGAGTTATTGAATAGATAAGGTGTTGTGGCAAATCGAGGATAATAAGTCTTCACATCAACTGAAGAACCTTTCATCTTGCCAAAAGATACATTCATCTTCAAACCCATATAAGGATTGAAATTATATCTGGCAAGCACCGTCCCCATTGGTTGCAAGTCCTTTGTTAAAGACTCATTGAAGTCGCCAAGATAGCCCATCAAGCCAACACCTGCTCCTAACTCCATCTTATATTCAGGGTCACTCTGTGCCCACAAAGATGTTGTTACTAAAAGGAAAAGAACGCTAATGATGGTCTTTTTCATCTTACTCTGCCTTAGAGCTTACTCTGCAGCACGCTCTTGATTCAACTTCCAACCCACTCTATTGAGTCTTCCACGCCAAACCTTACTACCGCTAATCATCCAAATGTAAGCATCTGCGTCAACTGTTGCTGTAAATGTATTAGCCGGTTGCACATTCTGTGGATAGCTGAAATCTTTATCGCTATTCCATGCAATACCAGCATCACGGGACAATAACATAGAGCCGAATTTACCACTATTATCCACGCCCATAGCTAGCGCAGCACCATCATAATTCACAACTGTAAGATGGCGATAAGCAGGCAATAGGAACTTAGTAGCTGCATTCTCTACATAATTCCACGTATCGTCCGCCGTTGGACGATCCTTATAAGATAGCTTTGACCAAGCAACGGTCTTGTTTCCACTAGCAGCTGTTCCCACTAATAAAACACGACTCCTATCATCAGCGCCATTGTTACTTAACAAGACATAATTGATATTACTTGCCGGAAGAAGAGAAGCATTATCATCCAAAGTCTCTGTATTCCACGTCGCCCCATTATCTTGCGAACGAACTAAACTCCCAGCTGTCGTCAAAGCAAATAGCTCCGAAGAAGATGCAGCCACTAACTGCTTCAAGTTCGTATTCGTACCCATTTGAGTCCAAGCGTTACCATCAGTAGAACTAAGGATTCGACCACTATCTAAAATAAATAACTTATTCTCTTTGACCAATACGCTCTGATAAGCCTGTGCAGAGAAAGACTGAGACAACAAACCCCAATGGTTACCATCGTTCTGCGCCGTCACATACCCCGTCGTCTGTGTACCATTCGTTCCAAATACAAATATCTTATCCTTAGTACTTACAGCCTTCATCGCCGTGAAAGCAGCAAAATTACTATTACTCTGCATGCTTGTCCAAGAGAACACATTGCCCTTCTGCTTATGCGCATTCACCGATATCTTATAATCACGATAAGTATCGCGTGCATTAGAGTAGATACGGAACGAGCGTGGAGAAGTGAAATCGATTGAATCTTTCGGAGAGAAGTAAGTCTGCTTGTCCCCCGACTGATTAAGAATCGTTACAATACCAGAGTTCTTGGTTGTTATTGTAGCCAAAACGTGCGCTACATCAGTTCCATAAGGCAGAGAGTCTACATTGTAAACCAATCCCTGCGCCTGATCTATATAAAACCTAACTTTCTTTGCATCATACTTAGCATAGAAAGTACTATCCTTCCCAGACTTCGTAAGCGTATCACGTTTTACTTTCAGATTCCCTAGAGTGAATCCAGTAATAGCCGTATCTCTAAAACTTAAACCTTTACCATCATTGTCATCATCCTTCAGACAAGATGTCATCACCAAAGTTGCCAATGCAAGGGCAACAAGAGTATATATCTTATTACGCATCAGATACTAATAATTGAATTTAGCTGCAAATTTAATCAGAAATCTTCAGACTAAACATCTTTTACGGGGTTAATTATGTAAAATATATATTTAGACGTCAGATTTTTAAGTTTGTTTAGTATTATATAGAAGATTCGTATTTCTAGGCTATTAGAATCGTCAATATCAAAAGGGAACGCACCCAAGTACTAACGTGGGAACGACAGCAACGCACGTACTCGATCAGCGGAAACCCCTATAGCCATCTTAAAGAATAAGTAGTAATAACGAAAGATATACGTATTACCATTCTTTTTCCTTGCTTTTCGATTGTTTTTTCATTGGTTCCATATTGCTTTTGTACGTATATAATTCTATTATCTAAGCGTGATAATTAATTATCTAAGCGTGATAATACTTTATCTAAGTCTGATAATACTTTATCACGCTTAGATAATACTAAAACATACGTATTCCGCAAATGCGCAATACGTATAAAAATAAAACAAGATACGCATAAACTCAACACAGAATGCATATATAAGTATGACGATATTAGCTCCTGTTAAAGCTAAAAGCTAATATCAAGACGAAGAGAGGGGGCAAAGCAAGGTGTAAGTATTAGGTTACATCAATCCATATTAGTCGTAACGAAAAGAGGATGTGCCTATTTGACACATCCTCTCTTTGGTATAAATATAAAAAGAACACAGGAAGTTTTAATTAGGAGTAGCTAACTGCGTTATTTTTACTGAACGTTTACAATTCCCTCCGTCTACAGAAAGTATAGCAGTACGCTCCTTGTGACTACGATTCGTCTTTACATACACTTTCATCTCTTTGCTATTATTCGTCTGTTGCACTACTATCCAGTCAGCCGACCAGTTATTCAGAACGCCTTTGTGATATTTCTCTGAAGGATCTTGGTCTTTGTCACCAACGAAATCAGGCACAACCATATTCTTTACGCCATCCTGTATAAACGTTATGTTATCTATGCCACGCCAATCACCAGATTTTGCATAAAGTATAAACGAGTTTGAAGCATTTGAAACAGTAACATCCTCCTTATCAAAAGTTAAGAATTCATCTATCATATTCTCTTCCTCTTTATCGTGACAAGCGGTAAATAAACATGCTAACAAAGCTATTAATACAAAATAAATCTTCTTCATAAAATTATCTCCTTACGTTAATTAAACATTATACTTTATCCGTCTGATAGGTATTTTTAATTTATATCGTGACAAAATTAAATAAAAAAGTAGATTTACAAAGGGATTATTAGTTATTTTTGTTCTTTGATTAAAGGTTATCTATCTAAAGCAAATTAACAGTACATGTATTAAACGAAAAGTCCTATCCGCGGTAACTGCGGATAGGACTTATATTTATCGTATTAGTTACAATCCAGTAACTACAAGATTTAGAGCTGTGGACCAGCTGCAACGAGAGCCTTACCAGCCTCGTTGTTCTCGTACTTCTTGAAGTTCTTGATGAAACGAGCTGCGAGATCCTTAGCTTTCTCATCCCACTGAGTTGCGTCAGCGTAAGTGTCACGTGGATCAAGAATATCTGTTGCAACACCTTCGAGCTTTGTAGGAACTGTGAAGTTGAAGTAAGGAATCTGCTTTGTTGGAGCAGCATCGATTGAGTGGTTCAAGATAGCGTCAATGATACCACGAGTATCGCGGATAGAGATACGCTTGCCTGTACCGTTCCAACCAGTGTTAACTAAGTAAGCCTTAGCACCGCTCTTCTGCATCTTCTTAACCAACTCTTCAGCATACTTTGTTGGGTGAAGCTCCAAGAATGCCTGACCGAAGCAAGCAGAGAATGTTGGAGTAGGTTCTGTGATACCACGCTCTGTACCAGCCAACTTAGCAGTGAAACCAGAGAGGAAGTAGTACTTAGTCTGCTCTGGAGTCAAGATTGATACTGGAGGAAGAACACCGAATGCATCAGCTGAAAGGAAGATTACCTGCTTTGCAGCTGGACCCTGTGACTCAGGACGCTGGATGTTCTTAATGTGATAGATTGGGTAAGAAACACGAGTGTTCTCTGTTACGCTCTTATCAGCGAAGTCAATCTTACCATTAGCATCAACTGTTACGTTCTCAAGGAGAGCGTCACGTGTGATTGCGCCGTAGATGTCTGGCTCTGATTCCTTATCAAGGTTGATAACCTTTGCATAGCAACCACCTTCGAAGTTGAAGACGCCCTTGTCATCCCATCCGTGCTCGTCATCACCAATGAGCTTACGCTTTGGATCGGTAGAAAGAGTTGTCTTACCAGTACCAGAAAGACCGAAGAAGATAGCAGTATTCTCACCCTTCATATCGGTGTTTGCAGAGCAGTGCATAGCAGCCATACCCTTCAATGGCAAGAAGTAGTTCATCATTGAGAACATACCCTTCTTCATTTCACCACCGTACCAAGTATTGATGATTACCTGCTCCTTAGATGTTACGTTGAACATAACACAAGTCTCTGAGTGTAAGCCAAGCTCTTTCCAGTTTTCAACCTTTGCCTTTGAAGCATTGTAAACAATGAAATCTGGCTCCTGCTCGAAGTCTGCCTCTGACTTTGGACGGATGAACATATTTGTTACAAAGTGAGCCTGCCAAGCAACCTCAACGATGAAACGAATCTTCATACGTGTATCCTTGTGTGTACCGCAGAAACCATCAACTACGAAAAGACGCTTGTTTGAAAGTTCCTTCTTTGCGATATCCTTTACTGCTGCCCATGCCTCCTTAGTTGCACGGTGATTATCGTTGTGGTACTCCTCTGAATCCCACCATACGGTGTCGTGAGATGTCTCATCATCAACAATGAACTTATCCTTAGGAGAACGACCAGTGTAGATACCAGTCTTAACATTGATTGCACCGAGTTCTGTCTCCTGACCTACCTCAAAGCCTTCAAGCCCTTCTTTTGTCTCCTCGTTGAACAATACTTCGTAAGAAGGATTGTAAAGCACTTCTGTTGTACCTGTAATTCCGTACTTCTCAAGTACGCTCTTATCAAACTTTGCCATTTCTTATAAATGTATTTAGTTGAAAATTGATTTTAACATCACCTATTATATCTCTTAAATAGACACCGCAAAGGTAATATAATTATTAACTCCACACAAAAAAACGAATAGAAAAAGTATCAAAGTATTCAGCCTTATGGTTAAAGTTATTAAAATTATTCTAGGCACGAGTATATTTGCAAATTAGACTTTGCAAACCTACAGATTATTTCTTACTTTTGCCGAAATTTTGTACTGCAAGTCGCAAGTTTGCTTACTTATAACACCTAAGATAGAAAATGGAAATCATTAATTTTTCAGAACAGAACTCCATCATCAACCAATATCTGGCTGAGATTCGTGACAAAGACTACCAAAAGAATCGTTTACTCTTCCGCAACAATGTGATGCGAATAGGAGAGTTTGAAGCATTTGAAATCTCTAAGACACTAAACTACGAACCAAAGGATGTTGTTACTCCATTAGGTACCGCGCAGGTCAATATACCAACAGACAAGATTGTCCTTGCAACTATCTTCCGTGCTGGATTGCCTTTCCATAATGGCTTCTTAAACATATTCGACCACGCCGGCAACGCTTTTGTCAGTGCTTATCGTGAGTATAAAGACGCTGCACATCACGAGGTTGGAATCCATGTTGAGTATCTTGCTACACCTGACATCAATGGTAAAACACTTATCATTGCTGACCCTATGTTAGCTACCGGTGGTTCTATGGAGCTGGGCTATAAGGCTATTCTTTCAAAGGGCACGCCTCGCCATGTGCATGTAGCATGCTTGTTGGCAACACCAGAAGGTATCGCACACATCAAGAAAACCTTCCCTGAAGACTCTACGACAATATGGTGCGCAGCTATTGATGAGGGCTTAAACGAATATAAGTATATTGTTCCCGGCTTCGGCGATGCTGGCGACTTATGTTATGGAGAGAAACTATAAGGTCGATCCCAATTAATCAGAGAAGATAAAAAGGACGATAGAAGTAACGGCTTCTATCGTCCTTTTACTTTACGTCTCATAGCCCAATATTCATCAGAGAATCGTTATTCTCTACACTGATACCTACGCTTTGCAAAGCTGACACAACCGCTTTATAAAGATTTTACGCACGTTATAAGTTCATTTCAAGCGTTTGTTCTATCTTTTTTATATATACCCTACATTTATCTCATCGTGAAGAGACACAGGTTTCATCACGATGAAATTAGTGTTTCATCACGATGAGACACAAGTCTCATCACGATGAAACTAACATAGAGTATAGGTTAAAAAGATACGGGATACTATTTGCTGTAATTGAAGAACAGCTAGGAAAAAATGTAGAATAGGTGTGAGAGCGGGGTAAATAGTAAGTAAGAATGGATCAAACCTCCTAATTTCTAACTCGACACCCTATTATAGCTTATTATTATAATGGTGTTTGCAAGAGATGGTTATATAAGAAACATACGTAAAAAGGGGGACAATGGTGGCTTCATGTTTGATAGTATTCGGAAGTAAGAATCAGCATAATACGCTCATAAAAGTAGGACTGCTTGCGCTGAAATAGGTCGCATAATACATCATTACCGCGGGTTAAATTACATTAACAAAATAGATATATCTTAACGAGTACATGGCTCATTCATTAATTCTTTATAACTTTATCCCGAAAATATAATTATTAATAATTCTTTTATATGAGAAAATTTGTTGTTTATTCATTAGTTTCATTCATCGCAGTCTGCGGTACACTACAGTCATGTAAGCTAAAAAAGACTGGGCAAATCGCAGTTGATGATGATGCTGCTAAGCAAGTCTATGTCGCTCCAGGACACTATGACGAGTATTATGATTTTGTATCTGGCGGTTTCAGTGGACAGGTTGCTGTCTATGGTATACCATCAGGACGTTTATTAAAGGTGATCCCTGTGTTCTCACAGAACGGTGAAAACGGATACGGTTATGATGAGAATACCAAACCGATGTTGAATACCTCTTTCGGTTTTGTTCCATGGGACGACTCTCATCATACGCAGCTTTCTGAGACAGATGCCATGTATGATGGTAGATGGCTATTCATTAATGCCAACAACACACCACGTATTGCACGTATTAACTTAAAGGATTTCCGTACAGAAGAGATTATTGAGTTGCCTAACACTTCAGGTAATCACGCTTCTCCATTTATTACAAGCAATACAGAATACATCGTTTCTGGTTCTCGTTTCAGTGTCCCTGCCGATTATGAAAATGGCGATGTACCTATTAAAGACTATAAACAGAAATTCCGTGGAACTATCTCTTATATTAAGGTAGACAAGAAGACTGGTGGTCTCAACTTGGATTTCCAGCTCTCTTTACCTCCTTACAACTATGACCTCAGCCATAGTGGTAAGAATGCTTCAGCCGATTGGTCATTCTTCACATGCTATAATACAGAAGAGGCACACTCTCTGTTAGAGGTGAATGCTTCTCAACATGATAAGGATTACATCCTTGCTATCAACTGGAAGAAGGCTGCCGAGCACGCAGCAAAGGGTGATTTTGATTGGAAACCTTGCAAGTATGCTCACAACGTAATGCACAGAGACACCGAGCAGGCTACTTCTGAGATTATCAACAAGGTGAAGGTGATTGACACAAAGAAGTACAATGACTTCTTGTATCTCATCCCTTGTCCAAAGTCTCCACATGGTGTAGATGTTGACCCAACAGGCGAATACATTGTTGGTAACGGAAAGTTAAGTGCTAACCTTCCTGTGTTTAGCTTCTCAAAGATCGAAAACGCAATCAAGAATCATAAGTTTGATGGTAAGGTAGACGGTATCAATGTCATCAAGTATGAGGATGCTCTGCATGGTGAAGTACAGTCACCAGGACTTGGTTCTCTTCACACTGAGTTTGATGCTGACGGTAACGCATACACCAGTTTCTTCATCTCTTCAGAAATTGTTAAATGGAGACTGAAAGATTGCCAGATAGAGGATCGCGTTCCAACTTACTATTCTGTTGGTCACCTTTCTGTATTAGGTGCAGACACAAAAAAGCCTTACGGAAAGTACATGGTTGCATACAATAAGATTACAAAGGACTGCTTCTTACCAACAGGTCCAGAGCTTTGTCAGGCTGCCCAGCTTTATGATATCAGTGGAAACAAGATGAAGCTTATACTTGAATTCCCATTGATTGGTGAGCCTCACTACGCTTCTGCGATTGCAGCTGACATGCTTAAGCCGAACATGCTATACTTTACAAGATTAGCAGATAACCATAATCCATATAAGATTAGTACTGCTCAGCAGGCTCGTATGGAGCGTCATGGAAACAAAGTTGACGTTTATATAGCTGCCATCCGATCTCGTTTGGTTCCTGACAACATTGAAGGTATCAAGATGGGAGATGAAGTTTACTTCCATGTAACAAATATTGAGCAGGAATGGGATATACCACATGGATTTGCTGTAAAGGGAAATAACAATGCAGAGATTCTTGTTATGCCTGGTGAAACTTGTACATTGAAGTGGATACCAAACCGCGTTGGTATTATACCATATTACTGTACAGACTTCTGTAGTGCTCTTCACCAAGAGATGCAGGGTTATGCCCGTGTATCTCCTAAGGGAAGCAACACTCCATTGAAGTTTACTATTGATGATAAGTTACCATCACAATATATGGTAACCAAACCAACGACTCAGTCTGGGACAGCTCCAACTAGTCATAAGAGAAAGTAATTAGATAGATTAAATCAGAATAAAAACGACCTGCCATCGCAATTTAGTGAGTGTAATCTACGCTAAGAACGATGACAGGTCAACAATATAAAATAAGTATGAAATTAGATTTTTCTGGTAAAATAAGCAAGTCGAGCATGATACTGCTCATTGTTGCAGCACTCTTTGCAATAGCAGGTGCATTCACATCCGTATGGCGTATAGATCTTTCTGCTCCACAGTATCCAGAGGGAATGGTACTTTATATTGGCGGAACAGAAGGTGTCTCTGGTGGTGATGAGGGTAATGACCTTTATAAGATTAATGAGTTGAACCACTATGTTGGTATGGCGCAGATTCATCCAGGCGACTTCTGGGAGTTCACAGCATTGCCAATTATCCTTTGTGCTTTCGGTATCCTCTTTGTCGTTGCAGCTGTAATGAAAAGTAAGAGGCTAAGTATCGCATCACTGATATCATTTGGTATCTTCGGTATTCTAGGCTTTGTCGACTTCTATCATTGGACTTATGTGTATGGTCATAACCTGTCGCCTGATGCTCCTATCAAGGTTCCAGGAATGGCTTATCAGCCTCCTATTATCGGTGAGAAGCAGCTACTGAATTTTGATGCTTTATCACAGCCAGACCTTGGAGGATATTTCCTTGTTACTGCTGGACTCATCCTTGCCTTTGTCGTACTGAAAGAAATTGGTGTATTTAACAAAAAGGCTATCAAGAAATGAGATTCATAACTAACAGAACTAAACTCTTTGCTGGTGCAACACTATCGATAATTCTTTTATCACTTATCGCATGCACCAAGAGCGACAAACCTCAACCTATAGAATTGGGGAAAGATGAATGTGCAGGTTGTGGTATGACAATAGAGGTTCCAAAGTTCGCTTGTGAGATTATTTCCGATAAAGGGAAATGTTTCAAATTCGATGATTTGTCTTGCCTATTCCATTACATGAACAAGCAGAACTTATCGGACAGTACAATTGCTAAGATTTATGTTGCAGACTATGAGCATCCAGATTCTCTGATAGATATCAAGACTGCCGGTCTTGTACTAGGAAATGACATCAAGAGTCCTATGAATGGAGGCGTAGCAGCCTTCAGCAACCACAGCCATGCGCAGAAGTTTGCCATAAAGACTCATTCTATCCTCCTTGACACATGGGAAAGATTAAAAGTACAACATCCAGAACATTGATCACACTCGTATGCCTTACCCTCTCTACCACATTGTCTGCACGAACAATTGAGGTGGGAGAAGGTAAGGTCTTCTCATCTATAACAATGGCTATAAACACTGCGAAGCCGCATGATGAGATATTAGTGTACGGTAAAAAGATTTATAAGGAACGCCTTCTTATCAACAAACCAATCACATTAAAGGGAGTAGGGACTCCTATTATTGATGGTAGTAAGAAAGGAAATGTTATCGAGATAAAGGCAGATAACGTCGTTATTGAAGGATTACAAATACAAAACTCAGCACGGTCATCCCAACGAGACTACTGCGGTGTACATGTGAACAACGCACAAGCTGTCGTTGTACGTAATTGCTTCTTCCGCAAGAACCAGTTTAGTGTGATGTATCAAAACTGTAAGGATGGATTAGTTGCAAACAATAACATCTCCAGTAATATTACTTATAACCCAATCATGGGAAATGCTGTACATTGCTGGAAGAGTGATAACATGCACATTACAGGGAATAAGATTGGACACAACAGAGACGGTATATACTTAGAGTTTGTGAACAACTCGCATATTGATCACAACACTATAAATGGGTGTGCACGTTATGGATTACATTTCATGTTTTCGCACTTCAATGTTTATAATAGCAACCACTTCTACCGCAACCAAGCAGGTGTGGCTGTTATGTTCGCCCATAATGTGGAGATGATCAACAACACGTTCGAATATAACCGTGGGACATCATCCTATGGTCTACTCATCAAAGAACTACAATATAGTACTATAAAGGGAAATCATTTTCTAAACAATACTGTTGGGTTATTGATAGATGGTGGTTCCGACTTATCAGTTCATCATAACACCATAAAGAACAATGGATGGGGTATGCGATTGATATCTGCCAGCACGAATGACACTATCAATCATAACAACTTCTTAGGTAATACTTTCGACATGACGACCAATGTCAGCTATAATCGCAACAACGTTGATAGGAATTACTGGGACAAGTATGAGGGATACGACCTTAACAAAGACGGCTATGGTGACGTGCCCTTCCATCCGTTGAGTTTATTCTCCATGTTAGCAGAGCAGAATGAGAACGTACTATTCTTCTTCCATAGCTTCCTCATGAATATCTTAGATGCAACGGAAAAGGTCCTACCTTCCATTACCCCCGACAATTACGTAGACAATTCCCCACACATGAATCCGTATAAGTTATGATCACAATAAAGAATCTTAATAAGTCGTATGGCAAACAGCAGGTGCTGCACAACATCAATCTAGAACTAAAGAAAGGACAGTGCATAGGCTTTGTAGGTCCCAATGGATGCGGAAAAACAACGTTAATGAAGTGTATCTTGGGATTGGTCACACCTCAATCTGGCGAGGTAATCGTTAATGGTATCAACATACAAGAGAACCCATCCTATCGCCAACATATCGGATTTATGCAACAGAACAGCTGCTTCCCAGAGAATATGAGCGTTAAAGAGACATTCAGAACCATTCAGAATGTACGGGGAACAAGCTCTGAATTAGACAAAGAACTTTATGAGGCTTATCAGATTGAGACGATAGCAGATAAGAAGACAAAGACACTTTCGGGCGGAACAAGCCAAAAGGTCAATGCTGCTCTAGCATTCCTTTTCAATCCAGATATCCTCATCCTCGACGAACCAACAGCCAGTCTTGATCCCCTTGCAGCCAATATTCTAAAGGAGAAGATTATCAAGGAGAAAGATAAACTCGTCTTTGTTACATCGCACATCCTAAGCGAGTTAGAGGGTGTTGTTACACATATCATATTCATGGAAGAAGGACATATCTTGTTCTTCAAGCCTGTTGAACAGCTACTGAAAGAGACTCAGCAAGACAATGTGTCACAGGCTGTAATGTATTACCTAAAGAAAAGCGAAGGAGAAGCATAAGAACTATGGGAAAGATAACAAGAATCATCTTCATGGACAACGTCAAGAGCAGGGTTGTTGTCGTATATTTTGTGTTACTCGCATTGCTGTCGTGGACTTCATTACTGCTACAAGACAATGAGTCGAAGGGCGCATTAACAGTACTCAACATCATCCTCTTTGTCACACCACTTATGTCGTTACTCTATACGGTAACGTACTTGTACGACTCTCACGATTTCCAAGTCTTGTTGTTAAGTCAGCCCATTAAGCGTAAACAGATTTGGCAAAGCCTTTATACAGGAGTATCATCAAGTTTGCTGATAGCCTTCTTGTTGGGAGCAGGTATCCCAATGTTGCTTTATACAAATTGGTCAACAGGATTTATCCTCGTCCTTATGGGCTGTGTCAACACGCTCATCTTCGTGTCCTTAGCATTCCTCACAACCATGTTAACAAGCGACAAAACACGCGGAACAGGTGTATCAATCCTCATTTGGCTCTTACTGACAATGATCTATGATGCTATCTTGCTCTATACCTTATTTCTATTATCTGATTGGCCAATAGAGACTCCGTTGCTCACCTTACTCATGTTAAATCCATTAGACCTAACTCGTTTTCAGGTTATCTTACAGATGGATGTATCGGCTATGATGGGATATGGCGGCGCAGCATTCAAAGAATTCCTTGGTGCCACAGGAGGTGTATTAGTGTCGTCTATCCTCTTGTTGTTGTGGATTATAGTACCCTACCTACTTTCTTTACGTATCTTTAAAAAGAAGGATTTGTAAGCTGTGAGCGTTACAGGAAGAGACATATCGGACAGCCCTCAAGGGAAATTAGGGGTCAAAACAAGCATGTATCGGCTAAACGAAAAGGGAGAATAAGAACCTTTCATTACAGCAGGCACAGAAAGATACCACACTGGTATCTATTGTTAAGAAGGTCCGTCCATATTCTTATAAATGTGCTTCACAGCACTGACGCATGCGTCTTATAAATGTTTTACACACGTTATAACTTCGTTTATAACGTGTGTTTCATTTTGTCTATATATACCCTACGTTTGTCTCATCGTGAAGAGACACAGGTTTCATCACGATGAAATTAGTGTTTCATCATGATGAGACACTGGTTTCATCATGATGAAACTAACATAGAGTATAGGTTAAAAAGATGCGGGATACTATTTGCTGTAATTGAAGAACAGCGGGGAAAGAATGTTAGAACAGGTGTAAAAGCTGGCTAATACCATTCTTTCATGCTCCAACAGGCAATCTGGAGAGGGACTAATACTAACAGATTGGAGAGGGAAAGGGGCATAAAAAAGTCAGTTCCTAACGCTAACAATGAGCGTAAAGAACTGACTTTTGCTTGTAAGGTACACTTGCTATGTAGGAAGTTTCATGTGTCTTTGTGTGGTTCGCTATGTTATTTAGCTCGCTACAAAGGCGTACATCCTTTATTATCTCGCAAATGCTGTTTTAATATATCACATCATTTTACTTCCCAAATATCGTTGGTTTCCAACATTTCCATGAACGTGTGATAATGCTTCTGCGCCTTCACCTCTTCTATCTGTTGGTTCACTGCAGCATCGTAAGTAGGTGCTTCAACATCACGAATCACTCCGAGGGCTATTGGGAAACCATCTTCATTACTCATCATAGCCAACTTCAGCTGTAGAGTATTGTCTTGGCAGTGGGCATCATGTACGAGGATATCATCTTGCGTAATGCCATTCTCGCCAATCTTAACGACCTTCAAGCCGAATCCCTCTTGCATGAGTCCATACTCCTTATTAGCTCCAAAGATCAAAGGTTCGCCATGCTTAACGTAGATTGCATTCTCTTTACGACCTTGAGAGGTGTAGACTGAGTTGTGACAACCATCGTTGAAGATCACACAATTCTGCAAAATCTCACACACGGAAGCCCCCTTATGCCGGTAAGCAGCCTTGAGGATGGCTATTGTCTCATTATTGTCGCTAGCAACGCTACGTGCGAAGAAGTTGCCGCGAGCGCCAAAACAGAGTTCAGCAGGGCGGAACGGATCTTCCGTTGTACCAAAGGGACTCGACTTAGAGACGAACCCGCGAGGGCTAGTTGGGGAGTATTGCCCCTTCGTGAGACCATAGATGCGGTTGTTCAACAGAATCATATTCAAGTCGATATTGCGTCGCATGGCATGGATGAAGTGGTTACCACCGATGGCAAGAGCGTCACCATCGCCCGATACCTGCCAAATGGTAAGGTTCGGATTGGTTACCTTTGCACCCGTAGAGATGGCTGCGGCACGACCGTGAATGGTCTGCATGGCATAGGTATTAGCGTAATAGGGTAATCGACTTGAGCACCCGATACCACTGATAACGGCTGTTTCATAAGGTGGAACACCTAGTTCTGCCATTGCTTTCTGCAAGCTGGCAAGGAAGAAGTGGTCGCCACATCCGGGGCACCAGCGTGGTTGTCCCTTCTTAAAGTCTTGTGCTGTATATTGGTTCATAATCTGTTTAGAATTTAAAGAAGTTATGTTTAGGAGCCTTACTGCAATATCTTTGTATAGAACGTACCACTCTCTTCCTTTGGTAATGGAGCCTTAAGGAGTTTCTCAAACGTTGCGACTAGTTCCGTAACAACGAAAGGCTGTCCCTTTACTTGGTTGTACTGATAAGGAGCGAAATGGTTGATACGAATACGTAGAAGGGCTGCTAACTGACCAAGGTTCTGCTCGGCAACAACCACCTTCTTGTATCTTCCCAGTACCTCTGCCGTATTCTTTGGCAGAGGGTTGATGTACTTGAATTGTGCCAAGGCTACCTTATTACCCTTACGACGCAACTCTTCCATTGCAGAATACAAGTGACCGTAGCTACTACCAAAGCCTACTATGAGCAAATCGGCGTCTTTCTCATCACCAAGCACCTGTAGTTCGGGTACAGGAATACGTGCCACTTTATCCCAACGAAGCCTATCCATCTTGTCATGATTCTCTGGATCGGTTGAGATACTACCCGTTTCTCCATCTTTCTCCAATCCTCCTAAGATATGTGTGTAGCCCTCTGTGCCTGGTATCGCCCAATAACGTGCGAGCGTCTCTGGGTCACGCTTGTAAGGAGTGTACTTATACTTCTGTTCCTCTGTAGCATAATGTGGATGAATTTCGGGCAACTCTTCGATGTCAGGTAACTTCCACGCAGAAGAGCCGTTAGCAATGAATGCATCGGTCAAGAGCACCACTGGCGTCATGTGTTCCAATGCTATCTTACATGCGTGATACGCTGCATCGAAGCAATCAGTGGGACTTGTGGCTGCAATAACAGGCATTGGGCTTTCGCCATTACGCCCATAAAGCACCTGCAAGAGGTCGGTCTGCTCACTCTTAGTTGGTAAACCGGTAGACGGACCACCACGCTGTACGTCGATAATCACCAATGGAAGCTCATCAATAAGGGCTAGATTCATAGCCTCACTCTTTAGACAGATACCCGGACCAGAGGTTGATGTAGCAGCTAAAGCACCAGCGAAAGCGGCACCGATAGCCGATGCGCAACCAGCAATCTCGTCTTCGCATTGCACCGTTGTGACGCCCATTGACTTGTGTTTAGCCAATTCGTGGAGGATATCTGTTGCTGGAGTGATTGGATAAGAACCCAAGAACAAGCGCAAGCCAGCCTTCTCTGCTGCTGCCATCAAGCCGTAGGCAGTCGCCTTGTTACCCGTGATATCCATATAGCGACCTGCTTCCTTCACCTTAGACTCTATGCGGTAAGTGTTCGGAACAGACGCATGTACGTTGTGACCATAGTCATATCCAGCTCTTACAACACGTTTATTGGCTTCGGCAACAGCTGGTTTCTTCTTGAACTTAGCCTCAAGGAAGTTATCTACTAAGCTCAAATCACGATTGAAAAGCCAGCAGACAAGTCCCAAAGCAAACATGTTACGGCACTTTAACATGGACTTATTGTCCATGCCCGTATCAGCCAGACACTCCTTCACCATCTTTGTTATAGGGCAAGCAACCACTCGATCGGGGTCGATACCCATCTCACCTAGATAGTCATCACTGCGGAACTCTGCCTTTTGGAGGTCTTTCGCACCAAAGGAATCGGTATCAATAATGATGGTTCCATTCGGTTTGCAATGCCTGTACTGCATCTTCAGTGCTGCAGCATTCATGGCTACGAGCACATCACAACGGTCTCCCGGCGTATATACCTTGCCTGCACCAACATGCACCTGAAAGCCACTCACACCCGTTAGCGAGCCTTGCGGGGCACGGATATCAGCTGGATAATCAGGGAACGTAGACACTCCATTACCCACAGTTGCGGATATCGTTGTGAAGATGTTACCGGCTAACTGCATTCCATCCCCCGAATCCCCGGAGAAGTGAACGACCACGTTATCAACTTCTTTGACTTCGATTTGCTCTTCCATAGATTATTTCCTTTTGTTTATGTTAGTATTATCTCTTTTGGTAGACACGTATCCAATCTATCTCCATTTGGTATGTATGAGTAGTATCAACGGGCTTTGCCCAAGAACCGTCACCCACTGATTGGTTAAGAATCAGATAGAAATCGGACTTGTCAAAAGGCCATTGTTCTGGATTATCTGGCTCTTTCTTGTATTGATACACCTGTTTCCCGTCAGCAAAGAAGGTTAAGATACTAGGCTCCCACTCTACTGCATAGGTGTGGAAAAGGCTCATGTCTAATTCAATATTCCCTGAGTGGGGTAAGTTCGCATGGCTTCTTGTCCAAGCAGAGTGTACTGTGCTATATGCTCTCTGCTCTTGGTCGATCTGCTCAAAGATGTCTATTTCACCGCCTTGAGGCCATGGCAATGTCGTTCGAGGCATCATCCATATAGCTGGGAAGTTGCCATCAAAGGGATTGACACGTGCTCGGCACTCCACACGACCATATCGGAAAGCAAAGCTGTGACTTGTTTCTATACCGCCCGTTAGCATCTCCTCGCCCGTAGAAGACTTGTTAGAATTAGGTATGGCACGCAAGATTAACTTACCATCTTTGATAAATGCCACCTCTGGAGAGTTGCTCAAGAACCGTGCCCACGTAACTTTTGGACGTCTTCTACAGCTTTTCCACACGCTAATATCAGGTAGCGTACCATCTGGCTGATTAAACTCATCACTAAAGATAAGCTTATATTCCGAGCCAGAGGATAAGCGGTCAGTTGTCGAATTAGGCGTATCCTTTCCTCGACTTGACAGCTGCGCAAAGACGTTCAACACGGATAATACCATTAGAAGTAAGACCACCGTGCGGCGCTTGTTCTCCTTATCTAACATGGTTTTTAGTTACTCTTTCTGTTTACGTTAGTATATCTAAGGGCAAAAGTGCGAAATAATATCGAGAAAACAAAATGTTTTTCAAAGAAAAACACATTATTTACGAACATCGCTATTAGAATGAGTTTCCATAGCACATAGGGGTGACAAATTCCCTTACAGGAAGTCATGTCACCCCTAAGGTTTACTTACTTTAAATTGAGCTTACTTCAGAACGAATCCGTAAGAGACATAGAACACTGCCTTATCTTTGTTTAGGTCGCTGCGATAGTCATTGTATCTAACACCTAAACCAAGCTCTGAACGAATGCTACCGCTACTTTTCCTAACGTAAATTCCACCTTGATAATACATGTAGCCGCGGTTATGTCCACCGCCAACAGTATGCCCTACGCTTACTCGAGGCTGTACGAGCAGACTAAGGACGCCACCAGATGCGATAGAAATCTTACCTATATCATACCCAACTTGCCCACCAAAGGTGGTGAGTAAATCGTGTGTCTTAATCCCTTGAGACTTCATTAAAGTAACGGCTTCTTCGACTCTCAAGCCCGCAGAAAGCCTCTTTGTAATATCATAAGTGGCAGAGATATGAGGGGTTACGATCTTATATGACTTACCACCCAAACCCAAATCTGTGGCGAAAGTCACGTTAAACTTACTCGTTTGAGCACGACTAACACTTACGCAAGTAGCCAATAGTACAAGCATTAAAAGGATTGTTTTTTTCATAAGCCAAGCTGTTTAAATGTATATAAAAATTAGTTATCTATTTTAGATATTGGTATTGTTTGCAAATATAGATATTATTTCTTTTACTTGCAATTCATGTTAGGTATTTCTTTAAAACACATATCTTCATTAGTAGCAATCAAGAGGCTAAAAAGAAAGAGAGGCTTTCCTCCATTGAAGGAAAGCCTCTCTTCATAGCAAGGAGACGCCCTTCTCACATCAAAGAGACGCCCTCTTCATTTGTAAATAATACTATTCACTCCCCCATCCATTCGACAATAAGCCTTGGAGAGGGGGCTTTTTATATCTCCTGCATATCGTGCAACTTCTTGTAATAACCATTCATCTCCATCAGTTCGTCATGCGTTCCTCGCTCTACAATCTCGCCTTCGTGCATCACACATATCTCATCAGAATTCTTGATCGTAGATAGTCGGTGCGCCACAGCAATGGTCGTTCTCGTTCGCATCAACTTATAGAGAGCATCTTGAACAAGGCGTTCGCTCTCTGTATCCAACGCCGACGTAGCCTCATCGAGGATAAGAATTGGAGGATTCTTGAGGATGGCGCGCGCTATACTCACACGTTGGCGCTGACCACCCGAGAGCCTTCCTCCACGATCACCGATGTTTGTGTCGTAACCTTTCTCACTGTGCATGATGAAGTCATGAGCGTTAGCTATCTTCGCAGCATCCTCTATTGCCTCATCAGAAGCAGTCACTCCGAAGGAGATATTGTTCTTAAAACTATCGTTGAAGAGGATTGCCTCTTGGTTTACATTACCTATTAACTGGCGTAAGTCATGCACTCCTAAATCCTTCACGTTGATTCCGTCAATGAGAATCTCACCTTTCTGAACATCGTAATAACGTGGTATAAGGTCTAAGAGAGTGGACTTTCCGCTACCACTCTGCCCCACCAAGGCTATTGTCTTGCCCTTTGGAATCACCAAGTTGATGTCCTTCAATACCCAATGTAAGACAGGATTGCCGTCTTTATCCTTCTCATCTGTATAAGCAAAGCTAACATTTCGGAACTCAATCTCATGCTCGAATGATTTGAGATGGACTGGTTTTTCACTGTCCTTGATGTCTACCTCCGCTTTAAGAATCTTATCCACACGTTCCATGGAAGCAAGTCCTTTAGGGATATTATAGCCTGCACGGGAGAATTCCTTTAGTGGATTAAGGATGCTATAAAGGATGACAAGATAGTAAATAAAGGTTGGTCCGCTGATAATTGGGTACTGCCCGAGTACCAAAGTACCACCAAACCAGAGTACAACAACTATCATCACCGTTCCTAAGAACTCACTCATCGGGTGTGCCAGTTGCTGACGAATGTTCACACGCATGATGTCGTTGCGGTAAGAAGTATTCACTTTGTTGAAGCGTTCATTCATAAGTGCTTCGGCACAAAAGGCTTTGATGACCCTTAAACCGCCCAGTGTCTCTTCAACCTGGCTCATGGTATCACTCCAAAGACCCTGTGCTGTAATGCTATTCTGCTTTAGTTTACGTCCAACAAAGCCCATGAACCATCCGAAGATAGGAACGAAAACAAGGGTGAAGAGCGTTAATTGCCAGGATATAATTAATAAGGTGGTGAAGTAAATGACGATAAGAACAGGGTTCTTAAACAACATGTCGATAGAAGACATGATGGAGTTGTCTATCTCCTGCACGTCTCCACTCATCCTTGCGATTATGTCTCCCTTACGTTCCTCACTAAAGAAGCCAAGTGAAAGAGAGGTTATCTTCTGGTAGAGTTGATTACGTATGTCACGTACAACTCCTGTACGAATTGGAATGATAGAAGCCGATGATAAGAAGTAAGCACCCGTCTTTAAGAAAGTCATGAAAGCGAGTATCAGACCTATAATTAACAATGTTGTCGTTGGTCCAACACTGGTTATAAAGATCTGTGTATAGTAATCGGCATTATTGGATAAAACCTCCTTTATTGACCCAGCATCCCATGACATGTAATGCGTTGCACCTGTTCCTGCATCCACCTTAAACAATATTTGGAGCAAAGGAATCAGTGTTGCAAAGGAAAAGATATTGAGTATTGCCGATAAGACGTTGAATATTATCGACAAGAAAAGATACTTCTTATAAGGTGGAACAAACCTCCGTAATACGTGTAGAAACTCTCTCATTGGTGTTTTATCTGCTTATCCAGTTTTCTAGTTTAACGCCTGGAACCCTCCTCAAATGCTTTACGTTGTCTGTAACAAGAATGCAATCATGAGCTACGGCAGTAGTTCCAATCAATAAATCAAAGTTATCTATCAATAGACCTTGTCGACGTAGTTCTGCCTTATTCCTACCAAACAACGACAATACTTCATATATAGGAAGAACGTCAAAGAGGCTCTCCAAGACCTTTATCTCATTAAAGTGTCTTTGCAATCCAGCATTATATGCGCCATAAAAAAGCTCTGCTATCGTTATTTCCGAGAGCTTACAATTCTCTATCCCGACCTCTTTTATCTTATCAGAGATATGGAAATGACCATGTAACAATTCAATACAAATATTCGTATCAAGTAAGTACTTACTCTCCATCAAACCTTGTTAGTTTTTGAATATCATCTGATTGACGACCTTCTAAGATGTTTCGTTTCATGGTTTCAATGTCTACATCTGCCCATGAACCAACAAGACTATTGAACAAGCAAGACTTCTCATCGTTCTTCTTCAATATCTCCTCTTCCCTTGCCTCATGTATCAATCGCTCCCCAAGCCACCTCTTGTTACTAGGAGAGAGAGCCATTGAGTTGATAAACTTTAGGAAGTTTCTCATGTTGATAATTGCTTCCATACACCTTGTTATATAATTCTTATGTGCAAATATAGCCATTATAAGCAAAACCTCAAAACTATTTTGCAGTTTTATCTATGCCTCCTTTCATTAGACTTACACTTCTTCACCAAATAAGGTAGCACTGGTTGAGCCTGTTATACGTACTCGGACGAACTCACCGATGTGATGATTACCACGTGCAATAACGACTGCTTTGTTTTGAGGAGTGCGTCCCATAAGTTGATCACGGCTTCGTTTTCCAAAGCGTTCGATGAGGATTTCAAACTCTTTCCCCTCATCCTTCTTGTTCTGTTCAGCAGAGATTTCGGTCTGAAGGCGTATCAATTCATTCAAACGACGAATCTTCTCATCCTCTGAAACATTGTCAGGAAGGTGCTTAGCAGCGTATGTTCCTGGGCGTTCAGAGTATTTAAACATAAAGGCGGAGTCGAATCCAACCTCACGCATTAACGACAAGGTCTGTTGGAAATCAGCCTCTGTTTCATTGTGATAACCGATGAATATGTCTGTTGTTAACCCACAATCAGGGATGAGACGACGTATCGTGTCCACCTTTCTTAAATAGTCTTCACGAGTGTACTTACGGTTCATTAACCTCAGAACCTCATTGCTTCCACTCTGTGCGGGGAAGTGTATATGATTGCAAAGGTTCGGTTCCGACGCCACCGCCTTGATAATGTCCTCGGTCATATCCTCTGGGTTAGAAGTGGTGAAGCGAACGCGCATGTCTGGCACACTTTGAGCCACTTTACGCAAGAGTTCAGCGAATGACGTACCATTTTCGGGGCGTTTCCCGTTTGGCAAAAGACCATAGGAATTAACGTTCTGACCCAATAGCGTCACCTCCTTAAAACCCTTATCATGCAAGTCCTTAACCTCCTTCAAGATACTATCCACATCACGAGAACGCTCTCTACCACGCGTAAATGGAACGATACAATAGTGGCAGAAATTGTTGCAACCACGCATGATGCTGACAAATCCCGATACACGGTTTCCACCGAAGCGTTGCGGTATTACGTCTCGATAAGTCTCTGTTGTTGATAGCTCGATATCTAATGCGTTGTTCCCATTCTCGCATTGCGCGATCATGTCGGGGAGGTTCAGATAAGAGTCAGGACCGCATACTAAGTTAGCAAAATGGTTCTGAATAAGATCGTCCCTAACACGTTCTGCCATACATCCCAATACACCCAGAATGAGCTTGCGACCCTTCTTCTGCTCTGCATGTAAGGTGTCCAAGCGATGATAAATCTTGTTTTCTGCATTCTCACGAACCGAGCATGTATTCAAGAAGATAGCATCTGCTTCATCCTCATTATCGCATACATCGTATCCAGCCATCTTCATTACAGAGGCAACAACTTCAGAGTCTGCCACGTTCATCTGGCATCCGTACGTCTCAATATATAGTTTCTTCATTCCTTTCTTATCGATAAAAAACAGCTTGCAAAGATACTAAAAAGATCGCAGATAGTCGAAAAGGTACCTGACTATTTGACCTTTAGCACCGACGAAGATAGGCTTTTTGCAAAACTTACAAAGTCCTTTACGCCCTTTATCGGATATTTTCTGTACCTTTGCAAAGCAATCCTTTTCAGCAAAAGGAACTATTTTTTAATGAGTAGCTCATCAGTATCAACATAACAACGAATAGAGTTATAATATAATAGAAAACAAGCTTTCGCCTCACTGATAGCACCCAGTTCAAGATAATAAACATAATGGATAAAAATATAAACGACTTTGAAATAATGGCACCCGTTGGCTCTCGTGAGTCATTAGCGGCTGCTATACATGCTGGAGCAAACTCTGTTTACTTCGGAATAGGTAAGTTGAACATGCGTTCCCACTCTGCTAATCACTTCACAATAGACGACCTTAAGGAGATAGCAGAGACTTGCAACGCACAGAACATCAAGACTTATCTAACAGTAAACACGGTTATCTATGGTGAAGACATTACAACGATGCACGAGATTATAGACGCTGCTAAGGATGCAAATATCACTGCCGTCATAGCGAGCGATGTAGCTGTAATGATGTATTGTAGGCAAGTTGGCGTTGAAGTCCACCTCTCCACCCAATTGAATATATCAAATATTGATGCCTTAAAGTTCTATGCGCAGTTTGCAGATGTAGCCGTTTTAGCACGCGAACTGAACATGGATCAGGTAAAGGAGATACACGAACAGATTATAAAACAGAACATCTGTGGCCCTAAAGGACAGCCTATTCGCATAGAGATGTTCTGTCATGGAGCCTTCTGCATGGCTATCTCTGGCAAGTGTTATATGAGTCTTCACGATGCCAATCGATCGGCTAATCGTGGTGAATGTGTGCAGATTTGCCGTCGTAGTTATACGGTAACTGATAACGAAACAGGCAACCAGTTGGAGATAGACAATAAGTATATAATGAGTCCAAAAGACCTTAAAACCATTCGATTCATCGATAGGATGATGGACTCCGGAGTACGTGTCTTCAAGATAGAAGGTCGTGCTCGAGGCCCCGAATATGTACACACTGTGGTCACTTGTTATCGAGAGGCAATACAGAGCGTATTGGATGGAACCTTCACAGAAGAGAAGAAAGACAAGTGGGATGAACGCTTATCTACAGTCTTCAATCGCGGTTTCTGGGATGGCTACTATCAGGGTCAGAAGATGGGAGAATGGACTAAGGAATATGGTAACAAGGCTACTGAAAAGAAGGTTCTCATCGGTAAGGTGATGAAGTACTTCTCGCGTCTTGGCGTTGCAGAAATAGCCGTTGAAGCCAATACCTTCGCAAAGGGTGACAAGCTACTCATCACTGGTAACACCACTGGAGCTATGTTCCTCAATGCTGAAGAGATACGTTATGACCTCAAACCAGTGGATGTTGCAGAGCAAGGATGGCGTGTGTCTATCCCCGTACCAGATAAGGTTAGACCGAATGATAAGCTGTTTAAACTAATCAAGAGTGACAAGAATTAAGGAATGAAAGGGCATGAAGACAAATGTTCTTGATGGTACATTAAGGATATACAAGGCTACAATACCGATTCTTGGTATAGTAGATTGAAACACATTAAGCCACTTTACACTTGTCTTAACTCCCCTTCTCTCCTTCACTCCTACCACTCCTTTAAATAAAAGAAACTATGACAATAAACGAAGCGCAAGATGCAGTAATCGAAGAGTTCAGCGACTTCTCCGATTGGATGGACAAGTATCAGATGTTAATCGACTTAGGTAATGACCTTGAACCATTGGCTGAACAGTATAAAAACGAGCAGAATCTCATAGACGGATGTCAAAGTCGTGTATGGCTCCAATGCGATAATGTCGATGGCAAACTGGTGTTTACAGCTGATTCAGATGCGCTTATCACGAAAGGTATTATCGCTCTTTTGATTCGCGTTCTAAGTCATCATACCGCACAAGAGATTATAGATTCCGACCTATACTTCATTGATAAGATAGGCTTGAGACAGCATCTTTCACCTACAAGAAGCAATGGCTTGCTGTCAATGGTTACTAAGATCAAAGCCTATGCGGTTGCTTTTAGTATGAAATAAATGCGCAAGTTACGTACAATAGAGATGAGTCGGCTCTCCATTGAGGAGTTTAAAGAAGCCGAGAAGTTGCCTCTCATCGTCGTTCTGGACGATGTGCGGTCATTATATAATGTAGGAAGTGTATTCCGTTCAGCCGATGCCTTTCGTATAGAAGCCATCTATCTATGTGGTATAACGGCTACTCCTCCTAATGCCGAGATACATAAGACGGCTTTAGGAGGCGAAGATTCGGTTGATTGGAAATACTTTGAACGGACAGAAGATGCCGTTGAAGATTTGCATAAGAAGGGTGTTTTCGTTTATAGCGTAGAACAGGTTGAACATTCAACAAAGCTCCATACGCTTGATCTCAATACTGAATCGACTACAAACAACAGCCATTATGCCATCATCATGGGCAATGAGGTGAAGGGCGTAAAACAATCTGTTGTAGACATGAGTGATGCTTGCTTGGAGATACCACAGTTCGGAACGAAGCATTCTCTGAATGTTAGTGTGACTGCAGGAATCGTTATCTGGGAGTTTGCAAAGCAACTCTTTACTAAGTAATAAGCCTCATCTATCCAACAAACGACGCTCATCAATAATACTGATAAGCGTCGTTTGTTTTTATTTTTAGTTTATTTTTATTCTATTATTAGATTATTTTACTCTAGTTTTTAATCTATTTTTAATCTAAAGGAAAAGTTTTCTCCATGATAAAGAGGCTTTTCGAAGTAGATAACTATAGGTTAGTTCCCACTAAGGCAATAGTCTTCATATAGACATAAGGCTCACTCAAGAACATGAAACCATGGTAAGGATTGTCCGTGCCCCAGCTATTTTTACAAAGAAAGAAACGTTTACCATGCTGGTCATGGGCTATTCCAACGATCTCCATACAATGGTCGTCAGTTGTTTGAAAGTGCTCAAACGCTTCTTGTCTGTCCTTTTCTGTCCATTGCCGAGCCTCATCATCCAACATTGCATATCCATGTTCAAAGGAGAAGAGAGGCTCTGAAACGTCACCTTCCCAGCACACGGGATGCCCTTTCTTCAGGCTATTTACAATGCAGGGGATGATGTCTTTTGCTGGAATATTTAGGAAGGTATCGTGGAAATAATTATCTGGAACTTCTAAAGGGAAGCTCTCATGTAATGGATGATGTAGGAAACTCGTTACCGCTGTGTACTCATCTGGCATACAAACACTGCGTGCAAACTCGTAAGGAGTGTATCGCACACCAAACATAAAGACCTGTTTAGGCAAAGTTCCGATGCTCTTATCCAAGAGTTCATCAACCTTCTTCGAACGATCAAGACGCCTACAAAGGACATTATAGTCCATATCTGGCTCACTATGATAGGCATCATAATGCTGTAAACCATAGGTTTTGATGAGGTCAAGTGTCATTGTACTCATACCGCGAGTGGTGATGGGTCGCTCTAAACGAGCCACTCTCTTCGGTAGAAATTGGCGTCTTCGAGTCTGCTCATATAGGTACATTCGAGCCACATAATCGGCACTTAGGTTGACAGAGTCACCTTGTATGATATGCTCTGACTCAATAGTTGCAAGCATAGCATAGACCCAACAAAGTGAACTAGAGCCTTGATTCTTCACGGGGGAAGTAGGAAGTAAGAGGTCAATGGTAAACTTCTCCTTTGGAAAACTACGTTTTTTTGCCCCTTGCGAACAACTGATAATAAGCAAGGGAAGCATGAATAAATAAAGAATTTTCCTCATTTTACATTTCAATTATTGGTAGTCTGGTGCCTTAGTATTCTATCATCTTTTCCCAAGCAACAACTACTTCCTTATCTAAAGAAGGGACAGAAGCGGGGATAGAGAACGTCCATACATGGTTTTTCTCCTTCTTTATCTGTTTGAGTTCAGCCTCTGTTATCATCATTCTATCCGATACATAGAACTCACTCCATACATCAATACGATCGTCAACATCCTCTCCTCGATAACGAGCAAAGAAGGTTTGATGCTTTTGGAAGGCGTTAAGAGCATAATTAGAAAGGTAAGTTTCGCTCTCATCAAATTGTGTCATACGAGCAACGATACCATACATACGCAACTGACTCATATCTATTTCATGGTTAGGCTGCCCCACTAACTCATCCATCTCGATAGTTGTCAACAATTCTGTCTGCCCTTTTATCTTCTGCTTGTCATGCGTTATTTTACCGCACTTATCCGCCCATCGATACACATCTCCATTGTTCCTCGTTGAATACTCTTCGCTATTTATACTCTCAATAAGCGTTTGTCGCTCTAAATTTGGCAGTGACATCCGCACGAAGGTATCGTCTCCATTGGCTTTCGGAGCCTTTCGACGACGCTCACCAAGGAACTTTCGATCAATAAAAGGCGACTTCTTTTTATTGTCAGAGCTACCTGCTATGGAGTCAGATACAGGTATATAAAACTCCATCATGCCATCTACAAAATAAGAGAGCATGCTATTTGTCGCCTGATAAACACGATAATACCCCTTTAAACGGGTGTATCTCTGCTCTTGCGCATGCGCTATTAGAACAAAGAAAACGCCGAGTAAGAGTAGAAATAGTCGTTTGTTACACATAAAATAGAATCATTTTTCAGTCTTAATTCATAATTAATAATTCAAAATCCATCATTATGCTTACCATTGTTAAGCTCTTCTTAAATTGAAAGTAACCCCAAGCTGTAGGGACAGACACCCTCGTCTGGAAACCCCACCCAGCCTCCCCTAAGGGGAGGAGTGCCTAACGGGAGCCAGTTAGGATAGGTGTTTTCTCATCCAGGAGAAGCCATATCCAATAGAACTAACAACTTGTTTACTCGTTAACTCGTGTACTCGTCAACTCTACCTAATAACTTGTCTACCCGTTAACTCGCATACTCGTCAACTCTATCTAACAACTTGTCTACTCGTTAACTCGTGTACTCGTCAACTCTACCTAATCATAATTTTGAATTAGAGAAAGGCTCACTTTCTCCTCCTTCTCTCCTTCTTCTTCTTATCTTTTGGTTGCTCTTTTACAGGTTGTTGGGGCGTCTTCACGGGTCGACCATCATCTAGTGTGAAGTCGAGCTGTTTGCGTTCTAGGTTCGCTTTAGCCACCTTTATGCGGATAGGATCACCCAGTTGATAAACGTGATGACGGCGTCGCCCCACTAGACAATAGTTCTTTTCGTCGAAGTCGTAGTAGTCATCATCAAGGTCACGCATTGGTATCATGCCTTCGCAATGGCTCTCATCTATCTCTGCATAGATGCCGAAGCTCTGGATACCTGATATATGTGCATCGTAACACTCACCGATGTGTTCGCCCATAAACTCAACCATCTTATACTTGATGGAGTCGCGTTCTGCATTCTGCGCTACCAATTCCATATCCGAACAATGCTCACACAACTCCTCATAGTGATCCTTGTTTGCAGAGCGACCACCATTCTGGTAACGTGTTATCAAGCGATGCACCATGGTGTCGGGATAGCGACGGATAGGCGAGGTAAAGTGTGTGTAGTAATCAAAAGCTAATCCGAAGTGCCCTATGTTATGCGTTGTGTACTTCGCTTTCATCATCGATCGCAGAGCAATCGTTTGTATCACCTTCTCTTCGCGAGTACCTTGTACCTCATCCATGAGCTTGTTCAACGCACGAGCTGTAGCCCCCTTCGTACTCGAAGACTTAAGTTTATAACCGAACTTAGCGCTGAATTCACGTAGATTCTCAAACTTCTGAGGGTCTGGATTATCGTGAACTCGATAAGGGAGAGTCTTTGCTTTCTTGCCTTTAACGGTCTTTCCAATGCTTTCCGCTACTGTTTTATTAGCAAGGAGCATAAATTCTTCTATCAACTTGTTGGCATCTTTCGATCGTTTGAAGTAACAACGGAGCGGCTTACCAGTGTTATCTACATCGAAATGGAGCTCTTCTGAATCAAACTTAACGCTTCCTCCCTTGAAACGACGTGCTCGGAGAAGCTTTGCCAAGCGGTCTAGTGTAATGATCTCTTCGGCATATTCGCCCTTATAACCATCCTTCCCTGGCTTTGGGGCAGGCTCTCCTGTACCATCAACAACACCATTATCTTCCAGTAATTGCTGTGCCTCTTCATAAGCGTAACGCCTATTCGACTTGATAACAGTGTGTACAATGCGGTAAGCCTTTACATTTGCGTCATCATCAAGATTGAAGATACAACTGAAAGCGAGCTTCTCCTCATTGGGACGCAACGAACAAATGAAATTACAAAGACGCTCTGGAAGCATTGGAATAGTGCGATCCACAAGATAAACAGAGGTCGCTCTCTGCTGTGCCTCACGGTCAATAATGTCGCCTTCTTTGACATAATGCGATACATCTGCTATATGTACACCAACTTCCCAAAGCCCTTCCTTCTCTAGTCTTCGTATAGAGAGAGCATCGTCAAAGTCCTTTGCATCCTTTGGATCTATCGTACAAGTCCACACGTCACGGAAGTCTTCTCGCTCCTTAAAGTCCTGCTCTGTTATCTCAGCACTTATCTTTTCGGCAGCATCCTCAACGCGTTTAGGATACTTATAAGGCAATCCGTATTGCGCAAGAATGGTGTTCATCTCAACGTCATTATCACCAGCTGCACCCAAGACATCAACTACCTCGCCCATAAGGTTCTTGTGGTTTGCGTCAGGCCATTGTGTTATCTTCACCAAAGCACGGTCACCTGTAGTTCCACCACGCAACTTCTTCTTAGGAATTAGTATGTCATGGATAAAGAGATTCTCCTGAGTTACAAGGAAGGCAATGTCCTTCTCCACTCTTAACTTGCCTACGAAGGTATCTTTCTTGCGCTGCAATATCTCGATGACCATCGCCTCTTTAATATGATTCTGGCGTCTTGCCATGTACTGCACTTTGACATGATCGCCATTTAAAGCAGCCATCGAATTACGTTCGGAGACGAATACAGGAGTGCCACCATCGTCTGGTTGAAAGGTATTCTTTCCATTAGCTTTGCGAATGAAAGTACCTTCTTGCACCTGTCCCTTTGTATTAAGAGTATAGGCACTATCGCCTACCTTTGCAAGAAAGTCGTCCCATGCCATCTCTTCCATCACATCAATTGCTAACATCTTAGCTGGATGTGTCTTTAACTTCAAAGCACGGAATATCTCTTTAAAACTATATGTTTCGTTAGGTTGCGACTGAAAGAAAGAAGTCAACTGTTCGGCTAGTTGCTTCTTAGTTAATCGCTTTCCACCTTTCTTATCTTTCGTCATAAATAATGGAATTAGTATGTTTATATATTCGACAAAGTAACGAAAAAGTTTGTATCTTTGCAAACGTTTGCTAAGATATTTTCGATGAATAAGATATTAATAACAGGTGCTTCGGGCTTCATTGGGTCATTTATAGTGGAAGAGGCAATACGTCAAGGATATGAAACCTGGGCTGCCGTGCGTCGCTCATCATCGAGAGAGTATTTAAGAGATGAGCGCATTCATTTCATAGAACTAGACTTTTCTTCTGTCGATAAATTGACAGAACAGCTTGCAGGGCACGCTTTCGACTATGTTGTTCACGCTGCTGGTGTGACGAAGTGTTTGCATAAAGCAGACTTCTTCCGCATCAATACGGATGGAACAAGCAATCTCGTGAAGGCACTTCAGGCTACTCAACCAGCACTGAAACGCTTTGTCTTCATTTCAAGTCTTAGTATCTTTGGAGCTATCAGAGAGCAACAACCTTACAAGGAGATTGAACCTACGGACACTCCAAAGCCTAACACGGCATACGGACAAAGTAAGTTAAAGGCCGAAGCAATGCTCACCGACGACTTTCCTTATATTATCCTGCGCCCAACAGGAGTATATGGTCCGAGGGAGAAGGATTACTTCTTGATGGCAAAGAGTATCAAGGGGCACTCCGACTTCGCTGTTGGTTACAAGCAACAGGACATCACCTTCGTCTATGTAAGGGATGTTGTGCAGGCTGTCTTCCTATCGCTTGAGCACGGGAAGGCTGGAAGTGCATACTTCCTAAGCGATGGTAAGGTTTATCAAAGCACCACTTTCAGTGACTTGATACATGAGGAACTGGGCAAACCATGGTGGATTCGCATTACTGCGCCTATCTGGTTGCTGCGCATTGTGACCTTCTTTGGCGACCTAATAGGGCATATCACGGGTAAAATATCGGCTCTTAACAATGATAAGTATCAGATTCTTAAACAGCGAAACTGGCGTTGTAACATCCAACCAGCTATCGACGAACTGGGCTATCAACCGAAGTATGACCTCAAGAGAGGGGTGAAGGAGACGATTGATTGGTATAAGAAAGAGGGTTGGCTATAGATTAGCTAATTATTATTAGGCTAATTGGGCGAATAAGCCTAATAGGGCTTATGGGGCTTATAAATCCAATAACAACAAACAATGAAACGATTCATAACAAACTTATTTAAGCTAGAGAAGAAACCTGTTAAGGGTCTTATGGCATACGAATGGGTGGTAATGGCCTACTTGGTATTGACACTTATCATCACATTCTTCATGTACACGAGCATCAATAACCCACAAGCTATGATTTACGGGCGCATCCGCATTGTAGCTCTCACGGCTGTTATGTGGCTTGTTTATCGCATTGCACCCTGTCGACTAACACGCTTCACACGTGTAGGAGTGCAAATGGCATTACTCGCATGGTGGTATCCTGATACTTACGAAATCAACCGTCACCTCCCAAACCTTGACCATCTAGCAGCTACATGGGAGCAATCTCTCTTCGGATGTCAGCCTGCCTTGCTCTTTGCAAAGGCTCTTCCGGGGCACATCTTCAGTGAGTTATTCGACATGGGATACGCTGCTTATTATCCAATGATAGCTGCAACCGCCGTTTACTACTTCGGTTGGCATTACAAGGAGTTCAATCGTGCTGCCTTCGTCATTCTCTCTTCGTTCTTTATCTATTATGTTGTCTTCATCTTCCTACCGGTCGTTGGTCCTACATTCTATTATAAGGCGATAGGCTTACAACAAGCTGCTGCGGGCGTATTCCCTAACTTGCACGATTATTTCAACCATCATCAAGAGTGCTTACCAAGCCCTGGTTATACTGACGGCATATTCTATCACCTCGTTGAAGACGCTAAGGCGGCAGGCGAAAGACCAACAGCTGCGTTCCCGAGTTCGCATGTTGGCGTGAGCACAGTGTGTATGTTGCTCTTATGGCACGACCGCAACTATCGTCTCTTGGCTGTTCTTGCACCATTCTACATCCTCCTTTGTTGTGCAACAGTATATATTCAAGCACACTATCTCATCGATGCTATCGCTGGCTTCATCACCGCTTGTATCATCTTCGCCAGCCTCATGAGGGTATCACGTAATATGGTTAGATAGAGTTGACGAGTTGACAAGTTAACGGGTTGACAAGTTATTAGTTCTGTTGGATATGATGCCACAAAGTAGGGACAGACGCCCTCGTCTGTCCCTACTTGTGGAGGTTCTTCCAATTCAAAATTAAGATTACTTCTGTCATAAACAATAGCTATTATGGATGCAACTGATGGATGATACAAAACAATGAGAGGCTTTCTTCAAATTAAAGAAAGCCTTTCGTTGATATGAAGAGAGGCTCTTCTCGCATCAAGGAAACGCCCTCTTCCAATGGCAAAGAGTATTCTTTAATTAACTACCATAGACTTATTCCCTCCTTTAAGAAGCGCTTCAAGAGGCTTTCTATTATGCATACAATCCATTAGAAAGGCTTAGAAGACTTTTATACAAGGCTGTATAATCAATTATACAAACGTGTACAATCAATTATACAAACGTGTACAATCAATTATACAGGTGTGTATAATCTGTTATACAAGCGTGTATAATCCCGTTAACAAAGTATCTTGTGGACGAGAGAGATACTATCGAGCGAGTAAAAGAGATACTATTAAGGCAATGAAAGGGCTGTAACACGAATGATGTTACAGCCCTTTATGATTTTAATTAATGCCCATTAGGAACATTAATAACGATAAACAAGCATGGAAGATTACATCCCGACACCCATTCCCATACCGTTCATCTGCTGGTCGTTCTTCTTTTCTTGGAAGTCGTTAGTTATCTTTGTCTCATGACTCTGGTATTGCTTCTTGGTGTTACCGAAGTTCCATGTAAGTGTGAAAGATACCATCTGGGCAGGAATTGAGATGTTCATACGATTCTCAAAGTCGGCTCCACGACTATACTGCTTCATCTTTATCTTACCAGTTAATGGCACGAAATACATCAAACTCAAGTCGAGTTTATCCTTAATAAGGCTCTTTGATAGCGTTGTATTGAACATATTGAAGCCGCCGTTATAGCCTTGTAGAGAATACTTCTTCGTCATTCCACCCACGAACATACTCCATTTCAAATCCCAAGGGAAGGTTTGCTGCACACCGAGGAATGTAGTGGCTTGCCATCCATAGTTATGTGCATTGAGTTGTTCTGATCGAATATCTCCATAGTCAACATTGGCTGTTAGCATCAGACGAGTCTTATTAGTAACGGCGTAATTCATAAACGAACTGAAGTTCGTCCAACGGCTTTTAACGATGTTGCCATACGTGGTATTCAGTATCGAACCATGCATGAATGAGTACTGTTCTATCTGATTATTGGCAAAGTTCTCACCGAGTGTTACGTTGATCATAAACTTCGGTGTGAAGGAGTTGAAGACTACTTTTATGTTGTGACTCTTCTCTACTTGCAAGTCAGGATTACCATAGCTATCGGCCGTCGGGTTGCTTATGTCGTGGTAAGGATTCAGATAACTGATACCTGGTCGACTGATTCGCATAGAATAGTTAACGCCTAAATTCATACCAGCTGATAGGTTGTAAGTAAGGCTGGCAGATGGTACTAAGTTGCCATAGTGCTTCTTGAAGTTGGCACCAGGACCTACTATGAACTTCACGTTCTCCCATGTATGCTCGTAACGAAGCCCCACCTTGGCACCTAACTTACCCATTGTTGCTGCATATTCGGCGTATTCGGCAAGGATGCTTTGCGTGTTCCTATAATTCACACTGTTGTTGGCATTGTAGACATTAGTACCACTTACGATGTCATAAAACTTCGAGTCGGAAGAGTTGCGACGTGCGATAAACTTCAAACCAGTGCTTAAGGTCTGTCCTTTCCCTATCGGTGTGGTATAGTCGACTTGCACTGTATGCTCCGTTCCACGCGTCTTCGCCTCTGAATAAAGATCCTTTAGTGGAATCGTAACACCTGCTGGCAAGGGATCATAAACACGTAGGTTTGTGTTCTCGGCAGGCGTTGTTGAGAAGAGATAACTCAATGTCAAACTACTTGTGCGAGCCTTATTAAAGAATCGCTGATAGTCTATGCTACCGTTAAAGGAGGTGTTCTTATTCTTCATGGTCATCTCGTTACCATACGAGAAACCTGTTCCGTAAGGACCACCGGAGAAGGTTGTCATGGGGTGACCATCGTTCTTCATGGTAAAAGAAGTAAGACCAATGGATGCACCAATATTGCTCATAGAGTCGAGCTCATAGCCCAGACTAAGGTTACCCATGGTGAATGGGATGTGAGTATTGCCCTTTTGACGATAGTCCATACGTGACCCATCACTCGCAGTACGGCTCATCTCGGTCACAGTACCTTTCGACTTTATTCCACTATACATAATGTTAGCACTGTAAGTCAGCTTTCCCTGCTGTCCACTAAGGAATCCAGACGACCGCCAACCTGTGTTTGCTGCAGTGATAGCAAGGTTTCCGTTATATCCATTCATATTAACGGCACTCTTGCCATTAACGCGGTTCATGATGATATTCAGCACTCCACCTGTTCCTTCGGCATCATATTTAGCACCTGGATTGGTCACTACCTCTATTGATTTAACAGCCGAGGCGGGCATTGACTTGAATATTTGTGAGGGATTGGAAGAGAACATCACGTTCGGTTTACCATCCACATAAACCTTGAAGGAGGACTGTCCATTGACCGAGATATTGTCTTGTCCATCCACAGTTACCATCGGAACCTTACGCAGCATGTCGAGTACTGTGTTCGTCTTAGCGTCATTATCAGCCTGAACATCATACGACATCTTGTCCGTTTCCATCTTAACAAGTGGCTTCTGAGCTACTACCTCTACGCCTTTCAACTGCTTCGTATCGTCTTGAACCAGCAACTGCCCCAAGTCGATAATGCCTCCTGTGGCTGTAAGTTGCACCTTTCGGAGAACCTCCTTACGCCCCATAGCAGTGAAAGAGACCAAGAAGTTACCTTGTCCTGTTACTTGCTGAGAGAACTTACCATCAATAGCTGTAACCGACATAGCCACTGGCTTGTCACTTTTCTTACCTTTATAAACACGAACGGTAGCGTAGGGTTCTCCCTCATGGGTCAATGAGTCGAGTAGAACTCCCGATATCGTTGAGGTCTGACCATGCGCTGTTACAGCCATAGCCAGCAGTCCTAACGTAATTAGAAACTTGTTATTTCTCATATAATCACATATTTATGGTTGCAAAGATAACAATAAAACACTATTAGACAAGTACTCCTTACATTAATAAAAAATAAATCCCTGCCTCATCAAGACGATAAGGTAGGGATTAATATGCGTTAACTAAAAAGGGTTATAATAGATACATCTTTCCTAAAAATAGCTTTTGATATACGCTTGATTTAGTCAATAACCAAAAAATAGGTTCTTTATATATATTAATGAAACTCCTCTTTCTTTATTTCACTTCCGCTATTACAGGATTATTAATACCTTTCATTGATGTGAGGAAAGCCTTAGCAGAACCAAACTTTAAGCGCATATCGAGACGAACAGGGATGTGATTCTTATCGTCTGTAACGTAGAAACTTGCTATGTTACGCCACTTTCCATCATCATATTCCCAATAAGTAAGTTTCAAACAACGATACTTATGATCATTATCTGCCTTTATATCTTCCTTACCATTATATATAATACGTGCAGGATCACGGCTGTTTCCATCTACAATAGGGAAGTTTACAACCTCACCTTTCTTCCAACTCTCAGGATTAAAACTTCTGGCACGAAGGAAGATACTCATCATATCATAACAACAATCATCATAAGTGCGTTCCATCCACTTATGTTTTCCTTCACTATTGATACGATGCTGGCGAAGATGACACTTACCATTAGGATAAGAATAGAATACTTCATCCACCGTATAACGCTTTCCTTCTCTTGCTCCCTTACGATAATACAATGGTACCATCTGCTTTGAATTATAAGCAAGGAGCGTATCACGTAATACAAAGTAATTATCCAGCTTACCATTGCCACGTGTTGTCAACGATGCACGATAAGCCGGTGTACCTTTATAATTAGACGAGACTGTGTACCAGGAAGCCGTTCCTGCCTTTACCCAAATAAACTTCCAATTATAATAGAGGTTGTAAGTTAGATATTCTCCACTGCTGAATGCTGTGTTACGAAACGTGCATTGAGCTGAGACGCGCAGGCTAAGAACAGCCAAGAGACAAACTATATAAATCTTAAAATGTTTCATCTTAACCGGTTTAAAAGTTCAATTCATATTATATATATTCTTTATTTCTTTTATTGAAAGATAAAGAATGATTTAGTATAATGGGCTGTGGATTGGTGCAGAACTTATCTTCTCTTTTCTTGTTAGATTGCTTATCAACTTGAGAAAGATACTTATTAAAAAGTTATTCGTACTTCTTTTGATTGATACTCAACCTTTATTATGAGTTATCCACACTTTCCACAAGTGGTGCAAAGATAGTAAGTTTATATCTTTTTACACTGATAACTTGTGTAAAACTTATCTAAAATGCCGTTAATAACTATGTGGATATCCACTAAGAAGGGGATCTCTACTGAGGGTTGTGGATATCCACAGGGTTATAAAAGGGTTATGAAATGTGTTTTCAACATAGTTTTCAACAGTTTTGTGGATAACTTTTCCTACTTATGAGGATTGTGTTTTTAGAAAGATGAGATATTAGCGATTGCTTTTATATACAATCATTCGGGGAAATCAGAATGGCAGACTCGCCCGAATGATAGGTGTAATGGATAAATTAAATAGCTTTTTAAAGGTCGTCGATAAGGGCTGTACTCTTTGCATAAGCCGTACTTCTTGCTTCAAAGAAGTCGGTTTTCACCATATTAGCGTTAGAGTATTGCCCCACCCACTTCATGTTTTCTGGTTCTTTCTGATTGTCTGGATAGAGGAAACCAAAGCCCAATCCTGACCAACGAAGGTTACCGAGATAACGAATGTAATCTGATACCATCTGCGAGTTTAGACCCTGCACATCATTTCCAATAACGTATTGTCCCCATGCTATCTCTTGACGTACTCCCTCGCGCATCATATCCTCGTAAACCTTAACCTTTTCTTCGGTGAACATATCAGGTTCCTCTTTCTTTAATTCAAGGATTATGCTTCTGAAGAGCCAGAGATGCGTGTTTTCGTCCCTATTGATGTATCGAATCTCTTGAGCAGACCCCGACATCTTACCGTTCCTACTGAGATTATAGAAGAACATAAAGCCACTATAGAAGTAGATACCTTCGAGGATAAAGTTAGCAATTAAAGTCTTCATCAAGCTGAATTTATCGCGCTTCTCATGGAATTCATTGTAACAATCACCGATGAATTTATTGCGATTCAGCAAATGTTCGTCCGTTTTCCACTGATAAAGAATGTCGTTTCTTTCCTCCGGAGAGCAGATAGTATCAAGCATATAACTATAACTCTGACTGTGTATGCACTCCTGGAATGCCTGTATATGCAAGCATAGATTTACCTCATTGGCGGTAATATACTCACTAACTGTTGGTAAGTTATTACTTTGCAAAGAATCAAGGAATACCAAGAAACTAAGAATCTTATCGTATGCTGTTCGTTCGGCTTTATCCAATCGAGGATAATCCTTGAAGTCTTGCGAAAGATTAATCTCTTCGGGAATCCAAAAGTTATTCATTGCCTGACGATACCAATCACTAACCCATGAATACTTCATGTTGTTGAAGTCATTCAGATTGGTTGTATTACCGCCGATCATGCGTCTTAAACGCAAATCCACATCCCCTGAAGGGTTAAACAGGGTGTTTCGTTTTAGTTTATCTTCCATTGCTTTGAGAAGTTATGAATACTTCTTTTTTCTTTATCTATCATTAATAAATATATTTGTCTTCACTCCCTTTCATTCCTTTTCACTCTTGCTTATTCCTAAAATATGTAATACTTTTTCATTGATTGATTATACCTTTCAGATGAAACGAACGTACTTTTCATTAAAAACGGAGGTACATTTTACCAAAAACGGAGGTACGTTTTGCTAAAAATGGAGGTACGTTTTATCGAAAACGGAGGTACGTTTTTTCTCAATCTATTATACTTTTCATAACACGTTAGCTATTAGATAGTTACAACTGATGGTTGTTTATGACATAAATGCTTGTTTTTATGATAAGAATCATCCGTTAGATACAAATAAAATGTAAGTTATTTTCGGAAAGTTAAGATGCACAACTCTCACATTCCTCCACCTCTAATGACTTACTTCGAACGTAATAAATCGTCTTTACTCCGCTCTTCCAAGCCAATAAGTACAGGTCGAGCACCTGGCGCATGGTGAAGTCGTTGGTGATATATAGGTTCATACTCTGCGCCTGGTCAATATGACGCTGGCGAACACCAGATGCCTTTATGCTCCACTTCTGGTTGATTAGATATGCACTCTTATACATCCAGTAAGTTTCGTCAGATAGTTCTGGAGCAACGCGAGGGAGCATACTCCCTTTCTTTTCCTCTAAGAAGAATCGCTTCATAATAGGGTCTAGTCCAGCCGTAGTTCCTGCAATGATACTAGTGCTACTGGTCGGTGCAACAGCCAATAGATAAGCATTGCGCATACCCTGTAAAGCCACTGTTTTGCGCACTTCTTTCCACTCATCACTATCGTAACCACGCTTGTCAAAGTATAGACCCGTTTGCCAGTCGCTACCCTCAAAGTACTGATAACTGCCCTTTTCTTTGGCTAGATTAGAGCTAGCAAGTATCGCCGAACGGTTGATAGTTTCGAACACTTTGTCCATAAATTGTAGATGTTCTTCACTCTCCCACTTTATTCTTCTCTTAGCCAAAGCATGGTGATAACCGCTGATTCCGAGCCCTATTGAGCGATATTTTTGATTAGTTATTTCTGCATAAGGAACGGGATAGAAGTTAAGACTTATCACATTGTCTAAGGCGCGAACTATCGTTGCTACCTTCTCTCTCATCTGTTCTTCATCCTCCAAAGGAAGGCGACCTAGAGAAAGACTGGCTAGATTACAAACGACGAACTCACCCGGTTTGGTAGTTGTGACAACAATAGTTTCTCCGTCCTTCGTTTCGATAGTCTTCGATACAGTCTCTATAGGTGCCATGTTCTGCGCAATCTCCGTGCAGAGGTTAGAACAGTATATCATGCCCTTGTGGTGATTAGGGTTTGCGCGGTTAACTGTATCTCGATTGAATGTGAATGGAGTACCCGTCTCGACCGCAGAACGTAGAACCAATCGGATGATATCTTTGATACTTATCACACGACGCGTGAGTCTTTGGTCGTTGACACAATCGAGATACTTGCGTTCCCACTCCTCTCCGTAACAATCTTCAAGACAATATCCTTTGATGCGCATGATCTCATTTGGACAGAAAAGATACCAATTCTGATCCAAGTTCTCATCCGCCATCTTCCAGAAAAGGTCAGGATAACAAACAGCTGGGAAGATGTCATGTGCCTTCATACGATCGTCTCCGTTATTCGTGCGAAGTTGTAAGAACTCTGGTAAGTCCTTATGCCATACATCCAAGTAAACCGCTACTGCACCTTGACGCATACCCAACTGATCTACCGCAACTGCTGTATCGTTAACAAGTCTCATCCAACGAATTACACCACCAGCAACGCCTTTAAATCCTCTGATATTACCTCCCGTGGCACGCACCTTACCAAAGTACATACCCATACCACCGCCGAACTTGCTTACTTGTGAGAAGTTATCCAAACTACGATAAATACCATCAAGGCTGTCAGGAACGGTGTCGATGAAGCAACTGGATAGCTGATGATTAGGCTTGCGAGCGTTCGAAAGTGTTGGAGTTGCCATAGTAACTTCTAATTTACTAAGCATGTCATAGATGCGATGAACCCACATGAGGCGGTTCTCTTTCTGCTCTGGCATGGCAAGATGAAGGGCTATACCGAGATACATCTCCTGTACTCTCTCAATAGCTTTTCCCGCATAGTTCTTAATAACATAACGCTTTAGAAGAAGATCCAAACCCGAATAGTTCAATAGTTTGTTACGCTCTTCTTTGATAAAGGTAGCCGCTTCATTGATTTCCTCTTCAGTATAGTTCTGTAGGATATATTCACCATATAGACCTTCGGAAGTCATGTATTTCAACTTATTGTAGAAACCATCTATTCCAATTTCATCTTCCTGTTTCTTTATCTTCTGTTCAGCCCTATATGATAAGATGCGAGCCGATATCATCTCCCAGGCAGGAGCTTCAGGAGTGGTCAATTCTACGGCAGCTTTGATAAGAGTGTCTATAGCTTCTTTATGCGACATACCCGGTTTGCAAAGGTTAGCAAACTTCTCTTGAAGAGTCATCATACTATATACACGCTCTCGATACTCACGTGCCACGTCTTGCAGAACAGTGGTTAATTCGGTATCATCAGCCATTCGAGCTATGTCATTGATAGCCTTTCTCTGCTCGTTGCGTTGGTATCTAAAGAGGATGAAGTTCTTTGCTTCGTCATAATGACCGTGCATCATGAGATGCTTCTCCACCTGATTTTGAATCTCTTCAACGGTTCTTTGGTCTGGATTATCAATGATAATCTGCTCAACCTCAGCCACCATTGCGGCTATCTCTTCGTCCTTTATGGTCTTACCAGTGCTGATAAAACTCTTCTTAATGGCTATCGCTATCTTGTTATTATTATATCTTTCCGATTCGCCATTACGCTTTATTATATCCATTGAATCTATTTATAAGTTTTCTATTTTAATCTACTTCTAATCGAATAAATAACTATTATGCCTTTGATAAACAATTATTTATCAAATAGTTACGTATTATTTGTATCTTTATTATTGGCAAAGTTACCAAAAAATAACGATAGATTGTTGTCTAAAATGGATATTTTTTAATCCTTATAAAGTTTTAATAATTATCGAATTAATCTATTTTCTGATGTGTTGGAAATAGTATTTTTCAGTAATTATAAGTCTTATCTCTATTGTCTCAAAACGTTTCTAATTGAAGATGTAATTATCCGTTATAAATTGAGAAAGTAGCTCTTTTATCCTTTTAAAAGCCTATGTATGATAGAGAAAACAGCTCTTTAAATTAGAGAAAGGCTTTTCTTATTTAGGAAAATAGACTAAAAATAGAATTTAAACAGATGAAAGGCAATATAAAAATAGATTATTTTTTATATTAAGAAATGCTCTCTTCTACCCTATTCGGGTGTTTTGAATAATAAAGATGAGTGTTTATAGTAAGAAAGAAGGGTATAAAGAAAGACTGTTCCAAATATTATCTATAATGTATCTAAACGATAGATTGATATTTAGAACAGCCTTTAGAGTATTATACTTTAGTTGGTTTTGCTTTAAAGGAGTGCCTGATAGCTCCTAAACCTATTATAATGAACGGAATACTAAGTATCTGTCCCATATCAATAGGAAGGCCTGCTTCGAATGTTTCTTGCACCTCCTTGGTGTATTCAATGAAGAATCTAAAGGTGAAGATAAGCGTTAAACAGAGACCGAAAAAGAGTCCTGTACCCACTTTCTCAGGGTGGCGTCTATATATAAAGTATATGATTGCGAAGAAACAAATGTATGCTATCGCCTCATAGAGTTGCCCTGGATGGCGTGGATAAGTATCAACTTTATAGAAGATAAACGCCCATGGCACATCAGTAACCTTACCGATTATCTCTGAATTCATAAGGTTTCCAAAACGAATAAAGGTCGCTGTGAGTCCTGAAACAATCCCAAAGAAGTCAAGAACAACCCATGTTGGCATCTTCATACGATGTATGTAAAGGGATAAACCAATGAGCATTCCAATGACACCACCATGTGATGCGAGTCCTTGATAGCCTGAGAAAGTCCATGAACCATTAGCTAAATGCTTGATAGGGACGATCATTTCGATGACATGATCCCATGAAGTAAGGAAGTATTCGGGCTCATAAAAGAGGCAATGACCCAATCTTGCACCTGCAAGAATGCTTATGAACATGTAAAGGAAGAGTGGTTCAAACTTCTCATCAGGGTAATTATGGCGTTTATAGAGCCACTTCATCATGAAGAAGCCGAGTGCTAAACCCACTAACCAACACATTCCATACCATCGAATACCTGCAGAACCAATATGTATGAGATACTCGTCTGGTCTCCAAGCAATATAAAGTAACGTATTCATAGTGATGTGAGTTATTGCTTATACATTGAATCGGAAGTGCATGATATCACCATCTTGTACAACATACTCCTTACCTTCTATGCCTAGTTTACCTGCTTCTCTGATAGCTGCCTCAGAGCCATATTTAATGTAATCTTCGTATTTGATGACCTCAGCACGTATAAATCCCTTTTCAAAGTCGGTGTGAATAACACCTGCACATTGTGGTGCTTTCCATCCTTTATGGAATGTCCATGCCTTCACCTCCATCTCACCTGCAGTGATGAAAGTCTGTAAGTTGAGGAGATGATAAGCCTTATTGATAAGACGGTTCACACCACTCTCTTCCAAACCAAGCTCTTCGAGGAACATTTGCTTATCCTCATAACTATCGAGAGAAGCGATGTCTTCTTCTGTCTTAGCAGCTATAACCATTGCTTCAGCTCCTTCTTCAGCAGCAATCTTCTCAATCTGTTTGCTGTATTCATTGCCTGTCTTTGCGCTAGACTCGTCTACATTGCAAACATAAAGAACTGGCTTAGTGGTTAAAAGGAAGAGATCGTGTGCTGCTTGTTGTTCTTCTTTGCTTTCGAACTCAACGCTACGTGCATTCTTACCTTGCTCTAGTACCTCCTTATAAGCTTCTAGTACAGATACAAGGATCTTAGCATCTTTATTACCAGTAGCTGCAATCTTCTGTTGTTTTGCGAGTTGTGACTCTATCGTTTCAAGGTCTTTTAACTGCAACTCAGTATCAATAATTTCTTTATCTTCTATTGGATTAACAGCCATACCACCTTCTCTTACAACGTTATCATCCTCAAAGCAACGAATAACATGTATGATGGCGTCACATTCACGGATGTTACCAAGGAACTTATTACCGAGTCCTTCACCCTTAGAAGCTCCCTTTACAAGCCCTGCAATATCAACAATCTCGCAGGTAGCAGGAACGATTCTTCCTGGGTGAACAATCTCTGCTAACTTATTGAGGCGTTCGTCTGGAACGCTAATTACACCGAGATTCGGTTCGATAGTACAGAACGGGAAGTTAGCTGCCTGTGCTTTGGCACTGCTTAGACAGTTGAAAAGAGTAGACTTACCAACGTTTGGTAGTCCTACTATACCACATTTTAATGCCATGTTCTAATAAACGTTTATATCTTTGATGCAAAAGTACATAATTAATTCGAGACTAGCAAATAGGTAGTAATTGATAGGTTAGTAATGGTGTTAGAGCTGGTATTTTAAGATAAAAGAAAAGACGATGATAGTCAATCATCATCGTCTTTTCTTTTATTAAGGTATGATCTTTACTTTTCGAAAGCTTGTGATTCAGCTGCCGCAATAATACTCTCTTTGTCCATCTTTTGTGAATGAGAGATACCCGAGAGATCGAATTCATCAGCCTTAGAATCTTCTTCTTCCTGTTGGAAAAAAGCATTTTCTTTTGTCTTCTTATTGTCTGCGGCAGATGTTTTCTCATCGAATACTTCTGTATAGAAAGGTGTTTCCTGCTTTTCTTTTTCTGTATCTGAGCTTACGATAAAACTCATGTCTTGCGATGTTTCAGGTACATTTAAGACTGGTTCTTCCTCCATCTTTGTGCGGTTAGCCTTAGCTGAAAAGATCTCTTCAATGAACTGTGGTTCACGACGAAGACGCTGAAGAGTGAGTTTAGCAGCCTCTTGTTGTCCTTCTTTCTTTGAGTATCCACGTCCCTCACCACATGCAATCTCTTCCATAAAGACTTGGAAGTGGAAAGTAGGACTGCCTTGTTTGTCCTTCTCATGTTCGATGAGTCGGAACTCCATATTGACCTTATTCTTCTGGCTCCATTCGATGAGCTTTGACTTAAAGTTCACTTCTTTATATGCCACCTTATCTATATTAATGAGTTCACCAAGAATCTGCTTTCTCATAAACTCCATACAAGCATTGTAGCCATGATCAAGATAAAGTGCCCCAACAAGTGCTTCAAATGCATTTCCTCCCATATAACTATTGTGAGAAGAAGAGTGCCCATTAGAGAGAATCAATTGATTGATTCCCATCTCTTTAGCCAATCTGTTGAGTGTATCACGTTGTACTATCTTGGAGCGTGTATTGGTAAGGAAGCCTTCACGCTTATATGGGAAATGCTCGTAAACAATGTCGCCAACAATAGCATCAAGTATTGCATCGCCGAGAAACTCGAGTCGTTCATTGTTTACAGGCTTTCCCTTTGCATTACGACGTGCTATACTCTTGTGCAAAAGAGCAGTCTTGTAATAATCGATATTGTGGGGAATAAAGCCAATGATATGGTACAAAGACAAATAAAGCTCCTTCTCCTTGCGGAAAGGGAGCTTTATTCTATCAACTATATTATTCAGCATATTTCTTGAATATGACACAAGCGTTGTGACCACCAAAGCCGAAGGTGTTGCTGAGTGCAGCACGAACTTCACGTTTCTGAGCTTTGTTGAACGTGAAATTTAAGTTGTAATCCAGCTCTGGATCATTATCATTTTCTTCGTGATTGATAGTTGGAGGAACTATATCATTTTGCACAGACAATACGCAAGCCATGGCTTCTACAGCACCAGCGGCACCGAGTAAGTGACCTGTCATACTCTTTGTAGAAGAGATGTTGAGCTTGTAAGCAGCTTCACCAAACAACTCCTTGATGGCTTTAGCTTCTGAGATATCACCAACATGAGTAGAAGTACCATGTACGTTGATATAGTCTATATCCTCTGGATTCAAGTGCGCATCATTTAAAGCTGCCTTCATGACGAGTTTAGCACCAAGTCCCTCTGGGTGAGATGCAGTGATATGATGAGCATCAGCAGATTCACCTTCACCAACCATCTCTGCATAGATCTTAGCACCACGAGCCTTTGCATGCTCTAATTCTTCGAGTATCAAGCAGCCAGCACCCTCTCCCATTACGAAGCCATCACGGCTTGCTGAGAATGGACGAGATGCATGTTCTGGGTCATCATTGCGTGTTGAAAGTGCGTGCATAGCATTGAAACCACCTACACCACAAGCACAGATGGCAGCTTCTGCACCACCACTAACAATGATGTCAGCCTTTCCTAAACGAATCTGATTAAATGCTGATGCTAATGCATTAGTAGATGAAGCACATGCAGATGTTGTTGTGTAGTTAGGACCATGGAATCCGAAGTGGATTGAAATCTGTCCTGCCGCAATATCAGCGATCATCTTTGGAATGAAGAATGGGTTGAACTTAGGACCATTCTCTAGATGTTGTGCATAGTAAGTAACCTCATCTTCGAAAGTTTTGATACCACCAATACCTACACCATAGATAACGCCAACGCGGTTTTTATCAACTTTCTCCAAGTCGATAGCAGCGTCCTTAACACCTTGCATAGCACTGATAATTGCTAATTGAGTGTAACGATCAAGTTTGCGAGCCTCCTTACGATCAATGTATTCATTGACGTTTAGGTTCTTAACCTCACATGCAAATTGTGTCTTGAACTGCGTTGTATCGAAATATGTAATAGGTGCAGCACCACTCTTACCTGCCAGCATATTCTGCCAAGTCTCCTCTGGAGTATTGCCTAAAGGAGTAACGGCACCAAGACCTGTTACAACTACTCTCTTTAATTCCATGCGTTGAAATATAAGTTAAAACAAGTAACCTAAAAAAAAGCCAAGCAAAACAAAGTGCTTTGCCTGGTGCTTTTTACATATAGGCTAAACTTACTTAGCGTTTTCCTCAATGTAAGCGATTGCATCGCCAACAGTAGCAATCTTCTCAGCCTTATCGTCTGGAATAGAGATACCAAACTCTTTCTCAAATTCCATGATGAGCTCTACAGTGTCCAAAGAGTCTGCACCAAGATCGTTTGTGAAGCTTGCCTCTGGCTTAACCTCTGCCTCGTCAACACCAAGTTTATCTACGATAATAGCCTTTACTTTTGATTCAATTTCTGACATAACTGTAAGTTTTAAATTGTTTAATATTGATTTCTAAATTCTAAAATGCGCCTGCAAAGGAAATATAAATTTTCCATGTATGCAAGTTTTTGACGTAAAAAAGCACTCAAACATGCACAACACCCTATAGTTTGTGCATGTTTTTCTATGATTTATCACTTTATCTTGCGTCTCTTCAAACGATTATCTCACTTCATTCAAATGTTACTTATAATATAAGGTAAGTTAGTTTTAGCCTTTCTTTGATATAAATTATGTGCTGGATTTATAATGATGTCTTATTAAGAGGAGATAGTTCTTCACTTTAAATTACTTATGGTTGCAATGGAGTTAGTATGAAATAAGTTAAATGCCTTATGTTTTCCATAGTTTTCAAAAGCCTCATTGGTTTACTACAAAACCCAAATTATTTTTATATTTCAGTTGCTGTCAGTTTTAACATTTCGGCTAATTATTTATATAGCAATAAGTTATAACTAATGAAAGTATGACAGGAGTGACAGGAAAATGAAAATATCTCTTAGTAATATTGTTATTATGTCTTTCCGTTTATCCTTTTTGTTATACTCTTATCCAGTAGTATTGCCCCCTGTACCTACTTATTTCTCAAAATGAAAAGACGCCCTTTTCGCATTCAAGGGAGGCTCTCGTTACAGGAAGAAGAGCCTTTTGTTATGGGTAAGTAAGGCTCTTCTGTTTTCTTATACATCCCTACCCTATCTTTTTCCGCACACTAGTAGCTCATAAGAAAATAATCTTTTGCATTGTACGGAAAACATTCTTGTTATTGCTTTTATATCTTTCTTTCCTTTCTTTAAATCCTATAGGCATTAAAAACATCTGTTTTATTTTGTGCTTTAAGTATTTTGGTTTATATTTGCACAATAATTAAAAAGTAATACCCGAATGTCATTTACAGAACAGTGTAACGAGATCTTTAATCAAGCTATTCGTGATTATCATGTCACAGATAACGTTGATACCCCGATTAATAACCCTTATGACAGGGAGTCGATAGAGAATCGTCTCTATTTGAAATGCTGGATTGATACCGTTCAATGGCATTTCGAAGATCTTATCCGTGACCCACATCTCAGTCCAGAAGATGGTATGAGTCTTAAGCACAGAATAGACCGTTCAAATCAAGATCGTACAGATCTTGTAGAACAGATAGACTCTTATTTCCGTCAACTCTACTCTGATGTAACGCCTTTACCGAATGCTACTATTAACACTGAGAGTCCTGCGTGGGCAGTAGATCGCCTCTCTATCCTTGCATTAAAGATATATCACATGAAGGAGCAGACCGAGCGTAAAGATGCATCAGAGGAGCATATAGAGAAGTGTAAGTCGAAGTTGAATATCCTTTGTGAGCAACAGAAAGACCTTAGTTTGGCTATTGATCAGTTGCTTGATGATATTCAGCATGGACGAAAATATATGAAGGTTTACAGGCAGATGAAGATGTACAACGATCCTTCAACGAATCCGATACTTTATAAAAAGAAGTAACGATATATTGAAAACCTTTCCTTGTTTATGGGAAAGGTTTTCTGTTTATAAACCACCCTACCCCACTCTATCTTCTGTAAAATGCTTTTTTCAGTTATTGTTATAGAAGTCTTGGAATGAATGTCATGTTATTCTTTGTTATAATAAACCATTAAAAACAACCATAATAATTTGTGTTTGTAACTAATAATAGTTACTTTTGTACACGAGAAGACTATTATGAATAAGAAAGATAAGCTACTTAAACGTTTCAATGAACTCCCAAAAGACTTCTCTTTTGGTGAGATGGAAATGTTATTCAAGCAGTTTGGTTTCCATTTAGAACATAAAGGTTCCACATCGGGATCACGTGTTATCTTTGTAAATGAGAGTGATGGTAATCGTTACATTATGCACAAACCGCATCCAACTAATATTATTAAAGGGTACGTGATGAAGCAAGTAATGATATTCCTAAAGGTTAATAATTATATAAAGTAGGGAGGATACAACATGGGAACAATGACTTATAAAGGTTACATAGGCAGTGTTGATTATAGTGAAGAGGATAATTGCCTTTATGGAAAGGTGTTAGGTATGTGCAAGGATGCCATTACATACGAAGGTGAAAACGTGAATGATCTTCGTAAGGATTTTGAAGGTGCAGTAGACGACTATCTTAATAGTTGTGCAGCAGCAGGTATACAGCCTCATAAGTCATATAGTGGAAACCTCAATGTACGCCTTACTCCAGAGATTCATAGTCATATTGCACTATTGGCACAACAAGCTGGTATGACCATTAATGCATATATAAAAGAAACCTTGGCAAAGGCTGTTGGCGTTGCATTATAATGTTTTTTGCGAGGTAAATCTTAGTCTTTTATGTTGTTCTAAGGTCTACTTTAGAAGACTTCTTACCATTAACAAGTATGGTTAATGGTTTATTTATTTGGGCTTTCATAGTCTTTTTTGTACTTTTGTAAACTTTAAAAGGATATAAGAAAAGACTAAAAAAGACGTAAATAGCTATGGTAAAAGATGACAAGGGACTAACCCCAATGATGAAGCAGTTCTTCTCGATGAAGGCACAACACCCTGATGCAATGTTACTCTTTAGGTGTGGTGACTTCTATGAAACCTATGGTGAAGATGCAGTGGAGTCAGCTCGTGTACTTGGTATAACCCTTACTCGTCGTAATAATGGGGGACTTAGCGGTTCTATAGAGATGGCTGGTTTCCCTCATCATGCCCTTGATACCTATCTACCTAAGCTCATCCGAGCTGGTAAAAGAGTTGCTATTTGCGACCAATTAGAAGATCCTAAGAAGAAGCGAGAGGCTATTAAGGGTAAAAAAGGCTTATCCGCAATGGATAAGATGGTGAAACGTGGTATCACAGAGTTGGTTACTCCAGGTGTAGCCCTTAGTGATAACGTGTTGAACTATAAGGAGAATAACTTCTTGGCTGCCATTCACTTTGGTAAAAGTGCATGTGGTGTCAGTTTCTTGGATATATCAACTGGTGAGTTCCTAACGGGCGAAGGAACCTTTGATTACGTCGAGAAGCTGTTTGGAAGTTTCCAACCTAAGGAGGTATTATTCGATCGTTCGAAGCGAAGAGACTTCGAACGTTACTTTGGAACACGCTTATGTACGTTTGAGATGGACGATTGGGTCTTCACCGATCAGACTGCTCGTCAAAAGTTACTAAAGCACTTTGGCACTAAAAACCTTAAGGGTTTCGGTGTTGAACACTTGTCTAATGGTGTGATAGCAGCAGGTGCTATCCTGCAATACCTTGACCTTACGCAACATACACAGATAAATCATATCACCTCATTAACGCGTATTGAAGAGGATAAATACGTGCGAATGGATCGCTTTACGGTTCGTTCTCTGGAGCTGATAGCCCCTATGAATGAGGGTGGAGCGTCTCTTCTTAATGTCATCGACAATACCATCACCCCTATGGGTGGGCGTATGCTTCGGCGTTGGGTGGTCTTTCCTTTGAAAGATGTAGCGGTTATCAACGAACGATTAGACATCGTTGATCATTTCTTCCGAGCCTCCGATTTCCGTAACAACATTGATGAACAGTTCCACCAGATGGGTGACTTAGAACGAATCATATCTAAGGTAGCTGTTGGAAGGGTATCTCCACGTGAGGTGGTACAGCTGAAGAATGCTTTAAAAGCTATCGAACTAGTGAAAGCAGAATGCCTTTCTACGAATAATAAGTCGCTGAATAGGATAGGAGAGCAGTTGAATCTCTGTGCGAGCCTACGTGATCGTATAGAGAAAGAAATCAATGTTGACCCACCACAACTGGTCGCTAAAGGGGATGTGATAGCATCTGGATATGATAAGGAATTGGATGATTTACGTTCAATTCGTGATAATGGAAAGCAGTATCTACTTGAGATACAAGAGAAAGAGATCGCACAGACGGGTATAACCTCGCTTAAGGTGGGGTTCAATAATGTGTTTGGTTATTACTTAGAGGTGCGTAATACCTTTAAAAATAAGGTTCCTAAGGATTGGATCCGTAAGCAAACACTGGCACAGGCAGAGCGTTATATCACGCCAGAACTTAAGGAGTATGAAGAGAAGATACTTGGTGCTGATGAGAAGATATTGGCTCGTGAGGGGCAACTCTTTATGGAGTTGATTCAAGACATGCAACCTTTTATCCCACAGATACAGGTTAATGCCAACCTTGTGGCACATCTCGACTGCTTGTTATCATTTATGAAGATAGCCTTACAACAGCATTATGTGCGCCCGACAGTGGATGAGTCTGATGTACTGGACATACACCAAGGGCGTCATCCTGTTATAGAGACTCAGTTGCCAATAGGTGAACAGTACGTTCCTAATGACGTTAAGTTAGATACCGAACATCAGCAGATTATGATGATAACAGGTCCTAATATGGCTGGTAAATCAGCCCTTTTGCGTCAAACAGCACTGATAGTTCTCTTGGCACAAATAGGTTGTTTTGTTCCTGCGGAGCGTGCGCGTATTGGTATAGTAGATAAGATCTTCACACGTGTGGGGGCTTCCGACAATATCTCATTGGGTGAGTCAACCTTTATGGTAGAGATGACTGAGGCCGCAAATATCCTCAACAATGTCACGCCGCGTTCGTTAGTTCTCTTTGACGAGTTGGGACGTGGCACCAGTACATACGATGGAATAAGCATTGCATGGGCGATAGTTGAGTATCTACATGAGCATCCTAAAGCACAGGCGCGAACGCTCTTTGCGACCCATTACCATGAATTGAATGAGATGGAGAAGAGCTTCTCTCGCATCAAAAACTATAATGTTTCTGTGAAGGAGGTAGACGGTAAGATCATCTTTCTTCGTAAGTTAACACGAGGCGGAAGTGAGCACTCTTTCGGTATTCATGTTGCTGAAATCGCTGGTATGCCACGCTCAATAGTAAAGCGGGCAAACGTTATTCTAAAGGAGTTAGAGGCTGATAATTCACAAGTGGGAAGTGTTGGTAAGTCTGCTGTCGAGCATTTGGAGAAGAGTAGGGAGGGCGTTCAACTCTCTTTCTTCCAGCTTGATGACCCTGTACTTACGCAGATTCGTGATGAGATTCTTGGGCTTGATGTCAATAACTTAACGCCTGTTGAAGCCCTTAATAAGCTCAACGATATTAAGAAGATACTGAACGGATAGATTCGTAATAAGCACTTATAATATAAGCCAATACATACTGGTCTTGCATAAACTCACGTGTATTGGCTTTTTTATGTGTTATAGTTTGATGAAAAAAAGGGGTAGGCTTATATTTGTAAGAAACCACATTAATATAAAGGCAGCCATCACAGCATCATTTCCCCATAGTGTTTTCTTAAAGTGTTTGAGTACTCGTTCCCTCCTGTTATTACGTTCGTATAGTTTAGAGATGATATAGTTAGCAGTTAGAAAGACAATCAGAAAAGCTATACAAAAGTCCCATTTGGGGCTTATTACGTATATGTTTAGCTTGAAGAATAAAATCATCAAGGGTATAAAAAGAGGCAGGCAAATCATAAATGGACCATCCATTCGCCCTGTGTATTTATGTTCTCCGACATAATAAAGATAATCAATAAAGTGGTAATGTATCCTCTTCTGCGGTATTCTCATAGGATGAAACTATCTATATTATCAGATGTTACGATTGTACGAAACTATATGCCTGATTCGTAAATATGCTCTTGTTGCATACAAGGACAAATATAGCTATTTTGTAGTGGAGTACAAAATTCTTATAAGATATTTGTATTGCAATACCAAAAAAACATAAGATTTTTGTATTCTGGGGCTTTTGCTGCTTTCTAACTCATGGTTTCCTCTTTCCTTCTTAACTTTTTGCTCTGTTTTATTTGTATGTTTTTAAGTCTGCTGCAATTATCTTTCTTTCTGCAATACAGGCTCTGTCTCTTCTCTTAAAAATGCCATATAGCATTGCAGCTAATGGACTTGTATAGAAAAGGAAAAGCCTTTTAATGATAGCATCAAGGCTTATTTATATCATCAATAAGCTCTTTGATAATTAAAGAAGAGATTAATAATACATTATAAATAGATTAATAATAATTAATTTTTAATCTAATAATTTGTTTAAAACAGAGTTTCTTTGTGAACAGACAAGTGTTTCTAATGATTTAATAGTTGGTGTGCTGTAGGATAGGGGAGGCTCTTCTTATATGGAGAAGAGCCTATATCCCTAACGTCCTAACCTATAATCTTGTTCACTGGTAAGACCACTTCTCCGAGTTCCATCATAGCATTGAAGAGGCTAATCTGCTTGTAGTTAGGGAGGTCGGAGACGAGGAGTTCACGCTCTTGTAGTAGTCCTTTATCCAGCAAACTCTGCCTCATTGTACCTTGAAGGAGTGGGGTAGAGGGTGTAAACCATTGTTTGCCATCATAGAGAGCCACGTTTGTATAAGAGGTATCAGTGATGTGGTTATTGCGAATAATCAATATTTCGTCACACTTGCCTTGCTTTTCTTTGAGTTGATTAAGGGCAGACCGATCCACACTCTTGTATCTGTAATCAATGTTGTTGGCTGTAACAAGACGTAAGGAGTGTATTTCTTTGCGTTTGTAAGGCGTACAGCTCATGTCATGAATACCTGTCTCATCATAAATAAAACGTAGCTTAACAAGCCCAGAAGGAGCCTTTACGTTCTTTAGAATATCGTTAAGGAGTAGGGGAGTAGGCTGTCCGAACACTTCTAATCGTGTTTTGTTCATTCGCTGCTGATGGTATGCAAGGTTGCAGATGTGCCCATCCACGACCCTTAAAGACTCAATATATTGGCACATAAACCTTTTCTATTACCTCGTTGTATTCGTCATTATTATTGCTCTGAGCCGTTATACCGCCCCCAGCCTTATAGTAGTAATGTCCTTGCTCATCCTCATCTATGAAGCGAATCATCACTGCGCTATCCAGAGCACCATTACTGTAACAACCCATAACACCCGTATAGAAGTCCCTTTCATAGCCTTCCGCCTCATGAATAATCTCCATGGTTCGACGTTTTGGAGCACCTGTTATTGACCCAGCGGGCAGTAGGCGGAAGAGCAAACTACCAATTTCTTCTCTGTAATTAGTAGCGAGTTGCCCTGTAATCTCCGAACTTGTCTGCAATATTTGTCCTTTATTTGTCGCCAAACGGTCGATGTATCGATAGCGAGAGACGCTTACTTTACTTGCAATCATGCTCAAATCGTTGCGGATGAGGTCAACGATAGTAGCGTGTTCTGCCGCTTCTTTCTTGTTGTCTAACAGGGTTTTAGATGCGTGGGGGACTGTGGCAGCGATTGTTCCCTTCATCGGATAAGAAGAAATAACGCCCTTCTCATTGATACGAACAAATATCTCGGGGGAGAAACAGACGAACTTTCCTTTCATCCAACAGCGGTATAACGCCTTTGAACGTAGGAAGATGTCATGCAAAGAGAGGTTTGTTTGAATGGGGATCTTGCATGTGAGATTGGCTAAATAGCTGTCTCCTTGTTGCTCGTAATGCTTAATGAGATTGATGCGAGGCTCATATTCGTCTCTTGTGAGTGGTTGGATTTGCCATTCCACCTCCTCGTTATTACAGGATTCGTCGCTTGGAACGTTATCAAAAGAGGGAAAGGAATATAATAACTCCGTAGGATCTATATCGGAAGTCTCGGCTACGTAAGCCCCATTAGCCTCATAATTGATGATGAAGACAAAGTCTTTATTCTCCTTCGCCAATCTGTTCATGTGTTGTATGGCATCTTCCCTATTGTATAATCTCATGTTTTGTTTTATAGTTCCATATTGTTTTTGCACTTGAATCATCATCATTCTTTAATGCTCGAAAGGTGTGATAGTAATCTTTGTGCGGTATATGTTGCGGTCAATGACTTGATGGATGCGATAGTGGCGAGGGTATATTAACTCTAACCGGCGGTACATATTCTCCAGTCCAATGCCTTTCCCACTCTTGTCAGTGGCGTTCTTTGGGTAGTTACTATTCTCTGATAAGAAGATGATGTTACCGTCTTCTTCAATGATAGAGATGTGTATGAACGATGGATTGGTGGCACTGATACCATGTTTAAAAGCGTTCTCAACGGGCGTAAGGAATAACAGTGGGGCTATTAATAGCTGTGAGTTCTGAATTGTGAACTGGCTGGTTATCTCCACATTAGCCCCCGAACGAAGGCGCATGAGGTTGATGTAGTTCTTAATAAAGGCTATCTCGCCCATCAAACTCACCTCTTTTGGCTGCGTGGCATACAATGTGTAGCGCAATAACTCTGATAGTTGACCTATTGCCCGTTGTGCATTTGCAGGGCTGGTCTGCGTTAGTGACGCTATATTGTTCAGTGTATTGAAGAGGAAATGAGGGTTTAGTTGGTTCTTCAACCAGGCTAACTCTGCCTCTGTCATCTTCTGTTTCTGTTCTCTTAGCTGTCTTTTCAATGCGTTGTGACGGATATAATACCGCACAAAGATGGCTGCTACGACCATAGCATAGTTGAGTATCATCCATAGAACACCGAACTGATAGAATCCAATTCGGGTGGTATCGGATGGCAAGGTGGCGTTATATATGTTGAAAAACTGCTTATCCCAGAGGATAATAAACACTAAATTGATAATCCAAAAGGTCCATTGTTTAATCCTATCTTTTGCTTCGAAGAAGTAAGGAACAAGTAGATAGAAGTTGACCATGAAGACAATTAAGAGCAAGAAGAGTACTAAAGCGTTGATGCGAATTGACTCTTGAATGGTGTTGATATCATGTTCTATGAGCATGGTGACCAGTGTCCAGATAGAGACAAGAGCAGCATATACGCCTACCTGTGCGCCTAATATGGATAGATTATAGCGTCTCAGGGGTTGTAGCTTAAACCTCTTTAGTACCTTCATGGTGCAAAGATAGGTGATAAAAAGGAAAGATACAAGCGATTAATATACTACCTTTTTACTTTATCAACATTATTACTTTTTTTAACAGATACGCCTAATTTGCTCTATATAAGTGCCTTATACATGATGAATTCATTACAAAAAGCCCCTCGAAAGGGACTTCTCTTGATGATGGGATATCTATTACTTGTTCTTTTCTGCTTGATCAGCTCTTATCAAAGCAAGCAGATGCTCTACTGCTTCCTCCTCTGGTATGTTATGTTCAATGCACACTTGTTTACGATAGAGGCTCACCTTCTTCGGTCCAGCACCAACGTATCCGTAGTCCGCATCAGCCATTTCTCCAGGTCCATTAACGATACATCCCATGATACCTACTTTAAGTCCTTTCATGCCTTTAGTGGCTTCTTTGATGCGAGCAATGGTGGTTCTGAGGTCGTAGAGGGTACGTCCGCAGCCCGGACAAGAGATGTATTCGGTTTTAACCATGCGTAATCTGCCTGCCTGAAGGATAGCGAAAGCAGTCTGTTCAACATCTTCCTGTGCCAAATCTCCATTATTCATGAGCCATAAACCATCGGTGAGTCCATCCATCATGAGTGCTCCCATGTCCGCAGCAGCTTCTAGTTGGAATTGCTCTTTGGGGCTAACTATTAACGAAGCAGGTGTATTGGCTGGTTGTATAGGTGCATCCGTCGTAGAGTGTTGATACATTTGTGCGAAGATAAGAGGGTTCTTCACGCCTGCAACCATCAGTTGATGAGCCAGTGCGCGTTGGTCTCCAAGGCGGTTCTGATGGTTAGTCATGCAGATAACAACCACCTCTGGATGAGCTTTTAAGCATGCTAAGAACTCCTCGGAGGGTGTTCCAAACTTCAAAACAAGGAACTTCACATCCTTATTAATTGCACTGATGAAAGGCATACCAGTAACAGGAAAGATGGGATAAACGTTCTCCAACGATTGACAACCACTATTGGCAAGATTCATATAAGCATCATAATCGAGGATATACCTTTGCTTCTTCTCTTGTTTCTCTGGTAGTTCGCCCTGCACATAGATATAGTCTGGACTTGGCAACTCGGCTGATGAAACCTCAACAGCGGCTTGTTTAGGGTGACGAGTAGCAATGACTACAGGAACGTTATCGCCTCCTATGTTACCAGCAGCCACTGTCTTACGACGTTCGGGACGCAAGTAATCGAAACCAGCATAGGCTTCTCCAGGGATAAGAATATGCTTCTCGTGACGGCGAAGATACCATGCAAGGTACTTGGCAACGGGTATCTCACATTCAGGTTCCTCACTTAACGATACGCGAATGGTGTCTCCTATGCCATCAGCAAGCAATGCGCCAATACCAACAGCACTCTTGATACGACCGTCTTCACCCTCTCCAGCCTCGGTAACACCTAAGTGTAATGGGTAATTCATGCCCTCTTTCTCCATCTCGGAAACTAATAGTCGGACAGAGCGAACCATTACTACGGTATTAGAAGACTTGATAGAGATAACGACATCATGGAAGTTATGCTTGCGAAAGATGTGTAGGAACTCCATACAACTTGCCACTATGCCCTCCGGAGTATCGCCATATCGATTGCGAATGCGGTCTGATAAGCTACCATGATTTACTCCTATGCGTACTGCCGTATGGTTTTCTTTACAGATATTGATGAATGGAACGAGTCGATCCTCAATCTTCTTCAACTCCTGCGCATACTCTTCGTCAGTATATTCAAGCTTTTTGAATGTTCGAGCTGGGTCCACATAATTACCCGGATTGATGCGTACTTTCTCTGCATAGAGCGCTGCTACGTCTGCAACATTCGCATTGAAGTGAACGTCTGCACACAGAGGTGTGTTGTAACCAGCGGCTCTCAGCTCTGCATTGATATGTTTTAAGTTCTCTGCCTCACGCTTTCCTTGTGTGGTAAGGCGCACGAGTTCGCCTCCAGCATCAATGATTCTTTTGGCTTGAGCCACACTCCCTTCTGTGTCATCAGTGGATGTTGTGGTCATAGACTGTATACGAACTGGATTCTCACCACCGATGTTCAATGCCCCAACATGGGCTACTGTGGTCTTCCTCCTGGCATAGTTAAATAAATCAATCATTGTCTTTTATCTTCTTAATTCATACCCCATCATTCAAAACTCACGCCTCTCTCGATGCTTGGTAAGCGATTGTAACAATCATGAAGGATGAGTTTTGAATGGTGAGTTACGGCAAATAAAGTTGCTTAGCACTTATACTTATAGTCCTGAATGGCTGCTAGTTCCTTATTAGCCTTCTCTATCTTTTGTCCTAAAGACGCCTTCCAGTTATCAATCTTTTGTGCAATAGCATCGTTACCAAGCGCTATCATCTCTGCAGCAAGTATCGCCGCGTTCTGTGCACCATTGACTCCTACGGTTGCAACAGGTATCCCTGGAGGCATTTGAATTATCGATAACATCGCATCGAGACCATCAAGCATACCCTTGATAGGCACTCCGATGACTGGTAATGGGGTTGATGCGGCAATGACACCAGGTAAGGCTGCTGCCATACCAGCACCTGCGATGATTACTTTTACGCCTCTTCCCTTGGCTTCTTTAGCAAAGGTTTCAACGGCATCAGGCGTTCTGTGTGCTGAAAGAGCATTCACTTCGAAAGGAATCTCTTGCTGTTCTAACCACTTACAAGCCTTTTCCATTACGGGTAAGTCGCTTGTTGAACCCATGATAATACTAACTAATGGCTTCATATCTACTTCATGTTATAGTTGAGTTAATGCTTATCTCGTTTACTTATAAGTTTATAATCGTAAGGAATGAACTGACGATTCCAAGGAAGAAGCCCGATGTCACTTGTTCTAAAGAGTGTTGTCTAAGGATCATCCTACTGCTTCCAACCATCCCTGAAACTATCAGTGTAAGGCATAGCCACCACATTGGATCAAAGTTATATAACAATGAGAAGGCTATCAAAGAACCTGTTACTCCACCAATAGCTGCCGTGTGTGTCGATATTTTCCACCATATATTAATGATGGCACAGAGTATCTGTATGACCAGAGCAACTATGAGTATTGAGGTCAGCATGTGCGGTAGATGAAGTAAGTTCATGATGTAGAAGCACGTAAAATAGCACACAATGGATAATATATAAGGTACTACTCGCTTCTCTTTCTGCCCTAATTGTATAGGAGTCCACCCCTGATACTGACGGTAGAGATGGATAAGAACGGTGGGAAAAAGCACTGTAAAGGCATAAACCAATAGGATATAAGAGAGCTTAGCTTGCCACGGGAACATGCTAAGATAGCTGAAGGTAAAGATAGCAAGAATGCCTACTACGGGTAAGTAAAAGGGTGTGAGCACCATACTCACTACTCTTGCGGTTAATATAATATTCTTTTCATTCATCTCAAATGGTTCTTCTAATACCTTTACAATCATTCTTTTCTAAGCCTTGCAACCGGTAAGCCCAGTTGTTCTCGATACTTAGCAACAGTGCGCCGAGCAATCGGGAAGCCCTTTTCCTTTAGTTGTTTTGCCAATGCATCATCGCTAAGAGGCTTACTCTTATCCTCTTCCTTGATTAGATCTCGCAGTGCTATCTTAATCTTCCGAGTAGACATTTCCTCGCCATCAGTGGTTGTGTAGCTATCAGAAAAGAAGAACCTAAGTGGGAAAGTGCCCCACTTTGTTTGCGCATACTTGATGTTGCTCACTCGAGAAATCGTCGAGATATCCAGTCCGGTGCGGTCAGCTATATCCTTAAGAATCATTGGCTTCAATTCAGCCTCATCCCCGTCTTGGAAGAATTTACGCTGAATATCAATGATGGCACGCATTGTTACTTGTAGAGTATGGCGTCTTTGCTTCACTGCCTCAATGAATCCTTGTGCCTTATCAACCTTCTCTTTGGCATAAAGCAAGGCTTCCTTCTCTTGTCGATTCATACCTGCTTTATTGTTCCGATAGGCTGCCAGCATCTCATTAAAGCTCGGTGAGACGTGTAACTCTGGTAGATTACCATGATTAAGACTAAAGGTAACGGTGCCATCATCCTCTGTTTCGATGATAAAGTCAGGTGTTATCTGTTGTAGGTTACGCCCTTGTGTTTCGCCCATAGACGCTCCCGGCTTTGGATTTAACTTGCGTATCTCCTTTTGCAAGGTCTCCACTTGAAGATCAGAGAGCCCCATTGCAACCTTAATCTTATCCCAATGCTTTTTCGTGAAAGCATCGAAATGGCGTGTGAGAACCTGTTTCACATATTGATATAACTGTCCGTCGCGTTGCCACTCGCCGTTTTCAACCTTTCGCTCTACTTGCAGTAACAAACATTCCTGCAAACTTCTGGCACCGATACCAGCTGGATCAAAGTCCTGCAATAGCTTTAGTACATCCTCAATCTCCTGTGTTGTAGCATCAACACCATGGTAGATTGCAAGTTCATCACTGATGGTGTCTAAGTCTTTCCGCAGTAGTCCATCATCGTCTAAACTACCAATAAGATACTCCAGAATATCCCTTTGCCGTTCAGTTAGCTCCAGTTCGCCCACCTGCTCATTGAGTTTATCGATAAAGGAAGTGGTATCTCCGTAAACAATCTCCTCATAGTCTGCATTGTTGCGTTGCTGTCTTGAATCGTAAGTCGGCAAGTCGTCATCCGATTGCATACGTTCCAAAGCAGAGTCAAGGGCGTCTTGTCGCTCCTCACGTTCCTGTTGTGAGTCGAAATCATCATCCTCTCTCTGTTCTACGGAATCGTTAGTATCAATGCTATCAGACTCCTCTCCACCTGCTTCTAACGCTGGGTTATCATCTAACTCGGCGTTCACAGACTCTTCCAGTTCGGTTAGTGGCATCTCTAAGAGCTTTACTTGCAACATTTGTTGCTGTGAGAGACGCTGCACCTGTTGCTGTTTTTGGGTCTGAATCTGTACTTGTTCTTGTGCCATTACTATACCTGAATTACGCTACAAAAGTACTAAAAAAAAGCATGAAAATCACTGGAAGTAATCTTTTAATTGTGCAGCAAGGGCAGAAAGTCTATCTGGGTTATCATTACCATATCGGTCCCATATATCCTGACAAGGCAATAACAGGGGCGTAATCATTAGTTCTTCGCGATTGAGATAAGGGTCACAAACCTGAAAGGCATCCATTACCTCCACCACTGAATGGGCTTTTATCTTCATCAACTTAGCCATTTCGCGTATCTCGGGAGTCTCTTCTACCATCGTGATAGGCGTCAGTCGGAAGTAAAGATCTAATATTATCACGAGCATGAAAGGTCTCAATTCATTATAACCATCTATTGGAAGGAAGTCATGCTCAAATGTTTCCCTTAGTTGCACACCATTATAAAACTCCTTCGCTTTGCCGAATCCCTTCATTGAACGCAGTTTCTTCACATCCTTATTGAGCTTGCGTGTGTTCTCAGCATAGGTTTCCCAGATAAGTTGTAACACTGGAGTGTCACGGTGGCGCAGCTTGAATTGCTGTTCATAGAGGCTCTTTGGCGGTATATGAAGTTCCAAACTAAGCTCTACCAACGCATGGGAATACATTGGCTTCATGCCCTCCGGCTTCTTTAAATACAGCTGGAGGAGGAGTAACCAGTAGTCGTCAGACCATAAGGGATGTGTTGCCATATATAAAAAGGAGTATCTTTGTTTTTCGCAAAGATACTCCTTTTTATATTAATAAGCAAATTTTTGCTCACTTCTGATAGCCCTCTTTATTACTTCATACCGCCCACTAAGTCATCATTCTTTATACTCCTATCAACTTTCTTCACGTTTGCACGCAGCTTTCCGAATTTCCATGAGAGGCTAATACCGAACTCTCTTGGCTTACCCCAAGACTTCTCTTGTCCTATAAAGTCGCCTTTTACGGTACGCGTGTTATACTCCTGTCGTTTCGTGAAAGGCATTTTGCTATAAAGTGTAAGGGTGAGTTTATCTTTGAGGAAACGTCTGGTAAGATAGAACATATAGTTGTTCCAGCGTTCCCCATATAGGTAAGGCGTATATACAGGACGCCCGAATTGCACATCAAGGTTCATCTCGAAAGTCAATTTCCATGGTAACTTCTGTTCCACATTGAAGTATATATCCCCCCAACACCCTCTGTTCTGTATCGAAGGAGAGGGGATGCTGATCCGTGAATAATTAACCGAACCATTCAAACTAAGGCTCGTTCCTGTGAAAGGTTGCCATTGCGTGTAAGAAGAGAAACCCAGACTTCTCTTCTTCATAACGTTATCGTATGTTGCAACAATATCCTGTCCGTCTGTGTAACGGGTTCCTATTATGGCGTTATTAGTGAAGGAGTAATAAGGAGTGAAGCTCCATGTCAGTTTCGGAATGATTAATGTATAGGTCATTTGGAGCTTCTGGTTATGACTACTTCCTAAGTCAGCATTACCATAAGATACATAGTTTGGTGTGCGAACAACAGCCGGATTAAGATACTTGATACCGGGTCTATTGATGCTTGTACTATAACTGAACTTTAGCGTTTGGGCGTCTGTTATCTTGTATTGAACGCTTGCGGAGGGCACCCAGTCATGGAGATTGGCATGGAAACCCGTACCGCTTCCATCGGGAAAGTCGGCTTTCATATAGCTATACTCATATCTCAAGCCAGCCCGAGCAGACCAATTACCAGCCGTAAAGAGGTAAGACAGATAGGCAGCAGCCACCTGTGTGTTATGCTTAAACTCCTTGTCTTCGTTCGGCATAGAGCCTGTGTAATCTGTACGTGTGTGACTGTTATTGTTACGAAAGATGTATTTTAGACCGCTTTCCAGCTTATGCTGTTTACCAAAGGGGCGCACGTAATCTAATTGGAAGGTGTGTTCAGTGAATCGCTCACGCGAGTGTAAGTCACAAGCAGTGTAGTTGAAAGGTGCATTCACAAGGTTACTTAACTCTATACGAGTAGTCCTTCGATGGCGTGTAGCAGCCAACATGTAAGACAGTGTGAGCACTTCTCCATCCAAATGAGTCTTGTGCTGATAGTCTAACCGCCCTCCGATGTTGAAATAAGAGTAGTGAGGTATCGCTGTGGATTCGTCATATTGATAGAGAAGATGGTTGTTCTTGTCCCATCGTTCATAGTTCGATATAACCGTATTGCCCACCTTATAACCGAAAAGAGAGGCCGATGCAGTCAAGAGATTCAGTGAGTCAAGCTCATAACTGGCACTGACGTTACCGATATGAATGTTCCCACTCGTGGCGTGGTGACTCTTTTCAAGAGATTTCTCACCCGTCTTGAGGTATGTAAACGAGCTTTCTACCTCTCTTTCCGTTTGCTTCCCTGCCTGATAATATTCCATGTAGTTAATGGTAGTAGTGAGCTTTCCCACCTGCGTAGTGAGCGTTGTTCCAAGTCCAACAGAGCCGTATGAACTTACATTTGTTTGTATATTGCCTGATAATCCTTGCATGCGTACGTTACTCATCATTACGATGTTGAGTATAGTTGACGTCCCTTCGGCATCATACTTAGCACCGGGATCGGTGATAACCTCAATCCTCTTGATGGTAGAAGCAGGCATTGCTTTCAGTATCTCTTTGAGACTTTGCCCTGCAAAAGCAGGGTCGGGGTGCCCGTTCTTATATACTTTGAAGTTCGTAGAACCTTGTACTTTGATATTGTCCTGACCGTCAACAGTGACGAAAGGAACCTTTTTCAGCACCTCTAACGTGTTCTTCGTTTGTGCCGTCACATCGTCTTTCACGTTGTAAGTCAGCTTGTCAATATCATTCTTAATCAGCTGTTTTTGATGCGTCACAACGACTTCTTTCAACTTTTGCGTCTTCGTAGTGTCGCTCTTAGTGGCTTCTTGTGCCGATAAAGAGGTTGTCAGGAAGAGGATTATTGATAGCAAGGTAACGTTTCTTCTCATAATGGTATCCTTTCCAAGATATAGTTAATAATCGGAGACAAAGATATGTTTTTTCTTTCAACTTGTCAATAGTTACTACTTGTTTTTTACGTTTTTTAATATAAAGAAGAAGCCTCACCCCCGTCCACAACCAGCCTCACCCCCGTCCCCTCTCCGAATGGAGAGGGGCGTGAATAGTGTTGTTTGCAAATGAAGGGGGCGTTTCTTCGATGTGAAGAGACGCCTTCTTTGTTTTGAAGAGGGCGTCTCTTCCATGCGAAGAGGGCGTTTCCTTGATGTGAAGAGACGTCCTTTTTGTTTGTAAATAACGCTATTCACTCCCCTCTCCATTCGGAGAGGGGTTGGGGGTGAGGCTTTTTTAGTGTTTTAATCGTTGGTCGTTAAGCGAATTAAAGACTGGTAAATAGCATTAGTATCGAATACTTTTTGTAAATTTGCACATTAGTTATAACAAGTGAAAGAATGGAATACAACTTCAGAGACATTGAGCAGAAATGGCAACAGAAGTGGGTTGATTTGAAGACTTACAAGGTTGTTGAAGATAAGAATAAACAGAAGTTCTACGTGCTAAACATGTTCCCTTATCCATCCGGGGCAGGCTTACATGTGGGGCACCCGTTGGGTTATATAGCCAGTGATATATATGCTCGTTATAAGAGACTCAAGGGTTTTAACGTCTTAAACCCTATGGGTTACGATGCTTATGGGCTCCCCGCAGAGCAGTATGCCATACAGACTGGACAGCACCCAGAGGTTACTACGAAGAAAAACATAGCCCGTTACCGTGAGCAACTGGATAAGATTGGTTTCTCATTCGACTGGGATCGAGAGGTAAGAACGTGTGATCCGCATTACTACCATTGGACGCAATGGGCTTTCGAGCAGATGTTTAACTCCTATTACGACAATCGTTTACAGAAGGCGCAGCCTATTTCTCAACTTGTAAAGCACTTTGAAGAGGAGGGAACTCTCAATCTCGACGTGGCTCAAAGTGAGGAGTTTGTATTCTCAGCACGCGATTGGATGAGCATGGATGAGCGTGAGCAACAGGAGAAGTTGATGAACTATCGCATTGCTTACTTGGGTGAGACGATGGTGAATTGGTGCCCCGGTTTAGGTACAGTGTTGGCGAATGACGAGGTAGTCAATGGTGTTAGCGAGCGTGGCGGATACCCCGTTGTGCAAAAGCTGATGAAGCAGTGGTGCCTAAGAGTGTCTGCATACGCCCAGAGACTATTGGAGGGTTTAGAGAAGATAAACTGGTCTGATTCTATTAAAGAGACCCAGAAGAACTGGATTGGACGCTCGGAAGGAACAGAGGTGGAGTTTAAGTATGTTACTCCAAATGGTTCTGAAGGACAGAAAGAAGGAAAGTTTACCATCTTCACAACGCGTGCTGATACGATGTTTGGCGTCACTTTCATGGTACTTGCACCAGAGTCTGAACTCGTAACAGAGCTTACCTCGGATGCACAGAAAGCAGAGGTGGAGGATTATTTAGCTTATGTAAAGAAGCGAACAGAGCTTGAACGCATGTCAGACCGTAAGGTGACGGGTGTGTTCACAGGCTCTTTTGGCATTAACCCATTCACTGGTGAGCAGCTTCCTATATATGTGTCTGAATACGTATTAGCGGGTTATGGCACTGGAGCAATTATGGCTGTGCCTGCTCATGACAGCCGTGATTATGCCTTCGCAAAGTACTTTAACTTGCCAATCGTACCTCTGATTGAGGGTGCGGACGTGTCGGAAGAGAGCTTCGATGCGAAAGAAGGAATCGTTATTAACTCCCCTGCGGAAGGTAAGGAGGCAGCTTTGGAGGGTTTCTCACTCAATGGACTCACGGTGAAAGAGGCTATCGCAAAGACGAAGAAGTTTGTTAGTGAGAGAGGAATCGGACGTGTGAAGGTGAATTACCGACTGCGTGATGCCATCTTCTCACGCCAACGCTATTGGGGAGAACCATTCCCTGTCTATTATAAGAAAGGGATGCCTTACATGGTACCAACGGACTGCTTGCCGCTGGAGTTGCCTGAGATAGATAAATATGAGCCTACCGAGAGTGGCGAACCACCATTGGGTCGTGCGAAGATGTGGGCTTGGAACGAGAAAGAAAACAAGGTTGTTGACAAGTCATTAGTAGATGATAAGACCGTATTCCCGCTTGAGTTGAATACAATGCCAGGCTTCGCAGGTAGTTCGGCATACTATCTTCGCTACATGGATCCGCATAATAACGATGCACTTGTGGGTCGCGAGGCTGATGAGTATTGGCAGAATGTGGATTTATATGTGGGTGGTACCGAGCATGCCACAGGTCACTTGATATACAGCCGATTCTGGGATAAGTTCTTATTCGATATTGGTTGCAGTTGTAAAGACGAACCATACGAGAAGTTAGTGAACCAGGGTATGATTCAAGGACGCTCTAACTTTGTTTATCGAATCAATTCCGATGACCACTCAAAGGCTCCTGTCTTTGTTAGCTTAGGGCTTAAAGACAAGTATGAAACTACTCCTATTCATGTCGATGTGAATATTGTTCATGCTGATGTGCTCGATGTTGAGGCTTTCAAGGCATGGCGTCCTGAATATAAAGATGCCGAGTTTATCTTTGAAGATGGTAGTAAGTCGGCTGATAGAACATCGAATGAGAGTGCTGCAGGTAACGCCGTTTACAAGTGTGGTTGGGCGATAGAGAAGATGTCAAAGTCCATGTTCAACGTTGTCAATCCAGATGATATTGTGGAGCAGTATGGCGCTGATACACTTCGTCTCTACGAGATGTTCTTAGGTCCGGTAGAGGCAAGTAAGCCTTGGGATACCAATGGTATTGATGGATGTTTCCGCTTCTTAAAGAAGTTCTGGAAGCTTTATCAGCAGGAACTGAACGATGAGGAGCCATTGAAGGAGTCGTTGAAGAGTGTGCACAAGCTCATCAAGAAGGTGACAGGAGATATTGAGCAGTTCTCTTACAACACTGCTATTTCTGCGTTCATGATATGTGTTAATGAGCTAAGTCAGCAGAAGTGCGCTAACAAGGAGCTGTTGAAAAAGCTGGTAATTGTCATTGCGCCATTCGCACCACACATGGCAGAAGAGTTGTGGGAGCAGTTGGGTGGTGAGACAAAGAGCGTTTGTGATGCCACTTGGCCAGCTTGGGACGAGTCTTACTTGGTGGAGAATGAGGTGCAACTGACAGTTTCTTTCAATGGTAAAGCACGTTTCCAAATGACTTTCCCAGCTGATGCTACAAAGGAAGACATCGAGAAGTGCGCATTAGCAGACGACCGTAGTAAGCATTACATAGATGGTAAAACGATTGTAAAGATCATCGTTGTGCCTCGAAAGATTATCAACATCGTTTGTAAGTAACTAATATTATAACCAGAGAGGATGTGTGTTTACACTGCACGCATCCCCTCTATATACCTTTTAAAACCTATGACTATTAATCAACAGCTCATCCGTTCCGAAGCAAAGGATTATCTCTTTCTTACGTTGGGACTGCTTCTTTATGCCGTAGCCTTTACTATCTTCCTCCTTCCCTATGAGATAGTAACGGGTGGAGTAACGGGTATGTCCGCCATTGTTTACTATGCAACTGGATTCAAGATAGAGAACACTTACATGATAATCAACATCTCCCTGTTGGTTGTCGCACTAAAGATTCTGGGCTTCAAGTTTATGATGAAGACCATATATGCTATCTTCGCGCTCTACTTTATGCTGAAGTTTGCACAAGACCTGATGCCTGTTGATGCTCATGGACACTTCATTAAGGTGCTCGGGGAAGGGCAGGATTTCATGTCATTGATTATTGGTTGTTGTATAACTGGTACTGGTCTTGCCATCGTCTTCTTAAATAATGGAAGTACAGGAGGCACTGATATCATCGCAGCATGCGTCAATAAGTATCGTGATATATCGTTAGGACAAGTGTTGATGGGCGTCGATATATTGATAGTAGGTAGTTGTCTCTTCTTCCCGCAGTTTGGTTCTATGGTCGACCGATTGCATAAGATGGTCTTTGGATACTGCACTATGTTCATCGAATGCTTCATGCTTGACCACGTAATGAACATGAGAAGGGAGTCAGTACAGTTCCTTATCTTCTCATGGAAACATGAGGAAGTAGCCAAAGCTATCGTCGATGAGACGGAGCACGCCCTTACTATACTCGATGGACACGGTTGGTACACAGGCAATGACATGAAGGTTATATGCCTACTAGCGAAGAAGAACGAGAGTAAAACTATCTTCCGTCTTATCAAGATGGTTGACCCTACAGCCTTCGTAAGCCAGAGTTCGGTCATAGGAGTGTATGGCGAAGGCTTTGATCAGATAAAGATTAAGGCAAAGAAGGATAAGAAGAAGCAGATAGAGAAGCTGCAACAAGCTGCTGAGAGTGTGCCTGTAAACAAAGAATAAATGGCTTTTTGAGATGAAAATAGTATTCGCAACGAATAATAAGCATAAGTTAGAAGAGATAAAGGACATCTTAGGTAAGGACTTTGAGATTGTCTCTTTGGCTGAAATAGGCTGTCATGAGGATATTCCAGAGACGGGTTTAACATTGGAGGAGAACGCTCGCCAAAAGTCAACCTACATCGTTGAGCATTACAATCACGATTGTTTTGCGGATGATACGGGGCTTGAAGTGGATGCTCTCAATGGTGAACCCGGTGTACATTCAGCCCGTTATGCTGAGGGAACCGACCACGATAGTGAAGCAAATATGCGTAAGTTACTATCGAAGATGTCGAATGTTAAGGATCGTACAGCACGTTTCCGCACGGTTATCTCATTAATCATTAATGGTGTAGAACATCAATTTGAAGGGCGTGTCGAAGGGCGTATTGCAACCGAGAAACATGGTAAAGAAGGCTTCGGATATGACCCTATTTTCATCCCAGAAGGCTATGACAAGAGCTTTGCAGAGCTTGGCGAAGAGGTGAAGAATCAGATTTCTCACCGTGCAAGAGCTGTTAAGAAGCTCGCAGAATACCTATCCTCATCTTGCTAAAGCATTCATCTACGTGCTATCGATACTTCTTCCTGTTTATAAATGTAGCTGTGTGGCTTTGGTAACAGAGCTGCAACGGCAATGCATGGAGTGTGGTATTGCGTATGAGATTATCGTGGCTGACGACGGGACAATGGTTGATACTAAGAATCAGTACATCGTTGAGCGTAACAAAGTCATTGGTCAATTAGAGGGCGTGCGGTATATTATAAGGCAGGAGAATGTCGGTCGGTCAGCCATCCGCAACTTCCTTTTCTCGCAATCAAAAGGTGATAGTCTCCTCTTCATAGACGGTGATTTATCCCTTGATAACCCCGATTTTATTCGTAGATACACGCAGGCAGAAGGTGATGTGGTCGTTGGTGGTATCAGAATAGGTGGCAATCCAGAACAATGGAAAGGGAATCTTAGATATAAATATGAGTGTGCGTGCGAAGCTAATAACACCCTAGAGAAACGACAAAAACAACCTTTTCAACATCTTGCAACTAATATCCTCATACGAAGAAGTGCATTAGGTGAATGTCCATACGACGAGCGCATTAGTCGTTATGGCTATGAGGACGTGTTGTTGGGGAAGCGTTTTCAACAGCAAGGACTTATTATTAACCACATTGATAACCCCGTTCTGTTCTGTAACTTTGAGTCTAATGAGGCATACATAAGCAAGACCGAGGAGGCATTACACACTCTCCTCCAATTCAGAAAGGACTTAATCAACTTCTCTTCACTGCTCAAGATGGTTGAAAGAATCCATCATTTCCACCTCGCAAAGCTCCTCTTTTTGGCTTCCAAGTTACTTCATAAGCCCTTAAAACATCGTTTAGAAAGCAATAAACCAAGTGTCTTTCTGTTTAATGTATATAAGCTCATGTATTATATAAACCTTGAGCAGCAAGCAAGATAATATTCATTTCGACAAGAACCCACTATGACAATAAAACGAATTATCCTATCTTTTATCATTCTTATATCCTCTCTCTCTGCCATTGCAGGAGGTATTGGGACATGGAAGTCTTACCTTTCTTATGCCAACATACAATGGGTTGAGCAAGGAGGCAATCGGTTATATGTACTTGCATCTAATGCCCTTTACACTTATAATAAGGCTGATCAAAGTATTCAAACATACGATAAACAGAACGGATTAAGCTCTATTGACATCCGATTCATTGGTTGGAATGAAGTCGCCAAGCGCCTTGTTATTGTCTACGAAGACAATAATATTGATCTAATGGACGCTAAGGGGAACGTTACGAACGTACCCGACTATTACTTAAAGGCTTTGACTGCCGACAAGACTGTCTATGGTATTGATATGAATGGGGCTTATTGCTATCTCTCAACAGGCTTCGGACTTGTCAAACTGAATGTTGCTAAGGCAGAAATAAGCGACAGTTACAACCTCTCCTTTCCGGTTAATTACAGTTATCTGGATGGTTCTTACATCTATGCTGCAAGCCAGTCTAATGGGCTATATCGTGCTCCGTTAACGGCAAACTTGCTCGATAAGAACAACTGGGCACAGGTTGGTAGCTATGTGGCAAGACCGAAGACGATGAATGCAAACCTCCTTAATCAAGCGAAGACATTGAGTCCTGGAGGTCCAAAGTATAATGGTTTTGCCTATATCCAATACCTTAATAACCGCTTATATACCGTTCCTGGTATGTTTAAATCAGGTTATGGAGATTCTAATACACCAGGTGCTGTGCAGATTCTACACGATGGTGAGTGGACGAATTATCAAGAGAATCTATCGTTAAAGACGGGCTATGAGTATCTAGATAACAATGTTCTTGTAGTCGATCCACACAATGCTAACCATGTATTTGTTGGTGGAAGGACAGGCTTATACGAGTTCCTTGATGGACAGTTAAAGGCTTATTACAACAAAGACAACAGTTTGTTGCAAGGCGCAATGGACCGAGGACGAGAGTTAGGAAACAACTATGTGCTTATTAATGGGCTCTGTTTCGATAATAAAGGCAACCTTTGGATATTGAACAGTCAAACCTCCAGAGAGAATCTCTTGCGTCTTTCGGCTGATGGACAGATGACTTCTTTCAGTAAGCCAACCCTTATGAAGGATGGAGTAGGGGGCTCAGTCCTAACAAGTATGGTCTTCGATAACCGCAACAACTTATGGTTCTGTAACGATCACTGGGGCTATCCTGCTTTGTTCTGTTACCAACCAGCAACCGACAAGTTGCTTTCTTTCACTCGATTTGTCAATCAGGATGGTTCGAACTTAGACTTAGTACCCCATAGCGTGACGCCTTTGTCGAATGGAGATGTGTGGGTTACCACTACAATAGGACCACTTCTCTTGTCTCGTTCGGCTATTGATAACCCTGAAACAGCCGTCTTTACACAGGTGAAAGTACCTCGTAACGATGGTACCAACCTTGCCGATTACCTTCTGTCAGGCATTGATGTCACCTGTATGGCTATTGATGGAGGAGGCAGAAAATGGTTTGGAACAAAGTCAAATGGTGTCTATCTCATTAGTGCCGATAATATGACACAGGTGAAGCATATCCTCTCTTCAAATAGTCCGCTCCTATCGGATAATATCCTTTCTATCGCTATCAACAACGCAACAGGCGAAGTATTCTTCGGTACGGACAAGGGTTTATGCTCTTACATGAGCGATGCGACGACACCATCCGACCGACCGAGTAAGGACAATACATACGCTTATCCGAATCCAGTTAAGCCTGGTTATACAGGACCAATCACCATTGTTGGACTCTCAATGAACGCTGATGTGAAGATTGTCACTACAAATGGTGTACTCGTTGCAGCAGGTACTAGCAATGGTGGTAGCTTTGTTTGGGATGGCAAGGACAAGTTCGGCAAACCCGTTGCATCAGGTGTTTACATGGTTGAAAGTGCTGATGAAGACGGCAACAATGGCGTTGTTTGTAAGGTTGCGATTGTTAGATAGAACTGAAATATTGATGATTTCATAATAATCTTACTATAAGGGACACCTATAAGGGAGGGTTGTCAATAGAGCAAATGATGGTAGAGAGGGAACATTGGATAGACATGCTGCGTGGTTTCTGTATGTTGGCAATATTGTTGGATCATACTGAAATCTATTATACAGGAGGTAACCTTATTCCTTATGATTGGTATGTTTCGAATGTTCTAATCGTCTTTTTCTTTCTGTCGGGATACCTCATGTACAAACAGCAAGGCTTTTCTTTGAAGCATAAGCTGACTTCGATAGGGCGCAGTCTACTTCTTCCTTATTTTCTCTTTACCATAGTTTTGGCACTTCCGAAAGCCTTTGTACATGGTCATAGTATAGACTGGGAGAGTTTATTATTGCCTATCTTGACTGGTAGAGCCTCTTGGTTTATAGCTGCCTTGATAGTTTCTGAAGTTGTTTTTAGCCTTTTCTTGTGGATAACTCGTGGAAAAGTTATACCCTTATTCATTCTCTCCTTTTGTGCTTTTGTTGGTTCGGTATTTTTAACGAAACAATCCACTGATTATCCTTGGTGTATCAACAATGCCCTGCAAGCAGTCCTTTTCCTTTATATCGGATGGTTTTATCATTATCGAAAAGAAGTTTTCAACCGTATCAACACACCATTATATACGTCATTTCTCTTTATATTTCTTATAGTAATAAAAGGTTATGCAACGTGCAAAGGGGTGCATACGATGATATACCCAATAGGTATAGACTCTTATTTCCTATTCTTTCTTGATATGTTGACGAGCGTCTTCTTACTCGTTAATGTTTGTAAGCAACTGTCAAGGTGTAAGCCATTAGAGTGGGTTGGAGCGCATAGTATTGTTTATTATTTCGTCTGTGGAGGTGTTCCCCTTTGCTTATCTTTAGCACTTCAGAAGGTGGGTTTAGGCTATCATGGGGCTTATTATAGTGTACTGATAGCCTATGCTCTGGTCTGCATAGTGGCAAGCTGTATTGTAGCAATCGTCTATCGCTACTTGCCATTTATGCTTGGAAAGTTTCATTAAGTCCTTTCTTTACCTTGTATGAGGCTATAACTGTTATAGACGTATAAACTCACTACAAATAAAGAGACGCCCTTTTGAGGGCAAAGAGAGCCTCTCTTTGATGTGAAGAAAGCCTCTCTTCAAATTGAAGAAAGGCTCTCTTTGTTTTTTAAAGCTGGTTTTCTCTTATGTTCCTAACAATTAGAAAGGGTATAGATGAGGTTTAGGATTGGGTGAAAGTCTACTTGTGAGGCTCAGATTTCTTATCCTTAACCTTCTTAATCTTTACCTTCCCTTGTAGTATATCTTCGCTTGGGAGGTCTATACCGAGGCTGCGGGCACGCTCCAGATTGCGACTCCTTGCCTTACGCTGCGTATCTGCCTTCTGCTTAGTAATTGCTCCAGGCTTCTGTTGATAGAGCGGTAGAAGGCGTGGATTCCACGTTCCTTGCACATCACGTTTCGCTTTGCACTCTATGGATTTAGGGTAGTAATACACCGCTTCAGGCTCTCGCTGCGTTGCATAATCACCTCCGTCCCACTTGCCGTTATCGTTATCATCAACAATGAGACGCATGTAGTACGTGCCAGGCTTTATGTAGTAGAAGGTCGCCTTATCGTCTTTTGCGGTTGTTTCCCTTACTGGTTTATCGCTTTCGTTGAGCAGTTGTACGAGGCAGTTCTTGCCCTTCATACCCTCAAGAGACATCACTAAGGTGCCATACTCATCAACGGAAGGGATGCGAATACCCTGTTTGTACTTCTTAGAAACCCTCCCGTAGATATCCGTGAAGGCTGCCGAATCAAGCTCCAAGCTGTATTCTTTGCCTGGATCCCACGCACTGACGAGTTGTAACTGACGTTGTTTTCCGGGTTCAGTACCCAACTGGTACTTCGCTCGATACCATGAGCTGTCCACCTTCTCATAGAGTTGTATCTTGGAAGTATCGATCTTCTCTATCGGAGTAGCAATCTCGAAGGATAGATTCTGGTCTGGATTCATCTGCGACGGGACGTTATATTTCACATCAAGGGGCTTTGCTGGCATTGCTGTCTCATACGCTTTCCCACGTTCCTTAGCCTTATCTTGCTTCTTTTTCCACTTGTCGTATTCCTCTTGTTGGCTCTTCATGCGCTTTGCATAAGGTGTTTTTGCAAGTAGCTCAAGCGTCTCGGTCTGTGGAACAAGCCTCCCCGTGCTGTCCGTCATATTGTAAGTCATCTTCATACGCAGGGTGTCTTGATTGATAAGAGCAGAGTCACGAAGCCAATAAGTAATGGTATCTTGGTTCATACTTGGCTCTTCCAAGAAGGCATCCTTAGCGTTGAAATTCAGTGGAGTAAGCTGTGGTAGGCTCGCATCTCCATAGCTAAAGAAGAGCGTGAAATGGTCTGCATCCTTTCGTTCTGACTTTATGAAGTATCGATCCGTTTGTACTGCTGTAAAGGCAGAGAGCGTTATGTCATCTGGAAGAAAGTGGGTGTAAGGCACCTGCTTAATGTCTTTGATGTGCAAAGAGTCCGTCCACAGCGTGTCTTGTCGTATGTCCGGCTTCCACGAAGGCATGATAACTTCGGGCGTGAAAGCAATCTCTTCGCTCTTTTGATCATACTTGTAATTGCCGTCCGCATCCTTTAGAGCATAGATGCGATAGTCTCCTTTAGCAACACCACGTATCACAAAGTGCCCCCGACTATCGGTTCTTGAGACGCGCAACATCGGTAGTTTCTGGAAAGCAGTGTCACTTTGATTGCTGTAAAGACCAACAAGTATGCCCTTGATAGGCTCCAGATTCTCTGCTTCCAACACATATCCAGACACTTCGAGAGTATCAATATGATCGCCAGTAGAGAAGCTGTAAGTGTAATTACCTAATGGATTGCCTTCGTTGTTATCGGAGATTGCATCCGAGAAGTCGATAGTGTAGGTTGTATTTGGCTGTAGTTTGTCTTGCAAAGCGACGGAGATATGCTTGCCTTGAGCCTTTATCTCTGGTGCTTCTAGCTGTGGCGGAGACACAACAACCTTCTCTGATGCGTTCTCTAACTTGATGAACTCATCGAAAAAGATGTTCACTTTCTTACTGTTTACATCGGTTGCTCGATCAGAGGGAGAGGCTCCCACGACCTTAGGAGGCGTCTCATCAAACCATCCGCCATCGGGTTGTCCCATCTTAGCACACGACACTAACGATAGGAGAAGGAGGGTTATAAGACTATATGCGAGTGTTATTTTCTTCATATCTTATTGAACTTTTGTAGTCGATGAGGGGCTTATGTCGAGCATTCCATGAGGGTATTTACAATCAAGAAGAGCGTATTTACTGGTTCATTGTCAGTAATTCTTCAAGATTGGAACGGCTGTTTGACAAGCGAGGAATCTTGTGTTGACCACCGAGTTTACCCTTTGTTTTCAGCCAATCATTGAAGAGGTTCTTACGAGCAACAATGATTTCGAGGGGCTGAAGGGTCACATTATGATAGCGTTTAGCCTCATAATCAGAGTTGATCTCTTGTAGTTTGTTATCAAGGATAGTGGCAAACTCTGCAATAGACGTTGGCTCTTTAGCAAACTCAATGAGCCATTGGTGTCGACACTTAGCCTTTGCATCCATATAAATAGGTGCTGCGGTATAGTCTAATATTTGCGCTCCTGTAGCCTTACAAGCGGCATCGAGTCCCTTTTCTGCATTGTCCATGATGAGTTCCTCACCAAAGGCATTGATGAAATACTTGGTTCTTCCAGTGATAATAAACTTATAAGGACGGGTGGAGGTAAACTGTACTGTGTCGCCAATCTCATATCTCCAAAGACCGCAGGAGGTGCTAATAAGCATGGCATAGTTGCGTCCTACCTCTACACCAGATAGTGGAACGATGTTCGGATGATCGTTTCCAAACTCGTCCATAGGCAAGAACTCGTAGAATACTCCATAATCAAGCATGAGCGACATACTGCTATCTGAAGGGTCATCCTGTATTCCGAAGAATCCTTCCGAGGCGTTATATGTCTCCATATAGTTCATTCCCTGTTTTGTTATAAGCTGTTCGTATTGTTCACGATAGGGTGTGAAAGCAATGCCACCATGGAAGAATACCTCTAAATTAGGCCATACTTCTTCAAGATGTTGTTTACCACTTAGCTCCATAACACGCACTAGTACGGATAGCATCCATGATGGTACTCCAGAAATATTAGTGATGTTTTGCGTAAGAGTCTCCCGTGCTATTCGATCGCGTTTCACCTCGAAGTCGCTCAATAGAGCAGTCTCTTTCTTTGGTACACGCACAAAGTTAGCGAGTGGATTGATATTCTCTATGAGTATTGCACTTAGGTCTCCAACAAGTGAGTTGTGCAAGTTGTAATTGGGAGAATGACTACCACCAAGGATCAAACCTTTACCATTGAAGAGCTTACTCTCTGGGTGATTACTAAGGTAATAAGCGATTACATCCTTACCACCTTGGTAATGAATGGTTTGCAGTCCTTCGTGAGTTATGGGTATAAACTTGCTCTTGTCGTTTGTAGTTCCTGATGACTTAGCATACCATCTAACCACTCCTGGCCACAGAATATCACGTTCTCCATGACGCATTCTATCGATGTCTTCCTTCAGTTCTTCATAGGTATTGACGGGCACGTTATGCGCGAAATCATCATAAGAAGTGATGGTTGAGAACAGATGTTTGCGTCCGTATTCTGTATCTTTAGCCCGTTCTATAAGGTATTCCATAACCTCCTGCTGTATAGCTTCACCATCAGTTGTATAGCGTTCTAGCTCCTTACGGCGTGGTTGGAAGTATAGTTTGTTTACTAAACTAGTAAGACTCATTCAAATTTCATTGCTTGATTAAATTGCAAAAGTACGCCAAAAATGCTAGATGTTAAGGCTTTTCTATCTTTTTAACATTGCTATAAGCAGTCAAAACAATGGTTTATTTGTGGTTTCCATGGCATGCTTACACCTCCTCCCAGCCTCCCCTAAGGGGAGGAGTGCCTAATGGAAAGCCTCCCCAAGTCCCTCCAAAAAAGGGGATGTAAAGCTCTACTCAATCTCTCAAGTAGGGGAGGAACTCCTAACGGGATAGTGTGCTGTAAAGAAGGAAAGGCTCTCCTCTATTTGAAGAGAGCCTTTCCTTGATGCGAAGAGAGGCTTCTTTTGATGCAAAGAAACGCCCTCTTCAAATTGAAAAGGGCGTCTCTTTGGTTGTCGCTCTTTTGTCTATTGCTTACGAGGTAGTGCCTCGTTATACTGGTACTGTTATCTGTTTCTATGTTCCATAGCCTTAATGTGCTTCTAACCAGTTCTTTCCCCAACCAGCATCAGCTATTAGTGGGACATTGAGAGGATAGGCATTCTGCATCTCTTCAAGGACTATTTTCTCCACCTTCTCACGCTCATCTGGATAAACAGAGAAGTTGAGTTCGTCATGTACCTGTAGTATCATCTTTGAACGGATACCCTCTTCTTTGAATCGATTCCATATCCGCACCATCGCAACCTTTATAATGTCTGCCTCTGTCCCTTGTATTGGTGCGTTGATAGCATTGCGCTCATCGAAACCTCGGATGGTACCATTTCGACTGTTGATATTCGGTAGATAGCGGCGACGATGGAACAAGGTTTCTGCATAACCTTTGCTTCTTGCAAGCTCTTTCGCATGTTCCATGTAGGCTTGAACCTTAGGGAATGTGCGGAAGTAGTCCTGTATCAACGCCCTTGCCTCATTGTTGGGTATCTCCATCCTTTGGGCTAATCCAAAGGTAGTTATACCATATATAATACCAAAGTTAGCCTGCTTTGCCTTCTTTCTCTGTGCATCCGTCACGTCATCAAGAGCCTCATGCCAGATCTTGGCAGCCGTCGCCCTGTGTATGTCGTAACCCTCTCTAAAGGCCTCCATCATATTGTCATCCTCTGATAGATGAGCCATGATTCGCAGTTCAATTTGGCTATAGTCTGCTGAAAAGAACATACATCCTTCCTCTGGAATAAAGCACTTTCTAATCTCTTTTCCGTCGTCTGTTCGCACTGGAATATTCTGTAGGTTAGGGTCGCTAGAGGATAGTCTTCCCGTTGCAGTTAACGCCTGGTTGAAGGAGGTATGGATGTGTCCTGTACGAGAGTTAATCAGTTTTGGTAAGGCTTCTACATAGGTACTTAACAACTTCTTCATACCTCTGTAATTCAGAATGTTACGTACAATAGGATGTTTTGATTCGATACTCTGTAACACTTCCTCACTAGTGACATATTGCCCAGTCTTGGTCTTCTTGGGTTTATCCATAATCTGCATCTTACCGAAAAGGATGTCACCTACCTGCTTTGGACTCGATATGTTAAATTCTTCACCAGCCTCTTTAAAGATATCCACTTCATATTGTCTCATACGTTCCGTGAATATCTTTGATGTTTCTTTTAATGCTTCCGTATCAATGCGAACACCGGTAAGTTCCATGTCAGCCAGTACACGGACAAGGGGCATCTCAATGCTCCAGAATAACTCTTCAACATTGAGTTCTTTCAGCTTAGGAGCGAGTACATTCTTTAGACGTAAGGTGATGTCGGCATCCTCTGCGGCATATTCATAAATCTCAGAAGGACTTAAGTCGCGCATATTCTTTTGCTTCTTTCCTTTCGAGCCAAGCAAGTCTTCAATGTGTATGGTTCGATATCCAAGGAGCGTTTCAGCCATGTAGTCCATGTTGTGACGAAGTTCGGGTTGGATGAGATAGTGTGCTATCATCGTGTCGAACATCGCTCCTTTCAATTTCACTCCATAGTTACTTAGTACCTCATAATCGTACTTGATGTTCTGACCAACCTTTAGAATCGACTCGTTCTCATATACTGGTTTGAATATTGCAACACGTTTCAAGGCTTCTTCGCGATTCTCTGGAATAGGGATGTAAAAGGCTTCCTTTTCCTCAACAGAGAAACTCAAGCCCACCAACTCAGCACTAATTGCATCGGTAGAAGTGGTTTCTGTGTCTAAACTAAGCGTTTCTTTTGTTAAAAAAAACTCACATAAGCGATGCAAATCAGCCTCATTATCAATGAGTTGATAGTTGTGTTGGGTCGTTTTAAGGCTCTCAAAACTCTCGTTTTTTGCTTCGCTTGGGTTGTCGGGGGTAAATTCTGCAAATAAATCAAGCTGATTTTCGACAACTTTTGACTTCTCTTTATCTTTGTTAAGGAACTTGTTAATAAGTGTCTTAAACTCTAATTCTTCAAATATCGCACGTAGTTTCTCTTCATCCGGTTGCTGAACTTTCATTTCATCTAGTTCCAATTGTAATGGAACATCCGTACGGATTGTTGCAAGGAACTTAGAGATTTTGATATCTTCAACGGCAGCTTCGACCTTATTCCGTAGTTTCCCTTTTATCTCATTAGTATGAGCAAGCATATTATCAATGCTCCCGAATTGATTAATTAACTTCGCTGCAGTCTTCTCACCAACCCCTGGACAACCCGGAAAGTTATCTGCTGTGTCACCCATCAACGCCAGAATATCTATGACTTGGGCTGGGGTAGGGATTCCATACTTACTTTCTACCTCCTTTTCACCAAGTGTTTCGTAACCTCCGCCATGCTTTGGACGATACATGAAAACGTTTGGTCCGATCAGTTGACCATAGTCCTTGTCGGGAGTAAGCATAAATGTATCGATTCCATCGGTGCCGAATCGGGTTGCAACAGTACCTATGATATCATCTGCTTCGAAGCCATCTACCTGTAAGATAGGGATGTGCAATGCCTCTAATATCTGTTTGATTATAGGGACTGAGAGCTTAATGTCCTCTGGCGTTTCCTCCCTTTGCGCCTTATACTGGGGGTATGCATCGTGTCTGAAGGTCTTTCCATGATCGAAAGCAACCGCTATATGCGTTGGTTTCTCCTTCGTCAACACCTCATTCAGAGTGTTACAAAAGCCCATAATAGCCGATGTATTCAGTCCTTTGGAGTTAATGCGAGGACTGCGAATGAGTGCATAATAAGAGCGAAAGATCAGTGCGTATGCATCAAGAAGAAACAGTTTTTCCATAAAAGTAAATATGTATTTTTAGCTGTAAAAGTACTAAAAATATTCCATAATATGCGATTTATTGACTAAATTTGTATCAAATTTGAAGTCAATAATGGATACCCTTTCACTAATAAAGCAACCGATTGAGACGGAATTAGTCGATTTCATCGACCTTTTTAATCATGCTCTCAACCACGAGGATGGGCTGTTACAGGTGGTTCTGAACCATATTAAGCAGCGCGCGGGAAAGCGTATGCGCCCCATTCTAATTCTCTTGATAGCTAAAAACTTTGGTAAGGTTTCAAGCATAACACAGCATGCTGCAGTGGGATTGGAGCTTCTGCACACGGCATCACTTGTCCATGATGATGTCGTGGATGAGGCTGCTGAACGTCGAGGACAGGCTAGTGTGAATGCAGACTATGATAATAAGGTAGCCGTGTTAGTAGGTGATTATGTACTGTCAACGGCACTTTTGCACGTTAGTTATACCCATTCAGAGATGATAGTGCGCCGTTTAGCTGAATTGGGGCGCACCTTAAGTGATGGAGAAATACTCCAGTTAGCTAATATACAGAATAAAGAAGTAACAGAAGAGGTATACTATAAGATTATAGAACGTAAGACTGCGGCTCTTTTCGAGACCTGTGCTGCGATTGGAGCAGAGTCTGCTGGTGCTACAGAAGAGCAGGTTGAAGCTGCAAGACTATTTGGTAAAAACCTCGGAATAGTGTTTCAAATCCGCGATGATATCTTCGATTACTATGATTCGGAGGTTGAGATTGGTAAGCCAACAGGTAATGATTTTGCAGAAGGTAAGCTCACTTTGCCCATCATATATGCGTTGAATGCAACGCAAGATGAGGACATGATGAGATTAGTTCATAAGGTGAAAGCACATAATGTGACGCATGAAGAGGTCGAGACCTTAGTTCGGTTTGCAAAAGAAAATGGTGGAATAGAATATGCGGAACGTCGTATGTGGGACTTCCATGCCGAGGCACAGCGATTTATCGATCAATATGTTATGGATGACAACATACGTACATCTTTGCAAACCTACCTTGATTATGTCATCAAAAGAAAGAAATAATCATTTATTCTTGTAGGTTGATAGCAATATAAATAATACTTATTAAGCTTACAAATAAGCTGTTTTATTAGTTATAAAGACGCCCTTCTTCAATGGATATAACAATTAGTTATCTTGGAGAAGGGTGTTTGGCGTTTTGAAAAATAATTTATTTATAAAATTATAATAGATTAATAATACTAAATTAATAATCTATTTTTAAAATCGCAAAAAGCCTTTTTCTAGTTTTAGGGAATGTTTTCTCTGATAAAGGTAAGTGTTTCTTGCTGTTTAAAGAAGCGTTTTCTCTTATGGTATAGTTGTATGGATGGAATAGAGAAATGGGTTACAATGAAAAGTCCCCACGCCTTTTATGAAAGGGTGGGGACGTTATGTGTTATGCTGTCTGTCTAGAAGAACTTAGTCTCTGAACCGATGATCTCGCTAAGAAGAAGGTTGGTTAACCTACTTGTACCCATCCTAAACCAATAATTAGTAAGCCATTTTTCGCCTAGAACCTCTTTAACTATAGTGTAGTAGATAACGGCATCCATGACTGTATTAATGCCTCCTGCGGGCTTTAAACCAATCTGTATGCCCGTCTTCTTGTGGTACTCCTTGATGGCTTGACAGAGCACGTAAACGGACTCGGGAGTAGCACTAATCTTCTCTTTACCCGTACTTGTCTTTAGATAGTCAGCCCCGGCGTACATAGCGAGGACTGCTGCTGTCTTGATATCACGCGCATTGCGGAGGTCGCCAGTCTCTAGGATTACCTTCATAGGAACGTCCCCACAGGTCTGTTTCAGTTCTCCGATGGTGTCACAAACTCCCTCATAATCACCAGAAAGGAACTTACCTACAGGCATAACAATGTCTATCTGCGTTGCACCATCCTTTATAGCAAGTGCTGTCTCAATGGTTTTTACCTCAAGAAGAGCCTGTGATGAAGGGAAGTTACCCGTCACGTTGGTAATGTCGACACCATCCACTTCAAGGCTATCAGCGATTAATTTGGTGAAACAAGGGTATGCACAGACAGCTGCAACATGTGGAAGATCAGGGTATTCACTATCGAATTTGTTGACTTTCTCTACCATTGCGAGTACTTTCTCTTCGGTATCTGCAGTGCTGAGAGTGGTTAGTTCGACGCTACCAAGCAAGAATTTCTTTACTTCAAGATTATCATTCTCTGATACTTTCTCGGCTATAATCTTTGTCACAGCAGCCTTTACTTCCTCATCAGTGATGTTGAGGTTGTATTGCTCTAAAGCCTGATCGTACTCGCTCTTCTCAACGATTCCATTCGCTTTCTGCGCCTGGATATCCTTTGAAACGGTGTCTTTAATGATTCCCATATTGTTTGTTTTGTAATTAAGATATAGATGTTTTATTTATTAGTTTATGCTTTGTTTGATTGCTGATTATCAGTGAGTTTAGGGTTATTCTTGTGCCTGTCTTTATCACGTGACGTCTTCTTATCAAAGCTGCGTTGCAGTTCTTCGGTGAGATTAACGCCTGTCTGGTTTGCAAGACAGAGCAAAACCCACAGAACATCAGCCATTTCTTCACCGAGGTTGGGCTTTTCTCCTGCCTTAAAGCTCTGGTCTCCATAGCTTCGAGCTATGACTCTTGCCAGCTCGCCAACCTCTTCTGTGAGGCAAGCCATATTGGTTAGTTCGCTAAAATAGCGTACACCATACTCCTTAATCCACTTGTCTACGGCCTCTTGAGCCTCTTGTATTGTCATTATTCCTTGTTTTTAGTGTCCATGCAGATGGTTACCGGACCATCATTTAGTAGTCTCACTTTCATGTCGGCACCGAACTCTCCCGTGCCAACGGGCTTTCCTAATGCTTCGCTTAACGCCTTGCAGAAGTAGTTGTAAAGTGGGATTGATACTTCATGGCAGGCTGCGTGAATCCAACTGGGTCGGTTTCCTTTCTTGTAACTAGCCATTAGGGTGAATTGAGAAACAACGAGTATCTCACCGTTGATGTCCATAATGCTGCGGTTCATTATGCCTTGTTCGTCATCGAAGATACGAAGTCCTATAACCTTATTAACCAACCACTTAGCATCTTCTTCTGTGTCTTCTTCACCAATGCCAAGCAAGATGAGTAATCCAGCTTGAATGCTTGACTTTACTTGCTGTTCGATAGTTACGGACGCTTCAGATACCCTCTGTATTACAGTTCTCATACGGCAAATGTACAATAATTATTTGGTTATCTGCTTATTCAGCATGAAAATAATTGTAAACTAAGCTTGCTTTGCTTGCTCCTATTATACTCGTAAGTGTCTGGTTATCAGATTCTTTTATGTTCTTAACGCTCTTCAGTTTCTTTAATAACATGTCTTTCGTCTTCGGACCAATGCCTTTTATGTTGTCTAACTCGCTGTGTAGCTGATGTTTAGAGCGTTGATTGCGATGGAAAGAGATAGCATATCTATGCACTTCGTCCTGTATCTGTGTGAGAACTCGGAATAGTTCGCTCTTTACATCGAGTGCTACTACCTGTTGCGGAAAGCCGAAGAGGAGCTCATTGGTGCGGTGTTTGTCGTTCTTGGCAAGTCCGGCAATAGGGATATTGAGGTGCAGTTCATCCTCAATCACCTCTCTTACGACTTCCATCTGTCCCTTGCCACCATCTGTAATGATGAGGTCGGGGAGGGGAGAACCTTCTTCTTGCATGCGGATGTAACGCCTTCTGACGACTTCTTGCATGCTTGCGTAATCGTCAGGACCTACTACTGTCTTGATGTTGTACTTACGATAATCTTTCTTAGAAGGCTTCATTCCTTTATAAACAATGCACCCGGCAACAGCGTCGGAACCGGAGATATTGGAGTTATCAAAGCACTCTATTTGGTAAGGGAGCTTCGGTAACTTTAGCTTTTTTTGCAGTTCTCGCATCAAGCGGGTCTGTTTCTGCTCTGGATTTAACTTCTCCATCTGCTTCAATCGATCGAACTTGTATTGCTTAGCATTCATCTCTGATAGTTCGAGAAGATGCCATTTATCACCGCGCTTAGGTATGACGAACTCCGCATCTTTTATCTTAAAATCAAGTTCAAAAGGTACTATTATCTCCTTAGCGGTGCTTTTGAAGCGTTCGCGAATCTCTAAAATAGCCAAGTTCAAGAGCTCTTCATCGGTTTCATCGAGCTTTCTCTTATATTCATAAGTGAAACTTTGATTGATTGCGCCATTCTTAACATGAATGTAATTAACAAATGCGTTCTTTCGAGAATCATCATCTATGATGGTGAAAACATCCACATCTGTGATGGTATAACTAACGATCTCGTTCTTTGCCGCAAAGTTATCGAGGGCAAGATAACGCTGTTTACAGAGTTCAGCATCCTCAAACTTTAGTTCTTCTGCATATTTCTGCATCTTCTGTTTGAGCATTTGTTGTACGTTACGAGTATTTCCCTTTAATATTTCTTGTGCTTGTTTGATGGCTTCCTGATAGTCTTCATAACTTTGTTTGTTGATACATGGAGCTCCACAGTTATGTAGATGGTATTCGAGGCAAGGCTTATATTTACCCTGTTCTATGCCTTCTTTTGTGATAGGGTAGCGACAGGTGCGCGGCTTATAAAGCTTTTTTATGATCTCTAAGATGGCATACATGCTTCCAATATGGCTGTATGGACCATAGAATGTACCGGAATGCTTGTTGATAGTACGCGTCTTGAATATACGTGGGAAATACTCATTTGTGACGCAGATACTCGGATAGGTCTTACCGTCCTTAAGTAATACGTTATACTTAGGTTTGTACTGTTTGATAAGTTGGTTCTCGATTAGTAAGGCGTCTTCCTCTGTATTGACAACAGTGTAAGATATGTCATGAATCTTAGAAACAAGTACCTTTGTTTTGAATCGATCCACCTCTTTGTAGAAGTAAGATGATACACGACTCTTAAGGTTCTTAGCCTTTCCTACGTAGATAATTGTATGTTCGGAATCATAGTACTGATAGGTTCCGGGCTTCTCTGGTAAGCTCTGTACAATACTCTTCAGATGGGCTAATCGCTTCAAGTTATCTTCTTTATTCATTTTGTGTAACTGCTTTGTTTAAAGGTTGTTTAGCGCTTTTCGTTTCACGTGGAACGTTAATGTGCTTGCGAGAGTGTGGGTTCTGTTATGTGAGTTATTGTTTGTTTTATTTGTCACTAGCCTTGTCTCTACAGCTTCTGCTTATTCACTTGAATGTGAGAGTCGCCTTATAAGGAAAAAGGAGCAACCCTATTTGTTGGATAGCTCCTTTCTTCTCGTTTCTTATTGGCTCTTTCTTGTTGGATTAGAATTGGAGCAAAGAGGTGACTTCTATGTCCTTACCGAATTGATTCCGACTATCAGGAAATTCGCTATGAAGCTCGATGATGAAGTTGCAATATACTTTCTTCGGATGGAACTTCTTGACTAAGTCGCATGCAGCCTTCATTGTTCCACCTGTTGCGAGTAGGTCATCATGCAATAAGACTATGTCGTTCTCGTTGATAGCATCTTTATGGATTTCGATAGTATCAACACCATATTCCTTTGCATAACTCTCTTGAATCGTCTCGCAGGGGAGTTTACCTGGTTTACGACAAAGCACTACTCCTGCGCCAAGACGGGTCGCCACGGCTGAAGACATGACGAAGCCTCGACTCTCAATACCGACTATCTTGGTTACACCCTTGTCTTTGTAGAGGTCTACCATCTCGTCTGTAATTTCTTGAAGAGCCTCTGGTGACTTGAATAGGGTAGTCACGTCGCGAAAGTTGACACCCTTTATTGGCCAATCAGGGATGCACCTCAAATTGTCTAATAACAGTTTCTTGTTCATTTTCAGTTTGTTATATAGTTATGTTTTATGCGTTAGTTTCACGTGAAACGAGGTTCGGTTGTACATGAATTAGGCTATCTCCCCATGAGAACAAGTAGCACATTTATATCACTGGGACTTACTCCTGGGATACGACTTGCCTGTGCTAGCGTCTCTGGTTGTATATGTTCTAGTTTTTGTCTACATTCTGTTGATAGGTCATGTAGCTCACTGTATTTGAAGTGACCTTTAATCTTTATATCTTCTAAGCGGTGCATCTTCTCAGCAAAAACACGCTCTCTATCAATGTAGCCTTTGTACTTTAATTTGATTTCTGCAGCTTCGGCTATTTCCTCCTTGCGGTTAGGTGTGGTCTCTATAACCTCTTTTAGGCTTGGAATAACAGCCGAAAGGTTCTCGAAGTTGACCTGTGGTCGAGCAATAAGGTCAGTTATCTTTGTTGAACCTTTTATAGGAGATGTTCCTAATTGTACTAGGAAATCATTTACTTCTGTAGGTTTAACGGATGTTGTGTTACAGTAGTTAAGGATGCGATCAATATTCTCCTTCTTCTGAATCCACCAATCATAGCGATCACGTTTGGCAATACCTATATTATATGCACGCTCTGTCAATCGTGCATCTGCATCGTCTTGACGTAATAAAATACGATATTCTGCACGTGAGGTAAACATACGATAAGGTTCATCAACACCCTTTGTTGTTAGGTCATCAATAAGAACTCCGATGTAACTTTCGTCTCTCTTCATGATGAAAGGATCCTTCCCTGTGCAGAGTAGGGAAGCGTTAATACCAGCAACAATTCCTTGTCCGCCAGCTTCCTCATATCCCGTGGTTCCGTTGACTTGCCCTGCAAAGAACAAACCATCAATGATTTTTGATTCAAGTGAGTGTTTCAACTGTGTTGGATCAAAGTAGTCATACTCGATGGCATAGCCCGGACGATAGATCTTAGCGTCTCGTAAGGCTGGAATCTTGTGTATTGCTGATAGTTGAATGTCCCAAGGCATACTTGAAGAAAAGCCATTCAAGTACATTTCATTCGTATTCGTTCCCTCTGGTTCGAGGAAGAGTGGATGGCTATCTTTGTCTGGGAAGGTCACAAGTTTCGTCTCTATCGAAGGACAATAACGTGGACCAGTACTCTGAATCTGCCCATTGAAGAGGGGAGATTCTGCCAATCCGCTACGCAAGACATCGTGTACTTCTTCGTTCGTGTTGCATGTCCAGCATGGTAATTGTGGTAGATGTCGATATTGACCATGGTAAGAAAACTGGTGATAATCGCTTTCTCCAGGTTGTGGTTCCATCTCTTCAAAGTGTACGGAACGACGGTCTATGCGCACTGGAGTTCCGGTCTTCATACGTGCCGACCGAATACCATGGCGTGTAATACTCTCTGTAAAGTTGTGAACAGCGGGCTCTGCGCATCGTCCACCCTCCACCTTTCGCTTGCCGATGTGCATGAGTCCATTGAGGAAAGTACCAGCGGTGATAATAACTGTGCGTGCATATAAGTCTATTCCCCATATTGTCTTGATACCCAGAACTTTATTGTTATCAACAAGTAGTTCGTCTGCTTGATCTTGAAAGATATCAAGGTTGTCTGTATGGTCAAGTCTCGTGCGCCATTCCCAGATAAACTTACCACGATCGCATTGTGCTCTTGGACTCCATACAGCTGGTCCTTTTGATCGGTTCAGCATACGGAATTGAATCGCTGTAGCGTCGGTCACCAGTCCCATATAGCCTCCGAGAGCGTCTATCTCTCTGACTATCTGTCCCTTGGCAATACCTCCAACTGCTGGATTACAGCTCATCTGACCAATCTTATTCATATCCATTGTTATCAAACAAGTCATTGCACCCATGTTGGCAGCTGCTGTAGCAGCCTCACAACCTGCGTGTCCACCGCCGATAACAAGTACGTCATACTTGAATTTCATCGTCTTTTTACAAAAGTATAGGGGCGCAATACCCCTAATTTATATCGTCACAAAATTAAGAAATAAATTCGAATTATATCTATATTATGGATAGAAAAGTTCCTTTCTAATTCCCCTCTCTTTTAATTCATCAGCCACGCTATACCTAAACCAATGTTACTGTATTGTGGTTAAAGTATGCCTTATCTGCGAAAAACAATGTCGTTTCGCTATCTGTCTTACGGCTAATAGCAATTCTTTCCATTCCTTTTTATTGCCGTGTTAACGTCCCACACATATCGTGCTGACACCCCACACAAGTGTTGCTAATGCTCCACACCTTAATAAGAAGAGTGTGATATAGAAGAAAGTAATTAAACGTGTAAAAAGAAGCCAATGCTTTATTGTTATGGAGACATACGTTCTTTGTTTATGAAGATAATATGTAACTTTGCATGTTCGGAGATAATAACAAACAAATGGAACTAAGTAATAAGACAGAAGAAAGCAACGAAGAACGCACAGCCTTAGGTATTCTGCTCACGATAAGTTTTTGTCATCTCTTAGACGACACAATGCACTCAATGCTTCCTGCTATCTATCCGATGTTGAAAAGTGAGTTTGGATTATCCTTCTTTCAGGTGGGTATCATAACGTTAGTACTACAGTTAACCTCTTCCATCATCCAACCCTTCGTCGGACTCTATGCTGACAAGCATCATGGTTGGTGGCAGTTACCTGTGAGTATGGTGTTCACGCTCATCGGAATCTTTATGCTTTCGTATGCCGATAGTTTCCTTGTCATCTTAGTCTCTGTATCGTTGTTTGGCTTAGGCTCTTCTATCTTCCATCCGCAAGGGTCGCAAGTAGCGCAGCAAGCCTCTGGTGGTCGTAATGGTTTAGCACAAAGTATTTTCCAAGTAGGAGGCAATGGCGGCTTTGCTGCAGGACCATTGTTTGCAGCCCTGATAGTGATACCAGTCGGTCTGAGTGGTGTGCGCTGGTTTGCTTTTATAGCCCTTCTTTTAGCCGTTATACTAATTTTTATAGGGAAGTGGCACGTCAAACAACTGAAAGTCGTACGTAAACGGAGTAGGGTACGATGGACTACTGCAAAGAGTTATACGCGTCATCAGATCTATGGATTTGTCTTTATCCTCTTCGTATTGATGTTCTCTAAGAACTTTTATACAGAGAGTATGGTCAGCTATTTCACCTTCTTTCTGATCGAGAAGTTCGAAGTTTCTATCCAAACCTCCCAACTCTGCCTGTTTGTTTTCTTAGCGGCAGAGGTTGTCGGAACGCTTCTTGGAGGCTGGATAGGCGACCGCTACGGGCGTAAATACGTGATATGGTTCTCTATCTTTGGTGCAGCACCATTCACAATCATGCTCCCTTATGTGGGTAGTCTTGCTGGAACGATTATCTTGTCGGCTATCATTGGTCTCATCATAGCGTCAGCTTTCTCAGCAATACTGGTCTATGCGACTGACCTTATGCCCAATCATATCGGTACGATAGCCGGTATCTTCTATGGACTCTCGTTCGGCCTTGGTGGTATTGGAAGTACTTTTTTTGGTTGGTTAGCCGATCAGACGAGTATTCTCTTTGTCTTTAAAGTAAGTACCTTACTCCCGTTATTAGGTATTATAGCCGTCTATTTGCCAAAGATGAAGCGTGAGTAAGCCAGTAGCCATCAAGAGATCTCACTCCATTTCTACGTTTCCTGTCATTTCTGTCATCCTTTTGTTGCTTATAAAAAGCTGTCTGTAAGTCGTTTATGCAAAATGTTAAAAGTGACAGCAACTTACTTTAAAAATAAATTAGGGATATTAGGTGCAGTAGAGATGAAGGTATAATCAATTTCAAATAGTTCTGTTGTGGAACTAAAATATATGATAATATCAGCCAATATAGCAATCGAATAAACAAGTATCAGTGCCAAGATGACAACATCAAAGCCCCTATTGTAACTAATACTCATGCCCTTCTATTCCCCTCGAATAGCGTGTAATCTAATGTGATGAGTGTTATTTACGATGATACAAGCCCTTTTATTCCAATTAATTCCTTATCTTTGTAGCATAAATCAAAATATTACGCAATAACATTCATACATGCTTGTCCGTGTTGATAGAGGGCAGGCAGGAATCTAAACATTAAAAACCTACATGATTAAAAAGAAACTTTTAGTTACGTTTGCAGTAGGGCTATGTGCCTTAACTGCGACTCATGCGCAGGATAATGAGTTCGATTTAGGTAGTCAGCGTTCGGAGATTCAGTTGGTAAATCCCGTTCCCGGCAATCGAATTGACCATCACGGACTCGTTATTAACCCAACTCCTCGTTCGTTGAAGATGATGAATGGTGAGACAATCGACGTCAGTAATGGTGTTCAACTCATCAATCCTGTTACGAACAAGAAGGTCAAGAGCATTGATTATCAGCCCGACCTCAACTTCATTCCATTGGTTAAGAAAGGGCTACCTCTGCGTATCGAGTTAGTGAAAAATACTGCCCAATTCACAAAGGATATGGCTGGCGTAGCTGCAACTAATGGTGCTTACGTGTTGAAGATAACTAAGAATGGAATCAACATACAGGCTGAGAACGACTTAGGAGTGTTCTATGCCATCCAGACCTTGCGCCAGATGATGGAGAGCCCAGCCGTTGAGATGGGTAAAAAACTACCTTGTTTGGAGATTACCGACAGTCCCGTTTTCCCTTATCGTGGCGTTGTTGAGGGTTTCTATGGTACACCATGGTCACACGCCGTGCGCCTTTCTTTGATTGACTTCTACGGTAAGTACAAGATGAATACCTATATCTATGGTCCAAAGGACGACCCTTATCACAGCTCACCTAACTGGCGTTTGCCTTATCCCGAACGTGAACAAAAGAACATCAAAGAGCTTGTTGACGCTTGTAAACGGAACCGTGTAGACTTCGTTTGGGCAATTCATCCAGGCAAGGATATCAAGTGGAACGAGGAAGATTATCAGAATCTTGTGCATAAGTTCGACCTTATGTATGCGGATGGTGTGCGTTCGTTCGCTATCTTCTTCGATGATATTGAGGGCGAAGGAACCAATCCTAACAAGCAAGTTGAGCTTTTAAACCGCTTGACTAAGGAGTTTGTAAAGGCGAAGGGCGACGTCTCTCCATTGATAATCTGCCCTACAGACTACTCCAAACTATGGGCAAAACCAGGGGAGGATGGCCCGTTGAGCATTTATGGAAAGACCCTTGATCCATCCGTGAGAGTGTTCTGGACAGGCGATGTAGTGTGCAGTGACGTTACAAAGAGCACCCTTGACTGGGTAAACAGTCGTATCAAACGACCCGCATTCTTCTGGTGGAACTATGCAGTTACCGACTATGTGCGTAACTTAATACTGCAAGGTCCGGTATACGGATTGGACACCTCGCTCACAGCTAATGACATGTGCGGCCTCGTCAGCAACCCAATGGAACACGGCGAAGCCTCTAAGTTGTCCCTATATAGCGTTGCCGACTACACGTGGAATCCGTCTGCTTATAATGCAATAGATAGTTGGGAACGTGGACTAGAGGTGATGATGCCACGCGCAAAGGCAGCTTATCGCACCTTCGCCATCCATTCTGCCGATACAGAAACAGGCTATCGTCGTGACGAATCATGGGAGACTGAACCCTTCCGATTGGCTGATTACTCCAAAGAAAAGCGTGATAAGCTCTATCAAGAGTTCCAACGTGTGGCAGAGACACCAGCTACTATTGAAGCAGGATGCACCGATTCGCTATTGCTCAAAGAGTTGAAACCATGGCTTGTAGAGTTTGGTAAGCTCGGAGAAAGGGGCAAGAAGGCTATCGAACTCATGGATCTCTATCGTTCAGGTGACGCTGGAAAGTTCTGGAAAGCGTATGTGAATAGTGGTATGACTGCGGCAGATAAGCAGGCATACGAGGCTCATAAGTCGGGAACAATGAAGTTACAACCCTTCTACGAGCACGCTATGTCCGACTTAGGCGATGCTTTTTACGAGCAGCAATCAGGTCAGAAGGCATTTACCTTGCGTGGGATTGGCTCTTACAAAAGCCTTGGTACTACCCAAAGTAAATTGATGTTAGATGGTGACAGCACCACTTTCTACACGTCAGGAGAGAGCCAGAAGGCAGGAGACTGGATGGGTGTCGCCCTCCCTGAACCTATATCTTTGCGTGAGATACACGTACTTCAAGGTAGAAACTCTAAGGATGATTGCGACTTCTACGACCATGTTGCGTTGGAGTATTCCGTTGATGGCAAGACATGGAAGCCGCTTTTGACCGACTTGCACAACCAGTATGACATCCTGTGGAAGTCAGATAGTCCTATTGAAGCACGCTTTATTCGTTTGCGTCGACTCGACTCTGACCGTAAGAACTGGGCTTCTATTCGTTCGTTCGTAGTCACTCCTGTGGGTGCTGCTGATACTGCAACTGATGCGCTCCAGTTGGCGTTCGACCATCGTCCAGAGACTTCTTTCCATAGCACAGGCAGCCTTTCTTTCGAGGTTCCGAGTGGTATCACGGCTTACACCTTCCTACTTTCATTGCCAACGAACGAGCCAGTTTGCTTGCGACAATACGATAAGCGCGGTCGCTTGAAGGCGGAGATAAAGACCAACGAGCCGTTCTTCACCGCTAAAGTTGATAAGAAGGTTACTCGCATGGAATTAGTCGGTAAGGTTGATGTCTACGAGATTATACCTAAGAAATAAGTTCATTCTTTATACGTTTTATCATCTTTCAGCGGTAAAACTAAAGCCAAAAACAGGGATATACAAGCGTGTATCCCTGTTTTGTTGATAATATTCTCCTTTGCTTAAAGCCTATCGTTCTCTATGAGTTCAGCACATTCCAAATTATTACAAAAGGCTTGTAATGGTTCTCCAAGTGCTTTGTAATGGTTCTCCAAAGCACTTGTAATAATCTGGAATGATGTTTTCTGTTATTTTAAAAACGTTCTTTGTCCAAAGAAAAGATGGGAGAGTCCGATCTTATCCATCACCCATGTGATGGCAAAAGAGCCCGTTATGGCAAAGAGAACGCTTATGAGAAGGAACAACATGCCCGTTGGTTCTATCTTAATCAGTAGGTTTTGATAGTACTTGGCAAGCATGGTGAAGATGGGAGAAAATAGCAATAAGGGGAAGGTGTTGCGCCCAACAAAGAGCATGATACGGCGTAATTGTGTTGGAATTTGTAGGCGATAGAGCCACAATAACGTACTGATTACGAGGTAGACGATGCACACACCGCCGTATGAAGCACGATTATAATTGTTGACATCGAGGCTAATTATGATTAAGAGAATGATGATCCACCATTGAGCTGGGAAACTTTTGCGGAAGTCTCCAACCCCTTGTCGGATGATGACACCGCCAAGGAAGTAGGCTGCATTAGCCACTGAAAGGAGTTGACAACCATGGGATAGGAGCCAAAGAAACAAGGTTAGGAGGATAGTTCGACCTATCCAGAGTTGTTGAGGCTGGTTAAGTGTGTTGATGAAGCTTGCTATTTTACCCTTTTTAGAGCCTTCTCTCGGCTTTAAATCCACATTGGTTGTATCTGTACCACTTGTCTTGATAACTCGTTCTGACGGCGTTTTAAATGCCAAATAATAGGACAGTCCACATAGAATTAACGTGTGTAAGTACCAATAAGGACCTATTGGATGTAGGAAAATATGGTCTAAGAGGATGGCAGGCGTTAGATGATTGATGTGTTCCCGAATGGGTAAGAGTGCCGCCATTAACGTGTAACTTGATTCCATGATGGCGTAAGGAATGAATATCCAAAGAAGCGTTTTGCCCAAAGCCGACCATGATTTGCGCACGTTAAAGAGGTAACCAGAGACTAAGAGAAAGCCCGGCATGTGAAAAGTATATACATATTGCTTAGCAACGGGATAGGTGTTACCGATGTAAACAAGGTGAAATGCAATCATTAAAGTTATGAAAACGCATTTGAGGAAGTCGAGTTCTTCCACCCTGGGCTTGGCTTTGTGTAATTGAATTATCATTTGCGCAAAGTTATGAAAAAGGTTGAGAATGACAAAGAAGAGTGTCGGTTTTCCTGTAAGAGTGGGTTTTCTTGTGGCTTTATACGATACGAAGAGAAGGGCAGTTGTTGCTTTGTTTGAGGCTAGATAAAAGGAAAGTGGATGTGTCTAAACCCTTGTTTTGACGCATCCACCTAATTTGTTTGTATGTGTTCAATAGACTTTATCGCTTAGAGAAACGCATGAAATTTACATTACTTGATATGCTCTTCCGAGTGAAGCATGTGCTCAGGAGAGAGAATCGCATCCAACTTCTCCTTAGAAAGAATATTGTGTTTGAGGACGAGATCATAAACAGAACCACCTGTTTCGAGGGCTTCCTTGGCAATCTTTGTGCTGTTCTTGTAACCGATGTAAGGGTTCAGAGCGGTTACAATACCGATAGAATGCTTCACCATCTCTAGGCATCTTTCCTTGTTCACTGTTATGCCATCGATACACTTCTCACGTAGTGTGTCCATCGCATTAGGCAACCATGTGAGGTCTTCAATGAGGCATTCTGTGATGATAGGTTCCATTACATTCAACTGGAGCTGACCTGCTTCTGCTGCAATCATGATGGTTGTGTCGTTGCCAATCACCTTGAAGCAAGTCTGGTTAGTGACCTCTGGAATGACTGGATTCACCTTTCCTGGCATGATACTTGAGCCTGGAGCCATAGGTGGGAGATTGATCTCGTTCAATCCACAACGTGGACCAGAAGCAAGCAAGCGGAGGTCGTTGCAGATCTTAGATAACTTAACAGCTAGACGCTTCAAAGCGCTTGAGTAACTCACATAAGCACCAGTGTCTGGGGTTGCTTCTACCAAGTCTGAGCCAGCAACAAACTGATACCCGGTTAGCTCTGAGAGCTTTTCTGCGCAGATCTTAGGGAATCCTGGGGCAGCGTTCAAGCCTGTTCCAATGGCAGTACCACCCATGTTGATCTCATGTAAAAGGGCTGCATTGCGGTTGAGATTAGCGACTTCCTCCTCTAGAGTGTTTGCGAAGGCGTTGAACTCCTGACCGCTAGTCATAGGCACAGCGTCCTGTAGTTGGGTGCGACCCATCTTGATGATGTTCTTAAACTCATTGCCTTTTTTGCGGAAGGCATTGATCAAATGGTTTAGAGACTCAATCAGTTTGCTATTGAGAAGGATGAGAGTTAGACGTATGGTAGTAGGGTAGACGTCATTAGTTGATTGACCACAATTAGCATGATCATTCGGTGCGCAGTATTGGAACTCGCCCTTCTTATGACCCATAACTTCGCATGCGCGGTTCGCAATCACTTCATTGGCATTCATGTTAACAGACGTTCCTGCACCACCTTGTACCATATCGGTAACGAAGTTCTCATGCATCTTTCCACCAATAATCTCTCGACATGCTTGAGCCATCGCATCAGCTACTTCGTTGCTAATCTCACCTAATTGTCGGTTCGTCTCAACGGCTGCTAGCTTCACATAAGCTATTGCTGTGACATAGTCGGGATAGTCACACATGCGCTTACGTGATATGTGATAGTTATTGATGGCACGCTGTGTTTGTACACCATAATACGCCTCTTCTGGTATTTGAAGTTCACCTAGAAGGTCACTCTCAATACGAAATTTCTTTTCTTCCATTGCTTAATTAATATTTTGTTTAGTATTATTTAGTATGCTTTGATACGATATATTAGTATGCTTTTATGCGATACATGAACCCAAGTTCAATGCGGTTTGTATTGTAGTTACTCAATCCGCTGAGTTCTGTAAAGCGTACCTTCTTACCTATATAAGCGAGGAACACACGTAGATCTTGGCTCTTGATAGGGTAGTATTCAACGCTTCCTACATAGCCATAACTCTTGCGGTAATCCTTCAAAGAAGGGATATTTGGGGCATTGACAGTCTCATACATGCCCTTAACCATTAGGTTCCAACGTGGTATGAATTGCCAGTTTATTTTCGTAACAAAGGTGTTGTAATGCACACCGGCAGCCCACACATTATTGCTATAGACGTTTGGACTGGCTGTTTGCATATCCTTTGAGGCGATACCAGAACGGTCAACTCCATCCGACGAACCCACATAATCGAAGTAACATTGTAGCTTCTCTAAGTTCAATCTCTGCCCAAGTATGACCATACGACTATACTTCTTACGTGCTTCCCCTTGTATTCCACATGCCCAGCGAGTCTGTAGTTTGTCACCAAAGAAGCTACCATTCCAGTTGACGATATAGGTTAATGGATGGCGGGAGGGCTTTAGCGGTTTCAGATTTAAGCCATTCCCATCCTCATACATGGCGTTTTCACCATAGATGTCAGCGAACTTGTTGCTATGAGAGTTAGATACCTCAAAGGCAAACTCCTGCGTTGGAGTAGGGGTGTAAGCCACTGTCACACCAGCAACAAAGATGTCCATCTGCGAGAGAAAATCGGAGTATTGATAGATAAACAGCGGATTTTCATCATATTCGAAGCCTCCCCATATCTGCCCCATCTTACCTACTTCAACCCTCCAAGCGTCCGATACCTTATAACCAAGCATCATTAAGTCGGTCGCTTTAGCAAAGTTATCCTCGCTGGTAGCACCATTCGACTTGTTTAAATGGTGTCGGAAGCGGTAGTAGAGTTGGTCTGTTAGATGCCCTTTAACCTCTATTCTTAGTTGTCTGTTGGCAAAGTGTGAACTCCAATCTTTGCTTGCGTCTTGGTCAAGTTGCGCGCTTGCAGCATAGTTGAAGTACACATTAAACTTGTCATTGGACTTCTTTAGCTTCACAACCTCCTCTGCTAATGATTTGAATTGGTCATCATTAGCACCGTAGCCAGTATTGTCTTGCGCTGTTGCTCCCAACGACAAAGCCAAGAGCAAGGTGCAAAGTAAGGTCTTTTTCACGCTTCTTAGTTTCATTATTGATAGTTTCTTCTCCCACACGAGCACCTATAGAATAAGTGTCAAGGTGATTCTTAGTTCTGCAATTACTAATGTTATAATCCTATCAGAACCATTGTTTTCTGTGTATTGAGTTGTTTTCACAAATGTAGGAAAAATATCCATACATACAGAGAAGAGGGTGAATAAAAGTCAAGGAATTAACAATCTTTAGTATCACAAAGTAATCTGTCGAAGCCAACAAGGCGTTTTTCCTATGGTAAAAGTTACATTATGACAGTCTGTCCTTCCGTTTCCTTGTGGAGAGATGAGGTTCGATGAGTGGCATTCGGAGTGTTAATTCGTTACATGGATATGCCAATTCATTCCCTATAAAGTCGATAGACTCAATGAAAGCAGTTGGTTGATTCTTCGTTACTTAGCATGTAATAAGCATCTAAGGAAAATGACAAAATAATATTAAAAACCTATTCGTCTTCAGAAATAAATGCTACTTTTGTCCATAGTATGAGATTAATAAGAAAACTTTTCACGCTTTTGTCGCTGTTTGCCTTTGCATCGGCAGCAATGGCACAAGACCATATCAACCCCGAAGACCGACCTGTTGACATGGATTCACCGACGTTTGTTCCGATGGTACACATCGGTAAAGCGAAGGTAGGAAGCGATAGTATTCAATACGTAAGGACAAGTAATGTGTATGTATTTCCGCCTATGGAGTTCAAAGATAAGGCTCAGGAGATGGCTTATAACCGCTTGGTTTATAACATAAAGAAGGTTCTTCCCATCGCTAAAGAGTGCCACCAGATCATCCTCGAGACGGGTGCTTACCTCGAAACTATCCCTACGAAGAAGGAAAGAGATGCGCACATGAAACGTGTGGAAAAGGAGATTTGGAACACATATAAGCCTCGCATGAAGAAGTTGACATTCACTCAAGGCAAGTTACTCATCAAACTCATTGACCGCGAATGTAACTCTACTTCCTACGAACTGGTGCAAGCTTTCCTTGGTCCTGTTCGTGCTGGTTTCTATCAAGCGTTCGCTTGGGCGTTTGGAAGTAGCCTAAAGAAGCGTTACGATCCACAAGGAGCTGATCGCCTTGTAGAGCGTATTGTACTGCAAGTTGAGGCTGGTCAATTATAGTGGCAAGTCTTAACTATTACCCTGAAAACACTTAGCACTACCGCAAAAGAGACTTATCAAATTTAGAAAATAAACTAAAAAGTGATGACGAATAGATTAAAATACTAATAAAAATAATCTATTTTTTTAAACACGAAAAGGTCTTTTGCAGGATAGATAGGCGTTAGCTGTTGTTTAAAGAAGCCCCTTTTGGAAGAAAGAGAAGAGTAGGTGGTGTAAAAGCTAAGGCTTTCTAAAAGGAGAAAAGGGAGTAGGGAGGAAAGGAAAAAGGTTGTTTCAATGCGATAACCAATCGGTTAACATGCGTTGAAACAACCTTTCTTATTATAGGAATAAGACACTCTCATTACCTTGATTAAATAGCAAGTCGAGGATACTCAAGTTCGGTTGGAATCCGTACTTATGCTGGTAAACCTGATAGTAAGTACATGGCTTAAACTCGTCATCACGCCCCGGATGCTTCGGACGAATCGTTTCTCGGAAATCAATTACGCCCTCTGAGGGTTCCAGCTCATAGCTCTCTGTGCGCCTCATACAGGGCATTATGTCGATAAGCTCACACATCTTCAACGTGATCTCCCAGTTGAAATCATAGAGAAAGACCCACTTTCGTTCAAAGAAAGGGCGTATATCGTCCTCATAATACTCGAAGAATGGACTCTCCCCATAGGCTGATTGCAACGCATACCAGTGCTGATGACGCCAGTTGGCATGGTCACTTATGCGCACATCTTTCATCTCGCACTTCGCTCCCTCAAACTTCTCCACAGGGATGGAGAGTGTTTGTAGTCCGTTGGTAGCTGCTATCACACATCTATTTCGATAGGTTTGCTTCACGAAATGGTCGTGTTGCTCTATCAAACAAGCATCGTATCTATTCAGCTTCTGATACCATTGAACGGGACCAAAGTAGGTTGATGAAAGAAGTGCAGACGCCATTCTTTACTTGATATTATCGACCCAGTTGAACAGACGATGCCAACGGATGCCACCGAAACCCTTACGATCTGGATCGCTAGACCACCATATAAAGATAGGCTTACCCACGATATGATCTTCTGGAACAAAGCCCCAGTAACGACTGTCGGCAGAGTTATGACGGTTGTCACCCATCATCCAGTAGTAGTCCATCTTGAATGTGTAACGCGTTGCAGGGCGTCCGTTGATATAGATCTTGCCGTTCTTTACCTGCAAATCGTTCTTCTCGTACACCTTAATACAGCGTTCGTAAATAGGGAGGTTATTGAGGGTGAGGGTGATAGACTTACCCTTTGCAGGAATCCAGATAGGCCCGTAATTATCACGAGTCCAGCCTGTGAAAGCATTCAATGGATAGTAAGGACCAGAGTAGATGTCCTTATCTGTGACAGGACGAATAGCCTTGATGAGTCCCAAACGCCTCATTTCTGCAGCGGCTCTCTTGGTTAATGGCATGTAACCATCATACTCTAAGGCTGCGTTGTTAAGTACTATTCCTTTGCTGATATCGCTTCCATGCAGGTTTGTTAGACACTGAACATCCTCATTACTAATCTCTAATTCCTTGCGAAGGTCATCATATTGAGCACCGAGGAGGTCGGCAGTTGTGATGTTATTAAGCTTTACAAAATAGGTATATTGTACCTTTTCTGGTTCCTTATTAGGCTTGCCATCAAGATAGATAATCTTATTCTTGATTTGAAGAGTTTGTCCGGGAAGACCCACACAACGCTTCACAAAGTTCTCACGGCGGTCAGTTGGACGCCAATCCAATGCCCCATAGGTTCCCACATTATTAATAATGTAGTTTCGACCAACAGTGTAAGCATTATCATAAAAGGCACGTTGTTGAGCTATACTCATCTGATTCAACTTGATGTTCGGATGCTGTTGTGCCAACGTATTCTCGCCTAATGTGTAGACAGTTTGATAATAGTCTTGACCTTGATAGTTCGGTTCGCTCATAATCGTGTCACCTGCTGGATAATTAAAGACAACGATGTCGTTCAATGCAACCTTGCCCAATCCCTTTACACGGCGATAGTCCCACTGCGGCCAAGAAATGTAACTCTTCGTATTGATAATAGGGAGAGTATGCTGTGTCAAAGGCATTGTCAGCGGTGTTTCCGGTATACGAGGACCATAGCTGACCTTCGATACAAAGAGGTAATCACCAGTAAGTAGTGACTTCTCAAGAGACGATGATGGGATCACATAGTTCTGAAAGAAAAAGAGGTTAATGAAGTACACTGCGACCAAAGCAAACACTAGTGCATCCACCCAACCCATAATGAATCGGACTGGACCTTCAGCCTCTTTCCACCACTGCCAACGTATCTTCTTGGTGATATAATAGTCGTAGATGAATGGCACAACGACTAATCCCCACCAGCTTCCAACCCATAGTAGGAATAGAAGATATAGAACAGTAACACTAATAAACTTCGCCCATTGCTTCTTAGGATCTAGGGCTGCTTTTTCCTTATCTATCATATCTTGAAATACAGTTAGAACTTAAATAAGTCGCTTGTAGTCAATAGACCAGTATGGTCCTTGGTGTATTCTGCTGCTAAAACAGCACCCAATGCGAATCCTTTTCGACTATGAGCATCATGTGTAATGGTTATCTTGTCGGCATCAGAGTCATAACTGATACTATGAATACCGGGCACTTCGTCGCGTCGAATAGATGCAATAGGTAGTTCGTTAGGAGTCACTTCGTTCGTGCCAGACTCTGTACCATCTGCATTGTGCTGAAAGCCCTTCACCCACTTATCCTTTCGATCGATACAGTCGATGATGTCCTCTGCCAATGTGATAGCAGTACCTGATGGAGCATCAAGCTTATGCACATGGTGTACCTCTTCCATTGCTACATTGTACTGTGGGAAACCGTTCATGATCTTTGCTAAATAGCGGTTGACGGCAGAGAAGATGGCTACTCCTATAGAAAAGTTGCTCGCCCAGAACAATGTCTGACCACCCTCTGTACAAAGTCGTTCTACCTCCTCCTTGTGGTCATTCATCCAACCTGTTGAACCGCTCACTACCTTGACATTGTGTGCGAAGGCACGCTTATAATTGCCGAAAGCTGCCGTAGGGTTGGTGAACTCAATGGCTACATCTGCAGACGAGAAAGCCGGTGAGTCGAAGTCATCGGGATTGTTTACATCTATAATACTAACGATTTTGTGACCACGTTCGAGGGCTATTTGTTCTATCATGTGCCCCATCTTACCGTAGCCAATCAGTGCTATCTTCATAACTAATACGTATTAAAAACAATGCAAAGGTAGCTGATTTGCTACATAAAACAAAATTACTTCACTTATTTTAAGTAAGGTGTAAGCAAGCAAAAGATAAAAAATAAGTATGCAAGAAGGGCTTTATAATCAAAAAATTCGTATATTTGTCTTCTGTTAATAAGCCACGAATCTATGATGGAACAGCTCATCCACTATGTATGGAAGCATAAGTTATTTCCTTTAACAGGACTTACAACTACAGATGGTCAGACCGTTGAGGTCATCGACCCAGGACTTCCTAACCGCAACGCAGGTCCCGACTTCTTCAATGCAAAGGTGAAGATAGGTGGGACGTTATGGGTGGGTAACGTGGAGATACACCTCCGTTCGTCTGATTGGTACCTGCATCACCATGACAGAGACCCACATTATGATAATGTAATACTACATGTTGCAGAGTCAATCGACCTTGCCGTCAAGACTAGCCGAGACGATTATCCACCGCAAATGAGACTCGCTATCCCTGATGCTGTGCGTGACCATTATCAAGAACTACTATCAACCGATGATTACCCAGCCTGTTACAGGATCATTCCCAACCTCTCCAAGCTCATGATTCATGCGTGGATGAATGCCTTACAAGCCGAACGCTTAGAACAGAAAGCACATGCCATCACAGAGAGGCTACAGTCATGTAATGGTTCATGGGAGCTTGCTTACTTCGTAACCTTAGCCCGCAACTATGGCTTCGGCATAAATGGTGACGCCTTCGAAACGTGGGCAAAGGCTCTACCCTTGCATGACGTCGGTCACCATAGGGATGATTTAATGCAAGTGGAAGCTTTCTTCTTGGGGCAAGCAGGGCTACTCGAGCAAAACTCAATACCTAAGCGTTGTCAGCAGGAGGCACTCCATGATGCTTATTATCAGCGTTTGAAGACGGAGTATCAATATCTATCTCATAAGTTCCAGCTGCACCCGATGGATGCAAACCAGTGGCGATTCCTACGATTAAGACCGCAGAATTTCCCTCACATACGCATCTCTCAGTTAGCAAACCTCTATTACGAAGAGCGTTCGGGACTATCTCGTTTATTAGAGTGTGAAACTATCAAGCAGGCACGCGAGCTTCTTTCGACGCAGGTAACAGCCTATTGGGAGACGCATTACATGTTTGGTATTGAGAGTAAAAAGAGTGAGAAACGACTGACGAAAGCTTCATTAGACTTACAAATTATCAACACGGTCGTCCCCATTCTATTTGCTTATGGTAAGCACAAAAGCAATGAGAAACTTTGCGAACGTGCTTTCGACTTCCTTGAAGCACTAAAGGCTGAACACAACCACATTGTTCAGATGTGGGAAAAAGTGGGTTTATCGGTTGATACAGCGGGCGACTCTCAAGCACTCATACAGCTCAAGAAAGAGTATTGCGACCCCAAGGACTGCCTCAGATGCAGGATAGGTTACGAGTATCTAAAGGCTCAATCCGTATCTACCCCAACAATGGGAGAGATGGAGAAAGGCGATATTTCAAACAATAGAAACTAATTAATTATCAAACTATAAAGCCTCATCAGATACATAGAGAATTGTTGTAAATGGCTTACAACTGCTGCTTTTACAGATGAGCTAACACACTTTTACAAACATGAAGACTAATTACATCTTTGAAACAAGGATGGAGGTTCGTGATTACGAATGCGACATTCAAGGGATAGTTAATAATGCCAATTACTTGCATTATACCGAACATACACGTCATAGATTCCTCCGTTCGTTAGGCGTGAGCTTCTCTGCTCTACACGAGAAAGGCGTTGATGCGGTCGTTGCTAGAATGCAACTGACATACAAAGTGCCATTGACTTGTGATGACGAAATCATCTCTCGCATGGGACTTAAGAAGCAGGGGCTACGCTGGGTGTTCTCTCATGACCTCTTCCGAGCTAGTGATGAGCGTCTGTGTTTCCATGCAGATGTTGACTTGGTAGTGCTTATCAATGGGCGATTGGGCTATAGTCCTGACTATGATGAGGCTTTCGCCAAGGTCTTAGAAACTGATGCATAGTTTCAACATCCAACTCTTATCTCTGACAAAAGAGGGATAAGAGTTGCACAATAAACCTCTAATTCGATAAGAAAACCTAACCATTATGGAAGCACTCAACGCCATTCTGCTAACTCGCCTAACTCGTTTTCACCTCCGTGAGATAGCCGAATTGTATCGCAGAGCAGGCTCTGCAACAGCAGTAATAGAGCATAAAAACGATATTCGAGAGATTCTCCCGGATGCGTCAAAACAACTTGTTGAAGCACTCAAGGACGTCAATAATCTTCGTGCAAGGGCAGAACAAGAATTGAATTATTGCCAGCAACATAACATCCGAACGCTTTGCATGAATGATGAAGATTATCCACAGCGGTTGAGAGAATGTGTGGATGCCCCTCTTCTACTCTACTTTCAAGGTAATACAAACCTCAACGCACGCCATACCATCAACCTTGTTGGGACGCGGCATTGCACCCCTTATGGTCGAGACATCATCCGTTTGTTTATTAAGGAATTGAAGGCTCTGTGCCCAGATGTGCTTATCTTTAGTGGACTAGCATACGGGGTGGATATCCATTCACACCGAGCTGCACTGGAGAATGGCTTTGATACGGTTGGAGTATTGGCTCACGGGCTGGACGACCTTTATCCCCGTGGACATCAAGAGACTGCTTTCAAAATGATAAAACAGGGTGGTTTGCTCACGGAATACATGACACATACACAGCCCATAGCCCGTAACTTCGTGCAACGCAACCGCATTGTGGCTGGTTGTTCAGATGCGACTATCCTCATAGAATCGGCTGCTAAGGGTGGAGGACTTATCACTTGTGGGATTGCCCGCAGCTATGGTCGTGAGGTATTTGCCGTTCCTGGAGCCATTGGAGCTACTTATAGCGAAGGCTGCAACAATCTTATTCGAGATAACGGAGCAGCCCTCATCACTTCAGCAACCGATTTGGTGAAGGCGATGGGATGGGATGAAGAACAGAAACTAGTGCTTGCACAACAACAAGGAATCGAACGGGAACTTTTCCCTGATTTGTCGCCAGAAGAAGAACGGATCGTTCGTACCCTACAAAGTAACAACGACTTACAGATAAATATGCTATCCGTAAAAACAGACATTGCCATCTCTCGCCTCACAGGTATTCTATTCACTTTAGAGATGAAAGGTCTCATCCGCGCCATGGCTGGTGGTTGTTATCACCTCATGGTGTAGTAGGGTAAGATGGAAAGAAAGCCCTTCTGTAATTCAAGATTATGATTAGGTAGAGTTGACGGGGTGACAAGTTGACAAGTTAACGAGTGATTAGTTCTATTGAATGCAGTGCCAAAAGTAGGGACAGACGCCCTCGTCTGTCCGCCCATAGTACCCTATTCTTTGCTAAGTAAATTGTTGAGCTTGCGGACAGACGAGGGCGTCTGTCCCTACTATGAAGCATTCATTTCAATCAACGAGGGTACTTCTTCTAATTCAAAATTTATAATTCATAATTCAAAATTATGGTTAGTACTATTTGAAAGGGGCGTTTCTTCAATATGAAGAGACGCCTTCTTCATAGCAAGGAAACGCCCTCTTCAAAGCGAAGGGGGCGTCTCCTTCTGCATAGCCTCTTGTTCGCAGCTTACGAGGTAGTGCCTCACTACACACGATCCATCTCTTCCCTTCACATATCCCGACCGACTTCCATTAGGCATTCCTTCTCCTTTGGAGAGGCTGGGTGGGGCTTTCTCTACAGCTTCAAAGCTGCTTTGACACCAGCCTCAACGTCTTTCATATCTGCAGTAGGCTCAAAACGATCAATGACATGACCCTCTCTATCAATTAAGAACTTCGTGAAGTTCCACTTGATACTAGGGTCTTTTGCATAGTTAGGATTAGTGTTCTTGAACTTTTCATCTAGGTATTTACCAATCTGAGTGGTCGTATCGAAGCCCTTAAAAGGCTGTTGGGCTTTAAGGTAAGTATAAAGGGGTGACTCGTTCTTACCATTTACTACAATCTTAGCAAACTGTGGGAACGTAATACCATAAGTACTCGTACAGAAAGAGTGGATGTCCTTGAGCGATCCAGGTGCTTGTGCTCCAAACTGGTTACAAGGGAAGTCTAAGATAACAAAACCACGATCCTTATAAGTGTCATAGAGCTTTTGTAACGCCTCATATTGCGGTGTGAAGCCGCACTTTGTGGCTGTGTTTACGATGAGTAACACCTTTCCTTTGTACTCTTTCAACTTGATGGTCTTCTCATTGCCATCCTTTACACTGAACTTATAAACGTTTTTCTGCGCCATAATAGGCAATGCCATCAACGCAATAATAACTAATGATAATAGTCTTTTCATACTCTTTTATTCCACATCCAAGCCACATCTCCTCCGATAATCATCGAGTAGCTGCAATGAATGTGGATGTTCTTTTATAATAACTTTATTAATTCTTCCATACCTTCACTAGCCCCTTTTTGAATGTGAATTACGTGCCCCGCACTACCAGCAGGGGCATTATCAGGGTCGATGAGATAGATGGGGACGCCTGGACGAACATATCTCACGAGTCCTGCTGCAGGGTAGACATTCAGCGAAGTACCGATGATAACGAACACATCTGCTTGTGCAGCTTCCTCCATAGCAGGCTCTATCATGGGCACAGCCTCACCAAAGAAGACAATGAAAGGACGCTCCAGAGAACCATCACCAGCCAGTGTTCCGGGAGCTACCTCACAATCTTCTGGGGGCAACTCTCTTATGTATCTCGAGTCGTAAGGATTGTTACTTGAGCACACCTTAGATAGTTCTCCATGTAGATGAATTACCTTCTTCGACCCCGCCTTCTCGTGTAGATTGTCCACATTCTGCGTGATTACAACCACATCGTAAGCCTTTTCTAATTCCTTGATCAGCTGATGTCCCTTATTAGGCAATGCTGTATAAAGTTTCTTTCGGAGCCTGTTATAGAAGTTGTTAACCAATGTTGGATTCGCTTCCCAGCCTTCGTGAGAAGCCACTTGTTCAACGGGATAATCTTCCCAAAGCCCATCGTTACCACGAAAAGTCTTGAATCCACTTTCGACAGACATACCTGCACCCGTTAAGAATACTATTTTCTTCATACGACCTTACATTTGTTTCAATTCCACAAATTTAGTTATTTTAATTCGATTAATGTGATTCAATACCTTAAAAAATAGTATCTTTGCACACTAATAATAAATAACTTCAAGACTAAATGGATAAATTAAGCTATGCACTGGGCATCGGTATCGGTTCCCAACTCGCTGGTATGGGAGCGAAGGGATTAGATATCGACGACTTCGCACAGGCTGTTAAAGATGTAATATCAGGTACTCCTTTGAAGGTTAATAACGCAGAGGCACAGTCCTTAGTACAGGCTTTCTTCAAGGAACAAGAGGATAAGCAACGTGCTGCGGCGGCTGAGGCTGGAAAGGTTGCAAAGGCTGCTGGAGAGTCATTCTTGGCTGATAACGCAAAGAAAGAGGGTGTAGTTGTATTGCCTTCAGGTCTTCAGTACCAAGTACTAAAGGAGGGTAACGGTAAGAAACCAAGCGCAACTGATCAGGTAAAGTGCCACTATGAGGGTACACTTATTGATGGGACGATCTTTGATAGCTCCTATCAACGTAACGAACCAGCCACTTTTGGACTCAACCAAGTCATTGCTGGATGGACAGAAGGCGTACAGTTGATGTCGGAAGGGGCTAAGTATCGCTTCTTCATACCTTACAATCTCGCTTATGGAGAGCGTGGAGCAGGTGCACAGATACCACCATTTGCAGCACTTGTATTCGATGTTGAATTACTCAAAGTATTATAAATTAATATCTGCTAGGGCGTTATAAGTACTCTTAATAACTTATGATAGCCCTACAGAACATGTATTAATGCCTAAAAACTAAACAATAAAATAAATGAAGAAAGTTTATCTTTTAGCCGCAATGGCTATGGCAGCTGTAGGCTTCACAGCCTGTGGCAACTCTACTCCTAAGGAGGATTTGAAGTCTGATGTAGACTCTTTAAGCTACGCATTCGGCGTAGATCAGGGTCAAAGTGTTAAACAATATCTACAGCAGATGCAGATTGATACCGCTTATATTGACGAGTTCGTCAAGGGTATGAACGATGGTGTTCAGGGTGCAGATGACAAGAAGAAGGCTGCTTATAACGCTGGTATCGGTGTCGGACAGCAGATGAATATGGTCATTAAACAGCAGATTAACCGCCAGATCTTTGGTGAGGATTCAACCAAGACTATCTCTCTGAAGAACTTCTTGGCAGGCTTTGCTGCAAGTGCAAAGGGCAAGAATCAGAAGATGACTGTTGAACAGGCTCGTAACATAGAGCAGACCGTTTCAAAGGCTATTCAGCAGAAGTACGCAGAGAAAACATACGGTGCTAACAAGAAGAAGAGCGATGCTTACATGGCAGCCAATGCGAAGAAAGCAGGCGTAAAGACCATTGCACAGGGTGTACAAGTTCGAGAGCTTAAGGCTGGAAATGGCGCAACTCCGAAGGCTACAGATGTAGTGAAAGTCAACTACGTAGGTAAGACTATCGAGGGCAAAGTGTTTGATCAACGCAATGATGCAACTATGCCTGTCAGTGGTGTAATACCTGGTTTTACAGCTGCATTGACCACTATGCCAGTTGGTTCTAAGTGGGAGATTACAATCCCTTACAGTGCTGCTTACGGTGCACAACAGCCTAGCCCAGACATCAAGCCATTCTCAACACTTGTGTTCACGGTTGAGTTGTTGGGCATTGAGAAGGCTCCACAAGGTCAGCCGGGTATGCCTGCTGGTATGCCAGAGCAGGTTAGCGGAAAGCCTGCAAAGTAATTCCAAGACATCTTAAGATAATAAATAAGGAGGGTCAGGTGCATAGCCTGACCTTCTTTGAATCATCTCCTTTTAAGTAAACAATCATCTTTTATAGAATAGGGAATTATACAAACGGGTATAATCAATTATACAAACGAGTATAATCAATTATACAGACGTGTATAATCAGTTATACAGACGTGTATAATCGGTTGGACACACGAGTCCAAACAAGTATCTTCTATAGGAAAGGGAAACATCTTTTATTAAACAAATATAGGTTATGAAGAAAGTAATCATGCTGGCTTTGCTCATTGCGGCAGGCTCAGCTTTAAACACAGCAAGCGCTCAGAGTAAGAAAAAAGATAAGAAGAACAAAGCTACAACAGAGTGTTCAGAGGTTTGCAAGACGGCACCTATCGTATTGAAGAGTGCTGCCGATTCATTGAGTTACGCAACAGGTATGACCATGTCAAACGGCTTGGACGCCTATCTTGAGCAACAGTTCGGTATAACAAAGGAGTTAATGCCCGACTTCATTAGGGGCTTGAAGGAAGGAATCAGCAAATGCAAGGATGCGAACTTCGCTGCTTATGGAGTAGGAATAGCCGTTAGTCGCCAGATAGAAAGCCGTTTGCTCCCAAATATGGTTAGTCACTTCGAAGAGTTAAAGAGCCCTATTGACACAGAGATACTATACCGTGGAGTCGTAGCAGCTATGTCCAAGGACTCAACAACGATGTCTCCTGCAACCGCAGCAAAGTTCTTTAAGGAACAAGAGATAGCTATCAGACAGCAAAGAGAGGCTGAGAATAAGGCAAAGAACGAGGCTTTCATGGCTGAAAACAAGGCTAAAGAAGGGGTCGTAACGCTCCCCAGTGGCTTGCAATATCGCATTATTAAGAAGGGAACAGGTGCCATTCCAAAGGCTACTGACGATGTTCAGGTGATCTATGAAGGCAAGACTATCGACGGAAAGGTATTCGATTCAACCGCAAAACACGGCACTGAGTTCGACACCTTCAACGTTGGTGGACTCATCAAGGGCTGGACTGAGGCTTTACAACTTATGCCGGTAGGTTCTAAGTGGGAAATCTTTATCCCTTACAACTTGGCTTATAGCGAGCGTGGAGCAGGTCGCGACATCGCTCCTTATTCAACTCTTATCTTCACATTGGAGCTTAAAGACATTGATGGAGTGCATGAGGTAAAACCTTCAACAGTAACCCCTTCTAAGGAGACAGTAGCTAAGAAGGCTGTAAAGCCTGCTAAGAAGAATACAACAAAAGCAGGCAAATAAATAGACTGATCGCTTTTATTGAATTAAACAAACGTAAGCTAAGAGGTGAAGAAACACTTTACTATTGGCTTCTATATAAACAAAATGCACCCAAGAGGTGCATTTTGTTTATCATTTTGTTGCTTGTTCAATAATTATTATCTACTTTTGCTCATATCAATTAAGCATCTTTAATTACGTTACAAATCAATTATATCAATCAAAGGAGATGGAGAAAGTAGATCGATTAGACAAGAAGATCTTAAGCATTCTATCGCAGAATGCACGTATGCCATTCAAAGATGTAGCCGCACAATGCGGTGTTTCGCGCGCTGCAATACATCAACGTGTACAACACCTCATCGAGAATGGAGCTATCACGGGGAGTGGTTTTGATGTCAACCCAAAGAGCTTGGGCTATACAACTTGTACTTACATCGGCCTCAACCTAGAACGTGGTTCTATGTATAAAAAGGTAGTTGAGCGTCTTAGTGCTATCCCCGAGGTGGTGGAATGTCACTTCACAACTGGTCCATATACCATCCTTTTAAAGCTATATGCTCGTGATAATGAGCAATTGATGGACCTCCTTAACAACCAATTACAGGGCATTCCAGGGGTTGTTTCAACGGAGACTCTCATCTCATTAGAGCAGAGTATCAAGCGTGAAATACCAATTACAGAAGAACTATAAGCCTGCTTCAGACTTGATAACAACGATATAACGAATTATAGAACATAGAGCGGAAAGATGAAATACGACCTTCAGTCGCATCTAGACAAGGTGTATGCGACTTACCCCGAGGCAAAGCGTCTGCCGATAATAGGTATCACGACCAACTTTACAGAGCGTGATGCCACATTAAGAGACGTCTATTATAAACAAGTAGTAACGGCTGGTGGCATTCCAATACTCATCCCGCCAGTTGCTGATAAGGATGTTCTTGTCAACACACTAAACCATCTTGATGGACTACTATTGACTGGTGGAGCTGATATTAACCCACTTTGGGTAGGAAAAGAACCCTCTACTCATCTCCATGGTATCAACGCTGAGCGTGATCAAGCCGAACTCATGCTTACCAGATTAGCCTTCAATCGCCAGATACCTATGCTGGGAATCTGTCGAGGAATACAAACGCTTGCTGCTGCCTTGGGTGGTTCTGTACAACAGGATATCTATGAGGATTATATCAGAACAGATGCTACTGTTGAGAAGAAATTAGCTAAGGATAAGACAATCACAACCTTCCATGCTGCAACCATCAAGCATTCTCAAGACGCAGAACGCAGTGAGAGGACGCATAGCGTTACGCTAAACAAATCATCAATACTCTATGCTCTCTACAAGGAAGAGCGCATCTACGTCAATTCCTTCCATCATCAAGCTGTAAAAACACCAGGTAAACGCTTTCGGGTAACGGCTGTTGCACCTGATGGAGTTATCGAGGCAATGGAGAGCACAGAGTTTAAACCCATCATGGGAGTGCAGTGGCACCCTGAGTGTTTGGGTGAGGATGGAGGCAAACTATTCCTTTGGTTGGTCACACAAGCTAACAACTTCTATATCGCCAAGCAGCTTCATAAGCGTGTTCTAACACTCGATACGCACTGCGATACACCGATGTTCTTCCCTCAAGGAGTGCGCTTTGACCAACGCGACCCACGTATTCTCTACGATCTTCATAAGATGACGGAAGGACATCAAGATGCCGTAACGATGGCTGCTTATCTTCCACAACCAAAGATTGGAGAGAGCTTCTCTTCTAAGATTGATGTCGCTGGATTGAAGCATTACAACCCTACTCTCTCTAAGGCTCTCGACCATCTTTCTCCTGCGGTATATGCCGATCTCATCTTCGACAAGATAGAGGAGATTGTGAAGCAGAACCAGCGTTACATCAGTATAGCTCGCACTCCTTCCGATCTCTACGAAGACAAGCGCAAGGGGCGCAAGAGTATTATGTTTGCCATAGAGAACGGCTTAGCTTTGGAGCATAAGATAGAGAACATCAAGCACTTCGCACAACGAGGTGTGGTTTACATCACGCTTTGTCACAACGGAGATAACGATATCTGTGACTCGGCACGAGGCTGTAACACGCATGGAGGAGTTAGTAAGTTTGGTGAGGAAGTCATAAGAGAGATGAATCGAAATGGTATCATGGTCGACTTGAGTCATGGGGGTGAGAAGAGCTTTTATGACGCTCTTGACATCAGTTCCCAACCGATAGTTTGCAGTCATTCCAATAGTAAAGCTCTATGCGACGTTCCCCGTAATCTCACTGACGATCAGATGCGTGCTCTGGCAAAGAAGGGCGGAGTTGCACATATAACTATGTATCATGGATTCCTCAAGAAGGACGGTGAAGCAACCATTATGGACGCTATTGCTCACCTCGAACATGCCATTGAGATCATGGGTATCGACCATGTAGGAATAGGCACCGACTTCGATGGTGATGGTACGATAAGGGGCTTAGCTGATGCCAGCGAGATGATTAACTTCACCTTACAACTATTGCGTCGAAAGTATAGCGAACGTGATATTGAGAAGATATGGGGTGGTAACTGGCTGCGTGTCATGGCTCGTGTGCAGAGTGTAAGATAATGTTTTTGATTACAATAAACAATGATGAAAACAAAAATAAGGATTCTTTTAGGGTGCATCCTTGCCCTCACTCTGACGAGCGTAGCCTATGGATGCAAAGGAAAAGCAAGTAATAACAATGCGACATCGGATGCTGATACTGCTACAACAGCGCATCCTATTGGTCCAAAGTTCAATTCCGACTCTGCTTACGCATACACTGCTGCGCAATGCAAGTTCGGTCCTCGCACCATGAACTCTACTGCCCATGAGCAATGCGGCAAGTGGATTGTGGAGCAATTCAAGCGTTTTGGATGTGAAGTTGAGGAACAAAAGGCAGACTTAAAGGGCTATGACGGAACAGTTCTAAAGTCTACTAACATCATTGCCAGGCTCAACCCACAGGCAAAGAAACGTGTTCTTCTCTGCGCACACTGGGATAGTAGACCTTGGGCAGACAATGACCCAGACTCTACCAACCACCGTAAACCAGTCATGGCAGCCAACGATGGCGCCAGTGGAGTTGCTGTTATGCTTGAGATTGCACGCCAGTTACAGGCGGATAAGAAGTTTACTATAGGTGTAGACTTCGTCTGTTTCGATGCCGAGGATTGGGGAGTTCCGCAGTGGGAAACCAACTATCAGGACACAGGAGACAGCTGGGCACTAGGTGCGCAGTACTATTCTCTACACTTCCCAGGCACTATCAAGCCCGAATATGGCATTCTCTTGGACATGGTAGGCGGTGAAGGCGCTCAGTTCTATCGTGAAGGAATGTCGCAGCAATACGCTAATAACATTGTTGAGAAGGTGTGGGCAGTAGCAAAGTCGGCTGGTTTTGGCTCTTACTTCCCTGATTCTCCGGGTGGAATGATTACTGATGACCATATCCCAGTGAACCAGAATGCAGGCATACCAACGATAGATATTATCCCATACTACCCTGATTGCACCCAGAGCAGCTTTGGTCCTACGTGGCACACCATCAATGATACGATGGAACACATTGATAAGAATACACTGCAGGCAGTGGGTCAGACCATCATTCAAGTTCTATATACTAAATAAGAGAAAGAAGTTTTTTCCATATAAGGCTAGCTCTTTGAGTAATCTCAAAGACGTTAGCCTTCTTTCATACTATATGTTTTTAAGCCAAGTGAAAAGCGTTCCCAAAAAGATTAAAGCCCACCTATCGCTACCCCGAATGAGGCTTTGCACAGCCCTCCCTACCCTCTTCTATCCTCCAAGAAACATCCCTCTACGAAGGAGAAGAACTTAATGTAAAGCAGAAAAAAGCATTTCGTAAATACAAAAATAGACTAAAAATAGAGAAATAATAAATTAGAAGCAAAAATAAAATAAGCTATTTTTTCAAACAAAACTTGCTCTTCTCGCACTTAACTAAGTGTTTCCTCTCTTTTAGCTCATGCTCTTTTCCTATTTAGAAGGCTCACTCTTCTCCTCTTTCCGTTGCATACTTTGCTTGAGGGAATCGTTCCTCTGGTCCAATAGCGTTTGTCTATAAGCCTTTAAAATAGGGTCTTCATGGTCTTCAACTCCATCCATCTTCTTGAAAATCTTACGTAGTTGTTCCACATGCCGTTTGTCTCTTTGATACCTCCTATCGAGCATTAAACCTATATCAAACTCTCCTCTCTTACACTTCGGACGCTTTTCTAAGATGTCACGTTTCGGCATTTTCTCCAATAGAGCACGCCCATCTGTAGTTTGCCGACCCGTCACGATAACCTCATCCAAGTAATGTTCTGCAGGATAAAGAAAGACGGTATCACGTAGAATCTCGGCTCTAAGCAATTTCTCGGGGACATATCCTTTCTTACTGAAAGAGGCTGTTTGGAACGTATCAGGTAGGTTGATTAGTCCTTGCCAAGTGGTCATTCCGAGGTTACGACCATCCACTTTAACCAGCACATCACGTATGGGAAAGTGTGTAGCAGCATCACAAACCAATGTCTTCTGGGCATGTGCTACCATGGAAGATACCGACAATAACCACAGCAATAAAGCCATGATACGAATGTTATCATAGCTCCTTTCCATGTGAGAACCCTGTATCGCCGAGTATAACTTAGCCATAGCTGTAATTCATCAATAGTCCGTTAACTTGTGAGAAGTCCTTTCCTTTCTTTGCTGCAAATCTATATAAAAGTTTCCACTTGTGCTTTCCTTTGTTGATAATTTTTGGTTAATTACAAAGGATACTAACATTATTTAAAGTAAAGATAAGCGTTTTTGATAATGTTATAAATCCTATCTTACGAATAAAAAGACTCGTTTGTCTGCAAGTCCCAATCGGCTTCAGACAAACGAGTCGTGTGCTATTTCGACCAATAAAGTACGTTCTTTATCGTGCTCTCATTGCGTTAAGAACAGCCAGAACCATTACACCAACATCTGCAAAGACGGCTAAGCCCATACTTGCAAAGCCACAGGTGGCAAGGAGCAAGACTGCCACTTTAATGCTAATAGCGAACCATGCGTTCTCTTTCGCTATGAAAATGGTGCGGCGGGAGAGCCTGATTGCAAGCGAGATTTTCGATGGTTTGTCATCCATGAGGATAACATCTGCGGCTTCAATAGCGGCATCGCTACCCAGAGCACCCATCGCTATCCCCACGTCAGCACGCGCCAGTACAGGTGCATCGTTGATTCCGTCACCCACAAAAGCAAGTGTTCCGTTCTCATTCTTATCGCTCAACAGCTGTTCAACACGTGCTACCTTATCAGCTGGGAGTAGCTCGGCATGATAATCCGTTACGCCTGTTTCTGCGGCTACTTGGCGTGCGGCATCTTCCTTATCACCTGTCAGCATGACCGTGCGGGTCACTCCTAAGGTCTTTAAAGAGCTGATTGCCTCACGTGCGTCAGCTTTCAGTTTATCAGAGATAAGGATGTGTCCGGCATAAACACCATTGATGGCAACATGCACGATAGTACCTACATGATTCTTACAACGGCTACATACGGGGATTGAAAGCCCTAATGTTTTCATCATTTTGTCGTTACCAACGCTGACAACTCGCCCATTGACCATTGCAGAAACGCCTTGTCCAGCCGTTTCATGCACATCTTCTATACTGCAATTATCAGCCTCATGGGGATAAGCCTGTCGTAAGGCGAGGGCAATGGGATGGCTTGAATAACGCTCAACATGCGCTGCGAGGTGTAGTAACTCTTGTTCCGAACAGTTGTCAGGATGCACTGCCTCCACCTCAAAAGTGCCGTATGTCAATGTTCCTGTCTTATCAAATACGATGGTCTGAAGCCTTGCCAAGGCATCCATATAGTTGCCTCCTTTGATAAGAATACCCTTATGTGAGGCACCACCGATACCTGCGAAGAAGGTTAATGGGATGGAAATCACCAGTGCGCAAGGGCAACTAACAACCAAGAAAGTTAATGCCCTGTATAGCCAAGTAGCAAAGGCTGGGGCATAACTATCGTAGAAGAAAGGTGGAATAAGTGCCAGTGCAAGGGCAGAAATGACCACGATTGGCGTATAGACACGTGCAAATCGGCGGATAAACGACTCACTTCTCGACTTGTTATTACCTGCGTCTTCCACCAACTGGATAATCTTTGCAGCTGTAGACTGGCTGTAGGACTTGTCGACACGGAGCCTCAGAACGCCCGAGAGATTGACACATCCAGAGATAACAGCGTCTCCTTCTTGCACATCTCGTGGTAGACTCTCACCCGTAAGGGCTACAGTATTAAGACTGGAGGAGCCTTCTAAGATCGTACCATCAAGTGGAATCTTCTCTCCCGGCTTAACTATTACGGTGTCTCCAACGCTTACCTGCTCTGGACTAACCGCCTCAATGCGCCCGTTCCGTTCGATGTTTGCAGTGTCAGGGCGTATGTCCATCAACTCAGTTATCGAATCTCTTGCCTTGTCCTCGGCGTAGTCTTCGAACAACTCACCCAACTGGAAGAAGAGCATCACAAACACTGCTTCAACGAATTGAGGCTCTGCTCCAGGCAAGAAACCAATGAGTAAGGCTCCTATCGTTGCTAATGCCATCAGGAAGTCTTCGTCAAATGGATCCAAATCCATGATTCCTTCCACTGCTTCTGACAATACATCGTAACCAATGAGGAGGTAAGGAATGAGATAAACAAGCAGTACCTGCCACATAGCAAGTCCTGCATAATGCTCCACCAGCCACGCTCCTGCAAGCAGGATAGCCGTGAGAATGATGCGTAATAGCTTCTTATTCATAGCTAAAAGTCTGTTACATGATTAATATTCTGCCGCAAAGTTACACATAAACTTTCGCAACCTAGTTGCAAAGATGCCACCTCTTTTTATTGAATTAGGCGTTTTCTCTTTCGCTTTTTTGTTACCTTTGCAGGCATGAAGATAGGTTCGATTGATTTAGGAGAGCGTCCTTTGTTCCTTGCCCCGATGGAAGATGTGACCGACATAGGCTTTCGGAAGATGTGTAAGAGATATGGGGCAGCAATGGTATATACCGAGTTTGTATCGGCAGATGCAATCATTAGGAGTATCAAGTCGACGCTTTCTAAGATGGTGATAGACGATAGTGAGCGTCCTGTAGGCATACAGATCTATGGTAGGGATGTAGCTTCTATGGTTGAAGCAGCCAAGATTGTGGAGCAAGTAAAGCCTGACGTGATAGATATCAACTTTGGTTGTCCTGTGAAGAAGGTGGCAAACAAGGGGGCAGGATCGGGTATGTTGAAGAATATCCCACTGCTGTTAGAGATCACAAGAGAGGTTGTTAAGGCTGTAAATGTACCTGTTACGGTGAAGACAAGACTAGGTTGGGACACCGAACACCCCATCATTACCGACCTAGCAGAGCAACTGCAAGATTGCGGCATACAAGCATTAACGATTCACGGGCGCACTCGTTCACAGATGTACACAGGTCAGGCGGACTGGACACTCATAGGAGAAGTGAAGAAGAACCCACGTATTAAGATTCCAATCATTGGTAACGGGGATGTGACGAATCGCTTAGAAGCAAGCGAGAAGTTCGATACTTACGGCGTAGATGCCGTTATGATTGGTCGAGCAACATTCGGTTGTCCATGGATCTTCAGCCCACGAGCAGAAGAGATAAGCCTCGATGAGAAGATAGATGTACTAGAGGAAATGCTCAAGATCAACGTTGAACGCATTGATGAATACCGTGGTATCTTGCATACAAGACGCCACCTTGCGGCTTCACCGATATTTAAAGGCATTCCAGACTTCAAACAGATACGTATCTCCATGCTACGTGCTACGAAGGTAGACGAGCTTATGTCAATTCTTGAAGACTGTCGAGAGCGATTGAGAGAATAGGTTAGCTTTATTGCTGATAAAGGTAAACTTAAAAGGGATTAAACGTTAGCTTTATACGTTCAATCCCTTTCTTTTTCGCCAGATACGGCTTATATGTGTTCTTGCTTTAATACTTCTCCATCCAAGTTATAGGCTGTGAAGACACCATGCTCGTATGTCATAAACGTTGGAACATTGCCTCCTTTAGGGAAGGTAATCGATCCCAAGTTGCAGACCAGAGCATCCTCTTGATGTGTTAACTCCCATAGATGTGTGTGTCCATATACAATGGCATCAATGTTACCTACGGGCATCTTCTCCTTATTATATATGTGTCCGTGGGTGAGGAAGAGCCGTTTTCCTTCATCAACGAGCATGAGATAGTCTGCCATCAAGGGGAACTTCAGGAGCATTTGGTCAACTTCTGCATCGCAGTTACCCCTTACTGCGATTATATCTTGCGCCCTTTTGTTCAATACTTCAACGATTCCTTTGGCATCAATACCCGCTGGAATAGAGTTGCGCGGACCATAGTTTAGGATGTCACCAAGGATACATAACATGTCATAATGCCCCCGATCATAGAATTGCAACACCTTCTCTAGGGTCGGCAAACAGCCGTGAATGTCTGATACAAATAGATATTTCATGTTCTTTCTGTTGTTTGTTTCTAAGGCAAAGGTACTGCAATTCATTCAGAAAATATCGTTCCTTGCGATTTAGTTCACCATCTTCTGCATTTTTCAAGATTATTGTTTATATTTGCAACAACAACTATCTATTACTATTACTATGGATGTGAAGGATGTATTCGAACTACGACGACAGGGGCGAACAGAGGATGCTTACGCTGCAATCTTACCTTTGTATGCTGCTCACAAGGGGCATTATACAACGATAGCCATGTTTTGGGTGGGTGTAGATATGATGCGTTTACGGTATCAACAACGCCGTTTAGAGGAGGCATATAAGATCTTTAAGAGTCTAATGAGGCTTTATCCCACAATGAAAGACACGGATTTAAAGGGGCAAAGTGCGATGATGAGGGCTGCTATTCAGGTCTTCGAACATAACAATAGCTTCTCAATGCTCGACTTCATAACGCATTGGGACATCACACGACTTACTGAGGACGACTGGAAAGGGACGCAGCATGAAGGCTTTGTGACGCCCTCCACGGGGATGAGGATTGTAGGGAAAGTGTTCAAGGAAGTAGCTGCTAATCCTACTGTCGATATGGCTTTACGGGCTGCCCCCATCCTTGCTGAAGCGTTGAAACATAGTCCTTATAACCGAGATAACCAACGTTATAAGGCTATCATCTACCAGATTATGGGCAAGAAAGACAAAGCCATCAATATTTATCGGCATTTGATAAGTAGATCGAAGAAGTCAACTCTATTCCAAGAGTTGGCTGCCCTCATTGATGATGAGCGTTATAAGATAGCCTTATTATGCAAGGCAATCACGTTGCAGAGGGATGAGAAGTTCCGTCAACGCATGCGGTTCACACTTGCCGAATTGTTGTTTAGACAAGACAAAGCCCGTGCGCGTTACGAACTAGACAAGTGTCTTGAGGCGAGGCGACAGGCTGGTTTCACCATCACATGGGCTATGCAGAACTTAGCAGCTAGTCTTTCGGAGGTGAATCCCGTCTCTGATGCGGATCAGAAAGCCTACTATCGGGAACAAGAGAGGATGGTGAAGGAGTTGATGCTGTAGCCTTCTTTAATTCAAAATGCAAAGTTCATAATTCAAAATTGTGATTACTTCTATTTGAAAAAGATACTCTCTCATTCGTAATTTATAATCGAATCAATTCAAAACTCCTAATTCCTTATTCCCAATTAAGCCTAAGTCTTCATTCAAAACACCTCATTCATAATTTAAATTTATGATTACTCCGGTCTAAAGTAAGAGCTTGCAGAAACGTTCGTGTCACCTGTTTCCAGTGTAAAGAGGCAGTGCCTCGTTAGCAGGAATCATAAGAGTGCAAAGAAAGGAACGCCTTTCTCCAATCGAAAAGGGCGTCCCTTCGTATCGAAGAGAGCCTCTCTTTGCAACGAAGAAACGCCCCCTTCAAACAGTACTAATCATAATTTTGAATTATGAACTTTGAATTTTGAATTTAAAGTATAGCCGTTGAAGACTGCTAAAGATGGCTCGATTCACCTAAAAGTTTATGTATCTATATTACTGATGATGCTTAGCTTGCGTGCATCATCATGTAATCAAACCAGCGAGTTGGTAATATCGTATGTAGGAAGATGAGTGGTTTTGCACCAAAGCCGATGAGATAACGCGCCTTTGGACGACGTGCATTTGTGGCACGACTGATAGCCTTTGCAATTACTTCTGGGCTGCTCATCATGTTGCCACTATACTGCTTTCGCATCCCTTCAGCCGTCTTCTTTGCCTGTTCCTCGTATGCTCCACCCTTCGAACTCTCCTCTAAATGGTCGGCAGCAATGCCCCCCCATGGTGTCTTGATACCACCCGGTTCGATGATAGTAACGTTGATTCCGAATCCTTTTGTCTCCATTCTCAAAGCATCACTGAATGCTTCTAAGGCATACTTAGTCGCATGATACCATGCGCCGAAATAGGTTGTTAGACGTCCACCCATCGAACTAGTGTTGATGATAGTACCGCTGTGTTGCTTACGCATGTAGGGTAATACCTTCTTAGTTAACATAGCGACACCAAAGATATTAACGTCGAATTGCTTGCGAGCCTCCTCTATACTTACGTCTTCAACAGCACCATACGAACCATAGCCAGCATTGTTCACCAACACATCTATGCGTCCTTCTGCTGCGATAACAGTCTCAACTGCTTTATTAACACTCTCTTCTACGGTTACATCCAATTGTAGTGGCTTCACTCCGAACTGCTTTAGTGCATTCATCTTCTCTACTCTTCGTGCTGCACCATATACAATATGACCTTGCTTCGCAAGCATCTCTGCCGTTTGATACCCTATACCACTACTTGCTCCAGTGAGGATGATTACTTTCTTTTCCATTGCTTAATTCTTATCCGGTTAATTATTTGTTTCCTAATTACGAGTGCAAAGGTAAGCATTTAATCCAGTATCGCAATAGGCGAACAAGAGTATATATAGCAAAAGAGCAGAATAGGTTGTTATTATGGCAAAATAGACTATAAGACTATAACAAATAATGTTCAATATTGCTACTGATGCTTGCCAGCTTAACATCTATTTATGCTTAAAAGTCTGTAACTATGCCTTATATCATTTTTTTTTGCTAATTTTGCGCACAGAGATACATATTAACTATTTAAATGCGATCGATATCAATGATAGATAAGAACCATACATCCAACCAGTCGTCACAGACAGATGAAATGCCTTTAAAGGGTAGTTACACAGATTATGAGGTGATTCCTTCACAAGGATATAGCCTTATTGTGAAATGTCACAAGGGTGATCAGACTGTCATCCTCAAGGGTTTAAAGGAGGAGAATAGCAAGCGTACGTTGCTAAGAAATGCCCTGAAGTGCGAGTTCAAACAATGTCAACGATTGAACCATACGGGCATTATACGCTATCAAGGGCTTGTGGAGGTTGAGGGCTATGGGCTTTGTATAGAAGAGGAGTTTGTAGAAGGTCGCACACTACAGGCTTATCTTAAAGAACAACACACGGACGATGAGAAGATCGCGATTGTGAATCAGATAGCAGATGTACTCCGTTATGCTCACAGTCAGGGGGTGATTCATCGCAATCTAAAGCCTTCTAATGTCCTTATCACTGCTCAAGGCAATCATGTGAAGCTGATAGATTTCAATGTATTGTCGCTTGATGACGTTAAAGCAACTGCTGACACGACACGCTTCATGGCACCAGAACTGAAAGACGAAACCATGACTGCCGACGGAACAGCTGATATCTATTCGCTCGGAACGATAATGAAAGCGATGGGGCTAACGCTTGCTTATAGTGAAGTGATCAAGCGTTGTTGTGCCTTCAAGCGCAGTGATCGTTATGCAAACATCGATGAGTTCCTAACCGATCTCAATCATGAAGGGTCGTCATTTACCATGCCTACAATAGGTAAAGGCACCGTTATGGTGGCTGTGATCGCTGTGGTTGTGATTGTTCTTGGCGTTCTGACATATAATTATGGTGGTGCTTTGCTCAATCAAATGGGCAAGATTGATGTCTCATCTGTCTTTAAGTCGGATGAAGAAACAGCTCCCGAAGATAGCGTAAAGGTCACTTCTCCTAACGAGCAGCCCAACGATAGCACCCAGAATGCGGCTCCAATGACAGGGAAACTCGCTTTCCTCAACACAATGAAGCCCGCTCTCTATCATGATTTGGATAATATCTTCGATAAGAACTCAGCCGATCGAGCAAAGTTGTCAAAGGCTATCAAGAGTTATTATCATGGACTTATTCAAGCCAATGATACACTCGATTCTGAACAAAGGGCAGAACTCGACCGTGTCTTCGGAGACTATGTAAAACAAAAGAAAGCGGCATTGAAATAAGCAATAGATAATATTTCTGCAGTGATACAAGCAATAACAGATCAGGTTCTATGTATTCCTTCAATCCATCATGGTTGTAAGAAAGCATAGAACCTGTCCTTTTTTAATCCTTACCTATTAGTCTGTAAAAGAGAAGTTGATGATGAAACGAATCTATTACGCACTACTCGCACTATTCCTTTCCACCACTTATATATATGCACAGAAGCCTGTACAGAATCGTCGCTTGGCTGCTGGTCAATCTATGGAGAGGCAAGGTTTGGTGAATATTAAGCATGTTGTGCCCTCAATAAAGGTTGCTTTAATGTATGCACGCACCGATAACTTCTGTAATAAACAGCTCTATTGCGATCTTCGTGATGCTTATGTTCTACCGAATTGTGCGAAGGCTCTGTGCAAGGCACAGGCAGAATTGAAGCGTCGCAGACCTGACTTGAGTTTATGTATATTTGATGCTACACGCCCAATGAGCGTTCAGCAGACAATGTGGAACGCTGTGAAGAACACATCCAAATACTTCTATGTGTCTAACCCAGCCCATGGTGGGGGTATGCACAACTATGGAATGGCAGTGGATATCAGTATTTGTAAGGCTTCATGGAACGATGCCACATGGCGTGAGGGGGCTGCACGTTGCCACATAGACACAATCCCTATGGGAGCAAAGGTTGATCACATGGGTGCTGCAAGTCATATAGATAAGGAACAAGGATTACTTGCTCGGGGTATTATCTCACGTGAGGCACTTGCCAACCGACGGTTACTTCGAGAGGTTATGACCGCTGCTGGCTTCATGCCAATACGCACTGAATGGTGGCACTTCAACCTTTGTACGAGAGAATGGGCGAAGAGTAACTTGAGAGTGGTTCGATAGAAAAGCCTCACCCAAAGCCCCAACAAGCCTCACCCCCGCCCCCTCTCCGAATGGAGAGGGGAGTAGATAGTATCATTGGCTATTGTTAGATGGAAAGGGAAAGGTGTATAAGTAAGAACAAAAAGAGATGGTAAAACAGCAAAGGAATACACTACAACAAGGAGAGTTTCCGCTTTCGAGATACGTGCGAGAAACCCTCAATAAGCATAACATACCACTTCCTTCTCCACTCGGAGATGGTACTGGGGTGAGACTCTTAGCCCTCCAAGCGCATAACTATCCTGACATTGACATGCCATTCTTGCTTAATCAGCTCACAGGATGGCTGAAGGCGTGCACCAAGTTACCCTCATGGGCTGCGCAAGAGGATATTATTTATCCGCCACATCTATCTATGGAGCAGTGCTCAAGTGAGCAGACTGCATTGTACAAAACCAACTTGATAAAGGAATTAAGCCTCCGTAATACAGTCTCTGCATCTACGCGCTTTGTTGATCTCACGGGTGGTTTCGGTGTCGACTTCTCGTTTATTGCACGCAACTTCACCCATGCCACCTACGTAGAACGGCAAGAGCAACTATGCAAGACAGCACAACATAACTTCAAGGTGTTAGGTTTGAAGCATGCAGAAGTGGTCAATACGGATGGCACGGAATACCTCCATCAAATGCAGCCTGTCAATGTTATCTTCCTCGATCCAGCACGTCGTAACGAGCAAGGGGGCAAGACTGTACTGATAGAAGACTGTTCTCCTGATGTGTTGATAATAGAGAAAGAACTCCTACAGAAGGCAGACACTATCGTTCTGAAGCTCTCGCCAATGCTTGATTGGCACCGAGCTGTAAACGAACTAAACGTTATTGGCAACGTTGTACGTGAGGTTCACATCCTTTCTGTGCGCAATGAATGTAAGGAGTTATTGATTGTTTTGCAGAAAGAAGAGCCCCAGTCAGACACTACAATGGGCTCAATACCTAAACTCCGCATCGTATGTGTAAATGATGGTGAGACTGTTTCCTATTATGAGGAAGAGTCTGCTGGCACCTTACCAAGCATTTTTTCAAACGCACCTACAGCTGGTCAATATCTCTATGAGCCTAATGCTTCACTGATGAAAGCGGGTTGCTTTGCCCTAATCAGTCGTCGTTATGAGGTTTCTGCACTAAGTGTAAATTCTCATTTATTTGTCTCCAATAGCCTTATTGAGCACTTCCCTGGTCGCAGTTTCCGCCTTGTAGCCGTCTCATCATTCAATAAGAAGGAGTTACGTCACACTTTATCAGCTATCAAGAAAGCTAATCTTGCCGTGCGCAACTTCCCTATGAGCGTTGCAGACTTACGTAAGAAACTCAAGATAAAAGAAGGAGGAACAGATTATCTCTTCGCTACTACCGATGCAAATAACAATCATCTCTTACTCATTTGTACGAAGGTGTGAGCAATAAACAACGGTTATCTCTTCAGTAAGAAATTATCATCAATATTCATCAAAATAAATTATTAAAAACTATGAACAGGTTATTTAAAATGGTTATCGCCACGACATTGATAGGAATATCTATGTCGGCGAATGCTATCGACCGCCAAAGTCTTAAACAGTATGCCGCCTCTTTAAAAGGACTAAAGAAGGAGCAACTAAAGAATGCACTGCACACTCTGATGGACAAAAAGGATGTCTTGAAGTATGGTAGTGGTAACAAACGCACATGGTGGGGCTTTTGGTACACCGATCGTGACCCTAAAAACAATGAATGCTACAACCGTTATAGTGACAAAAAGTTCTATTTCGTCGAACACAACGGAGCAGCTATTGCAGACATGAACATCGAACACTCGTTCCCAAAGAGTTGGTGGGGAAAGATCGAGAACCAGGCTTGGTGCGATCTATATAACCTCTATCCATCTGATGCAAAGGCTAACAGCGACAAGAGTAACTACCCAATGGGAGTCGTAGTAAATGTTACCAAGCCTGCTGGAGAAGGCTATGATAAGGTCGGAACAGGCTATGCTAATGGACAACTCGTGAAGATGTGGGAACCGGGCAACCGCTTTAAAGGTGAGTTCGCACGCAGTTATCTGTATATGGCAACCACTTATCAGCACCTAACATGGGTGAAGACGGGACTGCAAAGCCTTGAGAATAACAGCTGGCCAACGCTTAGGGAGTGGGCTTATAAGCTCTACCTCAAGTGGAGCAAGCAAGATCGTGTAGATCAACAAGAGATTGATCGCAACAATGCAGCAGCCAAGATACAGAATAACCGTAACCTCTTTATCGACTATCCAAACCTCGCTGAATATGTTTGGGGTGATAGTGTGGATGTTGCTTTCAACCCCGATCTATCCATAACGACAGCTTCTGACGATGCACGTTACACTGGTGCGGTTGTTCCACCATCAGATCCAAGCGAAGATCCAAGCAACCCCGGCGGTGGAGAAGGTGGTCAAGTAACTCCACAAAACGCTAAGACTTTCGTAAAAGCTACGGCAGTTCCCGCTGTTAACAATCAGTTCCTTCTTGTTGTAAAAGTCGGTGAGAACCTCTTTGCAGGTAAGACTATTCAAGGTACAAAGAGCTACGGTTATCTGAGTGGATCAGTAGTAACAACTAAGAAAGAGATTGTCTTTACTTCCGATGAAAACCTATTCTTTACATTAGAACAGGCTGCGGGTGGTTACTACATCAAGGACGCTAAGGGGCGTTACTTCTATCAGGACGGTACGCATAAGAACTTTAATGTAGTCAACTCAACCGATAAAGCGACCATTTGGACTATAACTCCAAATACTGACGGAACATTTGTTATCACAAGTTCTGATGGTCACGTCGTACAGTACTCGACGCAATATAAGTCGTTCGGAGCATATAAACCAGCTAACACAAGTAACCTTTCACCAATGCTGTATGTCTATGATCCGACAGCAGGAATATCAACTACTAACGTTGTAAAGAGCGATGATAACGCTGTTTACAACCTACAAGGAGTACGCATGCCAAAGGATGCGCAGCTCGCACCGGGTATCTATATCCGTGGTGGAAAGAAGTTTGTTGTAAGATAGGACATCGGTTTTGAAGGCCTCCCCAAGCCCCTCCAAAGGAGGGGATGTTGCCTAACGGGATGTTATCAGACAGCTATTTAAAATAATAATGATACTATCCACTTCCCTCTCCAGACGGAGAGGGAAGTGGAGTGAGGATTCTTCTCCATTTGAAGAGGGCGTTTCTTTGATGTGAAGAAACGCCCTCGTTGAATACAAGAATAATATCCCTTGTTTGAAAATCATGATTTAATGTAGGGACAGACGCCCTCGTCTGTCCGCTTGAACCTCCTTACCTCTTTGTGAAATACGTCCTCTTATGCGGACAGACGAGGGCGTCTGTCCCTACTTTGTGTACTATCATCGTATGCAAACGACAGCCTCACTCCCGCCCCTTCTCCGTATGGAGAGGGGAGTGAATGGTGCTGTTTGCATACAGAGGGTACATCGGTTGGTGTGTAACGAGGCGGTGCTTCGCTATTTAAAACAGCAAGACTAAAAACAAAGAGACGCCTTCTTTCAATCGAAGAGGGCGTTTCTTCCATTGCAAGAAGGCGTTTCTTTGATGTGAAGAAACGCCCTCTTTGAATACGAGAACAATATCCCTTGTTTGAAAATCACGATTTAATGTAGGGACAGACGCCCTCGTCTGTCCGCTTGAACCTCCTTACCTCTTTGTGAAATACGTCCTCTTATGTGGACAGACGAGGGCGTCTGTCCCTACGTTGTGTACTATCATCGTATGCAAACAATACTCTCTACTCCCCTCTTCATTCGGAGATAGGCTGGGAGTGAGGCTCTTTCTCCAATAGAGCGAATCAGTTAAAAGATACGTTAAATTTGCCCATCTGCTGTTTTTTTAGTACTTTTGCACGTTTAAGAAAAGGAATATAACGAATATAGAATATATATAATGTCATCAATTCAGATTAAGAGAGTAGAGACGAAGAAAGACCTCAAACAGTTTATTGAGTTCCATTACGACCTCTACAAAGGGAACCCTTATGATGTGCCCAATCTCTATAGTGATGAAGTAAATACACTATCAAAAGACAAAAACGCAGCCTTTGACTTCTGCGAAGCTGAGTATATCCTTGCCTTGAAAGAAGGGAAGATAGTGGGTCGCGTGGCTGCTATTATCAACCATAAAGCAAACGAGAAATGGAAGAAGAAGGACGTTCGCTTTGGTTGGATTGACTTCATTGATGATATTGAAGTATCGCGTGCTTTGTTTAAAGCTGTTGAGGAGTATGGTCGAAAGAAAGGTATGGATGACATTGTTGGACCGCTTGGCTTCACCGATATGGATCCTGAAGGAATGTTGACCTGGGGCTTCGATAAGCTGGGAACAATGGCAACCATCTATAATTATGAGTATTATCCACAACACATGGAGAAGCTCGGTGGATGGGAGAAGGACAACGATTACGTTGAATACTACCTCGTGGTGCCAGAGAAATCACCCGAGAAATATACGAAGATAGCCGAGATGGTGGAGAAACGATACAATCTCCACGTGCGCAAACTGACGAAGAAAGACATCTTCCAAGGCGGTTATGGTAAGAAACTCTTCGACCTCATCAATCTCACATACAGTGATCTTTATGGGTTCTCAGAGCTTACGGATCGTCAAATTGACCAATATGTCAAGATGTACTTCCCATTAGCTGACCTCAACCTCGTCACTGTTATTGAGGATGGAAACAAAGACAACCAACTCGCCGGACTTGGAATTACGATCCCATCGTTGAGTCGTGCGCTTCAAAAATGCCGTCGCGGGCGTCTGTTCCCATTTGGTTGGTGGCACTTACTACGTGCTATTAAGTTCCATAAGACCGATGGTGTGGATCTTCTCTTGATGGGTTTTCTACCCGAGTATAGGTCTAAAGGAGCCAATGCACTGCTCTTTGCCGACCTTATCCCACGTTACGTTGACTACGGATTCAAGTGGGGTGAGACGCAAGTAGAGATGGAGAGCAACGAAGGAGTGCAGAGTCAATGGGGACCGTTAGACCCTATTAACCATAAGAAGAGGCGTTGCTATAGAAGAAGTCTTACCCTCGCACCTGAAACAAGGGCAGAGGGAGGTGAATAATTCGATATTCTGTCCTTTCGTCTCGGTATAATAGTTATTGTTTAGTAATACATTAATTTTAGATTAACTAAGTAGCTTCTATCTGACAAAAGAGTGTATGTTCCTTTGCTCACACATGGTAACATACGACTCTCTTCTCCGTTCGGAGAGAGATTGAAAGTGAGCTTTTAATATTTATGGACGAATTAGTTAAACCCGTAGAATACACCGATGACAACATCCGACACCTATCGGATATGGAACATGTGCGTACCCGTCCGGGCATGTACATCGGTCGTTTAGGTGATGGAAAGTTGCCCGAGGATGGCATCTATGTGCTTTTAAAGGAAGTCATAGACAACTCTATCGATGAATTTAAGATGAATGCGGGCGATAGAATAGAGATAGATATCGAGGACAACCTGCGTGTTAGCGTGCGTGACTATGGTCGCGGTATTCCACAGGGAAAGCTCGTTGAGGCGGTATCAGTGCTGAATACGGGTGGTAAATACGACTCTAAGGCATTCAAGAAGAGTGTCGGATTGAATGGAGTTGGCGTCAAGGCGGTTAATGCACTTAGTTCACACTTTGAGGTGAAGAGCTTCCGTGAGGGTAAGGTGCGTGCGCTCTCATTTGAAAAAGGTAATCTTCAAGGTGATAAAACAAAGAAGACTAACGATGAGAGTGGTACTTACATCTACTTTGAACCTGATAACACGCTATTCAAAAACTACTCTTTCCATGATGACATAGTTGAGGAGATGCTCCGCAATTACACGTATCTTAATACGGGGCTAACCATCATGTACAACGGTAGACGCATATTGAGTAGGCATGGACTAAAGGACTTGCTGACGGATAATATGACGGGAGATCCATTGTATCCTATCGTTCACATGAAAGGAGAAGATATTGAGATCGCTTTCACACACACCAATCAATATGGCGAAGAGTACTACTCTTTCGTGAATGGTCAGCATACAACGCAGGGCGGAACACATCAAACTGCATTCAAAGAGCATATTGCCAAGACAATAAAAGAGTTCTTCGGCAAGTACGAGTATGGTGATATTCGTAATGGATTAGTGGCTGCTATCGCTGTTAACGTTGAGGAACCTGTGTTTGAATCACAGACTAAGATCAAGTTAGGTTCAACCTTTATGGCTCCCGAAGGAGAGACGATTAACAAGTACGTAGGCGACTTCATTAAGACAAATGTCGATAATTACCTTCACATACACAAGGAGGATTTCACCGACATATTGGAGAGTAAGATCAAAGAAACCGAACGGGAACGTAAGGCGATGGCTGGTGTTACGAAGCTGGCACGCGAGAGGGCGAAGAAAGCAAACCTACATAATCGTAAGTTAAGGGACTGTCGTATTCACTTCTGTGACGTTAAGAACGATCGGAAAGAGGATAGTTCTATCTTCATAACGGAGGGTGATTCAGCCAGTGGAAGTATCACTAAGAGCCGCGATGTGAACACTCAAGCGGTGTTCTCATTGCGTGGTAAGCCGCTAAACTCATTCGGTTTGACGAAGAAGGTGGTGTATGAGAATGAGGAGTTCAATCTCCTTCAAGCTGCTTTGGATATTGAGGACGGACTCGACTCACTGCGTTATAATAAGGTAATAGTGGCTACGGATGCCGATGTCGACGGTATGCACATTCGCTTACTGATAATTACTTTCTTCCTTCAGTTCTTCCCTGAGCTGATAAAGAAAGGGCATGTATATGTCCTTCAGACGCCCCTCTTCCGTGTTCGCAACCGTCGGACAAAAATCAAGGATAAGCAGGTTATTGCTGATGCCGACGCTCGTCGTGCGAAAGGAGAGAAGAAGAACGACTTTATCACACGCTACTGCTACTCTGAAGAGGAGCGTGTGGCTGCTATCAACGAGCTTGGTCCTGAACCCGAGATAACACGATTCAAAGGTCTTGGAGAGATTTCTCCTGATGAGTTCGCACACTTTATAGGACCCGACATGCGCCTTGAGCAGGTTACACTCCATAAGAATGATCAAGTGTCAAAGTTGCTTGAGTATTACATGGGAAAGAACACTATGGAGCGTCAGAACTTCATCATTGATAACCTCGTAATCGAAGAGGACTTGCCAGAAGAGCAAGGGGAGATGTAAAGGAGGGCTTCGTCATAAAGCTAATTTACTATCTTCTCGTCTCTAAAGCATAGTCGATAGGGGCTTTCAAATCAGTCGACTGATTTTTAAAAACACTCGACTAATTTTTCAAATCAGTCGAGTGTTTCTCTTAAAAAGGTCGTTAGTTCTTTCGGAAAAGGTCGTCTGTTTACTCCGCAATCGTCATAAATACGATATTAAACAAGTAATAGCTGTTAATAACATCAGCGAAATAGAAGGGCGAAAGAAGGGCTCGAATAGTAGTCCTATGCGTCGTCTTTCAAAGGAAATAGAGTTTCATTAAAATACAATATTAGTCTATGAGAAGGTATATCTGTCTTTTACTCTTTTACATCTTTACCTTTTTACCATTGTCAGCGCAGCCGAAGAACAATTCACCCTTGCGTAAGTTGCAATTGGCGGAGATGGCAATAACGAACTTCTATGTGGACTCTGTGAATGAACAGAAGCTCTCGGAAGATGCCATAAGAGGGATGTTAAAGGGCTTAGACCCGCACTCCACTTATACAGATGCTAAGGAAACGAAGGCAATGAATGAGCCTTTACAGGGCGACTTCGAGGGTATTGGCGTTCAATTTAACATGATTGAGGACACATTAGTGGTGATTCAACCCATCGTGAATGGTCCTTCTCAGAAGGTAGGAATACTCTCTGGAGATCGTATCGTTAGTGTGAACGACTCGACGATAGCGGGTACTAAGATATCACGAGTGGACATTATGAAGCGTTTGAGGGGTAAGAAGGGAACAAAAGTGAAGTTAGGTATTGTGCGCCGAGGCGTCAATGGTATCCTAACATTCGTTGTCACACGTGATAAGATACCTGTTCATACGCTCAACGCAGCCTATATGATTCGCCCAGGGGTGGGTTATATTTGCTTAGAAAGCTTTGGTATGAAGACCCACAAAGAGTTCATGGATGCTGTAAAAGAGCTTGAGAAGCAAGGTATGAAGAGCCTGATACTCGACTTACAAGACAATGGGGGCGGTTATCTTCAGGCTGCCGTACAGATTGCCAATGAGTTCCTAAAGGATAACGAGATGATTGTCTATACCGAAGGACGCAATGTGCGACGCCAGAACTACAAGGCTATTGGCAACGGAAGACTACAAAAGATGCGTGTTTATGTACTTGTGAATGAGTTCACTGCATCGGCTGCAGAGATTGTTACGGGGGCTATTCAAGATAACGACCGAGGCACAGTTGTTGGGCGCAGAACCTTTGGCAAGGGGCTTGTTCAGCGTCCGTTCGACTTCCCTGATGGTAGTATGATGCGCTTGACTATCGCTCATTATTATACACCAAGCGGTCGTTGTATTCAGAAACCATACAAGAAAGGCGACTTGAAAGACTATGAGATGGATCTTGAGAAACGCCTGAAACATGGTGAACTAACCAATCCTGATAGTATTCACTTTGATACTTCTCAGAAGTTCTACACGCTTCGTAACCATCGAGTAGTATATGGTGGTGGCGGTATTATGCCCGATTACTTCGTGCCTTTAGATACAACTAAATACACGAAATATCATCGTCTCTTGGCTGCAAAGAACATCATTATGAATGCTTATCTGAAGTATGTTGATGCAAACAGAACAACTCTGAAAGGACTTTATAAGTCATTTGACACCTTCAATAAGAATTACGTAGTACCACAATCATTGCTTGACACGATTATAGCAGAGGGCAAGAAAGAGAAGGTGGAACCAAAGGATAAGGCAGAACTAACGGCTACCATGCCTTATATCAAAGTTCAATTAAAAGCACTCGTAGCACGCGATTTGTGGGATATGAACGAATACTACCGCGTTTGGAACGAGCAGAGTGACATTGTGAATAAGGCCATTAAACTTTGTACAGCACCTAATACGGACAGGAGTCTGTAATTGATGTTTTAATCAAAAAGCGATATAAAAGACATTACAGGCTTCTATCTTGAAGAGAAGAACGTATGTAATAAGAAAAAGCGGCATGTGTGGTTTGACAAAGCCATACGTGCCGTTTTCTGTAAATTCACATATTCTCTGCCCTAATTTTACGTGTATTTCTATTCCTACTTGTTTCCCGCTATTTACAAATGCATGGGAATAAGAAAGGAAAGGCGACTGGGATTTGAAGCTATTCAGCCATCTGGAGGATTGTTCATTACCATAAAGAGTCCTTTTCCATTCCCTCTTTCATTCTTTCTTTGATACTCTCCATTGCTGTGGTGTCATGCCTTCCAGTGCTGAAAAGAGGTGAGAGAAATTGCTGACCGATGAGAAGCCGCAGGTCTGAGCAGCCTCTGTAATACTGAGCGAGGGCTCATCAATTAGCATCTGTTTGGCTTCATTTAGGCGCAGTTGGGACAGCCAGGTACCGAAAGGCATATTCAGCTCCATGTTGAGATACTGTGAGAGATAGGTGCGATTGGTATGCAGTTGCAGTGCTACTTCGTTGAGCGTTAGCTGCGTCTTCATGTATCGTTTCTTCTTTATCCACTGTTGGATCTCTTCTTCTATCTTCCTTTTTCTCTTCTGCCTCCCTGATAGTACTACCGCTTGTTGTGCCAGTGTGTTCTTTTCAAAATGCATGGCATAGTTGAGAATAGAGACAAAAAGATGGCAAAAGAAGATGACAAAGTTGAATAGTAGTAATATGGCAATCTTTTTACTGACGACCATGACTGCAATACCCAGCACTCCAGTGACAACACCCCAATACATGGGTAGTCGTAACCACAGTATGAAAGCTTGGACAGAAGGGGGGTGCCTTTGTGTCTCCACCCGCTTGTTAAGCGATCTTCTCATCAAAAGACTAAGGGTGAATGTCTCAACGAGAAAAACGACAGAAGCAATGACAAGGATGACAATGCGAACTCTGTCGTTGCCAAATCCTCCTCCCCATAGGGTTATGATGCAGGCTATAACGGGGATGAAATTACGTTCCATGTGTTCTGACTTGATTTCTTCTTCGCTGATAATAGCGGTGAAAGCCATGATAAAAAGAGTAAGGGCAGGGAACAGTACGCCTATGGTGATGGCAATAGAATAGTAAGAAGAAAGTTCTCTGAGTTGAAAGTACCAGTGGATGAAGCTGAGGATAGCGACCATCAGCAGTCCTGTGGCAATGGCATAACGAGCCTGTCGGTAGCGACGTTTGGCAGGAGTATGGGGAAAGATAATGAAGAATAGGTTCAAGGCAAAGATGCACGCAACGATTGCCAGATAAAGTAGCAGGTAGTTATAGATACTATTGAAAAGCAAACTGTTCATTTTGTTCCCTCCTTGTTAGTCTGATTGATCCGTTTTCTTGTGTAGAGTTTGCCTACGCCATCTTATGGGTGAAAGTCCCTCATGTGCCTTGAAGTAATGGCTGAAAGCGGATGACGATGTGAAGCCTGTAGCCTCAGCAACTTGCTCCATGCTCATGATGGCATTGGATGCCAGCAAAGTCTTAGCTTGCTTAAGGCGGATTTGTCCTATCCATTCACTAAAGGTTAGGTTCAGATAGGTATTGAGGTAAAGTGAGAGGTAGGTGCGGTTGGTTCCTAACTGACGAGAAACATCATTGATGGTTATGTTTTTCGTCAGGGCAGCAGGTGTCTTTTGCCAGCGTAGGGTACATCGCTGGAGTTTCTCTATGGTACCTTTATCAAGCCGTACATTCTTCTGCGGAAGTGTGATATTCAATACGACAAAATTGGCATTGAACATATAGTTAGTGAATGACAAGAACATATAGATAATAGAAAGGAGGCAGAGTGCCTTGTAGATTTCAATGCCCCAGTGAGGGAGAATAGACGGAATATAATTGGGGAATCCCAGTGCAATAACAAGTGTTACCGAACGTGCGAGCCAGGCGATAGACTGCTTGAAATTGTCAGCATAGAAGTTAGCCATCTTTTGTTGTGCCTTTCGGTAGTAGCTGTAGAAACGGATTCCCAAAAGAATAACCATTGTTAAGAGAACCACCGTTACGGTTATATGGCTGATCAGTCTGAACGTTCCACCTATGATAGCTCCGATGCAGAGGAAAGAAAGACAGCCAGCAAGGAAGATGACATTGTGAAGTACTCTTTTTCGAGTAATGTAATCAGGTTGGACAAACGGCAGGTAGATCATAGAAAGGAGCACCGTAACAATAAGATACAAGCTTAGGCTAATGGTCTCTGGATAGGGAATGCTGTAGATTTCTTCCTCTTTCAGCCAATACAAGAACGGCTCCATGGCAAAGATTAGAAAGTTGATGGCAAGCAGTTGACGTGCCCTCGTATATAGTTGGTAAGCTGGTTTCTTCTGCTTTTGGAGTACAAGGAGACAGATGCCGAATGTGACGAGTGTTGTCCATTCTGCAAACAGAATACTTTTCAAGAGGTCTATCTGTTGGTTCATCATTATACTTTAGACGGTTGGATCCTCGCTTCTGGTCAGCCGATTGGCTGCCCGCCACTGGCTGGTTCTACTACTGAAACCCGACTGACTGGCTATCTCGTCTTGACTGGCTTCTGGGTGTTCGCTGGCATACTGAGCAGCATATTCCAATCGTAGTCGGTTGATGTAGTTATAGAATCCACCGAACTCCTGCTTGAAAACCTTTGATACATAAGTCCGACCATAATCAGTCTGTGATGCTACGTGGGCAAGTGTTAGGTGAGGATTAAGGAAGCCTTTCTTCTGCTCCACAATCTCAAGAATGTCCGCCTTTATCTGGTTTACCTTCGCTGCGCTAATACCTTCCGTATTCTCAGGCTCTATATCTTCAGGTGATGGGATGAGGTTATTTCGTCTTATGTATTGCGACATAACTTCATCCATCTTTCGCATTGCCTCGGCATTGCTGCGGTTGGGATGGAGGGAGGCGAGCAATATGATGATATGCCAACCACTGAGTAGAAAATCAATCCAGGCTTTAAGTAATCGGCTGTCTGTGAAAAGAACAATCCATCCCGTCAGTGTGTAAGCCAGCGGCTGCCAGAGTACATAATTGGCAAACCGTACTGGGAACTCCTCCTCGTTGGAGTAGTTGTCTTGGTTGTATTCATTGGTCTTGCGATAAAGCCAGAAGGTAGAATAAACAAGATAGGCGAACAGGGATGCGCCTACTCCTATACAGACGTAGGCAATCTGACCACTCTGGTGTTCTGACAACTTCTTCGGAATGATGCTTAGGGCAAAGAGCAACAAGATAATCAGTACTGGAATCGATGCCATCAGTCGCAACCTATATTTCTCCCGCTTATAGCCAGAAGGATCAAAGTACTTGTGAAACAGTATGATCCATGTCGTCGGCATGAAGAGAATCGCATAGAACTTTGCCAGCATCCAAGTCTCTGTACGCATCGGATTGAGTACGTAAGGAAATAGAGCGATAGAGAAAAGAAGAAAGAAAATGCTTATTTTTCGTGCTGGGAAGAACTTGTCTGCGTATTTTGCATAGGGAGAGCACACGTGCCCCCATCTTATTGCTGCAAAGAAGACGCAGGAGAGGATAAAGGAGAAGCAGCCCAAAGAATATATCAGGATGTTGCTCATGAATAGGTGTTATTATTTATGTAAAGACAGATGTAAAGGCAGACAATATGCCCTTTTTGTTGTCTGTAGCACTGCAAAGTTAGTAAAAAGAAACGATAAATTACCTCTTTCGTTGTTTAGTTTTAATCCTAAAGTATATTTCTATTTAGGCTATCATTCTTTAGTCATCATACTTAATTATGGTATAACTTCTATGTTTCTCAAACGTACACACTATACTTATCTTGTTTCTCCAAGTACTTTGGAGAGGTTCTCCAAAGCACTTGTAATAGTTGTACAAAAGCCTTGGAGAAAAAAAGAAAGACATTTGTATTGACCTTTCGAGATAAAACTTAATTCCTCAACACTCTATTAGTTGAACTTGTAACCACCCCTTTCGAGGAGCTTCATGTGTCTCGTTCTGTTACCACTTTGTACTGATTGTAGCAATTTTTGTACACTTTGAACGCTTCAAATTAGTATTTTTGATTCCATGGATAGTTGAATGTCCGTTAATATATGCACAGACGCATATTAATGATAGCCACAGAGTCTATCGTTTGTAAAGTTATTTGGCGACATTAAATTGTTTTTTTATTTTTGTGAAAGCAACTGTCGAGACCAAGAGGCATTTTACGTATCAACTCCACACAATATATATCAGATTTATATAAGTATTTATGAACTTAAAGAAAAGAATTATGAAGTACCTGTCTTTATCATTAAAAGGGAGAGGGCGGCGGCTGATTCTGATTCAGCAGACAATGGTATTATTGATACTATTTGCCTCTTTCTCGGTTTCCAAAGCACAAAACGTGACTATAAGTCCCCAGTCTGGGAAGTTGGTTGCAGGTTTGACCTATGAAAATGAAGTTGGATTCCAACATGGTTGGAGTTCGTTGTGGCGGCATAATCAGTTACCACTAACACTGACTGTTTCCGACAAGACGGAACTGGTGGAAGGGGGACAGCTGAAGGATCCAGCAGGTAACATCTCTTTAGATAACCAACAAGGAATGTATGTTGTGATGGGTGGAAAGAACGTTACAACCTGTATGAACATTTCTCTGCCCAAGGGCTTTCGCTTTACTCGTTATCGCATCGTTCTGATGAATAATCTTAATGGTAAAACGGTCAATACCATGCAGATTAAAGGCATGAATAAAGTTATGTACGAAACAGATGAAAAGTTTAATCAGCGTATTCCGAAAGCAAAAACAGACGTAATGGGATCATACAATGATTCCAAAGAGTATGTTATTGAGCGAACCAGTAAGGATGATGCCGATATGGGTAACAACCTTTATTTTTATTTCTGGAGGCAGTGGGACGAGTTCTATGGTGTGACTATCAAGTCATGCGAGCTTTACTTCACCGCTGAAGGGCCATTTCAGGCAAACGTAGCTCCAGGTTCACCTTCTATGATTATCAAGGATGGTGTTAATATGGTGGATGTTCCTTTTGCTACCAGTAAGCTGGACTTAGGAGAAATAAAGCCGAACAAAAAAAGCGGCGTGACATATTTTAGTTACGACTATCGTAATGTCAGGGAACTTATGGCGAACAATCATTTCTATCAGCAGGATGCTGTCACAAGCGACAAGAAACTGCCAGCAACAGCTAATACTGGTGACATCCAGGCATTAAACAATGATGGAAAGCTCTATTATGCCGTTGGTAATAACACCTATTATATTGAGACACCCACTTCAACCAAGTCGCAGGATGAAAAAGACGTTCCGCTGGGCTATCGTATTACGAGTGCCAAAATCAAATATCACTATGGCACGGCTGCAAATTCTAGTAGTGTCCCTTACAATGATGGTTTCTATATTACGGCAAAAGGAGGAACCTTTGGTTTGAAGACATACTATCTTCAGCCAGATGGTAAGTGGAACGAGAACAGACCAGTAGTCTGGACAATGACTGGTGAAGGTAGTGGTAAACTCTACAGTGGGGGCAGTTATCTGTATACTCATTATGCAAACAAGACGTATTACCTGTATCCGACAAATAGTCCTACGAAGGCTTCGGTATTTCAGAAGATTGGTGATCGTATCAGGAGAGTTGTTGATGGTAAGACTTTGTATCTCTCTATGCCTGACAGAAAGGGCAATGCCCAGCTGCAAGACAAGAGCAATGCTTTTGCCACATACTCACAGGCAAATGGAACAGTAGACAATCCAGCCTTCACTCCTTCACCTTATACTTTAAGGGTATATGCTACCGACAAGAACACCCCTTATAAAACTATTAAAGTAACCTCAGGGGCTGACGGAACCATTGAGATACCCAATCTAAACAACGATGCTGTCAAGTTTGAGGTGTCTGGTCTGGCTTCTGGTTCAAAAGCTCTCGTTACCTTTGAACTAACCCTTGAAGCACTGGATCCATTCATCAACTCTATTGACATCATTTGTCATTCGTTGAAAGCAAACGGTCCTACGCTAATGCAACAGTTCACATCCAACGATTTCCAAGTATCAGGTGGCAAGTTTCTTTTCTATGTGCCAAAGGATTTCATGGGTGATACAGAGAGATGTAAGTTCACGTTTGAGAACCTATACAGCAAGTATGGAGACAACACTTATCCCGGTGGAACACGCCATGCACGCTACTACTTCGCCAAGTCAGACTATTACAACAGCTTCGGTGATGGAAAGCAGTATATGGCTACGGGTATGGAAGAAGCCGACAAGAAAGTGAGCACTAAGATGTGCGGTGACAAGCCTTTCAAGTATAGCAACATTGATGAACTGAACAACAATAATACCAGTTCGAGCCCGACAACACTCAAGGAGTACCCTTATTCTGAGTCACTTTATAGAGAACAGGGCGGAACATTCACCAGCAACATTGAAGTTGCCATCAATAAGTCCAAGGAATGTTACCTTTTCACGGGAGATGAAACACGATGGAACATAGCACCGACCACTGCATTGGAGCATCGCTACTATGCCTATTACCTCATGGACATCAAGCTCATTGTTAAGGACTACAAGGCGCAGTGTGAATTGACAAAGATCTATGACCATACTTGCTACAACCTTGAAGGCAAAGATACAGATAAGCCTATGTATGGTGGCAGATTCGTTGCCCTTGATGCGCAGACAAATCAAAAGATACCTACAGGTAATGCTTACCTAACTGTTCCGATGATGGAGAAGGCTCTCACGGAAGCACTTGCTGCTAAGCATGCTACGGGATATGAGGTACTATATCTTGACTATACTGACCTTTATTCTGTCCATATTCCAGAGAAGAAAGAGATGGATCGCATGAAGGGACTGCTGAACCCGAACTGCTTAATCTACTTCCCAGAGCGTTCCAATTACAATGAGGATAACTATGTGCAGAAGACGAAGAGCGGAGACTACCATGCCTGCAAGAACATCGTTATTACTGACAGGCAACCATTCTTTGCTCCATACAAGATTACTGTTCCGAGGGAGAATTATGCAATCTATCAACGAGAGATCACTATCCCAAAGAATGGTAAGGTAGCGAATGCTTCTATTATCCTGCCGTTCACGCTCTCGTTGACAAATGGCATACACACCAATGCCACTGCGGATGCCTGCTCGTTCGAGGTGTTGAGAATGCACGAGGAAGACTGCCTGTTCCTGTCAGATCCCGAGACTGCTTCGTCCCGTAACTATTACGCATCGGCAAAGTTCGATCGTGTTGAGGGCAGCAGTACCGAAGCTAACGTACCTTACATGGTCAAGGTAATCAATGCACCTACCGATGAAAAGATTTCCTTCATTGCCACACAATATGGTGCGGATGTGATGGCATCTGAGGACAAACTGGAAACTTCAGGCTACACCTATTCGGGTGAAAAGGCAACAGGCAAGATTGCAGGCAATGCTTATCAGTTCAGCAACTGCGGTTCTTATGCAGGCATGAAGGTAGACAGAAACACAAAGAACGTATTCTACTTCTCTGGGAACATGTTCCTTAGTTCTAAGAATCTTCTCCTAATGTATCCGTCAGTTTACGTTTATCCTTTCCGTGCATGCTACCTCTACAACAGAAGTAGTCAGGGAGCAAAGGAGATGATAGGCTTTGATGTTATAACTGATTATGACGGTATGACAACAGGTATCTCCGACCTTACCCATGAGCCAGATCTTGCTGTTCAGACGGGCAGGGGACACATTATGGCAACGGCTGCAAAGTCCGTACATTTCAGTATCCACAATGCAAACGGAATGAAGGTCGAGACTGTGACGCTCAATGCTGGTGAAAGTAGAACAATAGAACTACCAGCAGGACTCTATCTTATCAATGGTACAAAGGTTATTGTAAACTAAATAATTCAATGTTATGAAACGAACGTATATTCCGCCTAAGACTTGGGAAACTCTGGTAGCATCCGAACTCCTTCTCACTGTAGGTAGTGGAAGCAGCAATGACCATGCTGATAGCAAAAAGAATCCTTTTTGGTCTGAAGGATATGAAGAAGATGAATCTCTCAATTCATCTTGGTCGAGAGTGAGAGGCATCTGGGAAGACTAATTGTCAGAGATTACAAACTTTGGTCTTGACAAATATTGAGATCGAAGTACCTTTCTGGCAAAGATTTCAGACAGAGGTTGTATTCTTTTAATTTAGAATCTGACACTTTAGTCAGATTAAAGTACTCTATATAAGATTTAAGGAAAGCGACACGTATGGTTCTTTGAAACCATACGTGTCGCTTTCTAGTATTTTATGTATCTTCTTTTTAGAAGCTAAGTGTGTAATATTTTACTATCGAAACAAGGGCTGATAGAGCAGAAATAATTATATGGTGCAGCCTTTCTGCAATTATGCTGAACTATGGGCGTACAATACAGGATGGCTGGTATAACGATAGACTACCTATTTCTCAGTCTGCATTCTCTTGAGAAGTGCAAGCGCCTTGTTCTCGTTCTCTTCCATAATCTCACGTTCGCCCGGACCCTTGTCATTGATTCCACAGAGATGAAGAATACCATGTATGATAACACGAAACAGCTCTTCCTCATACACCTTACCAAATAGTTCCGCATTGGAACGTACAGTGTCGAGTGAAATTACAAGGTCGCCATTCAGCACATCACCCTCATCATAATCAAAGGTAATGATGTCTGTGTAGTAATCATGCCCTAAGTACTCATTGTTCACTTCGAGTATCTTCTCGTCATCAACAAACATATACCCTATTTCCCCGACTTTCCTTCCGTAGGTAGCAGCAACAGCCTTTATCCAACGAGAAGTATCACGTTTCCTGATTTTAGGCATCTTTACGCCTTCTGCACTATATGTAATCATTTGCTTCAGTTGTTTTTCTATTCTTGTTAATACCCCTTTGGAAGGAACTCCGATATATCTCTTCCAAAGTGTTGAAGCTCTCTCACCATAGTAGAACTAATGCTTGACAGCTGCGGTTCGGCATAGAGGAAAATGGTCTCAACGCCTGACAATAATCTATTCACATCTGCTTGCTCCCGTTCATATTCGAAGTCTTTCACACTGCGAACACCTTTTATAATATATGTCGCTTGCTCTCTACGAGCGAAATCGATGGTTAAGTCGCTATATGCTTTTACTTCTATCTTTGGCTCATCAGCATAGAGACGCTTGATACGCATCACTCGCTCCTCCGCATCCAACATATACTTCTTCCGCTCATTCACCCCTACACCAATGATAATATGGTCGAAGAGCGGTAAAGCACGGCGTACTATAGAGGCGTGCCCAATAGTAAATGGATCGAAACTACCAACAAAGAGTCCTTTATTCATCTATTATCTCCCACCTAATCTTCTGTGCCAACATCTCCAAGAGAGCATTATCAGCAGCAGGAATACTTATTGTTCTATTCATCTTAACCTCCTTGTTTCTACCGCAAATATAGTTTATTTCCATTAGAAAACCAAATAGATAACAACTTTCTTATCAGTCGAATAGACTGGGTTGGAGCGGGTTGTCATGGAAAGAGTTGCGCCCTAAGTGGTCATAAGCAAGCTGAGTTGCAACACGCCCACGCGGTGTTCTCTTGATGAAACCTTCCATAATCAAGAATGGTTCGTACACCTCCTCAACCGTTCCGGCATCCTCACCTATGGCAGTAGCAATGGTTGATACGCCAACAGGTCCACCTCTGAACTTGTCAATAATGGTAAGTAGTATCTTGTTATCGATCTCATCCAAGCCATATTGATCAATGTTCAATGACTGCAAGGACATCATTGCTATTTCTGGAGTTATCGTTCCATTGCCCTTCACTTGGGCGAAGTCTCTCACACGTCGAAGCAATGAGTTACAGATACGAGGCGTCCCACGTGAACGTCGAGAAATCTCAACAGCAGCCTCATCAACGATTGGAACCTTCAAAAGATACGCCGACCTCTTAATAATACGTTGTATTGTTTCGGGGTCATAATACTCTAAATGCAGGTTAATACCAAACCTCGCACGAAGCGGAGCAGTAAGAAGTCCACTGCGAGTAGTGGCTCCGACGAGTGTAAAAGGGTTCAGATCAATCTGTATGGAACGTGCAGAAGGACCCTTATCAATCATTATATCGATGCGATAGTCCTCCATTGCAGAGTATAAATACTCTTCAACGACAGGCGAAAGACGATGGATTTCATCAATAAAGAGCACGTCGTTGGGTTCTAATGATGTCAGAATACCTGCCAAATCACCTGGTTTATCAAGCACCGGACCAGAAGTTATCTTAAAGCCAACGCCTAATTCGTTTGCAATGATATTACTCAACGTCGTCTTACCCAGTCCCGGTGGACCATGCAAGAGCGTATGATCGAGTGGTTCTCCCCTGTACTTCGCTGCTTCAACGAACACTCGAAGGTTCTCAACAACCTTCTGTTGTCCACTAAAGTCATCGAATTTCAATGGGCGGAGAGCGTTCTCAAAGTCTTTCTCGGCCGATGAGAGCCTCTCTTCATGTATATCAAAATCTTCCGACATGTTATCTTTCTGTTTTAGAAAAAAAGAGTACTTGCGAACGTGTCAAACATCCTTATGTAGGGAAAAAACGGCTCGTTCAATATCTATTGAGTGTTTGTAAGATTCCAGTTATATACTCTTTATCAAATTGGATATATGACCTATGCTCTTTACAAGTGCTATTTATTTTCTGCAAAGGTAGTGTATTTTTTCCGTGCAGGTGCTTTGTTTCGGAAAATTTATCTAAATTTGCAACATGAACTAACGCTTTATCCTTATACGTATGATCAACAGAATGAATAAGAAACTACTTTATCGTGAGATCCTCGACTACATCATGATAGCCGCAGGAATGCTCTTCTACGCAATCGGTTGGACTATCTTTCTATTGCCCAACCACATTGGCAATGGTGGTGTAGCAGGTTTTGCATCTATCATCTATTGGGGAAATGGAATCCCCGTAAGCTGGACTTACTTCTGTCTGAACGCTATTTTACTGGCTGTGGCACTAAAGGTTCTCGGCTTAAAGTTCTGTATTCGCACCATTTATGGTGTAGTAGTTCTTACCATCTTAGTGAATGTCTTGAGCCAAGCCTTCCCTCATCCAATGCTCTTGCATGGGCAACCTTTCATGTCAGCAATCATCGGAGCAGTCTTTTGTGGTGTTGGTCTTGCTTTCGGACTATCGTATAATGGAAGCTCAGGTGGCTCCGATATCGTTGCAGCTATCGTCAACAAGTATCGCGATATATCGTTAGGTCGGGTCATCCTATTGGTTGATATGACGATAGTAACAGGTAGTTACGTCGTTCTTCACAGTTGGGAGCAAGTGATTTATGGCTATGTAAACCTCATCATAACATCCTTCGTACTTGATCAAGTCATCAATTCAAGTCGCAGATCAGTACAGTTCTTGATTATTTCTGAGCGTTATAAGGAGATATGCGATATGATTTCTCAAGCCCAGCCACACCGCACCAGCACCATTATTGACGCTAAGGGCTATTATACGGGGCATGACTTAAAGGTTGTAATCGTGGTTACACGCCAGCGAGAAGCCTCTTACGTTTATCGTATGATAGATGAGATTGACCCAGACGCATTCGTTACACAGAGTCAAGTAATGGGTGTTTTCGGTAAGGGATTCGATAAGTTTAAGGTGAAACGTAAGGTGCATAAGGAGCAGATAACATCGACAAGTAAAGAATAACATCAGTTCTGGTTGTAACGAAAAAGAGTGACAGGAATGTATCAAATATGCCATAATAGGGCTGTTTGATACATTCTTTTTTATGCTTATTATCAGCCTTTTATCTTAATCTAAGGCTCATATAAAACTAAGGAAAAGCCCTCACCAATTAGAGAGAATACGCCACAAAGTAGGCACAAATGCCCCATTCCACGACCTCTCTTCGAATGGGGAGGAGAGTAAATAGCCTCATGTGCAAACAACGGGGGCGTTTCCTTGCTATGAAGGAAGCCTCTCTTTGCGTCAACGAAACGCCCTTCTCAAATGGAAGAAAGCATCTACTCCTATTTAAATGATGCAACAAAATAATCCCCGTTAGGCTCTCCTTCCCTTGGGGGAGGCTGGGAGGGGGTTCCAGACGAGGGCATCTGTTCCTATTTTGTGGCACTATTTGGGATTAAAAGAACCTGTTCAAGATAGCTTCTATGATGCACTCTTTTTGAAAAGAAAAGCGTTTGCTAAAAGTGACTAAAGCCCCATGCAGGTCATGTGTGGCACTTTTCTTGTCTTATTCTTTATGTTTGGTTTGTTTGCAAAGATATTGCTCTTGTTATGAAAAGATGTTTTAGAGAGATGTGCTTATTGCCCTTTATGAGTATTACTGACGACCTCCTGTTAAGAAATAGAGTGAGATTGGAGTAATACGTCGGAGTAATATAAATGGTAAAATACAAGTTGCTGTAAGGATAACAGGGGAAAGAAAATAGATAATTAGTAGACTTGTAGATCCTGTGATCGGTATCCATTCCAACTTGAGAGACCATAAGATGATACCTTGAGGGAGTGTGTGTGCAGCATAGATAAAGAACGATGAATCCGTTAATATATTAGGGATCAACTTTGGAGTAAGCCCTTGTTGCTGTCTACGATCAATGATGTGTGTGGTCAGAGAGATTATAGTAACGATTAAGGCAGCATACATGAGGTTAGTAAGTTGTGCCCAATAGAAGAAACAAGCACCGATGATTCCATATATTCCGTAGGACTTAAACATCTTTGTTACGTCCCATTTTTGAATGGAAAAGGTTGCTCCAAGACTAAAGAATAATAGGCTCTGCCCCCATTCTTCCCATTGATCAGGTAAATAATGGATAGCATATAGAAATATTATAAGCACGTATAATGCTAATCTTTTGTGCCATTGAGAAAGGAAATGGATAGCAGTATAAATGAGCGGAGAGGCTAATGACAAGACCATAAGGTTACGGACGAACCACAAAGGGATGTCTATTGGAGTAGCAATACCGCCTTTATGTCCAATAAGACTTGTGTTCCAAAAGATTAAAAGATAATCTTTAAGTGTGAAATCAGATAGCGGCTTATCAATAATAGCAGTCCATCCTGGGCGTAAAGAACTACCAATGGCGATGATCAGGAGGAACAATAAGTTCCATAATATATAAGGTATGAGTAACGACTGCAGCCTATGACGGAGCTTGTTGATATACACTTTACGTGTAAACTGTTTACAATGAAAGAACAACAAGCCACTAATGAAAAAGAAAAACGGGTTCGCTAATGGAGCTAACGAACCCGATATAAAGTCGATGAATGTTCCTAATGATAGGTTGATATTACCTATTGGGAGCGAAAAAGATGCTTTTAGAGCGTTGTCCCAAGCAAAGGATACACCTTTGAAGTTAGAATGAACGAACAAAACTAGTACGATGAGAGGGAAGCGTAAAGCCGTAATAACCTGTGAAAGAGTGTTAGTTGTGTCCGTTTTAATCATCTTTTCCCTCTTATTCAGCCAATAGCTTAGCAGCCATCTCACGTCCTAAGCGAGCACATTCAGCCTTGATTTCTGGTGTGAGCGCCTGCTTCATCTCAACAGGTTCGCCCACCTTCTCGAAGTGGAGATGATTCTCATTCCATTCGCCGATAGCAGCAACCGCCTTTGAAGCCCATGAGTAAGAGCCGAACCAACCGATGTAATGGTTCTTAATGTCACGATTGGCAACCTCTTGGAGTAGTACGTCCATCTCGTGATAAAGCCCTGCATTGTAAGTAGGAGCACCCACGATGAGACCACGGAAGCGGAAGATGTCTTGAAGAATGTAGCTATGGTGCGTCTTTGATACATTATAAAGACGAATGTCCTTAACGCCAGCTAAAGAGGCAGCACGTGCTATTTGTTCTGCCATTCGTTCGGTGTTTCCATACATCGTACCATAGCAGATGACCAAGCCAGGGTCTGTTTCATACTTTGACATGCGGTCGTATAAACCAATAACCTTATCTACATATTTATGCCAAACGGGCCCATGTGTAGAGCAGATATAGTCTATATGAATACCTGCGAGCTTCTTCAAAGCATTCTGAACAGGTGTGCCATACTTTCCAACGATGTTTGAGTAATAGCGAACCATCTCTAACCAACACCAGTCGGTATCAATCTCTTGATCGATGAAACCACCATTTAATGCACCAAAACAGCCGAAGGCATCGCCTGTGAAGAGGTGAGAAACCTCGCCTTTACACAATGTCATCATTGTTTCCGGCCAGTGAACCATAGGTGTCATAAAGAACTGTAAGGTGTGAGCACCTAGTGATATTTCCTCTCCGTTCTTAACTTCTATGGTGTTATCTTTGATTCCGTAGAAGCCAGACATCATGTCGAAAGTCTTTTTATTACCAATGACTTGTATGTTAGGATAGTACTTCTTCAATAGAGCTAACGACCCAGAGTGGTCAGGCTCCATGTGATTAATGACGAGATAGTCAATCTGTCGGTCGCCTAAAACCTCTCGAAGCTTTTCAATGAACTGTACGAAGAAGTCTACCTCAACGGTATCAATAAGGCAAACCTTCTCATCGTCGATGAGATAAGAGTTGTAACTAACACCGTAAGGCAATGGCCACAAGCCCTCAAAGAGAGCCTTGTTCCGATCGTTAACGCCTACGTAATAAACTTTATTGGCAATTTCTATCATTTTTATATCATGTTTAGTGTGGTCTGTTCGGATGTGTTTTAGGAGTGAGAGAGCTTCATTCTCTCCCCAAACTCCTTGCTTACATAGTTGAAGATATCCTTACAACAATCAGCAGAGAAGGCTAAGGCACATTCAATCACCTTGTCCCATTGTTCTTCCGTTAAGCCCCTTTCGAGGTCAGCACGTGTAATGCCATGTTTCAAGATACCGAATATAATGCCTGCATTGAAGTTGTCTCCGGCACCGATGGTACTAACAGTATTCGTGTTATGAACAGGGTATGACTTCTTAAAATCACGTCCCCCACGTACCTCAACAGGTTGACTTCCGTGTGTATAAATGAATTGTTTGCAATAGAAAGAAATCTCTGCATTATACACCTTATCGGCTTCCTCTTTCTTATAAAGCGTCACAAAGTCTTCATGACTACCACGAACAATGTCTGCATAATCGAGGTTCTCTATCAGATTAGGCGTTATCTTGATGACCTCATCCTTATGAACTGGTCGGAAATTAACGTCATAATAGATGATAGCTCCATGCGAACGAGCATAATCAAGAAGCCCCATTACTTGTGGACGAATGACCGGGTTCACTGCATAATACGAACCGAAAAGAACGATGTCATCGGGTTGTATATCTGGATAAGTAAACTCTAGTTGGTCATGAGGATGGTCTTTATAGAAGATGTATTCGGCATCATTGTTCTTATCAAGGAACGCCAATGAGACAGGAGACTTCGAATCAGGGAAGATACTGATGTTATCAGTACTCACGCCATTATCCTTTAAAAACTTAATAATATATTCTCCGACATGGTCATTGCCTGCTTCTGAAATAAACGTAACGTCCACTCCGCATCGACCCAATGAAGTGATAGCATTGAAAGTAGAGCCACCTGGCACTGCTTCCACAGGTTTATTATCCTTGAAGATGATGTCTAAGACGGTCTCACCGATACCTATAATTTTTCGCATTTGATTGTGAATTACGATTGTGTTCCACTTTAGTTGTGCAAATATAGTGTAATTTGAGCGGACTACAAAAAGATTCCCTCTTCTTTTTTCATTGCTTATTAAAGACGCAAACTATCTCATTCTTTTTTCTTACTTTTGCACTATGATACACTATCAAACGGCAGTTTTGGATAACGGACTGCGTATTATCGCTCTTCAAACAGCCTCACCTGTGGTCTATTGTGGCTACCAAATCAATGCAGGAGCAGCCCATGAGCAGCCGAATAAGGAAGGAATAGCCCATTTCTGTGAGCATGTTACATTCAAGGGAACCACTCGTCGCACTGCTTTAGACGTCATTAACTGTCTTGAAGAGGTGGGAGGTGATTTAAATGCATTTACCACTAAGACCGATACGGTGTATTATTCGGCTATCTTGAAAGAGCACCTTTCACGTGCGATAAGCCTTCTTACGGATATAGTCTTCCATAGTGTCTATCCACAGAAAGAGATTGATAAGGAGGTGGAAGTCATCTGTGACGAGATAGAATCGTATAACGACAGCCCTTCCGAACTGATTTATGATGAGTTCGAAAACCTTATCTTTCATGGACATCCATTGGGGCATAACATCTTAGGGACGTCAGAACGTGTGCGAAAGTTCACTACCAAGGATGCACTTCACTTCACTCATCAACATTACCGACCTAATAATGCCGTCTTCTTTGCCTATGGTAACGTTGATTTCAACATGCTTTTGCAACTTTTGTCACAAGAGAATGGCACAAATGTGACCACGATTGGCGAACTTAATAAGCATTTGGAGAAGCCGCTACCAGTGTTGAGTGCATACGAACCACAGACAATTAAGATTGACAAACACACTCATCAAGCACATGTAATGATAGGTAATCGTGCCTATGCAGTGCATGACAAAAGGCGAATGGCACTCTATCTCTTGAATAATATATTAGGTGGTCCTGGCATGAATGCACGTTTGAACCTTGCATTACGCGAACGGAGAGGCTTGGTGTATACGGTAGAAAGTACGATGGTAAGCTACTCTTCAACTGGATTATGGAGTATTTACTTTGGTTGTGATGCGCAAGATGTGGACGAGTGTATGGCTCTTGTACGTGCAGAATTAGACCATTTCATCGACAAACCATTGACTGATTCAGAGCTAACAATAGCCAAACAGCAGATTAAAGGACAGATTGGTATTGCTTGCGACAATCGTGAGAACCTTGCACTCGACTTCGGTAAGGGCTTCTTGCACTATGGTTGGAAGAAGGACATCACGGCACTTTATCGTAATATTGACGCTATTACGGCAGAGGAGATACAAGCAGTTGCACAAGAGTTGTTCGTTGAAGAACAACTTACGAAACTAATTTACGAATAGGAATTGATTGATAAGAAACAGAGGTGTTTGACGTGTTTTCTTCAAAAGAAAGATGGCCTTGGCATGATATTCTCTGTTTGCTCTAATATAGAAATAGGTAACAAACATACAAAACATAAATAGTGCAGGATAATGAAAGCAAACATTGCGCATACAGATAAGCAAAGAGTCGTTATCGTTGGAGGTGGACTTGGTGGATTGGAACTGGCTTCTAAGTTGGTTGATAACGACTTTCAAGTGGTCTTGATAGATAAGAATAACTATCATCAGTTTCCTCCCTTAATCTATCAAGTGGCATCAGCAGGACTTGAGCCAAGTAGTATCTCGTTCCCATTCCGCCGTATCTTCCAAGGAAAAGACGATTTCTTCTTCCGCATGGCAAAGGTCGAAGCAGTGGACGCAAGCAATAAGATGATTAAAACATCAGTGGGTGACGTCCATTACGACTATCTTGTTTTGGCAGCAGGAGCGAAGACTAATTACTTTGGAAACAAGGAAATTGAGGCAACAACACTCCCGATGAAGACGGTGGGAGAGGCTATGCGCCTTCGTAATACCATCCTTCACAATCTTGAAAGAGCAGAGACGGAAGAAGATCCAGCACGCAAGCAGGCTTTGATGAATATTGTTGTTGTGGGTGGTGGAGCCTCTGGTGTGGAGATAGCAGGTGCTGTTGCCGAGATGAAAAAGAACATCTTGGAGCGTGATTATCCTGATCTTGAGGCCTCACAGATGCACATTTATCTTGTTAATGCTGCTGATAGACTTCTTTCGGCAATGGATCCTGCATCCTCAGCAAGGGCTGAGCGCGATTTGAAAGAGCTACATGTGCATATTCGTCAGCCGCAGTTTGCAACAGAATATAAGGATGGTATATTGAAAACAAGTGCTGGGCTTGAGATTCCGGCAGAAACAGTTATTTGGGTGAGTGGCGTCTGTGCGAACACTATAGAGGGTTTGCCGAAGGAAAGCATTGGGCATGCAGGTAGAATCTTGACCGATCGTTTCTGTCGCGTGAAGGGCTTGCAAGATGTCTATGCTATAGGCGATCAGAGTTTGATAGAGGGTGATAAGGACTATCCTTTGGGTCATCCTCAGTTGGCACAGGTGGCTTTGCAACAGGCAAAATGTGTTGCGCAGAATCTTAAAAACCAACTGCAAGGCAAGGAAGAAGAGCCATTTAAATATAAAAACCTTGGTGTTATGGCAACCATCGGACGTAATCATGCGGTAGCAGAGATTAATGGTAAGAAGTTCGGTGGATTCCCTGCTTGGCTCTTATGGTTGGTAGTTCACCTTCGTTCCATTCTAGGAGTAAAGAACAAAACCTTCATTCTTTTGAATTGGATATGGAATTATCTGAATTACAAACAGAGCTTACGTCTGATATTGAAAGCTAAGTAATCAGTAGGTCTATGACCTCGGTACGATAAGAGATGACCCCTTGATACAATGTTAGATACCTTGTTCTATCATGTATGAAGGGGGCTTTTATTGTCCGCTGGATACTTCCTTTCGTTTGAAAATATGCTTTCCTTATCGAATAAATAGTTTAAAAAGTGGTATTAAATAAACTGATTCTCACGAGAAAATAGTTTATTTTTGATTCTCAATAACGCCTTTCTCCATCATAGAAGAAAGTTTTCTCTGGTTGAAGAGATGGTTGTTAGGAATAAAAAAAGGCTTCGCATCACTGCGAAACCTTGATTTAACATTAAACTTACTCACGTAAGTTGCATGTTTCTGTACTAACTCAAATAATTAACTTTAATAACGACTATTTTTCTATTTGACGTTACAAAGGTACGAAAAAGGTATTAAATAAGTGTATTTTAGTAAGTAAATTCTCTTCATTTTAGACTTTATAACAAAAAGAGGAGGTCATCTGTATAGATTTGATGAATATATGTATTCTGTCTATAATATTTATACTTTATTTCCCAGGAAGCCTGATTTATGGTTAGTTTTATTTGTTTGTTCCAACTTCTTGCAGTACCTTTGCACCCCATAAAGGTAGCATGCCACCTGAGAGTCTGCGTGTTTTAGTCGAAGAGAAGAGCGCAGGCAAGTGTCTTTCTGTGGGTTCGTTTGGTGGCGAGTTTACCTTTTCTATAGGATAATAAATAATAAACAAACGAATTTGAAGACATTTGAAGAGTTGGGCGTGAGCGAAGAGATTCGCCGTGCCATTAGTGAGCTTGGATTTGAACATCCAATGCCTGTACAAGAAGAAGTAATCCCTTATTTATTAGGTAATCGAAATGACGTTATCGCCCTAGCGCAGACTGGTACTGGAAAGACGGCTGCCTTTGGTTTACCACTGCTTCAGAGGATTGATACAAGCAGTAAGTCGACACAAGCGATAGTGCTTAGTCCGACCCGAGAGTTATGCTTGCAGATAGCAGATGACCTCAAGGACTTCGGTAAGTACATCCCTCATCTGCACATCGCAGCCGTTTATGGCGGTGCTTCCATCGATACCCAGATCCATCAGTTGCGTCATGGTGTACAAATCATTGTGGCTACTCCAGGTCGATTAATCGACTTAATGCACCGTGGAAAGGCTCGTTTGGACCAAGTACGGAACGTTGTTTTGGATGAAGCTGACGAAATGCTGAACATGGGTTTCCAAGAGAGTATCACCGAGATACTCACTGGTGTGCCTGAAGACCGTAATACTCTTCTCTTCTCAGCAACGATGAGTAGGGATGTAGAAAAGGTGGCAAAGGGTTACTTACACGACTATAAAGAGATTGTTGTGGGCAGTCGTAACGAAGGAGCGGAGAGCGTTAACCATATCTATTATATGGTGAATGCACGCGACAAGTACCTTGCTTTGAAGCGATTGGTGGACTTCTACCCTAAGATTTACGCCATTGTATTCTGTAGAACGAAGGTAGAAACACAAGAGATAGCCGATAAGTTGATTAAAGACGGATACAATGCTGAGTCGTTGCATGGCGACTTGTCACAGCAACAACGTGACCTTACAATGCAGAAGTTCCGCTCCCATCTCACACAAATCCTCGTTGCGACTGATGTTGCAGCACGTGGATTGGATGTGAATGATCTGACACATGTCATCAACTATGGGCTTCCTGACGATATAGAAAACTATACGCACCGTTCGGGTCGTACAGGTCGTGCGGGCAAGAAGGGTACTTCCATTTCGATTATCCACTCTCGTGAGAAATATAAGGTACGTAACATTGAACGTGAGATAGGTAAGGAATTTATTGATGGAACGCTTCCTTCGCCTGAAGAGATATGCAAGAAACAACTCTTCAAAACGATGGATAACATCTTGAAGACGGATGTGGATGAGGAGCAGATAGCACCTTACATGGAGGATATCAACCGCCAGTTTGAGTATATAGATAAGGAGGATCTGATCAAGAAGATTGTTACGTCCACCTTTGGACGCTTCCTTGACTATTATAAGAATGCGCCAGAGATTGAGAAACCATCGGCTCGCAGCAATCGTGAGGAGGGTCGTAGCGGGCGTAGTGAGGGCAGAGCAACACGCAGCCGTGGCTCACGTAAGGCAGAGAAAGGCTTTAAGCGACTCTTTATTAACCTCGGTAAGAATGACGGGTTCTATCCTGGTGAGGTGATGCAGTTCATTAATAAGAATATGAATGGGCACCAGGCAGTGGGGCATATAGACCTTCTTGCTAAGCAAAGTTACATCGAAGTGCCTGAACAAGACGCCCAGAAGGTGATGAAAGCCTTAGATGGTGCTGTCTACAAGAGGCGTAAAGTGCGTTGTAATGATGCTGATGAGCCAGGGCACGGACGCTCGGCTGGTGGTCGTTCTACTGGTAGTCGTGGTGGTTACGGAAGCCGTACTGAAGGTCGCCAAGACGATCGTGGGCGCAGAGGTCGTGGGCGTCGTCAATCAGAGAATGACGCTCCGTTTGCTACACATAAGTTCAAGAAAGACGATTGGAAAGAGCTTATGAAAGGTGCACCAGCAAAGCTGAAAGGTGAAGAACCCGACTTCTCAGAAGAGGGGTGGGCACGTAGATGCCCGAAGAAGTAAGTCTTATCAACCTTAGTCCGCTGTTATGTTCTATTGTCGTTACCAATCTCCCTTGGGCATACTCGTGCTTGCTGAGGCTGAAGGAAAGCTAAGATATTGTTGGTGGGAGGATGTTATGGAGAGGAAGATAGGCGATGATTGGACGGAAGTTGATTGTTCGGATGATTCCTTATTGGCTGAGGCTTGTCGGCAGTTAAACGATTATTTCTCTGGCAAACGAGGCTCATTTGACTTACCATTGGGCTTTGACGGAACACCCTTCCAACGCCTCGCATGGCAGACCTTATTAACCATTCCTTATGGAGCGACGCTCTCTTATACCGAACAAGCTCGAAGAATGGGGCGAGAGAAGGCTGTAAGAGCAGTTGGGAATGCCAATGGTCATAACCCTTTAATGCTCTTTGTTCCCTGTCATCGAGTCATTGCTTCGAATGGAACCTTGGGCGGTTATGCGGGTGGAACAGACCGAAAAAGACAATTACTAAGCATAGAGAAAGAGGATGTGTCAGATTAGGCACATCCTTTTTGTTGGTAGTAAGCAATCTGTCTCACGCTCCTTAATAATAATGAGTAGACTTCGCTTTGATCGAAGTAAAGCTATGTTATCACCGTTGTGATACTTCAGTATCATGTGGGTGATACTCAAGTTTCATAAGGATGAAACTCGGTTGGATTGGTAGTTCCTATATTGTATTACAATAAGAAGCTGGGCTTTAATACCTATCTTGCGGTTTGTTCATAGCTAAAAAGAGGCTGTATCACATCCTTTTATCAATCGTTTGCATTGATAAGAGAACCGATACAGCCTCTTGGTTATTTGTGTTACGCTATCTGGTGATTGGTATTCTCTTCATCAGATAACCGATTTTACTTGTGCTTATTGTGGATTAATCTCCTTTAGTAGGCGGTCAGCATGTCCCCACTTATCCATGAGATAGAGTACGAAACGGATGTCAACGCCAATGCAACGAGCAAGTTTGCGGTCGAAGTTGATGTCACTTGAGAGGCTATCCCAGTTGCCATCAAAGGCGAGACCAATGAGTCGTCCCTTGCCATCAAACATCGGGGAACCAGAGTTTCCACCAGTGATATCATTGTTAGTAAGGAAACATAGTTGCATTTTACCAGTCGTCTTGTCAGTGTAAGAACCGAAGTCTTTTGCGCTCATAAGCTCTTTCATGATAGGTTCTACCTGATAGTCCTCTATCTTTGAGCCTTCATCCATCTTCTTAACAATGCTCTCTGCGGTTGTATAATAGTTGCTGTTGAAGCCTCCAATCATGTATCCTCCTACCTGTCCATACGATAGGCGCATGGTGGAATTGGCGTCGCTATAATGTGGCAAGTCCATCTCCATTTGTACTTTAGCCTCACACAACTTCTTCTCTTCAGCGTCAATCTCTTCCGTCTTATTGCTTAGGTCGGCAAGAATTGCACGATAATTCATGAGCAAACCAACGCCTAACATCACTCCAGGGTCCTTGAGCGTCTTCTCGTTCTGATAGAACTTTTGACCTTTCTTGAGTAGTTTGCTATGCGAATAGAGCCACTTAGTGTACTTCTCGTAATCGTTGCCGAACTTCGTCTTGATGGTCTCGTAGAAGTCAGGAAGGAACTTTGCTGGTACATGTTCACCATAGTTCTTTAGCATGGCAGCCGCCATCTCTTGGTCAAGGGCAGGGTTCCATTCATCTTGATTATCCTCATATACCATGTACTGCTTCTTTGGTTCGTTCGCAGGACCATACATCTTGAGGGAGCCACGAGCCATGTTAAGTGCTCTGGTGAATAACTCTGACGTTCTCCAGAACGACTCCATCCAATACATACTGGCAAGTTTTGCATCATTACTATTCGAATAGAGCTTAGCCAACTTATCGAAGTCAACCTTTACAGTTGGGTCTTGGATATTCTTCTCTTTGAGCCATGTACGAATGCGAGCTTCGTACTCTGCCTTCTGACGAATCAGTCCGATAGAGTCGATACACTTGTTCATTCCCATGGAGTTCTTCCAATAGTTCGCAGCCTGAACGTATCTGTTCTCGTATTGTATGCGTGTCTTCTCGTTCTTATCCATGTACTTCTTCATGAGTGCGAGTTTGATATCTCGAGCTTGAACACGTACTGAATTGTCGATGTCACGGCGCTGTTGAATACCATAAGAAGACAAGTAACGACTTGTTGAACCTGGGTAACCAATGGTCATAGCGAAGTCCTTGTCCTTGTAACCCTGCATGCTCACGGGTGCCCAATGGGCTGGGTGATAAGGCACATTGTCCTTTGAGTAGGCTGCAGGACCATTCGTTTTAGGGTCTGCGTAGATGCGGAATACAGAGAAGTCACACGTCTGTCTCGGCCACATCCAGTTATCTGTCTCACCTCCAAACTTACCCATACTCTTAGGTACAGTGAATACTAAACGGACATCAGGGAAGTCTTGATAAGTTGTTGCATAATACTTATTTCCCTCATAGAAAGGATCGATGTTGATGTGTAAAGTCTTATCAATCGCTTTGATTGAGTCGGTTAGATGATTCGTGAGGGAGTCTATTATGGCTTCAGTCTGCTCTGCGTTCTTTCCTGCGATGAGCTTGTTCACACGTGCCGTAACGTCCTCTTGCTTCTTCATAAACGACACATAGAGGTTCTCGTTAGGTAGTTCTTCAACGTAATTCTTCGCATAGAAGCCATCCTTCATATAGTCATGTTCTACAGTGGAGTGGGCATTGATAGCACTAAAACCGCAATGGTGATTGGTGAAGACCAATCCATCTGGAGATACAACAACGCCAGAACAGTAACCAGAGAAGCTCACAACGTAATTGCTAATAGCGTTGGGAGAGTTGTAAATCATGTCACATGGCAACTGAAAACCCTCTGCCACCATCTGTTCGTAGACAGCATCTGGGAGGTTGTGGAGCGTCCACATACCTTCATCAGCATGGATAGAAGGACTGCTTAAAGCCAATGACGCAGCAATAAGTAAGGTTGATTTCTTCATGTTTAATATAATTGGTTGATGATATTCTTAGGTTTCTTTCATTCCTCAAACACTCTCCTTAACTCTTATGTCTCCGTATCTTTATCAGTGGAAGGTCGTGGTAAAGGACGTGAGCAACGAAGAGTAAGATGATAATCGTGTTCACGGTAAGGGCGAGAGGGGCGGATAAACGTTCATTGCTGATTGTTATTCCTGCAAAGAAAAGACCGCCGATGAGTACATAAACAAAGATACTCTTCAATGGATAAGCAATGGGATACTTACGTTGACCGACGATATAAGAGAGTATCATTGCCGTTGCATTGCCTAAGAAACCAGCCCATGCACAGGCAATGTAACCATAACGTGGTACGAAGATCACGTTGATTCCAATGATTACAGCACATCCAATGCCAGAGAAATAGGCACCCCAGATGGTCTTATCAATGAGCTTATACCAGAAACTAAGGTTGAAGTAAACGCCCGTCATGATACCACCAGCCATCACGATAGGTACGACCTTCAGTCCAACCCAATAGTCACGACCAATGATGTGACGCAGAATATCCATATAGCCCATTACCACCAAGAAGGCAAGTAAGGTGAAGATGATAAAGAACTTCATAGCTCTTGCGTATGTCTCTTTGTTGTCTTTGTCTCGAGACTTACCAAAGACGAAGGGTTCATAAGCGTATCTGAATGCCTGCGTAATCATTGACATGATCATAGCAATCTTACTGGCGGCACCGAAGATACCGAGTTGTGTATGTGCATCGTTATTCTTGTAGACATAAGGAAAGAGTATGTAACCTGCCGTCTGATTAAGTATTCCCGCAATACCGAGGATGAGGATAGGCCAAGAATAGGACAGCATCTTCTTTGCGAGAGGCACATCAAAGAGCTTTCCACTGCCGAAGAATCCGTCTTTCAGCTCTCTCCAGAAGCAGAAAGTGATAGTTCCTGTACATGCCAAGTTGATGTAGAAGGCATAACCCACCTCATGTCCACCTAATACGAGATAGTAAGCAAGGTTCAAGATGATATTCAATGCGATGAATAAGAGTTTGAAAGCTGCGAACTTGATAGGGCGTTTCTTATATCTAAGATATGCAAAGGGAATGCACTGGAAAGCATCAATCGCTACTGTGATAGCCATTGCCCATACGTAAGAGGGGTGTTCCGAATAGCCCATAAAGTTACAGATGGGCTGTATAAAGATGAATACTAGAGCAATAAAGAGCAGGGATGTAAAGCCTACAAGCGTCAATGTCGTTGAATAGACACGCTTTGGATCCTGATCACTCTTATTGGCGTAACGGAAGAAAGTGGTCTCCATTCCGTATGTAAGAACGACGAGTAAGAGGGCAGTATAGGCGTATATGTTTGTGATAACACCATATCCTCCGCTCGCCGCACTAATCTTTGCGGTGTAAAGGGGTACGAGAAGATAGTTTAAGAACCTTCCGATGATACTGCTCATACCATAGATAGCAGTGTCTTTTGCAAGTGATTTTAAATTTGCCATTGCTTGTTTTTATTATTAGGCACCCACTTTTAGAGAAGTAGTAACCCCTAATCGTCTTATATTTGTTACTAGAAGAAGATATAACAGATAGCGATTGCAGCTATTACACCAGCCAAGTCGGCTAGCAGTCCACAGGCTACTGCATGTCGAGTGTACTTAATGCTAACACTACCGAAGTAGACTGCTATGATGTAGAAGGTGGTATCTGTTGATCCTTGGAAGATACAACTCAATCGTCCAACGAATGAGTCTGCACCGTATGTCCTCATTGCTTCAATCATTAGTCCACGTGCCCCACTACCTGAAAGAGGTTTCATAAGAGCCGTAGGGAGTGCATCGACGAACCGAGTATCCAGTCCGCAGGTTTCGACGAACCATCTAATACCTTTCATCATAAGCTCCATACCACCTGAAGCACGGAATACTCCGACAGCCACTAAGATAGCAACTAAGTAAGGAATAATGCGTACTGCCGTATGAAAACCCTCTTTTGCCCCTTCGATGAAAGCGTTATAAACGTTGATCTTCTTTAGTAGTCCGGCAACGATGAATAGGACGATAATGGTCATCAAGATGAGGTTTGAGGCAACAGAAGTTACTGTTGCCATGGTCTGTTTGTCCATCTGTCCAAAGCTCCAGATGACTACTCCAACAAAACCCATCAGTCCGATGAGCCCTAAGAGGAGCGTGGGTTGGAAGATATTAATGCGTTGCCAGCCTGCAGTAATCAGTATTCCAACCAGTGTAGCGACGGTAGTTGCCAATAAGATAGGGATGAATACGTCAGTTGGTTGGGCTGCCCCGTACATGCTTCGATAGCCAAGAATAGCTGTTGGAATGATGGTTAGTCCTGAAGTATTCAGCACTAAGAACATGATCATGGGGTTTGTTGCTGTGTCTTTCTTCGTGTTTAGCTCCTGCATTTGGCTCATCGCCTTTAGTCCGGTAGGCGTTGCTGCATTATCAAGACCCAACATGTTGGATGCAATATTCATGAAGATCGACCCCATGACAGGGTGGTTTCGTGGGATATCAGGGAACAGCTTTGATAGAAAAGGGCTCAACATGCGTGCAAGAACATTGACGATTCCCGCTTGCTCACCTATCTTCATGATGCCCAACCACAATGCCAAGATTCCAGTTAGGTTCAGTGATGTTGTAAAAGCGGTCTCAGATGATTCGAAGGTAGCCTTTACCATCTTCTCAAATATAGTCGTGTCGCCCATCAGAAGAGAGATAATTCCAAAGATGAAAGCGATGAGGAAGAACGCTATCCAAATATAGTTCAGTACCATTTAACCTATTTGTTACTGTTAATTCTTTGTCTTTTGATTGATGAAAAGGGAACTACTGGTAGCGAATGTGCCATTCTTCCCATTGCAAAGATACGCATTTATGCGTTAACATGGGTCATAATAAAGAAAAAAGATAGGTGCTTGTGGTGAAAGAAAGGGGGATGATAGGGGTAAAGGTATGCTCATTGAAAGCCTCCCCAAGCCCTTTCGAAAGAGGGGATGTGCCTACGGGGGTTAGTAAAGGAACGCCCTTCTCGATTTGAGAAGGGCGTTTCCTTACATTGAAGAGGGCGTTCCTTTGGTGTGAAGAAAGCACTTCCTTGATTGTACCTATTATCTATCTCGAAAAGAAACATCGTCTTAAAGTAGGGACAGACGCCCTCGTCTGTCCGCCAAGCGGATGTTTTCTTGTTAATAAATTAACGTGAGTTCGACGAATTATAAATGTCTATAAATTTGGTGATTAGCGAAATTTGTTGTAACTTTAAGGAGCTAATATACAAACAGTTACAAACAAAAATCGCTATGATCACCGAGGACAAAGTTACTGAAATATTTTGTATGGCAGATGACTTCTGCAAGTTTTTTGATGCAATGACAGCAAAATATACGCTAAAACCTACAGGAAAAAGGAAATATCATCGAAATTCTACAATGTCAAAGGCAGAAGTTATGCTGATAATAA
>NZ_KB898330.1:72691-198813 GCF_000377625.1 Prevotella veroralis DSM 19559 = JCM 6290 | reverse complement strand
CAGGTTATCCCTTAGTTATGGGAAGGTTGGATACGCGTTACTCACCCGTGCGCCGGTCGACGTCCATTCAGTGCAAGCACTAAATGCCGTTTCCCCTCGACTTGCATGTGTTAAGCCTGTAGCTAGCGTTCATCCTGAGCCAGGATCAAACTCTCCATTGTAAAATATCATTTGTGACAACTTATATAAATACAAGCCATCCGTTTGTCTCTGTATCAGAATGCCTATCCTTAAGTATCAAGTTAAAAAGCACCTATTCAATTAATTGATCGGTTCGTTTCTTTTACCCATCTGTTTGATTCATAACCAAACGACGCTTCTTGTACTACTTCTCTGTTTATGTAAATCTTTTCAAAGAACTCTTTTCTTATCACCCTATACGTTATAAGCAGGTTGCCTATTTCGTGAAAGCGAGTGCAAAGGTATAGACTTTAAAGCAAACCTCCAAATCTTTTGAAGAAAAAGTTCCAAAAAAGTACAAACAAGCAACCCTATTTGACATACATCAACTCGAACAGCCATTTAAAGACCATTTTAGTCCACACAAAGCACCAATTCTCAAAATCGGTCTTTTTAAACAAAAACCTCAAAACAAAAGACTACAACCCAAAGCGTATTATAAAGAACATTAGTGAACATTAGTTTAACGTGAGTTCGATGAATTATAAATGACTTATAAAGGAGGAGACTATCACAAATAATCCTGCCCACTAAAATTTAATAGGCAGGATTATTAAAAATAAGAATAACTCAAATTATTCTAACAACTTACTTTGTCTGATTTGAATCTGGAGCTTTACCTATCAAATCCATGAACTGATCAAGTTTTGGAGTAATGATAATCTGTGTACGACGGTTACGCTGCTTACCCAACTCAGTATCGTTAGTTGCGAGTGGGTTATACTCACCACGACCACCAGCTGTCAGACGCTTAGGATTAACATTGAAGTGATCTTGCAGATATTGTACTACAGAAGCAGCGCGCAAACAAGAGAGATCCCAGTTATTGCGAATATTCTTCATCTTGTCATTTGCCGTATTGATTGGCACATTATCAGTATTGCCTTCGATCAAAACATCATAATCACTATAATCCGTAATAATCTTAGCAATCTTACTTAAAGTCTGCTCGGCACGATCGTTAATCTCGTAAGAACCACTCTTATAAAGCATATTATCAGCTAAAGAGATATACACAACTCCTTTCAAAACCTGTACATCAACCTCCTTTAACTCCTCACGGCTCAAAGAGCGAGTAAGATTGTTTGTCAGCACCATATTCAAAGAATCACTCTTAGACTTCACCTCAACCAAATGGCGAATATACTGATTACTCTCGTTAATCTGGTCAACAAGCTTAGAGATGTTAATATTGTTTGAGTTGGCATTTCTCAAACTATTATCAAGACTACCCTGTAATGCAGCTGCACTCTCTCTAGCCTGTGCCAACTGATCCTCCAAGCTCTTAATGCGAGCGTTATTAGCAGCTATTATCTCCTTCGCATTCTGATAATCTGCTGTCAACTGATTATTCTCCGCACGGCAATTCTCCAAATCTTTCTTACTGGCACAGCTACTGAAAGTTAATGTCCCAACAGCTAAAATTATAATTAAAAAATTCTTTTTCATATTCATATAACCATTTTCGTTTTTTGATATCTGCCACAAAGATATATTATAAAAGCGAACAAAGCAAGCAGAAGTATAGCCTGTTTAGATATTTTTAACTTGAAATAGCAGATCAAAAGAAAACACATGAAGTTTATTTTCTTCCATATAGAGGAGGTGTGTCAAAATAAACTTCTGACACACCTCTATTATAATATCATACAAATTTAATCTTCCCAAGAACTCTCAAAAAAATTCTTCTTCGCCCCACTTACATCAGGACCGTCCCCATAGTCATCATGGATACCACCGGTTTTAGGCCATTGAGAAGAATCAGAACCGATGTCATACTTACCCTTTTCCGTTCCTGTTCCTGCAAGAAATGACTCTACATTTACTGTAATTTGCTCAATTGTCGGACGAATATATATTGCTTTCATTGTTTTCGTTTTTATATAGTTAATTATCTGACAACATACTTCTTTCCGTTCACAATATACAGTCCAGCAGGCAATCCTTCGAGACTTGTCGTACCACGGCGAACAATCTGCCCATAGACACTATAAACGTTGTTATTACTAACAGGGGATGATACTGATGTATCAGTTGCAGGGAGTGTATTGATTCCCGTTGTACTCGAATCATCCAAATTAAGGAAGCCATGCTCATAATAAATCTGCTTAGCAGTGCTAGCTGATGCACCATTGTCTTTCTCGAGCTTAACGATAGCCGTTTGCGGAGTAAAGACAACACCAGTGTAATACGTTTTATAAAAGGCATTCTCCCACCTTGCATCATTACCAGAATAATAATAGTAGCTATACATCGGAACATTTACTTCTGCCGTATGGTTACCAATGAAAGTATATGTTATGCCGTCACAAACATGGCTTACACTCTGTTCTTTCAGTTTCTTGGCATAGTTATCATTGTCAGTATCATCATCTTTAGTCACACCAACTATGACGTTATTCTTGGCATGATGTAAACCTGGATGAATCATGTAAGGATGGTGTGCCTTCATATCCTTTACTGGTGTCTTGAATTGCAAGGTGATATATTTCTTACCAGCAGCAAGTGGATCATTCTCTCTCTTCACACCGCTGAACTCGCATACTTCTGTGGCATCTCCAAAAGCATTTTTAATCTGCTCTTCTGTTAAATTGAACGGGAAGCAGACTGAATACCACTTACCTTCAACAAGTCGTTCGTCCTTTTCTATATTTTTCAGTTTACCAGTGAGCATGAATTCATTCCAACCAGCGAAGTCACCACTGGGATTGGTGAATAGTCCATAGTCTTGTACAGGATATTTATTATTTTCAGCATCAACCACCCAACGATTATAATATTCAGGATAACCAGATTTTGCATACTCATCTGTACCTATCACTTGAGTGTATTTGTTGACATACTTCTCATACGCACCCTCTGGGTAATGCAATATCGTATAACGACCTGTGCTCGTTGTAAAATCTTTGAGTTGCACACGTTCGCCCTTGCCTGTACCATTATAAGAATAACCATAAGTGTAACCCGTTGGCTGGAAAGCTTGTAAAGCTGCTTTCGTATTACTTCCAAGCACATACACATCTGTCAGAGGAGAACCATTTCCACCGAATGCCTGACTCTCGATCAGTTCTACACTTTCAGGGATAACAACAGTCTTAATTCCTGTTCCTTCAAAAGCTTCTTTCCTAATGGTCTTCAATGAGTTCGGCAGGCGAAGCGTTGTGATGTTCTTACAACTCTCAAAAGCCCCCTCTCCAATCTCCTCAAGACTCTCGGGCAGAATCACCCGAGTCAGTCCAGTACAGCCCCAAAACGCCTGCTTATCAATCCGCTGTATACCATACAGGAAATCCACTGTTTTGAGATTCTTACAACCATTAAAGGCTTGTACACCAATAGACTTGACACTCGTACCAATAGTTAGCTTCTGAATTCACTCTTCATTAGTAAAGACGTTTGCAGCAATCACCGTTGTTCCCTTATTTACCTCTTTAGTAGCGTTGGGGAAAACTACACTTGTCCACTTGCTTTGATTATCGTCAAATGAGAACTTGGTTTCATGAATACTCTCTGGAAGAACAAGTTCACCAAGCTGCCTCCCATCATTCAGCTTAGGAGAATTAAAACCCAGAGTCTTAAGCACATCATCATTCTCAAACTCTGCCAAAGCCAAATTCAAGTCTGTAATCTTAGAGAAAGTCGGTGTCGTATAATCAGTACCGAAGAAACTATCCCAATCGTTCTTCGATATCTTCACACCATTAGCTGTGATAATCTTAACCTTAGTAGAATTCTTCTGTGCATCTGAGAAATTACTTACAGCCAAGTCTCCATTAGCTTTTACAGTGATGACAAGCGTGTCGCCTTTCATCTCAGTTGTTGGATCTGCATACGCCATGATCATTGTCATGAGCATAATGCCTAAAACAAAAATACGTTTCATTCTTTTTATAGGGATTATATTTATTACTTAAAATGCAGTGGTTCCTGTTATCAATAAAAACAATTTCTTTAATATCACCAATATCAATATACTGCAATACCGATTATTATGATACAATACGAGAAATTCTTCCTTTAGCGTTTTATCATTACGCCTCGTAATGGTACGAACGCCAAAATTTTGCTGATTAAATACATCACGTTGCAAATTTACTACTATATTTCGATACAAACAATATTAATAGCAACAATTTAAATATAAATGGCAATAAACCACTAACAAGTTCCTTTTTATTCTCTTTAGATAGCATGATAACACACCATCTCCACCTTCCAAGTACATATCATACCTTATTATCAATGTTAGATCAATAGCAAAACAGAATGAGTTGATACCACCTTATAATAAAAATCTATCTCAAAGCAAATATCTTGTACCGCAAAAAACACTTGTAGACAAGTCATATATCCAAAGAAAATAGTATCTTTGCAAACAGAAGTTACACCAATTTTTATATAAAGACTATGATTCTTTTCTTCAGAACTCAGTCCAAGAGCGTGATTGCTACAGAAGTAGATCATGCTTTGTCTAACGCAGAAATCAACGAACTTTGCTGGCTTTACGGCGACGCCACCTACTTGCAGAATGAAGAATCATTGCAAGGTTACTATGTAGGGCCACGTCGTGAAATGATAACTCCATGGAGTACAAATGCCGTCGAGATTACTCAAAACATGAGTCTTGACGGCATTTTGCGTATAGAGGAGTACTTCCCTGTAAGCAGCAAAGAGGCTGATTACGACCCGATGTTGCAACGTATGTATGATGGATTAGACCAATCTATCTTCACTGTTAACCATGAGCCAGAACCCATCAAGCATGTGGACGACTTAGAGAAGTTCAATGAAGAAGAAGGTCTTGCGCTCTCTCCCGAAGAGATGGAATACCTTCATAAGATTGAAAAGCAAAATGGTCGCCCTCTAACAGACTCTGAGATATTTGGTTTCGCACAGATTAACTCCGAGCATTGCCGCCATAAGATATTCGGAGGAGAGTTCGTCATTGATGGCAAAGTAATGGAGAGTAGTCTCTTTAGCCTCATCAAGAAGACAACGAAAGAGAACCCAGGAAAGATTCTGTCAGCCTATAAGGACAATGTCGCCTTTGCACAAGGACCAGAGATAGAACAATTTGCTCCAGCCAATCAAAGTGTATCGGATTACTTCCGCGTAAAGCCTATTGAGAGTGTAATCTCACTCAAGGCAGAGACGCATAACTTCCCTACTACGGTTGAACCATTCAATGGTGCCGCAACAGGAACAGGTGGTGAGATACGCGACCGTATGGGTGGCGGTGTTGGTTCATGGCCTATCGCAGGTACTGCAGTATATATGACTGCCTACCCACGACTTAAAGATGACGATAATTCAACGCCTGCTCTTAGAGATTGGGAAGACATATTGCCCGTTCGTCAATGGCTCTATCAGACACCTGAACAAATCCTTATCAAGGCATCAAATGGTGCGAGCGACTTCGGTAACAAGTTCGGTCAACCATTGATTACGGGTTCGCTCCTCACCTTTGAACACCAAGAGAATGGCGAGAAATATGCTTATGATAAGGTCATTATGTTGGCTGGCGGTGTTGGTTATGGTACCAAACGTGACTGCCTAAAGGGCGAACCACAGGCAGGGAATAAGGTTGTTGTTGTAGGTGGCGATAACTATCGTATCGGTTTAGGTGGCGGTTCCGTTTCATCTGTTGATACGGGTCGTTACTCAAATGGTATCGAGTTGAATGCCATACAGCGTGCTAACCCAGAGATGCAGAAACGTGCTTATAACCTTGTGCGTGCATTGGTAGAAGAGGACAACAACCCAGTTGTTTCCATCCATGACCATGGTTCTGCAGGTCACTTAAACTGCTTGAGTGAATTAGTTGAAGATTGTGGTGGCAAGATAGATATGACCCAACTTCCTATCGGCGACAAGACACTTAGTGCGAAAGAGATTATAGCCAATGAGTCACAAGAGCGCATGGGCTTACTTATTGATGAGAAGCATCTCGAACACGTAAAGAAGATTGCTGAGCGTGAGCGTGCACCTATGTATGTTGTTGGTGAGACCACTGGCGACGCTCACTTCTCGTTCGTTCAGGGTGATGGTGTTAAACCTTTCGACCTCGACGTAGCACAGATGTTCGGTCATTCTCCTAAGACAATTATGAAGGATGAGACTGTCATTCGCAAATATGAAGACGCCTCTTATAATATAAATAAGGTGGAAGAGTACATCCAACGTGTGCTCCAACTGGAAGCCGTTGCATGTAAGGACTGGTTGACAAACAAGGTAGACCGCTCTGTCACGGGTAAGGTAGCAAGACAGCAATGCCAGGGTGAGATACAACTCCCACTATCGGATTGTGGTGTCGTAGCATTGGACTATCGTGGGCATAAGGGTATAGCCACAGCACTCGGTCATGCGCCTCAGGCAGGTCTTGCATCACCAGAGGCAGGCTCCGTATTATCCGTTGCTGAATCATTGACGAACATAGTTTGGGCACCATTGGCTGACGGCATGGACAGCCTCAGCTTATCGGCTAACTGGATGTGGCCTTGTCGCTCACAGAAGGGTGAAGATGCACGCCTTTACAGCGCAGTTAAGGCTCTATCCGACTTCTGTTGTGCTATCGGTGTGAACGTTCCAACAGGTAAGGACTCGCTCTCTCTGACCCAGCAATATCCTAATGGAGACAAGATTATCTCTCCGGGAACGGTCATCGTGACGAGCGGTGGTGAGGTAAGTGATGTTCGTCAGGTAGTTTCTCCAGTACTTGTGAACGATGAGAATAGCCACATCTATCATATCGATTTCAGTTTTGATGAGCAACGTTTAGGAGGTTCCGCATTCACCCAAAGTCTCGGAAAGATAGGTAGTGACGTTCCAACTATCAAAGAACCACAATACTTCTGCGACTGTTTCGACGCCATTCAAGAGCTTATCCGTCGTGGATGGATACTCGCAGGACACGATATCTCGGCCGGTGGTTTGATCACAACATTGCTTGAGATGACCTTTGCCAATACAGAAGGTGGATTGCATATTGACCTTCAGAACATCCAAGGCAATGATGTTATCAAGAAGTTGTTCGCAGAGAATCCAGGTGTAGTAATACAGGTTGCGGATGAGCATAAGGATGATGTACAAGCATTCTTACAAGAGAATTGCATTGGATTCGCATGTATCGGTACTCCACAAATCAATCAACGTGTGCTTAACATAGCTGATGGCAAATGGATGGTAGAACTCGATATTGATACAATGCGTGAGACATGGTATAAGACCTCTTACTTGCTCGATCGTAAGCAGAGCATGAATGGTATGGCGAAGAAGCGTTACACGAACTATAAGAAGCAGCCTATAGAAATGAAATTCAACGCTGACTTCACTGGAACGCTCAAGCAATATGGATTGGATGCAGACCGATGGAAGTCATCAGAATCTGCCACGAACCATGCAACGCCAAAGGCTGCTATTATCCGTGAAAAGGGTACTAATGGTGAAAGAGAGATGGCTTATGCACTTTACTTAGCTGGTTTCGAGGTGAAAGATGTCACTATGACCGACCTCATCAGTGGTCGTGAGACGTTGGAAGAGGTGAATATGATTGTCTTCTGCGGCGGTTTCTCCAACTCTGACGTGCTCGGTTCTGCTAAGGGATGGGCTGGTGCATTCCTCTATAACCCTAAGGCTAAGCAAGCACTCGACCGCTTCTATGCACGTGAGGATACCCTTTCACTCGGTATCTGCAATGGTTGTCAGTTGATGGTGGAACTGAACCTCATCAATCCAGAGCATAAGCATCGTGCACACCTCTGCCACAATACCAGCAAGAAGTTTGAGAGTTCATTCTTGAACTTGACCATTCCACAGAACAATAGTGTGATGTTCGGTTCTTTGAGCGGTAACAAACTCGGTATATGGGTAGCACACGGAGAGGGACGCTTCTATCTCCCAGAGGCAGAAGACAAGTACAACATTGTTGCGAAATACAACTATGCAGAGTATCCAGGCAACCCTAATGGCTCCGATTATAACGTCGCAGGAATCTGCTCACAGGATGGTCGTCACCTCGCAATGATGCCTCACTTGGAGCGATCTATATTCCCTTGGCAGCAGGCTTACTATCCTCGTGAGCGTCGAAAAGACGAGATAACGCCATGGATTGAGGCCTTCGTCAATGCACGTAAGTGGGTTGAGAGTAAGTTGTAAGGAGCCTCACCCCCACCCTCTCTACTGCCTCTCCCCCGCCCCCTCTCCGAATGGAGAGGGGAGTGAACGGTATCATCCGCTGACAAAGAGGGCGTCTCTTCACATCGAAGAGACGCCCTTCTCGCATCAAAGGAACGCCCTTCTTGACATGAGAAGAGCATTCCTTTAATTAATGATAATGCCACAAAGTAGGGACAGATGCCTTCGACAGTCCGCCAGAACGCAAGCAACCGAAAGCCCCAACCAGCCTCCTCGAGAAAAGAGAGGAGTGTCACAAAGGGCTTGAAAGGTGGACAGACAAGGACGTCTGTCCCTACTTTTAGGCACGTCCTTCTCTTTAGTCTTGCTGTTCCAGCTTACGAGTCTATACCTCGCAACACATTGACCAAAGACATCCTTCTTATTCAAACAGCACTATTCACGCCCCTCTCCATTCGGAGAGGGGGCGGGGGTGAGGCTTTTTATTACATCACATGCAGCCAGCGAAGGATGTCATTAAGGTTGGCAAACACCATTAATATAATGAGTATCGTTATACCAGCATACTCTGCCCAAACCATAAACTTTTCTGATGGCTTGCGACGTGTAATCATCTCATAAAGCAAGAATACCACGTGACCACCGTCTAGCGCAGGGATAGGAAGGATGTTCATAAAGGCTAGAATAATGCTCAAGAAGGCTGTCATCGACCAGAACATATACCAGTCCCAATAAGGAGGAAAGAGGCTACCTATCGATCCGAAGCCGCCAATACTCTTTGCTCCATCTGCCGAAGCGAGGTAACGGAAGTTGCCGACATAGCCTCGTAGAACGTTCCAACCATGCTTTGCACCAGCAGGGAAGCTCTCAAGGAAACCATATTGAACCTGCACTGGCTTATAGAAAGAGGCTAAGCTCGACTGGTAAACGCCTAGTTTCAAGTCGGGAGTCATAACCATTCGCATGGTATCGAGCTTTGTTGCGCCCTTATGCTGCACCGTTAAGACAACGGAACGAGCTGCAAGTGAATCCTTATGAGTGTTCTTCACTGCCATAACATCATCTAAGACACCTGTCTGGTAGTTCATGTCTGACCACGTCTCAACAGCTTTTCCATTGATAGACTTGATAACATCGCCTGCCTTCATACCCGCTTTAGCGGCTGGAGAACCGCTCATAACGCTGTCAACCTGTGCTGGGATAAATGGCTCAACGAAGTAAGGACGGGTCTTAATCATGGATAACATATCCATATCACCTGGTAGCTTAATGCTCTGTTTCTTACCATTACGCAGCACATCAACACGCTTTGCCTGTGCAATCTGGCGGAAGAAATCGCCATTGACATTAGCGAACTCACGGAAAGAACCTTGGTCTGTACCCAACATAACGTCATGGTCTTTGAATCCCAAAGCCTTGGCATCAGCATTGAAACGCATTCCCATGGTCATATCAGATACCTTGAAGTAGCTGTCTCCCCATGTGAACATAATCATCGAATAGATGAATAATGCGAGGACGAAGTTGACTAACACGCCACCAATCATTATTAAGAGTCGTTGCCATGCTGGTTTAGTACGGAACTCCCATGGTTGTGGGTCCTTCTTCATCTGTTCCCTATCGAGGCTCTCATCTATCATTCCCGATATCTTACAGTATCCGCCTAGGGGCAACCAGCCCATTCCATATTCGGTATCGTCCTTCTTCGGCTTCCAACTGAAGAGTTTACCTGACCACTTACCGATGTTTACATCGAAGAATACAAAGAATTTCTCCACACGAACTCCAAAGAGTTTCGCAAAGAACATGTGTCCGCCTTCATGTAGCAAGACAAGTAAAGAGATTGCCAGAACGAACTGAAGCAATCTGATTAGAAATGTTTCCATTGTTATATAACCATTATTTATTGTTCATAATTGATTGTGCCACACGACGCGCCTCTGCATCTGTTTGCACATAGATATCGTAATCAGGATTCTTATCAAAGGCTACACGCTGCATCGTCTGTTCGATGATGTCGCCCATAGCAAGGAATGAGCACGCACCTTGACGGAACCCAGCATTGACAATCTCATTGGCGGCATTAACGATACACGGCATATTGCCACCTTTATTAATAGCCTCATACGCCATCGCTAAACACTTGAACTTCTCAACATCAGGCTCGAAGAACTCTAAAGGATGAGAGAAGAGATTCAAACGATCGCCATTGAGTGGCAATCGCTTAGGGAATGAGAAAGCATATTGTATAGGAAGGCGCATGTCGGGCACTCCTAATTGTGCCTTCACACCGCCATCCACGAATTGCACAGCACTATGGACTATTGATTGTGGATGTATCAATACCTGGATTTTATCTGCAGGAACGCCAAAGAGCCACTTAGCTTCTATCACTTCAAAGCCCTTATTCATCAATGAGGCGGAGTCGATGGTGATCTTTGCTCCCATCTCCCACGTGGGATGTTTAAGAGCGTCAGCAGCTGTGACAGACTTCAACTGTTCGTGCGTGAAGGTGCGGAAAGAACCTCCTGAACAGGTGAGAAGTATCTTCTCTATCTCGTTATCATCTTCCCCTACCAGACTTTGAAAGATAGCACTATGTTCGCTGTCCACTGGTAAGATCGGTGTGTGATATTGCTGTGCGAGCTGCAAAATAAGCTCTCCCGCCACAACTAATGTCTCCTTATTAGCCAGGCAAATCTTCTTCTTTGCCTTGATAGCATGTATAGTTGGAGCTAGTCCCGAGTAGCCTACCATCGCTGTAAGTACCATATCAATAGATGGTGACTCGACGATTTCTTCCAATGCTTTCGCACCAGCATATACCTTTATATCTGGCATATCGGATAGCGCAGAAGACAGCGATTCGTAATAGTTCTCATCGGCAATAACCACAGCAGATGGATGGAACCTGCGGGCTTGGTCAGCCAGTTCTTTCCAACGCTTATTAGCTGTTAGCGCATAAGCCTCATAGAGATCGGGGTGCTGACTAATGACATCAAGCGCCTGTGTACCTATGCTACCAGTGGAACCTAATATACAGATTTGTTGTTTCATTTGTATTTTCTTTATACGATGAGTTATAGGTCGAGCAGTCCAGCAGGAATGCGCATGGTTATCGTCTGACCTACTGTATCAGCCTCAACTATCAATTCGTTGCTGGCAGGAATCAGAATATCATCTCCCTTAGAAGTCACTACTTCAAAGAGAGTATTTACTGTTGTCTCATCAACGGCAGTAATCTTTCCGATGGTTCTCTTTGTTTGCTCGTCTATTAATGAGTAGCCCACAATCTGCGCCCAAGACACATCTTCGGTTCGCTCTGCCGCCAACTTGCGTGGAAAGAATACTTCGCAACCTGTAAGCTCACGTGCTTGTGCCTCCGTATCAATATCACAGAATTTCATAAGTGCTATCTCATCCGAACGGAAACGATACTCTTCCATAAAGAAAGGAACAAGTATTCCATCAATCTCCAATACTAAGTAATCGGCATCAACAGCATCAAAAACGTCATCGGAGAACTGCAACTGCAACTCTCCGTGTACGCCATGAGGTTTCCCTATGCGCCCTATCTTATAGACTTCTTCCTTCTTTATCATCTCTTTATCATATACCAGCAACGCTGATAAAACTATAGCTTACTTCAATATCAAATGGTGTGTTCTATAAAAGGGTTGACCTTTTTATGAAAAAGGGTAGACCTTTTTGCCCGAAAAGGTAGACCTTTTTGAGAAAAAGGGTAGACCCTTTTTGTTTAAAGCTAACACCTATTTTCCTCAAAGGGTAGCTTCAGATACGACGAAGCTAACAAATTTCTGCTCTGCGAATCTTTGCTCCCAGCGCATTTAGTCGCTCTTCTATATTCTCATAACCACGATCGATTTGAGCAATATTATCGATTCGGCTTGTTCCTTGTGCTGATAGAGCAGCTATCAACAAAGCGATACCTGCACGAATATCAGGACTTGACATGCGCCCAGCACGTAATATCTTAGCATGGTCATGACCGACTACCACAGCACGATGAGGGTCGCAAAGAATAATCTGCGCACCCATATCAATGAGCTTATCCACAAAGAATAATCTACTTTCAAACATCTTCTGATGAAAGAGAACACTGCCTTGTGCCTGCGTTGCTACAACGAGTAACACTGAGATAAGGTCTGGTGTTAAGCCTGGCCATGGTGCATCACTGATAGTCATAATCGTTCCGTCAATGAAAGAATCTATCACATAGTGGTCTTGACGTGGGATGATAAGATCGTCACCATCCACTATGATTTGTACACCCAATCGATGGAATGTATCGAGAATCAAACCGAGGTTCTGGATAGAAACATCTTTTATACGAACGCCATCACCGATCATTGCAGCCATACCGATAAATGAGCCAACCTCAATCATATCGGGTAGTATATGGTGTTCAGTTGCTGACAACTTCTGCACACCTTCGATTGTTAGCAAGTTACTTCCTATGCCCGTAATCTTCGCACCCATAGCATTCAACATCTTACAAAGCTGTTGGATGTAAGGCTCACAAGCAGCATTGTAAATCGTTGTAGTGCCTTCCGCCATGACAGCCGCCATAATGATATTAGCTGTACCAGTTATGGAAGCCTCATCCAAAAGCATATATTGTCCAACTAACTTATCGGCCTGTATCTCATATACATCACGATCTTCCAATCGAACAAAACGTGCCCCTAAATTCTTAAAGCCAAGGAAGTGAGTATCTAAACGGCGTCTTCCAATCTTGTCACCACCTGGTTTTGCAATCGTTGCTTTACCAAAGCGACCCAACAAAGGACCAATCATTAACACACTACCACGCAATGACGAACACTTCTTAACGAAGTCTACACTCTCCAAATAGTCCAAGTTTACTTCATCAGCCTGGAATGAGTACTCATTGGGAGCACGCTTCTTTACCTTCACACCGATGTCCTGTAAGAGTAGAATTAGATTGTTGACATCAAGGATGTCAGGCACATTATGGATGATAACAGGCTCTGTGGTCAACAAAGTCGCACATATTACCTCCAGTGCTTCATTCTTTGCTCCCTGTGGCGTAATCGTTCCACTCAATCGATGTCCACCTTCTATAATAAAGGACTCCATGCTTATCTCTTCTTTTTATTACGAGGCTGAACAAGCTCTCTCTCATTTATCTTATCAAACTTAAAGGTATCAAGATCAAGCTGAATCCTGCCATCTGTAAAGCGAGCAAGGTCTGATGCAACCTTCTCATCATCGCTTGATCCATGTCCCCACTGTACCAGACTCCGTTTCATCTGATTGGCAATTGAACGAACGAAAGCATCTCGCTCCGCACCAGGCTCCATTGTCTTCAACTTGTCAAAAGCCTCGAAAAGCAACTTTCCATAATGCCGAACAGGAATCTTTGAGGTTGAGTAAGACATCGGTTCAGGCTTCGTTGCTATCTTCAATGCCTGTGATACGTCACAAGGATAATCAATATCTAACTTAAAGTTAGACATCAATGCCAAGTGATCCCATAGTTTATCCATGTGATCAACATTCCCCCGACTCTGTGGATTCATCCTATCCATGATAGAAATTATGGTCTCCGCACAATGCTGTCGTTCCTCCTTTGTAGGCAAACTAACCGCATAATCAACCATGTCTTGAATCTCTCGTCCGTATTGCGGAAGCACGAGTTTCTCTCGTTGGGTATTATAATCTAATCCTTCAATATTCATCTTTGAGGTTTGAACTTTTGAACTCTGAGGATGGAACATAAAGCCCTCCTCATCAACAATCATAATCTATTAATTACAACAGGGGCTTTGCCTGTTTAGCAACAAAGTCTTTCAAGTAGAACGGAACGAAGTAAGCTACATCTTCAAACTTACCTTCTGCCATTCTTTTCTCTGCTAACGGGAACATGTTCTTAGCCACTGGTTCGATATTCTTAATCAAATGGGCATTAGGGTGATGGATAACTTCCATGCACTTCTCGGCACCATCGCCGAAGAAATAAACAGGTCCTTTATCAAGGAACTCTTTGTATGTATCGCCATCAACTACGTCTGCTTGAATCGCACGAACAGCCTTTAAGCTACGGTCATACACGGCAGAATAAACTTCCATTCGTCGTGCATCAATCATCGGAACAAGCAATGCTTCCTCTTCTATTGACTCATGATGTAATAGAACAGGAACGGCTAGTAATTCCAAAGTAGGCACAGCCAACAACTTTATATTACGTCCATAACAGATGCCCTTTGCCATAGACACACCTATACGTAAACCCGTATATGAACCTGGACCACAGCTAACAGCCACCGCATCGAGCGTTAACTCGTGGCTATCAACGAATGCCAAGGCCTCATCAACGAATGTTCCTAACTTCTCAGCATGGTTAGGACCACTATTATCTACCTTATCAAAGATACAAATCCCATCCTGACTTACTGCAACAGAGCACACATTTGTGCTCGTATCAATGCTTAATATACAAGACATAAAAGCTAATTATGTTCTAAAAACATGCAAATATACTCTTTTTTCCCGCATTATTTGTACATTTGCAAAAATTTAACTTGAAAAGTAATGATACTATCTATGACAGGTTACGGTAAGTCAGTAGTAACCTACAAGGAAAAGAAAATCAACGTAGAAGTTAAGTCGCTTAATAGCAAGTCACTTGATCTCTCTGCTCGTATCGCACCACTCTACCGAGAGAAAGAGATGGAGATTCGTCGCTTACTTGCGCAGAAGTTAGAGCGAGGTAAGGTTGATTTCTCTCTCTGGGTTGAGAAGGAAGCAATCGTAGATGCTACTCCTATCAATGCAGCTCTCGTCGAAAACTATTACAAACAGATAAAGACTATTGCTGAGAAAACGGGTATTCCAGAGCCAAACGACTGGTTCTCTACACTCCTCCGAATGCCTGATGTGACCGCAAAGACCGATGCTGAAGAACTCGATAAAGATGAATGGGAGGCTGCAAAGCAGGCAATTAACAAGGCTATTGACAAACTCATCGAATTTAGAACACAAGAGGGAGCAGCGTTACAAAAGAAGTTTACAGAGAAAATCGATAATATCTCTGCACTCTTAAAGAGCATAGAACCCTTCGAGAAGAGCCGTGTTCCAAAGATTAAAGATAAGATTATTGATGGCTTAAAACAGATCCCTGAGGTTGATTACGATAAGAATCGTTTAGAGCAAGAGCTCATCTACTACATCGAAAAACTTGATATTAGCGAGGAGAAACAACGCTTAACTAACCACCTGAAGTACTTCCGTGAAACTATGGCGGAGTGTGGTCATGGCGTGGGAAAGAAGCTCGGCTTCATCGCACAAGAGATGGGACGCGAGATCAATACGACTGGTTCTAAGAGTAACCAAGCCGAGATGCAGAACATTGTTGTTAAGATGAAAGACGAGTTGGAACAGATTAAAGAACAGGTATTAAACGCTCTTTAATTCGTAAACAAACTCTAAGAGTGTAATATGGAATCAATAAAGAACAAGACAAACACCCAACTCAACAATATGTCAAAACAGCATTCCACACCCCAGACAGAAGGCTCTAAGGATGCAAAAAGCACTGGTAAACTATTGATCTTTTCGGCTCCGTCAGGTGCAGGAAAGAGCACCATCGTTCAATGGTTAATGCTGGAACACCCCGAACTAAGGCTTGCTTTCTCCATTAGTTGTACCACTCGTGCGCCACGAGGTACCGAACAGAATGGTGTTGAATACATCTTCCTTTCACCCGAGCAATTCAAAGAAAGAATCAAAAATGACGATTTCTTAGAGTATGAGGAAGTGTATAAAGACCACTTTTACGGCACCTTGAAGGAACAAGTAGAGCATCAATCTGCTGCTGGACAGAACGTTGTCTTTGATGTAGATGTTAAGGGGGGATGCAATATCAAACGCTTCTATGGCGAACGCGCATTGAGCTTCTTCATCCAACCACCCTCTCTTGACGAACTCCGTCGACGCTTGGTTGGCAGACAAACAGATAGTGCCGAAGCCATAGAGAGCCGTCTTGCAAAAGCCTCCTACGAACTTACTTTTGCTGATAAGTTCGATAAAGTGATTGTCAATGACGACCTCGATAAAGCAAAGCAAGAGGTTTACGAGACCATAAAAGCCTTTCTATAAATGGTTCAGAAAACCCAACAAACACCCAACTCACCCTCTTCTCTAAAGGTATCACCCCTTATCTCTATTCCTTCCAACGAAGAGGGAGGGTTGTCAGTGGGCATCTTCGGCGGTTCTTTCGACCCTATCCACAAGGGACACATAGCACTTGCTAAGGCTTTTCTAACCGAAAAAGAACTGGACGAAGTATGGTTCATGGTGTCTCCACAGAACCCTTTTAAAGTGAATCAAAGGCTCTTAGACGACCATCTCCGATTGGAGATGGTAAGGCAAGCGATACTTGATGAACCGCATTTCAAGGCTTCAGACTATGAGTTCCATCTATCGAAACCTTCTTACACATGGAACACTTTACAACATCTCAAGCATGATTTCCCACGCAACACATTCACTCTTCTTGTTGGTGGGGATAATTGGCAAGCCTTCAATCATTGGTATCATGCCGAGGACATCATCAATCACTACAATATCGTGGTATATCCTCGACACAACCACCTAACTACTCCCTCCCAGCTTCCTAACCATGTTAGCATACTCCAAATACCACTCATAGATATTAGTAGTACGGTCATCCGACAACGAGTGAAGCAAGGGGAATCTATTACAGAGTTAGTTCCCCCAAGGATAGAAGACCTTATATTACAATATTACAAATAAGCTCTTACACGCTAATCTAAGTTCCTTTCCAAAATATCCGAGGACAGCTCCCCACTGAGTTGAGTATCCGGCATCTCCCTATATGCCGCAGTCGTCAACCCTGTACACCGCTTAAAGAACTTACACAAAGCACTTATCGAGACAAAATTCAACTCATCTGCTATTACCTTCAAAGGCTTGTTTGAATATCTAAGTTCAAGTTGTATCAAGACCAGCAAAGACTTATCTATAATATTCTTGGCAGTCTTTCCCGTCTCTTGCTTTACCACAATGCCTAAGTAATGCGTACTAACACATAGCTTCGAAGCATAAAAGTTAAGTTCGTGTTCGGTCTTTGCATGCTCATCCACAAGGCGTATAAAGTGCTCTACAAGTTCTTTATTACGTGTCCAACGAGCCTTATCAATTGACATTGTCGTCTGATACAACGATGCTGCAAAGCTCAAACTCGATGCGAAAAGAGCATTCAAAGAATCCTTAATACCGTCTGACTTCATTTGTGCTAACTCATAGAGCATACGGATGTACTTCTCCCAAATATCCTGATCAGACTTTTGTAAAGGTATAGAAAAGCAAAAGCTGGGTGAGAGGAACACGTTAGGTAACCTGCCATGAAATATCATCTTCATGTATTCCTCCGTCATTATAAAACCATCGAAAGTTGTTCCTGGACCGAAACTATCGTCACTGATGACTACACCCCAATTGAGAAACAGCATGTCACCAGCCTCACAACGATACCTCTTAAAGTTGATGACGGGTTCACACCACCCACTCTTAACGATTAGCACACGCATAACATTCAATCTTACCAGATTGCTCTTCTCAAAGATAGGCTTAAAGAATGGAGGCAAACCAAAGGCAATTCCGAATGAAGAACCTACATATACATCACCTCTTACAAGTGGTTTCTCGTTTACAAAACGTGTTATAATCTCTTTAAAACTAGAGTTCGAAACACTGGAATCTTTTTCTTTTTCAATCATGCACTAATATATCTTGCGACAAAAATAAGCATTTTTTATCAAACATGCAATAAACATCTCAATATTATAACGCTTATCTCTTTGAAACGAGAAGAAGCCTATCCCCGCCTCAGAAGAAGCCTCACCCCAACCCCACTACAGCCTCTCCCCCGCCCCCTCTCCGAATGGAGAGGGGAGTAGATAGTGTTGTTTGCAAACAAGGAGGGCGTTTCTTCGATGTGAAGAGACGCCCTTTTCATTGCAAGGAAACGCCCTCGTCAAATGGAGAAGGGCGTTCCTTTAATCAATGATATTGCCACGAAGTAGGGACAGACGCCCTCGTCTGGAAACCCCACCCAGCCTCCCCAAAGGGGAGGAGTGCCTAACGGGAGCCAGTCTCGATCAGTATTTTCGATTGAAGATAACGCCACAAAGTAGGGACAGACGCCCTCGTCTGTCCGCACATTTACGCCGATTAGTTAACAAGAAATTATCTGTTTAGCGGACAGACGAGGGCGTCTGTCCCTACTTATAACGTCTTCTTCGTATGCAAATAATGCTATCTACTCCCCCTCTCCATTCGGAGAGGGGGCGGAGGTGAGGCTTTCTCTACGATTAAAGGGCAATCCCTTTGGATTATTCACGATAATGCCTTATATTTGCAACTCAATTATTTTCAGTTATAAAAAAGGCTATCGAACGGGAGAACAAGAGGTTTTCAGGTAGCTAAAAGGACAATCATGGGACAAGAGACACTTAGAGAGAAGACTGCAAAGGGACTGTTTTGGGGGGCATTGAACAATGGTACCATGCAGCTTCTGAATATAGTTATTGGAATCTTCTTAGCACGCTTGCTCTCACTTTCCGACTATGGTTTAGTGGGTATGTTAGCGGTGTTTACGGCTATTGCCGGTGCTTTACAAGAGAGCGGATTCACCTCGGCTCTTACCAACATGGAGCATCCATCGGACAATGACTATAATGCTGTCTTTTGGTTCAGTGCCTTTGTTGGATGGATCTCTTACACTGTCTTATTCTTTTCAGCACCTTTAATCGCCTCGTTCTTCCATCATCCTGAACTCATCAACTTGTCTCGCTTCATCTTTGCCTCGCTGTTATTCTCCTCATTGGGGACAACTCCTGCGGCTTACCTATTCAAAAACATGATGGTAAGGGAGACTACTATTCTGCGCATTACCTGCTTAGCTGTATCGGGCGCAGTGGGTATCGTGCTCGCACTGAAAGGTTATGCTTATTGGAGTTTGGCGTGGCAACAAATGCTTTACATCGCTCTCACCAGTCTTTGGCGATTCTTTATCATTCCTTGGCGACCCTCTTTTCACATAGACTTTACCCCTATCAAGCACATGTTCTCATTTAGTTATAAGATCTTAATAACCACTGTTGTGAACACAATAAGCCAAAACATTCTTACCTTTATATTCGGTCGTTTGTACAGTGCAAAGGCTGTTGGCAACTTCTCGCAAGCCTTCAAATGGGACACAATGGCAAGTACTTTCGTCTTTGGTACTATATCACAAGTGGCGCAGCCAGTGCTTGTTGAGGTAAATAACGACCCCAGTCGACAGGTGAAAGTGTTCCGTAAAATGCTCCGATTCACTGCTTTTTTAGTCTTTCCCGCTATGTTCGGTCTATCAATGGTAGCGCACGAGTTCATCATTCTCTTGATATCAGATAAATGGATAGATAGCATTCCCTTGCTGCGAATCCTGTGTATCAGTGGTGCTTTCCTACCCTTTTATACGATGTATCAAAACCTTATCATCAGTCGTGGAAAGTCCGCTGTCTACATGTGGTGTACGGTAGCTCTCATCTTGGCACAGATAGCTTTTGTCATTGTCTATTATCGTCAAGGGGTCATCTTCATGGTGAGTGCTTATACAGTTGTGACTATCTTGTGGTTCTTTGTATGGCAGTTTTTTGCCAAAAGGGAAATCGGTTTGCGACTTATTGATGCTCTGAAAGATATCAGTCCGTACCTCTTAGCATCAGTGGGAGTGATGATCTTCACCTATTATATTACTTCCTTTGTGAACAATCTCCTACTTCTTTTGATCGTGAGAATCGTCTTAGCAGGCTTGTTATACTTCTTTATTATGAAGTGGGCAGGCTCACAAATATTGGAAGATTGTATTGGTTATATCCGTAAAAAGAAATAAAGACAACAACAAAGAAAGGTTAAGTAAAGATGAAGAAATATCCTAAAATAACAGTTGTAACGCCTTCGTTTAATCAAGGACAGTTCATTGAAGCCACCATTCAATCGGTTTTAGGACAGGAATATCCTAACTTGGAGTACATTATCTGTGATGGTGGATCAACCGATGGAACCGTAGATATTTTGAAGAAGTACGATGATAAGATTGCATGGTGGTGCAGTGAGAAAGATAAGGGACAAAGCAATGCTATCAACAAGGGCATGCGCCGCGCGACAGGAGACATTGTTTGTTGGATAAACAGCGATGATGTCTTACTCCCGGGGGCGTTACTTGCAGTGGCAAAGTTCTATTCCAATCATCCAGATACAGACTTCGCAAATGGCTACACGGTTGAGATTGATAAGGAGGGAACCATTATCAACTTCACTCATATTATAATGAGTCACTTCTTCTTCCGCCATGGTTGCTATAATATCTCACAACCGGGAATGTTCTGGAAACGTGCTATATTCGATAAGATAGGCTATCTTGATGAGTCATTTCACGCTAAAATGGATGTGGAATGGCTCATTCGTGTGTATGAAGCAGGGCTGAAGGTAAGGCGTATCAACCGCAACCTTGGTGCTATCCGAATCTATCCAGAGACCAAGACAGCACAAGGGGGAGCAATATGGAAACGTGATGCTGATGCACTGAAGGATAAGTATCACGGTCAATACTTACCTGAGAATAACAAGTTATATCAGCCTTTCTTTAAACTTTATAAGCTATTGAATGGCTGTAAACTGCGTAATGCTATTCGTAAATGGCAGTATTGCGGCAAGCCATTTACTGCTTACAAAGAGAATTTATAAGCGTTAGAAAGACTTTAAACACTATATCCTGATTGCAGAGAAAGTACTTTTTTGCAATCAGAATATATGTTTTTTATAGGCTTTGTTAGCGTGCTACGAAGCCTTGCAACATAAAGGGAACGATCAAACTCATATTATAAAAGAACACACCCAGAGCTAAGCTGGCTATGAGTAAACGCATCCCTAACTTCAACCTCATCGGTTGAATGTGTTTAAGAAGATAAGCTACTGCAATCGGAATGACGAAGAGCCAGTGTGCTCCCATTATGTAAACCTCAATGATACCGAAGCCTAAAACGATGTGTAAGATGATGTCTGTGGCGAACCAAGTTACACACATCAATAAGAACTTATCCTTTCTTCCAACGATGATACCGCCTAAAAAGAGGAGAGCTATCACTCCTTCAATAATGTAATTCATTGCACTACTATATCTAACGATGATGGGGCGCGACTTATTCACATCTTCCAACGTATGTTCTTGATGCAGTTGTATGCTCTCTCCAAAGAGGTTTTCAATAACAGCATCAGTCCTTGAGCTGGAGAGATCGGTCCATTCAAAGAACTGATTATTGGCTACCTGTGTTCCAACACGGCTCTTCATAAACTCTTGCTGCTTCTCATATCTCACTGCAAACTTATGATCTTTCCTTAATTTCTTCGCCTTTATCTGTTCCTGTAGACGTGCATCTGGCTCTACAAAGGTTGTCTGCTGATACTCATAAATGGCGAAGAGTGCTGCTAAAGGGAGTATGCAACCAACGAGGATATGCTTTATTCGGAAGGTTCGCATGCCGTTTACGAACCAATCGGCTAACCCTATCTTCACGAAATTAGTAAGTGATACGCCCGAAGCAAAGAACACCAGTAACATACTTTGCCATGCTTTCATGCGTCCATGAGGCTGTTTCATGACTCTACCTGCAATGTACAGCGTCATAGAAAGGAAGAAGAGAGAGAATGCGAAGTGGTCTGGTACAAAGGAAGTGAGCAAGATTGAGGCAAAAGAGAAGAAGAACGCCGTAAGGAGAAGGGTATCTTTTCTCGATAAATTCACTACTTCTTTGAGAATACGATAGATGAAAATACAGCTATAAGTGTCTGCTACTACATTGAAGAAAGCCTCGATGAAGATAGCAAAATTAGTCCCCGTGAGTCCCATCAACCAATGATTAAGCAGATAGAAAGGATAGTAGAAGGATGGAAGTAACGGATGGCGATACAGTCGGAAATAGACTTTCCATCTTGATAAAGTCATGTAGGAAAGGTTGTCAAAGCCTGAGACTGTGTAGTGATCAAAGAACAATCCCCAGAAACCAAGGTTACCTCCTTTAGTGAATAGATGGTAGTTATAGGCGATCATAAGTGCATTCAGGACTACAAAAAATAGGATAGCCACTAAACAAAGAGCCCTTTCACTGCGCTTGATAACAAAGATATTTAGCATTGTTCCTTATCTTTATTGATTCAGTAAATAGTAAACTGTCTGTCCACCATTGTATATCCACAGGTAAGCAGTTAGTAGGATCAATGCCACGCGCAGGCTTTTTTGCCATTTCATCGATAGTTTCTTTAGTAAGAATCCGTATGCTATTGGGATAATGAAAGCCCACCCAGCTGTCATAATATACACTTCCGTAATACCGAAACCAAGGATGAGATGTAAGGTGATGTCGCATGCGAACCATGCTAAAAGCATTTGGAAGAATCGTTGTCGACAGCTTACCACTATACCAATAACGAACAATAAGACGACAAAAGCCTCCACCATATAATTCAAGCCCCAGTTATAAGTCACAAAGATGGGCCTCTCCCACGATACATCTTTCAGTAGGTAACGCTGATGGAGTTGAATCGATTCTCCAAAGAAGTTCTCTATGAGGGTGGGAACACGGGGTGTTTTAACATCCAACCACTTAGTGATAGCACCATTCCCAACAGGTTGCCCAAGGTGCGCTCGTTGCCATTCATTACGTTGTTTCTTATGCTCTATCACCTTTTGTGGGTCTTTCTTGAGACTCTCCTTTTCGATATGATGGATAACTGCCTGCTGTGGTACTTCCAAGAGATAGTACTGTGATTGTTGTATACCAAGCAACAGTAAGAAAGGAAGAACAATACCGATGGTAATAAACTTAGCTGTGAATATCTTCTTACCATTGGTAAACAACCCTGCTAAAAGGATCTTCGCACCATTAGAAGTGGCCATTCCTGCAGTAAAGAAAGTAAGTATAAGGGACTGCCAAGCCGTTAGTAATCGACCTTTCTTCATCTTCATTCCAGCGATGTAAAGCGTCATTGAAAGAAACATCAGCGATACGATGAAGTGGTCAGGCACCATGGAAGGGATGAGAACATGCCCAAAAGAGAAGAGCAAGAGTGTTAGCAGCGTTGCATCTTTCTGTTTCATCTCCATGACTTCACGGAAGACACGATACGTAAAGAGTACCGCATAAAAAGCAGAAAAGATGATGATCGCTGCCATGAAATACACGGCAAAGTTATAGCCAACAGTCTCTATGAGCCAATGATTCAATAGATAGAGGGGATAAAGGAACGTTAAGTAAAGCGGATGACGGTTAGTTACGAAGTGAATACGCATCCCCGAGATGGTTATCCACGACCAGTTATCATAGCCAGACATACGGAAATGCTTGGTAAAAATGCTCCAGAAGCCTCCATGTGCACCCATTGTATAGGTGTGATAATGGCTTGCTATCAATAAGCCATTAAACAGAATGAACACAAGAAGCATGGAAAGAGCAAGCCAACGTTCCTCTTTTCTTACCTTAAATATATTGAATATACGCATTAAATAACTGTTAATTAACCGCTGCAAAGGTACTAATTAAAGCAGAGCCAACCAAATGTAGTAATGTGTAAGTTACTTTCGATGCAAGAAGAAGCGCACCAATACGAAGTTAATTGGGACACAAATAGCAAACATTGGGATCATAGCTATCTTTTTATCGAGCCCTAACAACAGAAAAGCATGCAATGTAAGGGTTTGCAGGAGATAGTTTACTATATGTGAGAAAACGAAGCCTAAGCCTCGTTTGGTAGTCGACTTAACACGGAAGGTGTAGCGGGTTGAGGCGATATAATTAAAGGTGAAGCTCACAAGGTAACCAATGGTATTGGCCAAAAGGGGCTGTAGCCAGAATAACATAAGTAGGTAGACGCCATACTGGATGGCTGTTGCTAAACCGCCAACGATGATGAATCTAACGATTTCACCGAGCTTCTTCTTATCTAAGACACACGTTTTCATCCTATTCCTGACTCTCTCTAAAAGGCTTATAAAAGCCTTGATTGGCATAAGCCAGTAGTTCTTTATCACCCCGACTATCGCCGAAAGCAATTAAGGTGTAGGTCTCTCGCTGTGGGAAAAGTGCTTGCAAGCGTCGCACTTTCTCTACTCCATAACAATTATTAGTGATGAATTTGCCCGTTAAATAGTTATTGCTTACTTCGATTTTAGTACCCACAACGATAATATTATTACCCATTTCATCGAAGAAAGGACGCACCCAGTTATCTATACTCGCACTGATAATCACGACTTGAGAACCTTCCTCTATTGCTTTCTTTATTGCCTTCATTCCTTTCGGACGCAGGAGTTGCTTATTATGAAGGGCAAACTCTGTACAAAGGTGGTTGAAATCATCTATCAGCATACCTTTAAAGAACCATGAGAACACCCGTTGTTTTGCCTTCCAATTGGGGTAGATTTTTAACTTCATGAGCACCAGTAAGGGGGAAAACAATAAGAATCCAAACAAGAAGGCAGTATTTCCTCGAGCAAAGCGAATGAACTCTAAGAGTGTATCCTTCGTCGTTAATGTACCATCGAAGTCGAAAGCATAAACCTTCTTTACCATCATCTGTCCCCCTTTCTTATAGTACATAAATAATGAAAAGGAAAGCTAATCCAAAAGCCAAAACGACAAATTGCATGAAACGATCATGCAACATCACCTTCGTTGGATCGCCACTTCTCTTATCAACAACAGCGATTTGGATATAACGTAATAGACCAACAAGGACAAAAATACTGGTCAGATAGAGGTAATCCGTGTGGAAGTTCTGGATGGTCTCAGGGCTAACTGTGTACATAATATAGCACACGAGGGTCACACTGGCTGTTATCGTGATGGCTTGATTGATGAAAGTTAGGTTGTAACGAATGGTATTTTGGCGTGGTGCATGCCCTGTTTCATTCATTCGAACAACATCATCTCGTCGCTTAGCAAAGGACAAGAAGAGCATGAGAAGAAAGGTCATTAGGACGATCCACTTACTTAGATGAATGCTTGTAGCATATCCACCCGCAAGGATGCGGAGTACAAATCCAAAGGAAACAACGCATACATCAATGATTGCATATTGTTTTAACTTCAAACAATAGGCTATATTTAGGATCCAATAAAACAAGATTACGGATGCTGTCTCCAGTTGGTTGTGACGCAACAAAAAGGTCGAAAGCATCGAAAGAATGAACATCAAGAATATAAGTATATACCCTTGTGTGATACTGATTGCGCCCGACGCAAAAGGGCGATGGCACTTCACTGGATGTCGCCTATCGTCATCTACATCCACAATATCGTTCAGGCAATAGATAGAAGAGGCTGCAAAACTGAAACAAAGGGCAGTGACGAGTCCAGCATAAACGGACTCTATATGCAATAACGCACCTCCGAAAAAGACAGGAAGGAGTACTACAAGGTTCTTAACCCATTGATGTGGGCGTATTAAACGGATGAGATTCTTCATTATTTCAGCTTATTCTCTAAGGGTGTTATAATTCTTTCTAACAACTGATGGACAATCCATGCAGCGCATAAGGTTATACTGGTGGTCAATAAGAAGGTAGGCCAATAAGTCCAATGGAGCTTTTCCACATACGCTAACACAAAATGATCATGGATAAGATAAGCCTCCAGACTCAACGCTCCAACGAACTTGAAGACCTTATTGATAGTTGTTGGTGTACGACGGAACACTCGATTCAATAATAAGATGGTTGTGATTGTAAGGGGAATATATAACATTCGCTCAAGAAATAAGGGGAATTGACCATGTTTCTCTTGCTCTAAAAAGATGCTGGAAGCCAATGCCATGATGAATATTAACCATATCATCCATATTGAAGTACCATCCATCGTATCTTTCCGTTGCACTGCTGCAGCCATATTAATGCCTATAAAGAAGATAGGAACTCTACTCCAAAAGATTTCCAAATGCCCGACAGCATTATTAATCGGTGTAACGTATTGTACTAATATGCACCACATCAACATCACAACAGGCAACCATCGGTAAATGGGGTGCGTGAGGATGAGCTTCATGTAGAATGGACTCAACAGGTAAAGGAGCATGATTGCAGGGATATACCAGAACGTTAACTCATCATGTAACCAAAAGTCCCAATTAATCGAGATATCTCCTATCAAGTCAATAATGCTTACGCTATGTCCACTATGTTGTACAAAGGATAATTCGAGGTAGTCGGGAATATAATACAAAGAGGCTAAAAGCAACCAAGTAGGATAAATGCGTAAGAACCTACGAGTGAAGAAATGGGACAAAGATGGGCGTTTGGTCCATGAGAACCAAAGTCCCATACCGCTAAGAAAAAGGAAGATATCAACACCGATATTGCCCATTCTTCTCAATCCGAAGAACATGTCTTCACGAGGTAACCCTACATGGAATAGGATTACAAAGAGCATGGCTGCACCCATTAACTCACCTCGATAGCGGCTGATATTAGCTAATTCAATGTCCTTTATCTTCATATCTTTTCTTCGATGAATCCGTTAATTTGTTACTTATCAATTCTTTAGTCGAGGGCTGGGAATACGCTTCATTAATTCTTTAAAGAGCCAAGATAGGCAGATAGAGCTGATAATATAGAGTAGAAGTCCCGTCCAGTAATCCCCTTCACGAGACAGTGGTATGAAGATCTTACGCGTTATGGGATGACAAACAAATAGTGCTGCAGAAATGCTACCAACCCACGTAAGCATTGCCATAAAGCCCGCTTTATACTCCTTTTGGACAATTTGCAATCTACTGGTTAGCTTTACAAAACTAACAGAAGCTATACAAACAGCCAACGGAACGAAGTACCATGTGATGTAATTAAAGCTTAACATGATAATAGCAAACAATGATAATACGAACAAAACAAGGTGAGTTGCTGTATTCAAAGGGCGCATATAACGAGCATAAAGCACACCAAAACCAAAAGGAAGCATACCTCCAATAAAGTTATAACGCCATCTATTCAAGGCTTCCCCTTCTGGTTCACAAGCCAACTGGATGGCTGCACAGATAACGATTAACAACACATTCCATAGCCAATGACGCCGATAAAGGCAAAGCCGATAGACGATATAGAACTGAATCATCAGTCCGAAGAACCAGTAAGGACCGGGCCATATAATGTCATCAGGGTGTGGTAAGAGGTTGTTAAAAAGTCCCATTTGACCGATAATATCCATCACTGCATAGTGATGTGCCCCAGGGGTGATAGCGTCCAACATGGTAAATGCAACAAAGCCAACGATCATCATGCGGAATAGCTTTAGCCAATGATACTTAATAAAGCACCAAACTGGTAACTTTTCCTGCATGGGTTGGCGATCTCCCTGTGGTACTTCCCTCTGTTGCTCATACTTCATTGTCAATCCATAAGCCGAAAGGAAGAGGAAAACAGGTACGCCATAATGACCGAAAAAAGACAGAATATGAAAGAAGAAGAGCTTATCCAACGGACTATGTACCACATGATAGAACCAGTTAACATTCTCTTGAAAATACTGATACTCGTTCTCCTTCACCACAGGAGCTAACCAATGGCAATAGTTATGGAGGAATATTCCTATGATGGCAAGGCCTCTCAAGGCATTACACTCTGCTCTTGTCAAGAGTTCTCTTTTCATTTCTTTGCTTCAACAAGTTTATCGTAATCGGTCGTATTCTTTAATAATCGAGGTCGTTTCTCATCATACTTCGAACTCAAAATATTGTATTCTGCATGATAATCCTTCGTATGGATGCCCGCTAAATACAATAACATGTGAGGCAAGGCATCTGTCATAAAACGACGATTCCTCGCTGCTTTGATCTCACGGAACACCTCGGGATGATTTGCAACATACTTCTTTGAACAATAAACCCAGAATGGTATCTCGAATTCATACCTAGCCAAATCATAGTCAATAGCGGCTGAATGCTTCCTACAAATAAAGCCTCTATTCCCTTCGTAACACTCTTCTCCATGGTCAGGCATATAAATGACGATGGCATCTTGATTCTTGAAACGTTTGACGATTTGGTTTACTATTGAGTCATTGTATAGTATTGCATTGTCATAATGCGCCAAGACGCTACGTTCACTCACATTCAGATCACTCCGTTTGTTGGCATAATCATCTGCATGAAAGTGCCTTCTATCGCTTGGATAGCGTTGTTTGTAAGCCACATGCTGCCCAATTAGATGAAAGATAATAAGGTTATGATCGGTACTCTGCTGCTTCTCTTTTTTATCGAAGTCATCAAGTAAACCACTATCATATTGATATAATTGATCATTACGAGTATCAAACATAGCTTGAGAAAGCTCTGGATGATTTAAGAAGAAACCGCCACTAAAATCATAAACAGCCTCCTTTGCCTTTGGTAAGAACTGGTTGGTAATGAATGTCACATGGTAACCAGCCTTACGAAAAAGCTCTGGAAAGAGAGGATAATCGCACCACTCACCCTTCTCTCCCACCACATGTAGAGAAAAGACATTCTTAAAGACAAAGCTAGTAAGGTTCCATGGCGATACAACATCACTGAATGGAACGAGTAAACCAGACTTCTGTAACTTTATCTGTCGAGGTGTTGTTGGCATGAAGTAACCATACTGTTGCGAATGATGTTTGCCATAACTTTCACCGATGATAAGGACAATATTAGGCGATTTAAACGTACAACTATCCACTTTCACCTTGTCCTTTGCCTCAATCAATCGGTCTATCTGCTGTGAAGCTAACTCATTTGCAAAGATACTAAAGGCAAGTCTATACATGGGAAGATAGAACTGTGCGCAATCACTTGTGGTCAGTTCATGTTCGACGGAACCTATCGTATCCATCGAAAACATCTGTACCATTTCTTTCTTATTATGTGCAGAAGTACAAGCAGACCACACCAATAAGCCCAAACATAACGCTCCTAACACATATTGAAAACGATTGATTCCATTAATAATAACTGCATATCTCTTCCTCAATCGTTCGGACATTTGTATTCTAATCTTGCCCCAGAAGGCACAAAGAATATGGATGAGCATGACCAACAGAACCAGCCCGACACCAGAAAAGAGCAAGTCTGCGCTGAAATAACTACTAAAGAACTCACTTGCTTCTCTCCCATCGGTTTCCCCTACAAGCAGCAACATAGAAGGGTTTAATGTCGATTGAAACTTCTCCCAACAGAACACATCTGCTATTGTCGTTGCATAGGCAATAATATATAAGAAAGCACGAATCCATCGGCGTACACGCATCGGGACGAATGTAAGCAATAGACATACAACGTACAAATCAAGGAAGAGTTCTAACCAAAGATTACCATAGACACATGCATTCGGATTATTCTTTGGCAACTCTTCAAACGTGACTAACACGCCAAGGAAATACATGAAGAAAAAGAATCGGGCATTCTCCTTAATAGGCTGATACACCTTATTTAGTAAGCAAGCTACACGTCTCAAGAATTTCATATATACACGTTCATTTCCGTGCAAAGTTAATTTAAATTTATGATATGCCAACTTTTAACAACAGAATTAACACTACGAAAAATCTTATTGTTCAGGATTATTTCTACTTCGAGGCTTGCCTTTCCTCTTAAGTAGTTTCCTAAATGATTAGGGGTATATATGTGGCTAGCCATCATACCCCTGTATAACAGTCAAGAGGGTGTACCAATAGTACACCCTCTTAATGATATTTATATTGTCTCTATCCAATAATTAATCTTTCCAAGGAGAATAATTAGGATATTCTGTATCGAAAGAAGGTCCCTCCTTTGCCCCGACCTCATCATTTTCTGGATCAAACTCATCATTTGTTATGCCGGGGCTGGCAGTAATCATCAAGCTTTCGATAGAAAAGTAAAAGTTCTCAATTGACGGTATGATATATCTTTTTTTCTTCATAATTGTTCCCTCTCCTTACTTTATAATAACTTTCTTTCCATTATGGATATATATGCCATACTTTGGATGCTCTACACGCTGCCCTTGAAGGTTGTAGTATCTCCCATTGATATCATTAGTTGTTGAAGTTGCACCAATAGTATCAATCCTTGTTGCAGAGGAATTGTCATCTGAGAAAATGAACATCACCTTAGCACCTGCTGGCACATCTGGAATTCTGGCGTATGCTTTATGTATAGGCATATCAAGTGTCACTGGAGCTTTCATGAAGATGCCCTTTGAAGCTGAAACAACATAGATAGGCTCAGAACCCTTTGTAATCTTCTTTGGATTAACAGTGATGCCTGTCATCATATTACCAACGATAGTGTATGTCTTATTGTCCTCTTCTCCAATAGTATAGAAGAAGTCATCAGAAGTCTTCTCACCATCCAGAACTTTTAACAGAACGCCAACCCCAGCTGGTACATATCCATGATTACCAGTAACTCCACCATTTTCATCAGTACTTGTCATACGGATCATATATTTGCCTGCACCATAATCTCCACTACCCTGTGTGATGTTAGAAATTGGTGCGACAAATGCACCCATATCGCAGGCTCCTTTCTCCTTATAATATTGACTAAAGTCAGTATCAAACTCACGGGCGAATGTACCATACTTATGCAGGATCTTTACATCAGGAATCTTATAGTCTATCTGACTAATAAAGTTCATATGGCTTTCTACATAGCCATGTGTCGTTTTATCGTAAACTTTCTTATCCCATGCTGTCTTGTATTTCTCCAACTGTGATTTCTTTACATAGATATTTGTTGAAGGAGCAAATTCATTATAATTAGTTTCGGTTTCATCCAATTCAAAGCGAGTTGTACTAAGCATTTTATTTGTCGGTTCAGAAGCAAGGAAAAATACATTTTCAATCGTTGATGTGTTAGCATCAATATTAGTTTTGAAAGCCTTGGCACCGATGTACTCTACATTCTTCTTCACAATCACCTCATGTACATCACTAGCTGTTTTTTGGAAAGCATAATCACCAATCATATTAACATTGTAGCTCTTGCCCTTATACTCAACTTTTTCAGGTACAACGAAAGTATAATCGGTGTTTTTTACTTCAAGGAGATCTACGGCATTGTCAGATACAGGAAGATACTCCAAATCATCCTTTATGAAAGAGGGATTGATACTCTTGAAGCCACTGTAAAAAGAGTTACTCTTATAGGCATTAAGTAGATTTTGACGTACATAGATATCAATATTTTGGGGCATATTTGTTGTCCCTGCGGTTCCATTATCAAAACTACGTTTGTTTTCAGCCTGATTGATCTTTGTTGGATTTATCATTGCATCACAAAGGAAGGCAATGGTGTTCAAATTCTTACACAGGCTGAATGCACGTTCGCCTATCTCCGTTACTTTGTTTGGAATAACGACATTTTTCAAGGCAGTACACTCATAAAAAGCATAGTCACCAATCTTGGTGATAGAAGGTGGCAAGAGGTTAAAGTGTTCGCTTGCCTTCCCATGAGGGAAGAGTATCAGTTCTGTCTTGTCATGAGACAGAAGGTAACCATCTACGCTTGAGTACCTTGTGTTTTCCTTGTTAACGTTGATAGCTGTAAGTTTCTCACAATACTTGAAGGCCTGTGAGCTAATTTCCTCAACATTCTTTGATAGATTGACAGTTGTCAGGGCAGCACATTTGCGGAATGCCTCACTCTCCAACTTCTTTACACTGTTAGGAATACTAATAGAGGTCAATCCACAATCGGCAAAAGCACCTGTCTTTATTATTTCAACCTTGGCATTGTCGTCAAACTTGGCCGTTGTCATATTCCTACAGCCGTTAAAAGCATTACTTCCAATAGTGGTTACATTCTTGGGGAAGTTAATCCCCTCCAGATTGTTCAAATTCTGAAAAGCCCCATCTTCAATAACCTCTAGATCACAGCTACCTAGGAAGTTGAAATGCTTCAAGTTCTTTGTAAGTTGGAGTGCACCACTCTTTATTGTCTTCAGTTTAGAGTTATCAGGAACATTGATAGTCTCCAACCCCTCATCGTCAATGAAAACTTTATCCAGTTCGGTTAAAGCTGCAGGAAGAGTAATCTCTTTCAATTTTCCATTCCATCCAAACGCACCAGCATCAATTGTTGAGCAGGATGACGGACTTTCAAACGTAACCTTTTCTAACTGTGTAAATGTACTAAAAGCCTGTTTTTTAATAGCTGTAACAGTTTTGGGAATCATTACCTCTCTGATGTTCTTATTTCCCATAAATGCGTATGCCTCAATTGTCTTGACAGAAGAGGGAATGGTAAATTTTCCATTTGGAACTGGTTTTGCTGGTGGAAAGAAATAAAGTGTCGACTTGTCGGGATTACTGTAGATTACGCCATCTTCTTCTATAAAGTTTACGCAACCAGAAGCTGTTCTGTATTCGCTAATCTTCGGACAGTTGGCAATAGCACCGATAGCTCCTTCTTTTTTTAGATCTTTTGGTAGAGTCACTGTTTTCAACTGTTCACAGCCAAAAATCGAATTCTCGTTAACTTGGGTTACATTATTCAAGTTGATGCTCTCTATTTTCTTTGCAGCATCAATAGCACGCTTTGCTATATCAGTTGCCCAACTCGGAACCGTATAATCTTTGTCCTGCTTGTTACGAGGATATTGAACTAATGTATTATTCTTGAACAATACCCCGTTATCTACTTTGTATGGACCAGCATCAGCATTACTTGGCATTACGTACGCCTCTAAAGTATTTATCTGTGAGAAACTAGGGAAATCTGTTTCAATCTCTTGCAAATGAGGTGGAAGAATAATTTTCTTTATACCATTAGTCTGCGAATAATTGAGGAAAGCCGTATGATATATCTTTTTTACTCTGGGATCTACAGTGTAAGTTCCGCCTTGTGCATTGTCCGCATCAGTTGGAACCGCATAAAGTTCTGTCATATCCTTAGAATATAGAGCTCCATGCCCATCATCTGTGAATAATGTATTACCTGTATCAACCTTTATCTTTGGCATCTTCCTTACTCTATAAAAAGTATTGTGAGATATACTTGTGACTGAGGCAGGAATTTTTAGGGTGTTTAGTTCTGCACCACTAAAAGACGCATAGTCAATAGTTTTAATTCCTTCCGGTAGGGTGATATCAGTCACACCAGTACATGTATAGGTCTCATTTCCACCCACTTTCGTAACACGAAAGGTAACACCTTTGTTATCACTCCATTTGTCGGGGATAGTGACGGCGCCCGTCTTAGTCTGCTCTGTTCCGACAAACGACAAGGTACTTTCACTTGCTTTTACTACCTGATAGATGATACCGTCATGTTTGACAATGTCTCCATCTGTATACGCAGCCATTTGCTTAGGAAGCAACAGCATTAAAAAAGCGATTGCAAATAGTCTAAAATACTTTAACTTTACTCTCATACTTAATTATTAATTTGGTTAAATATTCTATTCTCAAATCTATAAGAATAATTATCATTTTTTTAGTCGAACCATTTAAAGCTAATTCTTTTATACCTGTCGTTTGAACACATCACTCAAATACACAGATTTGTAGGTGTACAAGTTAGCACTTATAAGAGATTTATTAATTTCTTAAAACGTATTTAAAATTGCTCTTTACGTTTAAAAATTTTTCTCATAGTGCTATTTTGTTTCTCTTTAAGGTTATTTATATTTAAAAAGGAAAAGAATCTGGAAGGAAGGTGAAAAAGAAAATCAAATTTACTGTCATAAGTATCACTATTCTGCAATGGGTAAATAGTTAAAAATAAACATGTTACACGAAATATTAAAAGTGACAGCAACGTGAATTAAAAATAAACTCGGGTTTATATGTGATTAAAAGGACAATCTTTTATTATCTTTGCACGAAACATAACGAGAAGAGATGACAGAAACATTCAACACGGGGGAGACTCAGGAGAGTTTGAGACAGGAATATAATCCAGACGGTTCGGTGCTACGTAAAGCACAATTAAGATTATTGGATATGGCTATCTATCTACAAGAGACTGCACGAAAGATAGGCGTTCCTTGTAGGTTGGATGGTGGTAATGTGCTCGGTGCTCTGCGTCATGGTGGCTTTATTCCATGGGATGATGACATTGATATGGTGGTGAGCTATTATGATTTCAAGCGTCTTTGTGATTACCTCAAAGCCCACCCTCACCCTCAATATGTGCTGCAAGACAATGATACTGACCCTGGTTTCTATAAAGCATGGGCTTGCCTGCGCGACCTAAAGAGTGAGAATCGCAGTCATGAAGCAAGTGACAGTGAGAACAGAAGAGTGCATGAAGCACAGAAGTTTAGGGGCTTGCATATTGATATCTTCCCTTACGAAGGATATATGATACCCTCTTTACAACGCCTTGCAGCTAAACTATCAGTGAATCTCAACTTACAATTTGCTGGCAGATACCCCATGTTAGCACAGCTTGGTTACGATTTCTTACACCACATTGTGTTTCCATGTTTCCGCATCCTCGGTAGGCTCTTTGGCAATCCTGACCTATACATGCACTCATACGGAGCATGGTTTTATGAGCAGAACCCACGTCAATACATGATTCCTCACAAAGACATCGTCTTCGAAGGATATACTTTTGAAGGGCCAGCTGACCCTGAGGGGCTTTGTAGGATTGCTTATGGCAATTACATGGACTTGCCTCCAAGGGATAAGCGTGACAGACATAAGATTGATGTTGAATTCAAGTAAGAGGCAAAGGGATAATTAATCTTCTAAAAGCAACGTATGAATATCGCCGTAATCTTCGCTGGAGGCTCTGGTCTCCGCATGCACACAAAGTCAAGACCGAAGCAGTTTCTTGACCTCAATGGTAAGCCGATTATCATTTACACACTAGAGTTATTCGATAACCATGAGGCTATTGATGCCATTGTTGTAGCCTGTATCGAGAGTTGGATACCCTTCTTAGAAAAGCAGATACGCAAGTTTGAAATCAACAAAGTGGTGAAGATTGTGCCTGGAGGGAGTACTGGGCAGGAATCTATCTACCATGGCTTATGTGCTGCCGAAGAGTATGCACAAGAACATAAGGCTGATGCGAAGCAGACAACCGTACTAATCCATGATGGTGTACGACCATTGATAACGGAAGAAACCATCACCGATAATATCAAGAAGGTAGAAGAGGAAGGAAGCTGTATCACCTGTATTCCTGCCACCGAAACCTTTATTGTGAAACAAGATGATGGCAATTTAGAGATTCCTTCACGTGCTAGATCACTCATTGCTCGTGCTCCGCAGAGTTTCCGTCTATCGGATATCATGGCAGCACATCGACGTGCTTTGCAGGAAGGAAGACATGACTTTATAGACTCTTGTACGATGATGAGCCATTATGGACATAAGGTGGCAACAGTTATCGGACCCATGGAGAATATCAAGATTACGACTCCAACAGACTATTTCGTACTGCGTGCTATGGTTCAGGTACATGAAGATCAACAGATATTTGGATTGTAAGAACGAGGAAGAAGATGAATAACATACTGAAAGAAGACATACAGCTCTTTGCGTCTCGGTTTGCTTTAGCCACAGAGTTAGAGGGTAAGACAATTGCTGTAACAGGTTCAACGGGACTGTTAGGAGCTTGTATGGTGCGTTGTCTATTGGCTTTGAAGGCACAAAGAGGCATCAATTTACATGTTGTGGCAGTAGTACGAAATATGGAGAAAGCTGTTCGCCTCTTTGGAGAAGAGCGTGAGGAGCTCAGCTATTATCAATATGACTTCAGTTCAACGGAACCTTTCCAACCGAAGAGAAAGGTGGATTATCTTTTCCACTTTGCAGCCCCCACCGCATCAAAAGACTTCGTTGAAAAACCCGTAGAAACGATGAATACGGTTTATATGGGTATGCAGAATATCCTCAACTATGCAGAGCAAGCAAAGTTGGAATCACTTGTTTTAGCCTCAACATTGGAAGTCTATGGTACAATAACAGATGACTCTACCCCACTCACAGAGGACAAACAAGGTTATCTGAACCCTATGGCAACCCGTAGTAGTTACCCTTTGGCAAAGCGTGCAGCAGAAGGGTTATGTCATAACTATGCTGTGGAGAAGCAAGTAAAAGTAAAGGTTGCACGATTGGCACAAACCTTTGGCGCAGGAGTTAGCAAACAGGACAACCGCGTCTTTGCGCAGTTTGCACGTAGCGTTATCCATAACGAAGACATCATCTTACATACAACTGGCGAATTAAGTAGGTGTTATTGCTATACGACAGATGCGATCAGTGCCATGCTTTATATTCTATTGAAAGGTGAAGACGGAACAGCATATAATGTGGCAAATGAAGCAACTTACATCTCCATTCGACAAATGGCTGAGCTCGTTGCCGAGACGTTCAACCCTGATCATGTGCATGTTGTAATTGAGATGCAAGAGGGTTTAGGCTATTCACCTACCACCAAATTACGCTTAGATACACAACGAATACAGACATTGGGATGGACACCTTATTATAATATAAAGGAAATGTTCCATCGCTTAATAGCCTCCATGAAAGAAGAGTAGAACATGAAGTATTCTACCTCCAACAGCCAGTTAAAATAATTAAAAGAACACTTTACAAACCTACTAACTATCAAAAAAGAGCATAGAAAGTAAAAGGATTACTCTTTTTTAGCTATCTTTGTAAAACATTCGTAGCTTGTTAGCGAAAGAAAAGATAATATTCAACACTTTAAAATATTAAGCACATGAAAGCAAGAATGCTATTTCTAGCGGCTTCACTCGTTGCCACCTCTGCATTTGCACAAGGCTTGAAATCGGGCATAGACCGCAACAACATGGATCTAAATGTTAAACCGGGAGAGAACTTCTATGAGTATTCTGCAGGTAACTGGATGAAGACTCACCCTCTAGACAAGGAACATCCGATGAACGGCGCATTTGTTGATCTAGAGGAGTTAAACAACAAACGCATCCGAGAAATGGTTGAGGACTATGCTAAGAAACCACAGAGGCAGGGCACAGTAGCACAGAAGATTGCTTCTATCTACAATCTCTACATGGATAGTACACGCCGTAATCGTGAGGGATATACCCCTATCAAACCTGTATTAGCTAAAGTTCGCGCTGCTAAGACACGTAAGGAGCTCATCAAACTGATGTATGATCTTGACGAGAAGGGCTATAACACCTTCCCTGTAGGCTTCGGTATGACCACCGACGCAATAAATTCTAGCCGATACATCATCGGTGTTTCACAATCAGGATTGGGCTTGGATCCAGAGTATTACACACAACCTAATGAACAACAAAAGGCTGTTGTGGCTGCTTACAAGAGCTTGAAGAATGACTACCTAAAGATGGTTGGCAATGCTCCAGCAGTTGCAAAGAAGAAGATGGAAGAGGCTTTTGCACTCGAGAATCGTATTGCTAAAGTTAGTTATGATCAAGTGAAATCACGTGATCCACAGGCTAATTACCATCCAATGACATGGGAACAGCTCTTAAAGGATTACCCAGGTATTGATTGGAACTATATCCTGAAGATTGCTGGCTATCCTAATAATGGTGGTAAAGTGGATGTTGGTCAGCCAGAGCCAGTACATGAGGTAGAGAAAATATTAGCTACTGCGCCACTCGATCAGTTGAAGGCTTACATGGAATTAGCTGTTATTTCAAGTTCTGCAGGTATGCTTTCTGATGCTTTCTCAAAGCGTAAATTCGAGTACACAAAGGTTGCTTACGGCGTTCAACAGCAACAGCCACGTTGGAAACGTGCTTTATCTTTCGTACAAGGTATCATGGGCGAGGCCGTTGGTAAGCTCTATGTTCAGAAGTACTTCCCAGAGAGTAGCAAGGAAAGAATGATTCAACTTGTTAAGAACTTGCAATCAGCTTTTGCACAGCGTATCGAAGAGAATACATGGATGACAGCTGCTACAAAGGCAAAAGCACTCGAGAAGTTACAGGCATTCGACATAAAGATTGGCTATCCAGATAAGTGGCAAAACATGGATAGTGTATTTGTTATTGACGAGGCAAAGTCGCTCCTTGATAATGTAAAGAACGTACAAGAGGCTGCCTCAAAATATATTATCTCTAAGCGTTGGGGCAAACCAGTTGATAAGAAACTATGGCACATGACACCACAGACGGTCAATGCTTATTATGATCCATCAACGAATAGTATCAACTTCCCAGCCGCTATTCTACAGCCTCCATTCTTTGATCCTGAGGTCGATGATGCCGCTAACTATGGTGCTATTGGTGCAGTGATTGGTCACGAGATGAGCCACGGCTTCGATGATCAAGGTTGCCAGTTTGATAAGGAAGGAAACATGAAGAACTGGTGGACAGACGAAGACAAGAAGAACTACGATGCACGAACAAAGGTATTAGTAGACTGGTTCAACCAGCAAGAAGTTATACCAGGACTAAAGGTAAATGGCGAGAAGACGCTTGGAGAAAACATTGGTGATAATGGTGGTTTGAACGTTGCTTATCGTGCATTAGAGAATAGTATGAAGCAGAATCCACTTACTGACAAGGATGGTTTCACCCCTTCTCAACGTTTCTTCCTCGCATGGGGTCGTGTATGGGCAAGCAATGTTGCACCTCAATTTGTTGCTTACATCGTTAACTCAGACGTACATTCTCCTAACGTAAGTCGTGTTAATGCAGCTCTTCCAATGATAGATGCTTGGTACAAGGCATTCGATATTAAAGAGGGTGATAAACTCTTTGTCCCACAGGAGAAACGTGCTCACATCTGGTAAGAGATGCTTTCTTTGACGTGAGATAACGCCTTCTTCAAGCTCAAAAGAGCCTCTTCTCCATTACAGAAGAGGCTCTTCTTATATTATAGCATTGATTGTCATTCATATAAAACAGCATTAGATGGGTTGCAAATGATGTCACTTGATTTTACAATCTAAGCCCTTTATCAAGGCATACATGTAATAAATTAACATAGATAAAACCAAATGATACTTATCAATTTTTTACCCTTTACAAACAATAAATAGCGATATTTATCTATTAATTCCACAAAAAGTAGTATATTTGCAGCCGATAGAATGGTATACAAATTACCGCTTAGGTAAAAACATTTACACGCATGTCTAAGAGAGTAAAGTTTACTAAAATACATAGTGCAGACATAAGAAATAAAGTATAGAAATAGGTGCTATACTGAAGAGAAAACTACTAAATCCTACTTTTATAGGATATTTTTAGTTACCAGTGGGACTTCATCGTGAGATGAGGTCCCATATTTTTTAAATGTTTAAGAGCATTAACTTGTAATTATTCTACATCTTTCTGTATCTTTGTAAATCAATTAAGTGAAACATTAAAAACAATAGATTATGAATGTAGGAGATAAGGCACCAGAGATTCTAGGTACTGATCAAGACGGCAAGGAGATTAAGTTGAGCGATTATAAAGGGCAGAAGCTCGTCCTTTACTTCTATCCTAAAGATTCGACATTAGGCTGTACCGCAGAGGCTTGTAACCTCCGCGACAACTATACGGAACTAAAAGCTCAAGGCTATGCAATCGTTGGAGCAAGTATACAAGATGAAAAATCGCATAAGAAGTTCATAGAGAAGAATGAGCTACCATTCCCCCTCATTGCTGATACAGACCTAAAGCTCGTTGAGACCTTTGGGGTTTATGGAGAAAAGAAGATGTATGGTCGTACTTACATGGGGACATTCCGTACCACCTTTATTATTAATGAGGAGGGTATCATTGAACGCATCATTGGTCCGAAAGAGATTAAGACGAAAGATCATGCAGCACAGATTCTTGCTCCAAGCAAGTAATAGTAATCAGGTACGAAGTACACTGCTGTAAGAGTGTTATATGGTAAAAACAAAGACTTCCGAGGGCTTGGAGCATAGACTTCATGCCCTCGCTACTCAATATGAAACACAAGATTTCATAAAAGATGACCCCTCATGGTTTATGCATCAAGTCGTTGGTAAGCGTAACCAAGAGGCTATTGCTTTTATAGCTTCATGTTTGAGTTATGGTTCAAGACAAGTCTTTATGCCTCGTATTCAGTATATCCTTGATTGCTCAAGAGGTGAACCTTATCAATGGGTAAGGACAGGACGGTTTGCATTAGACATTCCCGATGATGACAATTGTTTCTATCGTTTATATACAAATCACATGATGTACGGTCTTTTCCAAGCCTTACAATCAATGTATGAGGAGTATGGGGACATGGAGAGTTACATCCGTTCGTATGCTAAAAAGTACGATGAAGTGGAGAATATCGATGCCCTTACAGCCATAGATGCTATCTGTCAATACTTCCAAAAACACGAGATTACAGGTATCGTACCGAAGAATACAAACTCTTGTTGTAAACGCGTTTGTATGTTTTTACGCTGGATGGTACGCAAAGGATCGCCTGTTGACATAGGAATTTGGTCTGAACTGATCAATCAACGCACCTTGATTATGCCACTCGACACACATGTCATTCAGCAAGCTATGCAGTTAGGGCTACTTAAAAGCAAGTCAGCAACAATGGTTGCAGCACGTCGGTTAACAGAAGAACTTGCCACTTTCTTCCCCGAAGACCCATTAAAAGCAGACTTTGCGTTGTTTGGTTATGGTGTAAATCTATGATATTTACGTCATAAAACACCTATAAAACAAAAATTCCAAGCGCACTCTTGGTGAACCTGGAATATTGTTTTTACTCTCAAATTTCTAAACTTTGTCTAATAATTAGGCAGCCATGTGGTTGTTAACACTTACTGCCTTTGCTACTGTTGCTGCAATTACTACAGCTGATAATACTAATGAAACCATAATCATTTACGTTTAATAGAGACCCTTTGTCTCTGGTTCTTTAATATGTTATCCTTAATCTTTTACGAGTGCAAAGGTAGTTAGTTTCCAACTTAGGAACAAGCATTATTACGGCTAAAGGCTCTTTTTCTTGGTTTTATTGCTATGTATCAAGTTGGTTGACATTTATCAAGTAAAGGTTTATTTGCTACTTCCAAGAATTTCAATTACCTTTGTTCTCCATTATTAATAGACGATAGGACAATGGAAAAGAACCCCGAATTAAGGCATGCATGGGACTTTGTTGAACATACTGGTATCAGCATCTTCCTTACAGGAAAGGCTGGAACTGGGAAAACAACATTTCTCCGAACGCTCAAAGAAAAGAGTTCTAAACGTAGTGTCATCGTTGCTCCAACAGGTGTGGCAGCAATTAATGCAGGTGGAATGACCATTCATTCTTTCTTTCAACTACCCCTTTCTCCATTTGTACCAGAGGCAAGTATCAAGAATAGATTTGATTACAGCAAGGAGAAACGTAAGATAATGAGGACGCTAGACTTGCTTATCATTGACGAGATAAGCATGGTGCGCTCTGATGTTCTCGATGCTATCGACTCCGTCCTACGCCGATTTAGAGAGCATGATAAGCCCTTTGGAGGTGTACAACTGCTTATGATTGGTGACTTACAACAACTTACTCCGGTTGTAACACCCGAAGAGGAGAGATTACTTCAGCGTTATTATGACACACCATACTTCTTTGGTTCAAAGGCATTACGTAGTATTAACTATGTAACCATCGAACTGATGCATGTCTATAGACAGCAAGATAACAGGTTTATCACCTTACTTAATAATATAAGGGAGGGACGAGTGAGTGAGACCGACTTGCTGAAACTGAACGAAAGATACGATCCTAAGTTTGAGCCAGAGGTGGGAAGCGACTATATCCGACTGACAACTCACAACAGAATGGCTGAAAGTTACAATGATGATCAGCTGCGTAATCTTCCTTCAAAAGCATGCACATTCACCGCAGAGGTCGATGGTAATTTCCCAGAATACAACTATCCGGCAGACTTCAGACTTAAGCTTAAACGTGGGGCGCAGGTTATGTTCATCCGAAATGATAATAATGGACGTTACTACAATGGGAGAATTGGGCATATAACATACCTTGATAATGAGAAAATACAGGTTCTTTGTCCTGGTAATGAACTGGAAATTGAAGTACAACAAGAGACTTGGGAGAATACAAAATACACCTTAAACGAAAAGACAAAACAAATAGAAGCGGAGGTACAAGGCACTTTTAAGCAATATCCCTTGCGTTTGGCGTGGGCAATCACTATACACAAGAGTCAGGGACTGACGTTCGGACATGCTATCATTGACGCTCAGTCGTCCTTTGCGGCTGGTCAGGTGTATGTCGCCTTGAGCCGTTGTAAGACATTGGAAGGGCTCGTTTTGGCTTCACCGATAAGTAGTTCCGCCATAATTAACGATAGTCAGGTAACAAATTACATATCTCATCAAACGGAAGAAGCCGCAAAAAGTATTAAAGCATTACCAGTCTTGAAAGAGGAGTATTATCGACAACTACTCTTAGAATTGTTTAGCTTCTATGAAATTAAGGCTTGCGAAGATGCTATCTATCGTGTTTTATCAGAATACTTCTTCAAGTTTCCGAAGGTAACAACGCTTCACAAGATGGCAATAATTGATCTTGATGAGCGTATCATAGGTGTTTCTATGAAATGGGGAAGCGTTATCTGGCGCATGACTACCGAACAGTTGCACGAAGAGAAGTTCTTAGAACGGGTGAAAAAGAGTGCTCTTTACTTCCATAGTCAGCTTACAGAGATCTTTAGTCACCTTATTGATATAACGAAGGGGGTACAATCTAACAACAAAACAGCCAACAAACGATTTGATAATAGCTTCTCCGATCTACGCCAAGCATATTCAACTAAACATGAAGTATTAGAGGCTATTATGAATGAAGGATTCTCCATTACAGGCTACCTAGCGTCTAAACAAGAAGCAATACTTAATAGCTTGGACGATGGAACGGGCAGAAAGCAAAAGAAAAAGACAGAAGACTCTGCGCCAAAAGCACCTAAAATCAGTACTGGGGAAATCTCTTATAACCTCTTCAAAGCGGGTAAGAGTATTGAAGCTATTGCTAAGGAGCGTGGCTTAACACCAGCAACAATACAGGGACATCTCATCCCTTACATCCAAAAGGGATACATACAACTGAATGAGGTGATTGATGAGTCAAAGGCAAGAACTATACAACAAAAGATAAAACTTGCAGGTAAGGATGCTAGTTTGAAAGCACTTAAAATATTATGCCCAGCCAATATCTCTTATTCAGACATTCTATTGGTAATGAAGACAACCATGCTTCAATAAAGATAAAAAAGGGTAGTATCAGTTTAAATTCTTATCTTTATCACCTGCAATATATGAATTGTAAAAATAAAAACATCATCTAATATAGTCGATGAAAAGGGTGGAAATAGATACTTCTAGTAGGTTGTAATTACTACTAACTACAATAAATTACGCTTACAACAAACAAAAAGTGTTTATATCGGCACGCCTTTCAAAGAAAAGTATTATCTTTGCAACCGTTAATTCAAAGCTATTATTGAGTAGCAATCAAATTACGTTTAAATAGTTATTAGTAAGTTAATAGTCAAATGTAAGTACTTAGGTTATGTCCTCGTGACGAAGACTACCTAAAGAATATTTTGAGTCAAATAATTTTTGAGTTATTTAGTTAAGTGGCTGAGTGTATGTCTGCGTGAGCAGATATACACTCTTTTTGTAATTGAGGAAGAAAACTTTTACCTTGAAAAAGAGGCTTATTTCAAACAATGTGAGTAGACCTTTAGCAATCCAGGTAACACTCTTCTTTATTGTAAAGTATTAACCCCTTGTATCTTAAACTTTGCACCTTTATATATTCTTAAATACTTTGCTAGATATAAGGAAAATGCTTATTTTTGCAATACGAAGTTTCATTTTAAGGTAAAAGATATGGCAAATTTAAGATTTGAAGCTGTTGAAGAAGCGTTCAAGAAACGACCAGTAGAAGTCAATACACCAACGGAACGCCCTTCAGAGTTCTATGGAAAGCTCGTGTTTAACCGCTCTAAGATGTACAAGTATCTACCTGCCGACATTTACAAAAAGCTCGTTGATGTCATGGATAACGGCAGTCGACTAGATAGATCGATTGCAGATGCAGTAGCACAAGGCATGAAACAATGGGCTAAAGAGAATGGTGTAACTCATTATACACACTGGTTTCAACCATTAACAGAAGGTACTGCTGAAAAACATGATGCTTTCATTGAGCACGATGGTAAAGGCGGAATGATTGAAGAGTTCTCTGGTAAGCTCCTTGTTCAGCAAGAACCGGATGCGAGTTCATTCCCAAATGGAGGCATAAGAAATACCTTTGAAGCCCGAGGATACTCTGCCTGGGATCCGACAAGTCCTGTATTTATTATCGACGACACACTTTGTATTCCAACAATATTCATATCTTATACTGGAGAAGCACTCGACTACAAAGCTCCACTACTAAAGGCTTTACGTGCTGTAAACGTTGCAGCAACTAAAGTTTGCCAATACTTTTATCCCGAAGTAAAGCAAGTTACAAGCAACCTAGGCTGGGAGCAAGAATATTTCCTTGTTGATGAGGATCTTTACTTCGCACGTCCTGACTTGATGCTAACGGGTAGAACGCTTATGGGACACGACTCCGCAAAGAACCAGCAGATGGACGATCACTACTTTGGAACTATCCCTGAGCGTGTTCAAGCATTCATGAAAGACCTAGAGATACAAGCTCTTGAGCTGGGTATTCCATGCAAGACTCGCCATAACGAAGTTGCTCCCGGTCAGTTCGAGTTGGCTCCTATCTTTGAAGAATGTAACTTAGCTGTTGACCACAACATGCTTTTGATGTCTTTAATGAAGAAGGTTGCACACAAGCATAGCTTCCGAGTTCTATTGCACGAGAAGCCTTTCGGGGGTATTAATGGTTCTGGAAAACATAACAACTGGAGTTTGAGTACGGACACTGGTGTACTCTTACATGCCACAGGAAAGACCCCTATTGATAATCTCCGTTTCGTTGTCTTCATCGTAGAAACATTGATGGCAGTATATAAACACAACGGTTTATTGAAGGCATCAGTAATGAGTGCCACCAATGATCATCGTCTTGGTGCTAACGAAGCACCACCTGCTATCATCTCATCATTCCTTGGTAAGCAGATTAGCGATCTTCTTGACCATATTGAGAAAGCTGATAAAGATGATTTATTTGCGCTAAGTGGTAAGACTGGTATGCGTCTAGAGATACCAGAGATACCAGTACTTTTCATCGATAACACCGATCGAAACCGCACCTCACCATTCGCATTTACGGGTAATCGATTTGAGTTCCGTGCGGTTGGTTCAGAGGCTAACTGTGCTTCAGCAATGATTGTTCTTAATGCTGCTGTGGCTGAAGCTCTAAACAACTTTGCCGATCGGGTGGATGCATTAATGGCTAAAGGAGAAGAAAAGAACTCTGCTATCATTGATGTTATACGCGAAGACATCAAGACTTGCAAACCGATCCGTTTCGATGGAAACGGATATTCTGGTGATTGGAAGAAAGAAGCTGCTCAACGCGGACTTGATTGTGAGGCAAGTTGTCCTATATGCTTTGATCGCTATCTTGATACAGCCTCTATCAAAATGTTTGAGGCTACTCATGTTTTAAGCCATAATGAGTTAGAGGCTCGAAATGAGGTTAAATGGGAGACATACACTAAGAAGATTCAGATTGAAGCACGCGTCATGGGCGACCTTGCAATGAACCATATTATCCCTGTCGCAACGCACTATCAGAGTCAATTGGCTAAGAATGTTCAGAACATGATGGACGTCTTTGGGGATGTAGAAGGTAAACAACTTAGTGAACGGAATATCAAGATTATCCGTGAGATAGCAGAGCGTACTACACTCATAGAAAGCGGTATTGAGGAGCTTGTTAACGCACGAAAGGTAGCTAACAAGATTGAGAATCAACGAGAAAGAGCCATTGCTTATCATGATACAATAGCTCCTAAAATGGAGAAGATTAGGTATCAAATCGATAAACTAGAGTTGGTTGTCAGTGATGAGTTATGGACACTTCCAAAGTATCGCGAACTTCTCTTCATCCGATAAAAACAACGATTTCATCGGTAATAAGTATCGATGAGAACCCTAAGAATATACTTCTATAACATGAGTGCATCAAACGAACCACAGAAATAGGCTCGCTGATGCTCTCTTTTAATTATCTTCTAAAACCATAAAGACCATTCTCTTTATTAGAGAAACAACTTCTGTAAGTAGGAAAAGATATTTATCAACCTTAAAAAATAGATTATTTTTTAGTATTTAATAGTCTATTATGCCAGCATTTTTAATCTATTTTTCACCTCTAAAGATACTCTTCTTTTGTATATACAGAACCCAAATACACAAAAGAAGAAGCCCCATAAGAATAAAGAAAGCACATTCTTATCTTATAAGCTGGGGTTCCAAGAATGGTTTACTAAATATATCAAAAAAAGGTAGAAAGCCATTGATAGCAGGATTATTTATCAATAACAATATAAGTAAAAGTTGCCCTCCACAAGGGAGAATACCCTACCCTATTTCGCCTTATAAATAACGTGATTAGCCCCACTAGTGAACTCTAATGCCTCTGGATGCTCATCCGCAAAGCTCTCAATATGCCGAATGCGCTTCTCCTCGAAGATCTCATCAACAGCTATTAAGATTCCCGTTTCCTCTACATCGCCAAAGCCATAGTTGATCGCGGTACCAAATAACTTCATAGTCGGAGACAGATTCATATAAGCGTTGACGAGAGGAGGAATGTTATAACCCAACTTTCGAATTTCACTATTCAGTATCTTGTAATCTTCCTTAAAGTTTTCACCATTAAAAAGAGCATCCAATTCGGCTATAGGGGTATCTATTTTAAGCGGTTTAATCGGTATTATAAGGTTGTCTTTATCATCAAAATACTTCTTTAGAAAGTATAGGATCATATCCCTTCCACGGCGTATATAAGAAGGATACATCGTCATCTTACCAAAGAAATACTTACAGTCTGGGTTCAAGACTGTCAATGCTCCGAGCCCATCCCAAAGGTTATCAAGAGCAAAGATACTCTTTGAGTTGCGTCGAACATTTTGATACTCTAAGGATACAAAAGAGCGTCCTAACTCAACAGTATAGGGTGCGTACTCTTTCATAAACTTGTCGGAGAAATGAAACATGTGGCTTGTTGCTAATACTGGTTGTCCATCTTTAGCAACCTTCCAATCGCTTCCGAAGATATAACGATAGCCTCCTATAATCTCCTCCGCATCGGGGTTCCAAACTATAAGTTGTCGGCAACAATTATCCATCGTATCGAACTCGTCAATGTCCATTGACTTACCCGTACCACCACCAGCATTACGAAACGCGATCTCACGAAGACGCCCGATTTCCTTCATCACATTAGGTGAACTCTTAGCCGTAATGACGTAGATTTCGTTATGACTCTTATTGGTCATACGAAGTAACTTATCTGCTGTCAGTTCGCTTCTGAGCACTTCCTTGCTGATGGGTTGGATGATTTCTTCTTCCATATATATACTTTTCTTTTGCTTTCTCTTTTATTCTCTCATTCGCTCCTATCCCTTAACTATCAATAGCCTCATAGAATAGGACTACAATTCATACACCTTATCTTCAACGAATTTTGCCCATTCCATCGGTGTTTTAGACTTATCAAATGTCTGCCAAGGAATAGGTTTGCCGATAACAACACGAAATGTTTTCCCAACATTTTTATACATTTCATCGACAAGAAACAGCATTGCTATATTCACTTTTTTGACGTATTTATCGCTAAAATGAGCTATACGATAGAATCGATCAGAATTTCTCCCTCCAAAAAAGATAGGTACTACATCACGATGATATTCGACGCTTTTTGTAATGAAAGTCTTCTTCCATTCAAGGTCATGAATACGCCCATTTATCTTCCTACTATTCAGTCCTGCAGGGAACATCAACATGTGATTATCACTTTGGAAGCCAGCCTCAACCATACGAGGAAAGTCTCTACTTTGCTTGCCCGTCTTATTGATTCCAATACAAACAGGCTTCAAACCTGGAAGATTTAAAAGCAAATCATTCACCAAATAACGGAACTTTCCATCATAATGTTGCCCAATAATTGCACCTAAAGCAACACCATCTTGCCCACCAAGAGGATGGTTAGAAACAAACGTGTAAAGCTTTCCGTCATCTTTATCCGGTAGATTCTCAAGACCTTCAATCTGCAACGTCATATCCAGATAATGTACACACTCTTTGAGCCATTCAGTACCTGTCAAGCCTCTATTCTCCCACAGGAACTGATTCACTGCATCCTCATGAATGATGTGCTTCAGCCACTTTACAACAAAAGAAGGAACAAACTTCGCTTTTGCTCCCATCTTATCTACAAGTATCTTGTCAATGTCTATTGTCTTCTCTATCGAACTACTCATGTTCAAGAAATTCCTCGTAATAACATGCAAAAATAACTAAACCATTTGAATTAACCCTCTTTTTTATCGAAAAATATGCTCTTTAGAACAAAAAGAATACTACTACCTGATTTTAAAACACTGTTTTCAACAACCAGAAAAGCGTTAATTTTCACAAAAAAAAGAGCCTTTATGAAATATAGTGGAGTATAGTGGAGATATGTGGGGAAAAATGTGTAACTTTGAAGCCAAATACGAGTTTTATAAGAAGTACACGTGAGGTTCTTAGGAAATATAGACGCAAAAACAGACACAAAAGGTCGTGCTTTTCTGCCTGCAACATTCCGCAAGGTGCTAAATGCATCTGGCGAAGAGTCGTTAATATTGCGTAAAGATATCTTTGAACCATGCCTTGTACTTTATCCTCGATCGGTTTGGAATCAACGAATGGATGCTTTGCGCAAACGACTAAGTCGTTGGAACAAACATGACCAGATGATTTATCGACAGTTTGTAACCGATGTAGAGATTATCACACTAGACAATAGTGGACGCTTCCTCATCCCTAAGCGTTATCTAAAAATGGTCAACATAGACCAGCAAATACGCTTTACAGGGATGGATGACTGTATTGAGATATGGGCAACTGGTGACTCCGAACAGCCTTTCATGTCGGCTGAAGAGTTTAGCAAAGCCATGGAGGAAACCATGGGAACTGATGATTTCTTCTCAAACAATTTCTTGAATGAAGAAGAATCCGCAACCACAAAAGATTGACAAGATGGTTAAAACCGCAGAAACATATCATGTTCCAGTACTTCTCAACGATAGTATTGAGGGTCTGAACATCCACCCAAATGGAATTTATGTGGATGTGACTTTTGGTGGTGGTGGACATAGTCGTGAGATCCTATCTCGCCTCAAGAAGGGCTGTCATCTATATAGTTTCGATCAAGATGCAGACGCTGAACAGAACGTTAGCAAGATGGGACTAAGCGAGGAGCAAATCGACCGTTTTACTTTCATTCGTTCGAACTTTAGGTACTTAAAGAACTGGATGCGCTATTATAGCATAGATCATATTGACGGCTTACTAGCCGACTTGGGAGTTAGCAGTCATCATTTCGATGATGAAACACGTGGCTTTTCTTTTCGGTTCGAAGCACCTCTCGATATGCGAATGAATAAGCGAGCTGGTCGTACAGCAGCCGATATTCTCAATGAATATGATGAGGAGCAAATAGCTGATATATTATATCTCTATGGCGAGATTAAGCAATCCCGTCGTATCGCAGCAGCTATCGTTAAGGCAAGAGAAAAGCGGACATTCAAAACGACAAAGGATCTGCTATCCATCGTTGAACCATTCTTTTTACACGCAAGAGAGAAGAAAGACATGGCAAAAATGTTCCAAGCTCTACGCATTGAAGTCAATCATGAGATGGATGCCTTACGTGAGATGTTGCTGGCCGCAACCGAGTTACTTGCCCCTAGGGGACGCCTCTCTGTAATTACTTATCACTCCTTGGAAGATCGAATGGTTAAGAACATCATGAAATCGGGGAATGTAGAAGGAAAAGTAAAGCAAGATTTCTACGGAAGACGGGAAACTCCCTTCCGACTAATAAACAATAAGGTTATCACTGCAAGTAACGCCGAACAAGAACTGAATCCACGTAGCCGAAGTGCCAAACTAAGAATAGCAGAAAAGAAAGCAGATGATTGACAAGAACGACATAAAGAATATAGATGTAACCGCTGAAAGCTTTCGTGGTAGAGACAATACGGATGATGACAAATCTAAATCAGTCATTAATCCACTCGCCAAAGGTGATATCTATGAGGGAGAAGAGTCCTCTCCAATAGCTTTAGAGGTTACAGATGGTAATAAAGATATAAACATTTCCCACCTTAAAGGTGATATGTTAACAGAGAAAAGGGTTAAAGACACCCCTGTTCAAGATGAAGAGGAACGAAAGAAAGAAGCAAAACGACAAATAAAGGAAGAAGAGAAGAAACACCAAGAAGAGGAACGAGAAAAAGAAGAAGAAGCTGAGGTTAAGATACTCAAGGCAGCTATCGCAGAACAAGCACGTGAAGACGAGCAGCCTCAATCATCTAACTTTACACTGCGCAAGATACTTGGTGGCGACATTCTCTCTGCCCGTCTGTTACGCAATAACATCTGGTTAATCCTTGTGATTGTTGCTTTCATCATCGTTTATATATCTAATAGGTACAGCGTACAAAAGTATCTGATAGAGATTGATAAGCTCAACACTGAATTAGAAGATGCAAAGTACAGAGCTTTATCAAGTAGTAGTCAGCTTACAGAGAAGTCTCGAGAGAGCCACATTCTGGAACTACTAAAGAATAGAAAGGACAGCGTTCTGAAAATGTCAGACCGCCCACCTTATATAATAAATGTACCCGAGAAGTAAGAAATATGAGCAAGTTCAATAATAATAAGATCATCCCCCGTTACAGCATCATCGCCATTGTGATGTCGCTGATTGCGCTTGCTGTACTTGGAAAAACCATCTATACAATGACAGCCAATAGGTCTTATTGGATGGAAGTTGCTGCTACGCAAAAGAAAGATAGCGTAAAGGTTAAACCAACACGAGGTAACATTCTTAGTTGTGATGGGCAACTCATGGCTAGCTCACTACCGGAGTTCAAGGTGTATTTAGACTTCAATGCTCTTAAAGAAGCAGGCAATGATACCGCCTTTATTGATAGTATTAATTACATCAGCAAAGGTCTCAATAACATCTTTCCTGAGCGGTCAGCTGCTGCCTTCAAGGAGCACCTCTTGGAAGGTTACCATAAGATGAGTAAACACTGGGCGATATGGGATGAGCGCATAGACTACAATACATTCAAAGAAATCCAGACCTTACCTATCTTACATCTATCTAAGTTTAAGAGCGGCTTCCACTGGGAAGAGTTCAATGCTCGTAGGCGTCCGTTCGGTTCCTTGGCACAGCGCACTGTAGGAGACATGTTCGGTGCAAAAGATACCGCCCGTTGTGGTCTTGAACTGTCATACGACTCGATTTTGCGCGGAACTGATGGTATCATCCACCGTCGTAAGGTTCGAAACAAGTTCTTAAATATCACCGATACACCTCCAATCGATGGTGCTGACATAATCACAACCATTGATGTTGGTATGCAAGACTTAGCCGAGAGAGCTTTGATTGACGAACTGAAAGATCCAAACGTGAATGGCAATGTAGGTGTAGCTATCGTTATGGAAGTTGCGACAGGAGACGTAAAAGCCATCGTCAACATGGATAAGTGTAGCGATGGGGAGTATCGAGAAGTAAAGAATCATGCGGTTAGCGACCTGCTAGAACCAGGTTCCGTCTTTAAGACAGCATCTATTATGACTATTCTTGATGATGGTCTCGTTGATACGACTTATACGGTGCAGACTGGTCCAGGAGTATGGCCTATGTATGGCAGGGAGATGAAGGATCACAACTGGACTCGTGGTGGCTATGGGACGTTAACACTGCCTTGGACTTTGAAATATAGCTCTAACATCGGTGTAAGTCGTATCATCGATCTACATTACCACAAGAACCCTGAGAAGTTTGTTCAGGGTATTTACGACCTCGGACTCGCTACTAATTTTCACATACCAATTGTGGGGTCATCACCTGCTAAGATACGTATGCCACATAAGAATCACCATGGGCAATATGATAACTGGAGTGCAACAGCACTGCCATGGATGAGTATTGGATATGAGACACAGATACCCCCTATCTCTACACTAGCGTTCTACAATGCCATTGCCAATGGCGGAAAGATGATGAGACCACGCTTCGTAAAACAAATAGTAAAGAATGGTCAAGTCCTTTATGACAATCCTCCACAAGTCGTAAAGGAACATATTGCGAAGGAGAGTACCATCAAAGATATTACACGAATCCTAACAGAAGTAGTATCAGAAGGTCTTGGTAAGAGGGCTGGGTCCGACAAGTTCCTTGTTGCAGGTAAGACAGGAACAGCGCAGATGTCCAAAGGTGCAGCTGGATACAAGGCTGGCGCAGTGAACTATCTACTAAGTTTTGCAGGTTTCTTCCCTGCTGACAAACCACGTTACAGTTGTATTGTTTGTATTCAAAAGAGCGGTCTGCCAGCCTCTGGTGGTGGTATGAGTGGAGTCGTGTTCCACCATATTGCAGAAGGAATAATGGCGCAGAGTCTAAAGTTAAATGTCAGTGATGCACGAGATAAATCATCGATTCTCATCCCATCAGCAAAGATAGGGAATCTATTGGCAACAGACTATGTTTTGAATACACTTGGCTTCAACGTGACAAACGGATGGAATGGTGCTTACCCTTTCGGGAGCCCTATCTGGGGTACAACAACAGAGAATGGTAAATCGCTGACCTTCCATAAGGAGGCTATCAACAAGGCGCACATTGTACCCAATGTGCGCGGTATGGGAGCACGCGATGCAGTCTATCTAATGGAGAAGAAAGGCATTAAGGTGCGTATTAATGGTAGAGGTCGTGTCATTGAGCAAAGCCTTGCTCCAGGCGATAAAGTTAAGAAAGGGATGGAATGTTCACTACGATTAGGCTAAGATCTGTAGGCATTTAACAACGAAATAAGAATAGAACAAAGATATGAAATTAAGCGAATTACTCAAGAACATCACCCCTATTGCTATTCATGGCAATGCTGAGGTTGAAATTACTGGTGTAAACATTGATAGTCGTAAGATTGCTAACGGTCATCTATTTATTGCAATGAAAGGAACACAGGTAGATGGGCATCAATTCATTGGAAAGGCTATTGAGCAAGGTGCTGTGGCTGTATTATTAGAAGACATGCCCAATACTTTGAATGATAATATCACCTATGTACAAGTTGAATCAACAGAGAATACAGCAGGAAAGGTTGCTACCTTGTTCTATGGAGATCCCTCACATAAACTAAAGCTAGTTGGCGTTACGGGTACAAACGGTAAGACGACGATTGCCACCTTATTATATAATATGTTCCGAGAATTTGGTTATAAGGTGGGCTTATTATCGACTGTCTGCAACTATATCGATGATAAAGCAATACCAGCCGACCATACAACACCAGATCCAATAGAGCTGAATCAACTACTTGCAGACATGGTTGCAGCAGGCTGTGAATACGCATTCATGGAGTGTTCTAGTCATGCTATACATCAACACCGTATCGGTGGATTAGACTTCACAGGGGCTATATTTACGAACCTCACACGTGATCATCTCGATTATCACAAGACCTTCGAAAACTATCGTAATGCGAAGAAGATGTTCTTTGATGGGCTTTCAAAGCATGCCTTTGCCATCACAAATGCAGATGACAAGAACGGTATGATTATGGTTCAGAACACTAAGGCAACCATCAAGACCTACTCAACCAAGCGCATGGCAGACTTCCGTGCGAAGATTCTTGAGTGTCACTTCGAAGGAATGTATCTAGAGATTGATGGAAAAGAGGTAGGCGTCCAGTTTATTGGCAAGTTCAATGTCAGCAACTTACTAGCTGTATATGGTGCTGCAAAGATGCTCGGTAAGAGTACAGATGAGATACTCCTCGCACTTAGTACATTGAAGAGTGTGAATGGACGCCTTGAGCCTATTCAATCCCCAGAAGGCTTCACTGCCATTGTTGACTATGCACATACTCCTGATGCCCTAGAGAACGTCTTGACTGCAATTCACGATGTATTGGATAACAAAGGCGGACATATTATCACCGTTTGTGGCGCCGGTGGTCATCGTGATAAGGGTAAACGTCCTTTAATGGCACAGGAAGCTGTAAAGCAGAGTGACACAGTTATCCTCACAAGTGATAACCCACGAGATGAAGATCCACAGGCTATTATTAATGACATGATGGCTGGTCTTGATGCTACACAACGTAAGAAAGTCCTCAACATAGTTGATCGTAAAGAAGCTATACGCACTGCTGCGATGATGGCGAAGAGGGGAGATGTAATCCTTGTGGCAGGTAAAGGACATGAAACTTACCAAGAGATTAATGGTGTAAAGCACCATTTCGATGACCACGAGGTTATCCGTGAGATCTTTGGAATTAAGTAAGAACAATAAAGAGAAGTAATATGCTGTATTATATCTTCCGCTGGTTAGACCAGTTCGGTATCAGTGGTTCCCACCTTTGGGGGTACATAAGTTTCCGTGGCATATTGGCTATGATACTGGCTTTGCTTATATCGGCATGGTTCGGAGAGAGATTTATCAAGTATCTTAAAAGCAAGCAGATCACGGAGACACAACGTGATGCAAGCATTGATCCATTCGGTGTAAAAAAGATAGGGGTACCCTCAATGGGCGGTATTATCATTATCGTTGCATTGTTAGTACCCGTCATCTTGCTCGGTCGATTGCGTAACATCTATCTAATCCTGATGATCATTACAACCATCTGGTTGGGTTTTCTCGGTGGAATGGACGACTTTATCAAGATCTTCAGACATAATAAAGAGGGGTTAAAGGGCAAGTATAAGATTATAGGTCAGGTCACAATCGGACTCATAGTAGGTCTTGTTCTTTGGGCATCACCTGATGTTAAGGCGAACTTGAATCTTGAAGTAGCCAATCAAAACGGTAAGGAAGTAGTTATAAAACATGAGGCTAAGGCGGAGAAAACGCTGAAAACGACCATACCATTCGTGAAGTCACACAATTTGGACTACTCTGAAATCGTTGGATTCTTAGGTGATTATAAGACAGCTGGCGGTTGGATTCTATTCGTAATCATGACTATTTTTGTCGTGACAGCCGTTTCTAATGGTGCAAACCTCAACGATGGAATGGACGGAATGTGTGCTGGTAACTCGGCTGTAATAGGTGTTGTACTCGGTATCTTAGCTTATGTCAGTAGCCACATACAGTTTGCAGCCTACCTGAATATCATGTATATCCCTGGCACAGAGGAACTGGTAGTATTCTTTATGGCGTTTATCGGAGCACTGATCGGCTTCCTTTGGTACAATGCCTACCCTGCCCAAGTATTCATGGGAGATACTGGTAGTTTGACAATCGGCGGTATCATTGCCGTTGGAGCTATCATCATACACAAGGAATTGATGCTTCCTATCCTCTGCGGAATATTCTTCGTCGAGAGTCTAAGCGTCATCGTACAAGTATGGTATTATAAATTAGGGAAGCGTAAAGGCATTAAGCAACGTATCTTCAAACGTACTCCTATCCATGACAACTTCCGTACTCAGGATTCACAGTTAGACCCCGAGTGCAAGTACTTAGTAAAAGTTCCCCATGGAGCAGTGCATGAGAGCAAGATTACCTTACGTTTTATCATCGTGACAATCATACTTGCTGCATTGACAATTATCACTCTGAAAATCAGATAGATATGTTTATTCAACAGTAAGACATGCTCTGTACAAAAGAAAGAAAGGCTTAGTAAGCATTAAAATAGGCGTCTTCTCCAACGAAGAAGGGCGTTACTTAGAATTGAAGAGAGGCTTATCTCATTAGAACGATGATATTCAGAGGCATCATCCGATCGGATAATAGGAAAGAAAAGAAAGGGAATTTAATATGAAAAGAATCGTAATACTTGGTGCAGGAGAGAGCGGTGCAGGTGCAGCTGTACTAGCTAAGAAAGAAGGATTTGACGTCTTCGTTTCAGATATGTCAGCTATCAAAGACAAGTATAAGAAGCTACTTGACGAGCATCACATAGAGTGGGAAGAGGGACACCACACGGAGGATAAGATCCTTAATGCTGATGAAATCATCAAGAGTCCAGGTATTCCTAAGGAGGCTCCAATGATTCAGAAACTCATGGCAAAGGGTACTCACATCATCAGCGAAATTGAGTTTGCTGGTAGATATACCAACTCTAAGATGATATGTATCACTGGTAGCAATGGTAAAACGACCACAACAAGCCTCATCTATCACATCTTTAAGGATGCAGGATACGATGTTGGATTGGCAGGAAACATAGGCAATAGCCTTGCACTGCAGGTTGCAGAAGATCCACATGCATATTACATCATTGAGTTGAGTAGCTTCCAACTTGATAACATGTACAACTTCCGCGCTAATATTGCCATTCTATTGAACATTACTCCAGACCATTTAGATCGCTACGACTTTAAGTTTGAGAATTATGCAGACGCCAAGATGCGTATCATTCAGAACCAAACTAAGGATGATAGTTTTATCTATTGGAATGATGATCCAGTAATCAAGAAGGAGCTAAAGAAGTATGATGTACATGCTGTATGTTATCCTTTTTCAGAGCTAAAGGAGCATGGTAGCATTGGTTACATCGAAGAGGGACAATACAAGATAGAGCAACCAGAGCCATTCAATATGGAACAGGAAGACTTGTCATTGACGGGTCGCCACAACATATATAACTCTCTTGCAGCAGGTATCGCATCGAACATCAGCGGTATTAAAAAGGAGAGTATCCGCAAGAGCTTAAGCGACTTCCCCGGCGTTGAACATCGTTTGGAAAAGGTTTGTAAGGTTGCGGGTGTACAATATATCAACGACTCGAAGGCTACAAATGTAGATGCCTGTTGGTATGCACTAGAGAGTATGAGAACCCCAACTATCCTCATTTTGGGTGGTAAGGACAAAGGTAATGATTACAGTGCCATCAAAGACTTGGTGAAAGAAAAGTGTGCTGGACTTGTCTACCTCGGGGCAAATAACAAGAAACTCCACGATAACTTTGATAGCCTAGGAATCCCTGTTCGCGACACACACTCTATGAAAGATTGTGTTACGGCATGTGCAGAAATGGCTAAACCTGGTGACACCGTCTTGTTGAGTCCATGCTGTGCTAGCTTTGACCTCTTTAAGAATATGGAGGATAGAGGAGACCAGTTTAAAGCACTCGTTAGAGCTTTATAAAGCATAGATGCCCGATAAAGGAAAGAAAGAAAATGAACAATAAATCTCTCAGTAACCTCTTTAAAGGAGATAAGGTCATCTGGATGGTCTTCTTCTTCCTATGTATTATTAGTATAATTGAGGTCTATTCGGCTTCAAGTTCACTATCATACAGGGGAGGAAACTATTGGAGTCCTATCATCTACCACTGTAGTATTCTTGCTGTTGGAATAGGCTTAATGGTGGTGGTGTTAAATATCAAATGCAGGTACTTCAAACTGATTACCCCCATCCTTCTTGGTATAGCTTTTATAACGTTACTGTGGGTTCTTGTCGCTGGACAAACTACTAACGGAGCTAACAGATGGATAAGCTTTGCGGGCATACAATTTCAACCTTCTGAGATCGCAAAGGGCGCACTTGTGCTAGCAGTTGCACAAATACTTAGTGCCATGCAAACCGATCATGGGGCGGACAGAAAAGCCTTTCGATACATCTTGATACTATCTGGTGTATTCATTTTCTTGATCTTTTTTGAGAACCTGTCTACGGCTATGCTCATCTCCTTAACCATCGTTTTAATGATGATTGTGGGGCGTGTTCCACTGAATCAGATCGGCAGATTGGTTGGAGTGGTAGTACTGGGTATTATCCTCACCCTATCTCTGGTGATGATAGTAGGTGATGACAAAAAGGTAGAAGATGACCTACCAACCAAACAGAACCTCACTGAGCAAACTGTTCAAGAGCTGCAACAAAAAGAATCACCAGGTGTTTTTGGGAAGCTCTTGCACCGTGCTGACACATGGAAAGCACGTATCAAGAAGTTCATGGACAACGACTATGTAGCACCAAAAGATTATGATTTGGATAAAGATGCACAAGTGGCACATGCCAACATAGCCATCGCTACATCTAATGTTGTGGGTAAAGGACCAGGTAACTCGACCGAACGAGACTTCTTATCACAGGCTTTCTCTGACTTTATCTATGCAATTATTATTGAGGAGATGGGGCTTGAAGGAGCAGCTATCGTAGCATTCCTCTATATCATCTTACTCTTCCGAACGGGTATCATTGCCAATCGATGTGAGAACTCCTTCCCTGCTTTCTTAGCCATGGGAATTGCATTCTTGCTCGTTACACAGGCTCTGTTCAATATGTTGGTGGCCGTTGGACTAGCCCCAGTAACTGGTCAACCATTGCCACTCATTAGTAAGGGAGGAACTTCAACTATCATTAATTGCGTCTATATTGGCGTCATCTTGAGTATCAGCCGATCGGCTAAGAAGAAGAAAGCCTATAATCCTTCGATAGCAGAGACACATGGAGTCATTGCATAGACAGCAGATTCTTAAAAAAGAGTTAAAGTTAGAAGAAGACGAAAAAATTGATTACCTTTGTAGGTTAGTAAACGAGATTGAAATGGACAAGGAATTAAGAATAATCATTAGCGGTGGTGGCACGGGAGGTCATATATTCCCAGCTGTATCTATTGCAAACGCTATCAAGGCTAAACACCCAGATGCAAAGATTCTCTTTGTAGGTGCTTTAGGACGTATGGAGATGCAACGTGTGCCTGCTGCTGGATATGAGATAAAGGGCTTACCAATCAAAGGTTTCGATCGTGCACATAAGCTAAAGAACTTTGAAGTGTTATATAAGTTATGGAAGAGTTTGCGCATGGCACGCCAAATCATCAAGGACTTTAAGCCCCAAGTAGCAGTTGGTGTTGGTGGTTACGCTAGTGGTGCTACACTTTACTCATGCGCAAAGATGGGTATTCCTTGTCTAATTCAAGAACAGAACTCATACGCCGGTGTAACCAATAAACTATTGGCAAAACGCGTAGAAAAAATATGTGTTGCGTATGAAGGTATGCAACGATTCTTCCCTGCCGATAAGATTATTATGACAGGAAACCCTGTACGACAAAACGTCTTAAATACACCTCTCTCTGTCGAAGAAGCACGAGAGAGTCTAGGGTTGAAGAGTGATAAGAAGACTATCTTGTTAGTAGGCGGTAGCCTTGGAGCTCGCACCATCAACCGCTCTATTATGGAGCATCTTGACCTCGTAAAGAACACTGATGTGCAGTTTATATGGCAAACTGGTAAGTACTACCATCAGCAGATAATGGACTTTATGAAGGGTAAGGGGCTACCCAACTTAAAGGTAATGGACTTTATTAGCGATATGGGAGCAGCTTATAAAGCAGCTGATTTGGTTATCAGCCGTGCGGGTGCAAGCTCTATTAGTGAGTTCCAACTCATTGGTAAACCAGTAATCCTCGTTCCTAGTCCTAACGTAGCGGAAGATCATCAAACAAAGAATGCAATGGCATTAGTAGATAAACATGCTGCAATTTACGTAAAGGATTCTGAGGCTCCAGAGACATTATTGAAACTAGCATTAGAGACCATCTCTGATGATCAAAAACTTGCCAGCCTTAGTGAGAATGTGAAGAAGATGGGGTTACAAAACTCGGCAGATGTTATTGCGGACGAGGTTTTGAAACTCATTAAAAAATAATATTACTTATTGAGATGGGGAATCCTTTAGGAATAAGTGAAAGACTGAAAGGTCTAAAAGAGAATAAAGATAGAAAAGATATAGATACATGGAACTTAAAGATATAAAGTCAGTTTACTTCGTTGGTGCAGGTGGTATTGGTATGAGTGCCATTGCTCGTTACTTCCTTCATAAGGGGCTGGTTGTTGCAGGATATGATAAAACTCCTTCTGAGCTTACCCACCAATTAGAGAAAGAAGGTATGTTGATTCACTATGAGGAAAATGTGAATCTCATTCCAGAAGAGTGCCGTCAACCAACCACAACATTGGTTGTCTACACCCCTGCAATCCCATCAACTCATACAGAACTGATATACTTCCATGATAACAACTTCACAATAGAGAAGCGCGCACAAGTATTGGGGACTCTTACCCGAACACACAAAGGTTTATGCTTTGCCGGTACTCATGGTAAAACCACAACATCAACCATGTGTGCCCATATCATGCATAAAAGCCATTTAGACTGCAATGCTTTTTTAGGTGGAATATCGAAGAATTATGGCACAAACTACATCCTCTCTGACCACAGCGATTATGTTGTGATCGAGGCAGATGAGTTCGATCGTTCTTTCCACTGGTTACGTCCTTGGATGAGTGTTATTACATCTACCGACCCGGATCACTTGGATATTTATGGTACGAAAGAGGCTTACCTTGAAAGTTTCCGCCATTACACTGAACTCATACAACTAGGCGGTGCGCTCATTATTCATAAGAATCTTGAGATGAAGCAACACGTACAAGAAGGTGTCAAGGTTTATGACTATAGTCGTGAAGAGGGTGATTTCCATGCAGAGAATATCCGAATAGAGAAGGGAACGATTACTTTCGACTTCGTTTCTCCTATTGAGACTGTAAAGGATGTAGAACTCGGTCAACCTATTCCAATCAACATTGAAAATGGTATAGCAGCAATGGCTATGGCGCAACTCAATGGTTGCACCGCTGAAGAGCTACGTGAAGGGATGAGAACCTATGGTGGTGTTGATCGCCGATTCGACTTTAAGATAAAGAATGATCGCCATGTCTTCCTATCTGATTATGGGCACCATCCAAAGGAAATACTACAGAGTGCAAAGAGTCTAAAGGAACTTTATGCTGACAGAAAGATTACCGTTATCTTCCAACCACACCTCTATACGCGTACTCGGGACTTCTATAAAGATTTTGCAGATGCATTAAGTCACTTTGATGAGGTTATCCTTACTGAGATTTATCCAGCACGTGAACAACCAATAGAAGGGGTTACAAGCAAACTCATCTATGATAATCTCCGTCCAAACATAGCAAAGCAGATGATTAAAAAAGATGATGTTCTTAATTTCGTTAGGTCACGTGACTTCGATGTACTTGTAGTGCTTGGTGCTGGCAATCTTGACAATTATGTACCAGAGATAACCAAGATTATAAAAGCAAAAGAATAAACGACAACGCAAAAGCGTAACTATATAATAAGGAATAAAAGCATCAAAAGGAAGAGATAATATATGTATATTCAGTGGAAAAAGATTATCATCACTACGCTGGACATCATACTAGCTTTCTATCTCATCATGGCTGTTACCGCTTGGAACAACCCTGATGAGCAAGGTCGTGTATGCACGAAAGTGAACATAGAAATCTCTGATTCAAAGAATGCCGGATTCCTTACAGCAGAGGAGATAAAGCACATCTTACAAAAGCACAATCTCTATCCTCTTAATAAAAAGATGGAGAATATCAATCCTAGAGACATAGAGGAAACGCTCAAAGAAGGACCTTTTGTAAAGACTGCTCAGTGTTATAAGACGGAGAACGGACATATCAACATACAGATTACTCAACGTATGCCTATCATCCGTATAAAGAGCCAACAGGGTGGAGACTACTATCTTGATGACAATGGAGGAATACTTCCTAATTCCAAATACACGAGCGACTTGATTATTGCCACTGGCAATATTAACAACAGCTTTGCGAAACTCTATATCGCACCACTTGCTAAAGCAATCAGCTCTTCACCGCTTTGGATCAACCAAATAGAGCAAATAAACGTCCTTCCAGATTATGGCATTGAACTTGTTCCACGTGTGGGTGACCATATTATCTTCATGGGGTATTTACCTCTTAATCGCAACAGATGGACACGTAACAGGGAGATAAACTCTTTCGTTAACAACAAATTATCACGATTAGAGAAGTTCTATCGATACGGCTTGTCGCAAGCGGGATGGAATAAGTATTCTTACATAGATATCGAATTCGATAATCAAATTGTCTGCAAGCGAAGAGACCCTGAAGCCGAACAAAAAGAGGCGGAAGCTATCGCAAAAGAAGCTAAAGAAGAGAAGACAAAAGACAGGCAACGTACAGAAGAAGAGGAACGTGAAAAGGCACGTAAAGAAGTTGACCAACAAGAACATGCAGCAGATGGTCCAACCGAATAACAAGTTCTTCAATCACAAGACAATGTACGTAAATAAGAAAAGAAAGAACATTAAAACTAAGAAATATAATACTTAACGAATATGGCAGAGTTCATAGTAGCCATTGAATTAGGCTCATCAAAGATTATGGGAATAGCCGGCAAGAAGAATCTTGACGGTAGTATCTCCGTGCTAGCCGTTGCTAAGGAAGATGCATCACAATGCATTCGCAAAGGTGTAGTCTATAACATTGATAAGACTGGTCAGTGCCTTACCAACATTATTAATAAGCTCAAGAAACAACTGAAATTTGATATATCTCAAGTTTATGTAGGTGTAGGAGGTCAGTCCATACGGAGCGTTCGTAACGTTATAGTAAAAGATCTTCCAGCTGATACCATCATTACATCCGACATGATTAATGAGCTGATGGATGCTAACAGAAACATGGCTTACCCCGATCAAGAAATCTTAGATGCTGCCACACAGGAGTATAAGGTTGACAGCCAATACTCTCTAGATCCTGTTGGCATAAAAGCCACTCGCTTGGAGGGAAACTTCTTAAATATCCTATGGCGCAAGTCATTCTATAATAACTTAAACAGCTGTTTTGAGAAAGCAGGAATAGCAATAGCAGAGATGTACCTAGCACCATTAGCCTTGGCTGATGGTGTGCTCAGCGAAGCCGAAAAGCGCGGTGGTTGTGTGCTTGTCGACCTTGGTGCTGATACCACTACAGTCTCTGTTTATTATAAGAATATTCTTCGCCACCTCGCTGTAATCCCATTAGGAGGCAATAACATCAACAAGGATATAGCTTCCTTGCAGATGGAAGATAAGGAAGCAGAGGCAATGAAACTGAAGTATGGTTCTGCATTCACCGACAATAATGATATCGACAACAACCTCAAATACTCTATAGATGCCGAGCGAACTGTTGATAGTCGTAAATTCATTGAAATAGTAGAAGCACGTGCAGGAGAGATTATAGAGAATGTGTGGTATCAGGTTCCATCTGAATACACAGACAAACTCCTCGGGGGTATCATACTTACTGGTGGTGGCATGAACCTCAAGAACATCGAGCGTTTGGTACGTAATGTTACACGCATTGAGAAGATTCGCAAGGCTAAATTCGTCACACAGACGATCACCTCAAGTCATGCAGAAATAACAGCACAGAACGGCGAAACGAATACCATATTAGGCTTACTTGCAAAAGGAGACATGAATTGTGCTGGTGCAGCATATAACCCTGCTGCTAACAACCTATTTGAAGGAAAAGATGTAGCTGTAGCCCATCCAATAGAAACAACAACTACAAACTCTAATACACGTCCACAAGGACAAGGTTTTGTCCCTACTCCCGAAGAGAAACGTAAAGCTGAAGAGGAACGACGTAAGAGAGAAGAAGAAGAACGCAAGCTACGCGAAGAGGAAGAGGCAAGAGAACGTGAAAGAGAAGAAGAAAAACGTCGTAATAGCTTCTGGAACAAGTTCGTTCGTAAAGCAAAAGAATTTGGAGGTAAGATGCTGGAAGACGAAGAGTAACGCTTTCATGGGAACACAAATATAAGTATATTCATCATATAGACACATACTGTTATGGCAGACAATAATAATAAAATAGATGTATTAGACTTCGGTGATGGCGACGTTACTAACAGCATAATCAAAGTCATTGGTGTTGGTGGTGGCGGTGGTAATGCCGTCAACCACATGTACAAAGAAGGTATACATGACGTAACTTTCGTCCTCTGCAATACAGACGCACAAGCCCTCAACGACTCACCTGTCCCTGTTCATCTACAATTAGGAAAGGAAGGGTTAGGAGCAGGAAACCGCCCAGAACGCGCAAGACAAGCTGCCGAAGAGACGATCGATGACATCAAGAATATGCTCAACGATGGTACGAAGATGACATTTATCACGGCTGGTATGGGTGGCGGCACAGGTACTGGCGCAGCACCTGTCATCGCACAAGTCAGTAAAGAACTTGGTATCCTCACCGTCGGTATTGTCACCATTCCTTTCCGCTTCGAAGGTGCGAAGAAGATTGATCAGGCCCTGGACGGAGTAGAAGAGATGGCTAAACACGTTGACGCTCTTCTCGTTATTAATAACGAAAGATTACGTGAGATCTATCCAGAACTTAGCCTCTTAAACGCATTCCGTAAAGCTGATGACACACTGAGTGTTGCAGCTAAGAGTATTGCTGAAATCATCACTGTACATGGTATTGTGAACCTCGACTTCAATGACGTGAAGACGGTTCTAAAGGATGGTGGCGTGGCAATCATGTCTACAGGTTATGGTGAAGGAGAAGGTCGTGTAAAGCAAGCAATAGAGGATGCGCTTAACTCACCACTACTCAACGACAATGATGTCTACAAGTCTAAGAAGATTCTTCTGTCCATCAACTTCAATAGCAATGACAAGGACAACTCCGGCTTGACAATGGAAGAAATGGGTGATGTAACCGATTTTATGAATCATTTCAGCGAAGACTTCGAATTGAAATGGGGATTGGCTATTGACCCAGAACTTGATCAGAAAGTAAAAGTAACCATCCTTGCAACTGGTTTCGGCATAGAGGATGTTGATGGTATGGGACGACACATACAGAAACTATCCGCGGAAGAGGCCGCCAGAAGAGCTGATAATGAGGAGAAAGATGCTGAACGTCGTGACCGCCGTGAACGTTTCTATAGGGACAACAACAACACTCAATACAAACATCGCCCTCACATCTATCGCTTTACAGCTGATGAGCTTGACAACGAGGATGTAATTCTTGCCGTAGAGAATACACCTACTTACAAGCGTACGAAGCAAATGATAAAAGACATCAAACACATCAGTTCACCCGAGACAGAACCAGAAGAGACTGATTCCAAAGATACGGTTGAAGGCGTAATTAGCTTCGTTTAATCACGTTGATAAAATATTAAAGGCGAGAGAATAAGGTATATCGAAATAGCAAGCAAGCTATGAGGTGTACCTTTTTTTCATATCGCTTTCTGCCTAAGAGAGCATATCTTTCAGCATAAGAACGCTAACCTTTCAGCAAAGAAAGCTATCCCTTGAAGTCGACTATCTCGCTATTTATTCCCTTATTCATGCAGAGAGAGGCTGGGGTGAGGATCATTATTCCCTTTCCTGTTGCAAGGATACAAAACTCAAAAGAGGAAAGCAAGAAAAAGCAGTGTTAAAAAATTATAACCCATCCGCAACAACTTAACAATCAACATGTTAAAGAGATCGCACACTATCAATCTAAGATTACCAACATCCTCCCACTCCAACATCAAAAATTACAAATTACAGATTACAAATTACATTAAGGTGCACGCAGAGGTGCGGAGAGCATGAGGCATATCAATCAAAAAGGTCACTCAACACTTGAAGACTATTTAAGTCGGGCATATTCGGCACATGAATACGATAGTAACGCAAGATCAGATTGGCAATTCGATTCCTATCTACACGTGAAAGGCGGAAAAGATGCATATTCTCATAATCCATTCTAATCAGTTGATGAATGGCAGTGGCTTCTGCTGGGAGAAGGTAATCGGTATGTAGAGGAATACTATGAGTAAACGACGCAGTGCGTAAGTCAAAGCATACGCCTTCGTGATAAGCCTCTAAATTAGGAAAGAAACCTATAAACCGACTTAGACGCATCATAAATACAAGATGGAAATTGGCGTAACTATGCTCCGCACTATCTAACCATTGCAAGCTAGCACACACATAATTGTAAAGCTGGAGATTCTGCTGTTCACTGCGTGTAACATGATATAAGAACTCTGAAAGGAACAGTAGAATAGCCGATTTGATGGGATCAAAAGGAATAGAAGCGTATGGATAAAGAAGACGAACCTCTTTTATATGCTGTAAGGAAGTGCGCGGTCGATAATCAAACTCCAACTCTAACAAAGTTAAAGGCTGAAAATACTGTTTCTTTATCTTTCCTTTGGCAGTCTTAGGAATACGTGTAATGAACGAAATACGCCCTTCTTGTTCAGTGAACATATCTATAATGAGCGATGCTTCACCAAACTTCAAACTACGCAAAACTATGGCTTTTGACTTTAAAATCATATAAATTCTTGTGCAAAAGTACAAAAAGACAACATTATAAGGAAATTTATTCAAGAAAAGTTTGGTAGGTTCGAATAAAAGGAGTACCTTTGCACCCGCAATTCGACATGGTCCCTTCGTCTATCGGTTAGGACGAGAGATTTTCATTCTCTAAAGAGCAGTTCGACTCTGCTAGGGACTACAAGTAAAATAAAAGAAGAACAAAGATGGCAAATCACAAATCATCATTGAAGAGAATACGTCAGGACAAAGTAAGGACGTTGCACAATAGATATTACGCAAAGACAATGCGTAATGCTGTTCGTAAGTTGCGTAACATGACGGACAAGGAAGAGGCTGTAAAGCTCTATCCTGTTGTGCAGAAGATGTTGGACAAGTTGGCTAAGACTAACATTATTCACAAGAACAAGGCAGCTAATCTTAAGTCTGCTCTCTGCAAGCACGTTGCTGCTTTAGGATAAAGAAAAATTCTGTCATAGTTGAAACAAATAATAAGGTCGTAATCCAGAGGGATTACGGCCTTTTCGTTATTAACCAATTTAGCGTTTTTACTACGCCTTCTTAAATGTTTTTAGCATGTTTTAAGTTCCTATCTAAAGGAAAAATAGTATCTTTGCATACTATAAGAACAATCTAATAAAAATGGCAGAAAATCAAGAAAACGAGAATAATTACTCCGCCAGTAACATCCAAGTGTTAGAGGGATTAGAGGCTGTACGTAAGCGTCCAGCCATGTATATTGGCGACATCAGCGAGAAAGGTCTTCACCACCTGATTAATGAGACTGTCGATAACTCTATCGATGAAGCGATGGCTGGCTACTGTCAGAATATCGAAGTAACTATCAACGAGGATAACTCCATCACGGTTGAAGATGATGGTCGTGGTATCCCTGTTGACGAACATAAGAAACTTCACAAGAGTGCCCTTGAGGTTGTTATGACTGTGCTACACGCTGGTGGTAAATTCGACAAGGGTTCTTATAAGGTCAGCGGTGGTCTACATGGTGTGGGTGTAAGTTGTGTTAACGCCCTTTCCACACACATGATGTCACAGGTGTATCGTAATGGAAAGATTTATCAGCAGGAGTATGAGAAAGGAAAGCCACTCTATCCTGTAAAGGTTGTAGGCGAAACCCAGAAGACAGGTACACGTCAACAATTTTGGCCAGACCCAACAATCTTCACAACAACAGTCTATCAGTGGGACATCGTTGCACGCCGTATGCGTGAGTTAGCTTATCTAAATGCTGGTATTAAGATTACACTCACAGACCTGCGTCCAGACCCAGAGACGGGCAAGACTCGCACAGAGGTTTTCCATGCTAAGGATGGTTTAAAGGAGTTTGTCCGTTATGTTGATCGTCATCGTCAGCACCTTTTCGATGATGTTATCTATCTCAAGACAGAGAAGCAAAACATCCCTATTGAGGTAGCTGTGATGTATAACACTGATTATACGGAGAACATCCATTCATACGTTAACAATATCAACACCATAGAAGGCGGTACTCACTTACAGGGTTTCCGTGCTGCTTTGACCCGTACACTAAAGGCATACGCTGACAATGACCCACAAATATCTAAGCAAATTGAAAAGGCTAAGATAGAGATAGCAGGTGAGGATTTCCGTGAAGGATTGACAGCCGTTATCGCTATAAAGGTGGCAGAACCACAATTTGAAGGTCAGACAAAAACGAAATTAGGAAACTCCGAGGTAGCAGGTGCAGTACAGCAAGCAGTTGGCGAGGCTCTCTCTGATTACCTGGAGGAGCACCCTAACGAGGCTAAGATGATATGCAACAAGGTTATCTTAGCAGCTACTGCACGTGTAGCAGCACGCAAAGCACGTGAGAGTGTACAGCGTAAGAACGTGATGAGTGGTGGCGGTCTACCTGGTAAGCTAGCCGATTGTTCCAACAAAGATCCCAAGGACTGCGAGATATTCCTTGTAGAGGGCGACTCTGCTGGTGGCTCTGCAAAGCAAGGTCGTGATCGTTACACACAAGCCATTTTGCCACTCCGTGGTAAGATTCTGAATGTTGAGAAAGTTCAACGACACCGCGTATTCGAGGCAGAATCTGTTATGAATATCATTCAATCGATTGGTGTTCGATTTGGAGTAGAGAATGAAAGTGACTTCGAAGCGAATACTGATAAGCTCCGTTACGATAAGATTATCATCATGACCGATGCCGATGTCGATGGTTCACACATTGACACGCTGATTATGACGCTATTCTATCGTTATATGCCGAAGGTTATCGAGCAAGGTCATTTGTACATTGCCACCCCACCTCTCTATAAGTGTACTTACAAGAAGGTAAGCGAATATTGCTACACCGAACAGCAGCGACAAGCCTTCCTGGACAAATATGGTAATGGAGTAGAAGATGGTAAAACCATCCATACACAACGTTATAAAGGTCTTGGTGAGATGAACCCTGAACAGCTCTGGGAAACAACAATGGATCCAAAGACACGCCTATTGAAGCAAGTAACGATAGAGAATGCTGCGGATGCTGATGAAATCTTCTCAATGCTGATGGGAGATGATGTCGAGCCACGTAGAGAGTTTATTGAGAAAAATGCAACTTACGCTAATATCGATGCATAAGTTATTATAAACAATAAATAAATATTACTCCCCTCCTCATGAGATAAGGAGGGGAGTCTTTCTTTTACCCAATAACAACCTAAACAATGAAACGAATCATATTCAGTATATACTTATTAGCAATTTTTGTCAGTGTTAAGGCACAACAACCGGCAATGCGATTATGGTATAACCAACCTGCTCATTTCTTTGAAGAGAGTCTTCCTCTAGGTAATGGCAAGTTAGGTGCATTGGTTTATGGTGGTACTCAAAAGGACACAATCTACCTGAATGATATCACTTATTGGACAGGAAAACCTGTTGATCCAAACGAAGGATTGGGTAAAGCTAAATGGATTCCAGAGATAAGAAAGGCTCTATTTGCTGAAGATTATCGCACCGCTGACTCCTTACAACACTTTGTTCAAGGCGAACAATCAGCCTCTTATCAACCACTAGGAACATTGAATATTATTAATCTAAACACGGGTGCAGTCTCTAATTATTATAGAGAACTGAACCTAGATAGTGCTTTGGCGCATATAAGCTACCAACAGAATGGTATTCAAATCACACGTGAATATTTCGCAACTCATCGTGATAGTCTTATAGCCATACACATTAAAGCTAATCAAGCAGGAGCCATAAACCTCCGCATCCAACTGACGGCACAGACTCCGCATAAGGTTAAAGCAACGAATAATCAGTTAACAATGACGGGGCATACAACAGGTTCAGAGACAGAGAGCATACACGCTTGCACGATCGTAAGATTATTACCTCAAGGTGGAAAGGTAATAGCTTCTGATAGCACTCTCACACTAACCAATGCTGATAATGCTACCATATACATTGTCAATGCCACGAGTTTTAATGGTTTCGACAAGCATCCCGTCAAGGATGGAGCAAGCTATATAGACAACGCTGTCAATGCTGCTTGGCACACACAAAACTTCACATATAATGAATTCAAAGACCGACATATAAAGGAATATCAGCAGATTTATAATCGTGTTAAATTACAATTAGGAAATAAGGAATATACGAACAATCTGCCAACGGATCAACTCCTGCGTCGCTATTCATCATCAACATCACCACTCCCAGAGGCTGCACAACGCTATTTGGAGACTCTCTATTTCCAATTTGGACGCTATCTCCTCATCTCTTGTTCACGTACTCCGAATATCCCTGCCAATCTTCAAGGATTATGGACACCGCACCTATTCTCACCATGGCGTGGAAATTACACGATGAACATTAACCTCGAAGAAAATTATTGGCCTGCCGATCCAGCTAATATGTCAGAAACTATCCAACCGTTGATTGGCTTTGTCAAAGGTTTGTCGGCAACTGGTAAGCACACTGCACGCAACTTCTATGGCATAAACGAGGGCTGGTGTGCTGCTCATAATAGCGACCCTTGGTGCAAGACTTCTCCCGTTGGAGAGGGAAAGGAAAGTCCCGAATGGGCAAACTGGAACCTCGGTGGTGCCTGGTTAGTCAATGCGCTTTGGGATCATTACCTATATTCACAAGACAAGCAGTTACTTCAAAACACCATATACCCACTTATGGAAGGCTCTAGCAAGTTCTTCCAACACTGGTTGGTTACCAATCCCAACAAGCCAAACGAACTGATTACAGCACCTAGTACTAGCCCTGAGAACGAATATGTAACAGATAAGGGTTACCACGGAACAACCTGTTATGGTGGTACGGCTGACCTAGCCATTATCCGTGAATTATTCATGAATATGCAGCAAGCACGTAAGTCTCTTGGTTTGAAGCCTGACAAAGAGATGGATGATAAACTGCATCGCTTGCATCCTTATACTGTAGGTTCTCAAGGCGACTTAAACGAATGGTATTACGATTGGAAGGACTATGATATACATCACAGGCACCAGTCGCACCTAATAGGATTATATCCAGGTATGCACTTACAGGCGCTAGCCAAGCAAACGAAAGATTCCACAATCTTAGCCGCAGCACGCCAAACACTCATTCAGAAAGGCGATGAGAGTACAGGATGGAGCACTGGATGGAGAATTAATCTATGGGCACGATTGGGTGATGGGAACCATGCTTACAAGATTTACCAAAATCTTCTTTCATACGTCTCACCCGAAGGGTATCATGGAAAGGATGCCGTGCATCATGGTGGAACCTACCCTAACCTCTTCGATGCTCACCCACCTTTCCAAATTGATGGCAACTTCGGTGGTACTGCTGGAGTGTGTGAAATGCTGGTGCAAAGTTCGGTTGATATGACGGCTAAGAAGCCTATTTACAACATCCACCTCCTCCCCGCTTTACCCGATGTGTGGGCGAATGGAGAGATAAAAGGTATAAGAACGCGTGGCGGTTTAACCATCGACATGAAGTGGGAAAACAAACTTGTAACGTCTTTACAAATAAAAGCCGCTACAGATGTAGACGTCAACATCACTTATAACAATAAGTCTTCAAGAATGAAACTAAGGCAAGGCGGGATTATTAAGTTCTCATCTTGTAAATAAAAATAAGGTGTCATGAGTAATCAAATAAAGCTAGCTGAGGTCAACGTAGCCCATGCAAAATACGTTTATCCAGCAGGGAAATATATAGACAATGACCTGATATTGTTCGAGGATATGGCAAAAGTGCCCCTCCCTTCGAGATCTTCTCGCATGAAAAGTCTATTTCTGGCACTCTGTACTGACGGTAAAGCGCAATACACAGTAGATACTCATAAGCATGAAGTAAGCGAAGGAGATGTCATTATTATTAGTGAAGGACAAGTTGTCGGAGACTATCAGCTATCCCCAGACTGCAAAGGTATTGCCATTCTTTTGTCGTATAATTTCTTCAACAACATTGTTAGTGGCATCCATGAATTGTCTGCTCTCTTCCTCTTCGCACGTACTCATCCAGTCTTTCATTTAGATAAGCATCAAACGAAGGAACTGGAGAATTACATCTGCCATATCAAAGAGAAAATCATAGATACCCAACATCGTTTCCGCAAGGAACTTGTGATGACAATGCTAAAAGCCCTCATTTACGACATGAGTAACATTATCTATCAGTTCCAACAACTGGAAACAGAAGGGCAAACACGAGCAGAAGTAATCTTTAGAGACTTCATTCAAATGGTTGAAAAGAACTTCCGACATGAGCGTCGTGTCAGTTGGTATGCTAAGAATCTATGTATTACTTCGAAGTATCTATCCGAGACGATTCGAACAATCAGTAAACGAACACCCAGCGATTGGATCGATTCGTATGTAGTACGTGAGCTTTGTGTCATGCTAAAAAATAGCACGATGAGCATAAAGGAAATAGCCGACGAACTTCATTTCGCTAATCAAAGCTTTATGGGTAAATACTTCAAAGAGCATATAGGAATGAGCCCTTCACAGTTTAGGAAGAGTTGATTAGTGTACAAGTTAATAAGTTGACGAGTTAATACTGGTATCGTTAGAGAAATTACCTAATACAAGTAACAGGTTTACTTGTCTACTTTTCACTTGTCAACAGACGCGCAACCTCACATAACTCACCATACCATTCAGTTCCAAAACGCCGTGTAAGTGGCTCTTTTAGGAACTTATAAAGGGGAAGATTCAGTTCTTCTCCTTTCTTTCGAGCATCTGCACAGATCTTCCAATGGTGATAATTGATACCACAAGTACCATTCTCAAACTCCTTCACACGGATAGGATATAGCGAACAAGAGATAGGTTTCACAAAATCAACATCCCCTTTTCGATACGAACGTTCCAATGCACAGAGGCAACATCCCTTGTCATAACAGGTGAAAACACAATCCTTTCCACCGACAATACTCGTTACTAAGTCGCCTTCCACATCTGTATAAGCAACGCCTTGCTTATCTATAACGGCTTGAGCTGATGCTGACAAATCTCCCCAAACAGTATCTAACACATTCTCAATAGCCATTGTCTCATCCAGAGTCACTGGTGCTCCAGCATCGCCATCTATACAACATTGACCATGACACTTATCTAAATCACAACAGAACTTGACGTTTATGATATCAGGAGAAACTAAGACGTTTCCCACCATGAATATATGTTCGTATGTATTACCCATCAACTTATTCTTACCTTAAACTATTACATCTACAGCCTTCCCAACTACCATCTTATGGGTTCAATACCATGTGCTTCTAAGTATTGGTTACAACGGGAGAACTGGTGTTGACCAAACCATCCACCCCTATTAGCCGATAAAGGAGAGGGATGAACACTCTCAAGAATAAAGTGTTTATGCGTGTCGATCAATGCTTTCTTACTACGAGCAAAACTTCCCCAAAGCATAAATACCAGATGTTCCCGCCCATCACTAAGAGCTTTAATAGCCGCATCCGTGAACGCGCCCCACCCTAATCCTTGATGACTATTAGCCATGTGCGCACGAACAGTTAACGTGGCATTCAATAAGAGAACGCCCTGCTCTTCCCAACGAGTTAAGTCACCAGAAGTCTTTACAGGAATGCCTAAGTCGCTTTCAATCTCCTTATATATATTCACTAAAGAAGGTGGAAGTCGCACACCATCAGGTACTGAGAAACTCAAGCCCATTGCTTGTCCGGGCTCATGATAAGGGTCTTGTCCAAGGATAACAACCTTAACCTTATCGAAAGGACAGAGGTCAAAAGCATTAAAAATCAGCTTACCTGGAGGATAACACGCATAATGTTTATACTCCTGCTTCACCTGTTCGCTCAGTTGTTGGAAGTAAGGTTTCTCAAACTCACCACCGAGTTTTACGCCCCACGAGGGTTCTATCTTTACTTGCATAGCTTTAACTCTTTACCTGCAAAAGTACTACAAAGTTCTGAGATAACAAAAAGTCGTGCCTTTCGACACGACTTCCTCTATATTAATTTTAGCTTAATTCAAGTTGAATTAATCAGTGATTAGGTTCTCACCTGTCATATCTGAAGGTTGTTCCAAGCCCATGATATGAAGGATAGAAGGTGCTACGTCAGCCAAACGACCATCCTTCACTGTTGCAGAGTTATTATCAGTAACGTAGATGAATGGTACTGGATTCAATGAGTGAGCTGTATTTGGCGTACCATCAGGGTTAATTGCGTTATCAGCATTACCATGGTCTGCAATAATAATAGCCTCATAATCGTTAGCCTTAGCAGCCTCGATAACCTCCTTTACACAATGATCAACCGCCCAAACAGCCTTTGCGATAGCATGATAAACACCCGTGTGACCTACCATATCACCATTAGCAAAGTTCACAACAATGAAGTCGTACTCCTGTGTATTGATAGCTCCAACAAGCTTATCTTTCACTTCGAAAGCACTCATCTCAGGCTTTAAGTCGTAGGTTGCAACCTTTGGAGAAGGAACAAGAATGCGATCTTCACCCTCATAAGGCTGTTCTCTACCACCATTGAAGAAGAAGGTTACGTGCGCATACTTCTCTGTCTCGGCTGTATGAAGCTGACGCTTACCAAGACGACTGAGGTATTCTCCTAACGTATCCATCACATTCTCCTTAGGGAAGAGTACATGTACACCCTTGAAGTTAGCATCGTATGGTGTCATACAATAGTACTGCAAGTCCTTGATTGTATGCATACCTTCCTCTGGCATATCCTGCTGTGTCAACACTTGTGTCAACTCTTTGGCACGGTCGTTACGGAAGTTTATGAAGATAACAACATCACCTTCTTTGATTGTTCCATCTACAGAAGAGTTATTGATAGGCTTGATAAACTCGTCAGTAACATCTGCAGCATAACTATCTTCAACGGCTTTCACCATGTCAGTAGCCTGAACTCCCTTGCCCTCAACGAGTAGGTCGTATGCTTCCTTCACACGATTCCAACGCTTGTCACGATCCATTGCATAGAAACGACCCACGATTGAAGCGACATGAGCACCGTTGCTGTCACACACCTTTTGAATGTCTGCGATAAAACCAGCACCACTCTTTGGGTCTGTATCACGACCATCCATAAAACAATGAACGTACACGTCCTTTAGATTATACTCCTTTCCTATCTCAATGAGTTTGAATAGGTGATCTAAAGAAGAGTGTACACCACCAGTTGAAGTAAGCCCCATCAAGTGTAGTTTCTTACCTGTTTTCTGTGCATAACTATATGCTTCAACAATACCAGGGTTCTTTAGGATGTCTCCTGTCTGGCATGCCTTGTTAATCTTAACCAAGTCTTGATAAACGATACGACCAGCACCTATATTCAAATGACCTACCTCAGAGTTACCCATCTGACCAGCAGGAAGACCTACATCTTCGCCTGATGCCTGTAACTGAGAGTGTGCACTAACAGCGTTCAAGTAGTCTAAGTAAGGTGTAGGAGTATTATAAATCACATCACCTTTACCATGCTTTCCGTTACCCCAACCATCGAGGATCATCAATAAAGCTTTCTTTGCCATAATTTTACCTTTATATTTTACACTATTATCTACGTCTTGCCAAGATAGTGCCAACGATAACCAAGAGTACACATACCCAATTTGTCAATCGCTGTCTATCTTTTGCAAAGATACTATAAAAGTCTAAGATGATAGCATAAAGCCCACTGATTTTTGGTTTTCAATCGATGAATTAAGAGCGGTTTAACAATGTTCTTTAATACGACTAAACATTATCATCCAGCTTCAAAAACAACACCTTTACATTCGGAAACCAACGGGTATATAAAGAGGCATACCTTTCTTAGGCTTTGAAGTCCACTTCCATTTAGGCATTAACTTGGCTACACGCAGTGCTTCTTCATCTAAAATAGGATAAACGGAACGCACTACTTTGAAATTACTGCATGTCCCGTCAACATCAACAAAGAACCCAATAATAACACGACCTTGTACACACATATTTGCAAGAATAGGTGGATAACGCAAGTTCTTAGCGATGAATTCTGGTAAATCACCAGGAAAGAAAGGTCTCGGACCGAGCTCACAAACAAAGTTTTTAATACTATCCTTCTTCTCTGTTAGCACTTGTTTGCAGGTATCAACTTTGTTTGTATCACTCTTCGCAGGCTTTATCTTGTCTAAAAACTCCTGCGAAGGATCTGCACACATATAACGCCATGTAGGTCCAGAAGGGACATTTTTCTTCGGTTTCATCGTTCTTTTACGATGCTGGGCAGTAGCATTTCCAAACATAAAAAAGCTGATTAAAAACGCAAAAAACAATTTCTTCATCATAATCTTATTGTTTTAAATATTCTTATTCATTATTTCTTTACTTCTGATTGACCCCTAAATAAAAAGAAGGAGATGGCTCTAAAGTAGGAACAGACGCCCTCGTCTGGAACCCCGAGCCGCCTTACATCTTTGTGAAATACGTCCTCTTATGCGGACAGTCGAGGGCGTCTGTCCCTACTTGCAACACTATATTCCATCGAACTAATAACTCGTTTACTTGTCTACTCCTATACTCGTTTACTCAAACTAATCATAATTTTGAATTAAAGGAAAGCCTCTTCTCCATTCAAAGAGAGCCTCTCTTCACATCAAGGAAACGCCCTTCTCACATCGAAGAAAGCACCTCTTCTCTTTTCCAAAGCAATATCTTGGAAATCAAGCTATTGTATTCTAACTATCTTCCGATAGGCTACATCCACTTTTTGGAGGTGTTTGGGGAGGTCTCCGAAACCTTTTCTATTCAAAACCCGCACCAGTGCTTAAACGCAATCACACCGCTGCGGGTTTATGAAATGCAGATGACAATCATTGGAACTAATCGTCAATGCAAAGGTAAGAAGCATTCTTCTTCAATGCAATAGCACTCTTGTTGTTGACACAAAGATAAGAAAAAGACACCTAATTTACAACTACTTACAAGACTCACCAACCACACTTTGACACAAAATGACCGTTCTCAATCTTAGCAAACTTGCCATTTCCACATTAATTGTCTACCTTTGTACACATGAAGAAAAGGTTTCTTTTATGGTCTATCAGCCTTTTGTCGTTGTTATCATGCAGCCAAAGGAAGCTCCCGCATTATCCTGCAACGGATAACGGGATTACCCAAATGCGCCTTGACAGTGCTAAAATCTATACGAAAAGACATGATTTACACAAGGCAATGTACCAACTGAAAGCTGCAGAAAAACGCCTTTTCAACGTTACGGAAGACTCTCTAAAGTTTCTCACTTACTATCGCATTGCTCAAATCAACGCACAAGATGGAGCGTACAAACTGGCTTTAGATTACTTGAAACATGCTGCTCGACATGCTAATGACGTGAAACAAAGCCACAGGATGGCGGATATTGACATAGAGAAAGCCTTTGTTTACAACCAAATGGGTAAACGGGATTCTGCTCTTAACAGCTTGCTAAAGGCGGAGAAGTACAAACCTCGAATCCGAAAAGACCAAGAGAAGCGCATAGAAGAGATGTGTCAACACATCAAGAAGCACCAGATTGTCGCCATATCACCAGGCAAAGACGTTGAAATAGTACAACTGCAAGACCTCTACGAGGTAGCCTTAGCACAGCGCAAAGCACTCGAGTTGAAACTTTACATTGCTTATCTCCTTCTTGCACTCATCCTTGTTTCTATCGGAATTACTATATGGTTTCGTCGTCGGATGCGTCAACAACTTCGGTTCTATCGTCTACAACAACAGGAAACAGAGCATAATATCCAACTAACATTACGTCGAAAAGATGCCACGATAGATGAGATGAAGGTAGAAATAGATAACAAACTCAATGAACTCAACCAACTTCGGGATTCTATCAAAGCTCATAGTAAAAATATAAAAACGTCCGATTCCATCGAACAAATTAAACTCGGAATCGACACCTTACATACCATCTTGAAAGGAGGGAACTTATCACAGATGGGCAAAAGAGAGCAACAAGCCCTCAATATAATTATGCCCAACTATGATTACGAACTGTCTTATATCCTCAACAACCCACGCTTTGCACTCACACCTAAGGAGTGTTTCTATTACGTAATGGAGCATTATGGAATAGAAGATGAGCTAAAAGCACAAGCATTCTGCTGTACATCGCAAGCTATAAGATCGATTAAGAGTAGGCTAAGAAAGAAACTTGAGCAAAACTAATCACTACATCAAGAACCTTGCCGCGTACTCTCCCATCTGCTTATAACCTGCTGGATTAGGATGCAACCAATCGCCAATTTGCCATTCACGACGTAATTGTTCAGGGGCAGAAGGGTCACGCATAAGGGCATCAAAATCTATGAATCCATCGATTTCATGCGTTGTTCGAATCCATGAATTGACTATTTTACGTGCCTTCTCACGCTCTTCTGTGAAATAACCACGGCATCCACGGAATGGAGTTATCGTACCCATATAAACCTTCAAACCACGTTGACGAGCCTTCTTTATCATCACTTGATAGGTCTCAACGAGCTTTCGTGCGGTCTCATCAGGGTTGGTTGACGTTCCAATATCATTAATGGCTTCAAAGATGATAATGGCTCGTAAGCCTCTTTGGGCAAGTATATCACGATCGAATCGTTCCTTTCCCGGTGCACCCAAACCTACTGACAAGATGCGGTTGTTACCAATTCCTAAATTCAAGATACCCGTCTTTCCCACCTTAAAGAGATTGAAACCTGCACCGTTATTCAGCGCAGCTGAAAGGAAATCGGGCCAACGATCTTGAGCATTGGTAGTACTTCCCTTTCCATCAGTAATACTATTACCAAGGATGGCTATACTCGATGCTGTCGCATCAAGAACATCGATAGCAGAGATATTAAACCAATGGTCTTCTTTAAAAGCAGTTGTAAAGTCTGTGTAAGAATTGGTCACTCCACGAAGTATATAAGAGGTGGTGCGTGACCCCATGTGAACGGTTGGTTCCTTCGGAGCTTTTAGGTAGTTAATGGTGATGGAAACGCGCTCCAAGGGTTGTAACTTGAACTTCAAAGCATCTGAAAAGACGGCTTTTCCTGCAGGAATAACCACCTGACGCTTCTTACCAAACTGTAGATACTTCGCAGAGGTCTTGTATATCTCTGGTCCATTTCCTGCTTTCGCGATATAGACACTCGTAATCTCTACGGGTTCAGAAGAGAGTTCGTTGCTAAGCTGCAAACGAATAACATTACCTCCGATACTCACTTTCACCACCTGACGAACAGATCGATTGGTCATCTGATTGTTGTAAGGCATGAATGATTTATCTACTGTTTGGGGCGCACAAGCCCATGTTCCCACCCAATGAGGCTGCTGGGCTTGGATGGTCAGGGCGATGAATAATAATAAAACTAATAAAATCTTACGTGTCATATTATGACTGTTTTAAATCCTGAATACCTGTTATTATCGATTTAATCGGGCGTTTCCTCACTTTGAATCTTTCGATTTACTCTTATCCTGCACTTCCTTTTCTGAAAGAGAGAAATTAAGGGCGAGGCTTTTGATCTCACCTCTCATATATTCTTTAAAACCATCTCCTTCTATAATCCGAATATCCTTAAAGAGTCCAATAACAAATCGACCGAGCCCGCGATAATCGCATACTTCAATATCAAGAAGCCACGAATCATCTGATTTTTGTACCAGTAAGTAGGCTCCTTGAGGGTACTCTTCGATGAAAAGATTATGTGATAACTGCCCAAGAAGTAACTTAACGCGATACTGGACTTCTCCACTAAACATGAAGATATCGGTGAATATTTTCCGATGTAGGTTCTCATGCAACCACGAAGCATCAAGTTCTTCAACACTCCCCATGCGCGATAACTTGAAAGTCTTGTTCTCTCCTGACAGCAACTCATAGCATCTTACATCTTCATTGTTATGCAGAAGGAGAAAAGGCTCAACTATTCTGTCCTTGACAGTATGGCTATGTGGACTGGAATAGTCTAATAGTTTCACCATGTGTTTTCGCTCCATTGCCTTCTTCAAAACCTTTAGATTGGACTCCATCTGTCGATGAATTGGGGAATTAGTAACGATTGAGAAGTTGTAAGCATTCTCCATTCTCTGCCGGAGTTGATTGACCATTACGCTGTCATTACCAGCCATCATCAACAAGCTATGGATAGTCTTTACATCCGTATCACTCAATTGAATACTCTGAAAGAGCTGTACAAAGAAGGGGGAGCGACGGTCGATATGATAACAACCATCATGTTTGAATACGATAAAACCCGCATGCTTAATGAAGTCGAGTAGGTAATAGAGATTGCGACGGGACAAGTCCATGCGTTCACATAGGTCTTGTACTGAATAGTTACTACCATTCGATAAGAGGATGATAAGTTCTAACTGCTTCTTTAGTTTATCAAATCTCATGATGAAGGTACGTTATTTTAGAAATCAAATGATAATTGTTCATCTCCTAAGAGATTGTAACTTTTGCGATGAAATGGCGTTATTCCGTATTGACGGATGGCCTCCCGGTGCTTCTTAGTGGGGTATCCCATATTCGACTGCCAGTCATATTGGGGGTATTTCTCAGCCAGTGAGAGCATGTAATCATCGCGATATGTCTTGGCAAGGATGGATGCAGCGGCTATAGAAAGATACTTTCCATCACCCTTTACGATGGTGGTAAATGGTAAATCTTGATAGGGAGTGAAGCGGTTACCATCAACGATAATGGCTTCGGGACACATCTTGAGTTGATCTAAAGCACGATGCATGGCAAGGAAGGACGCGTTGAGAATGTTTATCTTGTCTATCTCTTCGGGTGTAACAATACCCACAGCCCATGCAAGGGCATCACGTTCAATGATCTTGCGAAGAGCATATCGCTTTTTAGCTGACAACTTCTTGGAATCGTTCAGTAGGTCGTTTTTGTAGTTAGTAGGCAAGATGACTGCCGCTGCATACACACTTCCAGCAAGGCATCCCCTACCTGCTTCATCGCAGCCAGCCTCTATCAACCCTTCATAATAATGACTTTTCAACATGAATAGTACGTCTTAATAGTTAAAGAACCTTTCATTTTAAGTGTATATAACAAATGTTTTTAAGTGAGTGAACATCCTTTGCACGTATCAATCTTACTTTTGCAAGCGTAAACCAAAAATGGTTCTTACACCTTATATATTATATATAGCAACAAACTAAAGCAAAACGATATGAAAAAAGAAATGACTTTCACCGAGCAGAACACATCTTACAACGACCTAAGTCGACTTTTTAAAGATATGAATGTGTGGCTACATGCTCCTGCAGAATGGCTTCGCAATTATTATAGTGCTATCCTTGAGCGGGAGGTGAGCAGCCAACAAGCAGCGTACATAACGCAAGCTCAAATTGCATTTGTTCTATCAGCATTCCCCATAATGATGTCTATCTGGCTGCATATTATCGCTATCTTATGGTTCATAAGAAGCCTGTGGATGTGCAAGAGAGGATAAACTTTGAATACTGAAATAGAGATTTTGCCCCTTATGACACCTATCCTTATTCGTCTTCATACCTACAATGAATGACGAAAGGATGTTTAGTTGGAGGAAATGTCTCTATTTTCTATATCATAAATAGAACGCACGTAAATGCTAAAACATCATTACCACTCGCTTTAATCCTGCTACTAAAGCATCGACTTCTCCGCATGTATTGTACAATCCGAAGGATGCCCTCACTGTACCAAGGACGCCCAAACGATCCATCAAAGGCTGTGCGCAATGATGACCAGTGCGTACCGCAATACCGAGTTGATCGAGGAGAGTACCTAAATCCATGTGATGGATATCACCAACGTTGAAGCTAATAACAGCGTCTCCAGCGTCTTGGTGATGTCCATAAATGTGCATTCCATCAATCTCACGAAGCCTCTGAAGGGCGTAGTGGGTAAGTTTCTGTTCGTGTTGAAAGATGTTATCCATCCCCAAAGCGGATACATAATCGAGGGCTTTGGCAAGTCCGTGAGTAGCTATATAGTCGGGGGTTCCAGCTTCAAACTTCAATGGTGGACGCTCAAAAGTGGTCTTTCCAAAGCTAACATGTTCTATCATCTCGCCACCACCTTGGTATGGAGGCATCTTATCGAGCCACTTCTCTTTACCATAAAGAACGCCTACGCCCGTCGGACCATAGACCTTATGCCCACTGAAAGCAAGGAAGTCACAATCTAAGTCTTGCACATCAACAGCGAAATGAGGTACGCTCTGCGCACCATCAACCATAACGGGTACATCGCATTCATGGGCTATTCGGATCATTTCCTTTACTGGATTGATGCTTCCGAGAACGTTACTTACCTGCGTTACACTGACCAATTTCGTGCGTTTCGAGAAGAGTTTCTCATAAGCATGTAGGTCGAGAACTCCCTCATCGGTCATCGGAATAACCTTAAGAACAATCCCTTTGCGCTGTTCCTGTAACTGCCAAGGAACGATGTTAGAGTGGTGTTCCATGACAGAAACAATCACCTCATCGCCCTCTCGCATACAACCTTCAGTGAAACTGGAGGCAACGAGATTCAAACTCTCTGTCGTTCCACGTGTGAAGACAACCTCTGTAGTGGAACGAGCATTAATGAACTTCTTTACTGTTTCGCGTGCAGCTTCGTGTAAGTCGGTTGCTTGTTGCGACATCCAGTGTACCCCACGATGCACATTTGCATTCACATTAAGATACTCTTCACGCATAGCATCCAGTACACAGAGTGGTTTCTGTGTGGTAGCACCATTATCAAAGTAAACCAGCGGCTTGTCATAAACGGTGCGAGAGAGTATCGGGAAGTCTTCTCTAACTTTATTAATATCGTACATAAAGATACTCGGAAACCCACCCCCAACCCCTCCCGAAGGGAGGGGAGATGGATATGTTATTATTGCTATATAGTCTCTTGAGACTCAAAACTATTCCTCTTCAAGGGAGGGAGATGGATATGTTATTATTGCTATATAGTCTCTTGAGACGCAAAACAATCCTTCTTCAAGCGAGGGAGATGGATATGTTGTTATTGCCATATAGTCTCTTGAGACGCAAAACTATCCCTCTTCAAGCGAGGGAGATGGATATGTTGTTATTGCCATATAGTCTCTTGAGACGCAAAACTATCCCTCTTCAAGGGAAAGGAGATGGATATGTTATTATTGCTATATAGTCTCTTGAGACGCAAAACTATCCCTCTTCAAGGGAAGGGAGAAGGATATGTTATTATTGTTATATAATTTCTAATACTCAACTTCCTACTCGTTTTCAACAGAAGAGAAGTTTGATAAGTTCTTTCGGAAATAATACCTTAGAGCTCCCTCACCCTCACTATCATATCAATCTCCCTCCCTTCGGGAGGGTAAGGGGTGGGTATTTACTTACACAAGTTGCACCCTTCGCACTTATCTAGTTCCCCACGGAAGCGCTTCTCTACCAAATGATGGAGGCGGTCGCGCAGTGGTTCGAGTTCCATCTTGTCGATGACTTCATTGATAAAGGCAAACTCAAGGAGGAGTTTAGCTTCTTTCCTGTCGATACCACGTTGCTCCATATAGAAGAGAGCGGCATCATTGAGCTGCCCAACTGTTGAGCCATGATTACACTGAACATCATCAGCATAAATCTCAAGCATTGGCTGCGTGAACATTCGGGCAGTCTTGCTGGCACAGAGGTTACGGTTATTCTCTTGTGAGAGTGTCTTCTGTGCGCCCTTACGAACGAGTACACGACCTGCGAAAGCACCCACGGCATTCTCGTCGAGTACGTACTTATAGAGTTCGTTGCTTGTGCAATGAGGTACTTGATGGTCGATAAGCGTGTTGTTATCAACATGCTGATTCTTGTCAGCAATCACACAACCATTGCAGAAACACTCGCTGCCCTCACCCTTAAAGACAAGGTCGAGCATGTTTCGGGTTACTCCATTGTGTAGTGTTATGACGTTATGACTTGCACGTGAATTGCGTTGCTGTTCGATATAAACATTCGAAACACGAACATTCTTAGCATGTGTCTCTTCCATACAGTTCAGTTCCAGGTTCGCATTATCGCCCACAAAGGCTTCAATCACTTGTGTTGCAAGGAAGTTTCGGTCGTCAGCTGCGTGGTCACAGAAGAGGAATTGCGCCTTAGCACCTTCTTCGAGCACAATGAGTACACGCCGATTGACCATCAAGTCAACATCTGAACGGAGGATATTTATCACCTGCACCGTACGATCAAGTTGCACATTCTTAGGCACATAGATAAAGAGTCCGTCCTGTGCTAACATCGTATTCAGTGCCGTAACAGCATCTTTCTCAGTGTCAGCCAGCTTTCCATAATACTTACTCACCAATTCTGGATGCTCAATAGCCACATGATTCAAACTGTCAATGACAACTCCATCATTGAGTTTTGCCTTTGGGAGAGCCTTTGTATAGAACTGATCGTTAACTATAAAGTAAAGAGAAGTACTGAGATTGGGCACATCACACTTGAATGTCTCGTATGGATCAACGGGTATTTCAAGCCTGTTGAGATTCAAACCATAATCTGGTTCGAATAGCTTTTGCATGTCCGTGTACTTATAGCGTTCCACCTTCTTTGATGGAAAGCCCAGCCGACGGAAATCGTCAAAAGCCTTATCGCGCACCTCATTCATCACAGGAGCAGCATGATCCTTTATGATTTGCTGCGCCTCTGTATAGAGGTCTATATATTGTTTTTCGCTTTGCATGTTTGTTTTAAGAAGTTTTGAAGCAGTGAAAGAGCAGTTGTTTGTAATCCTTTTTACCGTTTATTACAACCTAAATAGTAGTTTTATAACTCACTGAAAACCATTATATTACAGACAATCAAAATTCTCTTATAAGACAATTTCAACTTTCTACTAACTCTTTTCCTACTCGCTCCATTATGTAAATACTTTTTCTTACACGACGTTATCAGTCGTTATCCACTTCTTCCTTTATCCAATCGTAACCGCGTTGTTCAATCTCCTTCGCCAATTCTGGACCTGCCGTCTTCACGATACGACCTTTATAAAGCACGTGAACAACGTCTGGTTTGATCATATCAAGCAGTCGCTCATAGTGCGTGATGACGATGTATGAGGTTTTATCAGTATGCATCTTGTTAACGCCATCAGCTACAATGCGCATAGCATCAACGTCAAGACCGGAGTCCGTCTCATCCAAAATACTGAGTTTTGGTTCTAACATTGCCATCTGGAAGATTTCATTACGCTTCTTCTCACCACCCGAAAAACCTTCGTTTACACTGCGACGAGAGAGTGTGGAGTCCATCCCCACCAACTGACGTTTCTCACGCATGAGTGCCATAAACTCAGCAGCCTTCATTGGATCTAATCCTTCATAGGCACGTTTCGCATTAATAGCAGCCTTCATGAAGTTGGTCATACTCACGCCTGGTATCTCAACAGGATATTGGAAAGAGAGGAACAAACCCTCGTGAGAGCGGTCTTCTGGCTTCATCTCCAATAGGTTTTTGCCATTAAAAATAGCCATACCATCGGTCACCTCATAGAGAGGATTACCCGTCAGTACGGCACTCAGCGTTGATTTACCCGAACCATTAGGTCCCATGATAGCATGTACCTCACCATCTTTTATCGTGAGGTTGATACCTTTTAATATTTCTTTTCCTGCGATGGTAGCATGCAGGTTTCTTACTTCTAACATATTATTTATTCTTTACTTTAAGATTGTAATCTATTATATCAGCGACAGTTGACAAAATAGCAGAGAAGAAACCGAATCCAGAATCATGATCGCCCTCTACCATACGAGCACGCTCAGTAGCTGCATCTTGCTCGGCAAATACGGACTGAGAAGGGTTGCTATCACCAAAGATAGACTTCGACTTCTTCTTGTAACGTGGTAAGTTGCCTATCATCTCCGAGCCCGTAACTGTACGATAGAGGCGAGTATCAAAGGGCTTGGGTGTATACGGTAACCCCATCACTGACCGGCATGTAATCGCCGTATCTTGCTTCACTTGCTCATCAATCAAATACTTCTGCCACGGTTTTATCTGCCATGACTGGGCTTGAAGTATTGTTGTAAGCAGCAAGCCAGACGTGATAAGAATGACCTTTCGCATATGCTTTGTTCAGTTATATTATCCTACTGTTCCTTCAAGTGTTACAGAGAGAAGTTTCTGTGCCTCAACAGCAAACTCCATTGGAAGTTTGTTGAGAACGTCCTTCGCATAACCATTGACAATCAAACCAACGGCATCCTCTGTTGGTATACCACGCTGATTACAGTAGAAGAGTTGGTCCTCACTAATCTTCGAAGTGGTTGCTTCATGCTCAACAATAGCAGTATCGTTGTGGATGTCCATATAAGGGAATGTATGTGCACCGCAGTCAGAACCTAAGAGAAGAGAGTCACAACTTGAGTAGTTACGAGCGTTCTCCGCATTGGCTGTAGCACGAACCAAGCCACGATAAGAGTTCTGACTATGTCCGGCAGAGATACCTTTCGAGATGATTGTACTCTTCGTATTCTTACCCATGTGAATCATCTTCGTACCAGTATCAGCCTCTTGGTAGTTATTGGTTACAGCAACAGAATAGAACTCTGCCTGTGAGTTATCACCCTTCAACACACAAGAAGGATACTTCCAAGTAATAGCCGAACCTGTCTCTACCTGTGTCCATGACAGTTTTGAGTTTACACCACGAAGCTCGCCACGCTTTGTAACAAGATTCAAGACACCACCCTTACCATTCTCATCACCTGGATACCAGTTCTGAACAGTAGAGTATTTTACCTCTGCATTATCTAACACAACGATTTCAACTACTGCAGCATGCAACTGGTTCTCATCACGCATAGGCGCGGTACAGCCCTCAAGATAGCTGACATACGAATCATCATCAGCCACAATCAGTGTACGTTCGAACTGACCAGTATTGATAGCATTGATGCGGAAGTACGAACTAAGCTCCATCGGACAACGAACTCCTTTCGGTATATACACAAAAGAGCCATCACTAAAGACCGCAGAATTGAGCGCTGCAGAGTAGTTGTCACGATAAGGAACAACACTTCCAAGGTATTTACGCACCAAGTCTGGATGTTCTTTGACTGCTTCACCAATAGAACAGAAGATGATTCCTTTCTCTGCTAACTGCTTCTTAAAGGTTGTCTTCACTGATACGGAGTCCATGATGGCATCAACAGCCGTCCCACTCAGTGCTAATCGCTCTTCCAAAGGAATACCTAACTTATCGAAAGTCTTCTCTAACTCTGGGTCAATCTCCTTATTCTTAGGCTTCTTCGCCAACGGATCAGCATAATAGGAGATATCTTGCAAATGCAAATCAGGCAAATGTAAGTGCCCCCACGTTGGTATCGGGAGAGCTTCCCAGTAATGGAAAGCCTTCAAACGAAAATCGAGGAGCCACTCCGGTTCCCCTTTCTTCTGCGAAATAAGTCGAACGATATCCTCGTTCAGACCCTTTGGTATGACCTCCGTATGTATGTCGGTTGTAAAGCCAAACTCGTACTTTTGCTCTGCAACCTTCTTTACGAATTCATTATTTTTATTCTCTGACATTTGTAACTCAATACTAATATATATGTATGGTATAGGTAGACAAATTACGTGCCACTAGTACAATAGCAACATTTGTTACCAAAAAGAAAGAACCGTCTTTACTCCTTTGATGGAGAAAAGACGGTTCTTTTTATTTTATTATAATTTCTGTTCTACCTCAATCTCCGTGAAGGTTTCGATGATATCACCAACTTGCAAGTCGTTGTAATTAACAAGTGATATACCACATTCAAGTCCTGTTGCGACTTCCTTCACATCGTCCTTATAACGCTTGAGGGCATCAATAGGAGCCGTATGGATTACGATACCATCACGAACGACTCGACCTTTATCCTTGCTGTGAACCTTACCTTCGGTAACCATACCACCAGCAACCGTTCCAACCTTGGATATCTTGAACACTTGTTTCACCTCAAACTGACCAGTGACAATTTCCTTCTTCACCTTGTCAAGCATACCGACCATCGTTGACTTCACATCATCAATAGCGTCATAGATGACAGAGTAAGTATTGATTTCAACACCTTCACGGTCAGCCAAACGGCGTGCATCAGCAGAAGGACGAACCTGAAAACCAACAATGACAGCATCAGAAGCAGATGCTAACATCACATCATTCTCTGAAATCTGCCCTACTGCCTTGCTGATAACATTCACCTTCACCTTCTCTGTTGACAGCTTGATGAATGAGTCAGACAATGCCTCGATAGAACCATCGGTATCACCCTTCACGATAATATTCATCTCATGGAACTCACCACGAGCGATTCGGTGAGAGATATCAGACAATGTAAGACGAGTCTGTGTACGCAAGCCTTGCTCACGCTGAAGCTGCTCACGCTTGTTAGCAATCTCACGTGCCTCCTGCTCAGTCTCCATCACATGGAAAGTATCACCTGCTGTTGGTGCACCATTCAGACCAAGAATAATAGCTGGTTCTGCTGGTCCCGCACTCTCAATGCGTTGGTTACGTTCATTGAACATAGCCTTAATACGACCCCAAGAAGTACCAGCGATGACATTATCACCAATCTTCAACGTACCATTAGAAACAAGTACCGTACTAACATAACCACGCCCCTTATCGAGAGATGATTCGATAATCGTACCTGTTGCCTTACGGTTAGGATTAGCCTTGAGATCCATCATATCAGCTTCAAGCAGTACCTTATCAAGAAGTTCATTAACACCTAATCCCTTCTTAGCACTGATCTCCTGACACTGATACTTACCACCCCACTCTTCAACAAGTAGATTCATCTGTGATAAGTCCTCACGTATCTTATCAGGATTAGCTCCTGGTTTATCAATCTTATTAATAGCAAACACCATTGGCACACCAGCTGCTTGCGCATGAGCAATAGCCTCCTTTGTCGTAGGCATCACAGAGTCGTCAGCAGCGATGATGATAATAGCAATATCCGTTACTTGTGCACCACGAGCACGCATAGCAGTAAATGCTTCGTGACCCGGAGTATCAAGGAAAGTAACCTTCCGACCATTCTCCAATGTCACACTATAGGCGCCAATGTGCTGGGTAATACCACCGGCTTCACCAGCAATCACATTGGTATTACGGATATGGTCAAGCAACGATGTCTTACCATGATCTACATGTCCCATGACAGTAACGATAGGAGCACGTGAAACGAGGTCGTTCTCATCATCTACCTCCTCGCTTACAGCTTCCTGTACTTCTGCACTGACATACTCTGTCTTGAAGCCAAACTCATCAGCAACAAGGTTGATAGTCTCTGCGTCCAAACGCTGGTTAATAGAAACCATAATACCTACAGACATCAACGTTGATATGACATTTGTTACTGGGATATTCATCATTGTAGCCAACTCAGATACGGTAACAAACTCTGTCAACTTCAATATCTTACTTTCCTTACGCTCTGCTTTAGCCTCGGCATTGAGACGTTCCTGTACTGCATCACGCTTTTCCTTACGGTATTTAGCACCTTTCTTATTCTGGCTCTTACTTGTTAAACGAGCAAGAGTCTCCTTTACCTGACGTGCTACAGCCTCATCATCCACCTCTAAAGGTTTCTGATTACGATTGCGATTCTTCTTTCCACCATTCTTGTTACCGCCGTTATTACCACCTTTCTTACCATTCTGGTTCTGCTGCTGATTAGCTGCAGCATTGATGTCAACACGTTCCTTATTAATACGAACACGTTTCTTCTTGCCCTGACCATTATTCTGACCAGCCTTCTCTTCACGCTCTTTACGACGTTCTTCCTTACTCTTCTTCTTAGGACGAGTGCTCTGATTCAGCGTACTGAGATCTATCTTCCCCAATACATTCACCTTTGGTGTATTGAGCATCTTCTTCTCATTCTTGGTCTGGAACAGTCCGTTATCATTCTTATCCTCCACTACTTCAGAATTTGTAGTTGTATTTGATGTTGTCGAAGCAGGCTCTGCCTTTACTTCAGCTTTCACTTCTTTCTTTGGCTCATCATGCTTCTTCTCCACCTTAGACGTATTCACACCCTTTGTGTCAACGACCTTTTTCTCTTTAGAAGTATTTACAGGATTCTCCATCTTAGGCTTAACAGATATTTCAGACTTCACCGTCTCTTTCTTTTCGGCTGGCTTATCATTAACTACAGGCTTATCCACCTTCTCGGTTTTCACAGCCTTTTCAGCCTCTTTCTTATCCTGTGCTTGACTCACGGCAGTAGCAACTACAGGGTCAGACTTTTTTTCAGTAGGAGCAACAGAAGACTTATTGACCGGCTTATTAAGCTGTTCAAGATCTATTTTTCCGACTGGTTTATACTGCGGACGATTAGCCTTTAGGAGCGTTTCAGCCCTATGGTCAGTTGCAGACTTCTTCTCTTTAGGCTTCTTCTGGAAAAGTTTAGCTGCATCATTCTTCACCTCTTTATCGTTCTTAAAGGCTCCGACAAGGGCATTATACTGCTCATCACTGAGTTTGAAGTTCAAGTCACTCTTAACTTCCCCCAACTCTTGTTTCTTCTCCAAGAACTCCACTGCCGTCTGAAGTCCTATATTCAATTCGCGAATTGCTTTGTTTAATCTGATGCTCATTAACTTTATTTTATTCGGTGTTGGGTGCTAGTTGTTGGTTGTTGTATTGCCTTTTGGTAGAGAGGGGTTCCGAACATGGAGTTGAATATAGTCACACCCGTTAGCTATACATCAACAGCCATCACCCACCAACCAATCACCTTTTACTGTTCAAACTCTGACTTCAATATGTTCAAGACATTATCAACAGTCTCTTCCTCTAAGTCAGCTTTCTCAATTAACATCTCACGTGGAGCATTCAATACCTGTCGTGCGGTATCAAGACCAATGCCTTTAATGGCATCGATAACCCACTGATCAATCTCATCAGAGAACTCATCCAAATAGATATCCTCCTCTGCATTCTGTTCATCAAGCTCACGGAACACATCAATAGTATAACCTGTCAGCATACTAGCCAACTTGATATTCATACCACCACGACCGATTGCCAAGCTCACTTCCTCTGGTTGCAAGTAAACCTCCGCCTTCTTATTTTCCTCGTCAATGGTCAAACTGCTAACCTTAGCAGGAGCCAATGCACGTTGGATGAAGAGCTTAGTATTGGCAGTCCAATTGATGACATCGAGGTTCTCGTTGCATAACTCACGAACAATACCATGTACACGACTACCACGTACACCAACGCAAGCACCAACAGGATCAATGCGATCGTCAAAACTTTCAACAGCTATCTTAGCACGTTCACCAGGCATACGAGCAATCTTACGAATGGCTATCAAGCCTTCTGCTATTTCAGGAACTTCTGCCTCCAAAAGTCGCTCCAAGAATTCAGGTGCTGTACGTGAGAGGATAATCTTTGGGTTGTTATTCTCGTTATCAACGCGCAGAATCACCGCACGAATGGTCTCACCCTTACGATACTGATCACGTGGTATCTGCTCACCCTTTGGTAAGATCAACTCGTTATTCTCGTCATCAACAAGCAAAACCTCACGTTTCCATGTTTGATAAACCTCACCGGAAATAATCTGCCCAACGCGATCCTTATATTTATTATATAGTGAATCATGCTCCAATTCAAGGATCTTTGAAGCCAATGTTTGGCGTAGATTCAAGATAGCACGGCGCCCAAACTTATTAAAATCAACCTCCTCACTAACATCCTCACCGACTTCGTAATCGGCTTCTATCTTACGTGCATCCGTCAGACTAATCTCTTTATTCTCGTCTTTAACCTCGCCGTCAGCCACTACTACACGGTTACGATGAATCTCAAAGTCGCCCTTGTCTGGGTTAACAATCACGTCGAAGTTTTCATCGCTACCGAATATCTTTGCGAGAACATTACGGAAGCTCTCTTCCAAAACACTCACAAGTGTTGTGCGATCGATGCTCTTGGTGTCTTTAAACTCCTTAAAGGTCTCGATCATATTCGGACGCTCTTCTTCTACTTTTCTTGCTGCCATAGCCTTTACTTGAAACTTATTATATATTTTGTATACTTTACTTCATCCATCTTGTACGCATGGTCTACATCCATTTTCACTGGACGCTTCTTACCTTCCACTTGTACTTTCTCATTAACAGCAACGACGAAATCATTGCCATCAACGCTCTTCAAAACGCCTTTAACCTTCTTCCCGTCCTTATCCAGCACCTCAACTTCCTTTCCAATGAAGTTCTGATACTGCTGTGGAACCTTGAATGGCTGACCAAGACCAGCAGAACCTACCTCTAACTCATAGTCTTCCTCATCACGTGAAAGGCGATCCTCTATATACTTACTCAGCTCTACACAATCCTCAATCCATACCCCATCGGCATGATCAATTTCAACAACAATCTTGTCATCAGGACTTATTTGAATGTCAACCAGGAAGTATTCCTTACCTTCCAGCCACTCGTCAACGAGACTTTTTACAACGTTTTTATCTATCATAAGCGTTTTAATATGAAAAATGAGGAGCTATCGAAAGCCCCTCATTCCTCTGAACGTGTGCAAAGTTACAAATAAATTCGACACAAGCCAAATGTTTTCTGCATTTTCTTAAAGTATAAGTAGCTCTAATACATATTATATACGTAATTGGCAACCATCGCTATCACACAAGCCTAACTCCATACGCCTGCCTCCCAACACACGCTTTATTATCTTTGTGATAAGCCTTCCAAATCCTCTTAAGAACATATACCTAATTCTGAAAAGATGCTGTTTAAAATAGGAAAATAGACTAAAAATTAGTATTAAATCCATTATTTATCAAATAAAAATAGACTAATTTTTCAGCTTTCCAACGCCCTTTTATAAGAATAAGAACGCCTATCTATAACAAAAAAGATACTCCTTGATAACATCAGAGAGTATCTTCAATCTTTTTAAAACTATCGTCTATTGCCTATGACGATTATTCCTTATTTTGTCTCGGTAGTCTTTTTAGAATCAACTAAAGGCTGTAACACTCTCTTATATGCAGCTGGATCATTCAATAACTCTACTGCCTTTTTCCATTGTTTGTCGAACTGCAAGCCATTTTCCATTGCCCCCCTCTGATAGTAATAAGCAGCAACAAGATCACTTGTCAACAACTGTTTTAAGGTTTGCTTGTTGTAATCAAGATCCTTAGCAATGTTATGATTGAGCTTTTTCTCCAGTGCATCGAATTCTGGTTTAGCATCATCATAATAGCCTTCAAACCTTGCGAGCTTCACAAGACCCTCTAAATACTTCTTGCTTTCACGGTCATATTTGAAGCCACTCTTTAGTACTGCCTGTTTGAAGTCAGCGTAATCTACATCAGAGATAACGAAGCTCTTAGCTGGAGCTATTGTAGGATGTGTTCTCAAATACTTCAATTCCCAGTTCAACATAACCTCGGTTGAATCACGTCCAGAAGCGGTGAGATAGAATGCAATATTAGGTAGAGAGTCAGGTTGTACTTCGATATCTGGCTTAATACCTCCACCATCTCTAACCTCTCGTCCATTGGCTGTGTGGAACACATGTGTCAATGAGTCAGGCACATGTTCGGTGTATCCACCATTAGAGTGCTTATAATTGATAGCTTGGATGCAACGCCCACTAGGGATGTAATACTTGCTGGTTGTCAACTTTAAGTTGGCATTATAAGGGAGATCCATTGATACCTGAACGAGTCCCTTACCGTATGTTCGTGTACCGAGAACAACAGCCCGATCCAAGTCTTGTAAACTGCCACTTGTAATCTCACTGGCACTTGCGGTCTCATCACTCACTAAAACAACTATTGGCATAACTGTATCTATTGGCTCTACAGTTGTCTTGTATTCCTTATTCGCGCGTTCCATCTTTCCAACGGTCTTCACCAATGTGATACCCTTCGGAACAAACATGTTTACGATATTGATAGCCTCTTGCAGACTTCCACCACCATTATTACGAAGGTCGAAGACAAGCGACTTCATACCTTGTTTTTTCATATCAAGAAAGGCGCGACGAACGTCCTTTGAACAATCAGTTGTGAAAGAGTTGAGATTTAAATAGCCCACACCATTATCCTGCAAGCCATAGTATGGCACTGCTGGTAATTGGATGGAACGACGCGTAATCTTAAACTTCATCTTCTTTCCCGTTGATGGTCTCTTTATCGTGAGGACGAACCGTGAGCCCGCATCACCACGTAGCCTGTTACTAACATAGGATACATCTTTACCCACCATAGACGAGTCGCCGATAGCAAGAATAATATCGCCCTTCTTCAATCCAGCCTCTGCAGCAGGCATATTCTCGTATGGCTGATCAATAATCGTATTCTTTATAGCAAAGTTATAACGTATTATTGCACCGATACCAGCATACTTACCTGATATCATCAAGTCGAGATCTTTCACCTTATCTGCAGGGTAATACACCGTATAAGGGTCCAACGAATGAAGCATATAATTAATACCATTGCCTACAACCTCATCTGCATTGAGGGTGTCAACATACATCAAGTCAAGGTATTTATATATGGCGGAGAAGGTCTCAAGATTCTTTGCTACTTTAAAATTATGATCCTTTTCGGTATTATTCTGTGCCATCGCAGCACCACCGAAAGTAAGAATACAGAGACTAAATACTATAAACAGTTTTCTCATTACTTATGTTTTGTTTGTAAGTTATGCGGTTATCTACGGAACAAAAGTACATTATTATAATCGAAAACACATAATATCGAGGATAAAATAAAGGATTTTCCTCTTTAATTAAAAAATCTTCTCAAAACATTTGGTAGTTACAAATAAACATACTACCTTTGCAACCGCTTACAAGAAACAAGCACTGCTTCAGTAGCTCAGTTGGTTAGAGCACCTGACTGTTAATCAGGGGGTCGTTGGTTCAAGCCCATCCTGGAGCGCATAGAAAAGGAAGTTCTCAATTACAGAACTTCCTTTTTTCGTTTATTAAAAACAAAGCCTTAACAATCACATACTATTCTTAAAGAGGGGAATTAGCCCCTACCTAAACACCATAACACAGCGAGTTTACCCATAGCCCATAAAGAGAGAGGGCACATAAGACCCTGATTAAGGTGTCTATGTACCCTCTTTAGTTATTGATGTCTGCTAAAGCTCTTACTTACTTTGATCTCCAAAGACCATGAAGGTTGCAATATTCACGTGCGTAAACCTCCTTAGCATCTGTCTTGAAGACTGCCACAGGCTTGTCTGTTGGAGTTAGATACTTACGGAGGACTTCGTTGTTTTCGGTAATCAATTCGATCCATTGGATGGAATGAGCCTCTGTCATTGGGTGCTCAACCTCACCAACTGTAACACGATAACCGCCTTCGATCTTCTCAACCACTGGTACATGCTTCTCGGTGGCAGCATCGGTTGTGTTCTCTTTAACTGGTTGCAAGTTACCTAACTCGCACTCTCCACCAACCAATACTTCTACTAAACTACCCGTCTCTGGGCACTTATATACATCGTTTCTTGTCGCCATAATAAATTATTAATTAATGTTCGGATGCAAATTTAAGAGTATTTGTTGGAAGAAAAGAAACTATCCTTTGTAAATATTACAAGCCTTACATTATTTAACAGTTAGTACTGACTAATGGAGAAAGAAGCAGGGATAAGAGAAGTGCTATTCGACTTACAATATAAAAAGAAAGGAAGGCGAACACCACTGTGAACGCCCTCGCTTATTGTCATTCAAAACTTGTTATCTAAGTAAACATATTGTTTTGAACCATTCAAACATAAAAACTTAAACCTAAAACCATTACTTCTACATTAATTAAAAGTATGAACTAAAACCTAATCTATCTATCTTATAATAACCTTCTTACCATTGTGAATATAGATACCAGCCTGTGTTGGCACTTTAGAAAGGCGTTGCCCAGACAGGGTGTAATAATGGTTATCGGTGCTGGCTGGTGCTTCTTTACCACGTACATTATCAATCTTTGTCACGCTAAAAGTCACATCATTCACCTTATATTTTCCATCTTCTTTCGTACTTGTAACCACAAAGTAAGAGGTTTTATTCACTCGTTCAATATCAAGGGTCTGGCTATTAGCAGCCGTTGTAGCCGTTCCTATGTTAAAAACAAAGTTGACATAATCATTCGCCTTATTGAGTGTGTATTCCTTACAGAACCATGTCTTGCCATTCACTGTAGCCTTATTTGTCACCTTACCACCCGGCCAAGACGTTCCGACATGAGTACCACCCCAAGAGTGAATATTCACATAATCGTTCCAACCCACCTGCTCCGTATTCACGTAAACACGGATAGTTTGAGGTACGAAAGGCGCTGGCTGCTTCACCATATACGTGCGTGTGAGCACCTGCTCCCCTACTTTACCATTCGACAACACTGCCACCTTTAATATAGTCTTCCCCTCAGGCAATGTGATTTCAGTACCATTTGCCACTTTCCGACTACCTACCGTCGGTGTTGAACCATCTAAGGTATAAACCAATCGAGCGTTATCATCAGCAGAAACAGCCACCAGTTTAACCTTCAAGTTCTCACTTTCATAACTTCCATTAGCCTTATCCGCCCATGGCAATTCAGCCTCTCGTGCAAGATAATAAGCATAGTGATAACCACTCAACAGCTTTTTATAACGTGAAGAAGGAACAACCAGTTGGTTCGCACCTTTACCCACAACGACAAGCAAATCGCCCTTCTCTCCCTTCACAACATTGGCATAATAATCCTTTGAAGAGCGATACATCTGATACGCACTCTCGTTAGTAATCCCTGCCAACTTGCGTGCGTCAATCATAGCCTTTATCTCTTTTGGATAAGCAAGATAATGTTTATAGAACACACAAGGCGTTCCTGGCATAGCTAAAAGATAGGCATTAGCAGCCAACGTATCCCTTCGGATAGGGTCTTGTTGTTCTGAAGCAGAGCGATACTCAACATCATGGTTTTCAACGAAAGTCACTGAATAACGCTTGTAATCACCATTATCAACATTCAACCCCGTAGTATAATTGTTGCCTAATACAGCCCAATTCTGACTATTGATAGCATCACGAACGGAATAACGGAAGGCGAAATCGAAAGCAGCACTACGCTTTCCCGTACCATCAATCCATGCCTTTACCGTATTCGCATTGCCGTCCCAATACTCGCCAACAGAGTACTTCACGCCTGCTGCAGTATTATAATCACCAACATGAGAAGCGCCAAATCCCTTCACCATATCATATCGGAAACCAGCATAACCAAGGTCATTGAGCAAGTAATCTTCGTATGCTTTGACAATCGTTTGTACGTTCTGACTATTGTGATCAAGGTCGCGCATACCATCCCAATCCTGTCCTTCATCATTGTTCCGACTCAACTGCACGCCCTCTTTCCGAGCCTGTTCGCCCGCTTTTTCGCGATCATCATTAGCGCAGACATCAGTAGACTGGTGCTGATAAGTAACTCCTTTATATGTCTCGGCAGGGAATCCAAACCATCCATTATTCGTTCCGTGATGATTAATCACTACATCGGCAATCGTCCCAATATGCTTCTCTTTGAAGGTACGAATCATACTCTTGAGTTCTGCCTCCGTACCGAACGATGAGTTCTGATTGAAATAATAGAGCGGATCATAGCCCATCGACTTCGAGCCAGCAGCCTTACCACTCTGCGGAACCCATACAAGGTCGAAGTAACCCGATAGGTCGTCGGCTTTCTTTTCAAGCACTGTCCACTGCGAATCATCAAACGAATCCCAATAAAAACCTTGTAACATCACACCGCCATAACTGCTTGGCCAACCTTGTGCCATCGCACAGATGCAACATAAAGAGGCACATAAACTTGTCAAAATACGTTTCATGTAGATTTCAATTTTTAGTTAATTCTTGTCAATGAGCACAAAGTTAGTGATTTACAACACATTATCTTACTATACAGCTTACGGTTTACTCTTTTTTTCATGCAAACGTTTGCACTTCGAACAGGGTATGGTCACAACCACAACTAACGGCTATCACACCCCCACGTCTTCCTTTCCTCCACCCTACGATACGCTCATTCTGATTCAAGATAATACACTTTCAAGCACTACCAGTGCATAGTAATGAGAGTTTCAGGCATTGAGACTGTGCGTTCCATGTATTGAAACCCTGCGTTCCATATACTGAAACTCTACGTTCCATTTATTGAGATAATAAGTTTCATAGACTGAAACTTAAACAAACAATATATACCACTAATGAAAGAGACTATCATTGAAGAGGAAAGATAAGTCTTTATGACATACAAATAGCGTACTTTAACGTTTTTCTTGATAGTAAACAGCTTATTAAAGTATAATTGTTATCTTTGTAATCTAATACAATAAAAATCATTGTCAAGCTTTACATTTCCACCTTCTGAGCTGTAAGAATAGTGTATGATACATGAAAATACTGACATAGAAAGGCTTTTCAAGCGTTATTACCAACCGATGTATCGGGTGGCAAAAGGGATTCTCTACGATCAAGATGAATGTAAAGACGTGGTGAGTGACGTGTTTGCCAAGGTCTTTGAAGAGGGTATAATACTGCTTCCAGAGACGGAGGAAGGCTATTTGATAAGGGCTGTTCGCAATCGTTGTCTGAATATTATTGCACATAAAGACATACGAGAAAGGACCTCAAAACTACTTTTGAATGATGCAGAGACTATTCTCTCCGAAGATGACGAAACCCTACTTGACCGCCTAATGCTACTCATTGAACATTTAGAGCCGCCTATTCGTCGTCAGATTCTGCGCCTACGTCATGTGCAAGGACTACCCTTTCAGCGCATTGCCGATGACTTAGGCGTGAGCAGAGTAACTGTGTATCACCATCTTTCAGAGGCTATTAACATCATTAAAAGGCAACTTAACCAAGCAAGACAATGAACAACAAGCAATCAGAAGAGAAACAAAGGATATTCCTCAACATGCTGGATCATCCTGAGAAATACACCACGAAAGAGATAGAAGCACTGCTTGCAGATGAGGAGATAAGCTCGTTTGCATCCTATCTGGCTATGACTAAACGTGCTATGAAACGTCATGAGGATGAGGACATAGACGTTAATGCCGAGTGGGAACGCTTTGCGATAGAACATTCTATACCACAAAGACGCAACTGGAAGCGGATTGCGGCATCTACTATCGGTATCATCTTTATATCAGGCTTGGCGTTTGCTGCTACAGTTCAGTTGGGTATTCTACCTTTCTTTGGTAGTAAAGAGGAGGTTGAAACACACCCAAAAACTCCTCATATAACGGCTACAGACTCTATAAAGAAGGCGCAGGCAGAACGCAAAGCAGTTTCAGACAGCCTTAACCGAGTACTCCTTCACAAGACAGATAGTATTCCTCTGCAACCTATTGTGTTTGAGGATACATCTTTGAAGACCATCGTTGATGCTATGGCAGCATATTATCATATCGACGTGAAAGTGCTAAATCCAGTATCAACACACATCCGTCTCTACTTCAAATGGGATAGACAGGGTAGTCTTCAACAGAATATTGAACTGCTGAATGCCTTTGACCGCGTAAAAGTTAGCTATTCTGATAACACATTAACAATAGAGTAAAGCTATGGAAAGATATCTTATTATTCTGCTACTCCTCATCAGCTCGCATGGAGTATCAGCCCAACGTATCAGTCGACAATATAATAATGTATCCATGGCGCAGGCGTTGAAGGAGTTAAACCACCTGCAAAACCGATACACCGTGAACTTCATTTACAACGACTTAGAGGACTTCCGCATCACTACTAACATCAGGAACAAGAGTGTTCCAGATGCTATTGAACAACTCATAGGCTTCTATCCCATCCGAATGACACGTCGCGGAGACGTTATCATGGTGGAATGTACACACAAGACAAGGCGACATCTGACAGGAAAGGTCATTGATGAGACCGGACAGCCAGTGCCTTACGCTAATGTTCTACTATTGTCTGTTGTCGACTCCACTGCTATATCAGGTGGAGTTAGCAATGAAAGTGGTGTCTTCGTAGTACCATTTGAGCCATCAAAGGTCATCGCCCGCATTAGTTACGTGGGTTATAAACCAGTCTATCGTACCTTTTCAACAGAGCAAGCAGGTATCATTCAGCTTCAACCCGATGCCTTAAAACTGAAGGAAGTGACCATTAAAACATCCCGTCCACTATACAAACAGACCAGTGGAGGGATGAGTATCAACGTTGAAAATTCCCTTTTATCGAAATTAGGAACAGCTATGGATGTCTTAGGACAGCTCCCTCGTGTCACAACCAATGGTGATAATGTGCAGGTGTTTGCCAAGGGTACACCGCTTATATACCTCAATAATCGCAGAATAAGCGATATGAAAGAACTTACGGAACTAAAGTCTGACAACATAAAGAGTGTAGAAGTCATTACAAGTCCCGGTGCGCAATACGATGCACAAGTACAGTCTGTCATCCGAATCAAGACTATTCGCAGGCAAGCTAACGGTCTTAGCTTTCGCAATGATACTCGGATAGAATACAATGGGAAGTGGACAGGTTCGGAGGCAACCAAGTTTACCTATAGAACTAAGCACTGGGAGCTTTTCAATAACCTCACTTGGATGAACTATAAAGACCAAGAGAAGAATTATCTCTGCTCTCAAATACATACCAGTAGAGAGGATATTGAGACGCAACAACATATCAGATACGAGGGTAACCATAATATCTTTTCCGAAAATATTGGTGCTTCTTACTTGGTAAATGATAGCAATACCATCGGTGGAGCTTATCGTTATTACACCGACTATCACATGGATGGGTCTATAAATAACAACCAAAACATCTATAAGAATGGTACTTTAGAAGGAACAATAGCACAGAAAGGAGACGTGGAAGTGCGTGTTCCTGCTCGACATCAGGCAGACTTGTATTATGTGGGACGGCTTGGAAAACTTAGCATAGACTTCAATGCTTCTTACATGAGTATAGGCACAAAAGAAAGACACGCCCAATCGGAACACTCCAACGAGTTCCCTAATCGTGAAGTACACTCCACGGGTAACCAACACAGCAACCTCTGGGCAGGGAAACTGGTTCTTAGTCACCCGTTATGGGGCGGAAATATATACTGGGGAACGGAACTTTCCAGCACAAACTCACGTGGAGATTTCAATAACAAAGAGCAGATTGTAGCGGCATCAGAGACCAATATCAAGGGAAGGTATCATGCGCTATTCACTGAATATACCCATTCTTTCGGCAATTTCATACTTAACACAGGACTAAGATATGAGCATGTAACCTCCAACTATTACTCTTTTGGAGTGAAACAAGACGATGCCAGTAAACATTACAGCAATCTCTTTCCCTCCTTCTCACTATCATGGAATCACGAGAAGTGGAGCTTTCAACTCAATTATAGCAACAAAATCCATCGTCCAAGCTACCGTACTCTGCGCAACTTCATACAGTATAACAATCGTTATGCCTATGAAGGGGGTAATCCGGAACTGCATCCTGAACAGATACACAACGTAGAAATAAACGGGATATATCGTTGGTTGAGTCTATCTATAGGCTATAAATACTACAAAGACGTGATGTTCTGGACTCATAAACTATACAATAATCAGGCTATCTCATTCTCTTCAACCTACAACTACGACCATTCTGAGAACCTTTATGCAAGTATCTCAGCTTCTCCTAAGTTCGGGTTATATCATCCAACAGCACAGTTTCATTACATGCAGCAGTGTTTCCACGCACCATCAGACGATGGAACATTAGTGAAGAACAGCCCTTGTTTCATCTTCTCATTAAACAACACGTTTGCTTTCAGTAAGTCTTTCATAGCAAGCATATACTTCAGAGCACGCACGAAGCTGTACGATGGATTCCAAACAATCAATGGATTCGCAAAGACCAATATATTTCTTCGCAAGTCATTCTGCAACGAAAAACTCATATTCACAATCTCGGCTGACGATATCTTCAAGTCCGAACGTGAGCGATGGACGCTTCATGGCTATGGAACAACATTAGACAAAGATTGCTACAACTACTCCCGCGCTGTCTCACTGACCGTCACTTACAACTTTAATGCTAAGCGAAGCAAATACAAAGGTACGGGTGCTGGCAATGCAGAGAAGTCCAGATTGTAGCCAAGCAGAACTCATATAATAGACATTATCAGCGTATGGTAATGGGATTTTCACGCCGTGAGACGGTGTGTATCAGCGCATGATACTCTGTGTCTCACATACTTGAAACTCTATGTTTCATAGGCTTGAGACTGTGCGTTTCAGAGCCTGAGACGATGCGTTCCATAGGATGAAACCCTGCGTTCCATGTATTGAAACCATGCGTTCCATGTATTGAAACGGTGAGTTTCATAGAATGAAACAGGAATGAAACACACTTATCACGAGGGCAGATGCACACAAGGAGCATGAAAAAGGTGCGTTAGTCAAGATAGAACTAACGCACCCGAAATATATAATTAGGTATTCAACGTCTATGGAACAAGCTCCATGGTGCAGTGTGACTTGCTGTCACAAGAGAGATACAACTTGATGTTGTACTTGCCAGCTGTTACATTGATATTACCGCCCTTAAAGGTGATGTTATCCAATGAACCGCCCCAGTCTAACACCCAATCGCTATTCGCACGGAACTTCATCTCGCCTGTTGTCAGGGTTACGTTATCAAGTTCCCAACACTTTTGAGCCGCATTGTAAGTCATTGCTTGGTCACTGCTCCAACCGTTAGGAGTGGCAGAACCAATGATACCAACACTATTGATTGCGGTGTAAGTAATGGTTTGTGAGGTCAAATCAAGGTCTACCTTATAGAAACCAGCAGGCTCAGTCATAACGATGTTAGCACCCTTCTCTACAAGATCCTGACCATAGTCAGTACCATCCCAATTCTGTTGGGTAGCAAACTTAAAGCCGTTCTGATTGAGATACATAAAGCCTGTGTACTTGCCATCGGCAGCTGGGCTATAGAGCGGATTGCTGAATGACCAACCATTAGCATCGCCCGACATATAGAGATACTGGGTGAAAGCAGGAGCAACGCAAGTGACCTTTGCCTTTACATTCTGCGACAGACTATAGCCCTCGCCACGCTGTAATTTAATCTTATTGGTTACGGCTATGGCTACTTCATGCTGATCGCCATTCTTACCATAAAGGGTCTCTATGGCAGAAACAAGTTCTGAACTCTTTACCTTTCCTGCATTGCTAACATTTAAGGTTGCCGTCTTGTTGTTATTAGAAAGTACGGCAGTCAAGGTTTGTGCAGCTACGGCATCAGTTGAAACCACTGATGGAGTAAAGAGCAGAACAGAGTCGGCTGTCACAGTATTAAAGTCGATTGCGGGTGCTTCGGCTACTGTGAACTTCACAGAACTGGCCGTCTCCTCTGGACTATACTGTGGCTTAGTCCACTCTTCATATTCATTGCTACCACAAGAAGCAAGGAGCAGTGCGACACTTGCTAAGATTAATATCTTCTTCATATCGATTCTTGTTATTAAGTAGAGGGTGCGCCCCAAGGCTATGCCCATTGGCACACACCCACTAAAAGGTATCTTTTATTTATTATTGTTTTACGAAAGAATACTGACCAGTGATGTCGTTGAAGTAAACAGTGTACGTTCCCTTCAAGTTACGAACATTCTTACCACCCTTAGTAGCAACGCCGTATGGGAAGTTTTCAGCACCCCAATTCACATCCCAAGTACCATTAGCAGCAAACTTACAACCCTCACCATCAGCACCTGTTGACTTCTCAGTGAATGTCACAGTAGCCTTCCAATCGTGGTTCTCAACAACAGAAGTCTCTGCAGTCATTGGTGTACCACCAGCAACAGTCCATCCATCGTGCTTGCCAGGCAATGCCATTGAAGTATAGACAGTAGGTGCTGCACCAGTGTAAGGTACAATCTTCAACTTAGGATTCTTTGTATCGAATGTAATCGTATAGTAGCCTGCTGTTGGTACTTTAATATCTGATGAGCCGCCATCGTTATATTTGAAATCACCAAAGCTTGCGCCCTGACCAACCTGACCATCATCCCAATTTGCAGGGTTCTTCTTCAACTTGAAGCCTGCTGTTGACAGGTAACCAGTCCAAGAGATAACGCCCTTACCAGTCTTCTTGTCATACTCCTGACCTTCCTGTGGGAGCAAAGGTACAACCTGACTATTGCCCCAAGAGCCATCACCGAAGTTACCACCAACGAGATACCAGGTCTCAACAGGAGCATCAGATAGCTCAACATAATAAGGAGTAACGCTAACCTTAACGGCATTTGAATAGATGGTATCACCCTTAACAATTGAGTAAACGCGCGCATAGAGGTCTTGGCTTGCTGGCACATGACCCTCTTCATAACGCTCCATCTTCTCTATTGCGGTCGCAAGGTCGGCTGCGCTAACCGACGTGCTACATGTTCCTGTTGGTGTACCAACAGGCGCGTAGTCGCCACGTTCAGTATCCATATCAACCACCTTATCGACTGATTTAGTCCACTTATTGGTAGTTGAGAATTGCATACCATACTCGGCTGCTATTGGAGCACCGTATTCTGGCTGTGACCAAGTGAAGTTCAACTTATCAGCAACCTTTAGGTCAACTGTCTGTGCAGCGTAAGCAGGAGTATTCAGCTTAAATGTCTTTGGTGTTTGAAGGGTTGGATTATGATCCAAGTCCTTGTCACAAGCAGAGAACAATGCTACACCTGCACACAATAACAATGATGACTTTATTATTGATTTCATATTAATTATCATTTAATCATTTATGTTCTATTCGATAGTTCAATCTTCTTTCTATCCAATACTTAGCCTCTGGTGTGCACCATCAGCTAAGTATTGGCATACACTTTAATTATATCCTTGGTTCTGAACAAGATTTCCGTTAGCTGTCAAGTCAGATGAAGGAATTGGGAAGAGATTGAGGTGAGCATCAAAGTTACGACCGTTCTTTACGCCGCCCTTCCAACTCCAGTTATAGTTAACGTCACCTCCAAAGTAACCGAAACGTATGAGTGTTGTGCGACGGAGACCCTCGAAGTAGAACTCACGGCTCCATTCGTCACAGATCTGACGCAGAGAATAAGCGGTGTGAGTGGTAGCGTGCGCACGACTACGTAGTGCGTTGATGTATTGTGTACCATCGGTTGTTGTCGTTCCACCGTTCATACGGGCATCAGCCTCGGCATATATCAGATAAGCTTCAGCAGCACGCATGAGGAAGAAGTCGGTATCAGGGAAATTAGAGTCATGTCCGGCAGAACCATCCGTCTTAAAGTTAGTGAACTTACAAACGGCAAATCCGTTGGTAAACACTTTCACATCAGTTTCATTATTACCATTATCTACGTTTCTACCATCACCATCGAAGAGCGCACGATCATCATCGGCAGCAGCAGGCATAGCGTATGCACCAATATTAGGAGCGTCATCATTAGGGAAGAACTTCAGCACTAAGTCATGGCGCATACGGTTACCACCCCATCCTGCAGTTGTGTTGTTGCCCTTTGTTGTGGCATCCTTTATGTGCTCGCTGTTGTCGTTTGAGCCAGCCATGAGGTAAAGCGTTGTACCGTAAGAGGTAGTTGTCTTACCATCTTGGAGGATTGGGAAGATAGCCTCAACAGATGCTCCATTCTCGCCATTATCGCCCATGAAGAGCTGTTGATAGGCACTCCACTGTCCTTTCTTAGTTGTGTAGAGCTTGTAAGGAGAGTCGATGACCTTCTTTGCATATAGCTTAGCATTAGCCCAGTCAGCTGTACCTGTATATACCTCAGCATTCATGTAGAGACGAGCCAAGAGCATCCACGCAGCTGCCTTATCAACACGACCATAGCCAGCAGTAGATGATGTCTTTGGTTGAGGCGCGCTCAATTTAGGCTCAACATTGGTCTTTAATTCGTCAATAAGCCACTTGTAAAGATCAGCACGTTTGATACGAACAGGATTACTAGACGATATTGCTGTCGTAAATGGCACGTTACCGAACTCATCCAATAGGTAATAATAGTTCAAAGCACGGAGGAATCGAGCCTCAGCAGACATCGTTTCGTTATAGTCGCCATAGTCGGCAAGATACTGATTACAGTAAGTAATGCCTGCGTAAAGACGGTTATAGAAACCTTTCAACATAGGATGTGAAGCATCGTAAGTATTGAAGTTGAAGTTGAGAATACCCTCATCACCACCCCAAGCACAGATGGCTTCATCCGTTGTAAGTTCCTGTGTATTGAACAACTGACGAACGTAACCACTCGTACCACCATCTATACCATCGACATCACAATCACCATTAGCTCCTCCATTACCAGCCATTGCGATAGTAGCATAACACTTGTTTAAGGCGCTTTCAGCCTTTGTATTAACCTTTGTCTTTAGGTTTGGATCAATTGGATTAACATCCAAATCACCTGTACAAGAGGTAAGTCCTACAGACAGCATAAAGGCTGCTGCAGAGAATATATATTTAATGTTTGTATTCATTGTAACTACTCTTTAAATGGATTAGAAGTTTAAATTCAGACCCAAGATGAATGATATTGGACGCGGATAGAGGTTATTGTCAATACCATTAAACACCTCTGGATCAAGTCCCTTATACTTAGTAAGACAGAAGACATTGTTCACTGTACCGTAAACACGACCGGAGATACCATTCCAATTACCCTGCTTGAGAAGGTTAGCGAAGCTGTAACCAAGGGTAATATTATCCATCTTTAGGAATGAAGCATTCCGTACCCAGTAATCAGTCTGTATAGACTTTGTCTCTGTTGTGAGCCAGTTATCAGCCAAGACATCCGATGGACGGTTTACAAGAAACTTACTCTTTGAATACAACTCAGAGTTTGACATGTTTGCAACACTTGCGAAAGCATCATTGTAAACATAGTTACCAAGACTTGCACGGAGTGCGAAACCGAGATCCCAATTACGATACTCAAAGCGAGAAGCAAAGCCCATTGTTACAGGAGCAGCAGGTGCCTTATAATAGTACTTATCAGCATCTGTGATCTTACCATCACCGTTGCGGTCTACAACTACACCCTCTAATGGCTTTCCATTCTTATCATATACCTGTTGGAATACATGGAAGGAGTTGACAGCGTTACCTACATGCTGTGCCTGAATGTTACCACCTGTACCAGCAGAGATACCACCTGTTGGAACGAAGTAGTTCGCATCATTGCCACCGTTAAGATTAGTGATCTTATTATAATTATAGGTGAGGTTGTAATCCATTGTCCAGTTGAATAGCTTGGTATTAACGGCTAACCAGTGGATACTTGCTTCAACACCTGTGTTAAACATAGAGCCGATGTTGCTCATAACCTGATTGCGGAAGTTAGATCCAGCAGACACAGTTGCACTGTTAAGGAGGTCACTTGTCTTACGATAGTACCAATCAACTGTACCGCTAAGACGCTGCTTGAGGATACCCCAATCTAGACCTATATTATAAGAGGTGGTCGTCTCCCACTTCAGATTCGGATCGAATGCCTTTGGTCGAGCTAACGTACCATCACCATAGACAGGATAGTAAGAATCGTTACCTGTATTCATCTCATAAACGGCGAAGTAGTTATAATCTCCGATACCTTCTTGCTGACCTGTCATACCCCAGCTAAGGCGCAACTTCAAGTCAGATAACCAATCAATCTGCTTCAACATATTCTCTTCATTCATACGCCAAGCAAATGCGAATGATGGGAATACAGCCCAGTGATCTTTGAAACGAGACGAACCATCATCACGAACAGTAGCTGTTACCATGTAGCGACCATCCATCAACGACCAGTTAGCACGACCGAAGAAAGATACGAGGTAGTTCTCTGTTGCGAAGTCATACTTCGTACGATTGCGCTCTTTACCGGCAAGTGTTGCATCGTTATTAGTCTTTGGATAGAAGCTCCAATATGAGTTGTGCGTATTATGCCAGAAGTGTGCCCACTCATAACCAGCCATGATATCAAAGTGATTCTTAGCCTTGTCGTTAAAGTCATGATAATATTGAGCATAAGCAGAAAGCTGCATATTGCGCTTCAACTGTGATTCCCAACCATGTGAACCATAGTAAATAGCCTGTGGAGAAGCAGGATCAATATCTTTTGTCTGACGTCCTTTGGCAATATCAATACCAGCAGTAACGTGTAAACGGAGGTCTTCAAAACCATGTACCTTATAGTCTACATCAGCACTACCTAAGAAGTCGCGACTAATGGCGCGTTCGTTCCTTAAATTGAGGATAGACACTGGATTCTTAGTAGCCAATGAGTAGTAAGTCTGTGGCCAAGTAGGGTCATTGAGCGCAGTACCATCGTCCAACCACTGATAATAACCTCCGAAGTTATCAAATCCAGTTGCACGAACAGGCTGTGTAGGGTCGAACTGACGTGCAGCCTTTATCGCTTCACCATCAGCATAGCGGTTCTTTGTCCACATACCTTTTGCATTCAACGTCAACTTCAAATGGTCATTCAAGAGAGAAGGACTCAATGTGAAAGCACCAGTGAAACGCTCGAAGTTAGAGGTCTTAATGATTCCCTGCTGGTTTGTATAGCCTGCACTAACACGATAAGGTAACCAGTTTGCAGCCTGACCAGACACTGCTACGTTATGATCATGACTAAATGCTGTACGGAAGATCTCGTCTTGCCAGTTAGTATTTGCCTTACCCAAACGAGCATAAGCAGTAGGAACTTTGTTACCATTAGAGTCCAGTGTGTACAATGCCGTACCGAACTTCTCTGTTATAAGTTTACGATATTCATCAGCCGACAAAACGTCTAAGTTCTTTGAATTCGTACTAACAGTAAAGCTACCATTATAAGATATCTGTGTTCCACGACGACCTTTCTTTGTCGTAATGATGATAACACCATTCGAACCACGAGAACCATAGATAGCAGTAGCGGAAGCGTCTTTCAAGACGTTAAATGATTCAATGTCTTGTGGGTTAACAAGTGACAATGGGTTTGATACACCTTTAATACCTGTCTGGTCCATAGCCACACCATCAATGACAATCAACGGATTGTTAGATGCATTCAAAGACGAACCACCACGAATACGAATGGTTGAACCACCACCAGGAGTACCACCATCATTCGTGACACTCACACCGGCAACCTTACCAGAGAGCATATCCTGCGCATTGACAACAAGTCCTTTATTCTTGCCATCAGGCTTCAGAGCTGTTACAGAACCCGTTAAGTCGCTCTTCTTAACGGCACCATAACCAATAACAACTACCTCATTCATCTGTTGAGCTTGGTCATCTTTCAATGTAATGACCATTCCATTGGATGCAGCAACCTGCTGCTTTTGATAACCAATGTAAGAGATTGTAAGTGTAGCACCAGGTTGCACATTGACAGAGAAGTTACCATCAAGATCCGTTACAGTACCATTTGTAGTTCCATTAATAAGAACAGAGGCACCAATAACAGGCTCACCTGAAGCATCTTTCACCTGTCCTGTGACAGTAGTAGACTGTGCAAAAGCACTAACTGAAAGGCAGAGACCAGCGAAGAGCCCCATTACCTTAACAGGAAACTTGCATTTTACCTGCTTCATCTTTTTGTTAATTAAAGTGTTATAAATTGATTAAAGTATATATGTTCAGCGTCATCAAGGTCGGTTAATAGCCGATTCTGAAGATTTAGTAAGTGCAAAGTTAAACGAGAAAGACGACTTTCACACTTTTTGGGTATTAAATATGTTATTTAAACTGCGCAAACGTTTGCGCACATAAAAAGGCTATAAATAAATTGATATAGGTCAAAGGAATTGTGAAAAATATGTATATTTGCGCTACAGAAGTAAATCTATAAGGATCAAGAACATCTATTAATTCAGATGAACAATCTGCCCAGCATAACAATGAAAGATATAGCCCGAGACTTAGGAGTATCGGTTGCTACTGTCTCTCGCGCCCTCAAAGACAGCCCAAGGATATCGGCTGAGAAGCGCGAAGAGATTAAGGCTTATGCTCGCGAACACAACTTTTTTCCAAACATCATAGCCGAGAGCTTGCGCAAAAGCAAGGTTCAACCACTAAAGATAATAGGTGTTATTATCCCTCAATTATCCCACTTCTATTTCTCATCTATCCTTTCCGGCATCGAAGAGGAAGCCTCTGCAAGAGGTTACCAATTGATGGTTGCACAAAGTAAAGAGAAGTATGAGAACGAGGTAAGGATATGTAAAGCCTTCCACGAGAATAAGGTTTGCGGTATTATCGTGTCTCAAGCGAAGAACACATTGAAGTATGATCACTTCCAAAAGCTCATCAGCCAAGGTCTACCTCTCGTCTTCTTCGATCGCATCTGCACGGGTGTCAATGCCAGTAGAGTTGTCGTTGACGATTACATGGGGGCATACGCTGCCGTGTCACACCTTATAGATACAGGTTGTAAACACATTGCTTATTATGGGACATCGCTAACCATGGAGATTGGAAAAAACCGATATAATGGTTATAAAGATGCCCTCTTGAAGCATGGAATGAAGCCTGATGAACACTTGATAAGAACTTGTGACAATCGTGCTGATGCAGAGTCTATAACACCTGACGTAATGTCTTTATCCAATCCTCCTGATGCTTTCTTCGCTGTCAATGATGATACAGCCATTGGCATACTCTACTCTTGCAAACGCATGGGGTATCGTATTCCAGAAGATATATCTATCTGTGGTTTTACCAATGGAGAGCGTGCCATTGCTTGCGATCCGATGTTAACAACAGTGGAACAACGCGGTATGCGTGTAGGCGAAGAGGCTGCAAATATCCTCATTGATCAGGTAGAAGGGGTTATACCCAAGAGCCGCATAGAGAAGAGGGTGGTACGTACAAGGTTAATAGTAAGAGGTACTACGAAATAAGAAAACAAGGTCTGCCTCTACAGGAAACTCCCTTGGAGCTATTAAGGAGGCTTAATAAAGAATATAAGTAATGAAACAAAAACCTAATTTAAGTTTCTGGCAGCTATGGAATCTGAGCTTCGGTTTCTTTGGAGTACAGATTGCCTACGCCCTTCAGAGTGCTAACATCTCTCGTATCTTTGCTACACTTGGAGCTGATCCACATAAGCTCAGCTACTTTTGGATACTCCCTCCTCTGATGGGAATCATCGTTCAGCCCATCGTTGGAACCTTATCCGACAAGACATGGACACGCTTCGGACGCCGCATTCCATACCTCTTCATTGGTGCAGCTGTAGCCGTCTTAGTAATGTGTCTATTGCCTAATGCAGGTTCATTGGGTATGGCGGTATCCACTGCAATGGTCTTTGGTCTACTCTCATTGATGTTCCTTGACACAAGTATCAACATGGCAATGCAACCTTTCAAGATGCTTGTTGGTGACATGGTAAACGAGAAGCAAAAGACACTCGCCTACTCTATTCAATCCTTCTTATGCAACGCTGGCTCCATAGCTGGCTATGTTTTCCCTTTCTTATTCACATTCCTTGGTATCTCAAATCAGGCTCCTTTGGGTGTAATCCCCGATTCCGTTGTCTACTCCTTCTATATTGGTGCAGCCATACTCATCCTTTGTGTCATCTATACAACAGCCAAAGTCAAGGAGATGCCACCGGAGGAATATGCCGAATATCATAGTTTGAAGAATCCAGAAAACGAACAGAAAGCGGGCTGGATAACCTTATTAAAGAACGCACCAGCCACCTTTTGGAAGGTTGGATTGGTTCAATTCTTCTGTTGGTTCGCCTTTATGTACATGTGGACATACACCAATGGCACTGTAGCAGCAAACTGCTGGAACGTCGATATGCTTGCACATGATGCCACAACAACAGCTGGCTATCAGGAAGCAGGTAATTGGGTGGGCATCCTCTTCGCGATCCAAGCCATTGGATCAGTCGTTTGGGCAACTGTACTCCCACAATTCAAGAACCGCAAATTGGCGTATGCTTTATCGCTCATACTCGGTGGTATCGGTTTCGTCATGGCTGCTTATATACACAACCAGTACGTTATGTTCATCCCATTCATCCTCATTGGATGTGCATGGGCAGCAATGCTTGCTATGCCATTCACCTTTGTTACAAACGCACTGGAGGGTTATGGACACATGGGCGCATACTTAGGTCTGTTTAACGGAACGATCTGCATTCCTCAAATCATCGCTGCCGCAGTGGGCGGCTTATTGCTTCACATGGTTGGCTCTGAGCAGAGTCACATGATGATTGTAGCAGGAGTTGCCTTAGTCTTAGGTGCTCTCTCGGTGACAGTCATCAAAGAGCATCGTGCAAGTGAATAACAAATACATTACTTTTTTATAACTCTCTCTAAATCAAAAAGGTGTATCGGAAAGCATTCCGATATGCCTTTTTACTTTGTATTAGCCCTTACCTCCGCTTCCACAATAATATTCCTTTAAGACAGAAAGCATAGGAACAGACCTTAGTAAATGCCTCACAACAAACCACAAACAGCCTCATAACAAACCCCTCTTCGAATGAAAAGGGGAGTAGATAGTATCGTTTACAAACAAAGAGAGCCTTTCCTTGATGTGAAGAGAGGCTCTCTTTGAGGTGAAGAAACGCCCTCTTTAAATCAAAGAAAGCACCTTCTCAATTCAAGATTATTATTACTTCTGATTAACTTAAGCATTCCCTCGTATGCAGAATGCAAACGATTACGCACAAATTGATATAAATCATGCAAAGAGCTATTGCTTATTCACATTATTATTATTAACTTTGACGAAAAATAACTACCCAACTCTATGAACATACAGTTTAACATAAACTATCAAACCTACTATGGTCAAGAACTTGTCTTGAGCATAATTACAGGGAGACATAACGGGGTGAATGAGACCTCACAGTACAGGATGCACACCTTAGACGGCTATCATTGGAGCGTAGAAGTGCGTAAGGACGTGAAGCCGGGGACGCAGATTGATTACTTCTATAGTGTTCTTCGTGGCGATAACGAGGAGCGAAAGGAATGGAGCGTCATGTGTCATCAATTGAACTTCGATGCTGAACGCGGTTTAAACTATTGTGTTTATGACCACTGGAGTGATATTCCAGAGGATGCATACCTATACTCTTCTGCTATTGCTGATTGTGTTGTTGGCAAGAAACAAGAGAAGGTTAAGCTCAACAACTTCAATAAATCGGTCACACTCAAGGTGCGTGCACCACAGTTGAGGGCTGATGATCAACTCTATCTCATTGGTGCTGAACCAGCATTAGGCGCTTGGAACGAAAAGAAAGCACTGAAGATGACACAGCACAACATCAATGAGTGGATGGTAACTATTGATGGTGCAAAGTTGGCAAGCAGCCATTTAGAAGTGAAGTTCTTCATTAAAAACAAAGCAGATAACGATGCTATCGTATGGGAATACAGCGATAATCGCGTTGTGGAGTTGCCCCCTATGGATGAAGGAGACGTCATGGTCTATGAGTTGGATGAGGCTTTTTTCCCACTTCCAGCCGTTCGCATAGCCGGAACATTAGTCCCTGTCTTCTCTCTTCGTTCGGAGTATAGCTTCGGAATAGGCGACTTTGGCGACCTAAAGAAGATGATTGACTGGGTAAGTCTGACGCAACAACGTGCGCTACAGATTCTTCCGATCAACGATACAACCATCACTCACACATGGACGGATTCCTATCCTTATAGCTGTATATCCATCTTTGCACTTCATCCGCAGTATGTTGATCTCAACGCCTTACCTGCTTTAAAGGATAAAGAGCAGCGTGATAAGTTCGAAGCCTTGCGTAAAGAACTTAACGCCTTACCGCAGATTGACTATGAAAGAGTCAATGACGCGAAGACAGAATATCTACGTTTACTATTCGAACAAGAGGGTCAGAAGGTGCTCACGAGTGATGCTTTTAAAGCCTTCTTCATCGAAACAGAGAGCTGGTTAGTGCCGTATGCTCAATATTGCTACATGCGTGATAAGAATGGAACAGCTGACTTCTCACGTTGGTCCGACCATAACCAATGGGATGAAGCAGAGCGTAAACAGCTATCATCACCAAAGGAGAAAGCATACAAGGAGGTTGCTTTCTTCTATTACGTACAATATATCCTTAGCAGTCAACTAAAGGCTGTCCACGAGTATGCACAGGCGCATAAAGTGATCCTGAAAGGCGATATTCCTATCGGAGTAAACCGTTACGGATGTGACGTGTGGGCGCAACCTCGATACTTCAACCTTAATGGTCAGGCAGGCGCGCCACCTGATGATTTCTCTGTAAATGGGCAGAATTGGGGCTTTCCAACATACAACTGGGAGGAGATGATAAGCGATGGCTGCAAGTGGTGGATACGTCGCTTCCAGAACATGTCGAAGTATTTTGATGCTTACCGAATCGATCATGTCTTAGGCTTCTTCCGTATATGGGAGATTCCAATAAGCTCTGTTCATGGTTTGTTAGGACAGTTTGCTCCATCGCTCGGCATGAGTCGTGAGGAGATTGAGGGCTATGGTTTACACTGGCAAGAGGAGTTATTTACCGAGCCATTCATCACTGATTGGATATTAGATCGTGTATTTAGAGAGCATGCAGATGAGGTTCGTCAAAAGTATGTTGAGCATATTTGGGGTGACAGATACAAGATGCGTCCAGCCTTCGATACGCAACGTAAGGTAGAAAAGGCATTTGCTGGTAAGACCTCAGATACTGATGTTTGGATACGTGACGGTCTGTATTCTCTGATTAGCGATGTGCTCTTTGTGCGTGATCATAAGGATCCTAACCGCTTCCATCCACGCATTAGTGTGCAGTTCGCATTCATCTATGAGAGTCTTTACGATAGTGATAAAGCAGTATTCAACAGGCTTTATAATGATTATTATTATCGTCGCAATAACCAGTTCTGGTATCAGGAAGCAATGAAGAAGTTGCCTAAGTTGGTGAATGCAACACGTATGTTGGTATGTGCCGAAGACTTAGGTATGGTGCCTGATTGCGTTGCCTGGGTAATGAATGAGCTTCGTATCCTTAGTTTGGAGATACAGAGTATGCCGAAAGACCCGCATGTTCGATTCGGACACTTGGGTCAGAACCCCTACAGAAGTGTAAGTACTATCTCCACACATGACATGGCTACACTTCGACAATGGTGGGATGAAGACTGGGCAAGGGCGCAGGATTACTTCAATAGTATGCTTCATCGTGGTGGACCAGCACCTCACCCATTACCTGGATGGCTTGCTCGTGACATCGTTAGTCGCCATTTGACATCACCAAGTATGCTCTGCATCTTAGGCATTCAAGACTGGATGAGTATTGATGAAACGCTCCGGTTGGCTGATCCTGACGCCGAACGCATTAACATCCCGGCTAATCCTAAGCACTACTGGCGCTATCGTATGCATGTAAGTATCGAAGAGTTAATGAAGAACAAGGACTTTAATGGACAAGTAATTGACTTGATTAACCAAGCTGGAAGATAATTCTATTAGGCGATTATGATGCTTTGACAAGTGGTTATAATCGCCTATTATCAATAAAACCATCTATAACTATTCATTAAGAAGACTAACATAACAATGAAGATAAAGTATTATTTGGCTGCTTCTATCGCTGCCTTAATACTCTCACAAGGTGCAGCTGCACAAGAGAGATTCGATGAGGTGTCTTACACACCATCGGCTACAACCTTCCGTCTCAATGCACCATCAAAACCTGTACTAAGGCTATATGATGAGGGACTTGGTGGTAAGGCTTATAAGAAGTTGAAGCTCACGCAGAGTGGTGATAATACATGGTCAGTGGTCGTGAAAGGCGACTTAAAAGGGAAATTCTATACCTTTGATATTGGTAAGGGAGAAACTCCTGGTGTCTTCGCAAAGGCTGTTGGATGCAATGGTAGTCGTGGAGCTGTGGTGGACATGAGGGACACTAACCCTGTTGGATGGGACTCGGATAGACGCGTTCCGACGAAGAGTCCAGCCGACCTTATTATATATGAGCTACATCATCGGGACTTTTCTATAGATAAGTCATCTGGTCTTGTAAACAAAGGGAAGTACCTTGCTCTGACGGAGCAAAAGGCTATTGACTATCTAAAGAAGTTGGGTGTGAATGCTATTCACATTCTTCCTTCCTTCGACTTTGCCTCTATTGACGAGTCGAAACCAGATGTTCCTCAATACAACTGGGGCTATGATCCGTTGAATTATAACGTCCCCGAAGGGAGTTACTCATACGATGCCAGTCTGCCAACTCGTCGTATCATGGAGTTCAAACAGATGGTACAAGCATTGCACAAAGCCGGTATTAGGGTGATACTTGACGTTGTTTATAATCACACTTACGACCTTGCTAACAGCAACTTCGAGCGTACCTTCCCTAAAGCCTACTATCGTTATAAGGCTGACGGAACGCCTTCGGATGGTTCAGGTTGTGGTAACGAGACGGCAAGTGAGAAGTCACTTATGCACGAGTTTATGCTTGAGTCAATGAAATACTGGGTCAAAGAGTATCACATCGATGGCTTCCGTGTAGACCTCATGGGCGTTCATGACATTCAAACTATGAATGATATCCGTCAAGAACTCAATGCTATTGACCCCGAGATATTCGTTTATGGCGAGGGATGGAGTGCTGGAACTTGTGCTTATCCGCATGACAAGCTGGCGATGAAGGCTGCTATTCCACAAATGCCAGGCATTGCAGCGTTCTCTGATGATATCCGCGACGCTTTGCGCGGACCATTCTCTGATGATCACCAAGCAGGCTTCTTGGGTGGTGTGAAAGGTTTGGAAGAGAGCATAAAGGCTGGTATTGCAGGTATGATAGCCCACCCGCAGGTTGATTACAACAAGGTGAACTATTCGAAGAAACCATACGCAATAGAGCCAACACAGATGATCTCTTACGTAAGCTGCCATGACGACTTGTGCTTAGTAGACCGTTTAAAGGCCTCAATACCCGAAGTGGTATATGATAAGGATGCGTTAATTAGATTGGACGAATTGGCTCAAACGGCTGTATTCACATCTCAAGGCGTACCTTTCATGCTATCTGGTGAGGAGATGTTACGCGATAAGAAGGGTGTCCACAATTCGTTTAATTCACCTGACAGTATCAATCACTTGGATTGGAATAACCTAACTGCTTACCCACAAGTGTTCCAATATTACAGTCGTCTCATCCGACTTCGTAAGAACCACCCAGCCTTCCGTTTAGGCAATGCAGACCTTGTTCGCAAGCATTTGGAGTTCCTTCCAGTACAGGACTGCCTGGTTGCTTTCCGTCTAAAAGACCATGCCGGTGGTGATAAGTGGAACAATATTTACGTCATACTCAATGCTAATCCAAGTCTAAGAACCGTCAACATCCCTAAAGGGAACTACACGATTGTATGTGCAAATGGCGATATCAACGAAGCAGGACTTGGTCAGATGGAAGGCGGAGAAGTAATGGTTGATGCGCAATCGGCCTTGATCTTACATGATTAAACGCGTCTCCTCCCTTCCTTACAAGGGTTAAATAGATAGCAAAAAGAGGCTAGTAAGAAGAAGTAAAAGTATAACTTTTCAACAAGTCTCCCCATCCTTCCAATGGATTGGGGAGCTTTCCGAATAACAATGAACCTAAAACAAACAATCAACAAAGCAGCTCTTTGTTCCGCAAGAAGGCTATGGAGCAGCTTATTCTTATTCTCTTTATTCATCGTTCCAACAGCTATGACAGCTCATAACAGTACATCCGTACCTAAAAGTCAATCGGTATCGAAAGTGGATATCACACGTATTGAACCAGAGAACTGGTTTGTCGGTATGAAAGATCCAACACTTCAGTTGATGGTTTATGGTAAGGGTATCAAGTTCTCTGACGTATCGACTGATTATCAGAACGTGCGCATTGACTCACTTGTTAGACTTGATTCGCCTAATTACTTACTGGTTTATCTCAATCTAAAAGACGCTAAACCAGGTGAGATGACGCTATCATTTAAGGGCAAGGATGGTAAAGTTATCAAACGAAAGTACCAACTTTTGGCTCGTTCTATGGCTAGTGCTGACCACAAGGGATTCGATAACTCGGATGTTCTCTATATGCTCATGCCTGACAGATTCGCAAATGGTAATCCGAAGAATGACGTTGTTAAGGGTATGCAAGACCAACTTTGCGACCGCAACGAACCGAGCCTCAGACATGGAGGAGACCTAGAAGGTATACGTCAGCATCTCGATTATTTCACTCGTTTAGGAGTAACAGCTCTATGGTTCACACCCGTTTTGGAGAACGATAGACCAGCCGATAACGGGAAGAATAGTACGTATCATGGCTATGCAACAACCGATTATTATAAGGTGGATCCACGCTTTGGTACAAACGATGAGTACAAGAAACTCATTGCTGAATGTCATCAGAAAGGACTGAAAGTAGTCATGGATATGATCTTTAACCATTGTGGTGACTATCACACATGGAATCGAGATATGCCCTCAAAGGACTGGTTTAATTATCCAAACTATGGTTTGCAAACAAGCTATAAGTTAACTCCTGTGCTCGATCCATACGCTAGTAAGGTGGACATGAGGGAGACTGTTGATGGCTGGTTTGTCGCTTCCATGCCCGATCTGAACCAACGCAACCCTCACGTTATCAAGTATCTTATCCAGAACTCAATGTGGTGGATAGAGACAGTGGGTATAGATGGAATACGCATGGATACCTATCCTTACGCTGATCGAAAGGCTATGGCTGAATGGATGAAGGCATTGGATGCGGAATACCCAAACTTCAATACCGTTGGAGAAATATGGGTTACAGAACCTGCTTACACAGCTGCTTGGCAGAAGGATAGCAAGCTCTCTGATATTAACAGCCATCTGAAGACGGTGATGGACTTCTCTTTCTTTGATAAGCTAACGCTTGCGAAGAACGAAGAAACCGATGATTGGTGGAAGGGACTGAACCGTATTTACAACTCATTGTGCTATGATTACCTCTATACAAACCCATCTTCTGTGATGGCATTCATCGAGAATCACGATACAGACAGGTTCCTTGGCAATGGCAAGGACACAACGGCTCTGAAGCAGGCTTACGCTTTGTTGCTCACAATGAACCGTATTCCGCAACTTTACTATGGTACGGAAGTACTCATGAATGGTACGAAGGAGATTACAGATGGCAATGTTCGTAAGGACTTCCCAGGTGGTTTTCCAGGTGATAAAGTCGATAAGTTCACACGTGAAGGGCGCACAACTGCAGAGAACGCCATGTTCGATTGGACTTCAAGAATACTACATTGGCGACAAAACAATGAGGTGATTAGCAAGGGAAAACAAACCCAATTCATCCCTTGGCATGGTGTTTATGTGCTCGCAAGACAGCTTGATGGCAAGACTGTTCTCACCATTCTCAATGGCAAGAAGGCTGATAATAAGGTGGAGGTAGCACGTTATGCAGAAGTGATAGGTCGACATACTACAGCCACAGACATCACAACTGGCAAGACAATCGACCTCACAAAGGACATTCCACTGGGGCATCGTCAGACGATGATACTCAGTTTCTAAACCCATAAACAATAAACAGCGAGAAGGCAATCAAGCTCTTCTCGCTGTTTGTTTATTTATCTTCTTTGTTCGACTCAAACTTTTGCAGACCTATTAACTGTACTAATTCTTTGAACTCGGGGGAGTATTTTACACCCGTCTTACCCCATTCGTACTCATGACGAATATTCTTTCCTGGATAATAGATAGTCACAAATAAGCTCCCTTTATCAGTACAAAAATCGTTATTCTTAACGGCTATCACATCCTTAGCAGAGCCTGTGACGTACATGTCATCCACGAGTTCTTTGACTCGGAAACTGCGCTCGTCACTAACCTGAACTATGTCTGTTGTGTTTATCACCTTGCCCTCTCCCGATACATGATGTTGTATATACTTACACGAACGACCCTGTTTATCGACTATCCAAGCAATGTATTTAGGATTGGAAACAAAGCCTGGAAGTGACTCAATAACGACGGAGTCATACGCTTCTGACGTATTCTTCGCCGTCAACACTCGGTTTCCTTTGGAACAGCTAATGCCTATCAAGGCTATTACAATACATAAATAAACGGGCTTCCTCATCTGTTTTATTCTATTAATAACGGCAGTTACCTATCCATCCAATTAATAACTTCGAGGTTAGGAATATAGCGGAAATGCTTGATGTAACCTCTGTTGCAAAGATACACAATAATGTGTTTGCCTCCAAATAATCGTCCTTTAAGTTGCTATTAAGCGATAGCTCCATCAGGGTTCACGACAATCTTTGAGGCACTGAATGCTCTCCAGGATTATTACAAGGCTTCTGTAATACTTCTCCAAGGCTTCTGTAATAGTATTACAAGCCCTTTGTAATATTTCTGTAAGACTTCAGGAAGATTCCAAAAAGGCTCTTTTAAAGACCAAGATTGTGGTTAAGAAGATACGAGATGAGTATTAGTAAGAATAGAAAATGATTTTTATTAATCCTTACTCTACGCCTTTTAACTGGTGAGATAAGGGTAAAAAAAGCCCCTCTCTGTAGGCGAGGAGCTTGGGGTGAGGCTTGTATCTTGAATTGAAAAGCCGTTAGGGTTGAAAGATGATAGGCACAGTTACGCGTGCTTGTATAGGGCGGTCGTCCTGCATAGCGGGCTTCCATCCCACCATGCGATTGGTTAATCGGATCGCTTGTTCCTTGTAGAACTCTACGCAATTAGCAAGTACTTGCTTCTGCTTAGCCGCATCCAACTTCATAAAATGCTTACTTGTACCCTGCACATTCTTAACATCTACGACACGAGCACCCGTCACGGAACCATCCATTTCGACGTTAAATAAGACGGTCATTTCGGCATGTACCTTCGAACGAATAGCCTGAATGTTGTGGTGCTGATTACGTGCAAAATAGTTGGCGATGGCTTCCTGCCCTCCTTCAAACGTCGGGAGAACATCCGCCTTACTAACTTTTGGTTGCAAGTTGATGGACTCCAGCTTCGCTTTTAACTTGTTGATCTCTACCGTTCCCATAACTACTTTGCCGTTAGGGTCGATGAGGTACATCGAAGGAATCCAATCAATCTTATATAACTTGTCGATAACTGTATTCTTCCTAAACTTCTTCAGTTCGCTCACCTGCGTCCAATTCATCTGATAACGATTCCAGTATGTCTTTGCCCAAGCCTCTCGGTCGGTATCAAAAGAGATACCAACGAATTGCACACCATAGTCGCGGAACTGCTCATAAAGTGCTTTCATGGCTGGAATATCACGCCGACAATCAGGGCACCAACTCGCCCAGAAGTCTAAAACAACATAACTTCCTCGGTACTGGCTCAGCTTGATATCCCTACCATCATAGGTTCTCAAGGTAAACTCTGGGGCTTTCGTACCCGGCTTCAACATGTTAGTTGCATACTTTGCATCCAAGTCTATTGCAGCTTGAATGGTATCATTTGTTTGTGCGAGAGCAGCTGGAACCGCCATAAAGAACGCACATGCAGCTGTTAGGAAAATCTTTTTCATATCGTTACTTATCTACTTGCTGTTTTCTTACTTCACGTTATTTGTATTAGTTCTGTTGGTTATGTTGCAAATATACTATCTTATTTTCAATAACACAAGACCTATTGTATTTTTTCAATTGTCAGTGTTTGGTCGCAATACTCCACAACTGCTGGACGGTGCGTGATGAATATCACCGTCTTATCATGTGTAGAGAGTATGTTCTTAAGGAGCTTCTTTTCAGTCTCAGGGTCTAGTGCCGAAGTGGCCTCATCGAATATCATTATACTTCGATTACGCAGTAGGGAACGGGCAATGGCAATGCGTTGTGCCTGTCCTTCACTCAATCCGCCGCCTTGCTCGGAGCATGGAGTATCAAGTCCAAGAGGCAAGTGGAACACGAAATCAGCACAACTCTTGCATAACACTTCTTCCATCTCTTCTTGTGTAGCATCTACCTTTCCAAGTAGGAGGTTCTCACGTATTGTACCACTCAAGAGCGTGTTCCCCTGTGGTACATAGACGAAGTTTGTACGCATGAGAGGGGATAGTTCTCTACTTTCCTGCGCATTATAAATCTCGACCTTGCCCTTTGTTGGCTTCAATAATGCTAGTAACATCCTGATGAGAGTAGTCTTTCCTGCTCCCGTTTCACCTAATATGGCGGTACACGAACAAGGGTAGAAATCGAAGTTCAAGTCCCTTAGTATCTCTCGATCACCATCCTCGTAACGATAGTTAATACCCTTCAATCGGATGCCGCAAGGCGATGATAACTCTATCGGATTGCCCTGTTCTTCGAGTGGATTCTCCTCTAGTTCCATCAGTCGTTCGGCTGCTGTAAAGACAGAGACAAAGGCTGGGACAAGCTTTGTTAGTTGTCGGGCAGGGCTTTGAATCTTATTCACTAACTGCAAGAAAGCCGTCATTCCGCCAAATGACAATGTATGAAGTGACATACGAATAGCCGCCCATGTGAAGGCGACAAGATACCCAAATGCGAAACCAAAGTTCAATACTAAGTTAGAGAAAACAGAGAACTTTGTCTTGCTAATAACCTTTTGTCGCAGTTCTTTCTGTGTACCTTCTAACTTGCCAACTATCATCTCGTCGCTCTCAAGAGTCTTAATTAACATGCGGTGTTGGATGGTCTCTTGGAGTACACTTTGTACCTTAGAATCAGAGTTACGAACCTCCCTTGTGAGTCGTCTCATTTGACGAACATAGACCTTACTAACCAATACAAACAATGGTATGATGACGACAATCAAGAGTGCAAGTCGCCAATCCATCGTTAAGAGGTAACAGAAAGCTCCGAGGAACATAGCCAATGTTGAGATGGAACTAGGGATCGTTTCGGTGAGGAAAGTGACGACATTAGCAACGTCAAACTCCAACCGGTTCAACACATCCCCACTGTGATGACGCTCCCGACCATGCCACTCTGAATGCAAGATACGGTCTAACATGTTCTGTTGCATCCTATTCTGCGCCTTTATTCCCAGCAGGTTACGCACCCAGACAGAGGCAATGTTTAATCCAAAATCGCATAGTATCAAGGCTCCCATAATACTAACTGCGACGTAAATGCTGCCCGGCTTGACATGTGAAGCAACATCAATGGCATTTTGGACAGCCCATACTGTAGCCAAAGAAACGCCCACACTGAGCAGACCAATCACCGCATTGAGTACTGCCTGACGTCGATTTCCACGCCAAGCGATCCATAGCCACCTGAATATCTCTTTAGTGGTATAATGTGTATTGGGTATCTGGAAGAGTCTTCTTATCGTATCAATCATTACATTATCTTTCGTTTGCTGTGATTAATCTAGTAATCTTTACTGGAGCAAATGCTGTGGTATTCTCTTACAGCCAAGCCTCATCTAGAACTTACGAGCATCTGCTCCCCACATGAGCTTCTCGCGTAGTGTAGAGAAGAAATGCTGTTCCTTTCGCTTTACGATACGCACCTTATGAGAGGCTTTACTTATCTTTAGCGTTACACCCTCACATAGTTTCTCTGACCGACCATCAACTGCTGCCAAGAAGTTATGGCTTCGGCTCTCTACTTCTAAGGTTATCTCGGAATTGTCGCTGATAACGATTGGACGAATATTAAGGCTGTGTGGCGCAACAGGTGTCATGCTAAAGATGTCCGATTGAGGGACTATAATAGGTCCACCGACGGACAATGAGTAAGCTGTCGAGCCTGTTGGCGTACTGATAACAAGCCCATCTGCAAGATAAGTGGTGAGGTATTCACCATTAACAGTTGCCTTAATAGAAATCATCGCAGCGTTATCTCTTTTCAAGATCGCAATATCATTCAGTGCGTATGGGCATCCCTCCAATGGTTCGCCAAGTGCTTCTAATTGCATAACGGCACGTTCCTCTATCTCAACATCACCTGCAAAGACATCATCTAAGATAGATCGAGCCTCATCAGGAACCACATTTGCAAGGAATCCCAAGCGTCCCATGTTCACTCCAATGATAGGTGTTCGCTTCGGACCAACCTTACTTGCCGCCTTTAAAAACGTCCCATCGCCTCCAAGAGAGATAACATAATCAACATCAAAGTTCACCCCCTCAAAGACACCAGCTATCTTTAAATCCTCCTGGAGTTTATTCTCTAAAGCATGAAAGAAGCCTTGCTCTATATAAATATCAGCCTCGTGTTGAGCCAAATAGCCCAACATTTCGTTTATCCGAATAGACTCTAAAGCTTTAGAAGCACTACCAAAAACGGCAAAGCTCAGTTTCCTCTCAGTCATAAAAACATACCTTTTAAATATCTTTTAGCCTTGCAAACGGTACTAAACGACGAATAATTAGTATATTTGCAAGTACTTTACTTCTGCAAAAGTAAGGTTTTTAATTGGATTTGTAGACTTAAATACGAAATAAATTATGGCTAAAGTGTATGAGTTTCTGGCTAATGGTTTCGAAGAGGTAGAGGCATTAGCACCTGTAGATATCCTACGTCGAGGTGGCGTGGAGGTTAAGACTGTGAGCATAACGGGCTCCCCGTTCGTTGAATCATCGCATGGGGTGATGGTGAAAGCCGACTTACAAATAGAAGACTTAGGCGTTATTGATGATGCAGATATGCTCTTGATACCTGGTGGAATGCCTGGTGCACAGAACTTGAAGGACGATGCGCGTGTTGGAAAAGCACTGCTTCATCAGGTGGAGAGTGGTAAACGTGTGGGCGCAATCTGTGCTGGACCGATGGTTCTCGGTGCTTTGGGAATCCTCAAGGGCAAGCGTGCTACATGCTATCCAGGCTTTGAGAAGTTTCTTACTGGTGCAGAATACACCAAGGAATTATGCACTATTGATGGCAATGTAACAACAGGTAAAGGCCCTGCTGCTGCTTTCGTTTATGGTTTCAAGCTCTTAGAACAACTCGTATCAGTTGAGAAAGCAAATGAAATCAGGGAGGGTATGTTGATCAACGAACTCATTGCTCTGCATTAAAACATCGTCAGAAGATGACAAGATACGCTATTATCGTTGCTGGAGGAAAGGGCTTGCGAATGGGAACGGAGGTGCCGAAACAATTCCTTCCCATTGCTGGTAAGCCTGTTCTGATGCACACTATCAGTAGGTTTCACGCCTATGATGAGCACTTAAAAGTCATCCTCGTTCTTCCAAAAGAGCAACAGGATTATTGGAATCAGCTCTGTGAAGAATATCATTTCACCGAAGATTACCAGCTTGCGGATGGTGGTGCCAGTCGCTTCCAGTCGTGCCGTAATGGCTTATCAATGATACCCAATGATACAGAAGGGCTCGTTGGTATTCACGATGGTGTGCGTCCTTTCGTCTCAAACGAGGCTATCTCACGTTGTTATGACACTGCAGAGAGAGAGAAGGCAGTAATTCCTGTATTGCCCGTAACAGACACCTTGCGCTTTGTGGGCGATTCCGATAAGGGAAGGAATGTGTTGCGAAGTGATTACAGAGTGGTTCAGACTCCACAAGTATTTGATATCCAACTCCTCAAAAAAGCATATAACCAACCCGAGAGTACCAGCTTTACCGATGATGCCAGCGTTGTTGAAAGCATTGGACAGGCTGTCACTATGGTGGAAGGGAATCGTGAGAACATCAAAATCACTACTCCCTTCGATCTGAAAATAGCGGAAGTTTTGGTATAAAAAGGCTCTTCTGATAATTCAAAAATCATCATTCAAAATTCAAAATTATGATTACTTCGAGTTGACGGGTTGACGGGTTAACAAGTAGACTGGTTATTTGTTCTGTGGAATGTAGCACAACAAAGTAGGGACAGACGCCCTCGTCTGTCCGCCATAACATCCA
>NZ_KB898330.1:0-72331 GCF_000377625.1 Prevotella veroralis DSM 19559 = JCM 6290 | reverse complement strand
AGGGCGTCTGTCCCTACATTGAGGCAATCATTTCAATCAACGAGGAGGATTACTACAATTCAAAAATCATCATTCAAAATTCAAAATTATGATTAGGTAGAGTTGACGAGTGGGCAGGTTGACAAGTAAACGAGTTGTTTGTTCTGCAAGAAACAATACTATCTACTCCTCTCTCCATTGGGAGAGGGGCGAGGGTGAGGCTTTTCTTAACACGGAAGACACGGAGGGCACGAAGCCTAAAGGCGACACAGAGATCCTTACGGAACAATAGAATCCACAGAAGCTTACGCCCACGTGTAATTCAAAATACAAGATTCATAATTATAAGTTATAATCAGAACAATTTGAGAAGGGCGTTTCCTTGCATTAAAGAAAGCCTCTCCTTGCATCGAAGAAACGCCCTCTTTAAATCAAAGAAAGGCTCTTGTTAAATGGACATAACGATTCAAACTGATTTCCGTTAGGCACTCCTCCCCTTAGGGGAGGCTGGGTGAGGTTCCAGAAGAGAGCCTCTCTTGTTAGCTTCCGTTAGGCTACATCCCATCCTTTGGAGGGACTTGGGGAGGCTTTCGGTGGCTATATTGAGACCCTCAAAAGTTGTTGTAACACATGGATATACTATCACAAGACATCATGTACCTACAGGGTGTAGGTCCGAGAAGGAAAGAGATTCTAAGCAAAGAGCTTGGCATCCAGACTTATCGTGACCTCTTGGAGTACTACCCCTACAAGTATGTTGACCGCACAAAGGTATATCTTCTCTCTGAGTTGTCGGCTGATATGCCCTTCGTACAAGTGAAGTGTAAGATACTAAGCTACGAGGAGTTTGAGGTTGGGAAGCGTCGGAAACGAATCGTGGCGCACGCTACGGATGGGCATGGAATATGTGATATAGTATGGTTCAACGGCACTAAATACGTTTATCAAAACTATCAAATTAATAAGGAATATATCATCTTTGGGAAGCCAACCTACTATAACGGACGCTTCCAATTCAGCCATCCTGACATCGACGATGCCAGTCAGTTGCAGCTCAACGATATGGGTATGCAACCTTTCTATATAACGACTGAGAAGATGAAGAAGGCTGGTATCACCTCAAGAGCAATGGAGAAGCTGACGAAAACATTGATTAGTAAGCTCACAACTCCGCTTGATGAGACCCTTCCACCATATATTACTACTCGCTTACACCTCATCTCTCACGATGCTGCCATGCGTAAGATACATTATCCGAAATCGGTTGATGACACGCAGCGGGCACGTATCCGCCTTAAATTTGAGGAACTTTTCTATGTTCAACTCAATATTCTTCGCTATGCAAGTGACCATCGGCGCAAGTATCGGGGCTATATCTTCAATCGCATTGGAGCACAATTTAATTGGTTCTACACGCATAACTTGCCCTTTGAACTTACTGGTGCACAGAAGAGAGTGATGCATGAAATACGCGCAGACATGATGTCTGGCAAGCAAATGAATCGTCTCTTGCAAGGCGATGTAGGTTCGGGTAAGACACTCGTAGCCCTTATGTCTATGCTCATAGCCATCGATAACGGCTATCAAGCATGTATGATGGCACCGACGGAGATACTTGCAGAACAGCACCTACAGACTATCAAGGAGTTTCTCAAGGGTATGAACCTTCGCATAGAACTGCTGACTGGTATTGTAAAAGGCAAGAAACGCAAGGAAGTACTTGCTGGTCTCGTGGACGGAAGTATAAATATTGTCGTCGGAACACACGCTATCATAGAAGATAAGGTGCAGTTTCTGAACCTCGGTATGGCTGTTGTTGATGAGCAACACCGCTTCGGTGTGGCGCAAAGAGCTAAACTCTGGAGCAAGAGCGAGAACCCTCCTCACATCCTCGTAATGACTGCTACCCCTATTCCACGTACCCTTGCCATGACGATTTATGGTGACTTAGATGTGAGTATCATCGATGAGTTGCCACCAGGACGCAAGCCCATACAGACGATTCACAAGTATGATGACCAAATGACAAGCCTCTATCAGGGTATAAGACAGCAAATAAAGTTAGGCAGACAGGTGTATATTGTCTATCCACTCATCAAAGAGAGCGAGCGAATTGACCTCAAGAACCTTGAGGACGGATACGCTGCTATGTGTGAGATATTCCCTGAGTTCAAGCTAAGTAAGATTCACGGCAAGATGAAGGACAAGGAGAAAGAGGTGGAGATGCAGAAGTTTGTAAGTGGAGAAACGCAAATCCTCGTAGCCACAACAGTAATTGAAGTGGGCGTGAACGTACCGAATGCGAGTGTAATGGTTATCCTTGATGCACAGCGTTTTGGGCTTTCTCAACTTCATCAGTTGCGCGGGCGTGTTGGACGGGGTGCTGATCAAAGTTATTGCATACTCGTCACGAATCACAAGCTAACCAAAGAGACGAGCAAACGAATTGATATCATGTGTGAAACGAACGATGGTTTTGAGATTGCAGAAGCCGACTTGAAGCTACGAGGACCAGGCGACTTGGAGGGCACGCAACAAAGTGGTATAGCCTTCGACCTAAAGATTGCAGATATAGCTCGTGATGGTCAGATTGTCCAAATGGCACGTGAAGAGGCACAAAAAGTAATAGATAATGATCCAACTTGCCAAAAGATAGAGTATAAACTACTGTGGGATAGGCTGAAAGCGTTAAGAAAGACTAACATAAACTGGGCTGCCATTTCTTAAAAAGAATACGACTATCTTCTTAAAAAGAATATGGAGAAAACGCCCAGAATACGCATGTTTAAACGGCTTGACATATATCATCTGCCAAGCAAAAGATATAAAAGTCGTTTGTTAAACAGCCTATAAAAACTGTTAACCTGTAGCCTTTTCGTTATTTTTTTCTTATCTTTGCGAAGTCTTTTGATACTTGGTTTGATTCTTCATTATAGGTTATCAACATGTCAAGAGATAGGAACTTGGCAATTAGTTCCGGCCTATTTAGGCTTCATAGTATGGAAATAAAATAACTTAATTATGATTTTTAAGAAGATAGTTAGGACTTTTACGCTTACATCTCTACTTGCCTTAACAGCCCACACAGCTAACGCACAAGACTTGCTTGCACGTCAAGCACCAATTGACAGACGAGCTAAAGCACTCGACACAATGGTTATCAGTCGTCTGCGGGAGTCTGAAGAAATTGAAGAACCAGCATCAGAACTTTACAACGATTGGAACAATAACTATGCACACAGGGGCGGAAACCTTCCTGATGTATATAAGATTGATCTCCGCGGATTCCACATGCCAACTCCAAGTCGCGTCATCACAAGTAACTTCGGACGCCGTTGGGGACGTCGCCACTTGGGTATGGACATTAAAGTCTACATCGGTGATACCATCCGCGCAGCCTTCTCTGGAAAGGTTCGTGTTGTTAAGTACGATGCAAATGGTTATGGAAAATATGTTGTAATACGCCATAACAATGGTCTTGAAACAATCTACGGTCACCTGTCAAAGCAGCTTGTTTCAATTAATCAAACAGTTCGTGCTGGTCAGCCTATCGCTTTAGGTGGTAATACCGGTCGTTCGACAGGTTCTCACTTACACTTTGAAACACGTCTTGCAGGCGTTGCTTTGAATCCAGCCTTATTCTTCGACTTTGCCCATCAGGATGTTACAGGTGATTACTACGTATTCCGCAAGAGTACATTAGCACAAGAGTCAGAACAAGCAACAGCAGCTCGCGGTACTTCTTCAAGCCTTGGCTATTCTCGTGAAAACATTCAAGGCACACGCGGTCAGAGCACTTCTACTCGTCAAGAGAAGACTTACAACACTGATTTCTCTAATCGCACACCACGCACAGAGGCTACAAGTAGCAATGGTCAGATTATCTACCACTCTGTAAAGGAAGGTGAGACAATTGAGTCAATAGCAGAACAGTATGGTGTAAGTGTCGATAAGTTATGCCACTTGAATCGCCTCGGTCGATATACAAAGGTAGACAAGGGATGGATTCTAAAGATTAGTAAGTAAACGAATTATCCAATAATAAACAAACACCTCGCTAGATGTTACGTTCTAACGAGGTGTTTGTTGTTATGATAGCTTTTGTATTTTGCTGTCATTCCTATCACCTGTTTGGTTTGTATAATCCCCTGATAACGAGTGAAATACTATGAATGTTAAAAGTGACAGCAACTATAATTAAAACTAAATTAGGGCTTTTAAGTAATTCAAACGATAGGCACTTGAACCTTTACTTAGTATCAGTACTATCCTTCTTAAACGAATCGGAGATTCCCTTACCGAGCTTCTTAAAGAACTTCTTACCGCCTTCTCCAATTTTACGAGTTACCTCTCCCATTGTCTTTACTTCGCGTTTTACAACACGACCAATACCACGAGACATGGTACGCAAGCCGTCTTTTACTTCCGTCTCGCCCGAATCTCTCCGTTCAACACTAGCCGCTTCAACTTTCTTTGTTGTAATAGGCTTCGCCGTAGAAGTTACTGGAGTAGCAGGTATAATATGCTTTGTTGAATTTGAATGATGCTTTTTTGCCTCTGCTTTCTGACGTTCTTTCACCAAATGTGGAGATGCTCCAGCAATACCACTATACTCTGTTTGCGCTGTTGCCGATAGGCTTATCAACGACAAAACAACTATAAGTTTCGTTTTCATTCGTTTCATTGTCTTTCGTTTATGAATATTGATTAAACGATAAAAGGGTTACTAAAATTGTAGTCCTTAACAAACGATAGTACGCTTTAAAAGCCTTTAAAAGGATAAAAGCACCCTACTTCAATAGTTTACGGACAGCAAACCACGCGTGGAGTAAGACTGTAGTAAGAAGTCCGTAATGGCGTCTCATCACCTCAAAACGCTCTTTGAGAGAGTCCTTATGATGGATGGTTGTTTGTCCCTCTTCCATGTAGTTGGCAACAACAGCATGTATATTACGCAGAAGAAGATGTCGACGTTCACCCTCTTTCATCACCCTAATGCACCAATCAACATCTGCCGAATAACGGAAAGTGGTGTCATAAGGCTGCGAACGAGTAATGTCTATGCGAGCATAAAAGGCTTGATGACAGACGACCATACCGTAACGGAAAGAACGCCATGTGAGCCGTTCGGGTGGACTAAGGCGACGATGATACAAGAAGTTACCCTTATCATCAATAATATCAGTATTTCCAAAGAGTACTGCTGGACGTTCTTCTCCATCTCCTACTACGGCTGCCAACATCACCTTATCTAATGTGTCAGCCTCTGGGAAGCGGTCACCTGCATTCATAAAGACAATATAATCACCTGTTGCAAGGCGCAATCCCTTGTTCATGGCATCATAGAGTCCCTTGTCGGGTTCGCTTTGAATCTTCACAACATGCCCATTCTCTGCTTCATCCGATTGCTTCTGATAAGCCTTGGCAATTGCCAGTGTTTCATCTGTTGAAGCTCCATCAATGATAAGATGTTCAACATTCGGATAGTCTTGCATCATCACGCTATCTAAAGTAGGGCGTAAGACAGCAGCAGCGTTATAGGTTATTGTGACAACAGAGAACGTGATCATAATCGATAATTCTTAAAGGCCATAGCCTCATTATATATATTAATGTATTGTAAGGCGACGCTGCGTTGTGAGTAGCTACGCTTTACCTTTGCTATTGCAGACGAAGAAAGCTCTTGGTAATTGGCTTCCTCTAAAATCCAATGAAGTCCTTGTGCGAGATCAGCAGCATCACAATACTTCGCCACATAACCATTCACCTTGTGATCAATCTCTTCTGGAATACCACCCACCTTAAAGCCTACACAAGGAACACCACACGCCATTGCTTCCATAATAGTATTAGGAAGATTCTCTGAAAGGGAGGGTAATACGAATACATCAGAGGCATTATAGACATCCACGATACGCTGGGTATCATTGACATAACCTAACTCGCAGACTTCAAAGTCGAACTCTTTTCGTAAGTCTTCCGCATGTCCACCAAGCATGGCGATAGCTATTTTAGCAACCATCTCTGGATGATCAGAAGCTAACTTGTGGCAGGCTTCAATGAGATAAGAGATACCTTTATTTACATTCGTTACTCGCTGTGAGGCAAAAAGAATAATTTTCTTATTCAAAGGAAGTCCTGCATTGATGCGTGCGTGCTTACTGTCAGCAGGCTGAAAAGTATGTGTATCAATGGGATTAGGAATAGAGAATACCTGTTGACCTGCAAGAACGGCACTCTTCTGGGCTTCTTTTTCAAGCCATTTACTACATGTTACGAACATAATATTACGTCCATCGAGCATTAACTTCTTATGTTGAAGCACCTTATAAGATAGGTCGTGAGGAGAACCACCATTGGGTAAAAGTCGGCAATTACCACAGTATGACTGGTAACGCTGGCAGTTCAATGTGATATGACAGATACCCGTTGCAGGCCAAATATCGTGCATTGTCCACACAACAGGCTTACCACTATCGAGAATCTTACGGATTCCTTTCAGCGAAAGCATTCCTTGATTGATCCAAGAAAGATGTATAATATCAGCCTCCTTAAACTCTGGTAGCTTCGTAATATCAACACCTGAGTTAGCAATATCTATCTCAAATAAATGCTTCCGACTGAAGTGTAAATGCCAAAAGATACACCATCGCTCCCAAAGAAAGTGTAACTGATTGCACAAAGTATGCGATAAACCAATAACAGTAATATCGTCTGTCAGTTTATCACGCACCAGCATCTTCGCCTTTACACCATTGTTGTTCAGAGCATCCTTGAGCCGGTTGGCAGCTAAAGCAGCACCACCTGTCTTCTCACTGGTATTTACTATCAGAACTTTCATTCGCTTATATCCTTTGCAGCAAAGTTACAAGAAAAGCCATAAACACACAAGGAAAGTAATAAAATATTAGTTGTTTCCGTACACAGAGGGTTGATTTGCATCAAGAAAGAGGCTTTGTCTTGAGAAAACAGAAGTAAAAAGTTGCAGAGAAATAAGAATCATCCTACCTTTGCATTGTCAAAAGGTTAATAGATTGTTTAGGTTAGTAGTAATAGATTTAGGTTTTTAGTTATTTTATTTAAGGTAAACGTTTAACGATTGATCAAGGATGACAAAGGTAGTCGTGAGATTCCCTTTCATTTAAAAAGATTTTTGGTTAAACATACTGATAACGCCGATGCTCGTTGAGAGTATCGGCGTTTACTTTTATAAGATTACATCACTCGGTCTATTACAAAGTCCTTATAATATAGATTTCTCCGCACTTTACCCTTCACCTGCAGTAGGTTTCCTTTCGCATCAAAGCGATATTCGTAAGAATCAATCCTAGTCTTCATATCCTGTATGGCTGGCTCCGATTCATCAACAAGATCACCATCTTTCACTTCGGGGTCGCCTTTAAGCGATACGACAAGCCCTTGCTTATCCTTTGATATGTTATAAGTTCCATAGTCACCAAGTAGGTCGAAGTACTCTCTGCCAGTGGTCTCACCTTCATCAAAGTGCATCTCAAGTCCAATCATAGCCGTTAATTCTGGCATATACTGTATAAATGATCCATCTTTTATGAAGTTATCCAGGTGATATAAGATATTCTCTCCTTCAGTTGTCCTCATCGTCTCATCAGTTACTCTAGAGAACTTTCTATTCCTTTTCCAGTCCTCTTGACACCATCGTTTGAGGTTCTTATACCACTGATCGAACATCTTCTGATCCTTCACCTCAACGTTGGTCTCTCCCGTCAGATTATTTGCTTCGATGATAAAATGCTGCTTAAGCATCTGTTGCAGCATCTTAGCTTCAAGTTTATTTAGTTCCTTGTCGTATGCACCTGTTGTCCAATCAGGCAGCTTTACATCTAGCCCCTCTACTATACATTCTAGGCGACAAAGGTCATTGTTAACCACCAGCGGAACAAGTTTAAAGGTGTGCGTTCCCGTTATCCAGTTCATTTCGCAGTCCACTTTTATACGATAAGTGAGCGTATCACCCACTGTATATTGCGATGGAAGTAAGGGCTTATAAGTGGGTTCTTTCACGACAGATGCCTGCATACGCTTCATAAATAGTTGCCCCTCTGCCACATTCTTTATCTCTTGAAAGAATGAGACTCTTCTGTTGACTGGCACATTCCTTTTATCAATCGGCCATTGTAGCTTATCATCAATCGCCATGTACACATCATCCTTCTGCGGATTATTATAAAGTTTGATCAATCGTTTTGCATCCTGACGAGTGAGCCTTAACGTACCAGTAACGCTGCCATCAGATATTTCATCTTTACTCACAGCAGTGAATGAAGCCGTAGGTATGGCATAAGTCGATTGCTTATCTAAGGCACAAAGGATTAGCCAATCATCCATCAGTTCGTTTATACCAAAGCCAAAGATGTAACGTGACGTGTCATAGAGTTGCTTCTCACGTGCTAGATTCAGTAATCTCATTACTATTTTCTCATCCTGTGGATTCACCTGCACATACGAATTCATGTGGAAAGCAACATCTTCTCCATTATCAGCTGCTTCAGCCGCTGCTGCTGCAACATATCCGTCCGTATCGGGTAAGGTCCCGAAACGCTTCTTGAAAGCCGCTGTTGAGTCAGCTTCCGTTGCATTTTGATTCCCATAAATCTCGTCATTAAAGCGTCCGAAGTACTTCTCCAATGGACGTTTAGTAATATTCTTCTGATAAGGCAAGAGCTTATCACTAATTGACTTCAGCAGCTCGTGTGGGTCATGTACTACTGGATAAAATGCTATCTGCACAGGCTTCAATGCCTGCGCCATTGTCATTTGCAGACAGCTAATAAGCATTAATAAGAGGAGGCTTATACGTTTCATAAAGTCTATATATTTGATAATTTACATTCTAATTCGCCATTCATTCATCCCATCCGATTAGTTTATGCGCTCTATGAGATAGCCATAAGCTTCAACATCTGACATTCCTTTGTCTTTCTCTGTTGCTTCCTGCTTGACAATCCATTGATATTCTAACCGCTGTATGAGTCCTTGCTTATCTATATGGTAGATATATCTTTCCTCCGTATCACTGTCCTTATCCTTTGTCTTGAGCGTGATAACAAGTCCCTCGTTAGCCTGTGCGATTGTATAATCGACTAAGTTCTTCGCACAAGGGAAGTAACACGTGCCTTGTGTCTGCCCTTCCGAGAAGAAATAATCCATTGCAGTCATCACCTCCAATTCGGGTAACCGACGTGCCATGTTATCGCCCGTAAAGTCTGCACTCACCTCCTTCAATAGTTCCTCAGCCATCTGTTTGGCGGCTTCTTGCATTTCCTCTTTGCTCGCACCAAACAGAGCTGTATTCTCTATCAGATATTCCTCTATCTCTTTAACGAGCGTCTTGGAGTTCATCAATGTCGATACTGCAGTGTGTGTTGACAGGTCAGTCTCTATCATAATGTGACACTTGCGTAACCTGTCACAAGTATAATCTATTATCTTCTGAAATACTTCTTCATATTCACGCATCTCCTTTTCATTTGCAGCGTGGAGGGTATCTTCAATACATTCTATGCGTGTCATCTTGTCGTTTACAAGTCTTGGTATAAAACGGAAGATGTGGGATTCCGTCTGCTTACTTTCCTCTTTTCGAGCAGTGAAACGATAGGTCAAGGTATCACCTATCACGTATTGTGGACGATAAAGTGGTTTGAGTGGAGCCTCCTTTACAGCCGTTGACTTCAGGCGTCGCACAATCTCTTCTGCTTTAACCGCACCCATCTCATTCGGAATTTCTATCTCTGTAGTGGAAACCCCACTATTAACAAACATCGTGGCGAGGAACTTTCCATCCAGCAGAACCACAATATTATTGTCTACTTCTTGATAAGTCAACTTCGTAAACGCTACTGCGGCATCACGTGTAAGGCTTAGTTGGAATACGGGATTGCCATCAGAACTCTTGTCGCAACACGCATCCGTGATTGACAATGTTGGGATAGCCACTGGGCTTTTTAAGTCTATGACGTGTAAGTCGTACAAATCCTTATCCGAAGGTGACCTCGATAACAAGAGTTGATAGTGTGAAGTATCATACAAGCCTTTCTCTTTGGCAAGGTTTAAAAGGCTCTGCACCATACTTCTATTCTGTTCAGAAACATAGAACAAGGCATCATCAGTAGGGGAAGGGATCGCTTTGTCAATTTCTGTGTCGATAAAGCCCAATAAGTCGATAAACGATTTCGATGTAATATGTTTCTGATAGGGCAATAACTTCTTATTGATTGGTCGAATAAGGCTTGCCACATTCTGAGAAGCTGGATAAACAGACAGCGTTGCTGGTTTCTCACTCTGCGCAATAGCGCATTGTAGGACTGCAACAAGCAATAATAATGATAGGAAGAAACGTTTCATAAATTGTTCTAAAGTAGTTATATGCGACAAAAATAAGGATAATTCATTTCATAAGGTTTATCATTTGGTTATTTGTTCTAAAGTCATACGCTGCTATCACCACAGCCGACTATCTTATGCGTTCTATAAGATAGCTCGAAGGAACACGGAAGGTTGGGCTCACGGCATTACGAGGTACCTTCGCATTAGCAATCGCCTCATACCTCAATTGCCGTATCAGTCCTTGCTGGTCGATAGAATAGGTGTACCTCCCTGCTCCACCATTCTTATCTGCCTTGACAGTAAGCGTAATCACCAGTCCATCATCCGTCTTCGTGATCGTATATTCTGCTATTTTATCCTCCAAATAAAGGTAACATGTACCCTGTGTCTGCTGATTAGAAAAGCGATTATCAAGCTGTGTCATCACGTTCAATTCTGGTAGTATGCTTTCTATATACCCTTGTTCAAAGAACCCATCCCATTCTTCTGCCAACCTTTCAGCCACCTGCTCCAAGTCATCATGCTCAGACATTATCGGTTTGACCACTGCACTATGCGTTGTAAGATAGGTCTCCAACGCATGGGATAACGCTGGTAAATCCTTCAGCATAGGCACTGCAAAATGAGACGACTGATCTGTCTCAATCATAAAATGGTTCTTGCGTAACTCATAAACGAAATAATTAGCCATATCCTTATATTCCTTGTTTCCCTTAAAGAACTCGTCAATGGTAAGAGCAATAGAATCTACCACACATTCCATCCGTGTTATACTATCGTTCACAAGCCTTGGGATGAGTTGAAAGGTGTGCGAACGCTGTGCATTACCCTTACTCTGTGGGAAAGAAACACGATAAGTCAGCGTATCACCCAACACATATTGTGGACGATAAAGGGGCGTATAAGCAGAATCACTCACCGCAGCAGCCTTCAGATGAGGCAATAGTTTCTGACCTTCCTCCTCACTAAATCCAAATGATAGCTCCAGCGTCTTAGTAGAAACAACACATCGAACATAAGGAGATGTGAGGAGTTTACCATCCACTAAAAAGAGTATCACATTATTTATTTCGTGATAGGTAAGGTTTGTGAAAGCATCCGCAGCACCATGTGTAAGACTTATTTTAAATACAGGATCACCATAAAAGCCCTTGCCACAACGTACATCTGTAAACGAAAGCGATGGAATTATGTAGGGATTCTTTAGGTCTATAGCATATAAGGCAGACGGCTCTAATGCGGATTCTCCACTAGAAAACAAGAAGCGATAGCGGGTGGTATCATATAAATGTTTCTCCCTTGCAAGATCTAAAAGACTCTGCACCTTAGACTGATCAGTCCTTGCCACATAAAAGTAAGTGTAATTAACAAGATATGAGTCTCTATCCTCCTCTGTTGTACGACCTTCATCACCAGCATACGCATGGGGTACACGACTCATAAACTTAATAAGCGACTTAGAAGTAATATGCTTCTGATAAGGCAACAGCTTCTCACTAATCCCATTGATAAGCCCCGTTGCATCCTTTACTGCCGGATAAACGGAAATCGTCGCAGGTTTATCACTTTGCGCAAAACATACTTGTAAAGCTCCGACAAGCAATAATAAAGATAAGATGACACGCTTCATAAATTGTTCTAAAGTAGTTATGTGCGACAAAAGTAAGGATAATTCTTGAAACGGCAAAGGGGATAAAGCATTAGATTCACATTTGATGTCAAGTTGTCTCCAACGCCAGTAATGGTAAGTTCTGTATAAAGCCACGAGCCCTTGAACCCTGTTTGCGCTCTTTGTCTAATAGGTTTCCGCTTTCTTTCTCACCTGTCCCACATTCTTTCCTCATGCGTCTTGCGTCTTTGTGTTCCGTATCTTTTGTTAGTTTCACCATGGTGAAACGAGCGTCTCTTCATGATGAAACTTGTGTCTCATCACGATGAAACTAACTTTATATACGTGTGTCAATGATGCGCAACACGTAAGAAAAGAATGCGGAACACGTTAGAAAGGAATGCGGAACACGTTAGAAAGAATGCTGAAACTAGTGAGTAATGATTCGCAAACAGGTCAAACGTTGATGTTCTGCCGCTGAAACAGACGCTCTTTGATAGGACTGTGACTGTTTCTTGTAATATAAACTGATTTTATTATCACCCTTTGGTAAATCTACTGGAAAGCTAGACACAAGCTGAGAATCCATGTAGGAGAAGCAGACGATTGGACTTTATAGCGCTGGAATATTCGTATAATAAAAACGGCTGATAGCAATATTAAGAATCGCTATCAGCCGTTTTTTATTTAGTATTCATTAGCCTTTTACACCTTTACTATCAGGCATACCGCATAAGCCGCCATACCCTCTTCTCGTCCAACGAAGCCCATTCGCTCTGACGTGGTGGCTTTGATGGATACGGCATCGATGTCGCAACCTATGATATTGGCTAGACATTCGCACATTGCTGGTATGTGAGGATTTATCTTCGGATGCTCAGCGCATACGGTTGCATCGATGTTGCCCACACGATAACCCTTTGTGGCAAGTAGTTCGATGGTCTTACGTAAGATTACTTTCGAGTCCATATCCAATGTTTCGTTGGCAGTATCTGGGAAATGATAACCAATATCACGCATATTAGCAGCGCCGAGTAGTGCGTCACAAATGGCGTGAATGAGGACATCCGCATCGCTATGTCCGAGTAATCCAAGGCTGTGCTCTATCTTTATACCACCGAGATAGAGGTCACGCCCTTCAACGAGTTTATGAACATCATAACCCATTCCAATGCGGAAAGATGGGATTGATTGAGTAGTATTTGTCATATCTATTGGATGATGAAAGCCTCCCCAAGCCCCTCCAAAGGAGGGGATGTCTCTGCTGCTATACTAGCAGAAGTGGGTGAATAAGTTAAGTTTTAATGATTTCTATAAGAATTGTAGTCAATGTCTAAATCATCCCCTAACCATAGTCTGTTAGGCGCTCCCCCTCCCTTCGGAGGGGGTGGGGGGGAGGCATTTACTTCCTCTTAAACAAGTCCTTTATACCATCCATATCGAATGATAGGGAGAATCGGAGCGTTTGGTCGAGTGGGTTATTCTTAGCCGTTGCAATGACATAGCCCGCATCTAGTGCGAATACATTCATCTTGAATCCAGCACCTACAGTGAAGTACTTGCGGTTTCCTTTATTCTCACTCTCGTTGTGATAACCTGCACGAAGTGAGAACTTATCATTGTAGGTATATTCAGCTCCCACACTCCATTGCACCTCCTGCATCTCTTCAGAGAATCCATTGGGTGCGTCGCCGAAGCTCTTGAAGATACCCGAGATAGACGATACATCGTAGTAATCCTTCTGCAAGCGGTTGTCATAATCTACTTGCGATTCGCCCGTCTTACGCTTTGGATAAGTTGGAACTAGTAACTTGTTTGCATCAGCAGCTATGGTAAACTTATTGAACTCATCAACTGGAATCATCAATGCGGCACCTAAGCGGAGATTAGTTGGTATGAATTCCGAGCGATTATCGCCACCGAACGTTATCTTAGAACCAATGTTCGAGATATTCAAGCCTAGTCCTAACTGGCACTCACGCTCACCAATGTTGATATAATTCTGGTAATAGCAAGAGAGGTCGGCTGCGAAGGCGGAACCGGGAGATGTATTTTCCTTATAGTCATACGTGAGGTCGGAATAAATCCAACGCACGGCGGCTCCGAGCGAGAAGTGCTCACTTAACATCAAAGAATAAGCTACATCTAATGACATTTCGTATGGGTTGATGGTCATATTAGAGCCGTCATTCGTCTGCACCTCACCCAAAGAGAAGTAACGAAGGGAGGACGACACTGCACTGTAATCACCTATGCGATAATATCCAGCTACGTAAGCGAGGTCGATGTCACTCACCAATTGGCGAAGCCACGGGGTGTAGTTCAAAGAGACACCTGCGCGAGAAATATTAAAAGGATACTTCGCAGGGTTCCAATACTGGGAATTGACATCAGGGTCAGTGGCTGCTCCTACATCACCCATACCTGCTGCGCGTGCATCAGGAGCAATGGTTTGTGAGGTAACGGAGGTAGTAACTGGGTTGAACATATCCTTCTTTGTGCCCTGTGCAAATGCAGCAGAAGAGGTCATAACGACCACAGTTAAGAAGGATAAACGAAGCTTTTTATTCATCTTATTTACTTGAGTTGCTTATGGAATATTGCTATATAAAGAATCCATGATGCAGCTAGTTTGTCAGCTTACATCATGGATTAAAACGTGTTACTTATATTACTTATTGTCTAAGACGATGAGTTTCTTAGCCTTTGACACCTTAGTTGCACCATCACAACTGAGGCGAACTCGATAGAGATAGACGCCTGTTTGCAATCGTGTTCCATTATCTACTATCAGGTTCCAGTTGGTTGAGATGGCATTACCTGATGATATGCCTGACTCCACGTGACGCCAGAGTAAGCGTCCACTCATGTCGAATACTTCTATCTCTACATCCACATTCGAACCCATGTAATTATGCGATACGATGAAGGTTGTCTCGTTGTAAGCTGGATTCTTCGATGCACTGACGCTATAGATATCGGGGGCAAGCCCTTTGACTACATTGAAGTGGAGCGTTACTGTAGACGCATTGTTTTGGATGTCCCATGCTCGGAACTGCAAGGTGTGTGGTCCTTCTGATAGTTCGGGTAGACTGTATCCCGTTGTGCCCGAAGTATAACTGCCGAAATCATAACGGAAGTTATCATTGAGGAGGTAGGTTTGTGTCAATTTACCATCTATGCACAACTGCATATCATGACCAATCCCATTGCCAGACGCATTGATACCATCCTTGTCGGTTATCTGTGCCACGAAGTAAGGAGTGCTATTCACCTTGCCTCCGTCGACAAAAGAAGGAGAATTGAGGTAAGCATAGATAGATGGTCCGATAGAGTCGTTATAGACAACTTCTGACCCATCAATATTGAATCTATCTTCATATCCTTGCGCCATGAGAGAATGGTCTTCGTTGATAGCAGAGAAGTTCATTAAGCCCGTACCAGAGGTATAATTGATGTCACGTGGTACAGCGAAAGTGAGTGTAAACTCGCCATTGCGCACACTATCCTTGCCATTGTAAAGCGTCTTCAGACGATCGTAATAGGTGAAGGCTACATCGGCAGACTGATCTTGTTTCTTGCAGGTTACGAGTTCTTTGGTATCTCTTACGACCGCAGTGATGAGCCCATTGAAGTCCGTTTGCTTATTACCATCCTTTGTAATAGAGCCTTTCACCTTCACGATTGAGCCACCTTTAATAAGGATAGTACTACCAGCACTAACCGCCTGACCATTGATTGACTCTACGTTCACTTGCAACTTTGGGAGGTTGAGGGCTAAAGCTGGATCACCTAAGAGGGCATATTGCAGTTTGTTTGGTGTAAGGTCACTACTAGAGTTGATTAGCTCGCACTTTGCGAGTCGTTGCGCCTCACCGAGTGTGGTAGGCTTCCCGTTTGTAAGACTTAGCACATGCTTTAAGAAGGCAGTATTGATAGCCTTGTTATAATAAGCATATACCGTACGAGTCGTTCCCCAGAATGCTACCGACCCCCCTTTGCTATTCAACATAGCCGCTTCACCGATAGTTGGAATCACACCATCATAGGGCATAATATCACAACTGGCAGTAATCCATAACGGAAGATTTGTATTGGAGAAGTTCTTGAAGTCAACAAGTCGGAGTACTGCTTCATGTGAAATCTGATCTTCTTTACCATGCCCTGCATAATCCATAATTAATGCTCCTTGTGCTTGCTGTTGCTTGATAAGAGCACTAGCTTCTGGATAGGTGTTACCCGTAGCAGTAGAGATTCGAGGGTAAGCATCCCACATTACCTTCTTTATTTGATAAGCAGGATAGGCAGATGATATTGATTCGGCTGTTTCATTCACATCGTGCATGTGGAGATTATTATTTCCATCATCACCCATGAACATAAGTACATTCTCCCAGCTTCCTCCATTCTTATTCAATGCGTAATTAATGGTCTTGTCAACGAGTGTCTTCGCATCAATAGCATTGGTAACGGGGAATCGCCCAACACCAAGATCCTCCTTATCTTGACGTAGAAGATCAGTTCCTTCACCATCATCCATCAGTGTGAACCATCCATCATTAACATAACAGTCGGTCTCACTAAATGAGTTCTCACTCTCGTAAGCAAGTAGGTAATCATCGGGATTTAATAGACGGCAAGAGCTGGTGTTCATGCGATTGTCCCATACACAATCACCAAAGAGCAAGAGTGATTGCGGCATAGTTTGTGCATTTGTAGCACGATCATACAACATCTTCATGTAACGTCGGTAAGCCATTGCATCAGGTGTTCCACTGGAGAACTCATTGTATAGTTCGTCAGCAGGGACAACACGTACAGAAATATTATCATGTGTTCTGTGGAAATCAGCTAGGCGCTCAGCTTGTTGTAAGAGCTTCTGACTTGTTGGGATGATAATCACCATATTGACTGGATCATCAGCGTGATGGTCTTGATTGGTGATATTATAGACATATTCCGGAGTTGGGAACGATGTATTCAGTGAAGATGCTGGGGCAGGCGTTGGATAGGTCATTGTGAGATAATCGAGCCTTGTTGGACCGCCAGAAATCGTAGTAAGTCGGATGCTATCTACACTTTGGAGATTTGAGACAGCATAGTCTCTGATAACCTCATAACCTTTATCAAAGGAATCACCTGGAGCAATATGTATCTCGCCGAGTTCTTTTCCGTTGGCTTCCACCTTGATGGTTGATGTGTAATCACCTGTTGTCACAGCTACAGTCAAGATACCTGTGCTGGCTTTTGTCTTATTCTTTAAAGTGAAGACCTTACTCTCGTTTAATTTTAATGGGGTTTCTTCAAAGAGATTACGACCACCATTAAACCAACTGAAGTTATCTTCCTCGTGCAATGAGTGGTAGTCATTTGCTGATGGATAAAAGCTATTTAAGAAGGTGGTACTATCTGATATGGACGCAGGAACTCCTGTGTTATCTTCTGTGAGGAAGTAATATCCGTAATCAGAATAGGGATTGCGAGTGCGTCGAGTGGCTGAATTGCTATCCCAACTAACAGAACCTTTAGCATAGAAGAGCCTCTTTCCATGAATTGTATAGGTTGGAACCTCTTTCAAATCATCATGCGATATGATATAATCAGCGGTCAGTTCTTCATCTTGGAGATGTCCACCATAGCCATAGATTTTCACCTTATCTAAATTGGTGAATCCAGCTCGTCGAATCAAGTCATTACTTAATTGATACACACCATCAGCTGGGACACGTATCTTTGCCCACTTGCCAGTAGACAAGACGGAATGGTTAGCATAACGATTGGATACCTCTAAAGTCGTAAGCCCACCAGCTCTAGTAGATGTCATAGATTTCATTCCTCTCTTAGCATTCAACGACTTCGGACGTGAAGTGAGTGCCATCATAAAGCTAACAAGGAACTGCTTCTTGCCATCACGCTCTACAATCGGCATTAAGGAGAACTCCAACACACCCTTCTTACGCTCGACCGTCATCTGTTGATGTATCTCTGGCAATGTTGGTGGTACCTGTTTGGTGAGCGCATTATAACGTTGTATATCCTCATGACTCATATCTATGAACTCGGGATAGCGTATCTCTAGTTCATAGGTGGAGTCTGCATAATTCTCTCCAATGGGTATAGCATAATGGAAATGAGGTAAAAGCGAGTCAATCGTAACGTCCTCAACCGTTAGATTGAAGAATCTCCTCTGTTGTCCATTCATCGTGATACAGCCTAACAGAAAGATGAAAGAGAGTATTGTTATTCGTTTCATCATTGCCTTAATCATTCATTTTAATGGTTATAAAGGTTTCTATTCAGAACCACACAACCTATATACTTCGTACTAAGAAAGTCCCTTTCTATCTCTTTACTTGCAATGGAGATCGAGCACCTTACGTTCTTCTATATATCCCTCCAGTCGGTCGTTGATATGAACAGGAGTTCCACTCACAGGACAGCCCGTATAGATAAGGTCGCCAGTCTTGAGGGTAAAAAACCGACTGACATAACTAATGATTTCATCCACCTTATAGATCATATCGCTCGTACATCCTTCCTGCTTCGTCTCTCCATTGACATCAAGATGGAACCTGAGTCGCTGAACATCTAAAAACTTATCCTTTGACACCCATTCGCCTATTACCGCAGCACCATCAAAGCTCTTACTCATATCCCAAGGAAGCCCTTGCTGGCTCAGTTTCTTTAGTAAGTCACGTGCCGTAAAGTCGATACCCACCGTCACAGCATCATAATATCGAGGGGCAAAACGCTCGGATATAGACTTACCCAAACGACATACTCTTACGACGACTTCAGCCTCATATTCTATCGTTCCTAACTCATCTGGAATGAAGAACGGTTTTCTATCTTTCAATAGAGAAGAGTCTGCTTTAGTAAAGATAACAGGATCATCTTGCTTTAATAACGGCTCACCTAGTAATTTATTGTACCCGACATAATTCATGCCGACAGCAAATATCTTCATATATTATCTTGCTTATCTCATCCACAACCATTGATCCCATCAATATGGACAGACATGATTCTGATGAGCTAATAATCTAAAAAAGAGTTGCAGGAGCCTGATGGCTTTCCTACAACTCCTAGTTTATTTCGCTTTAACGATATACGTTAATTAATCTGCGGAGAGTGTAAAACGCTTGTAAGCAATAATCTTCAGATCCTTACCTTGAGCCTTAAGCCACTCGCCAACGCTCTGCTTATCACCATCACCGAACTGGAACTCCTGGTCAACCAAGCAACTCTCTTTGAAGAACTTATTCAAACGACCCTTAGCAATGTTTTGGATCATATTTTCATTGAGATTAGCGGCCTTCTCTGCACCAACTGTCTTGCGAATCTCAATAGCCTTATCAGCTTCCTCACGAGTCAACCAACCTTTCTTGATGTTAGACTCGATGTGATCATCGCTATCAACCAAGTTTGCGTTGATACCAGCCTTCTTTATAGCTGCTATAACGGCCTTTTCAACCTGTTCTTCCTTTGTCTTCTCAATAGCCACCTTGAACTCTTCGTCCTTTACAGACTGGGGTACAGAAGCCTCATCCAAAGCAATTGGCTTCATAGCAGCTACTTGCATAGCAATCTTGTGACCAGCATCCTCATTATTCTCATTGAGCTGAACCATAGTAGCAAGAGTGTGCTTGTTCATGTGATCATAAACAGATACATTCTCACCCTCTAGGAAGTTATAGCCATCAAGCTCCATCTTCTCACCAGTTACACCAGAGCGCTGTTGAACAGCAGTAGATACGTCTTCACCATTAGCAAGCTTTAATGCCTTAACCTCATCAAGGCTCTGGCACTTGTTTGCTATAGCAGCATCCAAAATCTCTTGAACCAATGCAATGAAGTCCTTACCATTAGCCACGAAGTCGGTCTCACACTTAACAGCAATCATAGCAGAAAAGCCATCAACCTGCTTTACAAGCACACAACCATTTGATGTCTCACGGTCAGAACGCTTAGCGGCAATAGCTAAACCACGCTCACGAAGCAATTCCTTTGCTTTGTCAAAGTCGCCTTCAGCCTCTGTGAGAGCCTTCTTTACATCTGCCAAACCTGCGCCAGTCATAGCGCGGAGCTTCTTGATATCTTCAATAGATACAGCCATTTTTGTTTTTCCTTTCTAATATTATTAAATAATGTGGGCGTTGATGAGGGATAATAAACTTCATGTCATAATTAATATAGAAGCTCATTAGCACTCACCAGCGCCCACTATGTTTCATTTAATTACTCAGAAGCTGATGCCTCTTTCTGTGCCTTTGAAGCCTCTTCAGTCTTACGTGCACGCCTTGGCTTAGCCTCTGGTGCTACTTCAGATTGCTCTGCATTAGCCTTCTCATCGGCCTTTTCAGCCTTACGCTCAGTAAGACCTTCTGCGATAGCCTCACAGCAAGCACCAAGGATAACCTCTACAGAATCCTTTGCATCATCGTTTGCAGGGATAACATAATCGATGTTCTTAGGATCAGAGTTGGTATCAACAATACCGAAAACAGGAATGCCCAAACGGTTAGCCTCCTTAACGGCAATGTGCTCTTTCATTACATCTACGACGAAGAGTGCAGATGGCAAACGAGTCAAGTCAGAGATAGAACCAAGGTTCTTCTCGAGCTTTGCACGCTGACGAGAGATCTGGAGTAACTCACGTTTAGAGAGGTTAGAGAATGTTCCGTCTTTCATCAACTTGTCGATGTTCGTCATTTTCTTAACTGCCTTACGGATTGTAGGGAAGTTGGTCAGCATACCACCGGCCCAACGTTCATTAACGTATGGCATATTAACAGATGCAGCTTTCTCAGCTACAACATCCTTAGCTTGTTTTTTAGTAGCGACGAACAAGATCTTCTTTCCACTCCTTGCAATGCCCTTGAGTGCTTCTGAGGCTTCATCAATTTTAGCCACAGTCTTGTGAAGATCGATGATGTGGATACCATTGCGCTCCATGAAGATATAAGGCGCCATTGCTGGATTCCACTTACGACGGAGGTGACCAAAGTGGCATCCTGCCTCCAATAACTGGTCAAAATTTGTTCTTGACATGTTGTTTAATTTTACTTGTTTACTTTCTTTTTAATTCTTTCTTGACGAATAAGCTTCGTCAGGCTTGTTAGAATCAATCAATGAGTAGTCCCCCGATAAAGGAATCTCATCAATTTAGATACTAAACTCTTTTTTCTTTTGATCTTCGACCTTTTATGTCTTTAATACGAACATGCTAAATGTTACATATAAATTCTCAAGGTTATAAAGATCAAAGAAAATATTAACGCTTACTGAACTGGAAGTGAGCACGAGCCTTTGGCTGACCTGGCTTCTTACGCTCAACAGTACGGCTGTCACGTGTCAAGAATCCCTGATCCTTTAGTGCTTTCTTATCTTCTGCGTTAACCTTTACCAATGCACGCGCAATAGCAAGACGCAATGCCTGGCTCTGACCTGTAAAGCCACCACCATCGAGGTTAGCCTTAATGTCATACTGACCCTCTACACCGAGCAACTGCAGTGGTTGTTTAACCACGTATTGCAGGATAGCTGATGGGAAGAATTCAGTTAAATCTTTCTTGTTAATTGTGATCTTACCGGTGCCCTCTGAGAGGTAAACACGAGCGACTGCGCTCTTACGGCGACCAATTGCATTAATTACTTCCATCTTTCTCCTTTTATTTATACTGGTTAATATCAATTGCCTTTGGCTTCTGTGCCTCGAGACCGTTGAGCTCTGTACCGTCGATAACATAAAGGTTATCCATCAAATGACGACCTAGAGGACCCTTTGGTAACATACCCTTTACGGCGTGACGAATCATCTTGTCAATACCATTCTTGCGAGCGCGAAGCTGTGCAGGAGTATTAAAACGCTGACCACCAGGGTAACCAGTATAACGTGTGTAAACCTTATCAGTCTCCTTCTTACCAGAGAATACAACCTTAGCCGCATTGATAATGATTACATTGTCACCACAATCTACGTGTGGAGTGAAAGTTGGCTTGTACTTTCCTCGAAGTAACTTAGCCACTTTAGAGCAAAGGCGACCTACAATCTGATCGCTTGCGTCAATAACGACCCACTCTTTCTTAGCTGTTTCCTTGTTAACGGAAATAGTCTTGTAACTTAAAGTGTCCATTCTAAAAAATTAATAATTTTACTACTAAAAAACGTTTTCTATTCACGAACATGCCTTACCTAACCATGTCGCCCGGCCAAAGACAACACTATTAACATGCATCGTATGGGGCTCTAAGAGTACCCCTATAATAATCGGACTGCAAAGGTAATTATTTCCTACCTTATATATATACTTTTCCTATAATCATTCTGTATTATTTACGATTATTTAACCAATCATCCTCTTCTTATCCTCCCCAATAATAAAAAATCGTGCTTTGTTTTATCATCTATAATGGTAAAAATACTCTTGTGATAATGCTTTTTCATCTTCAAAATGCTATTTCTAAAACCTCTAAAATATTATGGTGGAACAGGGGCAAAAGTGAGGCTTTTAGCGTAATGGGGATAGATTTTAGAGCAATATAGATAGGCTTTTTGAGATTAAAAGACACAGTTTTACACTCTGACAAAAAAGGACTTAATACGAGATAATGAAGTCCCTCATCTGGAGTTATTTTTCCTCTCTGACGTTTATAATCTTCAAAAAAGCCCGATTTCATCGAGATGGGGATAAGTAGACAAGTGAACAAGTTGACGAGTGAACCAGTTATTACTACATTTTGTTTTTTACTTGTTGTACCAATAATCTCTATTAACTTGTTCACTTGTCAACCCGTTAATGCGAAAGATGGATTTGTGTATCATGTTGATTACTAGAAAGTTATAAATTTTTACATCATTTTCTTGTGCAAAAATTCCCTCTCGTCACCATCATTTCCTTGCTTTCTTCCTCGATTCTTCGTATCTTTGCATTGAACATTAAAAACCATTGACCTGTAATGTGCAGAACGAACAGATATGTTTTCGAATGACTTAAACCCTTTTTAATAAAACCTAGTCAAAATTAAAAAATCTGCACCATGAAGTCAAAAAAGTAAAAAAGCCGAATCTTTCTAGAACTTTTCCTTACTTTTGCAAGCGTTTGGAGATCCTTGTATGGCATTGCTTAATAGCGTTCTCTGAATAACAAACAAACACCTATAAACATTCATTCAATGAAAACAAAAGCTATTTTATTAGGACTTATATTCGCTCTTATCCCTGTTTTGACTAGAGCAGAAAACGGCATTAAGATGGTTGTTGGTACTTATACTGACGCAGGAAGTAAGGGCTTATATTCTTTCTCGTTTGATGATTCTAACGGTTCTGCAAAGGAACTCAGTTCGTTAAAAGTCGACAATCCCTCTTACTTCACCTTCAGCAAGAATGGGCGTTTTATCTATGCTGTAAGCGAGAAAAACAATGCCACAGCAGCACTTAATGCCATCAGCTTTGATCCTGTAAAGGGCGATTTCGGCTTTATGAACTCTCAACTGACGCATGGCGCAGATCCATGTTATGTTGATACTGACGGGAAGATTGCGCTCACGGCCAACTATTCTAGTGGTACAATTTCAGTATTCCCCATCCTAAAGAATGGTACGTTGGATAAGTCACTTCTTATGGTAAGTAGTAAAAAAGGCGGCCCCAACAAGACGCGTCAGAATACGCCTCATGCGCATTGTGCTATCTTTGCCCCTGATGGTTATATTCTTTCAACGGACTTTAGTGGGGATCGGATTCTTAGCTTCTATTATGACAAGAATAAGAAAAAACTTGAGGATTATGGTATAGCCGCTCATCTAAAGGCAGGATCCGGTCCTCGTCATATCACTTTTTCTCCCAATGGTAAATATGCTTATCTTATAAGCGAATTGTCAGGAAAAGTGACGGTGTTCACTTATAAAGAAGGGAAGCTGAAGGAAATCCAAACGCTAGTGGCTGATGATGCTCGTGCACAAGGCGGAGCTGATATTCATGTCAGCCCAGACGGTAATTTTGTTTATGCTAGTACACGCCTAAAAGGGGATGGCATTACTATCTTCCGTGTGAATGGCAATGGAACGCTAACGCGAGTAGGCAAACAGTCAACTGGTAAACATCCTCGTAATTTTGCCATCACGCCCAATGGTAAATTCCTCCTGGTGGCTTGTCGTGATGCTAATAAGATTCAAGTTTTTTCACGTGATAAGAACACAGGGCTTCTTAAAAACACCAATCAAGACATTTATTTGAGCCACCCTGTTTGTATAAGATTCTTATAATCATATCAGCCTTACTTGTACATTAAAAAGGTACAATGCTAAAACCGAATATGATATGAGACAATATATTTGGATCGCCCTTCTTACCATTCTCCTCTCCGCTTGTACGGCTAATAACGAGAGGAGATATGTTATTGGCGTATCGCAATGCTCGGAAGATATATGGCGTAATAAGTTGAACAACGAACTTATTATGAGCACTTATCAACATGACAACGTGAGTTTGAAGTTTGCATCTGCCAATGATAACGACCGCTTACAGACTAAGCAAATCAATGAGTTCATCCATGAAGGAGTTGATCTCCTTATTGTGTCTCCGAATCAAGTGCATACGATCTCTGCCGTTATTGATAAAGCATACGACAGAGGCATACCCATAATTCTTTTCGACCGTAAGACCGATTCTAAGAAATATACAGCTTTCATCGGTGCCGACAACTATGAAGCAGGACACGAAATAGGCCATTTCATCGCTCAACAACTTGAGGGGAAAGGCAATATCGTAGAGATTTGCGGATTGAAGGCATCATCGCCCGCCATAGAACGTGATCGTGGTTTTATGGATGCACTAAAGGATTATTCAGGGGTAAAAGTGATTGCTCGTAAGCATGGAGATTGGGTAAAAGAGAGTGGCGTAATGGCTATGGACAGTGTACTCACACAAGCAAAAGAGCCTATCCAATACGTTTTCGCACAGAATGACCGTATGGGCTTGGGAGCTTTGCAAGCCATTAGGAAGCATGGAGCAAAGGGGATAAAGATTGTCGGAATAGATGCTCTCCCTGTTCCAGGAGGTGGTATGGAGAATGTGCGGGATGGCAATTTAGAAGCATCCTACATCTATCCTACGCGTGGTGATGCCGTTATGCAATTGGCATTGAATATCCTTGAGAAAAAGCCCTACAAGCGTGATAACTATCTGAAAGGAGCATTAGTGACAAAAGGTAATGCCAATGTTCTACTCATGCAAAATGAGGAAATGAACAAGCAAACGGCTCGTCTCAACGCACTGCATGGGAAAGTAGATACTTACTTGGTACAATATAATCACCAAAAGATGTACATTGTGCTCTTTAGTATTATTCTTCTCTTGTTGATAGGAATCATGGTTTATATCTATCGAACCACTCTCATGCGCCGGAGAATAGAAGAGGAGGCCATAAAAGCAAAACTGCAATTCTTTACAAATATCAGTCATGAATTACGTACACCACTCACACTAATTGCTGACCCTGTAAATTATATCATTCATGACGATAATCTCAACACACAACAACGGAGTATGCTCCAGATTGTACAACGTAATGTTTTGGTGTTGACACAATTGGTCAGTGAGATACTAGACTTCCGTAAAGTGCAGAGTGGAAAGATGGAGCTTCGCCTCTCTGACTTTAATTTGACGGAGAACATGAGACAATGGATCACGCTTTTCAGTGCCTCTGCACAAAAGAAGCATATCACTATCAGCTTGGATGCTCCTGATACAATCATGCTTAGAGCAGACCAAGATAAGATAGAGCGTATCTGTTATAACCTTCTTAGTAATGCGTTGAAATTTACATCCGAGGGGGGAGAAATACAGCTAAAAGCCACAGAAAAGGATGGACGGGTTGTAATCAGTGTGACAGACAATGGTTGTGGTATTGCCTCTGATGAACTACCTTATATCTTTAACCGATTTTATCAAGCTAAAAATGCGGGTCGTGGAACGGGTATTGGGTTGGCTATTGTGAAAGCTTTCACAGAGTTACATCACGGAGAAGTAAGTTCCACAAGTAAGCTAGGAGGAGGTAGTACGTTTACCATCAATATCCCTGTTAAACAAGAGGGGGAGATTAGTGAGTTATTAACAGAATCAGTAGAGCAGGTAATTGAGGCATCCAATACACAAGAGATACCCAATCAGGCAAGACATATTGATGACCTCATACAGCCTTATCAGGCTGACAAACCAGAGATATTGATCATTGATGATAACAGTGATATTCGCACTTACCTAAGGTCAGTACTATCTCAAAAGTATAATGTGAGTGAAGCGTCTGATGGAAAAAGCGGTTTAGAACTGGCGAGGAGAACTGTCCCAGACATCATTCTGTCGGATATTATGATGCCTGTGATGGATGGATTAGAGTTTTGTCAAGAGCTGAAAACAGATAAAGCCATCAGTCATATTCCTGTTATTTTACTAACAGCACGTAGTATGGATGAACAACGTGCAGAAGGGTATGAGCATGGGGCAGATGCCTATATTTCAAAACCATTCTCTCTTCGTTTACTTCTCTCGCGTATTGATAATCTTATAGAAAGTAGGAAGAAGTTGAATCAAATATGGTCAAAAGGCGTTGAGGACGATGAAATCGGGAATTTATCGAATGAAACGGACAAGTCTTTCCTTAAACAATTACGAAAGATTATACAAGAAAACCTTGCCAATAGTGATTTAAGTGTAGAGCAAATTGGCGATGAAATCGGGCTTTCTCGTGTACAACTCTATCGAAAAGTAAAGGCTCTTACGGGATATTCTCCTGTAGAAATATTACGTAAAGCTCGTCTTACTCGTGCTCGCCATCTTCTACAAACTACTGAGCGTACAGTGTCAGAGATTGCTTATGCCGTAGGCTTCTCTACGCCCAGTTATTTCTCGAAGTGCTATAAAGATGAGTTTGGGGAGAATCCAAAGAAATGAGAAACAGAGGTATAATCTTCTCGAATGCTTCAATAGAATGAGCGATTTGTCTGATTTAAGATAATAGACAAATCGTTCATTTTTTATTAATATCTTTTTCATGTAACATTTATTATATTCAGAGAACGATTATTATATGGAAAGGATATTACCATTACTTATCTTTGTGCCACTAAACCAAAAATTTTAATTTAGTATTACTAACTATTAAAAGTTATGAAACAATTATTACGAGTGATCACGAGCCTATTACTTCTGATGTATTGTGCTGGAGCTATGGCGCAAACTTTAGATGTTAGTGGTAAAGTGATTGACGAACAGGGAGAACCTGTTATCGGTGCATCGGTGGTACAGAAGGGCACATCAAATGGAACTATCACCGACATTGATGGAAACTTCATGTTTAAAGCCCCTCAAGGTTCTACACTTATTGTCTCCTATGTGGGCTATAAGAACGTGGAAGTAAAAGCTGGCACTGGTTTAAAAGTGCAGTTACAGACAAATGCAAGTGAACTGAACGAGGTGGTTGTGACGGGTTATACCACCCAACGTAAAGCTGATCTTACAGGTGCCGTATCAGTAGTTAGTGTTGACGAACTAGCTAAACAGAACGAAAACAACCCCATGAAGGCATTGCAAGGTAGAGTTCCGGGTATGAATATCTCTGCAGATGGTTCACCCTCGGGATCAGCCACAGTGCGTATTCGTGGTATTGGAACTCTGAACAACAATGACCCTCTTTATATCATTGATGGTGTACCGACAAAGGCCGGTATGCATGAGTTAAACGGTAGTGATATCGAGAGTATCCAAGTTTTGAAAGATGCATCCTCTGCTTCTATCTATGGTAGTCGTGCGGCTAATGGTGTCATCATCATTACCACAAAGAAAGGTAAAGAAGGAAGAGTAAATGTAGATATTGATGCTTCTATTGCGGCATCAATGTATGCTCACAAGATGAATGTACTTAATGCGAAGCAATACGGACAAGTAATGTGGCAAGCTTATGTAAACGATGGTATGGATCCCAATACTAACGGTTTGGGTTATCGTTATGACTGGGGGTACAACGCACAGGGTAATCCAGTGTTGAATAACATTAGTATGCGTAAATATCTTGATGGCGCAGGTACTACACCAGCTGATGATACAGACTGGTTTGATAAGACAACACGTACAGGTGTTGTTCAAAACTATAATGTAGCAGTTAGTAGTGGTTCTGATCGTCATTCTTCTTATTTTTCTTTAGGTTATTATAAAAACTTAGGTATCATTAAAACATCAGATTTTGATCGTTATTCAGCTCGTATGAATACTGAATATAAGTTGATAAAAGATGTTTTGACTATTGGCGAACACTTCACCTTGAATCGTACATCAGAGGTACAAGCCCCTGGAGGGTTCCTTGAGAACGTTCTTCAATTCAATCCTTCTCTTCCTGTTTACACGGAGAAAGGAACTTACGCAGGTCCTGTTGGTGGTTATCCTGACCGTGAGAACCCTGTGGCTCGTTTGTATCGTAACAGTGATAATCGCTATATTTATTGGCGTACTTTCGGTGATGCTTACATTAACCTTCACCTTTTTAAAGGATTTAATCTCCGTTCAACTTTTGGTTTGGATTATGCCCAGAAACAACAGAGATTCTTCACTTATCCAATCACAGAAGGAAATGTCGCCAATTCTAAGAATGCCGTTGAGGCCAAACAGGAACACTGGACAAAGTGGATGTGGAATGCTATTGCGACTTACAATCTACAAGCTGGTTTACACCGTGTAGACGCTATGGCAGGTATTGAGTTGAATCGTGAAGATGATAACTATTTCTCTGGATATAAAGAAGACTTCCTTATTCTTAACCCTACATACATGTGGCCTGATGCTGGTACTGGTACTGCACAAGCCTATGGTGGTGGAGGTGGATACTCGTTAATATCTTATTTTGGTAAACTGAATTATAATTATGCAGACAAGTATTTAGCCTCATTTACCCTTCGTTATGATGGATCATCACGATTTGGTAAGAACAATCGTTATGCGACATTCCCATCAATCTCTTTGGGCTGGCGTATCAATCAGGAGAAATTCTTAAAGAGCGCACAATGGTTGAATGATTTAAAACTTCGAGCATCGTGGGGAGCGACTGGTAATCAAGAGATTTCTAACATTGCGCGTTATACCATATATGTTAGTAACTATGGAGTAAATGAAAATGGTGGTCAGAGTTATGGTACATCATACGATATAGCTGGAACTAATGGTGGTCGTCAATTGCCAAGTGGATTTAAACGTGACCAACTCGGTAACAATGATATCAAATGGGAAACAACTTATCAAACTAACCTCGGTTTGGACTTCGCTATGTTCAACTCTACACTCTATGGAAGTTTTGATTGGTATTATAAAAAGACTAAGGATATCCTTGTTCAGATGGCCGGTATTGCTGCTATGGGAGAAGGTAGTACACAGTGGATTAATGCTGGTGCTATGGAGAATCGTGGTGTTGAACTTAATTTGGGGTATCGTAAGACAACCAATGGAGGTTTTCATTATGACATAACAGGTAACTTTAGTACTTATCGTAATAAGATTACAGCTTTGCCATCAACTGTTGATGCCAATGGAACCTTTGGTGGTAATGGTGTGAAGAGTGTTATTGGTCATCCTATGGGTGCACAAGTTGGATATGTCGCTGATGGAATCTTTAAGAGCCAAGATGAAATTGATAATCATGCAAAACAGGATGGAGCATCCCTTGGACGTATGCGTTGGAAAGACTTGGATGGAAATAACATCATTACAGAAGCAGACCAAGACTGGATTTATGACCCAACACCAGACTTCTCATATGGACTTAATGTGTATCTTGAATACAAAAACTTTGATTTCACAATGTTCTGGCAAGGCGTACAAGGTGTAGATATTATCTCTGACTTAAAGAAGCAGACTGATATTTGGGCTGGTTTGAATATTGGTTTCCTAAACAAGGGACAACGTTTGTTAAATGCGTGGAGTACAACCAATCCTGATAGTAATATTCCAGCTCTCTCACTCTCCGATAATAATAATGAGAAGCGTGTTTCTACTTATTGGGTGGAGAATGGCTCATACTTAAAGTTACGTACTATTCAGTTAGGATATAATCTGCCAAAGAGTATGACAAATCGTCTTGCAATGCAACGTTTACGTTTCTACCTCAGTGCGCAGAACTTATTAAGTATACATAGTAAGAGCTTTACGGGTGTTGATCCAGAGAATCCAAACTATGGTTACCCAATTCCACTCAATATCACATTCGGTATAAACGTTACATTCTAACAATTATCATCTGACAATATAATATGAAAAAAGTAATATATTCAGCACTTGTGCTCGCTACTCTTAGTATGACAAGTTGTTCAGACTTCTTAGATGAACATACTCCACAAGCAACGCTAAGTGATGAGCAAGTAAAGGAAGCTAATCATGCTGATGAGCTAGTAATATCAGCTTACGCTATATTTATTTCAGCAGAAGATATTAACTCTTCTTTCTCAATGTGGAACTATGATGTCCGTAGTGATGATGCTTATAAAGGTGGCAATGGAACCAGTGATGGTGATGTGTTCCATCAGCTCGAAATAGAACAAGGAGTATTGACCACGAACTGGAATATCAGTGATATGTGGCAGAGATTATACAATTGTATATCACGTGCCAACACGGCAATAGCACTTCTTGAACAAGTCAATAGCTCTGTTTATCCTCAAAAAAATGAACGTTTGGCAGAGATGAAATTCTTGCGTGCGTATGGTCATTTCTTATTGAAACGATTATATAAGAACATACCATTCATTACAGATCCTAACCTCAAAACAGGGCAATACAACACACTTTCTAATCGTCAATATACAAACGACCAAGGCTGGCAAATTATTATTGATGACCTAATGGAAGCCTATAACACATTGCCCGTTCATCAGGCTGATAAAGGGCGTCCAACCAAAGCTTCTGCTTCAGCATTCCTCACGAAAGTCTACATGTATAAGGCTTATCACCAAGACAATGAGAATACAAATGAAGTTACAAGCATCTCAAAGGATGATCTCTTGAAAGCTGTTCAGTTTAGTGATCCAGCAATCTATTCAGCTGGTGGCTATGGTTTGGAGAATGATTTCCATAATAACTTTAGACCTGAACCACAATACGAAAATGGTAAAGAAAGTCTTTGGGCAATGCAATATTCCATTAATGATGGAACTAAGAATGGTAATCTCAACTGGAGTTATGGACTAATTGTTCCAAATATTCCTGGTGTAACTGATGGAGGATGTGATTTTTATAAACCAAGTCAAAATCTTGTTAATGCCTATCGTACAGATGCGAATGGACATCCATATATCGGTACTTTCAATAATCATGACTATAACAAGATAACCGATTATGCTGATCCACGTTTATTCCTTACCGTAGGTATTCCTGGTTTGCCTTATGAGTTTAACTCTAAGTTTATAATGGATAAGACTGCTATATGGAGTAGAAGCAATGGATTATATGGCTATTACGTAACTTTGAAACAGAATGTTGACCCAGAGAGTCCTTATCTGAAGAAAGGAGCATGGTGGGGTACATCTGAGAACCGTATTGTCTTCCGTTATGCTGATGTTCTCCTTGAACGCGCCGAAGCTTTAGTTCAACTAAATGATGGTCGTATCAATGAAGCTATCAATATTGTCAATCAGATTCGCAATCGAGCTAAGCAAAGCACAGGTGCTATCAGCAATTATCAGAGTGACTATGGTGTAAGAATAAATATTATGCCATACACAGGAACCTACAGTCAGGCTGAAGCTCTCAACATCGTCAAAATGGAACGTCGCTTAGAGATGGGCATGGAGTCCGAAAGATTCTTTGACCTTGTTAGATGGGGTGAGGCTGATCGCGTCCTCAATAAGTATTATGCAGAAGAAGCAAATGATTGTTCAATCTATAGCAGTGCTCACTTTACAAAAAACAAGAATGAGTACTTACCTATTCCATACGCACAAATAGCAGCATCAAATAAACATTACAAACAAAACATTGGTCAGTGGTAATTATGAAAACGAAAATAACAACACTATTTATCGCTCTTATTGCTTTCTTAGCTTTAAGTAGCTGCAGTGACGAGAACACCTCAGACCTGCAATTAAACGGATCATGTTCAGTCGAAAACATTGTACTGGATAATTATAAAGGTATCGTAGACCTGGCTTCACGAACAATTACTGTACGTGTACCTGAGACTTACGATGTCACAAACATGAAGGTCACCACACTCAAACTAAGTGCTAGTGCCACCAGTAACATCAAAGAGGGCGACAAGCTCAATATGCTCACGGCACAGCAGTTAAGCATTAAGAATGGTGATGTCTTCCTCAATTGGACTATCAAGGTTCTACGAGATGAGGCAAAAATAACCTCATTTAAGATTAATGGTATATACAATGGTATCATCGATGAGGCACATAAGATCATCTCTGTCTATGTTCCTAATACACTTGACCTCCATTCTCTTACACCAACAATTGGATTGAGTGAAAATGCAAAGGTCAGCCCAGCTAATGGTATCGCGACAGACTTCACAAACCCTGTTACATTCACAGTTACCAATAATACAGCATCTGCCCAATACACTGTAAAGGTAACAGCTATAGGCAAGCCAACCGCCGTCTTCGTTGGTTTACCAGCTACTATGAACGAGCTTAATCCAGAGGAGTTAACAGCTTGTAAGTGGATGCTTCAAAACATTCCAAACTCTCTCTACGCATCATTCTCTGATATTAAGAATGGTTCTGTAGACCTCAGTGAATGTAAAGTCATTTGGTGGCATTATCATAAAGATGGTGGCGTTGACGGAAAAGAAGCATTTGAAAGAAATGCACCAGAAGCCGTCAATGCAGCTGTTGCCCTAAGAGACTATTATAATAATGGTGGTTCTTTCCTCTTCACTCGATATGCTACCAACATGCCAGCAGAGATTGGCGCTGTAACAAACAATGCTGCCCCTAATAATTGTTGGGGACAAAATGAAGCTGATGCAGAAAAAGCAAATGGACCTTGGAACTTCTTTATTCAAGGACACACTACCCACCCTCTCTTCCAAAACCTTATAATGAAGAGTGGAGAGCCAAACTCTGTTTACACTTGTGACGCAAACTATCGTATCACGAACTCTACCGCTCAATGGCATATTGGTACAGACTGGGGAGGATATGACAACTTAGCTAAGTGGCGCACAGAAACAGGTGCACAAGATCTGGCTTATGGTGGTGATGGTGCTGTCGTTGCATGGGAATTCCCTGCAATAGGAACGAAAGGTAAGATACTATGTATCGGTTCCGGATGTTATGACTGGTATAGCATTGATGATGTTCCAGCCTACTATCACAACAATATCGCTAAGATGACACAGAACGCATTCAACTATTTAATGAATCATTAAAAGTTTAATAAAAATGAGAACTATTATATATTCTCTCGCACTCATCGTAACTTTAACAGCCCCGTTAACGGGCTGTAGCGATGACAAGACCATAGTAGATCAGAAAGACTGGGATACTGCAACCTACTTCAATTCTACCGATGAAGTGGCACAAAGCACTTTCTATAAGCCAGCTGTTGGTTATGTTGGAGACCCTATGCCATTCTTCGACCCCAAAGCAAAGGACTTTAAGGTGATGTATCTACAAGATTTCCGACCTAATCAAGCTGGCACCTATCATCCTATTTGGGCTGTTGAAACTAAAGATGCAGCCAACTATCAGTCTCTTGGTGAACTTATTCACTGTGGTGGTATTAATGAACAAGATGCGGCACTGGGCACTGGATCAACAGTTTATAATGATGCTGATGGATTGTATTACACCTTCTATACAGGACACCGATACCAAACAACTGCTACAGATAATGGTGAGATGGTGATGATGGCAACATCATCTGACTTCAAGACATGGACTAAAAATCGCACATTCCGACTAAAGGGGGATGATTACGGATATAGTAAGAACGATTTCCGTGACCCCTTTGTCTTCAAAGGTGACGATAACAAATGGCACATGCTTGTCGCTACATTGAAAGGTAGCAAAGGGCATTTAGCAGAGTTCACATCCGATGATCTCAAGACATGGAGCCATGCTGGAACGTTTATGACCATGATGTGGGATCGATTCTATGAGTGCCCAGATGTGTTTAAAATGGGGGACTGGTGGTATCTTGTTTATAGTGAGAAACATGCTGCTATCCGCCGTGTACAATACTTTAAGGGTAGAACTCTTGACGAATTGAGAGCCTGCACACAAAATGATGCAGGTTTATGGCCTGATGCTCATGAGGGCTTCTTAGACAGTCGTGCCTTCTATGCAGGAAAGACTGCTAGTGATGGTCAGAATCGCTACATCTGGGGCTGGTGTCCAACACGTCCTGGCAAGGATAATACTGCAGTTGGTGCAGCTCCTAATGAACCCGAATGGGCTGGTAACCTAGTTGCACATCGTCTCATACAACATGCCGATGGCACTCTTACCTTAGGAGAAGTAAAAGGTGTCAGTGAGAAATACACCAAGAAACAAGAGGTAAAGGTTATGGCTAAAAGTGAGAATGGCATTAAAAATGTCACCAACGGCTATAAACTTTCAGGTGATTCTTATCTTCTCTTCAATCGTCTCGGCTATCACAATAAGATTACCTTCACGGTTACAACCTCTAATAACTGGGACAAGTTCGGTATATCATTTGTACGTGGTACCGACTCTGAGAAGTATTACTCTATGATTGTAAATCCCGAGAATGACCAAACACGTAAGGTCAACTTTGAAGAAGAAGGGACCGGTGGTCATGGCTTTATAGCAGGGATTGACGGCTATAACTTCGCTCGTCCAAGTGACAATATATATCATGTAACCATCTATACGGACAATAGTATTGCTGTAATGTACATCAATAATGTATGTTGTTACACCAACCGTATCTATGGAATACAGAAGAACTGCTGGAGTATCAATAACTATGGTGGCAACGTTACCATCACAGATCTCACAGTAAGTCAGTATTAAGATTATCACTCATTTCATCGATGAAGATAGTACAAAAGATACTTTTCTAAGAAAGTCGTTCATTCCGTGAGAACTTGCTAAGTATTGCGAAAACATCATAGAATGGACGATTATTTCTTTTCTACTTATTCGATAAAATTACTATCTTTGTCTATCAGAAACCCAAACAACGACACACAACCTACGATGAAAAGAAAGTTAATGACATTGGCTATATGTCTTTTTACAAGTACTACGCTTATGCATGCACAATCATTCTTAAGCCAGAATCACGCAATCAAGCGTATTATGACAACAGATAAGTACATTCTTCTACCAGTAGAAGAGGATGAGAATAATGCGCACATTCGTGTTATCAAGGACAACCAAGTAGTGAAAGAGCTCAACTGTAAGCTCGCCATCAATAAAACTGATTATATTGTTCCACTTGACATTAGCAAGTATAGCGGTGATGTATTGCTTGACATCCAATTCACGGGAGATAAACGTAGCATTGGACTAATTAATGACTTTGCTTGTTGGAAGGATATAAAAGTGACTAACGTATTCGACACTAAGAACCGTGAGAAGTTCCGTCCTATCTATCACCACACCCCAGCTTATGGTTGGATGAACGACCCGAATGGTATGTTCTATAAGGATGGTGTATGGCATTTGTACTATCAATACAATCCATACGGTTCGCAGTGGGAGAACATGACATGGGCACATAGCACCTCTACCGACCTCATGCACTGGGAAAATCAAGGTGAAGCAATACAGCCAGATGCCCTTGGTACCATATTCAGTGGTAGTAGTGTTATTGACAAAGAGAACTCTGCTGGATTTGGAAAGGACGCTGTTGTTGCTTTTTATACATCTGCTGGGGCTGCACAAACACAAAGTATTGCGTACAGCACAGACAATGGCATGACCTTTAAGAAGTATGCCAATAACCCAATCATCACAAGTGATGTACCCGACTTCCGCGATCCTAATGTCTTTTGGAACGATGATGTAAAGCAATGGAACCTTATTCTTGCAGCTGGACAACAGATGAATATCTATAGTTCTAAGAACTTGAAGGACTGGAAGTATGAGAGTAGCTTCGGTGAAGGATATGGTAATCATGGAGGTGTTTGGGAGTGTCCTGACCTGTTAAAGATGTGTGATAAGTGGGTACTTATTTGTAACATCAACCCAGGTGGTCCCTTTGGTGGTAGTGCAACACAATACTTTGTTGGTACATTCGATGGTCATAAGTTCACTTGCGAATCAAAGCCTGAGGTGACAAAGTGGATGGATTATGGAAAAGATCACTATGCCACGGTATCGTTTAGCAATGCTCCTAATGGTCGAATAGTCGTTCTTCCATGGATGAGTAACTGGCAGTATGCTAATCAAGTACCTACTCAACAGTTCCGTTCAGCCAATGGTTTGCCACGAGATGTAGGTCTTTACAATTATAACGGTGAAGATTACCTCAGCATTAAACCATCTCCAGAGGTGCTCACAGCTTTCGAGCAGAAACCATCGGGGCGTTTTCAGGCTGCTGCCTACATAGAGATAACCAACATCAAGAGCAATGCCTCCATCGTTTTGAGTAATGACAAAGACGAACATGTAACAATGGTCTATAATGGAAAGAATGGTACATTCAGTATGGATCGCACACAGAGTGGTCTCATAGACTTCCACAAGGACTTTAAAGCAAAGACCATTGCGCCAACTAATGGAATAATCAAAGGTATGCAGATATTTGTTGATCGCAACAGTGTTGAGGCTTTCGATATTGATGGAAAGGTATCAATGACCAATCTTGTCTTCCCTTCTAAGCCATACGACAAAGTTATTGCTAAGGGTTGCAAAGTAAAGATCCACGCACTAAAAGATTAATAGTAAGGATTAAAGAGAGTGTGAATAATTCGTTCATTTACCTATAAATAATCATATTAAAGAAGCATTTGTTGGTATCAATGAACGGAATTTTCAATCCCTTTCCACCGCAAAGTAATAACTTTGCAAGCGTTATCCAGAACAATTAAACTACACGAACTAAAAATTTAAACATTATGTCGAAAACCAATAAACTGGCTATGCTGCCTGTCATGCTATGCTTTTTTGCAATGGGCTTTGTGGACTTGGTAGGTATTGCCTCTAACTACGTAAAGGACGATTTACACCTAACTGATTCCACAGCTAACGTCTTTCCATCTCTAGTCTTCTTCTGGTTCCTCATCTTCTCAGTGCCAACTGGTATGTTAATGAATAAGATTGGGCGTAAAAAGACAGTCTTACTCAGTCTCATCATCACCTTGTTTTCATTGCTACTACCCGTCTTTGGCGAGTCATACGGGCTTATGCTCGTATCGTTCTCACTCCTTGGTATTGGCAATGCACTGATGCAAACATCGTTGAATCCGCTTGTTTCGACTGTTATGAAGGGTGGAAATCTTGCTTCAACACTCACCTTTGGACAGTTTGTTAAGGCTATCGCCTCATTCATGGCACCCTATCTTGCCATGTGGGGAGCGCAGGCAAGCATCCCAGCCTTTGGTCTCGGATGGCGTGTCCTATTCCCTATATATCTTCTAATTGGTATTCTTGCCACTCTCTTACTCTTCTCAACTCCTATCGAAGAAGAGCCTATTGAGGGTAAAGCAAGCTCTTTCATGCAATGCTTAAGTCTATTGGGTAAACCAATCGTATTGCTTAGCTTCCTTGGAATCATGTGTCACGTAGGAATCGATGTAGGTACTAATACCACCGCACCGAAGATCCTTATGGAGCGATTCGGTATGACTTTAAATGATGCGGCATTTGCTACTTCACTCTACTTCATATTCCGTACGCTTGGATGTCTTACTGGTTCATTCTTCTTGAGAGTAATGAATAATAAGGTATTCTTCACTATTTCGGTATTGATGATGGCTATTGCTATGATATGGTTAGGCGTTGGAACACGTGATACAGCAGTATATGTTGCCATCGCACTTGTAGGTTATGGCAATAGCAATATATTCTCTATGATATTCGCAAGAGCCCTTCAGAGCGTTCCAGATAAGCAGAACGAAGTAAGTGGATTGATGATTATGGGACTCTTTGGAGGTACCATCTTCCCACTCCTTATGGGCTTTGCCAGCGATGCTATGAACCAACAGCTCGGTGCTGTACTCATAATGGCTATTGGGGTATTGTACCTCTTTAGCTATATTCCAAAGATGAACAACAAATAAAAGAAAGAGCTTATGAAACAAGTAATCGTAGGCCTCGGAGAGGCATTGTGGGATTGTCTGCCTGAAGGAAAGAAGCTTGGTGGGGCACCAGCAAACTTCGCTTATCATACAGGACAGTTCGGTCACGACTCGTTAGCAATAAGTGCTGTGGGCAATGATGCCTTAGGTAAGGAAACTCTCAATGCTTTCGACCAAAAGGGCGTACACTATATTATGCCTGAAGTAGACTATCAGACAGGTACTGTGCAGGTCGAACTTGACAGCGAGGGAGTACCAACATACGATATCAAAGAAGGTGTGGCATGGGACAATATACCCTTTACTCCCGAAATAGAGGAGGCTGCAAAGAATTGTCGTGCCGTATGTTTTGGCTCATTGGCACAGCGTAGTAGTGTCAGTCGACAGACCATCCAGAAGTTCTTGGAGGCTACTCCAAAAGACTGTTTAAAGATCTTTGACATCAATCTTCGCCAAAACTTCTACACGAAGGAGATTATCACTAACTCGCTCCACCATGCTAATATCCTCAAGATTAACGATGAGGAGCTTATCACCCTTGGGCGTCTTTTTGGCTATCCGGGTCTTGATATTGAGAACAAATGCTGGCTTTTATTGGGCAAGTATAACCTTGATATGCTCGTACTGACCTGTGGCGTGAATGGTTCATACGTCTTCGCACCTAACATTCAGTCATTCCAAGAGACACCAAAGATAGATGTTGCCGATACAGTCGGTGCCGGTGACTCTTTCACAGCAGCCTTTACTTCAGCTATTCTCGCTGGTATGTGCATCCCTGAAGCACATAAGTTAGCAGTTGAGGTAAGTGCTTATGTATGCACACAAAACGGTGCTATGCCTAAGATCCCACAGGTAATGTTGGATAGAATTAAGTAATAGGATCATCGTTAAAAGAGCTTTGCTACACCAAAGGGTAACAACAACACAATAAAAACAACATAATTAGGTTTGGGGTAAAGATGTTCAGGATAATCCTCATTTGCCCGAGTTAATCATCGATTAATTCGGGCTTTTTATTGGTTTGAACGCTGTTTTATCTTTCATCTAATACGCTTTTCCGTCCCTCACAGCCTCCCGCAAGACTCTCCGAAAGGAGGGAATGTCTTTAGAAGAACGATGAGGTACTTCACAGCAGAGGTGAACATCAAACGTAACAAGACAATGGTTCATTAGCAAGGAACAAAAGAATGCAAAGAAGCAGACGCCTTCTTGCATCAAGGAAAGGCTCTTCTCGCATCAAAGGAACGCCTCCTTCATTTCAAAGGAACGCCCTCTTCAAATGGAGAAGAAGCCTCATCTAATTTATAACCAATGCTTGTCTCAATTAAAAGAAAATATTTGTATCTTTGCACATAACCAATGGATCCATCATAGCCTATGCACAATCTGAGCTATTATATTGCTTATTTAGACCTTTACAAGGCTGAAATTATAAAAGTAATACTCTATGTTTTGTTTGGTTATGCATTCTTCTACGATTGCTTAAGGGACACTCGTTCAGAGTACATAGCGTATCTTAAGGAGCAAACCTTCGACTTCAAAGTGGTGTCCTTTAAGTCTTCTCGGGAATACCAAGTAGAGGGTATCGACCGAGACGGACGCACACGTGTGCACAAAATAACGAGGTTCTGGGCAATAACCGATAAAGACCTAAGGGCTGGAAACAGGGTTGTGAAACAGAAAGGAAATACAACTCTTTCAATCATCCAACCCGATACTATCCGTCGCTTCCCATTGTCGTTTAGTGATGGAGAGGAGGTTTGGTAGAAGAGAATGGAAGTTCTTTTTAAAAACAGATAACGAAAACCTAAAACCTATTAATATGATTTCAAAACTAACAAAAACACTCTTGCCAATAACAGCATTAGGCTGTGTACAGGGCAATGCTATGACTCCTAAGAAGCAACAGAAGCCTAACATTATATATATAATGTGTGACGATATGGGCTATGGCGACCTCGGTTGCTATGGTCAAAAGTATATCCTTACGCCTAATATAGACCGAATGGCAAAGGAAGGAATGCGCTTCACACAGGCTTATGCAGGTGCACCTGTGAGTGCCCCATCGCGTGCTTGCCTGATGACTGGGCAACACTCGGGACACACGGAGGTGCGTGGTAACAAGGAATATTGGCAGAATAGCAAGCCTGTTTACTATGGGGAAAACAAAGACTTCAGCGTTGTTGGACAGCATCCATACGACCCTAATCACATTATCTTACCAGAGATAATGAAGGACAATGGCTATCGAACGGGGATGTTCGGTAAGTGGGCAGGAGGTTACGAAGGCTCTGTATCAACACCAGACAAGCGAGGAGTGGATGATTTCTATGGCTATATTTGTCAATTCCAAGCCCACCTTTATTATCCAAACTTCCTCAACGAATACTACAAAGAACGAGGAGATACGGCGGTGAAACGTGTTATTTTGACAGAAAACATCAATCATCCGATGTTTGGAGACGAATACTTTAAACGCACGCAATACTCGGCTGACCTCATCCACCAGCATGCTATGGACTGGCTGAAGGCTCAAACGAAGGATAAACCATTCTTTGGAGTATTCACCTATACGCTTCCTCATGCCGAACTTGTGCAACCAGACGACTCGTTAGTGGCGTTTTATAAGAAGCAGTTCTTCACTGATAAGACGTGGGGAGGGCAAGAAGGCTCACGATATAACGCCGTTGTTCACACGCACGCACAGTTTGCTGCAATGATAACACGCCTTGATTCATACGTAGGAGAGATTCTCAAGCTATTGGATGAGAAAGGTCTTGCAGACAACACGCTCGTTATCTTTACCAGTGATAATGGTCCTCACGAGGAAGGTGGAGCTGATCCTTCGTTCTTCAACCGCGATGGAAAGCTAAGAGGTATTAAACGACAATGTTACGAAGGAGGTATCAGAATACCTTTTATTGCACGATGGAATGGACATATTAAGGCTGGTGTAGAGAGTAATTTACCCTTTGCTTTCTATGATCTCATGCCTACTTTCGCTGAAATGGCAGGCGTAAAGGATTATGTACGATGCTATCGTAATAAGAAAAAGACTATCGATTACTTCGATGGAATATCAATTCTTCCTACGCTCATAAACGATGGAATCGGACAAAAGAAGCATCCTTATCTTTATTGGGAGTTCGCAGAAACGGATCAAACTGCCGTTCGCATGGGAGATTGGAAGCTGATTACCATTCATGGAATACCGCATCTCTACAATCTATCAAACGACCTTCACGAGGATCATGACATAGCAAATGAGCATCCAGATATCGTACAGAAGATGATAGAAATTGCTCAGAAAGAGCATACGAATAGTGAACTTTTCCCTATTACAATGCCCTCATTGGATAAAAGATGACAATTAAACAAATGTAGGTAAGGATAAGTAAGACAAGAAAAGACACATAGACATGAACACAATAGCGCCATTTTCACACCCCTTATACATCATGTTAAAGCCCGTCGGGGCTTCCTGTAACCTCAGATGTGAGTATTGTTATTATCTTGAAAAGGCGAATCTCTATAAGAACACACCAACTCGCATACTGACAGAAGAGCTATTAGAACGATTCACAAAGGAATATATCAATACTCAAACCATGAATGAAGTGCTCTTTACATGGCATGGGGGAGAGACGATGATGCGCCCACTATCCTTCTTCAAAAAGGCAGTTGACCTGCAACGGAAGTATGCTAATGGGCGCAGAATAAGCAATACTATACAAACAAATGGTACGTTATTGACTGATGAATGGTGTGAGTTCCTACGTGAAAACAACTGGCTTGTAGGTGTATCGATTGATGGTCCACAGGAATTTCACGATGAATACCGACGCACAGCACGCAATGGTCCATCATGGTCAAAGGTTATGAAGGGGATTAAACAGCTCCAGAAGCACCACGTGGAATGGAATGCTATGGCTGTAGTAAACGATTTTAATGCTGATTATCCGCTCGACTTCTATCACTTCTTCAAGGAGATTGGATGCCAGTTCATACAGATTTCACCCATTGTAGAGCGTATTGTACAACACAAGGACGGGCGACATCTAGCGACTCTAACCGATAAGGAAGAGTTGCCAATAGCGGACTTCTCAGTTACACCAGAGCAGTGGGGGAACTTCTTGTGTGCTGTCTTTGATGAGTGGGTACGCAATGATGTGGGACAAACCTACGTGGAGATCTTTGATTGTATATTGGCTAACTGGGTGGGACAAACACCTGGTATCTGTGTGTATGCAAAGGAGTGTGGACATGCAGGAGTAATGGAGTTCAATGGAGATGTGTACTCTTGTGATCACTTTGTGTTCCCTGATTACAAACTTGGTAATATAAGGAGTCAAACACTGGTGAATATGCTTTATGGTGAAAAACAACGGCAGTTTAGCAAACTCAAGCACGCTTCCCTTCCCCGTCAATGTCGTGAATGTGAATGGGAGTTTGCCTGTCATGGAGAATGTCCGAAGAACCGATTTATAAAGGACAAATACGGTAATTCTGGTCTTAACTACCTCTGCAAAGGGTATAAGAAGTTCTTCCAACACATTGCTCCATATATGGACTACATGAAGAACGAACTACTGAATCAACGTCCACCAGCCAATGTCATGAAAGTCGCGGACCAGTTAGAAGCAATCTAAACATACGTCTATTAAGAAACAGAAGAGCCGATACTCTTAATGAATACCAGCTCTTCTACGTTACTATTTATGAAAAATTTGAGAGAATATTGAAACCTCACGGCCTCGAGTTGTTTTACTTTTAAATGATTATTTATTGAGAAAGCATAGAAATTGTCTTACTTTGTTATGGATGACACAGACGTCTGCATCTTATGCTGCAAGGTATCCACTTTCATTGAGTCTGCCTTTGCAACGGAAGGACCTTTATGGGGTTTATTGACAGTAGCTGTGTTTGGTACTGCACGTGAAGCATCCTCGTCAGAGAGAGCCACCTGCATAGCATTCCCCAAAGTGAGGATAATTGCGACCACAGCTGCAGCCTTAAAGAGAGGCATTAGACGATGACGCATCGTGATAACACGTGCTTTCACAGGCTCATCCTTCTCTATGATACTCAATACCCTTTGGTCAAAGTCACTGCCCAGTACGCTCTCTTCCTTCTCTCTCTGACCATAGGTGAAGAGGTCACGATAAGGTAGTAAAGCTGCTGGAATGTCCTCTTGAGAGAAGAACGCACGTAGAATCTCCTCTTCTTGGAGAGAAGTTTCACAACGCCAATAGCGTTCCAGTAACTGTTCAATGTACTTATAATCCATAATTATCTAGTTTCATATATTTGTGTTTGACCGCCTGTCGTGCTCGAAAGATATTCACCTTTACTTGCTCTTCAGTAATATCCAAGATCGTTGCAATCTCTTTGTAAGATTTCCCCTCGAAGTCTCTTAGCTGCATACAGCTACGTTGTTTCTCGGGAAGTGAGTCCACTATCTGTTTGATGAGACCCACCCTATCCGCTTGAATCATTCGGTCTTGTGGATTAGATGAAGCCAAAGGTTCTGCTCCTTTCACATCTTCTAAAGAATCGTTATTATTCTCTTTTCTCTTGATGCGATCGAGTGAGAGGTTACGACATATCGTCAAGCTAAACGCCTCAATAGAGTCTATGTCATACCAATCTGATCGACGATTCCAAACCTTAATCAGCGTATCCTGTACGATGTCCTCAGCCTCAAACCGATTGAGTGTGATACGAAGTGCAAGCCGAAAGAGTTCGTTCTTTAACGGTAAGACATCATCTCGGAAACTGATATTCTTCATCTTCTCTCTGTTTAAATGACGATTATAGTTAGGTAGAAGTTACAACGGAAGAGGTCAAAAGTTCATTCTTTAATCTTCATTAACACATTTACTACGATTTACCCTCAACCCTTCATCATAAATTAACCATAATAACAAGGCTCTATCTCTCTATCGAATAAAGACGTAAGGTTCGTATGTCTACATTAAAGAAACTATATCAGGACATAGGAACCATGCGTCTATCATTATCTAAGAAAAGGTTACCTCTTCCATTGAGAGAGAGCTTTTTATTCTAAGTAAGTATAGCCATAGAGTCCACTGCGGTAATTGCTAAGGAACTCTTTACCCTCTTCTAACGAAATCTTACCCTGCTTTACACTTTTAGTAACCCATATCTCCAGTTGGCGGACAAGCTTCTTTGGGTTGTACTGAACATACTCCAAGACCTCTTCTACAGTCTCACCATCAAAGATCTGATCGATATGATATCCCCCGTCCTTCACTGAGATATGTACAGCATTAGTATCACCAAAGAGATTATGCATATCTCCCAGAATCTCTTGATAAGCTCCGATAAGAAAAACACCAAGGTAATAAGGCTCATTTGCCTTCAATGGATGAACTGGTAATACATGACTGCTACGTCCCATAGCGACAAAGTTTGAAATCTTACCATCGCTGTCACAGGTTATATCTTGCAACGTGGCATTACGACTCGGACGCTCATTGAGACGTTGGATTGGCATCACTGGAAACAGTTGATCTATTGCCCAGCTATCAGGAAGAGACTGGAAAAGGGAGAAGTTACAGAAGTACTTATCTGCAAGAAGCTTATCCATGTTACGCAATTCATCAGGAACATGCTTCATGTTCTTTGCTAAATTGTTGATTTCATGGCATACACTCCAATACATTGCTTCAATTTCAGCACGTGTACGAAGATCTACCATACCATGAGAGAACAATTCCAAAGCCTCTTCACGAATCTGTTCTGCATCGTGCCAATCCTCTAGCATATTACGAGCATCTAAGTTATCCCAGATATCATAAAGGTCTTTTACCAACTGATGGTCGGTCTCCTTCGCCTCGAAATCTTCCGACATCTCTGGTAAAGAAGCTGTTTCAAGAACATCAATAACTAGTACTGAATGGTGAGCTGACAAACTTCTACCACTCTCTGTAATAATGTTTGGATGTGGAATATCACTCTTGTTAGCTGCATCAACAAAGGTGTAAACACAATCGTTGACGTATTCTTGAATACTATAATTCACTGAGCTTTCACTGCTGGACGAACGTGTACCATCGTAATCGACACCAAGTCCACCACCACAATCAACGAAGTCAACATTATAACCCATCTTTCTCAGGTTCACATAATATTGTGCTGCCTCATTAAGAGCCGTCTGAATACGACGAATCTTTGTAATTTGTGAACCGATATGGAAGTGTATTAAACGCAAACTATCATGTAAGCCTTTCGCATCAAGCGTCTCTAAGGCTTGAAGAAGTTCAGAAGAAGTAAGACCAAACTTTGAAGCATCACCACCACTCTCTGCCCATTTTCCAGAGCCACTAGATGCTAGTTTTATGCGAATACCGAGGTTTGGTTTAACGTTAAGTTTCTTTGCTGCACGAGCGATGAGGTCTATCTCGTTGAGCTTCTCGACAACAATAAAGATGCGCTTACCCATCTTCTGTGCCAATAAAGCCAGTTCTATATAACTCTGATCCTTATATCCATTACAGATAATGAGCGAATCACTCTGGCACTGCACAGCGATTACTGCATGCAACTCTGGCTTCGAACCAGCCTCCAAACCAAGGTTAAACTTGCGCCCATGAGAGATAATCTCCTCTACAACTGGCTGCATCTGATTTACCTTAATAGGATAGATGATAAAGTTCTCAGCTTTAAAATCATACTCTTTCTTAGCCTTCTCAAAACAAGAAGAAGTCTTTTCTATTCGATTATCAAGGATATCTGGGAAACGAAGTAATACAGGGGGAGTAACATCACGCAGGGCTAGTTCATCCATAACATCACGCAAATCTATCTGTGTATTGTCCTTACATGGTGTAACATAGACGTCCCCTTTACTATTAATACCAAAATAAGAAGTACCCCACCCAGAGGTATTGTACAACTCTTGAGAATCTTCAATCGTCCACTTTTTCATTTTAGTTCTCTATCCCTTGTATATCTTTTTTAAACTATAAGTTCTATTGTAATTACACACTACCACGTGTTTAAAGTCTTATCCAATGATAACAACTGACAGACACCATCAACCGATATTTGTATCTTCGCATAGTTATCCATCAAACTAACGTCTAATGTATGCTTTGCCTTGGTGTAGAATGGTTCACGTTCTTGCAATTGCTTGCGAACAAACAGGCTTACTTCCTCAGGCGTTTTATCCAATAATAGAGGGCGAACAGACTTGCCCATCTTTAAATGACCATATAACACATCAGGGGTAGCCTTTAAGTAGATCGTCTCTCCCTGGGCGTTCATATAATCCATATTATCGAAGAAACAAGGTGTTCCACCACCACAAGAGAGGATAACATTCTCGAACTCTGCCACCTCATGAAGCATGGATTGTTCTATCTTTCGAAAGCCATTTTCACCCTTTTCATCGAAGATCTGCTTTACAGTCTTACGCATCCTACTCCCTATATACCAGTCAAGATCATAGAAAGGGATATTTAGCTCTTTCGATAAAGCACGCCCAATGGTAGTTTTTCCAGACCCCATATAGCCGATAAGAATAATCCGAAGCGGTATGTTTCCAGCCTTATTGTCTGACATGCCCACGATACTTTAACGTTCCATTATACTTCTTCTGTATATTAAAATGAATGTGATGGACATTATATTATAGAAAATACACCATCAACCTTACTTCTTTCTCTTTGGCTCTGGAGCATTCTTAACAATATCCATACATTGTTCATAAGTTAGCTCAGCAGCCTTATCATGAAGGGCTTTCGGCATACGATAGTTCTTGCCATCATAAGCTATATAAGGTCCATAACGACCACTCATAACCTCCATCTTGGCATCTTCTGCGAAAGTCTTCAAGTGACGTTGTGCCTCTTGTAAACGTTTCGTCTGAATAAGATTAATAGCTGCATCAAGTGTTATCGTTAATGGATCTTCTCCCTTAGGAATTGATGTATACTTCTTATCATGAAGTACATACGGTCCGAAACGACCAGCACCAACAACTACATCAGAATTTTCAAACTGTCCAAGCGTACGTGGCAACTTAAACAATTCCAACGCCTCTCCAAGAGTAATAGTCTCCAAACTCTTACCAGCAGGGAGTTGTGAGAAGCGCGGTTTATCCTCATCATCAGCACTACCAATCTGTACAACAGGACCATAACGACCAATCTTTACGAATACAGGTTTACCACTCTTGGGGTCTATACCTAGTTCTCGCTCACCAGCCTTATGCTCAGAACGGGCATTCATAACCTTCTCCACCTCTGGCTCAAAGTTCTGATAGAAGAGTTTCATCTCCTTATTCCACTCTACTTGACCTGCTGCGATTTTATCGAACTCTTGCTCCACTTTGGCAGTAAAGTTGTAGTCCATGATATCAGGGAAGTTCTCCATCAGGAAGTCGTTAACAACGATACCGACATCAGTTGGTATCAACTTTCCCTTATCAGCACCTGCCATTTCCTTCTTGTTCTTAGATGTTATCTTCAATCCAAGCAAAGAATCAACGGCATACTTACGCTCCTCACCCTTACGATCACCTTTCTGAACATATTCACGTTGCTGGATGGTTGAAATAGTTGGGGCATAAGTTGAAGGACGACCGATACCCAGCTCTTCCAATTTACGAACCAGACTGGCTTCCGTATAACGATTTGGACCTTGAGAATAACGCTCTGTTGAGACTATTTCACGACGTTCCAACTCTTCACCTTCATGTATTACTGGCAATGCATGTGATAATTCTTCATTTCCATCTTCATCGTCAGTAGACTCATAATAAACTTTCAAGAAGCCTTCAAAAGCGATAACTTCACCATTTGCAATGAACTGCAAATCTGTCTGACTTTTACCTTCTTCCGTACTTAAAGTGATATTTACCGTTGTTTTCTCTATCTGTGCATCAGCCATCTGAGAAGCAATGGTACGCTTCCAAATAAGGTCATAAAGTCGTTTCTCTTGACTTGTTCCATCAATAGAAACATTCTCCATATAAGTAGGACGGATAGCCTCGTGTGCTTCTTGAGCACCTTTGCTATGCGTTTGATACTTTCTAACTTTACCATACTCTACTCCATACAAGCGTTCAATCTCAGCCTTGCTTGTATTAATGGCTAGTGCCGAAAGATTAACGCTATCGGTTCGCATGTAAGTGATACGTCCTGCTTCATACAGACGTTGCGCCACCATCATAGTCTGACTAACAGTAAATCCAAGTTTACGAGCAGCTTCCTGCTGTAGAGTAGACGTAGTGAAAGGAGGAGCTGGCGTACGTTTTAAGGGTTTCTTCGTTATCGATGAAACCGTAAACTTTGACGTCTTACACAACTCCAAAAATGCTATAGCCTCATCATGTGTCTTGAATCTCTTATTCAGTTCGGCCTTAATTTCATTCTTTGCACCATCCTCTCCAGTCACAGCAAAAATAGCATTCAATCGATAATAAGGTTCTGCTTGGAAGTTCTGAATCTCACGTTCTCGTTCAACAATCAGTCGAACAGCAACGCTCTGTACACGACCTGCACTCAAAGCTGGCTTTACCTTTCGCCAAAGAACAGGTGAAAGACGGAAACCAACAAGGCGATCCAATACACGACGAGCTTGTTGTGCATTGACCAAATTCATATTCAAATGACGTGGAGTCTCTATCGCCTTCAAGATAGCAGGCTTGGTAATCTCATGGAAAACAATACGACTGGTCTTCTCTTCATCAAGTCCCAACACCTCACATAGGTGCCAACTAATAGCTTCTCCCTCGCGATCCTCATCGGAAGCCAACCAAATCTTCTTTGCTGCTTTAGCATTCTTCTTCAGTTCGCTAACTACTTTCTTCTTCTCGTCAGGGATTTCATAGTCGGGATTCAACGTATCGAGATCTATGCTCAACTCCTTCTTCTTAAGGTCACGAATATGACCATAAGAAGACATCACCTTATAGTCTTTACCAAGAAACTTCTCAATTGTTTTAGCCTTTGCAGGACTCTCTACTATTACCAGATTCTCTTGCATAATCACTAATTGTACATTTTTTCAAGAGCGCAAAAGTACTTAAACTTTTTGCTTACACCTTATTTAATAGATAAATTTTCTACTTTTTTAAGTATTCAGTATGCCTCTGAAGAAAATCATGAAGGGCTTGTCGGATAGAGCGAAGCCCAAATTGTTCTGTGTGAATATCCTTTAGAGGCGTCCAAACGGCTTCTGATACATCGTCTGCGGGACGTAACTTCGCCTCATCTTCGACCTTACAAACGAAGAAAGTATCCAATGTCGAAATATCAAAGCCACTATAACGATACTTATTTGGAAGCGAACAGAAATAATGCTTTTCTTTGATGATAAGGTTCGTTTCTTCCTCTACTTCACGTGCTAAAGCTTCTCCGATCGTCTCACCAATATCACAGAAACCACCGGGAAGATCCAACGTTCCACGTCCTGGATCAAACTTTCTTCGTGTCACTAAGAGCTCACCTTTATCGTTCATAATAAAGGCTGCAACCGCAGAACTAGGGTTTAGAAAATACTCAAAGCCACAACTCTCGCAGCGTTTACTCTTTTCACTCTGTTCAACAAAATGCTTACTTCCACATACAGGACAATACTTAAACTTCTCTAATACGTGCATAGACTATGATTGGGAATGAATGATGAATTGTGAGGGTACAACTTCTTCAACATTAAATGAGCTATTCAAGAACAGTTATTAACAGAAACCTCGCAATCTTTAAAATACCTTTAGGCACTATGCCTTTTGTTTCTTCTGCCTGCAAATATACTAAAAACTCTAAACATGCAATAGTTTAATCCTTTCTTTTTGTTATCTTTGCAACAATGCGCTACAATCAGGTGATAGCGAAGGAGGCTCAACCGTCATTATTAATTAAAGTTTTGATTATTACATCTTAGCGGATAAGAATCAAATAAACATTATATTAGAATGAAATTAAGAAAACTTTTTCTTGTAGCTGGATTAGCTGCCATTGCAATGTCAATGTCGGCTCAGAGGGCTTTTGATGTTAAACTCTATAATGGTCGCCCACCTTATGATAACGGCGATCCACAGGACACAGCAAAGGTACGTGTATACCTTCCAATAGAGAAAGAAGCCACTGGGCGCGCTGTTGTCATTTGCCCTGGTGGCGGATACACCTCTCTTTCTATGGATAAAGAAGGCTATGATTGGGGGGAATTCTTCCAGAATCAAGGTATAGCTGCCATCGTTCTAAAGTATCGTTTACCACATGGCGAACCCAATGTACCTATTTCTGATGCCGAACAAGCAATGAAGTTGGTACGTATGAATGCTACCAGTTGGAAGATTAACCGTAATGACATTGGTATCATGGGATTTTCTGCTGGTGGACACCTTGCAGCAACTATTGCAACATGTAGCCAAGGTGAGGCAAAGCCAAACTTCCAAATTCTTTTCTACCCTGTCATTTCGATGGTAGAAGGCTATGGACATGAAGGTAGTCGTATCAACTTCTTAGGTAAGCGTCCAAGCAAGCGTGACGAGAAGAAATACAGTGCAGATATGAACGTTAGTCGTGTTACTCCTCGCGCATTCATCGCTCTTAGTGACGATGATGATACTGTTCCACCTGCAAATGGTGTCAACTACTACACGGAACTTTATCGCAATGATGTTCGTGCTTCACTCCATGTTTACCCTGGTGGTGGTCATGGTTGGGGTAGTAAGATTGGTTTCCGTTATCACGAAGAACTGATGATGGATCTCAAGGCATGGTTGAAGAGCTTTTAAGTACTTTCCCCTGCTGTATCCATAGAAACGAAATACTAACAGTAAACTGTTATACAGATAAGACGTAAGAGGGTGTGTCAAAAGTTATTGGCACACCCTCCTTATTAAATCTACAACCTTTTATTATAATAGTCTCTCTATTTCCTCACTTAGATTCTTTATCTGTGAAGGATTCTTCACTACGTTATTACCACGATCAATGAGATAGATGATTGGCATAGTCTGCGCTGGAGCAGTATATGCACGACTGATACCCGTATCGTCATAAACATTTATCCACGGAAGACTGGCTACTTGTTCTTTCCAGAAATGGGCGTTATCATCGAGGGAAACCATGTATATCTCTAATCCACGATCATGATACTTGTTATAAAGTTCACGCATTTTCATAATATACTCAGTTGATCCTTCAGCTGCAAAGACATGGAAGTCAAGCAGAACAACCTTCCCTTTCAAATCAGTAAGATGATGTTCTACACCTCGATTATCGCGTAATGGCAAGTCAATAACGCACATCTCCTTCGCATCAACCTCTACAGGCTTACTTTGAGCTTGCACAATTCGCTCGTCTTTCATACCCTTGATGGTGATATTATGCAGGTTCTGTGTACGCTCCGAACCTGGGTAATAAGTGTCCCAACTCGTTGCAACTGCTCCAAACACCTTATTATCCTTAGCATCCTTAGTAGGATCAAATATCAAACGAGCCTCATTTCCAACAACAATATACTGGAACAGAGCGAAATAACTATAAGCTCGCATTGGCTCCTTGAAGATGTAATTACGTGACACGTCTTGCTTATAACCACTAACAAGAACATTCACTAAAGAGTCGGCAATATCCGGTCGCTCGGCATAAATAGTTTGACATTGAGCTTGCAAGTCAACTTGCTTCAACGCTAACTCTTTTATCTTCTCATTCTCATAAGAACCTTTTACAGAATAATCTGTTGCCATCTGCGGATAAGTAGCTTGCACATTTACCGTTTCAGTAGAGTCTATAGCGATATTAATAATCTGTCCGGCTATACGTAATCGATAGAACTCTGGGTTATCAACCTTATCTGAAGAGAACGAAAAACCGCCTTTTTCATCGAGCTTAACAGAATCGACAGTAGAGAAGCCTTCTAGTCCATTATGCTCAAAATAGAGCACTGAATCCTTAGCATTTGCGATGGAACCATTTACATGAAATTGCTCACCAGCACAACTAGCCAGCACAATTACCCCCACTGCTATGATTCCTGCAACGAATATTCTTTTGATAGTATGCTTCATTGATTAATAGATATTACGTTCTTAACTTTTAATGTCTCGTGCAAAGGTAACTCAAATTGATAAAACAGCAAAGCAATTAGTATCAAATATTATCAAAGTGAAATATAAATAACAAAGTATTCTCTCCTAATCTTCTGATTGTTCCATTTTTCTTTTTCCTACGCCTCATTTCTACCTCACAAGAAACTTTACGTCAATTTACGCAACCACCAAATAAGTTTAGAAAGAGATCTTCTCTCTTTAGCTCATAAGGCTATTTTATTTGCTATAGTATTATTCTCTAAGATAAAGAGCATCAGTCGAAAATAAATAGCTAATTATTTGTCCGTTACATATATAATAGGTAAATTTGCACAGATTAATTTTGAAGGGATGCGTGAAAAGGGACGTTAGAAGGTATCAAACCTTACGTATATATCACTTTTTGTTCCCTAGATGTTGGTCAAAACAATAAGTATTTTAAAATTTTAGATGAACGTAATTACGAAAACAGTTCAATTGCCAGATGGAAGAACCATCTCAATTGAAACCGGAAAGGTTGCAAAGCAGGCAGATGGAGCCGCAGTGCTCCGCATAGGCAACACAGTACTTCTCGCCACTGTTTGTGCAGCTAAAGAGGCAGTTCCGGGTACAGACTTTATGCCTTTGCAAGTTGATTATCGCGAGCAATATGCTGCAGCAGGACGTTATCCAGGTGGTTTCACCAAACGCGAAGGCAAAGCAAATGACGATGAAATCCTTACTTCACGCCTTGTGGATCGCGTACTTCGCCCACTATTCCCATCAGATTATCACTGCGAAGTTTATGTACAGGTAATGCTGTTATCAGCCGATGGCATTGATCAGCCAGACGCTCTCGCAGGATTTGCAGCATCAGCAGCTTTAGCAGCTTCTGACATCCCTATTGATTATCCTACATCAGAGGTGCGCGTTGCACGTGTTAATGGTGAGTATGTCATTAACCCTACCTTCGAGCAGATGAAACATGCAGACATGGATCTCATGGTGGGTGCCACTAAGGACAACATTATGATGGTTGAGGGTGAGATGGATGAGGTTTCTGAACAAGATCTTATAGGCGCATTGAAGGCAGCACATGAGGCTATCAAACCTATGTGTGAGATGCAGGAAGAGCTTTCTAAGGCATGTGGTACTGACGTGAAACGTGAGTATGACGACGAAATCAATGATGAAGACTTACGCGAACAAGTACGCAAAGAGACATACGATGCTTGCTATGCTGAGGCTCAAAGCGGTGACAACGATAAGAAGCATCGTGAGGAAACCTACGAGAAAATAAAGTCTGATTTCATTGAAGCATACGATGCAGCACACACTGACTTAAGTGAAGACGACCTCGAAGAAAAACACGCAGAAATAGAAAGATACTTTGCTGATGTTCAACGTGACTCTATGCGTCGCAGTGTACTTGACACTGGCAAGCGTATGGATGGGCGTGCAACGGATGAGATTCGACCAATATGGTGTGAGGTAGATACTCTACCAATGCCACACGGAAGTGCTATCTTCCAACGCGGTGAAACGATGTCTTTATCAACTTGTACACTCGGTACCAAGATGGACGAGAAGATGGTTGACAACGTGTTAGATAAGAGCTATCAACGCTTCCTCTTACACTATAACTTCCCTCCATTCTGTACTGGTGAAGCTAAGGCGCAACGTGGTGTTGGTCGTCGTGAAATTGGTCATGGTCACCTTGCATGGCGCGCTTTGAAGGGTCAGATTCCAGCAGACTTCCCATACACAGTACGCTTAGTTAGCCAGATTCTTGAGTCTAATGGTTCTTCATCAATGGCTACCGTCTGTGCAGGAACATTGGCATTGATGGATGCAGGTGTCCCAATGAAGAAGCCTGTATCTGGTATTGCAATGGGGCTTATCAAGAACCCAGGTGAGGACAAATATGCCGTATTGAGCGATATTCTTGGTGATGAGGATCACTTAGGAGATATGGACTTTAAGACTACAGGTACTAAGGATGGTTTGACTGCAACACAGATGGATATCAAGTGTGATGGTCTATCATTCGAAATCTTGGAGAAGGCTTTGATGCAGGCTAAGGCTGGTCGTGAGCATATTCTTAACCTATTGACAGAGACTATCGCAGAGCCACGTCAGGAAATGAAACCACAAGTTCCACGTATTATCCAATTGGAGATTCCAAAGGAGTTCATTGGTGCAGTGATTGGTCCTGGTGGTAAGATTATCCAGCAGATACAGGAAGAAACAGGTGCTACTATCACCATCGAAGAGACAGAGGGAATTGGTAAGGTACAGGTGTCTGCGCCTAACAAGGATTCTATTGATGCTGCTCTTGGTAAGATAAAGGCAATCGTTGCGGTTCCAGAGATTGGCGAGGTATATGAAGGAACTGTACGTTCTATCATGCCATACGGTTGCTTTGTAGAGATTCTGCCAGGTAAAGATGGATTGCTCCATATCTCTGAAATCGACTGGAAGCGTCTTGAGACAGTTGAAGAAGCAGGTATCAAGGAGGGCGACAAGATTAAGGTTAAATTACTCGACATCGATCCTAAGACTGGTAAGTACAAGCTTTCTCGTCGTGTATTGCTTGAGAAGCCAGAGGGTTATGTAGAGCCTCAACGTCGCCCAAGAGGAGAACGTCGTCCACGTCGTGATGGTGAACATCGTCATGAAGAGCGTCGTCCACGTCGTGAGAATAACGATGTAGAGAATAACAATTAATAAGATTTTTCCATAATACCTTGCCCTCGGAAAGCCCACTACTTGGCTTTTCGAGGGTATTTTATATCCAATAGTTAAATACCCATCGACCTATACTAACCAACAAAATTGGTATTCTCAACTTCAATGTTAAGAATATCAAAAAGGAAAGATAATACTTGCTTCATAACGAAATAATAAATAACTTTGCTTCCAAATAGATAGATTATAGATGACAAAGCAGGCTTATAACGCAAAAAAGACATTTATTGCATGGCTGCTGTTGGCACTCTTCATGTTGCCAATGGTAGTAAAGTCTGTGCATGTATGTCAGGTTGAAACTGAGCTTGCTAACGGTCATCACGCAACAGGACAACAAGGTCAAAGCCACAATCCTGATTCTTGTTCCATCTGTCACTTTGCCTTTTTCAACTTTGTAAAAGGTGCGGATATCTTGCTTGCAACAGCAACCCCTATCTTATTGGGCTTCCTCTTCCTTTTTACGCACATCTCTTATGTACGCCCAGAAGTAGAAGTCACCAGCCTTAGAGCTCCCCCTGTACGCTTTTAAAGGGGACGTTCATAAATGATAATCACTGTTATTAGTCTTCCTGATTATCAGTTTATTATCTTTTATTAAGCCCTCTTTCCGTCATCGCGACAGGGATAATAGCGTAATATTGCATCCTCTCGTATAGGGGAGAATACACCTTATTGTAAGTCTATAATCTGTCGTCATGGCGCACAAACACCCTCTTTTATATTGCTTCCAACGCATATAAAGGAGAGTTGAAACAGCATTTCTTTTATTTAAATATTAGAACACGTGATAATGAATAAAGCTATTTTAGCTTTCGTTCTATCACCTATCTGTGTGACAGCAGTAGCCGTACAACACACTTCAATAGTCGTTCCAGCGAAAGAAAAAAGCGACGTTGATAGTAGTATTGTTATGCAAAATGTCACCGTATTAGGCGATCGTCAGAAAGAGACACAAATGTCATCTTCAGTCAATACCATACATATTGACAAATCGTACTTACAGACTAACTTCACTGGAAGTCTCATGCAATCACTCAGCGGAATACCTGGAGTTAAGGCAATGAGTATCGGTTCCGGACAATCAAAACCCACGATACGTGGACTTGGTTTTAATCGAATGGTTGTAACCGAAGATGGCATCAAACATGAAGGACAACAGTGGGGAGATGACCACGGATTAGAGATTGATCAGTTCGCTATCGACCGTATCGAAGTGATCAAAGGACCAGCTGCTCTACTCTATGGATCGGACGCTATTGGTGGAGTTATCAACCTTTACACCAACTTCATACCTACAAAACCATTTGAAGGAAGTGCCTCTCTCTTCACGAGAAGCAATAACGCATCAATTGGAGCAGCAGCCCGTTTGCAAGGAACCGGTAAGCATTTCTATTGGAAAGCAAACGCGACTTACATTGATTATGCCGATTACAAAGTACCAACCAATAGTATTCAGTACTTCTCTTACGACATCCCTCTCTATAAGAAAAGACTTCGTAACACAGCTGGATTAGAGCGTGATGGGAGTGTAACCATTGGTTACAAGCATTATAACTTCCATACAGAGTTGAAGTTTTCTGATACATATTCAAAGAGCGGATTCTTTGCTAATGCACATGGTCTGGAGGTCAGATTGTCAAGTATTGACTATGACAAGTCACGTCGAGACATCGACTTACCCTATCAGAGTGTGAACCATTTTAAGGCAATGAGCCACACTGTTTATCAACATGGCAACCTAGCCCTTGAAGCCAACCTAGCCTATCAGAACAACCATAGAAAGGAGCTTGCAGAAGCGGTATCACATGGTTATATGCCAATTCCCCCACATACCCTTGAGCGCGAATTTAAGAAAGATACCTACACAGCCAACGTCATTATGCGCCTCACAATGGGTGAACGACACACACTGACAACAGGTATCAACAGTGAATATCAGCATAACCGCCGTGCAGGATGGGGCTTTATTATTCCAGACTTTGAGACTACCTCGTTCGGAGTTTACGCCTTCGACCGCTTTAAAGTGACGAACGACTTGATTTTGAATGCTGGTGTTCGTTATGACCACGTACATACTCACTTGCACAGTTACAACGACTGGTTCAAGACACCAATCAATGCTACTGACTCCGTATATAAGGAACGTTCCATCAATCTTAGCCGTTCTTTCAATAGCTTGACATGGTCAGCTGGTGTAAACTATGCAGTCAAGCAATGGATATTGAAGCTCAATATCGGTAAGAGTTTCCGTGTTCCAATACCAAAGGAACTCGGTACAGATGGTGTCAATTATCACATCTTTAGATACGAGAAAGGTAATCCAGACCTCAAACCAGAAGAGTCTTATCAAATGGATGCAGGTATTCACTGGGGCAATGATCGACTTTCCGTTCAGTTCGATCCCTACCTCAATTACTTCCCGAACTACATCTACATGAATCCAACTCCCGATTACTACGAAGGCTTACAATGGTATTTTTATACACAAAGTCGCGTGATTCGCTATGGAGCAGAGCTACAATTAAACTGGAAGATACTCCCTTCTCTAAGCACGGAACTAAAGGGTGAGTATCTATATGCCGAACAGTTGTCAGGAGCAAAGAAGGGTTACACCCTCCCATTCAGCACTCCTTGGTCAGCAGATGCCACTATCAAGTATGATTTCTGTCGTGAGAAGATGGGTAATGAGGGGTTTGTAGCATTCAACTTGCATGTCACTGGCAGGCAAAACAATATAGTTCCACCAGAGAAGCAGACTCCAGGTTACTACACTCTAAACCTCAATGCAGGAAAGAATTTCAACCTCGGTAACAAGAAACTACGCATTAATCTCAATGCAGAAAACCTCTTGAACCAAAAGTATTACGACCATACTAGCTTCTATCGACTCATCGATGTGCCCGAACCGGGACGCAATGTAGCATTAATGGTAGGGCTGGACTTCTAAAGAAGAAATAGCACTTAATCTTATAAATCAAATTTGAGAAGGTGAAGGGATAGTTATGGTAGGCATTCAGGGGTAGCCCCCCTTCCTTCCATGACACCCTTTCCTAAAATGTTAATTAACATTTCGCTATATACAATTAACTAATTTACAAAACAAGGTGAAAGCCTTACTTAAAACAATTTAAACAATGAAAAAGAAATTATTTATTGGTGCTTTAGCACTCTTAAGCGTGTTTGCAATGGTGTTGACATCATGTGATAACGATGACGTTACACCAAGTACTATTGAGTTTAAGAACCCAGAGTTCGGTCATGACAACAACAAGATAGGTATCATCGGAGGTGATATTCACCTTGAGTGTGACATTGTCTCAAGTGCAAAAATCCGTGTTATCCAAGTTGCCCTATTAAAGGATAATAGGCAAGTAAAGCTTCAATCATACACAGATGCAAAGTATGTTGGCGTGTTAAACACCAAGTTCCATGAACATCTCAAGCTCTCAAACGACCTCGAAGAAGGTGAATATACTTGTATTATTGCAGTTACAACGGTTGATAACACCACTCGTTACATCGGTGAAAAGATCCAGTTAAAGAAGAAGGCTGTCGATCCTAAGGCACCGAAGATAACCAATCTAAAGGTAAACAAGATGACCGCTGCACCTAATGAAAAGCTTACTTTCCAAGCCAACATAGAGACAACGTCAGCCATTAAAGAGATTGAGGTAGAGTTCCACGGAGACAAGGAACATGAGATGGATGTCAATGATCTCAACGGCAAAACAGGTAAGGTTACCTTTAACAAAGAGCTTACTGTACCTGCTGAATGTAAACCAGGAAAGTACCACATACACTTCACTGTGAAGGATGTTGATGGTCGCGAGACAACCGAAGAGATTGAGGATTTTATCGTAAAATAACTTCCTTGTAATATTCTTCATCAATAACAATAAGAGTAAACAGCACATGTGTCCGCCCTACCCTTCTATGAGGTGGCGGGCACATATACCTTACATCTTTACGAAGAACCAACTAATTAACAACGAACGAACATAGAACAAGAGACTTATGAGAAAGGTTTTATTCGGTTTAACAACCGCTGCAATGCTACTCGGAACAGTAGCTTGCACCAATAACGACGACATTGTAAAAGACAACCAACTACCAACTATCACCGATCAAGGCATTACTGCCGTTCCAATGGATTGTGATGTATTTCAAAGAGGAGGCATTATTCCTTTCCGTTATCGCCTTACTGATAATGACGAATTAGGTAGTTACAACATAGAGATACACAACAACTTTGACCATCACACACATGGCACACAGGCTCAAGGCTGTTCTATGGATCCAAAGAAGGCGCCTGTAAAACCGTTCCACTATGATGAAAGCTTCAAGATACCTAGCGGAAGTAAGTCTTTCGATGCTAAGCAAGATATCGAAATACCAACAGACATTGACCCAGGAGACTATCACTTCGTCATTAGAGTTACCGATAAGACTGGCAACCAGCAATTGCGTGCAATGGCTATAAAGATAAAATAAAGGTTAAAAAACTTGCTTCTTTCAAAGAAAATATAATATCTTTGCAGCCCAAGAGTATAAAGATTAATCACATACTAATGTATAGAAAGTTATGAAAAAAGTAATGTTATTGGTAGCTGCATGCGCAGCTATGGTAGCTTGCAACAATGGCAAGACTACAACAAACGCAGAGAGTAAGGATTCAACAACGCAGGATTCTGCTGCAGCTGACTCATCAGTTTATGAAGGAATGACACCTGCTGCAGACGTTGCAGGTATCAAGTATCATGTCGCATTAGCGAAAGATTCAACCAATGGCTACAGCGTTTCAGAGGCTTATATGAAGTCTGATACAGAAGTAGACACCACTTACAGCTACACTGGTAAGTATAAGGTAGTAGAGAAGGATGTTAAGGGTAAGAAGAATACTTACTACCAGTTTGAGTTGGGCAAGGGCAACACCACCAACCTTCTCGTAGTGAATGATTCAACCCTCCGATTGGTTAACTCTGACTTTGAAGAGCCTGCTGTTAACAGCAAGGGCATGAATTATGACTTGAAGCTAAAGAAGTAATTCTTATAGACTTAAGGTTTTTAAAAACTAAAACATGGGCTACGTAAGCCGATTTGCAACCATTTGCACAATCGCTTATGTAGCCTTTTTGTTTCCCGACAAGCCCCTCTTCTTAATTCATAATTCATAATTCAAAAATTCAAAATTATGATTACTTCTGCTTGAAATGATGCTGAAAAGTAGGGACAGATGCCCTCGTCTGTCCCTACTTTGCGGGTGTTATTTCAGGTCACATCCACGCCTCGTGGGAGACATTTCCTCCTTTCGGAAAGGATTGGGGAGACTCTCATAGAAGCAAGGAAATGAATTAGAAAGCAATAGTCAGTACTCAATTCATCTATTTTTAGTATCTTTGCAGACTAACAAAAACATAGGCAATAAGATGGAGATAGCAGTATTTTGTTCAGCAAATAACAACATCGATCCAGATTACTTCCGATTGACAGAGGAGCTGGGAAGATGGATTGGCGAGAATGGGCACACCTTAGTATATGGAGGAGGGAACTCTGGTCTGATGGAATGTATCGGTAAGTCCGTTCATGAAGCAGGTGGGCGAACCATCGGCGTCATCCCTCGTATCATGGAGGAAGGGCGCAGAATGAGTGATTACGTGGATGTAGAGATCCCTTGCGAAGACCTCACAGACCGCAAAGCTATCATAATGGAGCGTGCAGATGTGTTCTACGTACTACCCGGTGGGATAGGAACTCTTGACGAACTATTTACTATTACGGCCTCACACACTATCGGTTATCATCATAAAAAGGTGGTTCTATACAATATGAAAGGCTTTTGGAATAGTCTTATCGCCCTATTAGATGATCTCCAGCAACGCAACATGATTCGTGGAGATTACCATGACTTTATAGAGGTAAAGGAAGTCTTTTAGAAGTGTATTCTATGTGTCCTACATGCCAAGAGAGTGCCTCTTTAATAGTACGGAGACGATACGTCTACTGCGAAATGGGTTTTCGTTCAATAAAAAATAGATTAAAAATAATTTATAAATAGACTAAAATAGCTGAATAAATAGATTATTTTTCTGATTAAAAGAGCCTATCTACAAAGTATATCGGATATTAGCTTCATCATAAAGGGGCGTTTCCTATTGAATAACAAGGCATCAACAAGACCACAGGAAAGCAGGGGAAAGAAAACTACTAAAGCCCCATTCCATCGAATAAAAGTAGTGGAAATACTTCAATAGATAGTAGGAATATAACGATAAAAACTTACTTTATCGTCTATTCTCACTATCAGCTATAATATTTCTCAATGCTATCTTTAACTGATCAGAGCTCCATCACCTAATCATCAAACTTATCAGGACTGATAGATTTAAGGCGTACTCGCGAGCGATAAGCATAGATGGTGGTCTTGGAACAACGCCTGGAATGAGCAGATCAATTCACCTCTTTTACGCCAAGACGGATGAAGGCGAAAATGCGAAGATTAGTTGACAGGCGTCTTAATTGCCTCGGTATGATCTGTTCGTTGGGCTTTAATAGAGCATTAAAATCCTTTGCAAAGGTTGGAAAATACCTATTAACTGAATTCATCAATATATATACGTACACTCTAAGTCTTTAGTATATTCAAGGGAAAAAGGGTATTCAAGAGAGATAAAATAGCGAGTCGCAACACTTATGACTGGCACGAGAATAACCCGTGGAAACCAGTATAAGTCATGCGACTCGCCAATATTTTATTTACACGTAATGTGTTTCATTCTCTTTAAAGAGCCTTAATACTAATGGCAAAACCACCTCCTCGAGCCTCTTGTAACTTAAGAACATCCCCCTTCTTAACGTTACGCTTTGTGATAGTATACGCCTTTGGATTCTTCTCATAATCGGCATCCTTAGCATCAGCATAGATGGTTGCTTCATATTTGCGACCCTTGTCTAGGAAGTCTAACTTGATGTTGCTCGTATGAGCAGCAAGTCCCGTCTTACCTCCAACGAACCAGTTATTGGTGCCTTTAGCCTTTCTTGCAACTGTAATATAGCGTGCTGGTTCTGCCTCAAGATAACGACTATCGTCCCAGTCAACGGCTACATCCTTAATAAACTGGAATGCATCGTTGTACTTCTGATAGTTCTCTGGAAGGTCGGCAGCCATCTGTAATGGACTATACATTGTTAGGTAAAGAGCGAGCTGACCAACGAGTGTGGTGTGAACCCAGCTCTTGTTGCTGCACCAAGTAGACAGTTGTGTCTCTAAGATACCAGGAGTGTAATCCATAGGACCGCCCTGTAAGCGTGTGAAAGGCAATATCACAGTGTGGTTAGGGTCGCTTCCTCCGAACGCTTCGTACTCTGTTCCACGTGCAGACTCATTGCCCACCATATTTGGATAAGTACGACAAAGACCTGTAGGGCGCGTTGCCTCATGTGCATTCACCATGATATGATGCTTTGCAGCCTCCTTAATTACGTGCATGTAGTGGTTGTTCATTGATTGAGAATAGTGATGATCACCACGTGGAATGATGTCTCCGACATATCCAGTCTTTACTGCATCATAACCGTACTTATTCATCAGGTTGAGCGCATCCTCTAAGTGTCTCTCATAGTTAAGAGCACTTGAAGAGGTCTCATGGTGCATCATCAGCTTCACACCCTTCGAATGGGCGTACTCGTTAAGAGCCTTGATATCAAAGTCAGGATAGGGAGTTACGAAGTCAAACACATCTTGTTTCCAGTGCCCGAACCAGTCTTCCCAACCGATATTCCAGCCTTCTACCAACACTTGATCCAATCCGTTCGCTGCAGCAAAGTCTATGTATCGCTTCACGTTGGCTGTGTTTGCAGCGTGATGACCGTTTGGTTTGGCATGAGCATAGTCTGTTTGACCGAGCTTAACAGAGTTGAAATCATCGGTATAAGCCCATGACTTACCACCAGCTATCATTTCCCACCATACACCACAATACTTAGTTGGATGAATCCAAGAGGTATCTTCAATCTTACATGGTTCATTGAGATTGAGAATCAAGTTGCTTGCTAACATATCACGAGCATCATCGCTCACCATGACCGTACGCCAAGGTGTTGTGCAAGGTGTCTGCATGAAGCCTTTTAAACCAGTAGCATCTGGAGTCAACCAAGACTCAAACACCATGTTCTTATCATCCAAGTTAAGGTGCATCGTAGCGTAGTTTTCACATGCAGCCTCATGTATATTAATGTAGAGACCATCGTTTGACTTCATCTGTAAAGAGGTCTGAACGCCCGTTTCTGAGAACACTCCTACAGAAGAGTTAGTCCAATTCACAGCATCATGGAAACGTGAGCGTATCTCTGAGAGCTTGCTCTCCTGCGTCTCTTGCTCTTGTGTGTCATAGTCGCCAGGGAGCCACCATGCAGTGTGATCACCAGCCATTGCGAACTGCGTGTGTTCCTCTTTTATAACGAAGTAATTTAACTCTTTCTGTTGTGGGAACTCATAACGCAATCCCATTCCATCGTCATAAACGCGGAAACGAATGATGATGTTGCGCTTACTACTCGGTTGGTTAAGGTCTACCTCAAGCTCATTATAATGGTTACGAATCGTTGAAGTCTCTCCCCAAACAGGCTTCCATGTTTCGTCAAAGGTAGTTGTCTTGGTGTTAGTTGTTTGAAAGCCATCCATCAAACTAGTCTCATTTAGCCCCTTACTAGCGTGCTTGTCTTTTGCTAGTTCTATACCGAGATGAGAGGGTTTAACGACTTCCTTACCTTTGTAAGTCATCTCATAGGTTGGCACACCATTACCTGTAAGTGAGAACTTAACTGCTATCTTTCCATTAGGCGAGGTCACCGTCTGCGCAGAAGCATAACTTGCCATTCCCATCAAAAGCCCTATAAGGGCAATACTGGTCTTCTTCATTGTTTTGTTAAAAGTATAAGTTGGATTTCAATTTTTAATTATCTCTATTTGCAAAGATAACTAAAAAAGTGGATAAAAGGTTCTTTGAGTAATCAACAAGTAGACGAGTCAGACAAGTAGAGTCACTTAGGATGTTATCAATCAAGTCCTTTCATAAGTATAATAATTATATCAGGTAGATACCTTTTAATTGATCATAATGTATTATCTTTGCAGTCAGAAAGGATTAAAAGATGCGTAGATTACTTTTATATATATCCTTACTAGCATTGCCAACAGGACTCTTTGCTGACAATGAAACACAATATTTACAAGAGAAGTTAGACCTTCTCTTGAGCCAGCAAACGGCTCATATTAAAAGAAAGAATGAGACTATTAATCAAATAAAAAGGGGATTATTTACGGAAGGAGGGGCTTTAAAACGATTGCAAACATACGACTTGCTTTATCAAGAATACTATGTTTTCCAATTTGATTCAGCTATGATTTACCTTGACAAGGGCATCACCTTGGCAGAGAAAACGGCAAACACCTATTATTATAACAATAATCTCATTCATAAAGCAGAACTTCTTTCTATTGGCGGATTATATGGTGAGGCTATAGAAACCATGAGTTTAGTGGATACAACGGCATTGGATAATACTCAAAAGTTCGACTTTTACTTCTCTATCTTCCGTATTCACACCTATTGGGCAGACTTTTGTAATGACCAGAAATACGCTCCCATCCATCGTGAGAAAGCTAAGCAAGCATTGATTAAAGCTATGGATTATTGCGATGAAACCGCCAAAACTTACGAATACTACTACGGCGAGTATTGCGTTTTCGTACTGAATGCCCCGAAGAAAGCACGCTTGCATTACCTAAAAGCAATCCATCAGCTTCCCTCCCACTCACGTTTTTTTGCCATGGCATGCTTTGCCTTATCTGGTAACTACGCCAATAAAGGGCGAACGGATCAGCAAGAAAAGTATCTCCTATTGTCTAGTATCGCTGATGCAGAGAACTGCACGATGGAGAATTACGCCTTACAAACGCTCGCTATGTACATCTTTGAGCACGATAAAAGCCGAATTGATCGGGCACAGGAGTATATTCAGAAGTCGTTGGAAGATGCGCGTTTCTATAACAACCGACTGCGCATTATTGAGATATCAAACAAGTTGCCAGTCATTGTCAACAGCTATCAACAGACCTTGAATGCACGTAATCGGGTACAAATGATCGCTATCATAGCTGTTTCACTGCTCCTTCTTTTCCTCCTCGTAGCCATCACTTACATTGTAAAACAGACCAAACGGCTACGTTTGCAACAACGAGAACTACAAAAGAACAATGATAGCTTGTCGGAACTTAACACACGACAGAAAGACTTGAACACCCAGTTACACAAGCTAAATGCCCTATTAATGGACACAAACCGTAAACGGGAAGGACTGGCAAAGCTGTATATCGACCTCTGCGCAAAGTATATCTCACGTTTAAAACGGCAACAAACGCTGGTGAAAAGGAAGATAAAAGCCAACCAAACAAGCGAACTCTTGAGTCAACTCTCATCCGAACGGCTCTCCGAAGAGGATGCTTCTACATTCCTCTCACGCTTTGATAAGGCTTTTTTAGACCTCTATCCAAGTTTCACGAAAGAGTTAAATGCACTCTTAAAAGCGAACTATCAGATAAAAAACACCCATTCCAACGAGTTAACAACAGACCAACGTATCATGGCACTCATACGCCTTGGCGTGAAAGAAAGTGCCGAGATAGCCGACTTACTGTTCTATTCTCCACAGACAATATACAACTATCGCTCTGCACTTAAAGCCAAAGCTATCAACAAAACAGACTTTGAAGCGGAAGTGGCAAAGCTGTGTACGATCATTGAAAACGACTAATAAGAAACAACAAATTAATTAACAACATTATTATTATTCACTTTAAAACAAAAAGTATGACGACAAAAAGTATTAAAACAGTGGTTAGCTTGCTCGTAGCAGCAACCCTCATGAGTTCTTGTGTAGGTTCATTTGCCTTGTTCAACAAGCTTGCGCAGTGGAATAAACACGCCACTAAGTCTAAGTTCATCAATGAGATTATCTTCTTAGTAATATCTCCTGCATACGCATTCTGCGGTATGGCAGACACGTTAGTACTTAATTCTATTGAGTTCTGGACGGGTGACAACCCTGTTGCCAATCGTGTTGGTAAGACCCGAAACATCAAAGGTGACGATGGTCTCATCTATGCTGTTAAGTACTTAGAGAATGGTTATCAGATCACAAAACCCGATGGTCAGGTTTACTACTTCACGTATAATAAGCAAGAGAACACATGGTATATGAATGCAGAAGGCAAAGAGCAGAAGGTGATCCAGTTTAATGGTAATGGTTCTGTTAAGGCTTTCCTCAACAACGGTTTGACGGTTGATGTAACGCCAGATGCCACTGGTTTGTATGAACTTCAGCAGGCACAGGCTGGTACAAGCTACTTCATGGCAAGACGATAAGCCGATATAAATACCATAACAAAGTATAGATTCATAGGGATGCACAGCTTGTGTGTCCCTATTTTCATGTAGTTTTAGGACAGAGTAACGGTTCAATTAAGACAGAGAGCATAGAAACATCTTGTTTTAGTAACGCACAGATAAGACAAAGTAACATAAGAACAGAATGGTTAGTAACATGGTTCTTTTATTCAAAATTATGATGAGATCAAGTTGACGAAGTGGCTGGTTGACAAGTTGACGAGGTATTAGGTCAAGTTGACGAGGTGAATGGTTGACAAGTTTGCAAGTTATTGGTTCTGTAGAAAGTGGCACTGTTTACCCTCCTTTCCATTACTTCCTTTTAGTCAATAACCATTGATATAGAGAGGGAATGAGATTTTACAAGTAGGGACAGACTCCCTCGTCTGTCCGCCCAAATACAACTGACAGAAATCTCTCCAAGCCCCTCTGAAGAGAGGGATATTGCCTAACGGGTTATCATGTAGGGGGCAACTGGCGGACAGATGAGGGCATCTGTCCCTACTTTGATGCGATGAATTGTATAACTTCGAAGCGATGAATTATATAAAAGAAGAATAGCTGATTCACACATAAGAAAACAGAGATAAAAACACAGAATACACCTATGAATAACGGAGAAAACACTTGTCTATCTTTGAAAAGAGACTTATCTACTTAGGAAAATAGACTATTTTTAGTTCTACTTTAATTCATTTTTCTGGATTTTTTAATCTATTTTCTCGTTCTTAGAAGCCTCTTTTCCGATAGTAAGAAACTATGATTGAGATTGACCTAAGGCTTGGCAATCTGATAGAACATAACTATGACGAAACAGACAGAACTTCTTCTTGAAAATAAGGGACGATAAATAGGATTTTAAATAGGAAAAAGATAGGATTGAAAAAGGCTTTTTATGACTTTTATTCTATCCTCATTTGTTAGGATAGATAGCGTTTCCTTATTTTAAGTCTAAATACTATACATTTTGATGAAATAGCTTTGTTAAATCATTAAAATATAGTACTTTTGCAGCAAAATAGCCCTCGTTGCATACCAACTTTTTGGTATCTCTCGGAGAGAACGAAGTCTTTTAGGTGGGAGTTAATAATTATCTTGCCTCCTGATAACCATTAGAAGTAATAATTCTAACAGTTTAAATATTTAAAATCAAAACATTTATGTGGTTAATCAATTCATCTATTGGTAGAAAGGTGATTATGTCCGTGACGGGTATAGCCCTTATTCTATTCATGACGTTCCACTGCTGTATGAATCTTGTAGCGCTCTTCTCAGGTAGTGCCTACAATATGATTTGTGAGCTATTGGGTGCTAACTGGTATGCAGTTGTTGCAACAGTTGGTCTTGGCGCATTGGCTGTTTGTCACATTGTCTACGCCTTCATCCTTACAGCACAGAACCGTCGTGCACGTGGCGACAACCGTTATGCAGTCACAGAAAAGCCTGCAAAGGTGGAGTGGGCAAGCCAGAACATGCTCGTATTGGGTATCATCATCTTGCTTGGTATCGCTCTTCACTTGTTCAACTTCTGGTATAACATGATGTTTGCAGAGCTTGTTGGGATGACAGTAGCACATCACCCAGCTGACGGCTTTGCGTTCATTCAGGATACATTTGCCAATCCTGTGTACGTAGTTCTGTATGTTATCTGGATCTGTGCATTGTGGTTCCACCTCTCACACGGCTTCTGGAGTGCTATGCAAACAGTAGGTGTCAATGGTAAAGTATGGTTCAATCGCTGGAAGACAATCGGTCTTGTCTATGTGACATTATTGATGTTGTGCTTCCTTATTGTAGTACTCGCATTCGCTTTCGGATGTGCTCCTAGCCTTGCATAGTTAAGTATCTAAATTGAAAACTAAATTCAAAACAATCATGACAAAGATATTAGATTCCAAAATACCAGCAGGTCCTGTAGCCGAGAAGTGGACTAACTACAAGGCACATCAGCGTTTGGTTAACCCAAAGAATAAACTGAAACTGGATGTTATCGTTGTTGGTACCGGTTTGGCTGGTGCCAGTGCAGCTGCTTCTCTAGGTGAGATGGGCTTCAACGTATTGAACTTCTGCATCCAAGACTCCCCTCGTCGTGCACACTCAATCGCTGCACAAGGTGGTATCAATGCTGCTAAGAACTATCAGAACGATGGTGACTCTGTTTACCGTTTGTTCTATGATACAGTGAAAGGTGGTGACTATCGTGCACGTGAAGCGAACGTTTATCGTTTGGCAGAAGTGTCTAACGACATCATCGATCAGTGCGTTGCTCAGGGCGTGCCATTCGCTCGTGAGTATGGCGGTATGTTGGCTAACCGTTCCTTTGGTGGTGCTCAGGTAAGCCGTACCTTCTATGCTAAGGGACAGACAGGTCAGCAGTTGTTGCTTGGTGCATACTCATCATTAAGTGCACAGATTCAGGCTGGTAAGGTAAAGCTCTATACACGTTATGAGATGGAAGACATCGTTATCGTTGACGGTCACGCACGTGGTATCATTGCTAAGAACCTTGTGACTGGTAAGTTGGAGCGTTTCACAGCGAATGCCGTAGTTATCGCTACTGGTGGCTATGGTAACACTTACTTCCTTTCAACCAACGCTATGGGTTGTAACTGTACAGCTGCTGTTCAGTGCTATCGTAAGGGTGCTTACATGGCTAACCCATCTTACGTTCAGATTCACCCAACCTGTATTCCAGTACATGGAGACAAGCAGTCTAAGTTGACATTGATGTCAGAGTCTTTGCGTAACGATGGTCGTATATGGGTTCCTAAGAAGCTCGAAGATGCTAAGGCATTGCAGGCTGGTACAAAGAAGGGCTCTGATATTCCAGAAGAAGACCGCGACTACTACTTGGAACGTCGCTATCCAGCATTCGGTAACCTCGTACCTCGTGACGTTGCTTCACGTGCTGCTAAGGAGCGTTGCGATAAGGGCTTCGGTGTAAACAACACTGGTTTGGCTGTGTTCTTGGACTTCTCTGAGTCTATTAACCGCCTCGGTATTGATACAATTCTGCAGCGTTATGGTAACCTCTTCGATATGTATGAGGAGATTACAGACGTCAACCCAGGTGAGTTGGCAAATGAGATTAACGGCGTGAAGTACTACAATCCAATGATGATCTTCCCTGCTATCCACTACACAATGGGTGGTATTTGGGTTGACTACGAGCTGATGACAACCGTTCCCGGTCTGTTCTCTATTGGTGAGTGTAACTTCTCTGACCACGGAGCTAACCGTCTTGGTGCTTCTGCTTTGATGCAGGGTCTTGCTGATGGTTACTTCGTATTGCCTTATACTATTCAGAACTATCTCGCTGATCAGGCACTCTGGGGCAAGGTTCCAACGGATCGTCCTGAGTTTGAAGAGGCTGAGAAGGCTGTTAATGCAGAGATTGATCGCTTGATGAATATCCATGGTAAGCGTTCTGTCGACTCTATCCACAAGGAGTTGGGTCATATTATGTGGGAGTATGTAGGTATGGGTCGTACCAAGGAAGGTCTTGAGGAAGGTCTCAAGCAGTTGAAGGCTCTTCGCGAGGAGTTCAACTCTAATCTCTTTATCCCCGGTAAGAAGGAAGGCTTGAACGTTGAGCTTGATAAGGCTATCCACCTCCGTGACTTTATCCTTATGGGTGAACTCGTAGCTTATGACGCATTACATCGTGAGGAAAGCTGTGGTGGTCACTTCCGTGAGGAGCACCAGACTGAGGAAGGTGAGGCTAAGCGTGACGATGAGAACTTCTTCTATGTTGGTTGCTGGGAGTATCAGGGTGATGACACCAAGACTCCGGAGCTTATCAAGGAACCTCTCGAGTATGAGGCAATCAAGGTACAAACACGTAATTATAAAAACTAGTTGACGAGTTGACGGGAGGACAAGTTGACAAGTTGTTAGCTTGTTCTGCCTTAAACATATTCTATTAGTATAATACAGACAATATACAAGATGTAATACAAACAAGGTCGATGAATACTCACAAGGATTTGATCGTCTGGCAGAAAGCAATGGAACTTGTCTTAGAAGTATATAAGGCTACAAAGATATATCCACGGGAGGAACTATTCGGATTAGCTTCCCAAATGCGTAGAGCCGTTGTATCAATTCCCTCGAACATAGCAGAAGGCTATGGCAGAATCCATACTCGTGAGACTGAGAGATTCCTTAGTATATCATTAGGTTCTGCGTGTGAGTTAGAAACTCAATTGATTCTATCAAAAGACTTAGGGTATATCCCGACAGAACTTGCACGGCAACTATGCGATAAGACCCAAGGCATAATTAGGATGCTAACGTCTTTGATTAAATCTCTGAACAAATAACTTGTTTACTTTACAACTTGTTTACTTGTCAACTAAAACATAATACAATGGCAAAGAATATATCATTCACAATTAAGTATTGGAAGCAGAACGGTCCACAGGATCAGGGTCATTTCGATACACATGAGATGAAGAACATCCCAGACGACACCTCATTCCTTGAGATGCTTGACATCCTTAACGAGGAGTTGATAGAGGCTGGTGATGAACCATTCGTCTTCGATCACGATTGCCGCGAAGGTATCTGCGGTATGTGTTCACTATATATTAATGGTACTCCACATGGTAAGACAGAGCGTGGCGCAACAACTTGTCAGCTCTATATGCGCCGTTTCAACGATGGTGATGTTATCACTGTTGAACCATGGCGTTCGGCTGGTTTCCCTGTTATCAAGGACTGTATGGTAGACCGCACAGCATTCGATAAGATTATTCAGGCTGGTGGTTACACATCAATCCGCACTGGTCAGGCACAGGATGCAAACGCTATTCTCATCTCTAAGGACAATGCTGACGAGGCTATGGACTGCGCAACATGTATCGGTTGTGGTGCTTGTGTTGCAGCTTGTAAGAATGGTTCAGCAATGCTCTTCGTTTCATCTAAGGTTAGTCAGTTGGCTCTCTTGCCACAGGGTAAGCCTGAGGCTGCTAAGCGTGCTAAGGCTATGGTAGCTAAGATGGATGAGGTTGGTTTCGGTAACTGTACCAACACCCGCGCTTGTGAGGCAGTATGCCCTAAGAACGAGAAGATTGCTAACATCGCTCGTTTGAACCGTGAGTTCATCAAAGCAAAGTTTGCTGATTAATCTGATGTAATAGGTTAGTAAACTACTAACACGAACATAACAAAGAGGATATGTCACCCGTTGACATATCCTCTTTTCGTATATATGGCTATGACGCATTTTGAATTTGCTGTCACATCTGTCACGCCTTCCGTCCTCATAAGTCATTGAAAACGTGTGCATCACACCAAATGTTAAAACTGACAGCAACTATAATAAAAAATAAAATAGGGTATTTCGGGACTATCCAATAAGGCAAAAACGAGGCAGGAACTACGAGGGACAGCCATAAATCCATAAGGAATAAACAAGGAGAGCACAACCACGATGTTTCCTCAATCCTATCACTTACTAATCAAAGTAATAGGACAATCTAATAAATATGACATCATATCATTATAAATACGACGTCATATTTTTTAGAGAGTCTTAGGACTAACTGCACGATATGACACGATAACGCAGGGACAGACGCCCTCTTCTGTCCGCCTCCACACCCTAATTTAACGTGAGTTCGACGAATTCAGAACAATGCAAGCTGTGTGTCCATAGTCCTTTGTACATTATTAATACAAGGCTTCTTTGGAAACAGACAATAGGCGGCAATGGCTCCTAATAAGTTGACGATGAAATTGTCAAAGCATCTATGTCTGGAGTGCTCTACTTGTGCAATGTTCTTAAGTTCATCATTCACCGTTTCTATAATGGCTCTTTTTCTGAGTAAAAGTCTGTCTGAAACACTCATTAAACATCCTTTCATGTTACTTTTCAATTTGGTTATAA
>NZ_KB898329.1 GCF_000377625.1 Prevotella veroralis DSM 19559 = JCM 6290 | reverse complement strand
ACCCCAGAAAGATGGGGCGTTGTTGTTTGTTCTCCATAATGATAATTTCTTAGTTCATATTACTTGTCTATTTGATGTTTGGATGTGCTCTCATTTTTGAGAAGTATCAGCAGACAGTTTGTTCTGGCTGTGCATGGTTCGTGCGATAGTCTGAAAGGACGATTTATAGTTCTTGCTATCTGTTGTACTGACAATAGTTTGTCATGACAACAAATTGTCATGAATATGTTTCGTTTCTTCTTTGCATCTTTGGTGCAAGCTAATGGTAATACGATGTGTCTTTTGCTTGTGTCGTCATACCATAGTTCGCTCGTTTTGACTGCAAAATAAATGATATTTTGGCTGATTATATGACACCGATGAAGTGCAGGGAAATGCAAGGAAAAAGAGTGAATATCACTGATAATGAGATATTTGAAAATCCGCCGTAACTTTGCAGGCGAGAATAATACATGGAGGTAATATCCCGAAGCAGACACCCCCAAAGGGTGGATACTTCAATCGTATCATTTCTTGATACCAGCAAGGTGTGTCTTTGTAACACAAACTTTCAGTTGTACCACAAAGACCCTTGCCTCGGTGCGAGGGGATAATCACTCCAAAGTCGTGATTAAAGAAAAAGGAAGCTATGAATAAGGAAGAGAAATCTCGTTCAGAGAGAAAAAAGGCGGAAAAGCCCCGTTGGGACAACTGGCATGTACGGCTGCCCAATCCTAAAGACCAACAAAAAGTGATTGATTTGTTTCAGCGTTCAGGTGCAGAAACGAAGTCGGATTTTGTGCGTGGACGTATTCTTGGCGATAGTTTTAAGGTCATTACGGTGGACAAATCTGCCGTGGAATACTACAGGAAACTCTCAGAACTGACAGCACAGATACATAAGATTGGCGTGCTGTACAACCAAGTTGTGCGTGCCATCAATGCATACCATAGCGTAAAAACTGCACAGATTATGCTTGAAAAATTGGAAAGACTATCTGCCCAGATAATCGAACTTCAGCAGAAAACAATAGATTTAACGATTGACTACCGCAGCAAATGATAGCCAAAATATCATCAACGGCAAACCTTGGAGGAGCATTGGGGTACAACTTCAAGAAGGTAAGGCAGGAAGAGGCAACCGTCCTGCTTGCCAATGGTCTGTACCAAAATCAAGACGGCAAATACTCTATGGAACAGGTATTGTCCGATATGAGACAACTTATCCCGGATAAGTGCAGGACAAAGAATACGGTGTTCCACTGTTCCCTCAATCCGCACCCGGACGAGAAACTTTCTGATGAAAGGCTCGTGCAGATTGCGAAGGAGTATATGGAAGCTCTCAACTATGGCAAGCAACCCTATATCGTCTTTAAACATAACGACATTGCCCGTGAGCATATCCACATCGTGTCGCTTCGGGTGGACAGCAAAGGCAGAAAAATCAATGACAAGTATGAAGGCAGACGAAGCAAAAAGATTACTGATGCTCTGGAAAAGAAATATAATCTTATTTTAAGTTCAAAGGTCAGTGAGAAAACAACGACAGAAACACCAAAGGTCGATGTTGTGCAAGGGAATATCAAGGAGCAGGTGGCTAACACCGTCCGTTCTGCTATGAAGCATTATATATTTTGTTCCTTAGGTGAACTAAATGCCGTTCTGCATAAATACAACCTTGCAGTAGAGGAGGTAAAGACCGAGTATAGGGGCAAGCGATATGACGGGCTGGTCTATGTGCCTACCGATGACAAAGGCAATAAGGTGAGCACGCCCATTCATGCCTCGGACATAGGTAGAGGTGTGGGCTATGCTGCCGTCCAGAACAAGATGCAGAAGTCGAAGCAGATGGTTAAGCCATTGGTACCAGCCGTCAGAAGAAAGGTATTGGAAGTAATGCGTACTTCTCCTGATACGGAGGAAAGACACCGACAAAGATTGGAGGAACAAGGCTTGCGTGTAGTTATCCGAAAGAATGAGAGCGGACGCATCTATGGTATTACATTCATTGATGATGAAAAAGGCATTGCGCTCAATGGCTCTCGATTGGGTAAAGGATATGCCGCCAATAAGTTTAACGAGTACTTCTCTAACCCGAAAAATAATCCATTCTTGGATGAATCGCTTTATGGTAGCCCGTCCGTTAGCCATGAACAGATAAATAAAACACAATTATTACAACAAGACACAGAGGAAAGCGACAATCTTGTCGATGAACTTATCGACGATTTGGTGAGAGAAACTTTCTCTACATCGGGCAATGATGATTGGAAAGAAGCGGCATGGCAGCGTAAACTCCGAAGACAAAATAAGGTAAATCTTAAACGTAGGAAGAGTTAAGTACACCGCTCAAATAACATTCAAACGATTCTCTAACAACAATAAGATTGCATTATGGCACAAGAAGATGATTTAAGGGCATTAGGTAAGGTCATGGACTTTATGCGAGGTATATCTGTGATATTCCTCCTGATTAACTGTTATTGGTTTTGCTACGAGGCATTTCACGAGTGGCATTTCACACTCGGCATCATCAATAAGATACTGATGAACTTTCAACGCACCACGGGATTATTTTCATCTATCCTATGGACGAAACTCTTCTGTGTTGTGTTTCTCGCCTTATCCTGCTTGGGCACAAAAGGCGTGAAGGAGGAGAAAATCACATGGCCAAAGATTTGGACGGCACTTTTCTCAGGCTTTGTATTTTTCTTTCTCAACTGGTGGCTGTTGGCATTGCCCATTGGTAAAATCGGGGCGGCTACGCTTTACATCTTCACACTGTCCGTGGGTTATATCTGCCTGCTAATGGGTGGTGTGTGGATGAGCCGATTACTCAAAAACAACCTCATGGACGACGTATTCAACACGGAGAACGAGAGCTTTATGCAGGAAACAAGGCTGATGGAAAATGAATACTCGGTCAATCTTCCTACACGCTTCTATTATAAGAAAAGGTGGAACAAAGGCTGGATTAACGTGGTCAATCCGTTTCGGGCCTCAATGGTACTCGGCACACCGGGTTCGGGTAAGTCATACGCCATTGTGAATAACTACATCAAACAGCAGATTGAGAAAGGCTTTGCCATGTATATCTACGACTATAAATTCCCTGATTTGTCGGAGATTGCCTACAATCACCTGCTTCATCATTTAGATGCTTATAAAGTCAAACCACAATTCTATGTGATAAACTTCGACGACCCACGCAGGAGCCATCGCTGTAATCCCATCAATCCTGCCTTTATGACAGATATATCGGATGCTTACGAGAGCGCCTACACCATCATGCTCAACCTCAACCGCTCGTGGATACAGAAGCAGGGAGATTTTTTCGTCGAATCACCGATTATCTTGCTTGCCGCCATTATCTGGTTTCTGAAGATATATGAGAACGGTAAGTATTGCACCTTTCCCCATGCCATCGAATTCCTGAACCGTCCCTACGCACAGATATTTCCGACACTTACTTCCTACGATGAGCTTGCCAACTACCTTTCTCCCTTTATGGATGCTTGGGAGGGCGGAGCGCAAGACCAGTTGCAGGGACAGATAGCCAGTGCCAAAATACCACTGTCTCGTATGATAAGCCCTGCTCTCTATTGGGTAATGACGGGCGATGATTTCTCGCTCGATATCAACAATCCTAATGAGCCGAAAGTGCTTGTCGTAGGCAATAATCCTGATAGACAGAACATCTATTCGGCGGCATTGGGACTGTATAACAGCCGTATTGTGAAACTCATCAACAAAAAGAAGCAACTCAAATCATCGGTGATTATCGACGAGTTGCCGACCATCTATTTCCGTGGGCTTGACAACCTCATTGCTACAGCCCGTAGTAACAAGGTTGCCGTGTGTCTGGGCTTTCAAGACTTCTCACAGCTTACCCGTGATTATGGGGATAAGGAGAGCAAGGTGATACAGAACACAGTGGGCAATGTGTTTAGTGGTCAAGTTGTAGGTGAAACCGCCAAGACTCTTTCTGAGCGTTTTGGCAAGGTGCTTCAACAACGGCAGTCTATGACCATCAATCGCAACGATAAGTCCACATCTATCTCTACGCAGATGGATAGTCTTATCCCTGCATCGAAAATCAGCAATCTCACACAAGGCATGTTTGTAGGAGCAGTATCCGACAACTTTGATGAACGTATCGACCAAAAGATTTTCCATGCTGAAATAGTGGTGGATAGTGCTAAAGTCTCTGCCGAAATGAAGCAATACCAGCCCATTCCTAAGATCAATGCGTTTCAAAACGAAGATGGCTCCGATAATCTCAAAGAAACTATCGAAGCCAACTATAAACGTGTTAAGCAGGAAATAATTGTTTTGATTGAAAAAGAAATAAAAAGGATAAAAGACGATCCTTCTCTTTGTCATCTTATAAAAGAATGAGACGCAATGTCTTTATGTCATTCAAAAACTATATTTCATCTTTGCCCATATTTCAGAGTTTCGGTCATACATCTGAAACTTGCCTTTGTCGGCATGGAAGAAATCGTATCTGACAGTGAGTTCGATTTGGTCGTTCAAAGCGTAGGATGCAGAGAAACGGTTGAAAACACCACCATTGGCTACATCTATATAGACGAATGTTGAAAGTTTCAGCATATTCCGCAGTAATTCTTTCGATATTCTTGCCGTGGCAAGTCCGGCATTGCGATAAACGGAAAGACCGTCAAGGTTCCCTGCCGTATATTTATGGCAGTATTGCGCGCTGAAGTACCAATCGTTGCTCGGATACCAGTCCACACCGGCAAGGATATTGTACGTATTTCGGCATACCACATTGCTATTTATTTTTCATTATTGTTTTCCTGTTGAAGTTTTACCATCCGTGCAAATTCTCCACCTTTAGCCATGAGGTCTTCGGGCGCACCCTGCTCGATGACTCTTCCGCCACCGAGCACCACGATGTAATCGGCATTGCGGACGGTGCGCATGCGGTGGGCGATGATGATGACGGTCTTACCCTGCACCAATTCTGAGATGCCTGCCTGAATCTTCGTCTCGTTCTCGGCATCAAGGCTGGCGGTAGCTTCGTCCAAGAGAATGACGGGAGCGTCTTTCAGAAGCGCACGGGCAATGGAGATACGCTGCCGCTCACCGCCAGAAAGGGTTTCGCCGTTCTCGCCGATAATGGTGTCGTATCCATTCGGCATACGGCTGATGAAATCATCACATTGTGCCAGCCGTGCCACACGCCGCACTTCCTCATCGGTGGCGTCACGCTTGCCGATGCGGATGTTGTCGGCGACAGAGGCGTTGAAGAGCAGCACGTCCTGAAACACCACGGCATAGTTGCGGAGCAGTGTCTCCGGGTCGATGTGGGCGATGTCGTTTCCGCCTAATAGAATCTTTCCGCCGTCAATGTCCCAGAAGCGTGCGGCGAGTTTGGCGGTGGTGCTCTTTCCGCCTCCCGACGGACCGACGAGTGCCGTCACTTCTCCCTGCTTTGCTGTAAAGGAAGCATTGTGCAATACCTGTTTTTCGGTCTCGTAGGCAAAGCTCACATTGCGGAACTCGATGTCGTAATTGTCCATCGCCACATCCTTGTTTCCTTTCTGTTCCGGCATAGCCTCCATTTCTTTCATGCGATTGATGCGTACGTCGAGGAAAGCGAGGATGGCAAGATTGTTGCACACATCCTGAATGGGATTATAAACCATGGCTGAAATAAGGAGAAATGCCAGATAGACAAAAATAGACAATTCCCCATACTGTAGCATCCATGCGCCTGCGACAATGACGGTGGGCATACCCAATTTCAGAAGCATGGCAGAGAGGTTGACGAACGACCCCGCCACCAACTCACCATTGACCAATTCCTTCTCATAGGCTTTCAGCTGGTTATCGAATCTGCGGTTGTATTCCGCTTCGCCATTGTACGACTTGATTTCCTGCACACACTCCAGCCCCTCCTGTACCTGTTCGGTTACGCTACGCTTGACGTGGTAATTCTGCTTGAAAGACCTGTCCATCATACGTCTTGCCAAGAGCAAAGTTGCTAACGCCAACGGCACCACCCAAAAGAGAGCGATGGCCAATCGCCAGTCGTAGAAAAACAGGCTTATGGCAATGATAAGCATGCTCAGCACCGATGCAAATAATTGGGGAACGGTGTGCGAGAATATTTGCTCTAATGAGCTACAGTCTTCCATCATGGTAGAAGTTAGGTCTGATAAGTTTCGCTCTCCAAAAAAAGCTAACGGCAGGCGGCGCAGTTTCTCCGCAAGACCGATGCGACGCTGCGCGCTCTCGTTGTAAATGGTGGTATAGGTGCTGTCATACTGCCATCGGCTAATGAAGAACATCACGCACATTAGTGCTATCGCCAACAACACGTAAAACCACAAGGTATGCTGACCTATGCGTGAATCGGCTTCCAAATATTCCATAAGAAAGAGGAACAGATAGGAGGGCGGCAACATCAGCGCAAGGTTGAGCAGCGTTGAGAAAGCTATCCCCCTCCGCAAGTCCTTTGCCCCTTTTTCCGAAAGGGCGAAACGGTTTTGAAAATATTTAATCATATGGATGTCTCCTTTGAATGTTTATAGTTTCCATGCCACTGCTTTCTGGTATTCGTTCCACATATTATAATAGTGTCCCTGCTTAGCCATCAGTTCCTTGTGCGTACCCTGTTCGGCAATCTGTCCATTGTCCACCACCACGATGTTGTCGGCATCCTGCACGGTGGTCAGGCGGTGAGCAATCATGAGGACGGTCTTCCCGTTGGTGAGGTGCACTAATGCCTTTCGGATGAAATGCTCGTTCTCCGGGTCGGCAAAGGCGGTAGCCTCGTCGAGCACCACAATGGGCGCATCTTTCAGAATGGCACGCGCGAGGACAATGCGCTGCTGCTCGCCGCCGGAAAGATAAGTGCCCTCCGCTCCGATGACAGTATCCAAACCTTGGGGCAGACGGTCGATGATTTCACGGCTTTGCGAGAGGTCTATCGCCCGGTTTATCTGTTCTGCCGTTGCTTCGGGATTACCGTAACGCAGGTTCTCTATTAGTGAAGTTTTGAACAGGCGGGTGTTCTGGAATACGAAAGACACGCTGCGCATCAGCTCCGACTTGTCCATCTGCCGGACATCCACCCCGCCGATGCTCACGCTGCCCTCACGCACGTCCCAGAAACGGGGAATGAGCCGTGCCATCGTTGTCTTTCCACTGCCGGAAGCTCCCACAAGCGCCACCGTCTGTCCTTCGGGAATGGTGAGACTGACGTGGCAGAGGGCATCCTTTTCCGCGCCTTCATACCTGAACGAGACATTTTCAAAGCTTATGTCGCGGGCTTGTGGCTTCCGGGGAACGTCACTTTCGGGCAGTAGGGAGGCGTCGGTTAGTTTCTCCAATCTATCGACAGCCTCGTTTGCCAAGAAAAGATTTTGACTGAGATACATCATCTTCATCACATTGGTTGCGATGACCGGTGTAATGACAACAAAGAGAAAGAGGTCGGCAATAACCATCGCCACACTGCCCCCATGCCCGATCAAGATGATACCCACCGGCACGAGGAAGAAGGCGAAGGCATTGATGGCAACAGTATATGCCGACATCGGCGAACGCCACAACAGCGTGTACAGAATGACAAGGTCACGATAGCGGATGATGCTGTCGTGGAACCGCTTGAACGAGAAGACGGTCTGCTGGAAAACCTTCACCACCGGGATGCCGCGTACATACTCCACAGCCTCGCCGCTCATCTTCTCCTGCGCATCGAGATATTGTTTTTGGAAGTTGTTGTTTCTCGGGTTCATCATATAGCCCATGATGCCGAAGGCACAGATGATTGGCAACATAGCCGCCAAGCCCAATTGCCAGTCCACTGTCAGCAGCAGCACGATGACACCAACGGGGGCGACGATGCTCCCCGCCACATCGGGCAGGATGTGTGCCACGAAGGTGTGGGTCTGCGCTGAGTCCTCGTCAATGATTTTACGCATGCGTCCTGTATTCTGCGTATCGAAAAATCCCAACGGCACACGCATGAGCCGTTGCATTGCCCTGCGGCGCATGTTGGTCTCTACACGGAACGCAGCAAGGTGCGAGAACATGAGTGCGGCAAAGTAGAGCAGCACGTTTACTACCGACACGATGAAGGCGGCGAGGGCATAGTCCCATACGGGTGCGTCGGTAAGGCTGCTCTCCGCGGTGAGTAGCGTGCGTACCACAAGCCACAAAAGAACGAACGGGACGAGCGAGAGCAGTCCGTTGACTGCTGACAGCCCGACGGCGCAGGGAAGCAACCACTTGCGTCCTCCCATGTAAGCTCCTAATCGTTTGAGTGTTTTGAACATATCATTATTTTATTTTGAATGTTATCCTATGGTTTCATCAGCTCTTTCCAGCCTGCCATCCCAAAAGTGACATACTGTTCAAGTGCCAATTTGATTTCCTCCTCACTATAGTCTTCGTGCTCCACCAATTCGCAGAAAAGGGTCATCCAAGTTGAGCATGTGAGATGTGTCAGAAACGGAGAGATGTCGGTGTTGATGTGCGGATATCGTTCCTTCATCAGCCGGAGGTATTCCATACCGACCTTCATCTGGTGGTCGATGATTTTGTTCTTGTATCCCTCCAACGAAGTTCCCTTAGCATTGAAGAGCAACAGCCGCAATTCGGGGCGGAACTGCTTGACAAGAGTGAGCATCGCCATGATGTGATTGACCTGCTGCTGCCGCAAATCGAACACATTGATTGAGAGAAACTCCTCATCGTTATGTGAGAGGATATAGCGGTCAAGCGCGGTGAGCAATGGCTGCAATACCGCACAAAATAGTGTATCCTTACTGTCAAAATAATGATACAGGTTCCCCACAGTCACGCCAGCCTTACGCGCCACGTTTCTAATGCACGTACGCTGCACACCATTTTTGATAAACTCTCTATGGGCAACTTGCAATATGCGTTGCTTTATGTCTGTCTTCAATGTCTGCATAGTCAAAGATGAATAATGAACATAGTTTTAATTTGTTCACAAAAAAAACGCACCATTCTATGATGAATGATGCACTACTTTGTTGTTTCAATATTGAAACTCTTTGTATGTGGTATTTATCCTTTGCCATAAACTTTTTTTAGATACTGCAAAGATAGAAAGAATGCTATTTCCATACAATACCCAAATATAGTGATTTCTTGCGAAAACGCATCATTCAATTGATAAAAGCGACAAGGGCATAATCTCATATGGATGCGTTGGTAAGGTAACCCTCCGTGGTAAGCTGTATTATGGAAAGAGACAAGCGAAAGCTGTCCGCTAACTGACGATACCCCAACAGAGCAGCAATCACTTGCGTCCTCCCATATAAGCTCCTAATCGTCTTAACATGCTCATCATGTTGATACTTTATATAAACGATAATAAAATATTTATGAACAATAATAACAGCAAAAGGCACAAAACCAAAGTCAATCTTCTATCAAGAAGAGAAGGTGTTGTCTTTTTATAGGCTAATAGTTCTTCTCTAAAATACGGCATTAATGAAAATTTCACTTGCACTTTTATCATATATAAATCTATTAATATATAGATTGGGAATAGACACAATGTATAAAAACTTCCCATAAATAAAATTAAAGAGAAATGACATAGAATATCACCTATTATCATTGGATGCCTAACTCTCCCATAAATTCCGTCTGTCAAAAGTTTCTTTGGAGCATAAAAAGTATTTTTGGTTGCCTTGAAATTTTGAGAAACAGATTTATTGCCCCAAAAAATAAAGAAATAGAGGAAAACGCCTAATGTTATGAAAACATAAATAGAACTAAGCAGGTTAAAATTTCCACCAATCAAATCGTAAACTCCATGTATTCTCGGCTGCCTTACAAAAGGTAGGACATACCATATCAAAGCCGGATAAGTACTTGCATAATACAGTCTTTGTGGCACTGATGACTCTATACCTTGCTTATTATTATTGTAACCAGTATTGAAGGCATAATAATATACCCATAAACCTGTTAAAGAAATTACAACAAGTGTAATTTGTAGTATAATATAGATATTCATAATTTTAGTTATTACTTAATTTCTATTTTTTTCTTATTTTTAGGTTCGAAATTCTTATTTTCTGACAAATTGTTTTTAGAAAACATTTTTACGGCAACAATTCCTGCGAAATTATTCCACTTAATAAATGTGTCCATACACTGGAAACCCGTGTCTGACAACAATTGTAAATTCTCTGTCAAGGTTAGAGGCATTAGTACCCCTCTTAAGCTTTGAGACTTTTTTATTACTTGCTGTTCATTCAACCCTCTTTCTTGTTTATAATCCCAATATAGGTCGTTCCAAATGTCTTCAAACATAGAATTTTCTGCTCTCATTTTCTCAACAAAGATGAAAGCACCTCCTTCAACTAAACCATTATAGACTCTTTGAAGAACTAATTTCCTTTTCCAAAGTGGCAAGAACTGTAGAGTATATAGAGACAGTATCAAATCTACATTTGAGAACTCATTTATATCCGCAATGTCCTGTTGTAAAAATTGCACAGTATCACTGTTACATTTTTTTCTCGCAATCTCAATCATAGCCAAACTTTCCTCAACTCCAATGTATCTTATGTTATTCTTTCTATGATGCTTTTGAAGAAGAAGGGATATTGTCTCTCCTGTAGATGCCCCTAAATCATAGATTATACTATTGTCACGAACGAACCATTCGCTCATCTCTACAACCTCCTTCTGTACTTCTTCATACAAGGGAACACTTTTTCTGACATGCGTGTCAAAATTTTTGGAGACCTGCTCGTCAAACTTCCATTCACCTGGAACAGACGTTATCAATTCATCAACATTACCTTTATTATTTTCCATTTTATTTCCATTTAAACAGACTATATGAACTTGAAAAAGTTATAAATATATTTATTACAATATATATGATACCAACAGGAGCGTACAGTTTGTTGGGATTAAAGCTAACAAGGCAGTAAGCAAAGAATATAAAGAAGAAGATTGCTACTAACTTTGCCATATACACAAAATTTGATATTCTATCGCTTAAATAGTATATGATTACAGATGAGAAGGCGCAGAAACAGCTAACCAGTCCAAATATATACTTATCAAGGGATGAAGCAGAATCATACGGCATGCGAAATAGTAAATTCCAAATTTCTTTTGGATAAAATATATTACAGAGGTTTAAGACCAGCAAAATAGAGAATATGCGAAACAAGACCGTTGTAGGAAATAAAAGTTTTTTATTTACTCTCTTTGTCTTAATACTGAGATTAAGTAAAAACATAGAGCTTCCGATGAATAGCCAAATGAAAGGTTCATAAATTGAAGACCAATAAATCAGCCCTGTACGACACTTCAAAACATACATAAAGCACCCCATAAAAGCTATTAAACAAGTTCCTATACTAAGAATCTCTTTATACTTCTCTACGTCTTTTTTCAGGAGCAGGAAGTAAAGGGAAAAGAAACTAAAAAACAAAGATTGCTGTGTGAATAAAAACTGCGTCATATATGATGGGGTGCCGTTAAAACCTATATAAGAATATACCTTTTGCAAGGGAATGAAACCCCATGGAACCCCCGTTATACAGGCCATAACACAAATCCATAGCAAAAATTTTAGAACTCTTTTTTTATTGTTATATTTCATCACAGGTATAATTTATTCCATATTCACTAATCTCTCTTATGAACGAGTCACATTCAATGGCATCACATAAGTAATTCACCCCTGAATTTATTTTTTTTCTCAATAAGTTCTTAACGGTAATGATGGAAGGTAATGAAGTGTATTTTAAATTGTCATTTGTAAGCATACAAAATTTTTTCTCAGTACTACTCTTCTCTGCAGACATAGAACATACAACAGCCCCCCATTTACCTTCTTTTTTAACCAGTCTTTTATAATCTTTCTCCAATAATTTAGCAGCCTGCTCCAGTCTATTTTTGTAAAAAATACTAATCCACATAAATTTAAACATTGAAATAAAATCGTTTACCATCACATAGGTAGAAAACTCCTTCACATGATTGTGTATGGACGCAACTTTGACTAATTGGTTGTCGAATATTGGAATACATATTTTTCTTTGTAGAAGAAAAGAAAATGATTTAAGAATATCCTTGTGTAAAGGGGAACGTCTATATCTTTTTCCATAGGAAAAGAAAGAAGTGCTGAAACCTGTTATGGAAGTTTTTGCCATATCATAGGTTGAACTATACGACCAAGTATCCACAGCACCAAAGAACATTCTAAATTTCATTTGGTTAACATTCAAATGTTGTTCTATGATATATTTGGCAAAGACGCCTGATAATCCTGGCATCCAACCTGCTCCTATAACAAAACATAGTCCTTTGGCTTTTACAATATCTTCGTATGGTTTCATTTGTTCCATAAGAGAATCATACCCCCCTATATCAATGTAATGGCATTCACTATTTAGAGCTTGTAGTGCTATAATGTTTCCCATCAAAGAAGAAGGACCAGCAGCATTGATTACAACAAAACATCGAGAGCAAAAACTCTTTAACTCGTTTTCATTGTTATAATCTAAATGGCAATATTTTGTTCTTTCTGTAGAAGATATTGACGTAGGAACTCTCTCGCTTGTCCTATAACTTATCAAAATATGTTGGTCGGACAATTCTGAAAGTAAATAATTCACGATAAGACCTCCTACTGATCCATTACCTCCTATTACACCAATGTATTTGATTTTATTTTTCATGTTTATTTTCCATAAATATTTCTAACCCATGATCACACAAAAAATCATATATTGGCAACATTTTCTTTTCCAAATGTTCAAAGGAAAATACTCCTGGTGCCAGGCGTACCCATCCATTAATGACAGAAAGTACCATTGCTGCGCAAAAGATTCCCGTCAATCGAAATGAGGAATCTGAACGTAAAACACAATTCTTTTGACACCTTTCATTTCTAACTGTCAAGTTTACTATGACCGTTCTTTCTTTTTCACTACTTGCAGTCAATTTGTGTTGATTATTTTTTGTCATTTGGCAAAGAATTCTTCTTGCAAAGGAACTGTGCCTCAATAATGGCAAAAGACCTTTAGGGAAGCCTTGCAGACAAAAAGCACTATCAAATGTTTTTAACTGTTTGAAAGACAAAGCCTGTGGTAAAGACAGTATTTCAGAGCTCGTAAAAAACAGTAGTGGTAAATCCTCATGAGAAGCATCAAACGAAAAGTTTTTTTGATGGAAACGTCTCGACGAAGATTTTTTTATACAACCGTCTGAAAGAACAAGTGCATCTCTGCTGAAACTTTCAAAGAAATTGTCTATGGAAGCTTTACCAGATACAACTCCTGCTCCAAAGAAAATCCTACTATATGCTTCTATAGCAATTCCTTCAAGTTGTCCTGCCAAAAATTCCAACATAAAAGTTGTAAGTCCTGGACATAACCCCATTCCTGTTAATACTGTTCCGTGATAAGGATTGATTGATTCCTTCTTGAAATTCATCAAACGTTCATAATGTAAAATATTATCATTTATGTCAATACACACAATCTTACTTTCAAGACATATTCTATAAATATCCAAATTGATTTTATGGAACGGACCAGCTGCTATAACAACTATGTCAAAGAGCTTGATAATTTTTTCTAAAGCTAAGGTGTCAAATATATCCAACTGGATGAAATTGGCAGCATTGTCAAATTCACCAGAATACTTTCGAGCTGCAATGGATAAACTGCATAGAGTTCTGTATTCAGACAATACATTAAGGATGGCCATACCAGCTATACCTGTTCCACCAATAATTAAGACTTTCTTTTGCCGCATAATATTATATTTTCTTTCTTATATAGAACCAACAAATAAAGTAATAAGAAGTAATGCCAAGACTAAACGTACAAGGTTGCACCTTCCTGAAAAAAGTAGGAGATAGCCATGTCATGGTAGATGACATTACCATAAGTACAACGGGATTTAGTAGAATAGTCCATCGTGAAACAATGGCCTTAGATGACAAATTACATAAGCCAACCAAAATCCAGCCCAAAGGCAATAATATAAACATAAACGGAAAGAAAGGAGATAAAGTAGAAACGACAGATTCCCATTCAGACCCGATGATGCCTGCATTTCCTATGTTATATATTAAAGCATAGCAATAATGAAAAAAAGTCATCATAATCATAGAATATGCAATCACTCCTGAACAAATCGTAGCCATAGCACTATTGACCTTATGCATGGTCAAATAAACAAGATAAAGACCTATTATCCAAAAGGGAAAGGCAAAAATACATACATAAGACGATAAAGTGATGGACACTCCGTCTAATACTAACAATCTTGACACAAACTGTTCCGTTTCTGTTGATCTCATCTGGACGAGATAGTCACAGACAGTAATAAACGCACCACTTATGATACTTGAGACGGCGATGATATCTAATATTTTTTTCTTCATTTTGTATCCTCTATAAATAAAGTGTCAAAAAACAAAAGATTCTCATCCTGTTATTTTTTTATGGATAGGAGAACAATTTCCTTGTCGAAATATTTTACTTTCGACAAGGAAATTCATATTATTTCAGACTACTAATCATATATGGTGCTCCAGAAGTTTTTACTTTTACATTTTCATAGCTTCCATCATTCATATGATAGACAGAGTAGCCCACACCTTGGTCAGTCGCCATGCCGAAGATAATATCATTATTTGATTTGCAAATAGATGCCGCCCAGCCTGTAGTTCCTGCAAAATCCATCTTTTTGCAAGTCTTATTGTAGAGATTAATCTCAAAGGCCTGGAATGATTTGTCATGAACGTAGTCTGGTGGATTGCTTGCGGCTCCGGGAATATTAAGATATCCGTAAACCTTTCCGTTTCCACCATACACCTTATTATATGCATACGATGTTTTGTTTCCCTTGACTCCTTCTAACTTTACATCTGCAAGAGTGAAACAATATGATTTATCAAAGTTCTGTTCTCCTTTCTTAATTCGCAGGAATCCTTCCTTGACTCCAGGCTGATATCCAAACATGGCAACGCAATAGAAGTAGAGGTCACCCTTCTCGTCCACGAAAGGATCCCCAGCAGGAGTCATACATGAGGACATTGTGGCACGAGGGTCACTAATCATTTTGATGGGCTTATCGGTCTTGGTATCTATCAAGGCTATGTATGCTCCCTCCTCGCATGAGTAGGCAGACTTCAACTGGCAGAGGGTAACGTATAAGATGCCGTCCCTGATGATAGAGGCACATGGCTCAGGATTGTTGTCTCCAGCCGACTTCCCCAAAGAATAGTCAGATAAATCTATCTCTCCTGTCTTCGTCATAGAAACAGGGTCTATTATCCAGACCTTTCCTAATCCAAGGCAAGAAACATAGGCTTTCTTCTCGGATACGAACGTAATGTATGTAGCCTTTGCGCCACTTGGAAACACCATGGTCTGCCCTTCCTGAACAAGTTTGCCATCCTTAGGCGTATATTTATAGAGGTGTTCAGTGTCAGTTACATACACCTTACCTTTATGTACAAAGGTAAATGCACCTTTGGCTAACACTAACGCATTGTCCGTGTTAAGTGAGCCGACAGTCAAGTCCTTAAACAGGCTGACATAAGTGTTCTCTCCTATATTCACGCTGTGTACAAATCCCGATTCTGTCTTTGTCGGAGGCATTGGAGGAACATCTGGTGAGTCTTTTCCACATGAGGAAAGACCTGTTGATACAAGCAGCGCTACGGCTGCAACTAAGAAATAATGTTTCATTTTGAATTAAATATTAAAAATAATAATAAGAATTTACATACTCATAGCTCCCCCGGAGACTTTATCTCGGAACAGATTAAAACGCAATTTCATTTTAAAAGTACGCCCTTGCAGTGGCATTTTGAATTCCATGTAGTTTTCTTTATCAAAGATATTCTCAACCTCAAAACTCAGTGAAATGTTGTTGTGCCAAAAGGACTGTTGAAGACCTATGGTAAACACATCATTGGAGGGGATGAGCCATTTCTTGCGCTGGTCGGGCAGTGTACTCATTTGCCATCCCCAATCAAATTCTCCGACATGGGAAACGTCTACATAAACTCTGGACAATTCCTTCTTTCCTAGCAAACCTTCAACGTGGTATTCCATACCATAATTGTAATAGAATGAAGGTATGTTGGGCACATGCTTGTCATACGTTGGGTTATCTGTTCCCTTCTCATCGTTTAACCATTTTTGTCGGTCTCGAATGTCCTGCAATGTAAGATTAAAGTAAGCATAGATGTTGGGAGTCACATCCACCTTTATGTCTGTATCGAACCCAAGCGTGCTCGTCTTTCCTAAATTTGTATATATGGAACGAGTATCTGCAGGGAAAAGTCTTATCATATTCTTCATATACATATAATAAAAGTTTGTTTCCCATTGCACACGAGTAAGTCCACACAGATTTCTTCGATCTATGATAATACCTACATTCAGATTATTCCCAACTTCTGGCTGAAGGTTTACTGATGGCTTTATACTTATCCCATTACCAAACAACTCTCCCGTATCTGGAATCCTTACATTGTGTGAAAACGAGATTTTCCCCCTCACACCTTTCCAAAACTCATAGCTTACCCCCTCACTAAACCCGTAATATGTTTTGTTCACGCTTGTCTGCTTGGGAGCTGCCACATCCTCCGCATGGTCTTTTGACAGAGCATCGCTTGTTCTGAAAATCTTTGACTTGAGATAATAGATGCTCATTGTCAAGGAGTTTTGAAAGCGATTATCGGAAGATACGTACAAATGACTGAACCCGATGTTGTTTGAAATCATCTTGCTGGGAAACGAACTGGGATCAAAGCCAAGATATTCATTCATACGTTCATCCTTGGGCCTATAGTCTGAGAGTACGAATTGGTCGTTCAGGTTGAAAGAATGTCGTCCAAGCATATATTTCAAGTTTAATTTGTTTCGCAACTCAAATTGTCGGTTATGCGATTCGTTGAATAGGTTGTCCTCTGTTTCCCCAATAGCTTGTGTGACAGTTCCATCCCATTGCGTCTTTGTTGTTGCGGTATCCGTCATGTTCGAACGTATGATGGGAGCAACAAGTGTATTTCTCATATCCAACCCCTTGAAGATAAAATTATTTTTCTCCAAGTCCAAAGTAGGCATGATATTAAGACTTTTCGTATAGGCATGTCTCGAGTCAAAGTTAAGAGACTGTATACCTTTCTTGTTTCTGTAAAAGGCACATTCCAGATCCAGTTTGTCGAAGTATAGTTTCCTAAATCCTATGCCCACATGATAGAAGTCTGCGTCATAGTAGTCATTGTTTCGTCTCACCTTTCTGTATTCAGAAGCAGGTAGATTAGTCTCAAACACTGGCCATGACATCATATAATTGTTCTTGGACTTGTTCTTGAAGAAAGCAACATTGAACAATATTCCAGGTTTTGCAAAAAGTTTCTGGGCACTTGCAAGTGTCTTGAATGTTCCAAATGAAGCCAATTCTTGTGTGAATCCAACTAAATCACATTCATCTTCTCTGGTCACAATGTTGATAGCTCCTCCCAATCCGTCGCCTCCATATTCGGCAGGAACGATACCCTTGTACACTTCTATGTACTTGATGACATCAATCGGAATATCATTAATATCGAAAGAACCATCAGGGCTATTTAAAGGAAATCCATTGATATAGACTGCGACTCGCTTTCCCTCCAACCCATGCACAGATATGCGAGATGCACTTCCTAATCCGCCAGTTTTTCTCACTTTAATGCCAGACGTTCTTGTGAGAATTTCTTCTATACCGCTTGAACGTCCCCGTAACTTTTCTCCGTCTACAACTGTTACTGCCATAGGACTTTGCCGAATACGGTTTATTTCTGCCTTCTGTGCGGAGGCACTTACTACAACTTCGTTAAGTTCCTGTAAATTTTCTTTCAGTGTAAAGTTCAAGGTGGATTCCCCTTTTATATTCACAGTCTGTTCAACCGTGTTATATCCCATGAAAGAGACCCTTATAGTATACTTCCCACTTTGGGTTAATTTTATGTGATAAAGCCCATTTTTATCCGTAAAAACTTCGACATTGTTTTTCTTTATATATATGGCGGCATTGACAACGGGGGCTCCATCTTTCTCGCTCACAACACGCCCTGATAAGGAATGTTGTGCAAAACTTATCAATGGGATAAAGATTCCTCCCATTAATAAAAGTAGCTTTTTTACTTGCTGATGTAGCATATATTAACGATGTATGATTTATAATAAATACAAGATAAATACAACTTTGGGTGTTTTTTTTGAAAATTAATACTATCTATATTCTTCAGTGTATATACATTGGTATCTATGGTACACAGAGTTTTCAGAATAGCCTCTTTTCGTGAGAAAATCATAGTTCCTGATAGGAGACCTTCCTCAATTGACTTTATTTCCTCTTCATTGCAAAAAAGGGAGTATTCTTCCTTTGCCAACAGAAAGTTCATATCTTCTATATCTATGCCGACACACTGATACACATCACTCTTTCCTACGATGGCTACGGCTATGGTGTCTTTATGAGAAATGGATCCTACTGCATCTTTGCCCCATATTGGCATCCCATCTCTCCCTCTTAATATAGGAATATCTTCTAACCCCAAGGTTCTTACAGCATTGTGTGCTGCGATACGCCCCATAATAAAAGTCTTTTGTCTCACTGGAGACCATTTGTCTTTAATCAGAGATGTTTCATCAAGCAGCACTCTCTCTTCTGTTAGAATATCCTTTTTCTCCTCTACCAATTTGACGGCAATGGTGGAGGTAGATAGTAAAGTTGTATCAAACATTCTTCTCTATGTGTTTCGTCACGAGGTTTGCCAATTCTACATGATATTTCGTAATAAGCACATGTCCACCTGGCAACTCATTATAATTAACTTGTTGAAAATAATTTTCCCAGAGCTGTTGATTACTCCTTATTGTCGGTTCGTCTTCTTTACCAACAACAGAACAGAGAGTCGTCCTCAATTTGAAATCAAGGAAATGATAATTGACCATTGCTACAGTGTTCATTCTAAGTTCATGCAGATACTCATGCTTCTCCTTTTCTGTTAATGTCGAAATTAGTTCTTCATTGAGTAAATCCTTTGTGCGTGAATAATCAAGCAGTTCATTATCCTCATTTGAGAAGAAATTCATCAGAATATCACGCAAGGTTGGTGGAGTTCCTCCTATCATTATGATACCATGCAATGGAATATTTTCTTTCTCAAACCTTTTGCATAAGTCATAGGCAATATAGCAACTGTAAGAGTAACCCATAATAAACAAAGGAATGCCATCATTAAACTTTCGTATTTCGCCAAATAGTAATTCTCCGACCTCATCCACAGTAGCCTTTATCTCTCGGTCATCACCATGGCCAGGATATTGTACAGTATAAATATTAATGTTGCTGACAAAATCCTTTGCAAAAGTGTTGTACATTCCAGGGGTACCTGCGGCATATGGTAAGCATACGAGTCTTGCAATAGGGGACTCTACATTCTTCACGCATATGACATTCTCTGTAGTGTCATTACCCTCATTTGAAGATAAAAGTTCCGCTATTGTTGGTTTTTCGAACAAGTCTTTAAGTTTAACTTCCTTTAAACCAAAATTCTTGAGTTCCTTGATTAGTCTAATAGAACGTATAGAATCCCCACCAATATCCCAAAAGTTATCATATATGCTAACTTCTGATATACCCAACACTTTTTGCCAAATAGAAACAATCTGTTTTTCTTTCTCGTTTCTTGGTCCAACAATGTTTCTGGCAAGTTTGTTCTTCTGCTCCCTGGCAATATTTGGCAATTGTTTTTTGTCAGTCTTCCCATTCTCTGAGATGGGTAATTGTTCTATTCTCATCATAGATTTAGGAATCATATAATGAGGTAATCGGGCTTGTAATACCTTCATAATGTCCTTATTATCTATATTACGATGTTCTTTAGATACATAAAATACGACTATGGTATCCTCTCCACTGTCGTCTTTTTGGATTTCGGCGCATACATCTACAATATTTGGAACATGAAGTAGAGCATTCTCAATATCTCCTAATTCTATTCTGTATCCTCTCATGTTTATTTGAAAGTCTCTTCTTCCAACAAAGATAAGGTTTCCTTGCTCGGTCATCTTTACTACATCACCAGTATTATATACAATATCTTTATGGCTAATAGGATTGATAACAAATGCCGCCTTCGTTTTTTCAACTTTGCCCAAATATCCACAAGACACACCTTGTCCTCCGATATAGAGCGTACCGGGCACATTGGGAAGAGTCTGCTTCATATCATCATTCAAGACGTAAACCTGTGTGTTGTAAATAGGTTTACCTATGGGCACTGTGTCAAGATGGCATTGTCCATCTGCTTCTATAGGAATCCTATAAAATGTAGAAGCTACCGTCGTTTCTGTCGGTCCATATTCATTGATAAATTGATGTAAGGGATAACGTTCCAACCATCTGTTGATGTCCGAAACGTTGACAATCTCTGCACCGAGAAGTATGGTCATTTGCTCTGAAAGTTTTACAGGACGCTCCAAAAAGTCCATAGCATTCACAAGCATAGAAAAATGAGAGGGCGTGACGTTTAATACATTAATTTTTTCTTTCTCAAGGAAATAAAGAAGTGTCTCTACGTTCTTAGTTTCATCATCGGAAAGAATATGCAAAGATCCTCCTGTCATAAATGGCAACCAATTTGACGTAACAGTCATATCAAATGAATATGACGTTATTAAAGCGAACCTGCTATCTGAATTAATGTTGAAAGCTTCCTTCTCGTAATTGAAGAAATTAGAAACGTTCCTATGTCGTAACATCGTACCTTTAGGCTGTCCAGTAGAACCTGATGTATAAATTATATAAATCAAGTCTTCTGATGTATTACATAACTCGATGTTTTTGGTTGGAAATTTCATAATGTCTTCCTTCGTATGTCGGCAATATGCAGTGGGCAAGGAAATATGAGTATCCTCTAACAAAACACAATGTTTAATTTTTTTTGTGTATGCTTGATTTATAATCTTTGCATGTGCCCCTTGAGTTATAAGTACATTTGCCCCACAATCATCTATCATATACTTTATCCTGTCTGACGGATATGATGGATCTATAGGAACATATGCACCGCCAGCAAGTAAAATACCCAATTGTACCACGGGTAACTCAATTGTTCTGTTCAATAAGAGAACTACATGTGAATGCCTATCTACACCAAGTGAACGTAAAAAGTGAGCCATCTGATTAGCTCTTTTCCAAAATTCCTCATAGCAGAGAGACTTGTTTTGACACGAAATGGCTTCTCTTGTTGGGTATTTGCATACTGTCTGATAAACTTGCTCATGTATAGGCTTTTTAGAATATTCATGCTCTGTTTTGTTGTTGTCTTTCAACATCTGTAAATAGGGAACAGGCAGAATATCTGAAGCTACTATACTCTCGAATTCAGAAGAATTTATAGCATCAACAAGTTGATAAACCATATTAGTATATTGTTGGGATAGAAGCAAAATATATTGCGGATCAAATAATTCCATAAGATAGTTCCAGTCCAAACACCATTTGTCTTCCCAAGTGTACAGAACCAAATCTATATATGTGCCAGGAGCACCTGTCTGCACCTTTGGGGGATCGATAGTGAAGTTCTTAGTCGAATGACTAATTCCCTTAGGAAGCATATTTATAGAATTGCTGAAAATGATAGGACTCAGCGAACCCTGTTTAAGGCCTTCCTGTTCTGCAATTCTTCTTGATAATTCTATAGAAGAAATTGGATATTTCAGCATAGTACGTACATAGCGTTCAATGTTTCGTGCTATGGAAACAATGGACTCTTGTGGATGAGTGTGTATGCGAACAGGGAATATATCCAAAAAACTTCCAATAACACTCTTAGAAGTAGGAAGATGCTGTTCCCTATTGAATACAGGCATATTAATGATGATGTCATTTTGACCAGACCATAAATTCATTAGCTTAAAATAGCAAGCCATGAGTAAGGAATTTAAACAAATACCTGCTGTATTATGGATGTGATTTAACAATCTGTTCATTTTTGCCCCATCTAACTCTGTATGCAATGTTCGAAAATGTACATCTTTCACCATAGAAGGACGTTGCTTCGTTGGGAGTATTATCTTTTCTGGTAAGTCCTTAAAGACTTTCAGAGCAAAATCCATTGCATTCTGATAACGCCAAGTTTTTCTTCTACCTCTCTCAATAAAAACATAATCAAAGAAAGATAAGCCCTTTTCATTCTCTGCAATTACTTTTTCGCCACTTAGAAGTCTATCATAATTAGACAACAACTCTTGTAAAAAATGGAAAAAACTATATCCATCAATAATTTGATGGTCTATATGGAATAAAACCTCATGTTCGTTATCCCCCGTTTTGTAAACATTACAATAAAATAGGGGGAATTTTTTAAGGTCGAATCTATAATCATGACTCTCTATGTCTTTTTGAGCAAAGAAAGTTTCTTGCATTTCCTTGCTCATATTGGTTATATCCTCATATCCGCACTCGAAAGTTGAATATGTAGGCAATGTAACCATTTCTGGCTCGTTAGCTTCTTCATAAAGGATGGAATGTAATAAAGGATGATGCCGAATAATATCGTTCAATGCTTTATTCCAACATCCCAATTCAAACATTCCTCTGAACTTTGTTCTACATATAATATAACAACTAAGTCCTGTTGGTTCATTGCGAATAAAACTTTTATTATGATAAAACAATGTTTCCTGAAAGTCCATTAATGGGAAAGGCATCCTTTCAGATACAACATAATGCTCCTTTACGACCTTTGCAATATCGCGTATATTCGTTTTCTCTTTAATATCCTCAAATGTTATCTTATCAAAGACTTCGGTTAACCGTTGCATAAGGTGATATACTTGTGCAAAGGACTGAGCTCTATTTATCAGATTGTCGGTATATTGCAGTTTCAAAAATGGAACATTTAACTCCTCACAGCAAAATTCCTTAATTAATAATTCGTATTCGTTAAGTGGAGCTTCCATTTTACTTGAAAAGTGTGCTTCCAAATATTTGCTTTGAGCATTGATACAAGAATACTGGTAGAAGAAACTATTCTCTAATTTAACATTGAAAGCCTTCTCTATTTTTGAGACCGCTACCATACTTCTAATGGAATCTCCTCCCAGATTAAAGAAATTATCATCTAATTGTATATTTTCCACATGTAAGACTTCTTTCCACACCTCTTTCAATATTAACGCATAATTTTTTTCCATTGAATTATCCATAAGATTAATAATATATTTATTATACATTCCTTTTTCAAAAGCCAATGCCATGGATCTCCGCTTTATCTTTGAGCTTGAAGTTCTCTGTATATTTCCTTTCTTTATGTGGATAGAATATGATGGAGCAAATCCTGCAATGTTGGCAATAAAACTGTTAACATTCTCCACTAATTGCTGAACAGATGTCTCTGTCATATTTTTATACAATGTGAAGAAATGCAATACTACTTCTTTTTCTGTTTTCGTTGAGTAATAGGAAGTCAAAACTGATTTTTCGATTTCCCCAGAGAATTTTCTTATAATGGAATCTTCCAAATCGAACGGATGGTAATTCTGCCCATTTACAATGATGACCTCCTTTTTACGTCCTACAATATATAGAATATTATTGGCGTCAAAGAATCCAAGGTCTCCTGTACATAGCCAGCCTTCTTTGAAAACTGCATCTGTTGACTTTTTGTCATTATAATATCCCATCATGACGCAATCCCCCTTTACTTGAATTTCTCCTATCTGCATATTTCCCTGCGATATACCATCTTTCTCGATTCTCACCTGAAAACCAGGAAGTACGGTTCCAGCACTTGTAAACTCGCAAAAAGGAGCGTCATTATTACAATGTTTGATTATCCCATCGTAGAAAGCATCCCTTTCAATTTTTATGGTTCTGTTTCCGTGTCCATGTGTACACGCCGAAACAATCAATGTTGTTTCAGCCATTCCATATGATGGGATATAGGCCTCTTGACGGAGACCAAGTTTAAATAACGGTTCTAATCTTGAATATAAATTAGGTGGTACCATTTCTGCTCCAACAGACAAGGTCTTTATATGGGATAGGTCAATATCTTTTAATTCTTGCTCTTTATCTTTAACCTTTTTAGAGAGGAGTTCTAAGCCAGACGGAGTTGTTCCACCACAGATAGTAATATCATATTGTACTATTTTTTGAATAAAAACGGTTGGATTTCTTAGAAAAGAAAAAGGCTCTATTTTAACTTCGGTAATACAATTGTACACACAAGTTAAGTGATTACCGAATAACCCATAATCATGGAAATATGGCATCCAGTGAATAAGTTTATCTCCTTTTATAATATGATCTGCAAAGGTTTTTGCTTTGATGTTTGCTATAATCCTATCACAACTTAGCATAACACCCTTAGGATTTCCTGTACTTCCTGACGAAAATTGTATTACACACAACTCTTCTTTTAAAATATTGGGCAAACTCATTTCACAATTGCTTACCAATTCCATCTGTCTTAGAAGGTCTTCTATATAAATAGCATTATTTTTCTGATAAGCATTGCATAAATTGAAATCACTTGAAATTAAAAAAGCCTCACCTATAACTTCTTGGGCATTTTTGAATCGTTCAAAGTCAATAGATTCTTTATTATTCAATTGAACAGAAGGCATAAGTACGGGTACGCAGTTAGCGAATACGCATCCCCAAAATAGCACAATAAAGTCTTCCGACTTTACTGCTGAAATTATTATTTTACTTTTGGGCTGTATTGCATAGTAGCTATTTAGTATATATGCTATCTTCCTTGATTTCTCTGCTAATTCTGTATAAGAAATAAATATATCTCCCACATTATGGTTTACTACAAAAATTCCTTTTTGTGGAGCCTTATTAGCTGCATTTTCTAACAAGTCGCGTAAACTGTTCATTCTTTTTTTGTTGCAAAGTTACGGATAAAACATAGCAATATCAATACTCAAAAAGAGTGATTTTTGGCTGAAAGATCTGCTCTTCAATACCTATTTATATGTGAAATATTTTTCATTTGAAGAATAAAATCCTTTAAATTCATTGTTTCTCCCAGTTTCTCCCTGTGCCTTATAATATAAATATTATTGCTTTAATTTTGCTGTTCGATAATGATTTATTCATCTTAAAAACAATGATTTATGGAATCGAACAACAATGAAAACTATGTGTTGGTATTAGAAGACCGCACGGAAGTGAAGAACGAGAAAGAGGCAGGAAAGCTCTCTGTAGTTTCAGGTATTGACGACAAGGGCAAACTCCAAACAACGGAAGCCAAAGACGTGCATCAAACTGCCTTTCTGAAATTCAACAATAAGGACGGCTTGCTGAAGAACTTCATGACCAACTTCCTCAAGCAGTTTAATGAGCCGTCCCGTTTCGGACTCTACAAGGTAGTAGCTAATAACGTGGAGCAGGGCGTGGCATCGCTCCACACCATGCTTCAGAACCGTGAGAAGCCTGAGAACAAGCAGCAGTTGGCAGACAGTCAGGTGCGCTTTGATGATTTCTTGCCCAAGCAGAAGAATGCCACTGCCATTGACGAGTCGAAGATTGATTGGAAGCAGCTCGACAACCTAGGACTTACCCGTGAGCGGTTGGAGCAGAGCGGAGAATTGGTAAAGATGCTTGGCTGGCAGAAGAGCAATCTTATAACGATAGCCATACCTATTGGTGATACCACCATCTACACCGATGCCCGTTTGGCATTCCGTACAGATGGCGAGGGTAACATCGGATTGGCAGTTCACCCGCTTCGCAAGGAGCCACAGCTCGACTTCCCCTATATGGGACACAAGTTCTCTAATGAAGAGAAAGAACTACTCCTTGCAACGGGCAACCTTGGCAAGACCATCGAGATTACGCCCAAGAATGGTGACCCATTTGCCGCATACGTTTCCATAGACCCACAGACCAATGAACTTATTGCCCTGCGTGCCGACCGTGTGAATATCCCAAAAGAAATCAAGGGTGTTACACTTTCTGATGCGCAGTACAAAGGCCTTGTAGAGGGCAAAGCCGTGAAAGTGGAAGGAATGACCGCCAAGAGTGGTAAGTCCTTCAATGCCACTCTGCAAGTCAATGCTGAGAAGAAAGGCATCGAGTTTATCTTCGAGAACAAGCAAGGCTTGAAGGAGCGACAGCAGCACACGCAGCAACAAGGCGCACCACGCAAGCTCTGTGGTTTGGAACTCTCCGACAAGCAGCGTGAAGCATTAGACAGCGGTCGCACGCTTTATCTGAAGAATATGGTGGACAAGGAAGGGCAACCTTTTAATGCCTATGTCAAGATGGACAAGGAACAGAACCGCCCACGTTTCTACAAGTGGAACCCTGACAAGAAGCAGGAAACCGGCAAGGAAAAGGTGGTAGCCGTAGCCGAAGAACACAAAACACAGGTTGCAGTGAACAACCAAGGCAAGACCAACGAAGCCACCAAGAACGTGAACGAGCCCTTAAAGTCCGGGCAGACACAGCCCACTGCCGCCCAAAAGCAGAAGCAGGACGAGAAGAAACAGCAGCGCCGTGGACGTAAGATGTAACCCTTAAAACCAAACCTAACTATGATTACTTGTATTATTGCCGAGAAACCCTCGGTAGCCAGAGATATAGCCCGTATCGTAGGGGCAAATGGCAAGCAGGACGGATACTTGGAAGGTAACGGCTATCTTGTTACTTGGGCGATGGGACACCTCATCACCCTTGCCATGCCCGAAGCCTACGGTTTTGCAGCCTATAAAGCCGAAGACCTACCCATCCGTCCAAATCCTTTCAGGCTTATCGTGCGACAAGTGCGAAAGGACAAGGAGTACACGTCAGCCCCCGCAGCACTCAAGCAGCTCAAAGCCATTCGTGGTTGCTTCGACAGTGCCGACCGCATCATCGTAGCCACCGATGCCGGGCGTGAAGGTGAACTCATCTTCCGCTATATCTATCAGCACTTGAACTGCCACAAGCCTTTTGAAAGACTTTGGATTTCCTCACTCACGGACAAAGCCATCCGTGAAGGACTTGCCCATCTCAAGGCAGGAACTGCGTATGACAATCTCTATCATTCTGCCAAAGCAAGAAGCGAAGCCGATTGGCTTGTGGGCATCAATGCCAGCCGTGCCCTGTCCATTGCACGCAAAGGCGGTTACTCATTGGGACGGGTGCAGACCCCGACACTCGCAATGGTCTGCCGTCGGTACATAGAGAATCGTGATTTTTCTTCCGTCCCTTATTGGAAACTCTCCGTAGCAGCAGAGAAAGAGGGCATATCGCTGAAAGCCGTGAGCGATAGTGCATTCGAGAATGAAGCCGATGCACAGTCCGCTCTCGCCATGCTTCGCGAACAGAGCCGGCTTACCGTTACTTCGGTCGCAAGACGGGTGGGACACACGTCGCCACCCCTCTTGTTCGACCTTACCTCCCTACAGAAGGAAGCCAACCGAAAGCACGGCTTTTCAGCAGATAAGACCCTCTCAATCGCACAAAGCCTCTATGAGAAGAAAATCACGACCTATCCCCGCACAGGCAGCCGATACATCAGTGAAGACGTTTTCGAGGAAGTACCCGACTTATTTGGCAAGATAGGCACTGCACTTCCGACACCGCTCAATCGCCACTCGGTGGACAACGACAAGGTAACCGACCACCATGCCATCATCCCTACGGGTGAAACTCCATCGGGACTATCGGCAGATGAAACGACCATCTACCAAATGGTAGTCCATCGTTTCATCGAAGCCTTCTCTCCCGACTCGGAGGAAGAGAGGATGCAGGTGGAACTGACGGACGGTACAAATACCTTCATTTGGAAAGCGTGCCGAAGCATTTCTTTGGGATGGAAAGCCGTGCAGCAAGGTACTGAGATGCACGTAGAAAAAAGCCAGGAAGATGAAGAACAAACCTTATCCGTATTGCCCAACCTGACAGAAAACGAGGTGTTACCACTGCTTTCTTCAGAGATTACCGAACACAAAACCAAGTCAAAACCGCTTTATACAGAAGCAACGTTGCTTTCCACTATGGAGAATGCTGGTAAAGAAGTTTCAGATGCAGAAAGTAAAAGAGCGATGGCAGAATGCGGCATCGGTACGCCCGCTACCCGTGCCAACATCATCGAAACGCTCATTTTGCGTGAATATATCCGAAGAGAAAAGAAAACGATAGTTCCGACAGAGAAAGGCTTGGCAGTCTATGAGATTGTCAAGGACAAACGGATTGCCAATGCAGAGATGACAGGCTCGTGGGAACTGACCCTTGCCGCCATAGAGGCAGGACAGATGCCGCCCGAGAAGTTCGCGCAAGGCATCAACTCCTACGTGGAGACTATTTGCGAGGAACTTCTTGCCCTTGCTCCACAGGTGCAGAAAGCCTATCCCACCTACCGCTGCCCCAAATGCGGTAATGAGAGTGTGGGCATCTATGCCAAGATTGCCAAATGCAGGCATGAGGGCTGCGACTTCCGCATCTTCCGAGAAATCTGCGGCACGTTCCTTTCCGAAGACAATATCCGTGATTTGATAACCACCGGGCGAACGCCCATTCTCAAAGGATTGACGAGTAAGGCTGGCAAAAAGTTCAACGCACGTCTTGTTCTGGGCGAAGACCATACCACCTCCTTTGAGTTTGAAGGAAAGAAAGGAAAAGCACGAGGGAGATAGTTTACACAGACTCGGAGATAAAATAAATTAGTCGGGAGATAGGAAAAATTCTATATGACTGAAATAATCTCCCGACTAATTCCTCTCCATCTTAAAACAGAAAAACTATGGCATACAATAAGAAAGCTGTCTTGGAGGGCAACACGGAAGCCATCCGTGTGGTCCTTCGATTAGAAAAAGAACGTCGTGAAGCCACCGATGCCGAAAAAGTCTTGCTTAGAGGTTATCAAGGTTTCGGTGGTCTGAAATGCGTCTTAAACCGTTGTGATAATCCCGATGACCTTCGTTATTGGAGTGCATCGGAGCAAAACCTATTCGCGCCGACCCAAAGACTCAAACAGATGATTTACCGTGATGCCGTCGATGCCAACACAGCCAAACGCTATTGGGAGAGCATCAAGGCAAGCGTACTGACTTCCTTCTATACCGACACCCGTATCGTCTCCGCCATTGCCGATGCCCTAAGTGCCACCGATGTGCAAGTAAGACGATGCCTGGACCCTTCCGCAGGTATGGGAGCCTTTACCGAAACCTTTGCCAAAAGTGCCGGTATGGTCGATGCTATGGAAAAAGATCTGCTGACGGCACGCATCACACAAGCCCTTCATCCTTACGGCAAGGACAATATCTTTGTTCGGCAAGAACCCTTTGAAGCCATCGGAGAACTGGAAGACAAGGACAAGTACGACCTTATCACCAGCAACATCCCCTTTGGCGACTTTATGGTTTATGACCGTAGTTATAGCAAGGGGGAGAATATCCTTAAACGGGAATCCACCAGAACCATTCACAATTATTTCTTTGTAAAAGGGCTGGACACTATCAAAGAGGGCGGACTTCTTACTTTCATTACCTCGCAGGGCGTATTGGACAGTCCTAAAAATGAAGCTATCCGTCGTTACCTCATGCAGAACAGCAGGCTTATCTCCGCTATCCGTTTGCCTTCGGGCATGTTCTCCGAGAATGCAGGTACGGATGTGGGCAGCGACCTCATTGTGCTGCAAAAGCAGAGTGGCAAGGAAATTGGTGAGGGCATCGAGCAGCAGTTTGTACAAACCGCCTCTGTTCCTAAAGGCGACGGCTTTTCTATTGCGTTCAATCATAACTCACTTTTTGAGGGCGAATGGAAAGATATTTCCCACCGCACGATTGCCACAGACCGCACGATGGGTACGGATCCTTACGGCAAGCCTGCTTGGGAATATACGTTTGACGGAAGTATCGAGGATATGGCCGACAGCCTGCGTACGCAACTCTCTTTGGAAGTGGAGCAGCGTTTCGATCGTAAACTCTATGAAACCGGCATACCCATGACCGAGGAGGAATGGCAGGTACAGGTGGACAAGATGGTGCAGAAAGTGCAAGAAAGCATAAAAACAGAACAAACACCTCTGTTACAAGAGTCCAAGGACAAGGGGGATAAGGGAGAAGAAAAAGAAGAAGAAAATGCCTACAATTTGATGCCCGACAGCACCAAGAAGCAACTTCCCAAGCTCTATGCAACGGAAAAACAGCTCATTGGCGACCGCACGGCATACGCTCGCTATTTCTTTCCGATGGGAGCCTATACTGCCTATATGCTGGAATACGACCCCAAGGAGCGCATCGGCTTCGGTGCCGTTACGATGGGCTATGGCTGGGAACTTGGGTATATGTCCCTCAAAGAAATGGAGGAAGTAAAGGTCAAAGGCTTGGGTATTGAGCGGGACTTATACTTCAAACCCACAAAATTGCACGAGATTGCGGAACTGGAAGAGATTGTCAGAGGACAATACACCAAAGAACCTATCATTGAGGAAGGCAAGGATGAAAGCCGTCAGGAAGTTCTGAGACCCGTGCAGGAAGGCACTCAGCCCCAAGAGAAGGTCGAAGATGGTAATAAGATAGTGGGAGATGAAGCAAGAGACGAAGCAGAGACAAAAAAAGAAGCACAAGCTGCACAGGTACTTCCAACAATAGAGCCTGAAAACGAACCTGCTCCCGAAGGTGTCCCCGTAATCACCCTTCAAAGGCAATATGAGCAGGCAAGCCGTGAAATTCGCACGGACGTGGAAGCCCCACGTGAAATGAACGGACAGACGGTATTCTTTGATGAAGACCATCATCCGATTATGGATAGCACCATAGAGACCGAAGCAACGGAGCAACTCTTGTTTGCCCCAGAAGAGTATAGTCTTTGGACACAAGATGTAGCCCGTGTAAATAATGAAATCAAAGAGGCTGCTCAACAAAAGAAGGTCAGCGATAACCAACCGCTTTCTGCGAGCAGGCAACCTAAATCGACAAGAAGTACACCCACTAGTCCCCGCAGAAACAAGAAAACTGCATCAGCCCCCGTCAGAGAGCCCTCGCTCTTTGACTTTATGGAGGAAGCCGAGCCTCGTAAGCCACAGCCCATAGCAGAAGTCAAGAAAGAGTTTGACGCTTCACCGCGTCCCTTTCTCTCATCGCCCGACTCTCATCTGAGGGACGGCTCTATTGTCGTGCAGAAAGGACAGGTCGGTTTTCTCTCTGACTTGAAACGGCATCCTACCTTCAATCCGATGGACTTGCCCTTTGCCCAGCTCTCACGGCTGAAAGCATACATTGAGATTAGGGAGAGTTATCACCGACTCTATGATTATGAGGCGAACAACCAAGCGGAGGACAAGGAAGAGCGTGAGAAACTCAATCGACTTTATGACGGCTATGTAGTGCGTTGGGGATGCTTCAACCAGAAAGTAAACACCGATGTCATCAAGATGGATGCCACCGGAGTGGAAATGCTGTTCTTGGAACGCTCCGAGAACGGCAAGTACATCAAGGCGGATATTTTCGACCATCCGACGGCTTTCTCCACCTCCGAGCTTTCCATTGCCGCAGACCCGATGGAGGCATTGGGCGCATCACTCAACAAATACGGCACGGTGGAACTTGACTATATGAGTTCTTTGCTTCCCGATATGGAAGAGAGCGATATGCTTTCTGCCTTGGAAGGACGCATCTTCTACAATCCCGAAGAGGACAGCTATGAGGTAGCCGACAAGTTTATTTCTGGCAATGTGATTGAAAAGGCGGAGCGTATCGAGTCGTGGCTCTTGGATCATCCAGAGCATGAGGAAGCGAAACAGAGTCTGACTGCCCTGCGTGCCGCCACGCCCACGCCCATTCCCTTTGCCGACTTGGACTTCAACCTTGGTGAACGATGGATACCTGCCAAAGTATATGGCAAGTTCGCCTCGGAGTTCTTCGAGACGGACATTAACGTGTCCTATCATTCCAATATGGACGAGTATTCCCTTGTCTGCGACCGAAAGAATGCCAACATTTGGCACAAATATGCCGTGCAGGGAGAATTTCGCCGTTATGACGGCATCAACCTGATGAAGCACGCACTTCACAATACCATTCCCGACATCAACAAGAGTAAGGAAGTGACGGATAAGATCACAGGAGAAACCAAGACCATTAAAGTACGGGACGGGCACGCCATACAGATGGCGAACGCCAAGATTGAGGAAATCAGACAAGGCTTTGTGGATTGGCTCGGACGTACGCCCGACACGTTCAAGGAGCAGCTCTCTGACCGTTACAACCGTCTTTTCAACTGCTTTGTGCGCCCTAACTTCGACGGTACGCATCAGTCGTTTCCCGACCTCGACCTTAAAAGACTGGGCATACCTGACCTTTACAAGAGTCAGAAAGATGCCGTGTGGATGCTGAAGACCAATGGAGGTGGTATCTGCGACCACGAGGTCGGAGCGGGCAAGACGCTTATCATGTGTACGGCTGCCTATGAGATGAAGCGATTGGGCTTGGTGAACAAGCCGATGATTATCGGTCTGAAGGCAAACGTTTTCGATATTGCCGACACGTTCCGCAAGGCTTATCCAAATGCAAGGATTCTCTATCCGGGCAAGAACGATTTCAGCAAGCAGAATCGACAGCGTATTTTTAACGACATCAAGAACAATGATTGGGACTGCATTATCCTTACGCATGAGCAGTTTAGCATGATACCGCAGGCTTTGGAGATACAAGAAGCGATTTTGCAGAAAGAAAAAGATTCTGTGGAAGAAAACCTTGAAGTGCTCCGTATGCAGGGAGCGGACATATCCCGTGCTATGCTCAAAGGTTTAGAGAAGCGAAAGCAGACCTTGGAAGCCAAGTTGCAGGGCATTCAAGACAGCATTGCCGAGCGAAAGGACGATGCCGTGGACTTCAAGATGATGGGTATTGACCACCTTTTTGTGGACGAGAGCCACCAATTCAAGAACCTGATGTTCAACACTCGCCACGACAGAGTGTCGGGCTTGGGCAATCCGGATGGCTCGCAGCGTGCGCTCAATATGCTCTTTGCCATTCGCACCATACAGGAGCGGTCGGGCAAGGACTTGGGAGCAACATTCCTTTCGGGAACAACCATTTCCAACAGTCTTACCGAACTTTATCTTTTGTTCAAATACTTGCGCCCGCAAGCCTTGGAAAAGCAGGGCATCAACAGTTTTGACGCATGGGCAGCGGTATTTGCCAAGAAGTCCACCGACTATGAGTTTTCCATCACGAATGAGATTATTCAGAAGGAACGTTTCAGAACCTTCATCAAGGTACCCGAACTTGCCTCGTTCTATGCGGAGATTTGCGATTACCGCACAGCAAAGGACATAGGCATTGACAGACCGGAGAAAAACGAGATACTGCATAACATTCCGCCGACACCTGAACAGGAAGAGTTCATCGGTAAGTTGATGGAGTTTGCCAAGAAAGGGGATGCCACAATCTTAGGTCGTGCACCGCTGAGCGAGAGTGAGGAAAGGGCGAAGATGCTCATTGCCACAGACTACGCCAGAAAGATGAGCTTGGATCTGCGCATGATAGACGAAAACGGCTACTCAGACCATATCGACAACAAGGCAAGCCATTGTGCGAAATTACTCAATGACTACTATCAGAAGTATGATGCACAGAAAGGTACGCAGTTTGTTTTCTCCGACTTGGGCACTTACAAGCCCGGTGGAGACTTCAATATCTATTCGGAGGTGAAGCGTAAGTTGGTGGAGGACTATCATATTCCGTCCTACGAGATACGCTTCATTCAGGAGTGCAAGAACGAGAAAGCCAAAAAAGCGATGGTAGATGCGATGAATCGTGGAGACATCCGCATTATCTTCGGTTCTACATCCATGCTTGGAACGGGAGTTAATGCCCAGCAGCGTGCGGTGGCGGTGCATCAACTTGACACACCCTGGCGACCCTCAGATTTAGAACAGCGCAATGGTCGGGCAATCCGTAAAGGCAATATGGTTGCCAAAGAATTTGCAGACAACAAGGTCGATGTGATTATCTATGCCGTGGAGCGGTCGTTGGACAGTTATAAGTTCAACCTACTACATAACAAGCAATTGTTTATCAATCAGTTGAAGACCAATACGCTCGGTAGTCGTACCATTGACGAGGGTTCGATGGACGAGGATAGCGGTATGAACTTTTCAGAGTATGTTGCCGTGCTATCTGGTAATACAGACTTGTTAGAGAAAGCCAAACTCGACAAGAAGATTGCCACGCTGGAATCCGAGCGTAAGAACTTCCTCCGTGAGCGTGATGCCGCAACGGGAAAGTTGGCGGAGATTGACAGTTCCGTATCTTTTCATTCGGACAAGATTAAGGAAGCCAAGGCGGACTTGGCATGCTTTGAGAAGCGTGTCGAGCGTGATAAGGACGGCAATCCTATCAATAAACTTGTCATCAAAGGTGTGGAGGGCAGTACGGATACCAAGGTCATTGCCGCACGCCTGCAGGAGATTAACGACAAGGCACGTACCAAAGGCGAGTACAATAAAATCGGAGAGATTTATGGCTTTTCCATCATGGTGAAGACAGAGAGTACCTCAAAAGATTTGTTTGACTGCTCCGTGAACCGTTTCTTTGTTAAAGGGCAGGAGAGTATCTACTATACTTATAATAATGGTAAGTTGGCTACCGACCCGAAACTTGCGTGTGAGAACTTCTTGGGTGCGCTGGGACGTATCCCCAAGGTGATAGAATCGCATGAGAAGGAGAAAGAGAAGGTTGCAGCCAATAAGGAAATCTACACTGCTATTGCTAATGGGACGTGGAAGAAAGAGGACGAACTTCGCTCGCTCAAAGGACAGGTGGCAGAGCTGGACAGAAAAATCACTTTGACGATTACTGCGGACAAAGAAGGAGATGGAGAACTCTCCCCAAAATCAGACTTGCAAAATCCTCCTGATACAGTTTCAGAACACAGTGCAAAAGAGACAATAGTACGTCATAAAGTAAGATTTTGAATCTAAAAGAATAAATTTGCAACAAAATTATCGAATCTCATTCAGCAAATTCAGAAATAATATGTAACTTTGCAGAACATACCGAGGGCTTGTATGGATTTGACGGCAAGATGAGATGGTATGTAAGCATGCGGAGGCTCGACGGCTACCTCCTAAATCTGAGTGGTCAAAAAATTAATTGGCGAAAACAATTACGCTCTCGCTGCCTAATCGAAGCATAGTAGATTACTGGCTTTATTGCGTCACCAGGTGATGCGACGAGACACTGCTCCAAGGATGTTGTTCCGAATCTAAGGGTCAAGCGGTGCAGGTAAATCGGAAATAGTTTGTGTATGCCTCGATGCATAGATGAAATTTAGAGGATAAGGTGTTGGTTGGTGGTTCAGGTCTTGCCAACACTCGAAAACAGAAGGCTGAAATAAGCATGTAGAAAGCATATGGTTTCCTTGTGCGGACCGGAGTTCGACTCTCCGCAAGTCCACTAAAAGAGAGGACTATTAATTGTTTTTAAGCAGCTGATAGTCTTCTTTCTTATTATGCTCTATTCAGAGATCCATAAGATTTTGAAGTTTTAATACACCGAAAAGGGACTGTATCGACAAAGTACACAGCCCCATTTCCCCTTTTTAGAGTGCTAATAAAGCGACAAAAGTCCTTATCGGCACTATTTACGTTGCAAAGGTAGTGTTTATATTCGGATTATACCTACATCATTTTTTCAAAAAAAGTTTTGAGTTTATCAATTCCTTCTTGAAACTTCTTTTGATTTTGCTTTTTTAGTTTCTCGATATTGAGCAGTTTCCACTGTACGGATGGGTATTTGCTCAAATCACCAGCACAACATAGTTCCCATTGCGGGGAGCCTTCTTCAAAAGAAATGATGAAGTCTTTGTCCTCATCGGTAAGGCAGGCATTTACCTTTCTGATAATGTCGTTACGCGAGGACTCATAATCCTTGTAAGTGAAAGGAATATCGGTCATTCCTTTGAACTGATGTTCAAGAGCCTCCTCCTGATTAATGTCATTAGGACAAAGTGATTCTATGATGGGTTTGTCGCTTCCCAGTAAGCACAGAAACAAACCGTCTTTTACTTCATCCAATGTTTCGTCTTTCATGTACTTGCAATCAAACAAATCACGTGGGTGTTGGCGACTGAGAGCAGCCGCTATCTTACCTCCATATAGTTGTGGATAAGGTACGATGCGTGCCTTACAGTTAGCTTGAAACTCATCTTTCGCCTTTGGGCAGAGGTTCATTACTTCCGCTTCTCCAAGTATGCCACGTTTGGTGCCATTCACTTCGATTTTCACCGTAGTGCCATTGTATGTGCATTGCAGTTTCCATACATCAGTTTTATGTACCACATGTATTCCCGGTACGGCTCGTTCGATGCTCGTTTTCAAGTCTTGAAGATTCAGATTGATATGTTCCAAGCTCGTTGAACGTGCCTCCAAGGGAATATAGGTAAGATCTATATCCACAGAATACCGTGGCATGTTCTGATGAAACAAGTTGATAGCCGTACCACCATGTACGGCAAAATCTTTGATTCTATAAACCAAGGGCATGATGCGTACCAATAGTGCCACTTGACTTTTATACTGATGATTATTCATAGTCGTTCAATTCTTTGGGGATTGTCATTTTATACTTACTGAGATATACCCCCGACTTTACCAACTGCAATTTTGTAGTTCCCAAATCTATCCTAGATAAGTCTAATTCTTCAAACCAATAATGGTTTGCTTTTTCTGCCATATATAAGAATAGGCGCTTCATCTTATAGTTCTTGGTTGTTTCCAATAACGATTGGACAACCTCTGAACGCAATGTTGTTAGCTGTTCCATTATATAGTACAAGTCCATGTAGTTGTATTGCCGCGGCGATAGTAACAAGCATTCCATAAAAGCCTGTTCTGGAGTAGACGCGAGTAAATTCCAATCTAAATAAGACAAAGTCGTTATTTGTGCTTGCATAAATGCGTCTGTTTTGAAAAAATGAAAATCACGGTCGAATACGTTAAGCTTCATCCATTGAGGCATTCTCTCATTGGTAGCAGTTATCACTAGCAATGGCTTACCCATTGGCACATAATGATTGAAGCCCCATAACTCTAATGCAGAATGAGCAGCTATACGGAACTTCTTTCCTAACTGTTCATTAAACGACTGCAATGCACCATAGGCAGATAGGTTATCCCCAGTACGGTACATTACACCTCTACATAGAGGTGTTAACCATCCCGATATGCGGTATCTTTTCAATAGCTGACTGGAATATCCTCGTCCTGTTAGCCATTGAGCAAACAACAATCCGTTTTTTTGTCCTAATTGGAGCATTTGGTTGATTTTGTTACCTGTAGATACACTCATAGTTTACTTGCTTGTATTTATTTCAACCGCAAAGATAAGCAAATCATTTCAAATAATAGCTTATTGGTTGAAAATAATTCCCACAAATAAACTAATAGTTGATTTACCGTCCTAAAATTTAACTATCTTCTTCATATTCATGTCTATTTTAAGATGTGCCATAAGTTAGAATTCGGCAATAAACAAATTGCTTGTTGATCACCAACATTCTCGTTTATGAAGCATATCGTCTATCTCGTCACGAAGAAACAGCAGTCTACCATTCGCTTTGAGATATGGGATCTTTCCTGCCCATACCCAATTGTAAATGGTTTTCTGCTCTACTTTGAGAATCTTCGACACGTCGATTATGTCAAGATACTCTGGTTTAAGAGGCGGATGAATAGTTGTGTCAACAGATTGCTCTTTCATCACAAGCAGTTGGTCGAGTTTGCTCTCGATAGTTCTCAAGCTGTCAAACAATCGCTTGCACCAATCGTTCTCTGTTGTCTGTTCTAAGTATGGCATAGCTCACCCTTTTGATAGTTACCACTTGCGTCCTGCGACAATATACACTGCTCTTTCATATAGGCAATGTACTTCTTTGCCGTTCGGTCTTTGATTTCCATTTCACGCATCAATACGTCACATAGTTCTTGATATGAGAGTCTTAGCTTGGTATGGAAAGCTGATTTTACAACAGCCAAAAGTTCATCCGTCTTACGCTTTTCTTTATCCTCTTTCGACTTCTCTCCACGATAGACGTGCATATCCGCATCTTTGTCCCAGCCGAAAAGCATCATCGGCACATCGAGTGGACTGCCGTCACGCACCTTCAGAGCTTTTACAACCGAATATTCAGGGTTATCGTCTTTCTCTATGGAGAGAATACCTGCCGCCTTGCGCTGTAATTCGGAACCAATATGTCCACGCAACTTAATACCGTTAGGGACAAAATGGAGCACACAGATGATGCAAGTATTATAGATTCCTGCCAAACGATAGAGTTCATCCACAATGGCTATACTCTCCGTTTCGTCATTGGCAGATCGTATCAAGTCTGCAATGCCGTCAATTACCACAAGATGTATTCCTCCGTGCTTATGGTGAAACAAGTCCATACTCTCACGAATAATTTTCAATCTATCTTTACGAGAAAGTGAAGCCAAATAAAGAGAATGGTAGAACTCTGGTACAGACGTGACTCCTGCCCGACGAAGTGTCTTCCCCAAATTCTTATGCAACTGTGCTTCTGATTGCTCTGTATCGTAATGGAGTACAGCTAATCTTTTGGGGTTGGCGGTTACCTCCAATCCCAAAGTTTGTTCTGGTTGTAAGCGTTCTGCACCAAGAGTACCGGCAAGAATGGCAGCAATGTAGTTGCTTTTGCCTGTTCCTTCTCCGCCAGTGATGCAGAACAGATTATCCTGTGTACCGAGGGGTACGCCGTTTACTGCTACCACCGACTTCGAGGCATCGGGAGGATTGTCATAGTCTATTTCACAAGATTGCAATATCATCATCGTCTGTGCATACATTTGGGTAAACATATCAGAAAGCAGTGCCTTTAAACCTTCCGAACCATTGCCTAAGGCAAAGTAATCGGAAATATCCTTTTCTGTTTTTGTGCCTTGTAAGGGCAATGTTAAGTGAAGCACCTTAAACTTGGATAGAGCTTCGACTTGTCGTTTAGTTTCTCTTAGTCCTGTTTCATCCGTATCATACAATATGATTAGATGTCGAAAACGGAGCAATAGTCCCTCAATGATATTCTCTGGTATCTGTGCTGTCTCGCTGTTGAAACAGATGGCATTGAATCCATGAGCCGAGAGTGAAAGCACATCCTTCTCTCCCCCCGTAATGAATATCATATCGCCTTTGCAGGGCAACTGCTCAAAACCAAACACATAGTCATCCACCTCCTTGCCTCCATAGAGGAAGCGCAATTTACTATTGGGACGATAAACTTTCACAAACCTGCCAAGGCAATAAGCAAACATAGGCTCTTCTCGCGTAGAAACAAGTGAGAATGGCTTGCCCTGACTTGAAACGGATTCATAGCGTGCTAATGATTTAACATGGAAGCGTAGCAAAGTCCTGGTATCAATGCCGTATCGTCGCCAATAATTTCGTTCCTCTTCTCCAAAGGGCTGTTCGATATATGTAAACCACTTCTCGCTTGTCATGGAAGTATTAAGGTCGGGTGGAGGTAATATAGGCTGCTTTGAAGGTTTTATTAAGACAGGTCGCTTATTACCATATTCTTTTCTTTCTTCAAGACGAATATTGAGTTGTAAATCTCTGATGATTGTTTCAAGAACATTCATAAAATCTTTTCTCACGTCCAAACCGAGCATAGTTGCAGCAAACCAGAAACAATCACCTGAGTAGGCGTCATTGCCAAAGTCCTTCATGCGGTAGCAGCCAGACTTATTATCGAGGTAGATATTGCATGATGCACGCCTATCGTCATACAATGGATTACGGAAGTTGCGCTTGGGTACAAAGTTGATGGGCATGTAGAAGCAGAACACCTCCAGTCCTTTGTTCGTCCGGCTTAGTATTTCTTCTTTGATGTTCATAGTTCTTCAAATAAGGTTTGAGAATCCCCCATGTAGCCTTTAAGGACACCATCCTTGTAGGCGTTCAGACGCTGCAAAGCCTCCAAGCGGCGAAAGCCCTTGAATGTAGCCCTACCTGTCTTTACAGAAAGGTAGAGTCCTTTGAATGGATAGACCACATGATTACTTGATACATAGCGGTAAGGAATAGAGTTCGCTTCCCGCCATCTGGCAAGGGATGCCTTAGATATACCAAGCAGATGCAAGACATCTGCCGTACTTAACTCTATTTTCTCTTCTAATACAGAGTAGTCACGCTTTAGCTCTCTGATAAAGCAGGCTATCTGCCTGAACTCTTCGCGAAGAGTTTGAAGCTCATTCATTAGGGAGCGTGTTTCATGGTTTTCCATCATCATTAAGTAAGTTTTGGCAAAGTTCTACAATAGCTGACAGAAAGGGTTTCATCAGGTTCTCCTTGTCGTGTCTTGTTAGATGCCCTTTGAACTCTTCCATGAAGTTCACTATCTTCATTCCATCACTTGGCATAACCTTCATTAAAACCTTGATCAGTTCATCCAGTTCAATTGTTTCATAAAGATTCTTCACATGGGCTTTGGGTTTGGTCATCGACTCTATGGTTCCCAAAGGCAGATGTATGATTAGAACTTCTTTTCCTAAACCTGCTGCACATTTCCGATATGTGCTGATTCTGATGTCCTTTTCCATTTTGCAAGCCTTTAGGAAATTTGAATACTCGATGCTACTTGTATGAGCAGCATCTTTTGCATTGACGCATGAAAGAGCTAAAGTTTCAAGCGTAGGACAACCGATGTACAGGTGTCCCTTTTGTTCTGAGTTGCTGTTTTTGTTTGCCATAATACATTGGACTATAATGATTATGGCTGCAAAGTTCCTAATGAAATGAGCTTCTAACGGAATATCAAAATACCATTGTCTGGTAATATAATACCATTTTATATATTGATTATCAGCAGTATATCACAAGTGGCAAGGCTCTTCAGTGCACGGTGCAAGCCTATATATAGATAGGTCTTGCACCGTGCACTGAAAAATTGTAGCCACAAGCTTTCTAAAACATTTTTAGTCAAATATTTGGAAGATGTATCATCTTTTTGTAACTTTGAACCCGAAAACAAGAAGTCTATGCAACTTCTGTGCGTTCTCTCAAAAATATCTGAAATGGCTACAGATTGGCTACAGTAAAAATTGAGGTTCGGCTAAATTTCTGAATATCAAGGACTGATATAGGTAAGTTCATTTACCACCAGGTCCACATCTAAGAAAATAACATCAAAAAAGTAGGGACAGACAAAGGTGTCTGTCCCTACTTTCTGTTTTATATTATCTTGCCTTTCCACGCTACTTACCAGACAAGAATATTCCTTACCTCTTTACTCATGATAGCTGTTTAGCTTTGAGAGATAATACTTCTTGAAGTCACTCCACTTATAATAATATGGTGTAGAAGTCTTTGGGAGGGGCAGCGTTGCTTCCTCTTCATTCAATAAAACTTTCACAAGCGTTTCAGCCTTAGGCTTCCTCAGATTTTTATAGAATATGAATTGAATGTTAGCAGCCATAGGTACAATGCGTGTAGAACTCCAACCTTTCAGGTCAAGACTATCTATATCCGATACTCTGATGTCACTATTATTCAGATTAAGCAGACAGGTCAACGGCATCACCATTGTGTCATGTCCGAAACGAAGTGTCGCACCGGGATGAGGAAGTGCCAAACAAGAATCGGCATCAGTGATGATCTTACGCAAGAGATTGCGCTGTGAAAAAGGTTGATTACCTCCGCTTTGTGGTGCACTAGCATAACGCAAATACCACCAAGCATTACTACGTTCCCAAAGACGGTATAATTCTTCTGGAGTAAAGAGATTGTACAATGAAAGCGAATGACGTATTTCCGAGTTCTGAACAATACTAGCCAGACTGAAAAGATCGAATGAGAGTTGCCCTACATCCACCTTCTTTGCCACATATTCCTTATCCTTAAAGAGGCGAGTCATCAAAGGTTTTGTGTCAATATTGCGTTTGCCCCATTCGTCAATCGTATTCTTTACAGCACTACTATCCCTTTGGTGAGACAATTTTTTGTCTGATTGATTCATAAAATACATATCATGTGCACTCGCATCATGCCTAATTCGCAAGCGAGGATTATGTCGAATCAGCTCTTGCAGTTCGTTTTCCATGGACAGAATACAGCGGATAACATCCGTAGACTTAGCATCTATCCACACAGAATCACGAAAAACAGATGGGAAACGTTCGTACATTCTTCTCGCAATCTGCTGATGTTGTTGTGCTCCCAGAGGGGTCAATTCGCCCCATCGCTTATAGGATTCTGCATACATGAGGCGTAATTTCTTCAACACACCTACCCCCTCATTCGTCAAAACTCCAGCAGAATCTGCCCGCTCAAGCGTTTCAATCGGTCGAAGATATTGCTGCGCATGAATGAGATAGCGCGATCCATGTCGCCCATAATGCGAGAGATACACAGGAAAATAGCCTGACGGAGCAGGTGTCAGCTTACCAGAAGGAATCGGATAAGCTAAGTAATTGTTGGCAGAAAGTTCTGGATGAGCACTAATCTGCTGTTTGAACGATTGTGCTGTGACGTGTAGAGATGCCGAAAATGCCAGCACGCAAAGCCAAAAAAGATGTTTTTTCATATCGTTTTGATTTGTTCTAATAGCAATACAAAGGTAAGCATTTTCCATAAAGGCACATAAGAATAAACTAAATAATAGCTTATTTCACTGAAATTCGATAGTTGTTTTTCTATAGAATATACAATGAATAGAAGCAGAAGACGCCCGCTTGTTTTGTAAAAGAATATAGCAAATTTGATAGGTTATTACTGCGATATTCCGGAAAGCCACTTACTTTGCTCGAAATATTCGATTTTTGAGAGCAATAAGTCTTGTTCTTCTAATAGACTAATAACCAATCTGTTACAAATAACGCTATCATATTATTAGAAGAAAGCAGATAGATTTTAACGAAATTGGAGCATATTTTAGCCCAAAACGATGGTTATTTTCGTAAAAAACGATAGTACTTTTCATGAAAACGATACTACTTTTCACCAAAAACGATAGTACTTTTTCATAAAAAGGTACTATCGTTTTGAGTTTATTGGTATTTAGTGACTCCAAAAACCAATATTCGTTTCTAGAAAGAGCTAATTCGGAAATTTAGAATGTAAAATATCTTCTTAATGAATTCGTCTATACGAATCATCTAAAAAGATAATTGGAAAGATTAGAAAACAGCAGAGAAAAGCACCTAATCGAAGCACTTTTCCCACTCACGGAAGCGGAGAACACCCTCTTCACCGAACTTCGATAGGCTCTTTTCCGCCTGTTCAATCGTCTTCTCTCGATCTATGTGCGTCTTAGAAAAGAATTTATCTGCATAACAAATCACCTTTTCTTCCATCGTTTCGGGTAGGAAATCTTGCTGCGGAAGAGGGAGATTTTGCGCTATAATCTGCGCTTTTGTAATCCCAGCACCCGTATGTCGCTCACAAACACGAGCATGACGTGGGAAGCCTTCTGACCTTAATAACTCTGCTCCGATACGCCCGTGACAGATGTAAGGTTCGGTCCCGAAACACTGAATGCCAGCCGCATCGCACTTGAAAATACCTATATCATGCAACATAGCAGCCTCCTCCAAGAACGCACAATCAAGCTTTAATTCTGGATGATGAGTCGCTATTGCTAATGCCTTATCAGCCACACTGCGACTATGAACTAAGAGGATGTGACGAAGCTCATTGTCGGTTGGGTAATACTTATTGATGATTGAAAGATAATCCATAGTCATAAACGAAAAAGTCACGGTCTCACTCAATAGTAATAGACCGTGACTTAATATTTTTTTAATGTGTTTTACTTATTCAGCATGCTCACGCTCAATGTAAGCAATAACATCGCCCTTGTTCACCTTAGCACCTTGCTTAGCGTTGATCTCAACCAACTTACCACCGAGTGCAGCTGGAACAGTGACGAACTCGCCCCAAGGAGCCTGGATATAACAGAAAGCATCGCCCTCTTTATACTCCTTGCCAATGAATGGCTCTACAGCTGGAGCAGCCTCACCATCGCCCTGGAACTCCCAGAACAACTGACCTTTGACAGGAGCAACAAGTGCATCTGCCTTTGCATGCTTAAAGGCTGCAGCCTCTTCTGGGCTAACCTTTGCGCCGAGCTTAGCATCCTTAGCAGCTTGAAGATCAGCCAAGAAATTCTTCTTAGCCTGTCCGCTCTTGTAGTTGCGATACTGCTCTGGGTGCATAGCCAATTCGAAGAGTTCCTCCTCATCCTGACCATAGTCCCAACCATTCTCGTCCATTTCCTTGCGGAAATCCTCAAGATTGTTCTTCAACAATGTATGTGGGTCTGCATCTGTGAACTCAAGTCCCTTCTGCTTAGCTAAGTCTTTCAACTCTTGACAGATCTCACCTGGTACACGACCACTCTTTCCGAGGATCATACCCCACATAGAATCGTCCATCATAACGAAGCGTCCCTTACCCTGCTCAAGAGTGAGGAGGTTCATCAATGCGATGTTCTTAGTATATTGTGAGAATGGAGTTACCAATGGAGGATATCCTACACGAGGCCAAACATAAGCAACCTCATCGAACAATCTAATCAACATATCGTCAACAGAGAGTTCTTCCTCGCCTTTCTTCTTACGGAGGTTATTAATAGTAGAGCGAATACCACCGAGGTCGGCCATCATTGAACCCATCATACCACCAGGCAAACCACAGCTAAGGAGCAATGAACTCATGATCTTATTCTGTGGATTAATGAAGTAACCCAACCACTCATCGATGAATTCCTGTGTCATAGCACGCGCCTTCATATAGGCGTCCATATTGATCTCTGGCACATCAAAGCCTGCATTCTTCAACATACTTTGTACAGAGATAACGTCTGGGTGCACCTTACCCCATGACAATGGCTCCATAGCAACATCAAGGATATCGATTCCATTCTTAGCAACTTCCAACATAGATGCCATTGAAAGACCTGGACCTGAGTGACCATGATACTCCAGCAACACATCTGGGTGCTTCTCCTTAATACGACGAGTAAGCTCACCTAAGAAAGCAGGCTGACCAATACCAGCCATATCCTTTAAACAGATTTCCTCTGCACCAGCTGCGATTTCCTCATCAGCCAACTTGGTATAATAATCCAAAGTGTGAACAGGAGAAGTTGTGATACACAATGTTCCCTGTGGAGTCATGCCTCCCTCCTTAGCCCACTTCAATGCAGGAGCAATGTTACGAATATCGTTCAGACCATCAAAAAGACGTGTAATATCAACGCCCTGTGCATGCTTTACACGATACATCATCGCACGAACATCGTCAGGAACAGGATACATACGCAAAGCATTCAAGCCACGATCAAGCATGTGAGTCTTGATACCTGCCTCATGCAGAATCTTGGTATAAGCACGAACAGCCTCATTAGGGTTCTCACCAGCCAACAAATTAACCTGTTCGAAGGCTCCACCATTGGTTTCTACACGCGCAAAACAACCCATCTCAACAAAGAGAGGAGCTATACGTACCAACTCATCCTTACGTGGCTGGAACTTACCAGAGCTCTGCCACATGTCTCGGTAAATGAGACTGAACTGTATTTTCTTTCCCATATCTTATATTATTTCTATCTAAATGAAGGTGATTGCAACCTGCAATCTCAGCTTGCAAAATTAGATAAAAAATTCCAAAAATCATCTGACATACAATATTTTTTGCAATAATTGACTATCTTTGCAGCATAAAAACAACGTACATGAAGAATTTCTTTTTCCCCCTTTTAAGTCTCTCTCTATTGTTGCTCACGGCATGTTATAACCAAGCTTCAACAGGTGATCATGGGGCTATAGACATTGAAACAAGTCTGAAAGGTGATAGTACTCGATATGGACTGGCATGTGATGGGTGCTCTGATTCGGTCATAGTCTTCCTCCCTGATGAGGGTGGAGACCCTATAAAGTTTGACATTGTGACGGCTAAACGTAATAACATGGTATATGGTGATATACAGATTGGAGATAAACTGGCGATTCTTCCGAACCCTATTGATCCATACGAAGCAGCTATGGTTATCGACCTTGAACAGATGAAGGGGACATGGACGTTTCAGGTTCTTCCGAAGTTGAAACCTAACCCAACGAAGACTGAAGATGAGATTCTTGCAGGGATGAGTGACTCTTTGAAGAAGGCTCTCTTCATCCCTCGAGAGTATGGATTCACGCTCAAGAGTTATAATCAAGCGTCCCCCGTGGGATATATCATGAAGTCAAACTCTTTGGAAGATGAGAGTCCTGTAGAATACCCGAAAGTAACTGTTTACACCAGTTGGCATATCTACAACGGTTGGTTGTATATATACAAGGACACCATTGATGAGCGTGGGCACCGTATTCCACAAGACTCTGTTGGCTTTGATGCAGGCTCTATGCGTTACCTATCAGCCGATTCTATGGCTGCTCTCTTCGGTAAGAAAGTCATGCAATACCATCGTAAGAAGAGTGCAATGGAGGCTAACAAGGAAGCACAAGAGGCTGAGGCAAAGGCTGCAAAGCAGGACACAATAAAGAAGTAAGATCTCTCTTTTTTAGCTCAAAAAACATAATTCATAATTCAAAATTATGGTTACTTCGAGTTGACGAGTTGATCGGTCAACAAGTGGACTGGTTATTTGTTCTGTGAAATAGAGCACTACAAAGTAGGGACAGACGAGGGCATCTGTCCCTACTTTGAAGCAGGCTTTTCAATCAACAATACATGACTTATAACTATCAGTAAACATACATCAAATAGAGAGAGGCACCACATCACTTTCGTTCAAACTATCTCTCTTTAGACAAACTCCCCTTCTCTCAAAATTAGGTAGGGCTTCCCTTCATTTGACGAGACGCCTTCCTTGCTATGAGAAAGGCGTTTCGTCATAAGGAGATAAGTACCTTTTAAATAAGAGCCACCAATCACCTATATTATACCCAATAGGGTGTAATTACGTTAAATAAGCATAAGATTATACCCGTTAGGGATGTTTAGCCCTCTTTTTCATAGTTTTTCTGTATATTTGTACCCGATAAGGTATAAACAAGATGGAGAATAATCAATTATCAACCACACTAAAGCAGCTACGCAAAGAGTATCATCTGACACAAGAGGATATGGCTTTCAAGGCTGGAGTAGGTCTTCGATTCATCCGTGAGATGGAGCAAGGAAAGGCTACTTTGCGTATGGATAAGGTGAATCAAGTACTTCTATTGTTCAACTTACAACTAGCACCTGTACCCATACCAAGGAAGGAGTATCCACCCAAATATTCATCAAAATGAGACAAGGACAAGTATTTGTTAGAGATCAAATGGCAGGTATCATAATAGAAAATGAGACTGGTTACAACTTCACTTATTCGCAAGAGTACCTAAATAGTAACCATCCCACACCTGTTAGTCTCACTTTACCATTAGGTCAAAAAGACTATCATAGCAATGTTCTCTTTTCCTTTTTTGATGGTCTTATACCTGAAGGTTGGATGTTGCGCATTGCTGAACGGAACTGGAAAATCAATCAACGTGACCGCATGGGACTACTTCTCTCATGTTGTCGTGATTGCATAGGCGATGTCAGTATTGTACCTATTGAGCAAAAAGAAGAGGAAAGATGAAACGATGTTTGTGCTGTTATAAACAATTACATGCAGGTGAGATTGATTATCATTCACATTGTATAAAGAAAGTATTTGGTTCTCTCATAGCTCCAGAACTACCTTATACTCGTAAAGACATCAATGAGTTAGCACAGATTGTTGTTGCTAATAGGACTACTGTGACTGGTGTTCAATCAAAGTTATCAATAGATCTTGAACATGATTCTGTAGGCAATCCACAACGCCTAACGATTGTAGGCGTCATTGGACGTTACATCCTTAAGCCACAGACAGAACGATTCGAACGATTGCCCGAAATAGAAGATCTCTCCATGCATTTGGCTGAGATTGCAAAAATCCCAGTCGTTCCTCATGCACTCATTCGGTTTGCTGATGGTGAATTGAATTATATCACACGGAGAATAGATAGGACAAACGATGGCAAGAAACTGCCTATGGAAGATATGTGTCAATTGAGTGGAAAGCTCACAGAACAGAAATATCAAGGTAGCTATGAATCGATTACAAGTATCATAGAACAATATTCAAGTATACCACAACTCGATAAAATAAACTATTGGCAACAGGTTGTCTTCTCATGGATTATTGGTAATGCAGACATGCACCTAAAGAACTTCTCCTTGTATAGTCCACAAATAAATCGATATGTCCTCAGTCCAACTTACGATCAAGTCTCTACAAAGATCGTCATGCCAGAAGATACAGAAGAAATGGCACTATACCTCAATGGATTCAAGAAGAAACTTCTTGTTTATGACTTTAGGGAAGCAATGTTCTCCACAGGCATTTCCGAGATAGTTACAAACAGAATACTTTCCGACTTCTCAAAATTTAGAGATAAGTGGTTTGCTTGTATAGATGCATCTTTTATAAGTGATGACCAGAAGCTATCATACAAAGCCCTTATCGATAACCGATTGGAGACATTAGCAAAGGAATAGTTGCCCCTTTATACACAAATTAGAGTAAATTACAGGACTTTCCGAAGTAGTTTCTTACACGATGTAAATACTCTATAAATAAAGAGAGAGATTATATTTGCTGTCACTCCCGTCATTACTTATACCAGAAGAAGATACTGATAAATAAGAAGTTATACGGAATGTTAAAACTGACAGCAAATAAAATTAAAAATAAATTAGGGGTTTATAGTGCTTTATTGAGAGCTTTTATTTTAGGTAAATCATTCTGCTTTGTCCACAACTTGCAATAGATCACGACCCCGTACATGCTTATTTGCAAATAGACGAATGATATTCTGGAAAGGAGCGGGCATGTGTGCAAAGTCGCTATTGTCGCAGTCAAAGACAGTACGCCTATTTACATTAAGCCATACACATACATCTCCTTGACCATAATGTTCAACGTCTTCGTCATGATCTATATATTCCTCTGGATGCTGGTGAATGAAAGCAACAATACTATCATTCGCCTCCTGGGACAACTTAAAACTAACTTCATTCTTAGAATCAAACCCGCCCCCGTCTACACTCATCATCCGTGTCCGTGTGTTATATTCGAACTCGTAGTTCGGAAGAGACCTTCCGTAACACGATAAATGACCATTGAGAATATAGTTTCGTTCCTTCATCAGATAAGACTTACGCAGGTTTAGCACTTCCTTCTGATGCCGCTTATATAATAAGGAGTCTGTAACAAAAAGGCTATAAGCCTTCATGCCTCGGGCTTTATCAAGCTTATTATCCGACCATGCAATCAGTACTCCCCACTGGTCATAGAACTTCCATTGTGCAGAATCAAGGATTATCGGTGAATCGCCAGTAAATCCTTTATACTTTACCTTATCTATTATTCCTCCCCTATCACACACGAAGAACGAACACACCTGTGACGCATAACCATCTGTAATGATATGAGTCTTATCCTTATACCATACCGCCTTCGGTCCATCAATAGAGAACACAAACAAACCAACAACACCACAGACGAGAACGATAACACTCATAAGGATGATGACCAACACACCCAATATCTCATTATAGTTAAAGCTCTTTCGGATTATTTTCCCTATAGGATAAAGCCATATAGGAAGCGTGCCAAGCATGCCATAGTATAATAAGGTATCGAATAAGGGTTCCATCCGCAAATCTGCTGGTAGACATATATGTAATGCCCACCAACAGAAACTTAGTAGGATGTGAACCCAGAATATGGAATATACAATCCGCTTAGTTGTCATAACAATCAGCATTTGTTACGAACAAGGAACATACTTCTTTATTCGTGCGTGATAAACCGTTGTTCGGCTAACTGCTCGTATTTCGTACCCTTACGACCATAGTTAGCGTACGGATAGATACTGATTCCCCCACGAGGAGTGAAGATTCCTGTCACCTCAATATACTTAGGATCCATGAGCTTAATGAGGTCCTTCATGATAGTATTCACACAGTCTTCATGAAAATCACCATGATTACGGAAGCTAAAAAGATAGAGTTTAAGACTCTTACTCTCAACCATTCGCTCGCCAGGGACGTATGAGATACGTATCTCTGCAAAGTCTGGTTGTCCCGTAATAGGGCACAGACTCGTGAACTCAGGACAGTTGAAACGCACCCAATAGTCATTCTCTGGATGCTTGTTCATAAACGTCTCCAACACCTCTGGCGCATAATCCATTCTGTATTGGGTTGCAGAACCTAACGACTGTAAGCCCTCTTCGTTTCTTTCCATAATCGTTTATATTGTTTTACTTGCAAAGGTAATACATTGTTGGTAAATTGCAAACACCATTCTCATATATTACCACCCTAACCAACATCTTATAGGCTCAAGGTTCTCTCCCACCCGTTCCATTATTATTTACTCCACGTCTGCGAATCATTTCTCACGTGCTCTGCATCTTTTACAAACGTATAAAAAGTTTATCTCATCGTGATGAGACATAAGTTTCATCATGAAGAGACACTCGTTTTATCATGATGAGACACGAGTTTCATCGTGATGAGACAAATAAAAGGTACGGAAGATAAAGACGTAAAACACATGAGAAAAGAAGAAGATACAAGGAAGAAACTGAGTGAAACTGTATTAGACAAGGAGCGCAAAACGCACAACTAATAGGAACCGATATTGAATAATCCGAATAGCAAGCGGGGTTCTGGTTTGTTGTGCAACCTTACTCATAGTAAGCTCACTCGCATAAAGTTGCTCTGCATTAGATTAGATATTTACGAATGTTTGTCTTCTTATTTTGCCTCACAATGCTATCCCTACTTTGAGACAATATTAGGCACACTACCAGAACTTACAGAAGATTAGCCTCCATTAGATACTACTACTCAAGCCTTACTTACATCGAAAAAGGGATGTGCCAACCGATTGACACATCCCCTTTTAATCGTTTATTCCCTTGTGCGCTACTGCAAAGAAAATATCTTCCAAATGCTGTAATTCACACCATTGTCATAAACATCTTCCCCTTCATGCGCCTTTAAAGCCTTTACAACTCGAATCGTTATAGGCAAAGCTATTACCTCGTAAAGCGTCTTTAAGACCACCTGCCAGAGCATTAGTTTTGGCAATTCAGGAGTTGGAACAACTCCACCCAACGCCAATGGGAAGAAGATGAGAGAGTCAAGACTCTCACCTGCTATGGTACTCAAGATGGCACGCCATGAGAAATGACGACCTCCATCACGTAGTTTCATCTTACTCATGACGTAGGCATTAGCGAATGATCCCAATATAAAAGCTATGAAAGAGGCTGCTGCCACACGTGGAGCAAGACCAAAGATAGCATGGAACCCAGCTTCGTTAGTCCAATACGGAGCACCTGGTATCCAATCACATAAAGCCCCCATAGATACAAAGAAGAAGTTCATTGCAAAGCCCGTCCATATCAACAGACGCGCTTTTTGGAATCCCCATACCTCACAAACACAGTCGTTGATGATGTAAGAGATGGGGAAGACGATGAGTCCACCCGTCAATGAGATACCTAACACAGAGATTTGCTTTGTCTCGAGGATGTTTGCCGCAATAAGGCAAACGCAGAAGAGGATGCTGAAAAGCATAAACAGCACACTCACTTGTTGTCTACTTTTTATCATTGTCTTGTTTTGTTAAAGGGGGTTGAGCAAGTACCCCTATACCAATTAATTGGCTGCAAAGGTACACTTTTTATCTGAACTACCGTAACAAGCCCTAAAAAAAAGCTAAATACACGTGGAGATCAGCATATTTTCATTACTTTTGTAACCATATATATAAACCAAATGAAAGATATGAAGAAAATCATTTTAATGACCATGTTGGCTGCTACAACACTTGCTGCTAGTGCGCAAGATACAAAGCCATACGAGAGTAAGATGTCGCAGATTGAGACTGAATTTCATAAGTTGGAAGCTGAACTCACTCCCTTGCGCCAGAAAGATCCATCTACATTCACAGAAGCTGATAAGGCTAAAGTCACAGAGATTATGGCAAAGGCTGACTCACTAGATAGTGTGCAGTTGGCTACTGTACTAGAGATTGCTGAGAAGTTCAAGACTACTACTTTCCCTGCAAAATATATTGCGGAGGTGGCTGACGGATTACAATATGAAGATTTAAAGAGGCTATGTGACCCATCAACGGGCTATTACAATGCGCCAGAGATGAAGAAAGCCAAAGATTTATATGAGATGTACAAGCTACGCGAACCAGGCTCTATGTATAAAGAGTTGGTAATGACCGACCTCAATGGTAAGCAAATGAAGCTAAGCGATTGGGCAGGTAAGGGTAAGTATGTGTTCGTCGACTTCTGGGCTAGCTGGTGTGCACCTTGCCGCAAGGAGATGCCTAACGTTGTGGAGGCTTATAAGAGATATAAGGACAAGGGACTAGAGATTATTGGCGTTAGTTTCGATGACAACAAACTCAAATGGTCATCTGCTGTTGAGAAGCTCGGTATGACTTGGCCTCAGATGTCTGACCTGAAAGGCTGGCAGTCTGCTGCTGGTAAGGTTTATGGCATTCGATCTATTCCTTCAAACATACTGCTCGATAAGGACGGCAAAATCATTGCAATGGATCTAAGAGGTGAAGCTTTGCAGACGGAATTAGCAAAGTTATTGAAGTAATATATATAAAGTGTGTCAGATAGCCGCGCTATTTGACACACATTATTTAATAACACAACACGACCATATAACCGATAAACACTATTGTAAGGACGATTCCTTCCCACCTTGCAATCTTATACTTCGTGAAGGAGAAAAGCCATACTAACAGCGTTGAGAATACCATCATTGAGAGGTCTAACATTGTTATACCTTGCAAGTGCATAGGAGTTATTACACCTGTAACGCCCAAGATTGCAAGAATATTAAACACATTCGAGCCTAAGACATTGCCAATAGCAATGCCACTATTGCCTTTACGCGCAGAAACAACACTTGTTGCTAACTCTGGTAGGGAAGTTCCTCCAGCCACAATGGTTAGTCCGATGACTGCTTCCGACACACCGATATGCTCTGCCACCTTCGTTGCTCCTTCCACAAAAAGATTACTGCCTCCTATCAAACAAGCTAATCCAACGATTATCCATACGATAGAGAACCATGCTGCCATAGGTTTTTTATTATCTTCAATGGGGACTGTCTTAGCTGTGGTATCATCGTCTTTCGTCTTAGCACCCTTCAAGGTGACATACATAAAGACAAGGAATAGCACAAAGAGGATGCCTGCATCCAACCTACTAATATTACCATCAAGACACATTATTAATAATATAATTGAGGCAAATAATGCAAAAGGTATATCCTTCCGAACGGTTGACTTCAAGATAGTCATAGGTGCTACCCATGCAGAGACACCAACTATCAACAGCGTATTAAAGATATTCGAACCAATGATGTTACCTACAGCCAAGTCGGTAGTCCCTTTGAGTGCAGACACAAGACTCACACAAAATTCAGGCATACTTGTGCCCATCGCAACTATTGTTAACCCTATCACAATCTGTGGCATCTTCATCTTCTCAGCCACTGCTACAGCCCCGTCAGTCAGTCGGTCGGCTCCCCATAAAACGAGCACAATGCCCACGAGGATAAATAAAACATTTAGTATCATATACTTCTTTCTCTTTTGGCGGGCAAAGATACAAATAAAAAGCAATATGCCAAAATGTTAGTTCTGCATCAATTATGGGCTACTTACAATGCAGTTATTTGATAAATAGCCCTCATTTCATCCATTATTTGCTTCCAAGTTGCCCCTCTTCACAATATGAAAAAGACTAAGGTCTATGTGTAACGGGGCAATGCCTCGTTAGCCAAGAACAAAGATGGCAAAAATAAAGAGACGCTCTTCTTAACATGAAGAGAGCCTTTCCTTACAACAAGGAAACGCCCTTCTCAATTAGAGAAAAGCGTCTCCTTATATTTCCCATTAGGTACTCCCCTCCTTGAGAGGGGCTGGAAGAAGTTCTAGATATACTCTTTAGCCAGCAAGCCCACGTCGATTAAGTATCTTAATAATCTTACCCTTAATCTCGATAGCACCTTCTTTCTCCAAATCGGAAAGTACACGCAGAAGAGAGAACTTCTGTATTCCGAATGAATCAGCAATCTCCTGACGTGAGCGTTCAAGGTGTATCTCATTACTACCCTGCTCTCCTGCACGCTCTAAGAGTAGGTAGGCTACCTTCTCACGGACGGTAAATAGACTAAGAATCTTCATCTTTTGCGTAAGGAAAACGTCTATATTAGAAAGGATACGAATGAAATTCATGCGGATAGCATCATCATTATCAATAAGTGACTTCAGGCTATCGGGCTTCATACGAAACAATTCCACACGCCCATCAGTCTCGACACTAACGGGTAGACTTCGGTCTTTAGAGAAGATAAAAGCAGGCGCAACAAGATTACCACTTCTCAGTCGGCTCACCTCTACTTGCTTACCCGACAGGGCTGCCATACGGCATATCAACACACCACTCACAACAATATCTACTGATCGACAAGGCATTCCTGCTAGCGCATAAACATCATGCGGAGGTAGAGAAACCAACTGATGTGGAACGTTCCCCAGCGTTATTTCTATCTCAATATCACTCATCCCTGCAAAAAGCGGACAGGCACGAAGGGCTTTCATAACATTACTTTCCATGCCTGCAAAGATACAAAGAATACTCGTAATCTTATACTTTTAACGTGCTTTAACCCGATATGGTCACATTTGTTACTCCCCTCCTCCCGTTATTTTTAATACTTTTGCAAACAAGAACAAGATAACAATTAAAAGATATGTCACAGGCACAATTCAAAACAAATATCCCTTTTGAGACATGGGATCTAGACTTACTTGTTGATTACGTATTGAAGTTTCATCATCGTAACACACGCAAATATGGTAATGAACTATTAGAGAGACTGAACCAATTAGCAGCTAATCACCCAGAATTAGATCGTGTTGTAGATCATTTCCGCAATAGTATTGCAGACTTAGACTTGCATTGCCAGAAAGAAGAGAACGTACTCTATCCTTTCATCCTAGAGCTTTTCAATGCAGCAGAATTGGGTCAGGAGCACGCTCCGTTCCACTGTGGTTCTATCCAATTCCCTATCAATGCAATGATGGCTGACCATAGTGATGAGATTGAACGACACGATCGCATTGCAGAACTGACTAATAACTACACAGCCCCAGAAGGTGCAGAACCTGAATATGTAAAGGCTTTGGTCGACTTAAAACAGTTCCGCAATTATCTCTTGGAACATATCTATGTGGAAAACGAAGTGATATTCCCGAGAGCATTAGCTATAGAATAAGGTTTTTAAAAAGAGTAGATTATGAAACTAAAACGTGTTTACTTGCCGGCAGAAGAAACCGATGGTTATCGAATACTCGTAGATCGATTGTGGCCAAGAGGCGTTAGTAAAGAGAAAGCGAAGATTGATCTTTGGCTGAAAGAGGTTGCTCCGAGCAACGAATTACGTAAGTGGTTCGGGCATGACCCAGAGCGTTTCAACACGTTTACCGAGCGTTACAAAGCAGAGTTACAAGTATCTGGCGCATTGGAGGAGTTACGTCACGCCATCCAAGAACATCCTAATGTAACACTACTTTATGCGGCACATGACGAGCAACATAACAATGCCGTCGTCCTGCAGGAACTGCTCGAAACAACATAACCAAACATAGGGACAGATATTATCATCTGCCCCTGTTTTGCTTTATATACTGACAATTATGGAGAATATGTCAGTTTTTTAGTATTTAACGTATCAATGAGAAACTCCTCACAACATTATCAGTTCTGAGCTTCAAAATAAAGATCTTTGAATGAAAATGAGACAGATCAATTTGCTCTTGATAAGTCCCCTGTTGTAAAAGACTGCCATCCGTAGAGAAAAGTTGATAGTGTTGATAATTACCTTTGACAACCAATTGTGAACCAATAATTGCAGGAGATGGCACGTTCTCTCCATTACTTGTTATGTCATCAATACCTGTGTCAATAGGTTGAGCAAGTAGTTTCACAACAATGGGTTCTGCTCCACGAGTCTGAATAAGCAATGCCGCAGCATGAGTTTTTGTATCATTACTCTTGAAGCCAACGGCAATAGTTCCTCCTTCACTTGGCAACTTACTATGCGAAACCTTAAAGTATTTTTTCTGACCAGAAGGAGTTAAAGTGAGAGTAATTGGAGCCTTAGTACGGTCAGAGAATACATTTATCGTCTGAGGCGTCATCTCCTGTCCTGCATGGAACACAAACTTGATAAAGTCATTATCAATACTCAATTCAGGAAGATCAGTGCGTCCGAAAGTCACATCATCTATCATGAAGTTAAGAGATGTGCGTTTACCTCCCACTGGACTATAGTAAGAAAAGGCAACATGGAAGTTGTCGTCAATGGTAAGTCCATCCACTTTAGATAGGTCGATACGATAATCAAACCATGAATCAGCCTCAAGCTGCACCCCAGCTGGAACGTAATTAGAGAGATCTATATAATAAGGTGTAACCTTCCCGTCCTTTTCTGCGAGGATATAGAATCCAAAGACTTCTTTCCCATCAGTAGTCTGATTGCGATACATCAAGCTAAAGGTTAGGTCTTTACTCTTTGCTTTTTTATAAGAGAGGGTCGGTGAGATAAGCCAGCTCTCATGTTCTCTGTTATCTTCCACACCATATTTCAAGAAAGAGATCTGTGCCACCTCATTCTCAACAACTGTCTGCGCTGCATCCTTCTGCTGCCACGCATAGAAGGGGCGTTCACCTAGAAGGGTAAGATTCTGCCACCCGTTCAATCCAAGAATACGTGTATGGCGTAAGCCCGAAAATGTCTCATTGAGAACTTCTAATGGTTCCTTATCGGCTTGCTTCAGCATGGCATCTTCTATCTTATCAAACTTCTGACGTGTTTCTAACGTATTCGGAAGAATCTTCACACGCTCTACAGTTATATCAGAAGTGGCTACGAAGCGAATAAGCGTTGGACGATGCGTATTAACAACATACTCCCCAGCGCCATTTGCAACAGCTAATAAGATCCAATGTCCACCTCCATCAATGGAATATTCTGCCTTGCATTGCTTGGCACTAGTGACTGGTAACAATTGAAGTGTATTAACTCCATTGGCTATTAATTCATCATAATAGAGTGTACCTGACGCTGACAAGGATACGTTACTCTTATCTTTCCACTTACCATCAAGTTTCCAATAACCCAAATCAAACTTATGATAACCTGTCCACGCAGTACCTACGAAGCGTTTATCCATCGCACGATCTTCACTGAAAGACTCTACTAATTCCGTGGAAGTTGCAGCCTTTGCAACGCCTTTGAGATGGATAACTAAAGTGTCAGCCAATACACTTGAGACCTTCAACATAGCTTCATATTCACCTGCTTCACGTGGTGCGAAGGTTACCTTAACAGGGCGTTGATAGAGTTTGCCAGAGCCTGTTGCATAATAATACTGCCCCACATCAATACGGAAAGCTCCATTTACCTTTTGTGTTAAAGCCAGATTCACACTTGTGATAACATCGCTGATTTCAAACTCAAGCGACTGCTCATCCGTTTTGTTTGGAGCGGCTACGAAAGTACGAACTTGTTGACCTGATTTAAGTTTAATAGATGGTGTTGTTCCCGCTTTCTTGAAGTAGCTTGTCAATGAAAGAGAACCACTGTTCTCTTGGTCTGCACCCGAAAAACGTAGCTTATAAGTGCTACCACCCACATAAACTCCAGCTTTTTGTGGAGTAATTGTCAGATGTGCCTTGATGGTTCCATTCTTTGGTAACTTATCAACATCTAATTTCATCACAGAAGCAGACTGCGTTCCAGCAAAGTTAGGAGCTTGATCTGCAGCTAAGTGCATACCTTGTAAGGCAACAGGATAAGTCTCTGACTTCCCCACCTCACCCACTATTGTGCGGAACTGAGGCAAAACGGCAACAAGAGGGAGAATGTCTTTCTTAGATAGACGTAGGACACTAAAGTCGTCCATACGTACTTGGCTTTCTGGAGCAATCAGTAAGGAAAACTCTAATTTTACGGCTCCTTCTGGACAGATGGTGCGGAATTTCAACTCGCCGTACGCCTTCATTCTACCGAAGTAAATATCTGGATTATTGATAAAATCCTTCTCTGTAGATGGAAGTTCTTTCCCCGCAGCATCCAACCAACGCAAAGCAAGACGGAAAGGTCCTTCTGGGCGTTTGCTAGTTAACGTACAATAATGTAGAAGACACTCTAGTTCGTCACCTGCAACAACTTCCTTGTCAGCTCGTTTCAGATCAATTACCTGTTTGAGAGATCCCACCTCATTTTCAGTTTGAATACCGACCCCAAAACCTGTATCACTACTATACCGATCACTTCCCTTGAGCTGTGTTACGGTTCCTACAGTTTGCCATTGTACAGGCTTCCCTTCATTAAAAGAATAAAAGTAAGGATCCTCCAGTAACTCAATAGTTGGCTTTTCAGAACCTGCTTGTGCAGTGGCATTAGTCACATTAGGCTCCTGAATCTTTGCAGATAACACGTTTGTAAGGGATAGAAAGAAAATACTTACAAACAGCTTCGTTGATAAGGTAAAATGTTTCATAAGCTTTGGTTATTTAATTAAAATATTGCAAATATAAATATTAAATATATAAAATCAAAGAATGAAAGCACTTAATTCAATTATGGAAGTAAAAATTAGAAAAACAAACTCAATTCATTAAGAATATTCTCTGATAATCTCCAATGCACAGAATGCTATCCAACTCGTATCTAAAACAGCAATAAAACAAGATTACCTCGCAATGAATTCACATAGAAACAACTCTCCTCTTATAGCCTTTTGCATCTCCTTGATAGACATATCAGTGTCTTTCATATCGCATTCATAGTATTAATATGATAAGAATCTACGCCTATGAGACATAATGTCATTACATTTTGACAAAATGACACACATAGTCTATTGGTATGCTCCTTGCATTATGGTCAGTACAAAAACGATAATAATAACATAAAGTAAAGGAGATTAAGATATGTATAGAAATTCATGGTTACCAGAAGTTTTCAATGACTTTTTGAATACAGCAAATATGCCTAAGACAAATGCAACAGCACCAGCTATCAACGTACTGGAGTCTGAAAAAGAATACACTGTGGAGCTTGCAGCACCTGGATTAAGCAAGGAGGATTTCGATGTAAACATCAATAGTGATGGCGACTTAACTATTAAGATGGAGAAGAAAGCCGAGGAGCAAGAGAAGAAAGGTCATTACTTGCGTCGTGAGTTTGCTTACAGCAAGTACGAGCAGACACTGATTTTACCTGATGATGTACAAAAGGAGCATATCGCAGCACGTGTTAATAATGGTGTGTTGACGGTTGTTTTGCCTAAGATTCAGGTTCAAGAGCAGAAGATTGCAAGACAGATTGCTGTAGACTAAAGATTTGAAAGACTTTGAGATAAAGTCTAGTTGTCTAGTTATTGATGAAAGAAGAATTATACTGAATTGAATAAATTGTGATGTTAAAAGCCCCAAGTACGCTTGTACTCGGGGCTTTTCCTTATTCTAACACTTAGTTGCTCTAAGCATTTTATATGATTTCAATTACTTTCTGTCATCGATGTTATCACCCTCGGTAGGCTTCATATCCTCTTCAAAGTTGGTTTCTCCTGCCTTTACAAGAATCTCGTACCATTGAAGAAGTTTCTTGATATCACTGTTGTGAACGCGGTCACGATCAAAGTTAGGAAGCACCTCTCCAAAGTACGCTTGTAGCTCCTTTGCAGATGCCTTACGCCAATTAAGGGAAGCAACTTTGCCATTTTCTTTATCACGCAACTTAGTCAATATTTCGCCCAATGGCACATCCTCGCTATCAGTGAACATTGCAATATCAGCAAGACTGGTTACTCTGTCGGTAGCAAAAGCTGGTTGACGCTTGTGCGTCTCATCGAGTGATTCAACGATAAGATTCGATTTACCACGGCTAACCAACTTATAGAGTCCTGGTTTGCCTGCAATTGAAAGAATTGTCTGTAACATTTTCTTATAAATTGTTTATTGTTAAATTATTCTGAATTAATAACTCTCTTTATTCTTAGGAATGGTTCTCTGTGGAAGATAGTTGTGTGAGCAGGGAGTCTATCTGCTGGTCTAATGATTGTATTCCATCATTGATAATTTCATAATCACTACGCTTCAAGACTGCTTCTTGCGGTAATTGTCGGTTTATCCAATCGAGAGTTTTCTCTCTACTGATAGCATCCCTTTGCATAACACGTTGTATGCGCACTTCAATCGGAGCAGTGACACATACCACCTTATCTATATGTGTGCGCTCGTAGAAACGACTATCAAAGAGAATGGCACTCTCTATCCACGACATTCCTGATTGTTCGAAATCACGTGCAACGGCAGGATGAATGATATTATTAACAGCCTGCACATGGGCATCATCACGAAGGAGATAATCGGCAAGAACAGCTTTCTGCAATACACCTTCTTTATATACATGCTCGCCAACTAACAGCTTTAGATTCTTTTGCAACTGAATCGAAGTGCGCATGAGTAACTTAGCATGGGCATCACAATCGTATACCTTTATACCTCGCATAGCTAATATTTGGCACACATAGGACTTACCACTACCAATACCACCTGTTATTGCAATAATCATCGCTGCTCAATTAAATAATCAACAGTATTGACTGACGGACGAACATTTCGAACCCCATTAGGAGTATTGAGGATATATAGGCGGCATTTGTCTGACTGGCTCGATTCTATGTCCTTATAATTAACAACGATGCGGAAGTCTACGGGCAGTAATTCCTTTGTCTCTGCATTCTTCGGCATACTACGCATACGATATGCACCAACGACAAAGCGAACCTTTACCTTACTTGGGAACGTGCGCATTACCTTATCTTCTGGCATGTTGATCGCCTCTATTGGTACTTCAACGTTTTCTTCCGTAAGGACATCAGGGTAGAGTTTCATCTTCACTTTCGATGGTATGCACTTCGCATTCGTGAACTTCCGAAGATCAATCGTCATCTCCTTTACGTCGGTGAAATTGGTAATATACTGACGTTTTGTATAGACAGTTTGAATACTATCCAATACATTCCTAGCTGCATAAACTTGTACACTATCGGGAACAAAGTCAACGTGTGCTAGATAATAATTCTTACCTGGCACTACCGTTCCTAATAAATGCACAGGAACCTTCTTATGTTGTCCGAAGTTGAAAGAAAATGAGAACTTACCACTCTTAATAGAGGTTATCTTTGAGCTTTTTGATAACTGAAAATAAATCTGCTTTTGAAGATCTGCAACAGAGATGTTGCCTCGGCTATGTCCATCAGTATAGAGTTTGTAATCTGCATATATAGGGCGAAAAACGTCTTCTGCCCCATAAGCAGCTATCATATAGCCTTTATCGCGAACCGTAAAACGAACAACAGAGTCTGGCTCACTGGTAATAACAACATTACGGGGCACATCTGCCATACGAAGTGGTATGCTAAACTCTCGCTCATACGTCTCATTCAACGTCATAATGAGCCAAAAACTGCCACTTAATATTAGGAAGAACAAAAAAATCAGAAACTCCTTGTTGATGATTATCGACAAGAAGCTTCTGAAGAAACTGAGTGTATGCAGCGATTTGCCTATCTTCATCAAATGAATTACTCCTTTATGAGATCATTTCTACTTTGTCTGCCCCTGTTGGGAAGCCTGTACGCTAGCAAAGACGTAACCTTTGTCTACAGTGATTACAACATTGTGTGCAATCTCTATATCCACCTTGTTGGTTGCCAAATCAATCTTCTTGACTGTACCGTAGATACCACCACCAGTAACAACAGTGTCACCTGCTTTCAATGCATTCTGAAAAGCACGTATTTCTTTCTGTTTCTTCTGCTGTGGGCGAATCATTAAGAACCACATGATGGCAAAGATTACTACCATCATGACTATCATCTGCCAACCACCACCACCTTGGGTAGGTTGTGCTGCTAAAAACATAGCTGTATTCATTTTATCTATTTATTACTTTATTGTACTATTAAAAATGTTTGTCTACATGAAGAACCCTTATTCAAAAAGAAAGCAAGCCACACTATTCGACTTCTAATTGCGTATCTTCTGGCTGTACAGGATTAGCAGCATCCTGATCTGATGTCTGATCAATCGTTGGGCGACGTCCTTCACGATGGGGAGCTTTGTTCCTCTGATTATCCTCATAAGTACGACGAGGACGTGGTTCTGGCATCGCCTTCATCATCTTACCTGTTTTTATAAGATGGCGTGCGATTGTATCAAGCATACCATTAATGTATCCGCCACTGCGTGGCGTACTGTATAACTTAGCTAAATCCACATACTCATTGATGGTCACTGTCGCTGGAATATTAGGGAATGTCATCATCTCAGCAATAGCAATTTGCATGATAACAACATCCATATAAGCAAGACGGGAGAAGTCCCAATTGCGACTTGACTCACTCATATAACGCTGATACTCATCCGCATTAAGGATAGTTGAGCGGAAAAGCTTCACTGCGAACTCGCGATCTTCCTCATCACGATACTCTGGCAATAGTTCTTGATCTGCCTTATTCTCTGGATCAAAACGTTTAATTGTCTTAATAACAAAAGTATCAACAATCTCTTTATCATCGTTCCAATAAAGACTCTTTTCCTCTAGGACAGCATCTAAGTCTGGATTCTCTTGTATCAAAGTACGATAGATTTTCCGCCAAACCTCACGATCTACATCATACGAATCTTCTTCGTTCACCATATACTCTTGGTAGATTGTACTCTGTTCTATCTGATCACAAAGTTTACGAACAACCTCCATATCATCTTCCCAACGATGTTTCTGCGTCTCCATGAACCTGTTGAGCTGCTTATTCTCCTCTAGTTGTACTGCAAACTTATTATAAGCAAAACGTTGAGAAGGAGCCTCTGTTCCTTCACGTGTAGCACGATTAGCATTTATCTCAACGCGATGGCGCTCCTCTTGCGTGATAGATACAATTAAAGCCAAGAGGTAATTGTAGAGATCATACGCTTTTGCCAAACTGAAAAGCAATTCCTTCTCCGCATTGTCCATATTCCTGTTACCGTTCTGATAGTATGCATAGGTTAACTGGACAATCTTAATTCTAATTAATTCCCTATTGATCATTGTCTGTTCTAAAAGATTGTGTTTCTATTGAATTCTTTAACTTTGCAAATGTAGGAAAATTCCTTCGCACATGCAAACAAAACATTCTTTTTCTATGTTTTTTAAGACAATACTTGTGTAGTCCAGTGAAAAGAGGTAACTTTGCACCGCTTTCGGCAAATTGAGAAAGAGATATTAAAAGTTCTATAAAGACTTAGCCTCGTTATTTCTCAGTGTGTGATGGCGAATTAACGTTCATATTAATTTAGAGTAACACAAAGTTATGAAAGAAATTAAAGTAGCAGGTCAGAAGCGTACAGACCTTGGAAAGAAAGCTTCAAAGCAACTTCGTAAGGAAGGTTTAGTTCCTTGTAACCTTTATGGTGAGGCACAGAAAGACGGCAAGCCATTGGCATTGTCATTCACTGCTTCAATGGCAGAACTTCGCAAGTTGGTTTACACTCCACACATCTACGTTGTAGAGTTGGTTATTGACGGCGAGAGACACACAGCAGTTCTTAAGGAACTTCAGTTCCACCCAGTAACAGATGCTTTGCTTCACGTAGACTTCTATGAAGTAAACGACCAGAAGCCTATCGTTATGGGCGTACCAGTTAAGCTCGTTGGTTTAGCACAGGGTGTACGTGATGGTGGACGTATGAACATGTCTATTCGTAAGATCAATGTTAAGGCTCCTTATCAGCAGATTCCAGAGCACCTAGACATCAATGTTACTAATCTTCACCTTGGTAAGAGTATCAAGGTTGGTGAACTAAGTTTTGAGGGTCTCGAGTTGGTAACTCCTAAGGAGGTTGTCGTTTGCTCTATCAAGGCTACACGTAACTCTATTCAGGCTGCAGCTGCCGAAGAGGCTGAAGCTGAAACTGAACAATCTTAAACAGATACAACAAATTGGATAAGTATTTGATATGTGGACTAGGCAACCCAGGTCGTGAATACGAAGGGACTAGGCACAACACAGGATTTATGGTATTGGACGCTTTCGCTAAAGCGTCCAATATTGTTTTTGAGGATAAACGCTATGGTTTCATAGCAGAAACGACTATTAAAGGGCGGAAAATCATTCTTCTCAAGCCTACAACATTCATGAATCTATCAGGGAATGCTGTTCGTTATTGGTTGAATAAGGAGAATATTGACCAAAATCGACTACTCGTTATTTCTGACGATGTCGCATTACCACTAGGTGCTTTTCGCTTAAAAGGGAATGGATCAAATGGTGGGCACAATGGCTTGGGTCATATTCAACAACTCATTGGACAAAATTATGCACGATTACGCATGGGGGTTGGCAACGATTACCCACGTGGAGGTCAAATAGACTGGGTGCTTGGGCATTATTCAGAAGATGATATGAAAGTCCTTCAACCTGCGATTGATTTAGGTGTAGATATCATCAAGAGTTTTGTTTTAGCAGGTATTGATATCACCATGAATCAATTTAACAAACTCGGTAAGAAGTAATACTATTTGGTTTCAAAAAACTAATAAAAGAAGTATGAACGACGTTGCAAGAATAGATAAATGGCTCTGGGCTGCACGTATCTTTAAAACTCGCTCTATTGCAGCAGACGCTTGTAAGAATGGTCGTGTGACGATTAAGGGCATAAACGTAAAGCCTTCTCACACTATCAAAGTGGGCGAAGTAGTAAGCGTAAAGAAGCCTCCTATCACCTATTCGTTTAAGGTTCTTAAAACCATAGAACAGCGCGTTGGAGCAAAACTAATCCCCGAAGTATATGAGAATGTCACCGAAGCAAAGCAATACGAACTACTTGAGATGAGTCGTATCAGTGGTTTCGTTGACAGAGCACGAGGTACTGGTCGCCCCACAAAGAAAGACCGTCGACAGATAGATGCCTTCATCGATCCAGCAATATTCGGCTTTGATGACGATGATGAAGAATAACATGTTTCCTAAAAACATGTCTTAGACCGAATGGACAAAATAATATAATGTTTCTCTCAAGTAACATCGGCTCTGCAACTCCAACCTGTCCCTGTAGATTTCTAACATATTCCCCATGAATATCAAACACATTAAAAATTTTCTCTTAATACGTTCCGTTGTAGTTTTATACGACAACTTGTCTACTATGGTGCACTACCATATAAACCTGACAATATAATTATCCACTATAAATATCTTCAGCGAACTAAAAGTATCTTCAGATAATTGCCATCAAACATAAAGGTGTGTCAAACTTTGCTTTTGACACACCTTTTATTTTAAATATATTATTCTGGCCACAACCAGTGTGCATGTGCACGAGGATTATATCCAGTATGTACTTCATTTTCCTGAACATACAAATCATAGCCATTTAATGTTCCATCAGGACGTGGTGTACTTGACCAATAATATCCTCTGATTCCAATCCACCATAACTGTCCCGTACTTTCTAGATAGATGCCAATAGTTGGCAGGAAGATGTAATCATTCGGGTTGCTAGGTCTGCCTTTTTTAATGTCTGTGTTGCTCTTAGGATACTTGTCATAAATCTTAAAATCTGATTGTACTTTTGTGTAATCAGTCCCACCGGGAGCCGCCTTCTTCATCGCCGTTACACTCGTATGTTCGGCGGCAGCGATACCGCTGAGTTTCTTCAGCCACATACCTCCAGCATACAGATGTTTCATGATGGACCAGAGAGAAGGATCCCAATGAGGATCTCCATACATAACATACCACAACATTTCGTTAGCATTAGGGCAAGCGGCTGCCGAACGTGTTGCAGAAGTCGGGAATGCGGCAGAGTTATACCATCTTGAGTCACTGGATATTTGGGGATAGTTGGCGTTCGTTGCTCCTTTCAGAACCGGCTGGTCGTTCTCATGATCTTTCCATGCGTTCTTTCCCACGGCAGCGTCCCACAGATAGTATCTGTCGCTCGAATAGTGTGTGATTGCCAGATCGGTGCTTACTTTCTTGTTCTTTCCTGCCTTGCAGGTAATGTTATTATAAGTCTTGGATACTGTCCCACGAACCTTCGTCTTCTGGTCGTAGAGAGTGTATTCCACAGTAACATGATGATATTCGCCCGGTGCAAGAACCATTATAGCCGCATTCTTTTCATGGTCTGCTACCTTGGGTATGACGAATCCATCATCCGAACCGCCGTTCAGTGTGAGCGTTATACTCCTGTTGGCAGCAGTTGCAGCGGGGCGGGGTGTCGTATTTATCCCATTGTCATCGAATCTGAAATCTCCGGCAATTGCCTTGTCTGCCGTTACCTTGATCTGCGTCACTTTCACGTCCTCTGCAAACTCAGGGCTGTAATAAGGCGTAAAGACGAGGTAGGATGCTTTGTGAGAGAGTGTGAAGGTGTAGCTCCCGTCACCCTGCCTGCTGGCTTCCGCCGTGCCGCAGTCTCCGTCTGTACCGATGTGCGAGGCATCGTCAGAAGAGCTCTGCGACTGGATCGGACTTATGGTCACCTTGTCACCATTGGCGTTGCCGTTGCCCGTATAACGTACGTTGTATTTCGGTGCGGTGAGTACTCCGGGGAAATAGAACTTAGCCGTAGGAGCCTTAGCCGTGATATTGTCTTTTGTACTTATTGTTAAAGTGCCGGCGTTGTTGATCCACAGCTTGTCTCCTGAAGTCCAATAAAACTTTATCGCCGAACCGTCGTAAGTGCCTGCTGTGCGGGTCAATCCCCCGTCTGCAAACTCTGTCATCCCTGCGGGCACCGTGTTCTGTTGCTTCCCGTTGTCTGCTTGCAAAGTGTCGTCATTGGAGCAGCCTGCCAGTGAAAGCAAGGCTATGACCGGTAAAGCCCAAAAATAAGAATACTTCATTTTTCTACCTTTTCTTAACTTGTGTTCCATTCTACTTTAGTTCTTGTCTTCGGCAGATTCTTCCTCAAAGAAAAAGCCTGACGGCTTTGCATTTAAAGACTCGCCATCATCTTCTGCGCTGTAATGTCCTCCGTTTACCGGAGAATTCTCAAGAAGATACTCACCTTGCTTTATAAATATAACTTCCGTTTGCGGTCTTATATAATATCTCTCTTTTCTTTTATCCATATTGCCGAATTTAATTAATTATTAATAATTTAAGTATACAAACTAATTTCACCTACTTACATCATATAGTTCTTATTTCACCTTTAAAATCTCTATATCTAAGTATTAAGGAAAATAAAAGAAACTCCTGAAAATCTTTTATTTACCCAACTCACGCCCTTTATGCTTATGTGAGAAGATAAATGTATATTTAGACCTATAATACACCATTATTTGGAACTACCAAATAATTTGCTATCTTCTTCTCGTTTTAATGTGTTAAAGAATCTAATACAACAGGTATTACTTACACCTTTATCATATAAGCCACAATAGTTAGCTTAATTGAAATTCTTTATTTGAAATATCACTATTATAAGTTAATTTCCACTTAACAATGCAAAGGTAATAAGATAAAATAGAATGAGCAAGGAAATAGAGAAAAAAGCCTCCCCCCAACCCCTCTCTATAATGGAAAGGGGAGTAGAAAGTACTGTTTGCAGAGAATTTGCCGGAGATCCTTCACGTTTCTTTGCTTTGTCTTCAAGAATATTATTCTGCCTAAAGTAATATAGTTAAAAGGGTTCTTGTTCCTTTTATCTACTTAGAAACCACCAGAACCACCCATTGGTGGGCGACCACCGCCCATTGCTCCACCACCAGGAGGAGGTGGTGGCATATTTGAATTAGGGCGTCCAAAACCACGATCCTTAGGCTTTGGAGCATTCTTGCCACCAAATAGATTCAATCGATAAGTAGCACGGAACATGATGTAACTATTTATACTATTATATTCCGTGTCGGTTCTGTTTACAGCATTGATAGTGCGCGAGAGGTTACTTTGTTGATGTAAAATATCATAGAACTGTAAGCTCAATGTCAAAGCATTACCCGCTAACAAACTCTGAGAAAACTGTGCATTCCACAACAACTCATTCGTGTTTAGTGCCGCATCATTATATCCTCGACGGCTATTCTGATGTAAATCAGTAGATAAACTCATGTTCCAAGGCAAGGAGAAGATAAGACTTCCACCATAAGAGAATTGCCATGTACTCAAGTTATTGAGACTTTGGAGATTGTTCTTAGAGTGTGTGTAATCAACCGAACCATCCAATGCTAGTTCTAGCCAAGAAGTGCGATAACTAGCTGATAAGCGTTCCCCAAGTGTCAAAGACTTAGTGATATTCTTCTCAACGGCACTTGTTGCATTCTGTTGTAAATAACTAGCGTAACGATTGAAACTGCCTCGTGTGAACGTATTAACATTCCATACACCTGCAGAATCAATACTTGTATTAAACATCACAGCTGCATTTGCATCCCAATTACCATTCACATTGACTGGTTGTACTGTACGAGCTCCCGTCGTTCCATCATACGTAACACTGTTTCCAATGGCGTTACGTGTAGTAGAGAAGTCCGCAAAAGTCATCACTGATTGCGCATGTTTTTGCCTAAAGGCATTGTAGAACAAGCGAAACTTATTAGTAAAGGCTGGCTTCAAATTAGGGTTACCTTTCGATATATTCTGTGGATCGGTATTATCGACAATATCAAGTAACTGCGTCATAGATGGTTGCGAGACCGTGCCATTATAATTGATACGCAGATTGCTTTGTGCATTGAATTTATAACGGAAATCGAATGTTGGACTCCAGTTCACCACTGATCGTTTGTTATCCACATGCACACCTAGATAATCCTGCATATAGGTGGAATGTTGTGGTTGTAACTTCATTCCGACATTCATTTTCCACTTTGTATGTAACATTCGCAACATCACTTGCATATCGTGAGTATAGGTTCGATACTCTGAATAACGGCTTAAATTAGAATCTAAATAACTTGCCAAAGGATTTGTCAATAAGCCTAGATAATTATCCCATGATCGATAAGCTGGCTTCAAACTACCGAATGTTCCAGATGGTAATGAGGAGAAATCATAAGTATCACGATCGCTCTTTGAGAAACCATATTTGAACTGGTAACTGAATTGTAAGTATGTCTTCCGTGCAAGTGGTTCGCTATAAGTAGCCTGCAAAGCGTAATCCCAGCTCTTTGTTGGCATAAGGTTATAACGATAAGCACGATAGGTTTCATAATTCCCCAATGCATCTCTCAACTGAAAGTATTGTAAGTCTTGTGTTGAGAAAGTCTTCGAATCTGCATCACTATAATCGCCATCCACCCGTAGGGTAACGTTTCGTCCGTTCTGACTCAAGCGACGATTCACTTGGAGCATAGCCCCCCAAGCATTGTTATCACCATAAGAAATGGTTGTATTATGCTGATTGTTCACCATTACACCTTGTGCTTCTAACTGTGCAATAGCTGTTGCCAACAATGGATCATCCACACTCTCGTATGGGTCGGTATTGTAAGCTGCCGACTTACTAACAATCTGTCCATCATTCTTTGATAGTCGGATATTAGGTCGGAACATGATATTCCACATAGAGTCAGGTTTCCACTCCAAACGGAAACGACCGTCCCAAGAGTTCTCACGAGTATATTCCTGTGAGCGACGATTGGCGTATGAACCTTGTGACGCAACGAAGTTCTCTATTGCTACACGGGTATTCAAGTTACCATCAGAATGATTCCAACGAACACTACCATCCCATTGTAAGGTTTTACCATTATCATAGTTCATATTCAAACCAACCATCTTTGTAGCATTCAATCCTTGACGTATGCCACCCCATCCGCCACGAGGACACCACCAAAGCCCATATCGTTGACATTATTAGCAGACAAGAAGCCCATCATTCGGAACTTATCATTGAAATAAGCAGCCATTGCCTTCTCCGAATAACGATGCTTGGTTCCTATTCCAAGGTCAATGTTTGAGAAGAAACCTTTGTTCATTCCAGCCTTAACACCGAAGTCCAGTACAGTCGATTCGTTGCCATCATCAATACCCGTCACACGACTCAAATCACTCTTCTGGTCGTATGCTTTAATCTTATCTATTATAGAGGTAGGGAGGTTCTTGAGTGCTGTTTTAGTATCACCAGTCATGAACTCCTTACCATTAATGAGTATTTTCTTGACCTCTTTACCATTAATCTTTATCGTACCATCGTCCGACACCTCGGCTCCTGGTAGCTTTTTTACTAAGGCTTCAATAGTCGATCCCTCTGCAACACGGAATGCCGACGCATTGTATTGAAAGGTATCAGCCTTCACAACTACCTTTGGTGCACTTGCAACAACCTTAACTTCTTTCAACGTGTGCGTATCAACTTGAAAATCGAGCTGCCCTATAGCAACATCTTGATCATTTGCAATCGTAACATTCTGAAAGATCGTTTTATAACCAACATAGGATGCCTTCAGAATAAACCTGCCATTCGTTGGAGCTGTCACTTTGAAATTACCACCTTCATCGGAAGTAGCTCCAACAACATAGGTGCTATCCATCTTCAACAACTGAACAACTGCAAAAGGAACTTTCTCTTTCACTTCTCCATCAAAAAGAGAGCCTGTTATCGTTCTATTCTGTGCAAGTAGCGTGATGCTACTAAACGACAAGAATACAAACAAGAATAATCTTTTTACCATAAAACTATCTCATTAACTGATTTATATGATGGTTAAACATATAAGAAGTTTAACTTTAATCTTCACTTTTAACAGCTTATATAAGACGTTTACAATTATTTTTTGTAACATTGCAGTTGGCAGTTGATCCTATTAGATTATGCTGCTCTCCATCGTCTTAATAGACAAAGGCGTTCCTAAGTAAGGTTTTTTATAAGGATTAAAAGTGATTAGATAACTTATGAAACAGCGTGTCATCATATCAAGACATCTCAAGACAGAATTGGCAAAAGCCATTGCTGAATGTGAACATGATAGAATCTTTGTTCTTGTAGATGAAACTACCAACAAACTCTGTTGGTCTCTTGTCAAGGATTATTTATGTCTGAAAGATGCTCAAACAATTGTTATTGGTGCAACTGACAGACGTAAGAATCTTGACACACTCATCCATGTATGGGAATCATTACAGCAAGGGAAAGCCACACGGCACAGTCTGCTCATCAACCTTGGAGGTGGTATGGTGACCGACTTAGGTGGCTTTGCTGCTTCAACCTACAAACGGGAAATCAACTTCATCAATGTTCCAACAACCTTACTTGCCATGGTGGATGCAAGTGTTGGAGGTAAAACGGGGATCAACTTTGGTGGGTTAAAGAACGAGATAGGAGTTTTTAATGATGCTGAATTTGTATTGCTTGATACCAACTGGCTCCAAACACTTGATGAAGAAAATATCCGCAGCGGTTATGCCGAGATGCTCAAACACGGTTTGATAGCTGATGAAACGATGTGGGCAGAGCTCATCAACTTCAATCTAGCACAACCTGATCTCCATCAATTAGCCTCAATGCTGGATAAGAGTGTACGCATTAAGGAACGTATCGTTGCTGAAGATCCACACGAAAAGGGTATTCGTAAAGCCTTAAACCTCGGTCACACCTTTGGACATGCGTTCGAGTCATGGGCGATGAAGCGCCAACCTATCTTGCATGGTTACGCTGTCGCATTCGGACTGATTGCTGAGCTGTATCTTGCAACGACACAAACAGACTTCCCCACAGAGCGCATGCGCCAAACAGTAAACTTCATTCGGGTGTATTATGGAAGTCTTCCTATCACCTGCAACGACTATCCTGAACTTATAGAACTCATGCACCACGATAAAAAGAATCGTGGTAATGAAATCAATGTGACGCTCCTTGGTGGTATCGGAGACATCCGCATCGATCAGACCATCACGGAGGAAGACATTAAGGAAGCACTCGACTTTTTCCGTGAAGGGTAGACTTATGTTCGTAAGTCCTGCTTATGAAAGGTATTCTTAACCATCTTAGTAATACAAAACCAGTTCATTTATATTACATAAAACCCCTAATTAAGTTTCAAAATCATTTGCTGTCAGTTTTAACATTTACACTATATCATTGATTACTAATGCCTTATATACTATGAAAAGATGACAGGAATGACAGCAAAAATGATTTCCTTCAATTTTACCAATAGTACGATATCATCTTTACCACAATGCTATACGCCCTATTCCTTGCGCTTCAAAAGATGCACTAATCCCCATTGCTTTAAAGGCGCGAGCGATAGTAGTGAATGTAAGAACTTCCACTTGATAGCAAACATGTTCCCTTCTGTCGCCAAATATCATTTTTTCTTTGTATCTTTGCAGCCCAAGTACAACAGCTAAAAGGTAAACATGTTCCCTTTTGTCGCCGTTGTCTCATACACAAAGACATTATGGAAGAGAAGAAGATAATTAACGGGCTTAATGATCAAGAGGTGTTAGCAAGTAGGAAGAAGTACGGTGAGAACCTCCTCACACCACCCACAAAAGAGTCTATGTGGAAGCGTTTTATAAAGAAATTTGAGGATCCTCTGATTATCATTCTACTTGTTGCTGGCATTCTCTCTATCGCTATCTCTTTCTATGAATACTATGGTTTGCATGAAGGAACAGAGGTGTTTTTCGAGCCAGTAGGCATTTTTATCGCCATACTATTGGCTACTGGCATGGCATTCTTCTTCGAGGAGAAAGCGAACAAAGCCTTTTCTGTTCTCAACCAAGTCAACGACGAGGAACCTGTGGAGGTCATTCGCAATGGCAATACCACCCAAATAACAAAGCAAGAAGTGGTTGTTGGCGATATTGTCAGGCTCAACACGGGTTCTGAAGTGCCTGCTGATGGATCGTTACTACAAGCTATCTCTCTCAACATAGACGAGTCTTCTCTCACTGGAGAGCCTATCTGTCATAAGAGTACACATGATGCTGATTTCGATAAAGACGCAACATTCCCAACAAACTATGTCCTTCGTGGAACGAAGGTGATGGAAGGTCATGGTTTATTCCGCGTTGAGAAGATTGGAGATAACACCGAAAATGGTAAGGTTTTCGTAGCTTCTCAGATCGACAACAGCGTTAAGACACCCCTTACCGAGCAATTAGAACGATTGGGCAAACTTATTACTTGGGCTAGTTACACCATTGCCGCCCTCATTCTCATTGCCCGCATTATCATGTTCTTCTCGAACTTCTCTTTCGAATGGGTACGTTTCCTGCAATATCTCCTAGACTCAATAATGATCTGCGTGACGCTTATCGTCGTTGCTGTTCCCGAAGGATTGCCTATGGCGGTAACGCTTTCTTTGGCTTATTCAATGCGTCGCATGCTAAAAACAAACAATCTTGTGCGCAAGATGCACGCTTGCGAAACTATGGGGGCAACGACTGTCATTTGTACAGATAAGACCGGAACGCTAACGCAGAATCAAATGCGTGTGAGTGAAATGGCTATTGACAGAGAGACTGAAGAGCACAAGGCGTTAGCAAGAGAGGCTATTGCTGTGAACTCAACAGCGTCTCTCGATTTCTCTGACGATCATCATCCAACCGCCTTAGGCAACCCAACAGAAGGCGCACTCCTACTTTGGTTAAATGATCAGGGCTATGATTATCGTCAGTTGCGCACAGAGGCTGAAGTGATAGACGAACTTCCTTTCTCAACAGAACGCAAGTGCATGGGAACTTTGGTGCGCTCAGCTCAACTTCCAGGGAAGACCATCTTATATATAAAAGGTGCAACCGACATCATCCGTAATTATTGTTCTTCTATCATGGGGAATCGTTCGTGGGATGAAATTAGCAACCAGTTGTTAACCTGGCAGAACCAAGCTATGCGCACATTGGGCTTTGCCTATATGCTCATCAACGATGAGAACTTACACGAAGGGGTAATTCCAACCCTCCTCGACACCATCAAACAAACAGGGAAAGGATTAACTTTCCAAGGTATCGTAGCCATCTCCGACCCTGTTCGTAAGGAGGTTCCAGCTGCTGTTCGGGAATGTCTTGATGCTGGAATAGATGTTAAGATTGTCACAGGCGATACCCCGGGGACAGCAAAAGAGATAGGTCGACAGGTGGGACTATGGACTGGGAAGGATTGTGATAACTGTGTGATAACAGGTCCGGAGTTTGAAGCTCTAAGCGACGAAGAACTTTCTAAACGTGTAAACAGTCTAAAGATCATAGCCCGCGCACGCCCAATGGATAAGAAGCGATTGGTTGAAGCCTTGCAAGCCCAGCACCAAGTCGTAGCTGTTACGGGCGATGGAACAAACGATGCTCCAGCTCTCAAAGCGGCACACGTGGGTTTATCAATGGGCGATGGAACGAATGTTGCGAAAGAAGCATCCGATATCACCATCATTGATAACTCCTTCCGTTCTATTGGTCGTGCAGTAATGTGGGGGCGATCACTCTATCAGAACATTCAGAGATTCATCCTTTTTCAGATGACAGTAAACGTTGCTGCCTGCCTTATCGTTTTAGCAGGAGCACTGATGGGAACGCAGAGTCCACTGACAGTAACTCAAATGTTATGGGTCAATCTCATTATGGATACCTTCGCAGCTATGGCTCTCGCATCTCTTCCACCATCGAAAGACGTCATGCGTGACAAGCCTCGCAACCGCAAGTCCTTCATTATTAATCCAGCAATGACAAGGCTCATTATCGGTGTTGGATGTTTGTTCTTTGCAATCCTACTCACGTTGCTTTATATGCTGGAACATGCTCCTATTCAATCAATGACCGACTTCCTTACATGGAAGAATATGGGAAACCAAGGACTAACTGACCATGAATTGAGCATCTTCTTCACACTCTTTGTGATGATACAGTTCTGGAACATGTTTAATGCGCGAGCCTTTGCAACAGGACGCAGTGCTTTCCACTTGAAAGGTTGTAAGGGTTTTGGTGTTATAGCCTTGTTGATATTTGTGGGGCAAATTATCATCGTGCAGTGTGGTGGAAAGATGTTCAACGTCACTCCCCTTAGCCTTTCTGATTGGTTGATCATCGTCACTTCCACCTCTGTCGTTCTATGGGTTGGAGAGTTATTCCGCCTCTTCAACAAACGAAACAAGCAATAGTCACAAATCAAGGAGAATACCAACTAATAAACAGAAGAGCCTTTCTTTCATGCAAAGAGAGGCTCTTCTTGCTGTGAAGAAAGGCTTTCTTCGCAATGAAAAGGGCGTCTCTTTGATTGGAGAAAAGACTCTCTTACAAGAGAAAGAACATATCATAATTATGAAAAAGACATCCAGTAACTTGATTTTCATTATATTTTCACTATCTTTGCAAAATACTATTTATCGATAAACACATGGTCAGAAAAAGAAAAAACAAGCTAAGAGACGTATGGGAGTTCTTAGTGATTGCTTTTGCAATGTTGCTTGGTAGTTTTGGATGGTGCGCCTTCCTCTTACCTCACAAGATTACAATTGGTGGTATAGCAGGTATTTCCTCTGTTATTCAATGGGGATTAGATATTCCCGTTCAATATACCTACTTGGCAATTAATGGCATTCTTCTCTTTGTTGCTTTGAGGATTCTTGGGTGGAAGTTCTGCGTTAGAACCATCTTTGCAGTGCTTAGCTTCGCATTCTTTACATCGCTTTTTAGACAGGTATTTGCGGGTCATGCACTCTTTGCCGACCAGCCCTTCCTTGCCTGTGTAGTAGGAGGTGTACTATTAGGAGCTGGTGTTGCTATCGCATTACAGTACAATGCAAGCTCTGGCGGATCGGATGTTATCGCCGCAATGATACATAAGTACCGTGACATCTCATTAGGTCGTGTCATCTTGGCATGCGACCTTTGCATTATTAGCTCAAGTTATCTCGTATTGAATAATTGGGAGAAAGTAATCTATGGATACATCGTTCTCTTTGTCATGACATACGTTGTTGATTACATGATCAACGGTATGCGAGGTTCCGTTCAGTTCTTTGTTATATCGGAGCATTGGGCAGAGATCGGTACAGCCATCAATAACGACGTGCCACGCGGATGTACCATCATCAATGCACAAGGGTTCTATACGGGTAAGGACTTGAAGATGCTCTTCGTCATAGCAAGGCGTTCGGAAGCACGCGCCATCTACCAACTCATTGATGAAATAGACCCCAACGCATTCGTTTCGCAAGGGGCTGTTAATGGTGTATATGGCGTTGGTTTTGATCGCATGAAGGTATCGCATCGCAAGAAGATAACCGAAGAACAGGTAAAAGCCTGACGGTTTTTTAGATAGGAAAGGATTATAGAATGGATATTCAGGAGATAAAAGATAAACGCATTGCTGTGCTTCTCTCTGGCGGTGTAGATAGCTCGGTCGTCGTGTATGAGTTTGCTCGACTGGGCTTACACCCCGATTGTTTCTATATTAAGATAGGACCAGAAGAGAAGGAAGAATGGGATTGCAACTCTGAAGAAGACTTGGAGATGGCTACTTCCGTGGCGCATCGTTATGGCTGCAAGTTGCAGGTCATCGATTGTCATAAGGAGTATTGGGATCAGGTAACGAGCTATACTATGGAAAAGGTAAAGGCTGGTTTCACTCCAAACCCTGATGTGATGTGCAACAGACTCATAAAGTTTGGTGCCTTCGATGCGAAGATGGGACATGATTATGACCTAATTGCAACGGGGCATTATGCGCAGACTGAATGGATTGCTGGGCGTAAATGGCTTACAACAAGCCCTGACCCTGTAAAAGATCAGACCGACTTCTTAGCTCAAATATACGATTGGCAACTAAAGAAAGCGATATTCCCTATAGGGCATTATGCGAAGAATGAGGTGAGAGAAATTGCCGAACAGGAGCACTTAATCAATGCTCGTAGGAAGGACTCACAGGGTATTTGCTTCCTTGGGAACATTGATTACAATGAGTATGTACGTCGTTATCTGGGGGAACAGATGGGTGACATCATCGAATTAGAGACTGGTAAGAAGATTGGTGAGCACCGTGGACTATGGTTCCACACCATCGGACAACGCAAAGGATTGGGTCTTGGAGGCGGTCCTTGGTTCGTTGTTAAGAAGGATGTGGCGCAGAATCTTCTCTATGTAAGCCATGGTTATGATCCAGCAACAGCTTATAAGAAGGACTTCCCACTGCATGATTTCCACTTCCTAACCGAAGGTATCACGGAACTACCAGCTAAGGTGACTTTCAAGATACGCCATACACCGGAGTATCACACGGCTACCGTGGAGCAACTAAGCGATGGGAAGTGCCTCATCCATTCTACAGAGAATATTCATGGAGTTGCCCCCGGACAGTTCTGTGTCATATATGATGAGCAGCACCACCGCTGCTTTGGTTCTGGAGAAATTACTCTCTAAGGCGCATTTGAATCGTATCACACAATTATTTATAACTTCTTAAAGCGACATTCAAAAGCAATGTCTCTTTAAGAAGTCTTCGTATTGATTGCGATAACCATTGAACACATTGATATCAACATCACCATGAATACCACGCACCTTACCATCAGGACTAAGCTGCCAGTAAGCTAACTTGAAGTTAGGTTTATACTCTCCATAACGCGCAATCCACACGAGATAGTTATCACCAAGGTCAGGGGCTAAGGGCATATAACGGTTAGCAAACGACTGACTGATATAGAGTATCGGGCGATGACCCGTATGTTTAAATACCATAGACATCCATATCCTCACTTGTTTGAACAGCACTTCAGCACCTCCCATAGCATGAATTTGCGCATCAGTAGGCTCTACGTCAAGCACAGGGGGTAGGTCGCCTTTTCTGAATCGAGCTTTCTTTAAGAAGAAGTTAGCCTGCATATAGCCCGAAGACAAGGTTGAGAAGAAATGATAAGAGCCCACTCTGATCCCCTGCTGACGGGCTGCCAAGTAATCAGAATAGTAATAGTTGTTGAGCAAAGTACGCCCTTCAGTTGCCTTGATATAGGCAAATGAGATCGGATAATCAACCACTCCTTTGATCTTCTTAGTGCTTAATGTACCAAGATGAGTGATTCTTAACTTGCTCCAAGCTATGCCGTAACGCTGCTCCCCCTTCTCATGTTGATGTTTAGAAAGGTCTATGCCATAGATACGGTCAGCGTTGTAAGTGAGACGTTCGCCCTTAAATACGTTGTTCTTCCACTCCCCTACCTTCAGAAAGTCATGTGGCGCAACATTGATACCAAAGCCATTTCGTTTGTCATCCAGCCAATGCCCATCATAGAAACTACCATCATTACCATAATACTGACCATATCCCTCAGCCTTTCCTCTTCGTTGCTCGCCAACGTAATAACCCGCAGAATCGATCAAAGCTCCTGCCGGAAAGCCGAGAACGGGATGCGGATAAGACTTGAAGTGACGCAAACTCTCTTGCATACCTCGCTCTCTGCCGAAGCGTGAAGAGATCCTCCAAGGAGTCATACAATCAGATGTCTGCAAGCAAAGAGCCCATCGGTTTGACTCGTCATTCAAGCGATTACAAACCATTATCTCGCCTGGCTTATACCATACACGTGCTGTGTATTGATTCACTTGACGGATACGGAGACGCGAGCTGGGCTTTATATCTTGCAAAGCATGTATAATCCTTTGTAGTGAATCCATCTGTTGCACCAACTTTGTATGATAATCGGCAATCTTGTTATAGCCATAATCTTGCACACTATGAACGCGCAGATAATAGGCTGTCTCGTTCCGCTTGGACTGCAAACCCACCAACTTTATATCCATCTTCAGCAACGCATACATCAATACATGGCGCAGTTTCTGATCCTTCAGATTGATAATTGTAGAAGGATAATGGCGCCTTATCACTGCTATACGCCCAAAGCAAGAAGGCAAAATGGGGAGTTTATTCACCCAATAGCCCTCTGAGACGGACATACGTGAGTGTATGCTGTCGGCAGAGAGACTACCACCAACGAAAGTAGAGTCGGTATAATCAGAGAAATAAGCTGCTGGTTTGCCATCAACGTCCAACTGATAATAAGACTTTTCAGTCACATCTACGGCACATCTTTGTATATGTCTTCTTGTCAACGAGAGGTTACGACTGGCAATAGATGACAATAGGAGAACTACGAGAATAATACTTACACTCTTGTAAAAACGCCTGTTAAAGAACGAACGAAACATCTAAATCAACTCTAAAAACTATGCAAAGGTACTAATAAAGACGTAACTTCGCATACATAACAGATAGGAAAATCGAGCATCCTGGTACTTTCTTTCTCACCTTCCATTGCATGGGACTGTGCGTTCCATATATTGAAACCCTGCGTTCCATGTATTGAAACCCTGCGTTTCATGTACTGAAACTGTGGGTCTCATAGCTTGAGACTGTGTGTATCAGGGCTTGAGACTGTGTGTATCAAGGCTTGAGACAGAAAGAGGTCATAGGTAACAGGACTAAAAAAGGGGTGCATCAATAATCCTAACGGACATTTGATGCACCCTTATCATTGTGGAATAAGAAGGTTCGTCGTTATGCTTTCTTCATCCGAAGGGCTAATTGAAAGATGGACGGGATGAGTATGCAAAGCGAGAAAAACAGTCCGCCATACATCATTCGCTCACTTCCATGGAAGAAGTCAATGAGCTTTCCGTCGCTCATCTGTGGCATTAAATGGAACATCACATAGGCTACTGTGTTGTTCATCCAATGCAACATAAGCCCTGGTAGAATGCTCTTTGTACGATAATACATCCATCCAAGTACCAAACCGAGCAAGAAGGCGTGGATTCCCTGCGCCAGATTGAAGTGGATGAAACCAAAGACGAGAGCCGAGAGGATGATAGCTATCCAGTGACTCTTACTGCCCGTTGCATTCAGAAGTACACGGAGTACACCACCGCGAAAGACTACCTCCTCTTCCAATGGTGCCATGATACCTAAGGCGATATATCCCCATGATGTCTCCATAATGCTTTGGAACATTGCTTCCGTTTGTTCGGGCATGGTGAGATTAATCTTTTCTGCTATAAACTCCATCGGAAGAATAGAACCTAAAGCAAGCAAAGCTGCCCAAAGGAGAACGCCCCACGGACGTGACTTGAGATAGAGGTTAGATACTTGTGCCCACTTTGTACGAGTGAAGAGGAGGAGGGTTAACAAACTACTAATCACTGATGAGAGAGCTATCGAAGTACCATCTTTGGCACCATTCATCGTGGTTAAGAAGGGAGTTCCATTAATGAATGAAACTGTAAGATCGGTAATTACTAATGCAATAACTTGCAACACAATGAAGAGTGCTACGAATAATATGGTATAAAGAACGGCTGTCCATAATTTTCTTGACTTCATATTCTTCCTTGTTTATTATTGTTCTACAATGTTATCAACCATCGGATGACGCCTATCGAAGAGTTCGTTGATGGTATGTTTGTCTTGTTCGAGCTGTTGGGATAGGGCTTCGAGGGAATCGAACTTACGCTCATCTCGTATCTTACTGATGAATCGGATAGAGACATCTTGCCCATAGAGATTGCCCTCGAAATTGAAGATGTTTACTTCTAAAGTCTCTTTCGTTCCATTGAATGTGGGGCGTTTGCCGATATTCATCATCCCACGCTTCCATACGAGGGAGTGGTCTAATTGAACCATGACAGCATATACGCCACGCATAGGTAGGAGCTGTTGGCAAGTGTTGATATCGAGGTTGGCAGTGGGAAAACCTAACTTGTGACCATTCTGCAAGCCGCTCACAATCTTGCTAGAGATGGTGTAATCGTAACCTAAACAGTGATTGGCACGCACGATATCACCTTCTTTTATATACGTCCTTATCTGTGACGAACTAATCTTCTCACCATCGGGAAGGTAGGCATTATTGTGTATGACCTCTATTCCTAACTGCTCGCCGTATCGCTTATAATCATCGAATCCCTCCGAACGATTATGCCCGAAACGATTGTCGTAACCGATAAGCAGCTTCCGTACATTCAGTTGATTGCGTAAGACGTCCTCCATAAACTCGCGTGCAGATAAGTCTGCCAATGCAACATCAAAGTGTAACACAATGACTTTATCAATGCCTGTCTTTGATAATAACAGCAGTTTCTCATCAAGCGATGATAGCAATTCTGGTCGGCTATTAACATCCTCTTCCTTCCCCAATGATACTTTCAACACTTGCCGAGGATGCTCATCAAAGGTTATCACAGCCGACACCATCCCTACCCGATGCGCCTCTTCAACCACATTCCTTATCAAATACTGATGCCCACGATGCACACCATCAAAGAAGCCGATAGTAGCTACCAGCTCTCCTATCTCAACCTTCTCTCCTTGCTTTATATATATCGTTTCCAAATTCCTTATACACTATTTACCATCCTTCCAACAGCTATCTGTCCTCCTTCTCCCCTCTTCCATCTCTTCAAACAATCCTCCTCAACAGCACTATTATCTTACCTCTCTTTCGCTCCTCCTACTCCTTTCACTCCTTAGAAAAGCTCCTCTCACCTCTCTGGAAAGTTTCTATCACCTCTTGACAAAGCGCCTTCCCTCCTTAACGATGATCCTTACTCTCCTTAGCAAAGCCCCTTGCACACCTTAACGAAGCTCCTTGCAAAGTTACTTAGAAACCGCCACAAACACTATCCACCACTTCTCAAAATGTGTTAAAACCGCAACTTTCTTTCAACTCCATTCTCCTTTTTCCATTTAATTCATTACCTTTGCACCCGTATCAACCACATCTCGGACTTGTAGCTCAGTTGGTTAGAGCAACAGACTCATAATCTGGAGGTCCCTGGTTCAAGCCCAGGCTGGTCCACAATAAGCAATCAGCAACTTAGATCTAACATCTAAGTTGCTGGTTTTCTTTTATAAGCTCTATCGGGAAATATATTCTTCAAGACCAAAAACAATTATGTTTACGTACCAAGGCTATGATTATAAAAGAGTAGGCACAGTCTATCTCTAACTGCAAATTGGCGTATATAATGAAGGAAGGAAATGCACAAAAATAAAAAAGAGATAGATAACTCTATCTCTCTAAGCGTTGGGATACCCGGATTCGAACCAGGAATGACAGGACCAGAATCTGTAGTGTTACCATTACACCATATCCCATTAAGAGCTAACTCATTACTGAATTGCGAGTGCAAAGGTAGCGTTTTTTATTTAAACAACAAAACTTCTCCAAACTTTTTTATCGAAAAGGTGCAATTTAAAATGCTCTTTACTCGAATCCACAAGATTGTTTACTTAGTATATCCACTTATATTTTCGTTGGATGATGGGGTATCAACGAGAGTGGAAAACGAACCTTTTTCATACTCTTAAAACCCTATTTTATTTTTAATTAAAGTTGCTGTCACTTTTAACATTTCAAACAACTTACTAACAAACAGGTAGTTACATGCTACAAAAGAGTGACAGGAATGACAGCAAAATTAACTTTGCACTTTATCACATTACCCTTTTCTCTTCATTCTATCCTACTTCCGCCTGTCACATCCTACCTTTGGGAATTTAACACGAATACTATTTCATATAATGAGGGGAATACCCGCACCTATGGAGATGAGGCTTCGCACAATATGAAGGGACGCCCTTCTATATCCTTAAAGAGCACCCCGTTCTTATTTGTTATCCCTCACGGGCGCACGATCTTATCGTAATTATACTTATCATCAACGATGCGCTTCCCACAAACATAGTCCTTGCTCAACACATTATGCTTAGCTAAGTAATAGGGAGAAGAGGTCAAACCACCAAGATAGAACAGTATTTGACAAATGTTATCTGTCATCAAAGGCTTTGCTGCCGAAGCCTCTATCTGCCGAACCTTAGTAGGATATTTCTCTTTAAAGGCATCAGAGAACCACACCATCATAGGTACACTGTATTGATAATAAAGCATATTTTTCAGATCATCACTGCCCTTTCTACCCGCACTTGGACGATAGTCATACTCCTCTTCACCATGGTCAGAAACATAGATAACCACTGCATTCCGATGAGCATATTGACTGATTATCTGCTTCATCACATAGTCGTTATATAATGTAGCATTATCATATTCAGCAATACCCCTCCTCATCTCCTCTGTTATCCATGGTTCCTTCCGCTTAATACTATCAGCAGAGAAATGGTTAAACTGCCTATCAGCAGGATAACGCTTAACAGCTTCTATATGCTGTCCCATGAGATGGAAGATAGTCAGAGCATGGCTATGTTGCTCCTGAAAATCACGTTTATATCTATCAACTAATTGTCCATCATACTCAAAAGAATTGTTGTTTGTCCTATCATAGCATACTTTCAAGACACGTGGTGCATAAAGATAACTGTTCAAAGCAAAGGTGAATGTTGCTCCAAAAGCAAAGGTTCTTTGATTATCATACATACTGACAAAATAGCCAGCTCGCTTGAATACGGCCGTTAATGGTGGGCGTTCGCTCCATCGAACACCATCTTCAAGACTATTCGTACTTATCAGATTGCGCATTACCTTGGTTGTAAAATTATATGGAGAGACGGCATTTGTGAATGCAACTAATCGTCCCGCTTTCTTCTCATGCAATAAGAAAGGAGTAGTATTAAGTCCATATCCATACACAGAAGCATGATCTTTTATATACGATTCACCGATCACAAGGACGATATTCAACGAATCCTTTGCTCCAATATCACTCTTTGTTGACTTCACATTTTCCGCTAATAGTGCTGTTCCTTCCATTTCTTTCTTAGCCAGATGTGAATCATAAAGAGCCACAACCACCCTTGTTAGCGCATCGCTGGGGTAACTCATGTGTAGATTCCAAACAGAGACGTCATCTGGATTCTTGCACTGGAAGAGACCTATATAACAATAGGAACCAATCACACCAACAGTGAGCATTATCCCAGAAAATACTGACAATATACGGAAAGGACGTTTCCTTTCTAAATATAATGTACCTTTCGTCCTCTTCTTCTCAGCTATTACAACAAGTACAACAAAGACCACTGTCAATGCCGGAATAACCCATGCTGTACTCGTGTGCAGCAATGAATGTAAGAACTCCGAGCTCTCTTCTGCATTCGTCTCAGCTAACAGCATCAATACGCTGGGGGATATTTCTAAGTCATAGTTAACCTTCAATGAGGCATTAATAAAGAATAAGATAAAGGCTAAAACATAGATCAGCACCTTCACCCACGAGCGTTTAGTCCATGTGACGATAGCGGTCGCGATATAAGCATGCAAGTAGATTACGAAAGCACGCGCATAGATATTCTGAGTTATAGAACTCCATCCTATCAATACGATATAACTTATAAATAAAGGCCATTGAGTAGTGATTGGCACTACCCAACGGCATGAAGAGATGTAATTTCTAATCTTTCGTATGAGATTCATAACATGATTCTGTATTACTATTAACGCTTTGCCATATCGTGATACAGGGTCTGCAAAATGGCTTTTCCTATGTTTATGCGTCGCTTGTCATTCCCATAAATAGCTCGTTTACTTACGTTGTCATAGACAGTACAGCCTGTTGAATCACAGAAATTGAAGCCATTATTAAAGGTATTGAAGCCAAACGGATAACGATAAGTATTACCCATTACATCACGACTAAAGGTAAAGTCTTCATGAGGAATACCCATTTGACCTAAGACAGTAGCAGGAAGATCGGTCTGACTTATCAGTTTATGGATACGCTGAGGATGCTTAATAGCACCGCCCATCATCAAGAATGGAATGTAAGGGAACTTCGGTGAAGCAATCTCACGCCAGTTAAATCCATGATCAGCAACCACTACGATGAGTAGATTCTTCCATGCTGGAGTCTTCTTCAACTTATCTATGAATGTTCCAAAGCACTGATCCGTATATGCGAAAGCATTGTATTTCTTATCCTTCAAACGATGATAAGGCACATCAAACGGGTTGTGAGAACTGATGGTTAAGAAGGTAGTGTACCATGGACCAGACTTTTCCTTATCACGACGAACAATGTCATTATACAACCAGTTAAAGGTTACATGGTCTGGTACTCCCCACTTAGTTGTTCTGTCAGAAGCGGGGAAGTCATCCTCTGTCACTAGCTTGTCATGCCCCGAATCAAGGAAGTATTCAGACATATTAAAGAATGACACGTCGCCTCCATAGAGTGCTTGTGTCTGATAGCCATACTTCTTCAGGGTCTTTGGTAAGCCTGGCAAATGCTTGATCTTATGTGTAAAACGCATGATACTTGTCGTTGGTTGCCCCAGATAACCACTCACTGCACACACAATACCACGGTCTGTTCGGAAGCTACCACAATAACAACTATCGAAGACAACACTCTCTGGTAAGAGGCGATTGATGTTTACCCCAACATCTTTCATACCTCCTAAGCCTTCAATGAAACATGAGCCAAAGCCCTCAAGAACCACTACTAACACATTAGGACGTGATGTTTTTATGAGCTTCTCCGTACTATCGGCCTTTGTTGGAAATAGACCCTCATATAGCTTAGCTCGCGTTTTCTCATCGAAAGCATCAAATTCCTTGTAGTCGTCCTCCTCCTTCTGAAGACTGTACATAAGGTTGAAGATTGGATTCAAAGCTGCATGATTATAGAATGTGACATTGCTATAAAACGCACGACCTGGCGTATTTGGCCATATTCTTAAACCACGAATCATAGCAAACAAGGCTCCTCCTATCACAACAAAAAGGACACCACGCAACCATGGATTTGTCTTTATCTTTCCTAATTGTACTTTCCATAAAGGCCATGCAAGCAGGGCGTATGAGATAGCAGCTAGTACAATCCAACCGAGTAGACGTACAAGCAGATAACCTACTGACACACTTGCAAAGGCATCCTTTGGGTCATTAAGATAAAAGAACGCCATCCGATCGAGCTTAAACTCCCAAAACTCATACAACGATGCATCGGCTAACGCGCCCAATGTCAGTAATATGGAGATAATGACGAGATAGATGTTTAAACTCTTCTTAATAGGGAACTTCGCCCATGCCCATTTGATACCAAAGAGCAAAAGAGGTATTGCCATCATATAACCCACCGTTGCCATATCAATGGCAAAACCATGTACATAAATCTCCAAGACGTCATGGAACGATGGAGATAATTTTCCGAAGCCATGGTTATAAATGAGGAATAACGGCTTCTGAATACCTAAGAAAAACAAAGTAAAGGCTATAAACAGCCACAATAATATTGAAAGATCTTTCTTCATAATCAATTTTTTCAGTCTATCTAATAGATGTTCTTATCTTTATCTATACGTTATATCACTTCTTATCGTTCGTCTTTATCACATTCATCAACTTATCTACAACTTGCGATGGGGTTAATGTCGTCATGCAATGGTAATCACCTTTTGCACACTCATCTGCCCCCGCTATCGTACAAGGTTGGCAATCACAATGTGTCAACAAAGCGTCACCTTCTTGCTGCTGCCAGCCTAAGAAGCCACAAGCGGGAGCTGTTCCGCCCCATATACTCACGACACGCACGCCTGCAAGAGAGGCTAAGTGCATATTGGCAGAGTCCATAGACACCATTACATCAAGCCATGCCATCAGTGCCAATTCCTCGTGTAATTGCAATGAACCAGCGATACATCTGACGTTAGCCAACTCTTTTGCCCATAACTCTAAAGTTGCTTTTTCTTCTCCCCTACCGCCGAATAAGAACACTCTCACGTTCTCTGTCTGATTCAACAAGGCAATAACTTCTTGCATCTGACTAGCTGGATAGGTCTTATTCTTATATCTTGCAAAGGGTGCAATACCTATCCAATGTTCGTTCTCCGGCTTTGTTAATTGTAGAGGTAGGGTTGGTTTCTTATCGAACAAACCATCGAACTGAGGTTCACAAGGTAGCCCTAATCGTCTAAAAACATCGAAGTATCGTGCTGTAAACTTACTCTCCGTGTACTTATGTTGATGTGTTATCGCATGTCGTTCACTACGTTTCTTGTCAAGTATTGTCACTCGCACGCCTCGCAAAAGATAGCGTAAATCAATCTTCCAAGAGCGCATCACGTTGTGTAAATCGGCTACAGCGTCAAACTTCAAGCCCTTAATTGGCTCTAAGACAGCCTTTCTGTCCTTCACAGGACACAGTGTTATATTCTCTGGAACATGGATGAAGAGCTTGGTACAAAAAGCCATCGTCAACACATAGAAACGGTGTTGTGGATAGGTTCTAGCCACACTATAGATAGCAGGGATAGTCATTGCAACATCCCCCAATGCTGATAGTCTTATGACAAGGATACGCTTGTTTTCTTTATTTGCCATACCTATTATATATGTCAATCACCTGTTGGGCAACCTTCTTACCATCGAACTTCTTGACGTATTCCAAGCCTTCACAGATAGCCTGCTCACGCCGGTCACCACCCGGCAACATGCGCTTTATAGCCTCAGCAAATGCCTTCGGATCATCTGGACTCACGTATAGACTACCCTTACCACCAGCTTCTTCCAAACAACTTCCCGTCGCTGCGACAACAGGGAGACTAGCTTCCATTGCCTCAATGATGGGTATTCCGAACCCTTCATAACGGCTCGGATAACCAAAGACAGCTGCCGAATGGTATAGAGCATGCAATGTTTCATCATCAATACCAGATAGGAGATGAACCCTACCAGCGACTCCAAGTTCCCTAGCTTTCGCCTCTATTCGATCGGCATAAGGGGTTCTTCTACCCACAATAACCGCATCAACACCTTCCAAATAAGATAAGGCTTCCACTATCTCAAGGGCATTTTTGCGCTCTTCTATCGTACCAACAAAGAGGATGAAGTCGTTTGTAAGATGATACTTCTCCCTTACCTTATGCTTTAAAGACACATCTACAGGAGCTGCAAAACGTGTACTACAACTCTGATAGATTACCGATATTTTCTCTTCGGGCACCTTCCCATACTCTATAATATCTCGTTTTGTACATTCAGAGATGGCTATGATGTGTGTTGCCTCATTGATGGCGTTATAGAAACGACGGGTGTAAAGCCATCTATCAATGGGTTTGTACCATTCGGGATGGCGCAGAAAGATAAGGTCATGAACTGTAAGAATGGCAGGAACAACCTTACTAATACCCTTTGGTAACTCTGCATTGAGTCCATGAAAGACATTCACTTCATGCTTACGGAGGTCTTTTACCATTCCTTTCAAATGCCACCACCTTTTATATAAAGGGATGGATGAATTTGTAGGAACCACCAACTCTCCTTTTTGAGGTATAGAGATAGCTTTCAAAGCAGGCTTCCCTTCATCTGGAGAAAACAGCAAGAGACGATCGTTGTCAGCTATCAACTCTGACATATTACACACCAATGTCCGACCGTAATTGCCTAATCCCGTGGCATTACGTAATATCTTCCTTGCATCAACCCCTATCTTCATTTAGTATCCTCCTAACCATCTGGAGCCATGCAGCCCCTGTATTATCAATACTGTATGTCTTTGCTTTCTCAATCACTCGTAACTGCATTCTCTTCCTGCGTTCATCGTCTTTAGCAAGTGCAACTAACGCTTTGGCGTATGCTTCTTTATCGAATGGCTCTATCAGAACACCTTCCTCTTTGCTTGAGACAACAGCTGTAGCTGCTGTGAAACTATTATACAGAATAGGAACAACACCATTAGTTTGTGCTTCCGCCAAAACCAACGGCCAGCCTTCATAAGACGATGTCATACACAAGATTGCAGCCTCATCATAATACTTCTTTGCCTGATTGGTCGGTCCTTCAAAAGCTATATTCTTCAGTTCAAGCGTTGTTGCCATTGCCCTTAATGATGCGTCTTCTACACCTCCGCCAACAATCTCCAACTTCCAATCAGGTAGCTGCGGCTGTACGATCTTCCATATTCGTAACAAGCGGTCAACACGCTTCTGTATATGAGCAAAGCGTCCCAAATAAAGAATGATCTTCTCTTTATCCAAGTTCACATCAGTTGGTAAGGATACAGAATTGGGTAAGACACATACCTTATTATCAGCTGATAGATTCAAGTTCTTCGTCAATTGATCTTTAAAAGACTGACAAAGAACACCATAAGCATCCGCCCAGTGATATACTTTCTGGTACTTTCTGTAATAATCCATATCCATTACCTTCTTCCATACCTGTAACAGACTCCTTTTAAAAGGATGTGCTTCACCAATAGCTACGGTAAGCCCCAACAGTTCATGGAATGGTGGATTGTGGAGGACAAAGACCATCTTTACACCTGTCTTTGCCTTCAACCAAGCAGCATAGCGTTGCTTCTGATAAGTCACAAGAATATCCACCTTCTCCCTTAATATGGCATCACGAATAGCCTTGGCAACACGTGGTGACCATAGGATATTACCCTTAGGAAGAGGTTTCACATCGAACAATCGCTGGAAACCCTTCGGATAGTTCTCTTGCAAATGGTTCATAACAAAGACCGTAACAGCGAATCCGTGGGAGCATAACCAGTTGCCCACATCACACGTTACACGCTCTGCTCCACCGCAAGGGAAGTCTTTTGAAAGGAATGCAATATGCACTTTCCGTCCATGCCGCTGGTTATCGTTAGTCATCATAGGTCTGTTAAGTCAAAGTACTTTTGTGCTACTGCAAGCTGCGTAGCCAATTCTATTCTTGGATTTTGGAACTGCTTCACCCATTCATGGGCATGTTCTATGATGGTTTCAGCCTCTGATGGATGTGCAATATAGTACTCTATTTTCTCTATCAAGTCCGAGTAGTCAGGTTTTACCTCTATATAATGATAATCTGGAATAAGCCTTCCTTCCATGTACCAAGTCTCATAAATCATAGGTGCGGAGACGGCTACTGAATTAGAGGACATCACCCACTTGAGGTTCGTTGCAACGTCCATTCCTTCAATGCAAGCGACAAACTTATAATCTAACTGCTCCTCAATGCTTAGGAATCCCTTGATACTTTCAGGGAAATCTTCGTTTGGCTCGGCTTGAGACTTACCTATATTGCACATGGGATGATCCCAAAACATCTCGCAAAACCTGCGTCTGTGAGGACGAGCATTACACCATGTTGTCCTTGAGACAAGCATGTTCTTCTTTTCTGCAAAAGCCTTCTCGTCATGCACGAAACGGAAGTGTCTATGCTGATCGAGCTTCAGCAAGACCGCATTCACATTGTCCCCTGCTATCGGACGGCTCTTTACAAACGTTGGTTGAGACGGCACATGGGTTACATCCCCATGCTCATATCTAAATCTACATGCCGCTGGGAAATACTTCAAGACACTATACTGGTCAAAGAAATAAGTAGAGAGACGACTCTTCTTATCGCCAAACTGTTGCTTCTTTAATGGGAACTTATATTGCCCAACAGTAGTTGCTCCATCTATATGAGTATGCTCTTGAAGTTTATTATAGTAGGCAACACGATCCATAACAATCTCTCTTTCATCATGGCTAAGCCCTGCCATGATGGAAGAGAGACGTGGACGATAACATATTCGAGGTACGAATACATAGTCCAAGATCTTCCCTATTGAATTACCCATAGGTGATTTCCTCTTTATTCCATTTCGCCTTTCATAATAGCCTCAACTCCCGCAATGTCTTTGTGGTTGTCCACTGAGAGTGAGCGACAATGGCAATTGTAGTAATAAATAGGCACATTGTTCTCGATAAAGCGGAAGGAATCATTCTCTTCTATCTTCTCTATAGGTCCACGAGGGGTCGTATGATAGAACTCCAAAGCCTTATGATTGAAAGCACCTACACCCACGAACTTATGATAAACATAATCCATATTGCCCTTTGGATATGGGATTGGACTGCGTGAGATAAATAAGCAACGGTTGTTATGACCTGTTACTATCTTCAAGTTAGTCGAATCAACGACCTCAACAGGGTTGTGGAAATCGGTCATAAGGTTAGACACATACATCTCTCCCTCACCTATGTTTGCAGGGATACACTGCGTGATGTAGTCCTTAGTCAACAATGGTTCATCACCATTCACCATGACATATAGATCTGCATCAACCTTTGTTGACACCTCATAAAGACGCTCTGTTGCAGTGTCATGATCAGATGCTGTCATAACAACTTTCGCTCCGAACGATTCTGCGAGAGCCTTGATTTTCTCGCTATCTGTTGCTACATACACTTCACTGAACTGCTCTACTTCCTTGCAATGTTCCCACACCCAACGTATCATTGGCTTGCCTAAGATCAATGCAAGAGGCTTTTCAAAAAAGCGCGAAGACTCTGCTCGCGCAGGAATTACACATACGATATTCATTGTATCTATTATTTAGTACTTCTAATGAATGGCGTTCCCGTCCCTGTCAAACTTCCATCTGTTATGCGACCAAAGCCATAGCTCGGGTTGCTTACGGATGTTCTCCTCCATCATGCGGAGGTATTGTAAAGTATAAGGGAACTTCGTTTTATCCTCTTCAGGACGCACCTCTTGAAAGGTCATAACATAGTGACCACGTCGCGGTTTCTCAACATGTAGGAAGAAGTAGTGGGCTTTTACGTGCTTACCTATCTCCTCCCCTCCCACAGCGAAAGCGGTGTCTTGATGCAGAAACTGTGTCCAGTTATGAAGGTTCTGACTATTCGGACGCTGGTCAGATATGAACCCCACGAGGAATTGTTCATTACTCCGATACTTCCTTAAAAGGAATCGGATGGCTTCTTGCTGTGTAACAAGTGTGGTGTTAAAACGGCTTCGGATGCGTAACATCAAATCGTCCATCACCTTGTCTTTTACAGGTCGATATAACTCACAAGTGAATGCTGGTCGACTGTAATAATGCGATACTTCCTGTGCCCACTCCCAGTTACCATAATGCCCAAGGAATAGGATTACGGGGCGACCATCAGCCGCTATGCGTTCCACCTCATCGCCATTATAGACCTCAATTCGGCGTTTCATCTCATCGTCACTGACATGCAGAAGTTTCACAGACTCTACTATGACATCAGCCAGATGACGATAGAATTTATTGGTGATAACGCCTACCTCCTTTTGATTTAACTCTGGGAATGACCTACTGATATTACCTGTCATCACTCGTTTCCGATAATGAATAACATACCGCAAAACGAGATATATAAAGTCACTTATCCGATACAAGCACCAGAAAGGCAGCAAGGCTATACACTTGAGGAGACCGAGGAATATATAATAACGTACTTTTCTCATTGCTCTATGTTTGCACAAACCTTTTGAGTGAAGTTGGCATTTGCTTCTATGAAAGCCGTTGCCCGACTCTTCACATCCTCCTGTTCCCTTACTTCTCTCACCTGATTAAACCAGTAACACAAGCCTTCTGGCGTTGTGACTATCGCTCCTATACCTCGACGAACCATCTCTTTCGGGGTTGTCTTACGCTCTATTCTTGGACCAAAAGCCACGGGTATGCCATAAACAGCTGGTTCGATAACACTATGCAGATAGGCTGTGAAACCACCTCCAACGTATGCCCAATTACCATAACGATAGATACGTGAGAGCGAGCCAAGGATATTAACTACCAATACTTGCACATCGGTAAAGTCGGTATCTGCGGTACATTCCGTATATAACAATGACTTTGCAGGTATTTTTTCTTGCACCTCACGAAGTGTCACTGCATCTATCTCATGTGGAACAACAAGGAATTTAACATCTGGTTCGTGCTCAATTAAAGAAGACACAAGCGATAAATCGTTAGCATCGCTCACGCTCCCTGCCACAAAGACGGGCGTATTGTCTGCACAAAACTTCTCTATTACTGCATTCTGATAAGGCTCTTTGGCTATGCGAATAGCGTTATCAAACAAAGGATCACCTATCACTTCTGCATTATTAAAGCCTATCTTTGCCAGATTCTCCTTCGATCGTTCGTCCAAGACCATGAACTTTGTAAAGACCTTGAAAACCTTTCGGATGGGGTAACCATACCACTTCAGAAGATAAGAACTATCAGCTACTAACATTGAAACAAGATAGGTTGGTATCTTGCGGCGATGCAATTCTGACAAGTAATTTACCCAATATTCAGAGATAGCAAAGATTACCTTTGAAGGCTTCACGATGTCAAGAAACTCCTTAACATTGCTTTTCGTGTCTAAAGGAAGGTAGAAAATGTTATCCACCTCATGGCTTTTCTCGTTCTCATTCATCAACGCAATGTAACCAGATGATGAAAAGAAAGTAACGATGCAACGGCGTCTCTCGTTCCTTAAAGTCCGTATAATCGGACGAATAACATTGTATTCTCCATAGGAAGCAGCATGAAACCAATAGACCTCACGACCATCATCTACCATCTCACAACGTATGGTTGAGAGCAAGTTTTGTTGCCCCATAACAAAGCGATAAGCCTTTAGGTGTTTCTTTTGTAGCCATCGTTGACAACGTTCACTCCCCCACACTCTGCGGAAGAATGTATTTGCCAAGCTGAAAAGACCATTATATATTAATGTGAAGATGCCTACCACTGCTACCTAAATATTTATTCGCTCAACCTGTCAAGAGAACTTTCTTCGATGATTGAAACGAGTATATAGTATATTGCAAAAGTACAAATAAAAAACCGAGAAAGTGTCTATATATATCAAAAAAAAATATATCTTTGCAGCCAGAAAACTAAAAGATAATGATAAAGAAGATTCTTATGAAGAAATTACTTACACTTTCGATTGTATTAAGTTTAGCAACAAACATGATGGCAGTAGAGCCTAATTCAGATGGACTTGAGAAAGACAAAGCTGTCTACTTGGAGCTTTTAGGAGCCTCAAACATGGTAGGTATCAATTATGATCAGCGTTTCAACGACCATACAAAATGGGGTTGGAGAGCAGGTCTTAGCTTCGGTTTCGGTAGCAACTCCAACTTCTTTGGTAACTATGGTAGTATTCGTTATTACTCAGTTCCATTGGAGGTAAACTATCTTATAGGCTCTCAAAAGAACAACTTAGAGCTGGGGGCTGGCGCTAACGTGGGTATTTACAACTCTCACGATCGTGACATTCAAACCCTTGAAGGTCCTGTCACGCTCACTCCTGACCAACAGGCGCACCTGATAACGCAAAGAACTATCGGTGGAAAGACGATTACTTACCTTGGTTATAACACGAGTCACAACCGTTTCGGATACTATTTCTTTGGTAACATTGGCTATCGTCACGTTTCAAACAAGGGCTTCCTTTTCCGTGTGGGTGTGAATCCTTCCTTCACATTAGGTGAGAAGAACGCTATTAAAAAGGCTGTGCTCTACCCTTATCTCGGCTTTGGTTGGGCATTTTAATACCCCACAGAATACCAAAAAAAGCCTCCCCAAGCCCTTCCGAAGAGGGGGATGTGCCTAACGGAAGTTGGTTAGGATAAAGGGGAGAATTGCTTCATTCAATATTCAAAACTCATAAGTAAGAAAACAAGAAACGCCTTTCTCCATTGGAGAAGGGCGTTTCTTTCTACTAAGGAGAGGCTCTCCTCATATCGAAGAAACGCCCCCTTTCTTTCGAAGGAGGCGTTTCTTATCTTTCGTCTTTTTATCCGCTGCTAACGAAGCAATGCCTCACAACACCCGACTAAACCTTTCCCTCCATACACCAATAGCACTATCTACTCCCCTCTCCATTCGGAGAGGGGGCGGGGGTGAGGCATCTTCTCCCTCTTTCAGTGAGGTCGGGTGAGGCTCTCAACGACCATTATCTTACTTCACAGGAATCTCCTCCAAGGTCTGAACTAACAAGTTCCAGAATGGCTCAGCAGTAGCGATTTCAAAGCGTTCCTTAGCTGTGTGAGGACTACGAATCGTTGGTCCAAGACTGACAACATCCATATTTGGATACTTACCAAGTATGATTGAACACTCGAGACCAGCGTGATCTACCTGCACAATTGCCTCTTCGCCGTTTTGTTCCTTATATACTTTTTGCAACAAGCTAAGGATCTCGCTCTGTGGATTTGGGTCCCAACCGCCATAATGAGCACTAAAGACTGTCTTCATACCAGCCATATTAAAGCAGCTTTCCAATTGTGTTGCGATATACTCCTTCATGTCTTCACGACTTGAACGAGCAAGGATCTTGATAGAAGCCTTTGTTGGTTCGATATTGATGATAGCGAGGTTTGAAGAGGTTTCTACCACATCTGGATAAGAAGGAATCATACGCAAGACACCATTGTGACAAGCATAAATAGCGTCGATGAGGTTATCTTGAATCTCAACTGGTAGAAGAGCTACAGGCTTATCTACGTCCTCTACGAAGAATTCTACATTATCAACAACCTCTATACCCTTATACTCGTCCTTGATAGCAGACTTCTGTTTCTCAACGAGTTCCTTAAGTACAACGACATTAGCTTGTGGTAAGGCTAAGACAACTTCAGCCTTGAAAGGAATGGCATTACGCATGTTTCCACCCTGCCAACCAGCTAACCGAGCATCGAGTTCGGTGATTGCTTTGCGAACAAAACGTACCATCTCCTTATTAGCATTGGCACGTCCTTCATTGATTTCAAGTCCAGAGTGACCACCACGAAGTCCCTTTAAAGTAACCTTTACAGCAGCCTCTTGATCATTCGCAACCTCTTTATATTCAAGTGTTGATGTAACGTCTACACCGCCAGCAGAGCCTATAACGAACTTACCCCAGGTCTCTGAATCAAGGTTCATGAGGATATCTCCATGCAACTCACCCTCTGGGAGTTCGTTAGCACCAAACATTCCTGTTTCTTCATCACGTGTAATGATGGCTTCAATAGGACCATGTTTCAAGTCCTTATCCTCCATAATTGCCATGATAGCAGCAACTCCGATACCGTCATCAGCACCTAATGTAGTGTTGTTTGCATACACCCAACCATCCTCAATGTGGGTTACGATAGGGTCAGTCTCAAAGTTATGATTACTATCTGGAGCCTTTTGTGGAACCATGTCCATGTGTGCTTGGAGTAGAACTGTCTTACGATTTTCATAGCCAGCAGTGGCTGCCTTACGCATTACCACATTACCGCCAGCATCGACAAATGCCTCTACTCCTACCTTTGCAGCAAAGTCTAATAAGAACTTCTGCACCTTTTCCATGTACCCAGATGGGCGTGGAATCTGTGTTAAATCATCGAAGTTTCTCCACAAGCCTACTGGTTTAAGATTTCTGATTTCACTCATAATGTTGATATTAAAAGGTTATTACTATAATTGTTGTTTGGCTTATATTATACATTTTCTATTGGTCGGGTGAGTTTGGCAGGACTATCCAATGAAACATAAGGTTTGGTAAAGTTCAATGCTACCCACGCATAAATGCCTAAGAGAATGACCAAAAATGTTTGGATAGTATGCACTATCAATACAAAATAAAGTGCCTGATTGTCAGCAACACCATAAAGTATTAGCATTGTCTTCACTGCAAAATGCCATGGTCCAGCACCATTAGGTGTTGGGACGATAACGGCTATCGAACCCACAACAAAGCTCACTAAAGCACAAGAAAGACCGAGGTGTGCAGTTGAAAGAAAGCAATAGAACGTTAGGTAATAATGCAAGAAATAACTGCCCCATATCGCTATACTATAGAAGAGGAAGAGTGGGATATTCTTCACTCTCCTTAATGAATTGATGCCTTGCCAAATGCCACTTAGCATTTCTTTCACCTTCTTATATATAGAAAGGTGGCGTAGAATATTATAAAAAAGGATGAGGGAAGCAACACCACAGACGGCTGTTACCAACCATCCAGTTGCCGAGAACATTCCTAAGAAATCGTCAATTCGAGTCCCTGTACGCGAAAAGAAGTTTGAGAAAACACCAATCTGCATAACAAAGGCAATAGATGTTATAAGAATGACGATGAGCGTATCTACCGCCCGTTCGGTCACTACTGTACCGATAGCCTTTGGGAAAGCAACCTTATCATAACGATTCAGAACACCACAACGAGCAAACTCTCCGATTCGAGGAATGAGTAAACTAACGGCATAAGAAAGGAAGATTGAATTAACACAAACCGATGAACGGGCATGTTCCCCGATAGGTTCTAGACTCTGCTTCCACCTCCATCCACGGAAAGCCTGCGCCAGAATACCAAAGGGAAGAGAGATAATCATCCACGTCCAATTCATCTCGTGCAAGAGAACATGACTAATGCTAGAGAAGTCGAAACCGCGATACATCCAATACAAGATGGCACTTCCAAGCAAAAGGGGAAGTACTATCTTGATGATCTTATTGAACAGTTTCTTTGTATTCATATATTGAGCAAAGATAAGTAAAATGCTTTTAAAAGCAAAATAAAATGCCTATCTTTGTAGGCAAATACGTAAAAATCATGAAATTAGTCAAGCCCAAGAAGAATTTAGGTCAACACTTTCTAACTGACTTAAGCATTGCTAAACGGATTGCAGATACTGTTGACGCATGCCCAGAGATACCTGTTTTGGAGATTGGACCAGGTATGGGAGTGCTCACGCAGTACCTTGTTGAGAAGCCAAGAGTGGTTAAAGCAGTTGAAATTGATGCTGAGAGTGTTGCGTATCTATATGAACGTTTCCCCAAACTACACGAGAATATCCTTGGAGAGGACTTCCTTCAAATGGACTTGACACAGATATTTAATGGTAAGCAGTTCGTCTTGACAGGTAATTACCCTTATGACATTTCATCGCAGATATTCTTTAAGATGCTTGATTATAAGGACTTGATACCTTGCTGTACGGGGATGATTCAAAGAGAAGTTGCGCTCCGCATGGCAGCAGCACCTGGCTCGAAGGCTTATGGGATATTGTCTGTCTTGATTCAAGCATGGTACGATGTGGAATACTTGTTCACTGTGGATGAGAATGTATTTAACCCTCCTCCAAAGGTGAAGAGTGCAGTGATTCGCATGACAAGAAACGATGTAACAGACATTGGTTGCGATGAACAATTATTCAAAAGAGTGGTGAAAACTGTTTTTAACCAACGACGGAAGATGTTGCGTGTAAGCCTTCGTCAGATATTTAATAATGGTAAACCAACGGATGGATTCTATGAGCAAGACATCATGACGAAGCGTCCTGAACAATTATCAATACCGCAGTTTGTGGAACTAACCAACATGGTTGAAGAGCAATTAGCCAACTATCAACAATAGAACGCATGACAAGGAAAGAGCAATATGAGCAATTAATTCCGCAGATTGCAGGCTTGATAAAGGATGAAACAAATCTGGTTGGCATTCTTGCGAATGTTTCGGCTGCATTGCATGAAGCGTTTCCAGAACGATTCTTTTGGGTGGGCTTTTATCTTCAAGAGGATGGGAATATGTTGAGACTCGGACCATTCCAGGGGTCAGTAGCCTGTTACACGATTCCTTATGGTAAGGGTGTTTGTGGCAAGGCATGGGAGGAAGGTCGCACACTAATCGTTCCTAATGTAGAGACATTCCCTGGTCATATTGCTTGCAGCAGTCGTTCTCGAAGCGAAATCGTTATTCCCATGTATGACTCTCAAAGCCATTTTAGGGGTGTGTTAGACATTGATAGCACCCGATTTGATGACTTTAGTACAGAAGACAAAGATGGTCTGGAACATGTCATCCAACTACTGATGGCGCAAATAGAAGACCTCCTTTAGGAAAAGTAAAGTAAATTCTTGTGCATATCCGAATTAATTCCTATTTTTGTAACATCGAATATTTAATACTAAAGATATATGTTAGACGTAAAGCAGACATTAAATGATGCCAGCGAAAGAATGGAGATGGCAGCAATGTATCTTAGCGATGAATTGCAACGCATCCGAGCTGGTCGTGCAAACGTAGCCATACTTGATGGCGTACGAGTTGACTCTTATGGTTCAAAGGTTCCACTGAATCAAGTAGCCTCAGTCATGGTGCCTGATGCACGTACCATTGCTATTAAGCCTTGGGATAAGAAAGCTATTAAGGACATCGAGAAGGCTATCATGGATTCTGATGTGGGTATCACACCAGAGAACAACGGTGAGATGATTCGCTTAAACTTACCTCAACCAACCGAAGAGCGTCGTAGAGACTTGGTGAAACAATGCAATAAAATCGGTGAACGAGCAAAGGTCGAGATTCGCAATGTGCGTTCTGATATCAAAGACAAGCTGAAGAAAGCTATCAAAGATGGTCTATCAGAAGACAACGAGAAAGACGCTGAACTTAGCTTACAGAAGGTTCACGACAAGTTTATCAAGCAGGTAGATGAGCTTCTAGCAGAGAAACAGAAAGAGATTATGACCGTTTAATAAAGCACACAACGGCCCCTCCCCCTACCCCTCCCCCAAAGGGAGGGGAGTAATATCTACCGACTACCACTATTCTATTTGGATTAATAACGGTAACTACTCCCCTCCCTTTGGGGGAGGGGTAGGGGGAGGGGCCACTCTTTTTTATTTATTTATGCGTGGCTTAGTAATAAAGAACACTGGCAGTTGGTACACCGTAAAGGCGGAGAATGGTAAAAACATAGACTGCAAGATAAAGGGTAACTTCCGATTAAAAGGGATTCGCTCTACCAACCCCGTGGCTGTTGGCGACCATGTTGTCATCACGCCCAACCAAGAGGGTACGGCATTTATAACCGAGATTGAGGATAGAAGAAACTATATTATAAGGAAGTCGCCGAATCTTTCTAAACAGAGCCACATCATTGCTGCCAATATTGATCAGGCTTTCTTGGTGGTAACTATCAATTATCCTGAAACTTCAACAACATTCATTGATCGATTTCTAGCTGGTGCAGAGGCGTACAGAGTACCTGTCACCTTGGTCTTCAACAAGCACGATTTACTATCTGAAGAAGAACTGCGGTATCAGCATGCAGTGATGAAACTCTATGAGACTATAGGCTATGAATGTATCGAAGTACAAGCCACTAGCGAAACTTCCAATGAGTTCAGTGTAGAGAAACTGAACCCCTTGTTAGCAAATAAAATCACATTACTAAGTGGGAACAGTGGTGTTGGAAAATCAACCATCATCAACGCTCTCCTACCCCACGTAAACCTTCGTACAGCCGACATATCCGATGCGCACAACACGGGTATGCACACAACAACATTCAGCGAGATGCTGGAGTTGCCCGTTGGAGGTTATCTCATCGATACCCCAGGCATAAAGGGCTTCGGTACATTTGATATAGAACGAGAGGAGTTGACAAGCTACTTCCGTGAGATATTTAAGTTCTCCGAGCACTGCAAATTCTCTAATTGTACCCACACACATGAGCCTGGTTGTGCCGTTCGCAAGGCTGTTGAAGACCATTACATATCAGAAAGTCGATACAACAGCTATCTTTCTATGCTCGAAGACAAGGAAGAAAACAAGTATAGAGAGGCATTTTAAAGCTTGAAAACACTTTCCTGACACATAAAACATGCTTTCAAGACAGAACAAACTCTGCCTTAAAGACAAAGTAGAGGAACAAATCAAAGACACAATAACATACAGACATATTTCCTAATGACATATTCATTCCCCTTTCAATATACTAACAGTAGGGACAGACGCCCTCGTCTGTCCGCTCCCAATGTTAGGATGTTTCGGACAGACGAGGGCGTCTGTCCCTACTTTGTGGTATCATATCCTAACTAGCTTCCGTCAGGCACTCTCCCCCTTTCGGGGGAGTTGGAGGGGGCTTTTTACCCTGCCACTGGTCCACTTCCCTCCTCTTTCTTTTCTTTCTCTCCGTTCTTCTTTTCTTTCTTTTTCTCTTCCTCCTCATCACGTTTTCTTACCGACTCATAAGAGTTTGTACCCAACTCGTGCTTCAATTCTGTGCCAGGCGTGAAGACTACACGCGGCTTAATCGTCTCAGTCTTAAAGGCTTTTTCTGTTTCCGCTCCTTTGCTCGACAACGTGACACGCATCGAACCAAAATTACCTAACTGAATACTGAAACCATCACGGAGGTAATGTGGCAAACAATCAATAAAGTTATACAACACGTTCGACACATCACCACGCGTCAACGACGAACGCCCCGCAATATCACGTGCAATGTCATCCAGCGACTTATGCCCAACGTTTACCGGATTAGCATAATACTTCACTTCCTCCCGCTTCTGCGGATTCTTCTTTTGAACTAATTTAAATCTCATGATTCTTTGGTTTTTAAATTATTAATACTATTGTTGTTTATCATAGCGTAGGGCAGCACGCTTCCGCGCCTATTCGTTGCATCTTCATGCCGCCCTATTCTATTTTCTTTGTTTATTTCCCGCCTTTCATCACTTAAATCCCCCCTTTCCCTCATCTCTCTCCTGTCGAATACGTATCCCGTTGCTGCGCTCACCGTATCTACGTGCCGACAGATGCGGTGAGCGTTGCCGTCAGATACGTATCTAGCAGCTGCGCAATGCGTATCTAGCAGTCCGTAGATACGCATCCGCCAGCGCGTAGATACGGTGAGTGCAGCGACAGGAAACATATCCGCCAAACATATCCTATCCGAAAGTGGGCTTGGAAGAGACTATTCAAATGCATGCACTCTCAATCCGTTGCCGCGACCAAAGGTATCCACAAAGATTTTATCACGATGAAAGTACAAGCAGTATGCGAAGATTCTCCCTGCTGATGATGGACTCGCACTAGATGACCAGTAGAATCCTCCGTCGCCAACACTGTACAACCGACCTGTACTATAGTAACCAGAAGCAGGCAGGTAAAAGTATTTATTTGCATCTTCTACTAAAGGTAAAATATTGGATACTGACCAGTAATAATTAGTATGATCGTACAATCGCCAATCGCCATAGCCTGGAGCATTGTTCGTGTTAAACCCACTTATATATGCTCTCTTCTTAAACCAAATTCCACCTTTATATAAGTGACCCATTGTTACCCATAATTCGTCACCATCCCAATGGGGATCTCCATCTTTTGCATACCAAACCATCCCATTTGCATTAGGAAGCCTTTCACAAGAATTTATAGCTGGATTATTTACATGAGAACCTGGAAAGATTGTGTTAAAATAACGAGAATCACCTTCCCGAGGATAATTACTAGATTCTGTTGCACCTGAGAGCCCTCTACTGAGTGTTGGTTGATTACCGCCTAAGTCCCATTCGTACCCCTTCCAATATTGATTTAGAGCATCCCACAGATAATAATGATCGCCATTGTACTCATGTGGGTCAAGATTAGCTGTTATATCCTGAATTGAACCAGCAGTGCAATTTAGCGTGACATACTTGGATACAGTTCCCTCTATTGTGCCACCTGGGTTATCTGTTGTATTGCGAAGCCAATAGCGAATACGGACTTTATGTGTACCAGGAGCAATGACTGCATAGGTTGCATTCTTACTCATATCGTCGGTAGAGTTGTCTATATCAAAGCCCGAACCAGTTGTTATGGTAATTGTCTTTGAACCACTAGAAGCGAGGGTAAGAGCTCCATTAGCTGCTATGTCGTAAGTACCAGCAATATTATCGTCGCTCATAATCTCAACCTTAATCAACTTACTGCGATTTACGTATGGGTTACTTGATCGAGGGATAAAACAGAGATAAGCAGCCTTGTGATTAAGGGTGAACTTATAAATATCACCAGTTTTGTTACCTGTAGCGATTCCAAAATCGCCCGATTCGTCTGCATGGTCAAAGTTGTTTGGGATGGACTGTACTTGTGTTGCCTTTATCTCAACTTATGGTTGCGTTCCAATTGCCTTGTTTGTATATAGAATATCGTGTGTAGTACCTGTGTAAGTACCAGAGAGGGCAAATACTCCTTTCGTTTTATCTGTGGCAAAAGGAAATGTTACAGCTCCACTCTGCTGCCAGATTCCAGCATCGTCCTTTACCCATATCTTATCCGTGCTACTCCAATTTACAGAAGCATCCGAACCCTTAGTATGATTAAGAATTACCGTACGTGTTGTGACTTCCATTTGAGAAACACCTGTAAAGACGATTGCACCAGCAGGGATATTATCTTTCTTTTGCTTGTTCTCTTGAACAACATCGTCCTTCGCACAGCTAACAGTAAACAATAAGGTTACAAAAACATAACACATGCCTTGTATTACTGACCCAATAGTTTTTCTTTTCACAAACTTATTCATGCCTTGTCCTTTCTGATAATTATTAAATCTTTTCTGTTTCTACCCAAGATATACTGTCCCCGCCTTCTTCTTCATTCAAAAAGTTGCGTTTAGCATCGCCAACAGTTGTTCCAGGTTGAATCACTCCAGCATTACCGCTGGCATAAACCAATAGGTTTTCTGTCTCTGTACAAACAATGTTACATTTGGGTTTTTGATAAATTCTTCTTTCAATTACTATCATTTTGTTTAATTTTTAAGGGAAACACAATTAGCAAATCCTGTTTGTTTATTGATTAAAATAGCTATTATTTCATGCTTAATTTTTCTATATTTCGGTTTAGGTACGGACACAAAAAAAGAACAAAGGAAACTCCTAGAAGTCCTTTGTTTACAGGGTTTGCGGCACGCTTCGCGCGCGCGTACGCGAGAAGAAAAAATGTGTAATTTACGTCTGCTCTACTAGAGAGAGTATACAAATATTTGGAACTACCAAATTATTTGCTATCTTTTTCTCGTTTTTAGATGTTAAAGAATCCAACGCAATGGCACATGCATTTACACCTTTATTATGTAAGGCGCAAACGTTAGCTTGATTGAAATTCGTTGTTTGTAACATCATTATTAATAAGTTAATTCTCACTTAACGGGCGCAAAGGTAAGAATAATTAATTAACTAGCCAAATAAAAACAAAAGAAAAAGCCTCATCAAGCACCCCAACCCCTCTCCGAATGGAGAGGGGAGTAGAAACTAATGTTTACCACACTTTGGAGCGATATAAGAATCAGGGAGATGAAGGCTTAATAATGGGGGAAATGAGATAAAAGAAGTTCCCATTTGTCGGCGAACTCACGGATAGTTGGAAAGAGGATGTTGGCACCTTCGTCCAGAAGAGCCGCATCGGGCAATGGTCCACTATTGATTGCTACGGTGAAACAACCAGCTGCTACACCGGCACGAACGCCCAAAGGAGCATTCTCTACAACAATTCCCTCGGATGGAGAATAGTTGCCCGCCTTCTTCAAGCCCATAAGATAAGGATCAGGATTAGGCTTACCACGCTTCACATCAAAGGCTGTAGTTACCTGATCCCGAGTGATAAAGTCGGAAAAATCATGTGTCACACGCTCTATCAACAGTCGCTGTGCACTGCCTGTTACAATACCAATCTTCAGTCCACTGCGCTTTATCTTCTGCATGAGATCGAGCACACCATCGAAGATTTTAGCTTCTGGCATCTCATGAAAATAGTGTGCTTTCACATCATACATCCGTTGCGCCTCTTCCTCACTCAGTTCCTTTCCGAGTTGTTCGCGAGCATATTTACGAATGGTATCAACCCCTCTAGCACCTTCAGTTGCATACGAATCCTCCAGCGTGAAGTGTATTCCAAACTCCTTCATAGCACGCTGCCAGGCAACACCATGATTCGGCATTGAGTCATAAAGCACCCCATCCATGTCGAAGAGGACGACTTTGAAGCCTGTCCAAGCTTCTCCAAAGGAAGGGATATTAGGGGAATTGAAGCCTCCCCAAGCCCCTCCAAAGGAGGGGATGTCTTGCTGGGATTGGGATGATATAGTAGCTTTTTTCACCTTATTATATATTATTATCCTCAAGTACCACACCTTAGTGCAGGACTTGAGGATACATTAGAATCTTATTAAAGAATACTCTCTAAACACCTAACTAACTAACTTCTGTTAGCTACTCTTCCCCATTCGTGGAGGTTTATTAGGACTTCCCCTCCTTTGGAGGGGCTTGGGGTGGCTCTTATTCCTTAGTCAATCTTTCTTGAATAGCCTTGCTCTCTGCCTCGTAACCAGGCTTATTGAGAAGAGCAAACATATTCTTCTTGTAAGCCTCAACACCTGGTTGGTTGAATGGATTAACCTCTTGGATAAGACCACTAATACCGCAAGCCTTCTCGAAGAAGTAGATGAGCTGACCGAGATAATACTCGTTCAATACTGGTACACTCACACGAATATTAGGCACACCACCATCTACGTGAGCCAGACGAGTACCAAGTTCTGCCATCTTGTTAACCTCATCAACACGCTTACCCTCTAAGAAGTTCAAGCCGTCGAGATTCTCATCATCATGTGGGAAGAGCAACTTTGCGTTAGGCTGTTCGATAGAGATTACAGTCTCAAAGATAGAACGCTCGCCCTCTTGAATCCACTGTCCCATAGAATGGAGATCGGTTGTAAAGTCGCAAGCAGCAGGGAAAATGCCCTTGTGATCCTTACCTTCACTCTCACCATAGAGCTGTTTCCACCACTCTGCAAAGTAATGGAGCTTTGGTTGGAAGTTAGCAACTATCTCAATCTTCTTGCCTGCCTGTGAGTAAAGACCTTGACGAACAGCAGCGTAACGTGCTGCGATGTTGTTAGCAAAAGGAACGTCATTAGCCGTTTCCTTCTCCATTACCTGTGCACCCTCAACAAGTTTCTGAATATCGAAACCAGCTACTGCAATAGGTAACAAGCCAACTGGTGTAAGAACAGAGAAGCGTCCACCAACATTATCAGGAATGATGAATGTCTTGTAACCTTCCTTTGTTGCAGCAGCACGAGCAGCACCCTTGTGCTCATCAGTGATAGCTACAATAACGTCTTTAGCAGTCTCCTTACCACGTTGCTCCTCACATTGCTTCTTCAAAAGACGGAATGCAAGAGCAGTCTCTGTGGTAGTACCAGACTTAGAAATATTAATGACACCAAACTTCTTATCGCTTAAATAGGCGGTAAGTTCAGCGAGATAATCCTCACCAATATTGTTTCCTGCGAACAAGATTGTTGGGTTCTTCTTGTCATTCACAAGCCAAGCAAAACTATTACCTAAGGCTTCGATGACAGCACGAGCACCTAAATAAGAACCACCGATACCAGCAACAACAACCACTTCACACTTCTCACGAAGAGTGTTGGCAACCGCTTGTATCTGACCAAGGAACTCGGTAGTTATACTTGATGGCAAGTGTAACCAACCTAGGAAATCGTTACCTGGACAAGTGCTCTTCTCCAATGCTTCTTGGGCAGCAGCTACGTGAGGAGCATAAGCCTCTACCGCACCCAAATTCAAAAACTGAGCTGCTTTTGAAATGTCTAACTTAATACTTTCCATTTGTGTTTATCTAAATGAATCTGTTAATAATTTAATCTCTACTTGTGGACTTATACGTTCGTAAAGGATGTTATACACGGCATCTAGAATCGGCATATTTACATGTAGACGGCGGTTAATCTCCTTCATACACTTCGTTCCGAAGTATCCTTCGGCTATCATCTCCATCTCTAATTGAGCCGACTTAACGCTATATCCCTTACCAATCATCGCACCAAAGGTGTGGTTACGAGAGAAGTTACTATATCCCGTTACCAACTGATCACCAAGGTAAACGCTATCGATAATAGATCGTTGAATAGGGTTGATTGTCTTTAAGAAACGATCCATTTCTTGCATAGCGTTCGACATTAACACTGCTTGAAAGTTATCGCCATACTTCAGACCAGCACAGATACCAGCTGAAATGGCATATACATTCTTCAAGACAGAGGCGTATTCTATACCGAGAACATCAGGTGATATCTTTGTCTTAACATAATTGGATGCTAACACCTCTGTAAAGCTTCGAGCCTTCTCAAGGTCAGAACAACCGACAGTTAGATATGTAAGACGTTCCATAGCAACCTCTTCTGCATGCGAAGGACCACCTATCACTGCCAGATTATTATAAGGAACTTTGTATGCCTCATGGAAGTATTCCGAGCAAACAAGGTTCTCATCAGGCACAATACCCTTGATAGCTGTAACGATAAGTTTCGTATTGAGCTTTGTTTTTAGCTTCTTCAACAAAGCCTTCAGATAAGGAGATGGGGTCACAAAGACCAATGTGTCATACTCCTGAACAATCTTATTAATGTCAGACGAGAAACTTATCTCATCCATATTGAACCTAACACTCGTCAGATAGGTAGGGTTATGTCCTCTCCGTTTAAACTCTTCTATCTTATCATCACGGCGGAAATACCAACCTATGTGATGCGTATGTTCCACAACAATCTTAGCGATAGCCGTTGCCCAGCTACCGCTACCAATGATTGCTATTTTACCTATGTTGAACATTCTTCTTAGGTAGTTAAAGGAGGAAGAGGCAACTCTTCACTTCTTCCAATTACTTTCCAGCCTCGTCAATCCACTTCTGGATCTCATCAACAGAAGGCTTCTCATATCCGAGTTTATACTTCTTATTGATCTCACCCAACTTCTGTTGTAAGCCTTGCGCCTTCTCTCCCTTGATATCAGTAATTAGGTTGAAACCTGCCTTACGCAGCACATATACCCAATCTTCTGATACACCAAGAGCAGCCCAATCTTTGATTGAGTCTTGTGGAATCTTTGGTTCCGGCTTCATCTGAGGGAACAACATTACCTCCTGAATGTACTCCTTGCCAGTCATTAACATCACGAGTCTGTCAATGCCGATACCAATACCTGAGGTAGGAGGCATACCATATTGCAATGCACGTAAGAAGTCTTGATCAATGATCATAGCCTCATCATCACCCTTATCAGCCAAGTGCATCTGATCCAAGAAACGCTCCTCTTGATCAATCGGATCGTTCAACTCGGAGTAAGCATTAGCCAACTCTTTACCATTGACCATTAACTCGAAACGTTCAGTCAAGCCTGGTTTTGAGCGGTGCATCTTAGTGAGTGGAGACATCTCTACCGGATAGTCGGTGATAAAAGTAGGCTGAATATAAGTTCCCTCACAGAACTCTCCAAAGATTTCATCAATGAGTTTGCCCTTACCAAAGCTCTCATCTATGGTCTCCATCTTCAACTTGTTCAATGCAATATCACGTATCTCGTCCTCTGATTTACCCTCTAAATCAAAGCCAGTCTTCTCCTTTATTGCCTCAAGAATAGGTAGACGACGGAACGGAGCCTTAAAGCTTATCACCTTATCACCCATCTGCACCTCTGGTTTCCCATTAACGGCAACACAGATCTTCTCGAGTAACTGCTCTGTAAAAGACATCATCCAGTTATAGTCCTTGTACTGAACATAAAGCTCCATACAGGTGAACTCTGGGTTATGGAAGCGATCCATACCCTCGTTACGGAAGTTTTTACCAATTTCGTAAACACCTTCAAAGCCACCAACTATGAGTCGTTTCAAATAAAGCTCAGTAGCGATACGCATGTACATATCAATGTTGAGCGCATTGAAGTGGGTGATGAATGGGCGTGCACTAGCACCACCAGGAATACTCTGGAGGGTTGGTGTCTCCACTTCCGTGTACCCCGCCTCATCAAAGAATTGGCGCATTGTACGCAAGACTGTGGCACGCTTCAAGAAAGTATCTTTAACTCCATCGTTAACAACAAGGTCAACATAACGCTGACGATAGCGTTGTTCGGGGTCTTCGAACTTATCATAAGCCTCGCCATCTTTGTACTTCACGATTGGAAGAGGCTTCAAACTCTTTGAAAGAAGAGTTATCTCTTTTGCATGAATAGATATCTCTCCCATCTGAGTCTTGAACACATAGCCCTTAACACCGATGAAGTCTCCAATGTCAAGGAGCTTCTTGAAGACCTTATTATACAACTCTTTATCTTCTCCCGGACATATATCATCACGGGTAATATATACTTGTATTCTTCCTTTACTATCCTGAATCTCTGCAAAAGAAGCCTTACCCATGATGCGACGACCCATCATTCGTCCTGCAATCGTTACTTCTCTTTGCTCGTTCTCATCGAATTGCTCTTTTATATCAGTAGAGTAAGCGTTGGTTGGGAACTCTGCTGCTGGGTATGGATTAATGCCCATCTCGCGCAATTCTTGCAGGCTTTGACGACGTCCAATCTCCTGCTCTGACAATTCTAAAATGTTCATCTTTATAATAAATCGAGTATATTCTTATAATGTGCAAATTTACTAAAATAATCGCAAACAAGGGTGCTTTTAGCCTTTTTTATATTGGCATTGCATAGGAAAGGGATGTTGGCTCTACTCCTCACAGCCTCCCCCACAACCCCTCCCCCGCCTCCCCTAAGGGGAGGAGTGCCTAACGGAAGTCAGTTAGAAAAAGCTCCTTTCACTTTGAAGAGGGCGTTTCGTTGATGCAAAGAGGGCGTTTCCTTGCATTAAAGAAAGCCTCTCTTCATATCGAAGAAACGCCCTCTTCAAATGGAGAAGTGTATCTCTATGTTTTCAGCTTCTTGTTAGTTACCAATGAATCTATACTCTCATTCTATTTGAAAACACACCACAAAGTAGGGACAGACGCCCTCGTCTGTCCGCCAAAGCACAACCAAGAAGAAGCCTCCCCAAGCCCCTCCAAAGGAGGGGATGTAGCCTACAGGTTGTTATGTAGGGTTTTATAAGCGGACAGACGAGGGCGTCTGTCCCTACTTTGAGAAGCTACATCCAACAAAACAAACAACCTGTTTACTTGTCTACTCATCTACTTGTCAACTCCACCTAACAACCTGTTTACTTGTCTACTCATCTACTCGTCAACTCCACCTAACAACCTGTTTACTTGTCTACTCGTCTACTTGTCAACTCCACCAACCACTATTTTGCATCAAAACAAACCCTTTCGAAAAGGATTTCCAGTTGTTTTTAGTATCTTTGCAATACATTAAGTAAGATCGACATGAACGTAGAAAAGATTTGGAATAAGATTAAAGACGCTGACGGATTGAGCCGTACTTTGGGCATGGAGTTTATCTCTACTCCCGAACAAGACACGTTAAAGGCTCGCATGGCTGTGGATGATCGAAATAAACAACCCTTTGGTTTTCTATCAGGAGGAGCCTCATTAGCCTTGGCGGAGAACTTAGCAGGAGTCGGCTCAATGGCTCTCTGCCCTGGAAAGATGGCTTTGGGAATCAATATAAGCGGTAACCATGTGAAGGCAATGCCCTATGGTGGAACTGTAACTGCCTATGGTAAGCTCGTTCATAAGGGTCACACACTGCACGTTTGGCACATAGATATCAAGAATGATGAGGGTGAGCTCATCTCAACCGTACAAGTAACCAACTACGTTATAGCACCGAGAGAGGATTAAATGGACGCATTTTTTATCTATCGTGAGCCTTTCGAGGAAGTCTGTCACTGCTATTCTCAACAAGAGGAACCCACTCGTTTAGATTCACTAACAGAACTTGACGGGCATAAGGGGTTTGTGATTGCACCTTTCGCCAGCAATACTACTCATCCAATCTACTTACTTAACGGACAAAGCGGACAATCATCTGTCTTGCCCTTAAATGGTAGTAAGGGCTTTGAAGCCATTCCGAACGGGCAAGATGAGGCTTATTTGGAGACCTCGGAAATTGACCCTCGTATTCAATACCACAATGACTTCACTTGTTTCCACGATGAATTGAATCGCAACTCATTCCGCAAACTGGTATTGGCACGCACCATCGTGGAGAAGAAAGACGAACAGATGAATCCTAGAGATATCTTTCTCAAGGCATGCAAATGGTATCCACGATCGTACATTGCACTTTTCTATACTGCACAAACGGGTATGTGGCTCGTGGCAAGTCCTGAGATTCTGTTGCGTGGAGACGTAACAAGCTACCGAACTATGGCTTTAGCTGGTACGATGAGATATGAAGGAGAGGAAATTCAATGGTCTGAAAAGAACCGAGAAGAGCAACAACTGGTTGCCGATTACATCCGAACTTGCTTACAGCCGTTCGCTAGCGACATCACGGAAAGCGAACCTTTCACTTCTCGGGCAGCCCATCTAGCTCATCTAAGAACAGATTTCTCCTTCCGACTCAAGGACACACAGCGACTCGGAAGTTTCCTAACAGCCTTTCACCCAACGCCTGCTGTGTGTGGTATTCCTAAGGAGGAGGCACACAAATTCATCCTTCGTCACGAGCATACTGACCGCCTTTATTATAGTGGTTTCAGTGGTTTATTGGGGAACGATGGGCTTGCAAAACTCTATGTAACACTCCGTTGCATGCATATCACTCGATCGGCTTGTCAGCTCTATGCGGGTGGTGGATTGTTAAAAGAGAGCATAGAAGAGAACGAATGGCAAGAGACTGAAGCGAAGCTCGCCACTATGCGACAGCTTATTCAGCAATAAAAGAGAATCAACTAACCCTCAATACAATTTATTGATAATGTATAGTAGCAAGGAGAACGTTAATATATTAACCGCCTTACTGGTGAAGTTTGGAATATCAAAGGCCGTTGTCTGCCCCGGTTCACGTAACTCTCCTATCGTGCATAACCTATGTACTTGCCCTGATATTGAGTGTTTTCCTGTAACGGATGAGCGGTCGGCTGGCTTCGTTGCATTAGGTATGTCATTAGCAGATAATGAGCCCGTTGCACTTTGTGTAACCTCTGGCTCGGCACTATTAAACGTGGCTCCTGCTGTGGCAGAAGCCTTTTATCAGAAACGCCCGTTGGTGATTATCTCCGGAGACAGACCTGCACAATGGATCAATCAACAAAATGGTCAAACATTACAACAGCATGGTGCTTTAGAACCAAACGTCCGTAAGAGTGTGACACTACCAGAACCGCACAACGAAGAGGAACGTTGGTATTGCAATAGATTGGTCAATGAGGCTCTCAATGCAGCCTTATCTCAAGGGTTCGGACCCGTACACATCAATGTTCCTATTAGTGAACCTCTTTTTGAATATGATGTTCCCAACCTCCCTAACGAGCGACAAATCACCTTGCACGAATCCGTTTCTGATAATACTGTTAGCTATGAACTGGCAGCAGAACTACTGCAAAGTGAGCGTCCAATGATTGTTCTTGGACAGATGACTCCTGAGGTTGTTGGGGAGACAATGGAGGCTCTTGAGGTGTTGAAAAGCACTGCCGTGGTCATTCAAGAGAAGTTGGCAGATGATAGTATTAGCCCTGCTCTCCCCATTGATGAGGCATTGATAAGGATAGGTAACGATGAGTCTTATCGTCCCGACCACCTTATATATATAGGAGGGACACTGGTTAGCAAACGATTGAAGCAGTTTTTACGAAAGTGCCAACCACAGGTTTCTATCGTTGTAAACGAGAGTGGGGCTTGTTGTGATACCTTCATGCACCTAACGGATATCATTCAATGTTCGCAGACAGAGATGATTGGTATCCTTGCTAACGAAGTGGATGACATGAGAGAGAAACCTTTTGTGACGCAATGGAACAACGCTTTCAATGAAGCCTACGCCATTCGAAAGAAGATACAACCCCGTTTTTCACAATTACTAACCGTTAAAACTTTCCACGAGACCATCCGTAAAGAAGGTATTGATGGTGAGTTTTTCTATGGGAATAGCTCTGCTATACGATTGGGAAACATCTTCTCTGATCAATACATCTATGTGAATCGTGGCGTGAATGGCATAGAAGGCTCGCTGTCAACGGCTGTTGGATATGCTATTGCACATCAGGAAGAAGAGGATGTGTACTGTGTTATCGGTGACTTGAGCTTTTTTTACGATCAAAATGCACTTTGGAACCAATGCTTATCACCAAATCTTGGGATCTTACTACTCAACAATGGAGGTGGAGGAATATTCCATCAATTACACGGATTAGGCTCTTCTCCATTCCGAGATGATATAATTGCAGCACATCATAATACTTCCGCTGAAGCCATCTGTCAAGCCCATGACATCGAATACATGGCTGCACACAATGCAGAAGAGTTATCGGAACGCCTAAAGGACTTCTTCAATGCTGAGGAAGGACCTGTTCTCTTGGAGGTTTTCACTAACCCCGAAGAGGATGCACAAGCAATGGAAGACTATTACAAAGCCTTTTCCTAGCCAAGAGAAAACAACTAATTATCATTTTAAAATAAAACTCCAAAATAAAAGAAAAGCCTTATGAGCAAAAGAGAATGGAAACCCATCGAGGGCTTCAAGTTTGAGGAAATACGCTTCGAAGAGTTTAATCATATCGCAAAAGTTACCATTAACCGACCTCGCTATCGCAATGCTTTCACGCCAAAGACGGTCTGGGAGATGTCACAAGCATTCAACTACTGTCGCGAAGCACTTGATATTCGAGTGGTCATACTTACTGGTGAGGGTGATAAAGCATTCTGTTCTGGGGGCGACATGCACGTTAAAGGAAGGGGTGGATATGTAGGAGGTGATGGTGTTCCACGCCTTAATGTCCTTGATTTACAGATGCAGATTCGTCGCTTACCAAAGCCTGTTATCGCCATGGTAAATGGTTATGCCATTGGTGGCGGACATGTACTTCAAGTGGTATGTGACCTCTCCATCGCTTCGGATAACGCCATCTTCGGACAGACAGGGCCAAAGGTTGGATCCTTCGATGCCGGTTTCGGTGCTTCGTATCTAGCCCGTATTGTGGGGCAGAAGAAGGCTAGAGAGATATGGTTCTTGTGCCGTCAATACTCTGCAATAGAGGTAGAACGCATGGGATTAGTCAATAAGGTCGTACCCTTCGAACAGTTAGAAGACGAGTGTGTAGACTGGGCTAACACCATGATGGAGCGTTCCCCGTTAGCCTTACGCATGATAAAAGCAGGTCTAAATGCCGAGTTGGACGGTCAAGCAGGTATACAAGAACTGGCCGGGGATGCCACTATGCTCTATTACACACTAGATGAGGCTCAAGAAGGCGGAAAGGCTTTCTTGGAGAAACGTAAACCCGATTTCGATAAGTACCCACAGTTTCCTTAATTGATAATTAGCCTCATTGGGCTAATTAAAGACCAATGAGGCTAATAAAATAGTTTACTTAATAAGGACTATAGAGACTGATTGCCCAATTAGACTTATTAGCCCTATAAGCCCAATAACCCAACGGAAACATTATTATCAATAGCCCACAAACACTCATGGAGACACCTTTCTTACCACAAAAAGGCAATTATCGCAACCTAATCGCTTATCAGAAAGCCGAATGTATATATGATATCACCTATTACTTTGCCCACCACTTTTTGAATAGAGGGGACAGAACGATAGACCAAATGATACAGGCTGCCCGATCAGGAAAGCAGAATATCGCAGAAGGATGTGCTGCCTCAACGACCTCCGCAGAGACAGAAATAAAACTAATAAACGTTGCTCGTGCCAGTCTACAGGAGCTATTAATTGATTATGAAGACTATCTTCGTGTCCGAAACCTTACCAAATGGGATGCAGATGATAAGAATGCTATCATTACGCGGCGCGTATGTTCCAAACATAATGAGTCTTCTTTTTATCGTAATGCCATCCAAATACGCACAGATGAAACCATAGCTAACATTGCTATCACTTTGCTTCATCAAGAAGATGTAATACTTAGAAGGTATTTAGACTATATCAAAGATGATTTTATAAAGCATGGTGGAATACGCGAACAGATGGCAAGAGCGAGGATTGAATATAGAAACAAAAAATAAAAGGAATTACTATGTACGAAATAAAAATATCCTCCCGCACCCTCCACTTCATCACCCCTGCAGGGACATCGAGGGGCATTTACACAACGAGGAAGAGCTTTTACATTACGCTATCAGACACGAATAAGCCTGGAGTAATAGGCGTTGGGGAATGTGCCACACTCCCTGATTTATCCTGCGATGCCATGCCAGATGATGAATATGAGCGTAAATTACGAACTTTCTGTGATGACTTTTGCCATACGGGAAGCATTAACACTAATGCGATGAGGCCTTATCCGTCTATGCTCTTTGGCTTGGAAACAGCAAAGGCACAGCTTGATGCAAACGGAAGTATCGACTTCTTCCACACAAACTTTGGTGCTGGTAAGGAGGGTATCACCATCAACGGACTCGTTTGGATGGGTTCCTTCGATGAGATGTATCAGCGTTTAGAAGAGAAACTAAAGGCTGGCTATCACTGTGTGAAGCTAAAGATTGGGGCAATAGACTTCGCTAAAGAGATTGAACTTATCCGTCACATCCGACAGTCCTTCACACGCGCTCAAATAGAACTACGCGTCGATGCAAACGGAGCATTCACCCCTGAAAATGCCATGGAACGCTTGGAAGCATTGGCACAATACGATATCCACTCCATAGAACAGCCTATCCGACAGCATCAATGGGCAGAAATGGCACAGCTATGTGACCTCTCTCCACTTGCAATCGCACTAGATGAAGAACTCATCGGAGTGAATAACTATAACGAAAAAGAGCAACTCCTCGACACCATCCGACCGCAATATATTGTTCTAAAACCTAGTTTGCATGGGGGTATGGCAGGTGTGCGCGAATGGGTGAAGATGGCTAATGAACGGGGAATAGCCTCTTGGATCACCTCCGCACTAGAAAGTAATGTGGGGTTAAACAGCATTGCGCAGCTTACAGCCGACTTATACGGACCTCACATAACAATGCCTCAGGGACTTGGAACAGGTCTTTTGTTCTCGGATAATATACCCATGCCTCTAACGATTAAAGGTGATCAACTCTGGGTGAAACAATAACGATTAGGGAATCAATCAACGAACAGCAATGACGATAGAAGAGTTTCTTACAGAATGGAATAACGCTGACACGAGGGTGTTAGTGCATACCAGTGGATCGACAGGGAAGCCTAAACCACTATGGGTGGAGAAGTCTCGAATGTTGAACTCAGCACACATCACCTGTGATTTCCTTCGATTGAAAGCTGGTGACACAGCACTCCTTTGCATGCCTCTGGACTATATTGCGGGTAAGATGGTAGTAGTTAGGAGTATTGAAAGAAACTTACGATTAATCAACGTAAAGCCCTCTGGTCATCCACTCTCTGACGATTCTCTCCGCCAAGCCAACGCCCTTCATGAAGAGATAACATTTGCAGCTATGGTTCCACTGCAAGTTTATAACTCCCTACAAGTGCTTCAAGAACGAGAGAGACTACGCAAGATTAAACAATTAATCATCGGAGGTGGAGCCATAGATGACCATCTCGCCGAAGCATTAAAAGACTTCCCTCATGCAGTGTGGAGTACATACGGAATGACTGAAACGCTCTCTCACATCGCTTTACGACGCTTGAATGGAGATTCAGCAAGCGATTGGTACGAACCATTCGATAGTGTGGAAGTGAGTTTAAATACGGATGATTGTCTGGTTATCAACGCCCCAGCGGTATGTTCGCAGCCCTTGGTAACGAATGATAGAGCCGAACTCCAAAAGATGAAATCACCGAGCGGAAAGGGCGATCGAATGCGTTTCCGCATCCTCGGGAGACGCGATAATGTGATTGATTCGGGCGGTATCAAGATACAAATAGAGAAAGTAGAACGTGCCTTGAAAGCTCATCTTACAATGGAATATGCCATTACGAGCATAAGAGACGAGAAGTTTGGCGAGCTTGTTGTACTACTCACTACAGACGAAGATACCAATGCGGTCAGTGCGATCTGCCAACGCATTCTCCCTAAGTACTGGCAACCACGCCTCATTCTCCACACTGCTAATATCCCACAAACTGCCACGGGGAAACCCGCACGTGCGGAGATTAAGGCATTGGCTGCCATGCTCTGCTAATAAAAAGAGCGTGACCTATTTCACAACATGCCAATCCACATGCTCTTCAGTCATGGCTACATTCTCTTCACGAAAGCTAAGTCCATGGGCTTTCGGTCCCTCAATAGCAATCTCCACCATGGTTTTCACATTCCGTTTCAAGGTCAGATTCTTTTGTTCCTGTACGATAGTTCCATCTGCCTTAGTCCACTTTATATCAAAAGGAACTACCTCTTGATAACCGTCTTTACAGGCTTCAACTATATCACTAAAGGCATAAATACTGCCATCATTATAGACAGACTGAGAGCTTTTCCGGCTTAACTTCCAACCGAGATAACTAATCTCTAACGTTCCTTCCTCTGGTGGTGTAATCTTAAAAAGGAGCCCAAATACAGCTCGCCGCATGTCTATCGTGAGCGCATCGGAGGCTTTCGGATGAATATCTTCCAGTGTTCCATAGAACTTCATAACCCTTGGATAACGTATTGTCTTAGTTTCCGAGAGATTCGTTTCACCCTTTTGAATATTCCCCAAGTTGTCCTTCTTCGACATTACAAACTTATTGGTTACTTTCGTTGGGAGGTCTGCTCCGTGCAAGAAAGGTGCCAGATAAGCTCCGTCCTTATTATATATATGGTCGTCACCTTCCACTACCTCCAAACATTCTATCCTATAGCTATTGTCTTCAAACATCCTTATTGCCATCTTATCGGCATCGGAGAACAAACCATAAGCATACTTCTCATATACGGTAGAACCCGCTTTTTGCTCGTAAATATTCAATGCATAGAGCTTCACCTTACCCTCTTTTTGCTTGCCACCTACCCTCGATAACGTACAAGAAGACTTACTAAGTAAAGGCTCATCCGATGTTTCCATGCTCAGTTCGGTTGGATGAATCCTTACAACGCGAGTAACTCTATGCCGCTCCTTGTCCGACTTCTTCTTTCCATCAGGGTTGTCAATTACAGCTTTCTCACAGGCTATGAACAATAGAGAACATAATAGGATACACATCCAAGTGATTTGTTTCTTCATAATTAAAAGAGTTATTTAGTATTGTTAGACATAATTAATTACCGCTTGTAAGATAGATAATTAAAAGTAAGAACGCAAGCGATTAGATAATTATTTAATGTTAATTAACTCTTTAAAGAGTACTATAAGGAGACATCATAAGCATCAATTCTGTTAGAGGTAACAGACTATAAAACAAGAGACTTCGATAGATGGAAAACAAGGAGAGCCTTTCTTGCATATAAAGAGGGCGTCTCTTGGCATAAAGGAAAGCCTCTCTTCGAGGTAAGAAAGGCGTCTGCTCATTTACACCAACCGCACTCCACTAACCTTAAAAACTTATTCGTTTGTTTGTTCTAACCATTATTTTTTCCTAAATTTGCAGTCGCAAAACCAATACGTAATTATTAAATGGACGATTATCACGCGAAAACTTTCAATCAATAAGCGTGAGGATTGCAACGAGATTGCTAATCCCCACACTTATTAAACATGGAGATTAGCAAATGAAAACATATTGGAATATCAATAGAACCTTGAGTCCCATTAAGGAATGGCAACCTAATTGTTGGATTCAAGTAACCTGCCCAACAGAGCAAGATCAGCAAGAACTGGAAGATACATATCATATCCCTGATTACTTCCTATCGGATATCAGCGATACAGATGAGCGTGCCCGTTATGAGTATGATGACGGTTGGATGCTTATCATCTTACGTATCCCCTACGTTAAAGAAATACGGTCGCGAACACCATACACAACCGTTCCTTTAGGTATTATACATAAACGAGATGTGACCATCACTGTATGTAACTTCGAGACCAATATGATGCTCGACTTTGTTAGTTATCAGCAGAAGAGAAATGCTGGATTCACCGACTATGTGGACTTAATCTTCCGTCTCTTTCTATCATCGGCAGTATGGTACTTGAAACGACTCAAGCAGATTAATACACTCATCGAGAAGGCTAAACGCAATCTTGATAAGGGTGTTGATAATGAGAGTTTGATAGGTTTGAGTAGGCTACAAGACTCTCTCACCTATTTCATTACATCCATTCGTGGCAACGAGAACCTACTTGCTAAGCTAAAATTCAAGCTACAAGTTGATGAGTTGGATGCCGACCTTATCGAGGATGTAAACATCGAGATGTCACAGGCGAGAGAGACTACTAGTATCTATTCAGACATCTTGGAATCAACGATGGACACGTATTCTAGCATTATTAACAACAACATGAACACCGTGATGCGTACACTTACTTCGGTGTCAATAGTCATGATGTTGCCAACGTTAATATCCTCCCTCTTTGGTATGAACCTTATTAACGGTATGGAAAGAAGTACATGGGGTTTCCCCATAGCGATGCTCTTATCCGTTGTAGTTTCCGCTGCTTCATGGTGGATTTTACGCCGTAAACGTTTACTTTAGAGGTTAAGTACGAAAAAACAAGATAATTATTAGGTACATTCAGAGATTTTATCTAAGTTTGCACTTGATATTCTATAACATGGTAACGAATGCCCTATATTAATTGAGTTATTTGTTATCTAATTTGCGGAAAACCCGAATCACAAACAAAAAGTGGAATGATGGACTCTCAAGAAAATGCCCTGAATCAGGGTACAGAAGAAGTAAAGTTGTCTGAAGAAACTGTAGCTAAAGCTCCAGCAGAGCAGAATGAAGTCACAGATGAAGACCTAAATCAGCCAACTGAAACACAATCTAAGTGCGAAGCGGAAGCCAATACTGCGAAGACATATAGCACAAAGAAGGAAATCATAGAGCGCCTTAAGGCTATTGTTGATAGTGACGATACCCCCGAGAAAGCTGAGGTTGACCATCTGAAAACTGTATTCTATAAGCTACACCTCGCTGAACGTGAAGCACAGCAGAGGGCTTATATAGAGAATGGTGGCGATCCAAATAAGTATCAGGTATTCCCAGATGAGGACGAGGAGGTATTTAAGGCGGAGATGACCATCATTAAGGAGAAACGCCAAAAGGCATTCCTTGCACTCGAAGAAGAGAAGCAGAAGAACCTCAAGAAGAAGGAGGCTATCATTGAGAAGATCAAAGCGATGGTTACAACTCCTGATGAGGCAAACAAGAACTTCCCAGTTTTGAAGACCTTACAACAGGAATGGAAAGAGATCAAAATGGTTCCTGCAGAGAAGGCTAACGAGCTATGGCGCAACTATCAACTCTATGTTGAGCAGTTCTACGACTTGTTGAATCTGAATCGCGAAGCACGTGAATACGATTTCAAGAAGAATCTTGAGAAGAAAACGAAGCTGTGTGAAGCAGCAGAGAAGTTGACAGAAGAGAAGGATGTCATCAGTGCTTTCCATCAGTTACAAGAACTTCATCAAGAGTATCGCGAGACGGGACCAGTTGCAAAAGAACTTCGCGAACAGATTTGGGCACGCTTTAAAGCAGCAAGCACTATTATCAACAAGCGTCACCAACAGCACTTTGAAGCTATCCGCAATAGCGAAGAGGAGAACCTTACAAAGAAGACTGCTCTATGCGAGAAGATTGAAGAGATCATCAAACAAGAGAATAAAACGTCATCCGATTGGGAGAAACATACAAAAGAGATTATCGCTCTTCAACAGGAGTGGAAGACGATTGGCTTTGCTCCACAGAAGATGAACGTAAAGATTTTCGAGCGCTTCCGTGCGGCTTGTGATGACTTCTTTACACGTAAAGGCGAGTTCTTCAAACAGTTGAAAGCACAGTTTGCTGAGAACGCAGAGAAGAAGAAAGCACTCGTTGAAAAGGCACAGGCTCTGACCGATTCTACCGATTGGAAGGCTACATCCGATAAGCTCATCGCATTGCAAAAGGAGTGGAAAACGATAGGCATGGTACCTAAGAAAATCGGTGATCAGCTTTGGAACGACTTCCTAACAGCTTGTAACCACTTCTTCGAGGCGCGTAACGCAGTACATGCAGGGGCACATAGTGAGGAACGTGAGAACCTTGGAAAGAAGAAGGAGATTATTGCTCTACTAAAGGAATTGTTTGATAAGACCGAAGAAGGCATCTTGGAGAAGGTTCAACAGCTCACCGAGGAATATAATAAGGTAGGACATGTACCTTACAAGGAGAAGGATAAGTTGTATAAGGAGTATCATGAGGTACTCGATAAATTGTATAAAGACCTTCACATATCGGCATCTCGCAAGCGTGTAGATAGTTTCCGTAACAACTTGAAAAAGGTGGCTAGCCGTGGTGTTGACGCTCTTGATAACGAGCGTGGTCGTTTGATGCGCCGCTTCGAACAGCTCAAACAGGAGATTAACACCTATGAGAACAACCTCGGTTTCTTGAGTATCAGCTCTAAGAAAGGCAACAGTCTCATTGACGAAATGAACCGCCGTATCGAGAAGCTCAAGGATGATATGAACGAAGTGAAGCAGAAGATAAAGGCTATCGACGCAGAGAATAAGTAATTGTTTATTGTATGCAAAGATAGTAGGAAATACTAACGAATAAGGAAAGATGGGATATGTCAATAGTAGCATATTCCATCTTCTTTTATGTCCTACCATTATATATATAAGGTGATAAGGCGTTTTTCCATATTAGGGTTGGGCTTCGACACACGTGATAAACTGTTTGTTGTCATTCTATCAACAGGAGTTAGCAATGCAGTATATACCAATTATAAATAAAACTAAATTTATTTTGCACTTCATGCCATTTGCGTTAACTTTGCAACTCATATTATATAACAAGACTGAATGAAAGAAACTAAAAGATTAGTAGAGCTTATTACAAAAGGAATCCAAGATAAGAAGGGACATGGCATAGTAATTGCAGATCTATCAGGGATTGATGGTACCATCTGTAACTACTTCATCATCTGCCAGGGTAACTCAACCCAACAAGTTGAAGCCATTGCTGAATCGGTAAGCGATTATGTACGTGAGACGATTGGTGAGAAGCCTGTCAACTGTGCAGGACTTGGTAATGATCAATGGGTAGCGATAGACTATGTGGATGTAATCGTCCATGTATTTCTTCCAGAGACACGTGCTTTCTATGACATAGAACACCTATGGGAGGATGCTAAGTTGACTTACTTACCAGACATAGATTAGGTATAAAGCCATCTAATCACCCATTTATTATTTCATAATTAATCAAACTTCAACAATGGACAATTCATCCCCCAACAACAATCCCAATATACCTAAGATGCCTAAGTTCAATATGAACTGGCTGTACGTATTGGTCATCATTGCCATCGGAGTAGTACTCTTTACTGGTGGCAATGGCTTTTTATCAAGCAGCGTAGGCGTTGACAGAGATTACACAACATTCAAGCAATATATTGCCAAAGGCTATGGTACGAAGGTAGTCATTAATAAGAGCGACAACACCTTGCGTATGTTTGTTAGTCCAGACCACATCCGTGACATCTTCAAACAAGGTACACAACAGGTAGGTAAGGCTCCATACGTAAACGTTGAGATTGGTTCTGTAGATAAAGTAGAAACTTTCTTAGATCAAGCTGTAGCCCAGAAGAAGATAGCCAGCTATAGTTATGAGAACAAGTCGAGAAATGGCTTGATGGATATTCTTATCTCTATAGCCCCTTGGTTAGTATTCTTTGGAATATGGTACTTCCTTATTCGCCGTATGGGAGGCGGTGCCGGTGGTGGCGGCGGTGTCTTCAGTGTGGGCAAGTCAAAGGCTAAGCTCTATGAGAAAGCTAACGAAATGGGGATTACCTTCAAGGATGTTGCAGGTCAGACAGGCGCTAAGCAAGAGGTACAAGAGATTGTTGAGTTCTTGAAGAACCCAAAGAAATACACCGACCTAGGTGGTAAAATTCCTAAGGGTGCACTACTGATTGGTCCTCCAGGAACGGGTAAGACATTGCTAGCAAAGGCTGTTGCTGGTGAGGCTGGCGTACCCTTCTTCTCTATGAGTGGTTCCGATTTCGTTGAAATGTTCGTCGGTGTTGGTGCGAGCCGAGTACGTGATGTCTTCCACCAAGCTAAGGAGAAGTCACCTTGTATCATCTTCATTGATGAGATTGATGCCGTTGGTCGTGCCCGTTCAAAGAACCCTGCAATGGGCGGTAATGACGAACGTGAGAACACACTTAACGCCCTACTCACAGAGATGGACGGCTTCGGCACAAACTCTGGTGTGATTGTTCTCGCAGCAACCAACCGCGTTGACATGCTTGATAAGGCTTTGCTTCGTGCCGGACGATTCGACCGCCAGATTCACGTAGACCTACCCGATCTACCAGAGCGTAAGGACATCTTCCTCGTTCACATGCGTAACTTGAAGCTCGACAAGAACCTTGATATCGACCTCTTAGCACGCCAGACGCCAGGATTCTCTGGTGCCGACATTGCCAATGTATGTAATGAGGCAGCCCTTATCGCAGCCCGCCACAACAGCAAGGAGGTAGCAAAGCAAGACTTCCTAGATGCTGTTGACAGAATCATTGGTGGTTTGGAGAAGAAGACAAAGGTAATGACTGCCGAAGAGAAGCGCACTATCGCCCTCCATGAAGCAGGTCACGCCACAATCAGTTGGTTCTGCGAACACGCCAACCCATTGGTAAAGGTGAGCATAGTACCACGTGGTCAGGCTCTCGGTGCAGCATGGTATCTGCCAGAAGAGCGTCCTATCACAACCAAAGAACAGATGTTGGATGAGATGTGCTCATTGCTCGGTGGTCGTGCAGCAGAGGAGCTCTTCACAGGTCATATATCAACTGGTGCGATGAACGACTTAGAGCGTGCAACCAAGAGTGCATACGGTATGATTGCCTACGCAGGTATGAGCGACCGCTTGCCAAATATCTGCTATTACAATAATGACGAGTACAACTTCCAGAAGCCATACTCTGACACAACCGCAAAGATGATCGATGAGGAAGTGCTGAAGATGATTAACGGACAGTACGAGCGTGCTAAGCAGATACTCACCGAACACAAGGAAGGTCACAACCGCCTTGCTCAACTACTCGTAGAGCGTGAGGTCATCATGGCAGAAGACGTTGAAGCGATCTTCGGAAAGCGTCCTTGGGTGAGTCGCACAGAGGAGTTGTTAGACCAAGAGATTAAGTCACAACCTAAGTTGGAGGATATGCCCGAAGCTGTAAAACAGGCTCAAGCAGAGCATGAGGCACAGCAGAGAGCACTCAGCGACAATGCGACAAAGGCTGAAGATGACATCGAATCAAATAACACAGCAGAATAAATAAGACGCCATGAGTGATAAACTTAAGAACCTAATCGTGCGTGCCCTCACTGGAATCGTATTCGTTGCTATTATGGTGACGAGCATCATCAACCCACTACGACTCACGTGTTTGTTCCTCATCATAACGGGAGCAGCTATGTGGGAATACACGGGATTGGTGAATAAAATAGACGGTGTAAAGGTCAATCGTTTCATCTCTACCGTAGCAGGAGCCTACTTCTTCTGCGCTGTAACAGCTCTACAAGTGAATATGGTGACTGGTTTTATCGTCTTCGTACCGTATGTTCTCACCCTTATCTATCTCTTCGTTGCGGAACTCTACCTACAGAATAAGAATCCAATGCATAGTTGGGCTTACACAATGTTAGGTCAGATGTACATTGCCTTCCCCTTCTCAATGATGAGCGTGTTAGCCTTTCAGCAGAAAGGCTTTGGTATGACAACCTTCGATTATCTCTTACCATTGAGCATATTTATCTTCCTTTGGGCAAATGATACGGGTGCTTATCTTAGCGGCTCACTCTTTGGCAAGCACAAACTCTTCCCACGCATCAGCCCGAAGAAGAGCTGGGAAGGAAGTATCGGAGGGGGTATCCTCGTACTGATTATCGCTGGCGTGATAGGCTATTATGCTAATTCAGGCAATAACACTCACCTCCTCAGTATGCCAGAGTGGATTGGTCTGGGGCTGGTTGTCGTTATCTTTGGAACATGGGGCGACCTTGTTGAGAGCCTGCTCAAACGCACTATCGGCATCAAAGACAGCGGTAATATCCTACCGGGACATGGCGGAATACTCGACCGATTCGACTCATCGCTTTTAGCAATACCCGCCGCAACGATCTATCTTTACACCCTGTCTATATGCTAAGAAGATAGATAAACCATCTCTGATGTAGATGTTTAAATACCAATCAAGTAAGGACAAACGAAACTGTCAGTCCTTACTTGATTGCTTTTTACCCACTTCGTCCAGCCCTCACGCCTCTCACTTCGTGCGTTAGCACATAGCAGGAACAGAGGACGGAAGAGCCATCTCTCAAGAAATATAACGTCACTTTAACCGATGAAACATATAACTTAGCCTTTTGTACACACCTGTACAATCCATTGTCACGATGAAGACAATCCATTATCACGCTGGGTACAATCGATTATACAGCCGGTGTATAATTGAGTATCACCTATGTGATACTCGAATATCATCAGCATGATACTCGAATATCATACAAGTGATACTCGAATATCATGCGTATGATACTCAATTATACCGCTGTGTAGAATCAGTTATAATACAGAATTTAACCTGTCTAACTAATGACTACTGTCACACATTCAATATGAAGCAAAACCTCACAATAGCCTATCTTAAAGAGGCATTCACACACTATAACCAGCTTATCTTTCAAGGGGAACTTCCCTTGCCTGCGCTTAAATTGTCGAGAGGCAAGACCCGTCTCGGACAGATGGCATGCAAGCGACGAACGCATTGGAGGCGCACCATTTATTCCGATTACACCATTTCCATCTCCACATACTATGCGTTAAACAAGGAGGAGATTGATGATGTGCTCATCCATGAGATGATACATTATTATATAGCTTACACGGGGCAGAAGGATACTTCGGCTCATGGTGTTATCTTCCGTCAGATGATGGCTGACATTAATCAGCGTTTCGGTAGGCACATTACCATATCCACACGAACAAAGGATATTCCTACTCGCATTGCACAAAAGCCTAAGAAATTTCTCGTGGTGGCATTAGAGACGATTGACAAGCAGTACTTCCTCTCTTCTGTTATGCCGTCAGCTGCAAGAAAGGTAGCCAATATGATTAGTCGAAGTAGGGAGATTAAGAAGTATAACTGGTATTACACTTACGACGAATACTTCCGTGACATGCCACGCGTTCGGTCGCTTCGCGGTCGTAAGGTATCACTGGAAGTATATATAGCAATGAGGAGTAAGATGGAACGCATAGAATAGGTTCCATCTTACCAAACTATTAGGACAAAGGCTGGCGATAGCCTTTATTCTGTTTCAAACTCTTATTCAATGCCATAACACGAGTTGGAATGGGGAACACGATAGTGTGCCGATCCGCCTCACCTGTGCTATTTGTCTTCTGGTCATACACCCGATGGAACAGGTCATAGCGTATGAGATCGTTCCGCCTCCAGCCTTCCCACATCAGTTCCATCAGTCTTTCGGCAAGGATGTTATCGAGGGTAGCTTGCCTATACCCCATCCCACTGCGTTGGCGAACAGCATTTAGTTCGTTATCTGCAACCTCCCCGTTACGCGCTTTTGCTTCTGCCTTCATTAAAAGCACATCGGCATATCTGAAGAGTACTATGTCGTTATCGGGGCTCTTACCGTCGTTATATGCGTTCCTATCTACCTCGTATTTAGCCATACGGGCACCCGCTGTCTTAACAAACGGACTATTTGTTAAATTCACCTCAACAGCCAACGGCATATAGATTAGCGGTTCGCCATCTTCAAGACGTACAATCTTCCCATCGACGCGCACCGTGTCAGAGTATAAATTAACTGTATATCGCTTGTCAACATGGCTCGTTCCGTAACCGAAAGTACGCACAGCAGTAAGCGTTGCACAGGCACCATTCTCTGAGGAAGTACCCACTGCGCCACCATGCGCATAGTGACGAGAGCGGAAAAGATACTGAAATTGATTCTTATAGAGTATCTTGTTCATCGGAATCACAAATATATTCTCTACTGATGTCTCATTGTGTACGGCGAAGTTACTGCTATAATCGCTTGCTAACGTGTAGCCGTCTGCCGTTATCTTATCACAATAATACTGGCAAGCCTGCCACGCATTCAACTGTTGCCCATCAATGGTGAAGAAGATGTTAGTCCCATTGGGACGCTGGTTGTCAGTCCAATCAGCATCCGTATATACCTCCGCATTGAGCATTAACTTAGCCAACAGGAAGTCAGCGACAGGCTGTGTGACACGCCCATAATAGGCTCCCTCCAAGTTACTATGTGCCTTTGGCAATAATGGTTCGACCTCTTGTAGCTCTTTGACAATGAACTTGAACGCTTCTGGTCGGCTATATTGCTTACTAACCTTCATGTCGTCAAGTGTGTTAGCAGCCAATGGGATGTTACCAAACATATCCATGATATAGAAATAGTACAATGCTCTTAGTGCTCTCACTTCAGCTTGATAGGAAGTGTATTGGCTCTCGGTGAGCAGATCCCGCTTCTCATCTATAATCCTCAAAGCGTCATTACAGAACACAACCACCTTGTAGAGATACTTCCATGTGTCGTAGAGCGACTGGTCATCAGCCGTCCAACGATGCAGATAAAGATTCTCCCAAAAGCCACCATCGTACCAATCACCCCCTCTAACAGGGATGATTGCCTCGTCAGAAGTGAAGGTATTGTAATCATAAACGCCCCTATAAGTGCCTTGCAAGCCCTGACTGTCGGCATTACCACCAATATAATTATATAACGTGGCAACGGCATTCACATACACATCCTTAGCCGATGTGAATACTTGGTCTTCGTCCAGACTCCCTTTAGAGTGCTCATTCAAGCAACTAGAGAAGGTAAAGATAGCCGCAAAGAGTAATAAACGTGGAATATATCTCATGCTGTGAAGGGTTTAAAATATTAATAGCTTCCATCAGAACTTAAGGCTTAGTCCCACCGAGAAGGTGCGATAAGGAGGATAAGTTCGCTTGTCATCAATACCTAATGTGTTATCTACTACGTAACTATTTATCATTGGTGTCAATCCACTGTAGCCCGTGATAGTAGCGAGATTATTGATGTTGAATGATAAACGCAATGACTGGATGTACTTGTTCTTAATAGGAGTATTCCACCCAATGGTGAGATAATCGAAGTTAAGATAGTCTCCCTTCTCCAACCAATAGTCGCTCACATTCTGGTCAACGATGTTCCGCTCTGGTGCAACAGACAACACATTATAATCAGGGAAGTTAGACATATTGAGGTATGAGAGCGTCGTTCCGTTGAATATCTTATGCCCGAAGGCTCCGTTCATCTGCAAGGTTACATCAATATTCTTATATCTGAAGCTGATATTAGAGCCGAGTGTCATCTTTGGAGTAGCCTGTCCTGCAATATAACGATCACCATGATCACTAAGATCTATTGTGCCATTGTTATCTAAGTCAGCGATGTCATACTTCATGTGTCCATGCCCGTTATCAACGAGTCCTTTGCAGTGAGGAAGATAGAAAACTCCCAGTGGCTGCCCAACTATCTGATACAAGATGTGGTTATTACCCCCATGAAAGCCCGCACCATCCATTGCGCCAATAGGAGTAATCTTCGATGCCGTCATCTCGTGCCCCTTATAACTACCGCTCAAGGACAACAGTTTGTTCTTCTGCCAAGCCATGTTAACATTGATGTTCAGTTCCATATCCTTTCGAGCAATAGGCACAATGCCCACACCAAGCTCAAATCCACTATTCGACATAGAGCCTATGTTCGCCAATAACTTATCAAAGGGGAAGTCTGGAACAGGCACATCATACTCATAGAGCATGGCTGTTGTCTTCGAATAATAGTATTCGGCGGTCAAGAGGAGGCGGTTATTAAAGAAGCCCAAATCCGTTCCGACGTTGAAAGTACTGCGTACCTCCCACTTTAGATCGGGGTTACTATTACGCAAGATACCCATTGTTGTGGTTGGAGTTCCATTATACGATACCACTCCAATAGGTGTATATTGCTTTAAAGAAAGGTAAGAGCTGATAGCTCCAAGGTTACCCGACCTACCATAACCAACCCTCAGATGAAGCAAACTAATCGCTCTCATGTTACGCAGGAAAGCCTCTTTCTTCATATCCCACGATGCTGAAATAGAAGGGAAGAAGCCCCATGTGTGGTCTTTACCCACCATTGATGAGCCATCGGCACGCATAGACATATTCAATGTGTAACGGTCCAAAAGATTGTAAGAGAGTGTTCCCATGACGGATGCTAAACTCGGATCAGCATAGCTACTACCCGTTCCCTCATAAGGTCGGACGGCTCCCGCACTAAGATTATCATAGCCGAAGAGGTTACTAGTCAATCCCTTTACTTCTGTCCAGAAAGCCCTTGTCTTGCTCTGTTGATATTCACCCAAAAGGGTGGCAGAGAGGGCTTGATTGTCCCAACTATGCTTCCAATCAAGTTGGAGATTACCTAACAAATCCTCCGTCTTACGCTCTCCTCTATAGGCTCTTCCTTGTGCCCATACCCATGTAGGAGCGAACTTCCCATTCTCTGTTGATGTATAGGAATAAGAGCCCAAAGCCGATAGCTTCAAGTCATGTGACAGCTGATATTGTAATTGCAAATGGGTATTGAAAGTTAGATTCCGCTCATCGTTACGCTCCTTCAATAGCGGTGCGGGGGCAGCAATCTGCGATGAGTTGCTATTGCGTTGCCACCCATCTCCAACCTTATGAAAGGCTAATGTAGGATTCATAGACGCTGCTGAATAGACAAGCATGTGCAGGTCATAGACCTTATTATCCTGTTGAGACGAGCCGAAGACACCAAAGTCTATCTTCAACTTCTCGTCAAATGCCAACTGAGAGATGTCTAGCTTGGCTATAAAGTTATTGTAGCTTCGATTCTTAATAACGGTTTCTCCACGCATATAACCTAATGACGCACGATAATTCGACTTATCACTACCACCGCTAAAAGCTATATGATGTGTATTTAAGAAGCCCGTTCTGGTAATCTCCTTTTGGAAGTCTGTATCAAAGCCTCCATCATTATAAACCAATCCCAATGCTTTTGCAGCATTTCTATACTCCGTTGCATTCAGCATTCGAAGTTGTTTATAAACAGACTCAAAACCTATAGTTCCATCATAATATATCTGGAACTTACCTCCATGACCGCGTTTCGTCTTCACTTCAATGACACCAGAAGCACCACGAGAACCATACTTTGATGTTTCTGAAGCATTCTTCAAGACCGTGAAACTCTCAATATCTGCAGGGTAGATGGTTGAGAGCGTGGCTAAGTCGGAAGATACTCCATCAATAATAACGAGTGGGTCGTTGCCACCAGTTAATGACGTAGTACCACGGACACGCACACTTGTGAGCATTGCCATTCGGTCTTGTCCGTTAGATACCATATTAACACCCACGACCCTACCTGATAGAGCATCAAGTGCCGAACTTACCAATCCTTTATTCATTTGTTCTGCTCCCACCTTTGCCATCGAACCAACGATTGGTAAGGTATCATTTACGTGGAATAAAGGTTGCGTTTGAACTTTTCGAGTGCTTCTATGTCCCTTCTGCGCTTGTGCTACCCCTATTGAATGGGTCAACAAAAGGCAACAAGCAATTGAACATACTATGATGTACCGACTAGTCATATTATGGATAATAAATGTTATGTATGCCGTTCTATGTAGCAAATATACATAAAATTTGATAGATAAAACGCTTGTTAAGGGAATTTTTGCTAATTTTGTTGGTGTTTTCCTCATGCGTGTTACGCATATAAGGAGCAGTATAAAAAGAAACCTAAAGTATTGATCAACATGGAAAAGATAATCCTTACAGCTTTATTGATGGGTTTGTCTGTCTCTGGGCTACATGCTCAAAAGCCACAGATAGAGCCTACCTTCACAGAATGGCACGATTTACAAACAAATGCCGTCAACCGATTTGCAACGCACACGGACTTCTTTGCTTTCGCACCTAACGATGAGTCAGCATGGAAGAGGAATGACCGTAAAGCCTCAACAAACTATCTCTCATTAGATGGAGACTGGAAGTTTAATTGGGTGGAACATGCTAATCAACGTCCAACAGACTTCTTTCGCACTGATTATGACGATTCACAATGGAAGACCTTACATGTTCCTGGTATCTGGGAGATGAATGGTTACGGCGATCCTGTGTATGTGAACGTTGGCTTTGCATGGCGAGGTAACTTCAAGAATAACCCTCCTGAGGTTCCAATTCAGGATAACCACGTCGGCTCTTATCGCCGTACTATCACAATACCAGACAACTGGACGGGCAAACAAGTTATTGCTCACTTTGGTTCGGTGACCTCCTGTATCTATTTATGGGTCAATGGTAAGTTTATTGGATATAGTGAGGACTCTAAGATCGGACCTGAGTTTGACATCACCAAATACCTAAAGAAGGGTAAAAACCAGCTCGCTTTTCAAGTCTTCAGATGGTCGGATGGCAGTTATTGTGAGGATCAGGACTTCTGGAGACTTAGCGGTGTAGCACGTGAAAGTTACCTTTATGCACGTGATGCTAAGCAACACTTGGATGACATCCGTATTACTCCTGACCTCGTAAATGACTACAAGGATGGTACACTCAGCGTCAACCTTCAGCTTACAGGCAATACAAAAGCCTTCTTGGTATTGGAGGATACGGATAATAACCTTGCCTGTAAGACAGTCGTAACACCTGATAAAGCAGGACAAGCAACGGCTTTGATGGAATTAAGAAACCCAAAGAAGTGGACGGCAGAGACACCTTATCTCTATAATCTCTATGTTCATGTAGAAGATGCCAAGACTGGTAAAGCCATTGAGACTATACCCCTCAAGGTAGGATTCCGTAAGGTGGAGATAAAGAACTCACAAGTTCTTGTCAACGGACAACCCATTCTCTTCAAGGGTGCTAACCGACACGAAATGGATCCAGATGGCGGTTATCTCGTTACACGTGAGCGTATGATACAGGATATCCAGATTATGAAACGTCTTAACATCAACGCTGTTCGCACCTGTCATTACCCTGACGACCCATTGTGGTATGACCTTTGTGATGAGTACGGACTATATGTTATAGCTGAAGCTAACCAAGAGAGTCATGGCTTCGGATACGCTAAAGACGCTCCATCAGGTACTCCCCTCTTTGCGAAACAGATAATGGAACGCAATCAACACAATGTAGGAACTAAGTTCAACCATACTAGTATCGTCTTATGGAGTTTAGGTAATGAGACTTGTTATAGTAAGAACTTTGACGATGCTTACAATTGGATAAAATCACAAGACAAGAGCCGTCCTGTGCAGTATGAACGGGCGGAGAAAGAGGGCTACGCAACGGACATCTTCTGCCCTATGTATTATCCACCAAAAGACTGCGAAGCCTATTCTAAAGATCCAAACTATACACGTCCTCTGATTCAATGTGAGTATAACCACACTATGGGTAACTCGGGTGGTAACCTCAAAGAATACTGGGATTTGATTCGTAAATATCCTAAGTTTCAAGGTGGATTTGACTGGGACTTCGTTGATCAAGGTCTACATCGTACACCGCATTTCGACGCTTCTCGCACTACAAAAGACTATGAGCAATTAGCCAAAGAAGCGAATGTTGAAACAGAATATACCTATGGTGGCGATTACAACAAGCATGACCCTTCTGACAACAACTTCAACTGCAATGGTATCATCGGACCTGATCGTCAATACAATCCACATGCTTATGAACTTGCATACGAGTATCAGAACATTTGGGCGAAACCGATTGACTTGAAGCAAGGAAAGATACAAGTTCATAACGAATACTTCTTCCGTAACCTCAATAACTATCGAATGGAATGGTCATTGATGGACGAGGGGAAAGTTGTGAAACAGGGTACGATTGAAACGCTGGACATAGAACCGCAGCAGTCTGCTACTTACACTCTTCCAATCAACGGACAGGACTTTGACGGTGAAGGACTACTGAATATTGACTTTAAACTAAAGTCGGCTGAACCGCTCATGGAGGCTGGTCAGACTGTAGCAAGCATGCAGATGGAGGTGAATCCATGGCAACCAATGCCCAAGATGGAGCCCGTTTCGACTGCAAAGGTTAAGGTTTCTGACAACGTAAAGGCTGGTGAGGTGAGCTTCACAAGTAAGGACTTTGAGATTGTATTCAGCCGTCAGACGGGTCTGTTGACACGCTATGAAGTGAACGGAAGAAACCTCTTGGGCGAAGGTGGAACACTAAAACCTAACTTCTGGAGAGCCGTAACTGACAACGATATGGGGGCTAACTTCCAAAACAGATTAGCGGTATGGAATAATCCAAAGATGGACTTAAAGCAAGTTTCAGTAGCACCTGCTACGAGACAGCTAACGGCAGTCTATGATATGCCCGATGTAGCTGCAACATTACACCTTATATATACTGTAGCACTAGACGGAGCTCTTCATGTGAGCATGGAAATGCAAATGAAGGAGGGTTCGAAGGCTCCTATCCTACCCCGCTTTGGTGTGTTGATGCAATTACCTTACGACATGGATCAATCCACTTACTATGGTCGTGGACCTATTGAGAACTATTCCGATCGTAAATACTCACAGCATATAGGGCTCTACGAGCAGTCTGCTGATCAGCAATTCTTCCCTTACATTCGCCCTCAAGAGACGGGTACAAAGAGTGACATAAGATGGTGGAAGCAGACAGATAACGATAAATTTGGATTCAAAGTGTACTTCGACGAAGCTCCATTCTACGCCAGTGCGCTACATTACAACATAAGTGACTTGGATGAAGGAAAGGAGAAACACCAACGCCATAGTTACCAAGTTCCAACCTCAGAGTACACTAATCTTACCTTAGATGGTTATATGATGGGAGTCGGAGGAATCAACTCTTGGGGTGAAGAACCACTACCACAATACCAGTTACCAGCGGTAGATAGGGCTATACACTTCTGGATTCAACCATGCAAATAAGGTACTGAGTTTAATTCAAAATTCATAGTTCATAATTCAAAATTATGATTACTTCGAGTTGACGAGTTGACAGGTTAACGAGTAAACAAGTTATTTGTTCTGTGGGAAACAATACTATCTACTCCCCTCTCCATGCGGAGAGGGGCTGGGGGTGAGGCTCTTAAGTAGGGACAGACGCCCTCGTCTGTCCGCTACAACATTCCACCTTACATTACAAGCAACCTCCCTTATGCGGACAGACGAGGGCGTCTGTCCCCACTTTAAGGCACTTTCTGGACTGCAAAACTCTTCCCTAATTAACTCCCATGAGGCACTCCTCCCCTTAGGGGAGGCTGGGTGGGGTTTCTGGACGAGGGCGTCTGTCCCTACTTCAATGCACCACCTTTTATTGAAGTAGATGATGGTTAGAATCAACGAGAGGCTTTCTTTAAAACAAAGAGACGCCCTTCTCATATTAAAGAAACGCCCTTCTCCAATGGAGAAGGGCGTTTCTTTATTTACAAGCTATTGTTCATCACTAACAAGGCTGTGCTTCATTACACTTTACACGTACCTTTATTGTACTGTCCCTCATAGTTCCTTTAATGACATCCCCTCCTTTCGGAGGGGCTTGGGGAGGCTTTATTTTATCAGAACAACCTACATATCCTCCTGGAACAATGGGTCTTCTGGCACCACCATAACAGGCTTCTCTTGTGCAGCCTTTAGAACATTAGCAGGCGCATACTTCGTATCTACCACCAGTCGGAACATATAGTCATTGAACCAGGGATTGGTCATTATCAAGTAACCATTCTGTCCGTAAGTAGCTCCCCAAGAGTTTTCTACCTTCCACTTCTTCGGTTGTCCCTGCTCGTCAAGGTCAACTGCTGTAAGCGTCATGGCATGTGTTGAACCACTATCGAAGGTCGCAATGCGATCCGCCTTATTCATAGGGAAGGTCGTACCATACAATGTTCCGTAATCGTAGTTATCGGTATCGAGGTATCCACGAGTGCGATCCAACTGCTTGCCCACATCGTAACTACTGTACATCTTAGTCGAATCCTTCAACGAAGCAATAGCCATTTTATCGATCTCCTCCATAGGGAGATTAACATACTTCCAGTTATGTCCATCGTAAGTATGGCGGTCGTAATCAATCTCGTAAGTCTTATAATAAGGTCGACGAGGGTCGTTCATCACCATAATAAACGTACCGTTAAGAGGACCACCAACCGTTTCTTTGTAGAATTCCTGCGGTGTATAGGTCTTCACCTTACCCACTTGTTTACCGCTCTTATCCTTGTAGGTGTAGTTGAAAGACTTAACTGGTTCACCAAGAGAAAGCGTCAAGATGTGATAGATAGTACCTAACATCTCTGTCTTACGGGACTTGATGCTCGCTTTCGATTTCTTATCTGCTACCATCTTACGAAGCTCCAATCCGAACTCACGTAACTTAGAAGCTATGATGCGAGACATACGTGAGGTGTTCTCTGCCGAGTACGTTTCTGGCATTGTTTCCATCGGTACTAAGCCATACTTCTCCACGAGGTCTGCAACCCCACAAAACGTCCCTCCGTCCCCGATGGGGTTCTTAAAAAAGAACTGAACTCGTGGGTCGTCGATAGGTTTATTAGCATTATCTATAACGCTCTGAAGCATTAGGTTGGCTTTTTCCAACTGGTCATAAAAGGAGAGATAGACATGCGAATACTCTACATGTAACGTGTCTTTATGGGCACGAGCGAACTTAGAACGCAAGACATTAAGCCCCGTAAAGAGCCAACAACGTCCTGAACTCTTTTGGTTCTGAATGTTTTGTTTAGGCGTTTCAACACTGAAATAGGTATCAATAGGACCTGCATTGCGGAAGTTGCGAGCCAAATCATCAATCGAATTAGTGGCTATCGCATTAGATAAAGCACGGTCAGAAGCTGTCAAGCCTGACTTCTGGATCTGCTGTAACATCTGCTTATCAATACCTCCATCTTTGGTTTGTGCTTGTAGAGAAAACGCTATGCTCAATAGCCCACAAGCAATCAACATGTTTCTTTTCATCATTATTTATTGTATTGGTATAGGGTTATTACAATTCACAAAGATAGTACTTATTTCCCAAATCATCTATAAGAACAAATGGAAAAAAGCCTTGCCTTTTTTGCAAAAAAACATTAAAACATTTGGAAGGAGCCGTTTTTTCAACTACATTTGCAGTGTATTATTAAAGTAGTACACCATTACATGCAATCAAAACAAGCATTTAAAGACATTCAAAACATAACCCCCTTAAAACAAAAAGGAACTATGATTCAAGTTAACAAACTCACTTTCAGTTATCCAGGAAGCAAACACAAGGTGTTTGATGGGCTGAACTTAGAACTCAACGAGAGCCGTATTTATGGCTTATTAGGTAAGAATGGAATGGGTAAAAGTACCCTACTCTACCTCATTGCAGGCTTATTAAAACCTTCAAAGGGCACAGTGATTGTTGATGGATACACCGCTTCACGGCGTTATCCAGCAATGTTACAAGAGATATACATCGTCCCTGAAGAGTATAACTTGCCTGACATGAGTCTCAAGAATTACTTAGCTGTACACGAGAAGTTCTATCCGAACTTCAGCAGACAGACCTTAGAAAAGTGCTTACAAGACTTTGAGATGCCTACAGATGTAGACATGAAGCAGCTCTCCATGGGGCAGAAAAAGAAGGTGTATATGAGTTTCGCACTTGCCACTGGGTGCCGACTTCTATTGATGGATGAGCCTACCAATGGGCTTGACATCCCATCCAAAACACTCTTCCGAAAGGTCGTTGCAGGTAATATGGCTGATGATTCGTCATTGATAATATCAACTCATCAGGTGCACGACATCGAACAGCTGTTAGACTACATCATAATATTGGACAACTCAAAAGTGCTTCTTAACGATTCAACGGAAGCAATTACTTCAAGGTTTCGATTCGATGTTCTCCAACCCAGCGAGATGGATAACTCGGTGCTTTATGCTGAACCTTCTCTACAAGGAAACAGCGTGATCTGTAAGCGTAAAGAGGGTGATAAGGAGACCTACATCAACTTAGAACTCTTATTCAATGCGGCAATTCAAGGTAAACTAAAGTAAATATAAAGGAGGACATCATTATGAAGAAACTATCCAATAAACGGATATCTACTATCCTATCAAGCCTTTTCTTGGTTTTAACAACCATCACTCTGTGTTCGTGCATCACAAAGAAACCTGACTACGGACAGCCCACCAAGAAGGCTATGAACGTCGAGGCGTTCCAGAATGTAGAGTTAGGAGGGAATGCAGAAGTCTACTTCTTGCAAGGAAATAAGTACCAAGTAGAGATAAAAGGTAGGGAGAAACTACTCGAATATGTGGATATCAAGGTTAAAAATAACACCCTCATAATCCACGAGAGGAATCACCCTTCACAAAAAGGGATCATCTTCTTTAATAGTTCTAACAATGGAGCTGATATAACAAAGGTATATGTAACATGCCCACAACTCGTTAGAGTGGATCAAGGAGGTAATACATCCCTCACTTTCCAGGACTCTCTTCAGGTAGACAAACTGACACTTAACATTAGAGGTAACTCTTGCGTCAAACTCAACAAAGTGAAAGTTGGCGAGATAAACATGGATATCTCTGGTAATGCAGACGTTAACATTGCAAAGTTGACGGCACAGACTACGAAATTCAACATCAGTGGTAACGCCAGTGTAAACACCGACTTTGACCATTCCGACAGTGTGACACTCACTTTATCAGACAATGCTGACATCACACTCAATGGTAACACACGTCAAAGCATACAACAACGAGTAACGGGAAATGCCTCTGTTACCGATAATACAAGTAGAACAAAATAAATAAAGAAAGGACTTATTAGTTATGAAAAAGTTCGATATCAATCGTTTCGGAAGAGTACTCTCTCGACTCACCCTCGTGCGTCGTCGCACAATAAAGAACCTATTCCTTGGATTCCTCATAGCCTTCTTCTTCCTTATGACCATACGTGTTTGTGACATCTTCGCATGGCAGGCAAAGAGTACAGAACAGATACAATTAAACCTCATGGGAAGCGTTGATTTCATCGTTAATATCCTATCGGTAGCATTCTTTATCATGGGTACCTTTGTTATTAACGACCTCAAGTTGCGTCAGTCTCGCATAAATGAGATGATGCTACCAGCTACCAATGTTGAGAAGTTCGTGGCACGTGTAGTACTCGTGTCTATCGTCTTCCCCCTCATAGCTGTGGGTGCTTTCCTAACAGCGGACGTGTTACAACAAATCATCTCCATGCTGGTTAATCATGGTGCGAGGGCTTCGATGACAGCAATAGCAATAGACTTTATCCAAGCAACAAGCTCCCATTCCCCTCTTTGGGTACAGTTAGAAGCAATCTTTCTCACCAGTGCTTTCGCTATATTAGGAGGCGTGTTCTTCCGCAAAACAGCATGGTTAAAGACCATTATAAGCCTCGGTTTGATTCTCATGATAGTAGCAGGCTCTGTGACATTCATCGGTTACATGCTATTCACCAACACTGACTATCAACTCTCAATACCGAATGACTTAGTGGGAGATATTACTGGGAACATCATCTGTTTGGCACTCATTATATTAATGTATTGGGCTGCTTACAAGCTATACACACGTTTGCAGGTTATCAACAATCGGTGGATTAACATATAATAAAGTATTAATGAAAGGATAAAAGATTATGACTTTCGAAAATAATAAGGCTATATACGAGCAGATGGCAGACCGCCTTTGCGATGAAATCATAGCCAAGACCTATAAAGCCGACGACCGAATCCCCTCCGTAAGGGAGTATGCTGTCACCTTGCAAGTGAACACCAACACGGCGGTTAAGGCTTACGAACTATTGGCAAGAGAGCAGATTATCTATAACAAACGCGGTATGGGCTATTTCGTTTCGGCAGGTGCAAGGGAGCAAATCATGCTTGCACGACGCAAAACCTTTTGTCAGCAAACCCTTCCGTCATTGTTCCGTGAGATGCAACTCTTGGGTATCACCATGGAAGAAGTGGTGCAGGAATATAAATCGAAGGTGCAGTCTTAAACGCTGCCCTTCAATTCCTTTCATCAAGATAGACAATGGATAGAATCAAAGAGGGCGTTTCTTCGATATGAAGAGACGCCTTCTTCGCATCAAGGAAACGCCCTCTTCATAGCAAGGAAACGCCCCCTTTGTTTCAGCCCACAACTTACCTCCATCAAAAGAGACGCATACCAGTAGGGACAGACGCCCTCGTCTGTCCTCCTATAAATCCCTAATTAACATCCCATTAGGCTACATCCTCCCCCCCAGAGGGGCTGGGTGGGGCTTTTTAAAATTCGTTTTTTACTAAAGCCCCAACACTCACCATCCTTGCAGGAATTCGTATTTTTTATGCGAGAAGACTTGCATATATTGATTTTTTTTACGAATATTGCAAGTGAAAAGAACGTTAGCTGTAATTTACCTGTAGCTTATTAACTAAAAAGTAAATCTATGAAGAGAATCCTACTAAGCCTGTGTCTAATGCTCATTGGCATAACTGCCAATGCACAACACTTTATCTCCGATGCAGCATTCAGACAGAAGGTGAACAATGCTTTCGACGCCAAAATGAAGTTGATTGGATCGAAGTTCTATGATACAAAAGGTCTATCGCCAACCATGGAGGAAGAGGAAGCCTTGCGCTTTCTTTATGCCTATATGCCGATTGCAGATGCGACTGATTACACCACAGCTTACCACTTACGTAATGTGCGAACAGCCCTCGAAACGAGGAAAGAGATGCCATGGGGAAAGAAGGTGCCAGAGCTTCTCTTTAGGCATTTCGTTCTACCGATGCGTGTGAACAATGAGCCTCTTGACAGCTCTCGTGCTATATTCTTTCAAGAACTGAAGGGGCGTGTTAAAGGGCTATCTATGCAACAGGCAATATTGGAAGTGAACCACTGGTGCCATGAACATGTTACTTATGAACCTTCGGACGCACGCACTTCTTCACCACTGCAATCAATGCGGACAGGACGAGGACGATGTGGAGAAGAGAGCACTTACACGGTAAGTGCCTTGAGAGCCATTGGTATTCCGGCTCGCCAAGTATATACTCCTCGGTGGGCACATACCGATGATAACCATGCGTGGGTAGAGGCTTGGGCAGACGGAAAGTGGTACTTCTTGGGGGCTTGTGAGCCTGAACCTGTATTGAATCTGGCATGGTTTAATGCGCCGGCATCGCGTGCCATGCTCATGCACACACGTGCCTTTGGCGATTATGAAGGTCCAGAAGAGGTTATGCTACGCACAAATAACTTCACAGAAATCAATCTGATTGATAATTACGGGAGCACTGGTAGGATTGATTTCAGCGTTCTTGATGCTAAAGGAAAGCCCGTACAGGATGCGAAAGTGGACTTTAAAATATACAACTATGCCGAGTATTACACCGCAGTTACCAAATACACCGATAAGAAAGGACAAACGTTTCTATCTGCAGGAAGGGGTGATATGCTTGTATGGGCGTCTAAGAACGGACACTACGGATATGCTAAAGTATCGTTTGGAAAGGACAAGAAGGTTGTTATAAGACTCTCTTACGATGATAAAAAGGCGGGGAAAGAGCAGGATATGGATATTATCCCACCTGTAGAAAAAGCTATTCTGCCTCCTGTAACAGACGCACAACGCAAGGAGAACGAGCGTAGGTTGACGGAAGAAGATGCTAAACGCAATGCTTACATAGCGACATTCCCATCAGAGGAGAGCTTGAAAGATTACCCGATTAAGGCTGCTATACCTTATATAATAAGGTCGCGTGGTAACTGGAGAACCATCAAAGAATTTGTTGAGAAGCACTCGGCAGATGAGAAACGGGCTATTGATCTGTTGGAATCACTTAGTTATAAGGATCTTCGAGATATGCCAATGGAAATATTGGAAGACCAGATGGCAGCAAAGAGTGACGAGTTATGCCCTCGTGTAGAGAGTGAGATGATCCTCAAACCATTTAAGGTTTTCTTTGAGAAAGCGTTTAGTAACGATGCTAAGAAGTTTAAAGAGAACCCTGCACTATTGGTAAATTGGGTGAGAACGAACATCAAATTGAATCCTGATAAGCACGCTATGAGAATCCCACAAACGCCTATCAGTACGTGGGAAAGTCGTGTGGCAGACGAGAGAAGTAGGAATATTTTCTTTGTGGATGTGGCTCGGAGTCTTGGTATCGAGGCTCAGCAAGATGGCGTGACAGGGAAGGTTCAATACAAGAAAGATGGTCAGTGGGTTGATGTTGACTTTGAAACAACGCAACAACAAGTAGCTAAGACGGGGAAGTTGGTGCTTGACTATAAGCCAACAGAGTTCTTGGATGACCCGAAATATTATACTCATTTCACTATTAGTAAGATTGTGAATGGGCAGACCTTACTGATGAATTTCGATGAATCAGCCGATGGTTCGACCTATGGAGCAACTTGGGCAAATGCGTTCAAGGATGGAGCAACACTGGACGAGGGCACTTACTTGCTCGTTACAGGGCAACGCATGGCAGACGGAAGTGTGATGGCTCATAACCGATTCTTCACTATCAAGCCAGGAACAACAACTCGAATCAACCTCATCATGCGCCAGGAAACGGAGGGCGTAAAGGTGATTGGCAGCTTTAATAGCGAAGATCTCTTTGAGAAGGAGGGGCATAATGTGTCCTTACTAAGCCAGACGGGACGCGGTTATTACGTCCTCGGCATACTTGGTGTAGGGCAAGAACCAACGAACCATGCCCTCCATGACATTGCAAAAGTAAAGGAGAAGCTAGATAAATGGGGGCGTCCAATGGTATTACTCTTCACAAGTGAGGAGGCAAAAGAGAAGTTCGATGCACAGAAGAGTGAGTTTGGTCAACTGCCAGAGAAGGTGATCTACGGTATAGATAAGAGTGGGGAGATTCTCAAGGAGATTGCCAAAGAGATGAAACTACACAATACGAGTCAGCTACCAGTATTCATCATCGCTGATACCTTCAACCGAGTTGTATTCCTATCACAGGGTTACACAATCGGGTTGGGAGACCAGATTGTGAAGGTAAGTAATAAACTTTAGAATTGAGGAAAGGGCGTTAGACGATAGAAGAATGTAAGTATTGAGATGTAAAAGTCCAATAACTCCAATTAACGGAACATTTGTCTAAACTCCCTTTCACTCCTTTAACTCCCTTAACTCCTCTATAATATGATGAAAGAAAACTATGAATTTGAAGTCTGCGCCAATAGTGTTGAGAGTTGTATAGAGGCTCAACGAGGTGGTGCCAATCGTGTGGAACTCTGCATGGGAATACCCGAAGGCGGCACAACTCCTTCTTATGGGGAGATAAAGATGGCGCGAGATGTATTGAAAGAAACACGCTTACACGTGATAATTCGCAATCGCGGAGGCGACTTCCTATACTCAGAAGCAGAGTTGGAACGCATGGTAATGGATATAGACTTGTGTCGGCAACTCGGTGTGGATGGCGTTGTCTTTGGTTGTCTGACGGCTAATGGCGATATTGATAAGCATGCCAACCAATTATTGATGGAGCATGCTAAAGGGATGAATGTCACCTTTCATCGTGCTTTCGATTGTTGTCGAGATCCCGAGAAAGCCTTAGAAGAGATTATCGCAATGGGCTTTCATCGTATTCTCACGTCTGGTCAGCAGCCCACGGCAGAGTTAGGTATTCCTTTACTAAGACGTTTGAATACACTTGCAAAGGATAGAATCATTATCATGGCAGGATGTGGAGTGACGGAAAAGAATATCTTTAAGATTCAAGAAGAGACACAGGTACGTGCCTTTCACTTCTCTGCTCGAGAAGAGAAACGCAGTGATATGCTTTATTCCAACCCTTCCATCTACATGGGAAGCAAAGGAGTTGATGAGAACATCATCATGCAGACTACCGAAAGGAGGGTACGAAATACGATTGAAAGTTTACTGAAAAAGTAAGTAAAGGAGAAACTTCTAAAACAAAAAAGAGGCTTAATCCCGTTTGGATTAAGCCTCTTTTATATATGTAGAAGATTATTGTGCCTGGTCAATAATAGCCTGCTTTATTAGTCCTTCTATCTCTTCTGCAAGTTCTGGATTATCCTTCAACATCGTCTTAGTGGCATCACGTCCTTGTGCAAGTTTGGTTCCGTTATAACTAAACCAGCTACCACTCTTTTGGATAATGTTGTATTGAACACCCAAGTCAACTATCTCACCAATCTTTGAGATACCCTCACCAAAGGTGATTTCAAACTCTGCCTTACGGAAAGGAGGAGCCACCTTATTCTTAACAATCTTAACACGAACCTGGTTACCAATCACCTGATCACCATTCTTGATACTAGTAACACGGCGGATATCAAGGCGCACGGAACTATAGAACTTCAATGCGTTACCACCCGTAGTGGTCTCTGGGTTACCGAACATCACACCTATCTTCTCACGCAACTGATTGATGAATATACAACAAGTGTTGGTCTTTGAGATAGTAGAAGTGAGCTTACGCAATGCCTGACTCATCAATCGTGCTTGCAAACCAACAGCCGAGTCGCCCATATCTCCTTCGATTTCTTTCTTTGGAGTAAGTGCTGCAACAGAGTCGACAACGAGAATATCTATCGCAGAAGAACGTATCAACTGATCTGCAATCTCTAATGCTTGTTCACCATTATCAGGCTGTGATATCCAAAGATTATCTACATCCACACCGAGCTTCTCAGCATAGAAACGATCGAAAGCATGCTCTGCATCAATGAAAGCAGCTATGCCCCCTTGCTTCTGTGCTTCGGCTATTGCATGGATAGCAAGCGTCGTCTTACCAGAAGACTCTGGTCCATAAATCTCGATAATACGCCCACGAGGATAACCACCAACGCCTAATGCTGTATCAAGAGCCACACTTCCTGTTGGTATAACATCAACATTCTCTATCTGTTCATCACCCATTCGCATGATAGAACCTTTACCAAAGTCTTTCTCTATCTTGGACATTGCGGCTTGCAATGCCTTTAGTTTTCCCTCAGCAGCTAATGCTGTATCTTCTTTTGCCATATACTATTATCTTGTTTTCTGATTGATATAATACTATTTATTCTTCTTTCTGCTCTTTGGAAAAGGTAGCACCTCTGCCAAAACCTTAACGACCTTAACCGCAAAATCAGACCTTGAAACATCTAAAATATAGTGTTCCTTAGCTCCTTCATAAGGGAAGCCACGTTCGGCAGATAGCATCATTGATTTAATTGCCTCGTGTTCTTTAACATAAGGTATATTGTCACAAACTATGATGACAGGCTTCTCGTCAACATAAATCATGTATTCGCCAAACATCTTCCTGTATCTTACAGTCCCTGCAGTAGCTATCTGACTACTGACAAATTCAATAAAGTCCAAAGAGCAAGCCATATTCTTATAGTTCTAAATCGCCACCAAATACTTCATGCCAAGGCAAGCCTTGCTTATTGAGTACCTCCAAGAATGGATCTGGATCAAAGTCTTCTACGTTCCATACACCTGGTTTGCGCCATAAGCCCTTGAAGAACATCATTGCACCAGCCATCGCAGGTACACCCGTCGTATAGCTGACACCTTGCATTCCCGTTTCGTTATAGGCATCTTGGTGCTTACAATTATTATAAATGTAATAGGTTTGCTCCTTTCCGTCCTTAATTCCACGGATACGACAACCTATCGAAGTCTCACCATCATAATTCTCTCCTAAATCTTGTGGATTAGGCAGAACCGCTTTCAAGAACTGCAAAGGAACAATCTTCACCTTAGCTGTCTTACCAGAGCCATCAGCTAATGGTGCTTCATACTCTATCTCATCGATACGACTCATACCAAGATTCTGAATACAGTCCAAATAAGTAAGATATTGCTTGCCGAATGTCATCCAGAAACGAGCACGCTTAATTGTTGGATAGTTCTTTACCAATGATTCCAATTCCTCATGGTGCATGAGATAAGAATCACGTGGACCAATATTTGGATAGGTCAAATCTTGATGCACAGCCAATGGTTCTGTCTCAATCCATTTACCATTCTCATAATAAAGCCCCTTCTGAGTTATCTCACGGATATTAATTTCTGGATTGAAGTTCGTTGCAAATGCCTTGTGATGATTACCCGCATTGCAATCAACGATATCAAGATAATGAATTTCGTCAAAATGATGTTTAGCAGCATACGCCGTATAAGCCTGTGATACTCCTGGATCGAAACCACAACCAAGGATAGCTGTCAGTCCAGCCTTCTCGAACTTATCCTTATAAGCCCATTGCCAACTATATTCGAAGTGTGCCTCGTCCTTTGGTTCGTAATTAGCTGTATCCAAATAATTACAACCGCAAGCCAAACAAGCATCCATGATTGTCAAATCTTGATATGGCAAAGCTAAATTAATAACCAGCTCTGGCTTGAAATCATTAAACAATGCTTTCAATTGCTCAACATCGTCTGCATCAACCTGTGCAGTCTTGATATCAGCTTTATAACCTTTATCATGAATTGCCTTAACTAACTCATCACATTTTTCCTTGCGACGGCTAGCAATCATAAATTCAGTAAACACGTCCTGATTCTGGACAATCTTAAAAGCAGCTACAGTAGCTACGCCACCTGCGCCTATCATTAATACTTTTCCCATATTATCTTATTATTATTTTATCTTACTTTCAATTTCAGGGGAGGAAATCCCCATTGCGTTTAGTATTGAATACCCCAATATCGCTTGCTTGAAGTTGCCACCTTCCAAAGGCTGCATTGCAAATAATGTGATGTGTTTTAACTCATCATCCACATCATTTAATGTATTTCTAATAGAGCGAAGCAGCGAATCCTCCTCAGTATTCGGAACAATCATAATCCGTTTTACCTCTTCATGAATACAAAACGTCTTGAGAAGATCAAGCAAAACAGCATCCTTCGCAGTATTTTCATCACCGCAAGCAATACTATTTATAATAAACTCACCGAATCGCTCGTCCATAAAAGCCTGACCGTTGAGTTCTTTATCATAATCGGAAGGAGCAAAATTCTCTAGTTTCTGATTCTTTTTATCATGCAAAAGAATCACTTGTGTCTCATGATCACCTGGTTTCAACCTACCATCAAGCGCAACATCTACCGCCCACTGACTAAAATCGGCAGCAGGTATACGACGATCTAACATGCGCTCAAAGTTTACGATAATATCGAAAGCCACATGATCAATATAATCACCATCAACAATGATGATGTTTTCACTCCACTTAATATTCTGTGCTTCTTGTGTATTCATAGCCACAAAGATACACTAAATCAAGCGAAATGCAAAGAATAAGGTAGTTTTTATTGCTTTCACTGCTCGCGCCTACATATAATCAAAGGAAATTGTGGCAAGAAGAACAATGAGAAAAACATTAACGCCTCATGCAAGCCCAATTGCTTCCATGAGGCGCAGGGATAACTCCCTATTGTCTTTTTTAAAAGTAAGAAGGTAAAGAGTAAAAGGATAACCGCTTCCGAGTAAAAGCAAAGAATCCTTATCCCATTAGGCACATCCCCTCCTTTGGCTTGAAGAGGCTTTCCGTGTCACGTTCCCTAACTAGCCCCCGTAGGCACATCCCCTCCACCGGAGGGGCTTGGGGAGGCTTTTACCCTACTTGTGGTCCAGGGTGCTCTTCACTCCCCTCTCCTTTTGGAGAGGGGGCGGGGTCTTTTGCTTTCCTCCTCGCAGGATTATCCACATCCACCTGCAATTCCTTCAATGCCTTACGCACCGACTCTTTCCAAGTCAATGTCAACTTCGGAGCTTTAAGGCTCTTGGCGCATACATCCTTTTCGTTTTCCTCCATCTTTGAGGGTACGTTGACCCGCAAAGAGAAGATGTCACTGAGGTCTAAGCCTGTTCCCATACGTGCACAGTCCGAGATAATGTTACGCAATGTGATAATCACATTACGAGCGTCACCCTCCGTCAATGAGGTCTCACGAACAATGCGTTCCAACACCATTTCGGGCGAGATCTTCTGCTGACCTTTTGGTACGGCAATATACACCGTTTTACCCTTCATTTTTCCCATTGTCGCCTTACGAGGCGCAACTTTGAATTCAATCATTTTGATTTGGTTTTTAATTAAACATTATATTCATAATAACATCTTTTTGATGTCTTTTTTCATATATTTTATACCCAGCGGTTGGGTCGTCTTGTACCCAGCTGCTGGGTAGCATCGTACCCTGCCCGTTGGGTAGCCCCCCTACCCATTCGCTGGGTACGATTGTACTTCTTCGCTGGGTATAACTCTACCCATTCGCTGGGTACAAAACAGGTCACGAACAATCGCAAGGACTACTCGAACCCGCCGACTCTGTACCCGCTGTAGCACATGTTGGTGACTATGGAGACGAAACGATTATCAAAGTACAGGTTGTACGCGCGGTTGCTGTCCCACGGATGAGCACTTGACAACCAATAGTAGCCGCTATCGCCAACACTGGCCTGCTGATCACCGTTGTAGAGACCCAAGGCTGGCAGGTAGAAATAATTGTTTGCATCGGCGGCGGAAGGAAGGGTCTGAGATACGGACCAGCTATTTCCATTGTCATTTGTGCGCCAATCAGTACCGTCGACAGCGGTGTTGCTGTTATAATGACCTTCGGTTTGCAATACTGCCTTCTTCTTAAACCACATGCCGCTTTTATATAAATGACCCATAGTTGTCCATAGTTCGTCTGCTGCGTCCCAACGAGGATCGCCGTACATGCAGTACCAAGACATCTCGTTAGCATTAGGAAGGCTTGCGCAACTATGAGTTGCATCGAAGCGACCTGAACCGCCGCCTTCGTTTTTCCAACGAGAGTCAGTGTTGCCCTGGGGGGCGTTTAATGAACTGCCGCCATTGACTGTCGGCTGACCTGTGTTTCCTGGCAAGTGCTTTGTCCATTCATAACCATACCAGTATTGCTGCTGTGCGTCCCACATATAGTAATGGTCACCGTCATAGGCGCGGGTATCAAGATTTGCGGTCATGTCATAGTAGGTATTCTTGTCGTAAACGAATGAACCGGGAGCCTTGGTGATGGTGCCCTCTGTACCAGTGGCGAGGTCTTTCAACCAATAACGAATCTTTAGCTTGTGTGTGCCTGGCTTGATAAACATATAGATCTTGTCTGCTGTGGTACTGCTGGTTGAGTTGTCCAACTTGAAACCATCAGCGTATGCACCGCTACCCTTGGTGGTGAGGATGATTTGCTTGTCGCTACCTGCGCCCGTAATCTCACCATTGCTAGGATCGAGGGTATAGTTGCCTGCGATGTTATTATCGGCTGTAACCTCTACTTTGGTTAGATAGCATTTCTTAAACACGTCATTCTTTGTGAAGGGTTCGAAGACGAGGATGGCTGCTTGGTGTTCCAATTGAAACGAGAAAGTCTTATCACCGATAGTGCCTGTTGCATCTGCTGTCCCACAATCGCCTGATGTACCGAAGTGATCAGTAGTGCTAGGAGTTGTCTGTGTTTGTGTAGTGGGGATTGTAAGTTGGTTGTTACTACCATTCTTACCCGGGTAATAAACCTTGTAAGTGGAACTGTTGTTGAACTTGCCTGGCACTTTGAATCTGAAGTAGCTGGTCTTGCTTGTTGGTGCGTTGCTGCTCACCTTCCATGCGCCGTCATCGTCCTGTACATAGATCTTGTCGCCTGCTTCCCAATAGAAAGCCCCGTTGTCGTAATCCATTGTTGTACGGGTCTTCGTTGGATTGCCAGCTACAAAGGTTGTCATGTTCTTATCGTTATCGTTGCTTCCTGTGTCCGTACCATTCTGCGCAACATCCTCATTGGCGCAGGAAACGGCTGCCAAAGCCATACTGCAAAGGGCTGTAAAGGACAATAGGCGAATTTTGAATAATTGTTTTGTTCTCATCATTACTTTGTTACTTTGTCTTTTCTGATTCTTGTTGATAACTCTCTTAGTCTTCCCAAGGAGAAGTGTTTTCTGCATTGTCTTCTTCCTCTTCCTGCCATACGGTTGCTGCTTTCGTACCAGAAGGACCAGTACCATGGTGTCCCGGCTTATGCTGGCTAGGGAAAGACGTTTCCATCAAATTAGTGGTCTCGTTCATTTGGATTATCATGCAACGAGGTGCAGAATAATCCCTCTTAGTTTGTTCTTTTCTCATAACTTTCTTGATTAAAATAGTTGTTATTTCGTTCTTATTTTGCTCAAAATCGAGTTCGCAAAAGGGCATAAAAAAACGAACAAAGGAAACTCCTAGAAGTCCTTTGTTTACAGGGGTTACGGCACGCTTCGCGCGCGCGTATGCGAGAAGAAAAAATGTGTTATTGTACGCTAGGTGCGCATATTGTGTGTGTTAGCAAATTATTTGGATTGACCAAAGATAAAGTGCAAAAAGATGCAAAGAATCGGATAATTCTTTGCAGTACGTCATTGCCTTGATATGTCATTGCTAACTGTTTCACGGTGGCAAAGGTAAGAAGATAAAATGAAAGGAGCAAGGAAAAGAAGAAAAAAGTCTCATCCCCACCTCTTTTCTTGTTGCGGGGATGAGACTGATTAGGGATAAAAGACTCCCAGTTTACAAACTAAGTAACTCTATTACCTTTTCAACAGCAGCACTGATACCATCGGTATCTTTACCACCTGCTTGTGCATAATGTGGCTGACCGCCACCGCCACCCTTAATGAGTTTGGCTGCTTCACGTATTACTTTTCCTGCATTTAAATCGTGCTCTTTCACCATATCATCACTGAGCATGATTGAAAGCTGTGGACGATTCTCATGTACGGAACCTAATACGCAAACGAGATTCTCTGGCAATGCTTCACGAACCTTGAATACGATATCCTTAGCAGAAGCAGGATCTACTGGGAGCACTGCCTTAATGACATGTACACCATTCAATGTTTCTACACGTTCTACCAATGATTTCGCTGTACGATCAACTGCTTGCGCACGGAAACGCTCAACCTCCTTCTTCATCGCATCATTCTCTTCAACAAACTTGGTGAGAACTGCCTTAAGATCCTTAGCATTGTTGAACATTGCCTTCAAGTCGCGCAATGTATCTTCAAGTGCATAGATTGCATTCTCGCAAGTTTCGCCAGTCATTGCTTCAATACGACGAACGCCTGCAGCAACGCTACTTTCACCTACAATCTTAAAGAAACCGATGCGACCCGTAGATTTAGCATGAATACCACCACAGAACTCGCAACTAGGACCGAAGCGTACAACACGAACCTTGTCGCCATATTTCTCACCGAAGAGAGCTACTGCACCCATTTCCTTTGCTTCCTCCATTGGTGTATCACGATGCTCGTCAAGAGGATAATCCTTACGAATCATCTCGTTAACAAGTTTCTCTACTTGGCGAAGTTCCTCATCGGTTATCTTCTGGAAGTGAGAAACATCGAAACGGAGCGTGTCAGGACTTACGTATGAACCTTTCTGCTCGGCATGCTCACCAAGAACTTGCTTCAAAGCATAATCAAGCAAGTGAGTTGCAGTATGATTAGCTGCTGACGCATCACGCTTATCTGTGTCAATACATGCCATGAAATCTGCCTCAACATCCTTTGGCAATTCCTTGACAATATGGATGCTTTGGTTGTTCTCACGCTTGGTATCAATGACATTGATTGTCTCATCCTCGTTAACAAGCACACCTTGATCGCCTACCTGTCCACCCATCTCACCATAGAATGGGGTATAATCGAGTACAATCTCATAGAAACTATTCTTCTTCTGTGTCACCTTACGATAACGGAGGATATGACATTCGTACTCTGTATAATCGTAACCAACGAATTCCTGTTCGCCTTCACGTACAATCTCCCAGTCACCATTCTCAACAACAGCAGCATTGCGAGCACGTGCTTTCTGCTGTTCCATCTCTTCATTGAATTGCTTCTCATCAACGGTATAACCATTCTCACCACAGATAAGTTCGGTCAAGTCAAGTGGGAAACCGTATGTATCAAACAAGCGGAAGGCTTCCTTACCATCAAGTTCGGTCTTGCCATGTGCCTTCAATTCATCCATTGCACCATTGAGCAATGTGATACCCTTATCCAATGTGCGTAAGAAAGAATCTTCCTCTTCCTTCATCACACGACCAATCAGTTCACGTTGTGCTGTAAGTTCAGGATAAGCAACGCCCATCTCATGTACCAAAACATTGATTAGCTTATACATGAAAGCCTCCTTCTGATCAAGGAAAGTGTAAGCATAACGCACAGCACGGCGAAGGATACGACGGATAACATAACCAGCCTTTGCATTGCTTGGCAACTGACCATCGGCAATAGAGAAAGCAACGGCACGCAAGTGATCGGCAACAACACGCATTGCGATGTCTACCTTCTGCTCATCGTTGATTCCTTCACCATTAGGACCTTCTGGGAAGGTGTGGTTATACTTCTTACCAGAGAGGCGCTCAATCTCTTCTATTACTGGTGTGAAGATATCGGTATCATAGTTAGAGTTCTTACCTTGCATCAAGCGAACCAAACGCTCGAAGCCCATACCCGTATCAATAACGTGCATCTTCAATGGCTCAAGGCTACCATCAGCCTTACGATTGAACTGCATGAAGACGATGTTCCATATCTCAATTACCTGTGGGTGATCCTTGTTGACAAGTTCCTCTCCAGGCACCTTAGCTTTCTCTTCCTCTGAACGGAAGTCGATATGAATCTCCGAACAAGGACCGCAAGGACCCGTGTCACCCATTTCCCAGAAGTTATCATGCTTATTACCATTGACGATATGGTTCTTTGGGAAATGCTTCTCCCAGTAGCTTGCAGCCTCATCATCACGTGAGATACCTTCTGCCTTATCACCTTCAAAAACCGTTACATAAAGGTCTTTAGGGTCAAGATGCAATACATCTACAAGATATTCATAAGCGTAATCAATAGCACCTTCCTTGAAGTAATCGCCAAAGCTCCAGTTACCCAACATCTCAAACATAGTATGGTGACTGAGAGCAGCATCACGCCCCACTTCTTCCAAGTCGTTATGCTTACCACTAACACGCAAACACTTCTGTGAGTCAGTACGTCGGCGTGGTTCTGGTTCCTTTGTTCCAAGGATAATATCTTTCCACTGGTTCATACCAGCATTCGTAAACATCAGCGTAGGGTCGTCCTTGATAACCATTGGGGCAGACGGTACGATAACATGTCCCTTCGACTCAAAGAACTTCAAATAGGAGTCGCGGATTTCATTTGCTGTCATCATCTTTATTATATATTTAATTCAATTTTCTACCTAAAAGTGTTGCAAAGATACTGACTTTTGCGTATTTTTGCAAGCAATTAAGCTGCTGAATACACAAAATCTTATTTACCATCGTGGGAGCGTAAAGGTGTTTCATCAGCATAACCACATAAACAACTGAATTAAAAGAAACGAGATATGGCAGAGAATCCGCATAAATTGTATTATTCAATAAAGGAAGTAGCGCAACAAATAAACGTTTCGGAGAGTCTGCTGAGATATTGGGAGACTGAATTTCCACACCTTCGTCCTAAGACAACAGGCAATCGTGTGCGCCAATATACAGAGAAAGATATCGAACAAATAAAGGTTATCTACAACCTTGTGAAGGTGCGTGGTTTCAAGATTGCAGCTGCCCGCAAGATGTTACAAGAGAACCGCAATGGTGTTGAAAAGAGTCAGAAGGTTATGGAAACGCTCTTCTCTGTTCGCGACCAACTGAAGGACTTGAAGAAACAACTCGATGGCTTGGTGTAAAGTTAGCCATACCTGAAAGGCATAATCCTTATTCGTTCTGAACGAAATACTCATATACAGCATAGGGACAGACGATTTCGTCTGTCCCTATGACGTTTGTAACCCAACTATGTGAACGCTCTCTTACTTCTTCCTCGACAATGAGGCGCGCTTCACTTCAAAGTCGGCTGTGGTATTATTATCGTCTACATACTTCTTTCCATCCCACTTCCTTTGCAATGAAAGACCAGAATAAATGGGGTAATCGCCCTTCTTCATACTTGAGAAAGACACATCTGTCACGGCATTATAACCACGGTCGAGCTTGCTGGGGCGCATTTGGAACATACGACGAGGACAAATCGTTATACAATCAATAACGTTCTCAAACGGAATCTCTATCGCATAGAAATCACCAAAAGCACTACTCGTCACGGTGATATAGTGCAGATATCCCTTACCATTTTGCGTATCGGCATACCCTTTCCGAAAGTCTTCTGGCGTCCACGGGAGCTTTATCAGTGCAATACCATTGCTCTCTGACATATTAGAAAAGTCATAAGAAGGACCTATGTTCCCCTTGCTATCCGTTGATGTGAGGATAGCATTCATATCAGGAACTTTGGGGTTATTCTTCTGCCCAGCGTCATAATTAATATTCGTCCATTCGAAGTCGGCTTTACTCAAGTCCAGGAAGTCATCCAACCCACCATACATACTCAAGTCCTCGCCCTCCAGTTCTGACTCAAACTGCGCCTTATGGTCAATCGCATACTTAGCCACAATGATGGTCTGACCAGGCTTTACGGGATAGTCGGCACCCTTACCAGGGAAATAAGAGATGCCCGATGCACCATAATAACGATTGACAAAGTCGTCTTTCGGAGCAAACTGAATCGCCCTACTGGGGTCGATGGCATTGACACACAACGCCAGTCCGTCCAAATACTTCACCTCATTGGTCGGATTAAAGATAGCGATGTATTGGTCATCATTATACATCTGATTCTGATTCTTCATACCCCATGCCCTGACATCACGATACCAGTAATGCCCAACGTAAAACACTTCTTTTATGATCAGATGGTCTAACTTCGTCTTAGAAGTAGACTGTTTCACCGGCATTTCATTACGTGTACAGCTGCCTAAACATGTGAGTATCAGGCTCAACAGCAGGTAGGTTATTATCTTCTTATGTATCATCTCACTCAATTATCTTATCTGTTTATACTCTTTAAATATATTGTTTGTAACATTACCAGCGAATGGTACTTAGCGTTCCATGTATTGAAACCCTGCGTTCCATGTATTGAAACGGTGCGTTCCATATATTGAAACCCTGCGTTTCATGTACTGAAACTGTGCGTCTCATAGGATGGGACGATTGGCGCATAGCATTTCCTCCGATTCAACCTCTTATTATAAGAACCAGTTACCAAAGCCAGCTCCACCTCCAATACCATGTGTTTGCACATTCTGAGCAGCCTCCATCGCATCCGCCGAGGCTAGTCCTATCTCATGCCCCATATAGAAGTACAACGGGTCGTTAGGGTCGATTGTCGTTGGATCAGTATCGAAGCTACTGCAAAAGACCTTAATAGGTATGTTGAAGCGGAATAGTTCCTTCCACTCAGAATCAGCTCCGTATTCCTTCGGTTCATCAGGGTTATAAGCCTCCGAACAGATGAATGGGCTACGGAACACATAGGTGGAATGGCGGTTGAGATACTCCTCTTTAGGAATGAGAGCCTTCTTGCCCTTCGGACATTTCATCACGCGCACCGACAGATAGAACTTCGGAAGGAGATAAGACGGACGAGTATATCGCCCAGCCTCACCTGTTGCGGGATCCTGCCTACGGGTTATCTCCAAAGGCCACTCCTGATGTAATGCATCGTTCTCATCGGCATCTATATCGAAATTGAAGTGCCCCTTGAGTCCTACTCTATCCTGATCATAAGGTGCAACAGCCCAATCGGCATCCTCACGAGTGAGTGGTGGTAGCAGTCGCTGATTGAATAACTCGCGTGCACCATCAGCCATTGCGTCCTGAATCCACGTATCACGATAGGTATATTCAAATATCTTTGGCGTCAGCGCCGCACGCTCTTTCCATGTTGAGGTATTGACAAAGAGCGGTGAAGGGACTGGGGTGGTATCTATCGTTCCGCCCTTCATCCAGTCGCCGAACTTATCCTTCTTAGGCTTCCACGTACCTCGGCAATCCATCACTTCATACGGGTTTCCCTTGTCATCCACCTCACTCACGGTGAAGAATATCTGATATTCATCCGAGTGATTGAGTATCTCGTCATTCATGAGCTTGCCCTCCTTATTGAAGAAATAGAGGCACAATCCCCATCGCTTCAGCTTTCCGCCAATGATACGAATATAGTCAGGACCTTGCTTCCCATCGTTCTGTTCGAGATAGGTCACCGTACTCTTCCGTTGAACCTCAACCGTTGGCCACTTGCCCGCATTGTTATGTATGAGCACAAACTCCTCTTGCTTCCATGGAGCATTCTGATAAACAAAGTTGCCGTGCATCATGGCATCACCATGCGAGTGACCTTCCTTGAACATGGCAAGGCATGTAGCCCAATCCTTAAAGGCTCCATCTGCATCAGGATTAGCCATTTCGCCCGATACTTTCACCTTCGATAAGCTATCAACATAACGATCGGCACCACTGTGCGCAACGCCTTTCGCCGATAGTGGATTATCATTATAATCAACATGCACATTGCCAAAGACGAAGTCGTCACATGACGTACACAAGCCTAGAACAGCAACGAGCAGGAGAATACTCTTGATTATCTTTTTCATTACTATTAGTCCTTTCTTCTTTTACATCAATACTATGTTCTGTCTATATTGCGTGAAGTAATCCTGTGGATGGGTCAACATCCGCCACAGCTGCGCCTTCTCTACACCTGAATAGAAACGCTTCACGTCTTCATAACACTTCTCTTCGCCATCCTTCACATCAGCGATAATGCGCACTGACAAGGGATAATCAATATCGAAACTGTCCCATCCAGGCTGTATCTCATTGAATGCCCAAAGGAAAGCGCCCTCACTATTATTCGTATTGCAATACTTCGCTGGCTTCTCAGACTCACCTGCGTGCTGTTGTCCCTTATTCAAGATATGACAAATGCGAACCTGTAATTGGAATGCAACATTAGCCCGATGGAACTGCATAACGCCCTTAAAACCGAGCCTGTCTAAGTCTGATCCAACATCCAGACTGCGCTTCTGTCGTAACAGTCCCACGGTGTGCCCGTAGCGTTGTCGGGGCGACTCGGTATCGGGATCGATGAAGTCATCGTTATAAACTTCGGTGAATAGCTTGCCAAGCTCCTCCTCCACAGGGTCGGTGTCACGGTATTCATAGGTGAAGAGTTCCGGTGTTATCTTGTTAAGGAGGGTCTGATCAATGGTCTTGTAGAGCCTATAACTCTTCCCATCAAAGGTATGAGGTTTCAAGGCATCAGGCTTACCTGATAGTTCAATAGCCTTCCAGGCGAGGTCTGGCTGATAGCTCACTTCATTCTTACCGAGCTGGAAGTTCTCTGGAGCAAAGATGTTCGACGTAGAGAACTTACTAGCCATCTCCGCTGCACCAGCTTTCTCCCTAAAGGTGTATCGGTCGTAATACGTGGGTGAATCAGCCAACGAACGTGGATAAGCCAACTGTATTCCTTTCTTGCGTTCAGCACTTCCTGTACCCGTAGATACCTCTTGATCCAATGACGAGTTACCTACTCCAAAGAAGTGTTGATGCACCAGTAAGGTGGCGTTATCCTCGTCTGGTATGCTGTAACCTTCCTTATCTTTCGTGAAAGGATAGCCCGAGAATTGATGATTGATAAGCATTCCGTTGCGGTCATAATACTTGAGTTCTAAACCGTAATAGATATTGTCTGACGCTATCACATCAAAGCAATTACGCTCGGTAGTGATGGTCATCTGCCCATCATCATCACGTGTGATATCAATCTCCTGCATAATGGGTAACATTGTTTCCGGACTAACCACATGATAGGTGTTATAGGCTGTGAGCGAGTCATTACCATCTGGTCCGACACCAATCATGCCCCCTTTATATCCCATTCTAAGGATGGCGTGGACAGCATAGATTTGTTCATGTCCCTTCACATCACGCTCAATTGATGAGGGCGGAGCCTGTACTATCTTCTTGAAGAAGTCGTCTACTTGATCGTTGGAACAACTCCCGAACAGGAGTCCCATTAGCATTATGGCAAGTAGAGGTAGTATGTTTCTATTTCGTTTCATATTCTTTTCGATTGATTAGAACTTAAACAATGTACGTAAGGAGAAGTTTGCTCCACGCTCATGGGCGTAGTAACGGAACCGATCAGTGTACTCCTTATATAATGCGTTAAGGATGTTTTCACCCACAAGCATAAACTTCAATTCTCTTCGTTGCTGTAGTTTGATACGCAACTCGGCTGTACCATTCAAAAGGAAGTAAGCAGGTGGCGAGTCAGGAACTAGATCCTTATCAGGGTCAAAGCGGGTTTGCTTTGTCACATAAATACCCGATAACGACAACGAACCATGATATTTATCATCCTTCGTAAGTCCTCGCTCGTAGGTAGATGATAGTCCGTAACGATCGGAAGGCATAAAAGGTAGCCAGTCGTTATGCGTCAGATTGCGTGCGAACATCCATTCGCCTTTACCCACAAAGGTGAGTCCTTGCAAAGGTTTAAGCGTTGCCTCAATATCACCACCGTATAGTTTCACATCGTCCTGATCGTAGATGAACTTAGGATACTTACCACTCGGATGGTTATGGAAGCGGTCTTTCCCTTCGCCAATGTGGTCATAAATGTAGCTATTAATGCGCTGTAAGAAGAAGCTCGGCTCTACTGACAACCACGCATTGCGGTATCTTGTACCTACCACGAGTTTGTATCCTCGCTCACTGGCAAGATTCTTATTGCCCACTACCCAGTAAGAACCATCCTGCAAGCCAATGGCATATAACTCATTAATATCAGGTGGTCTCCATGACCAACCAATGTTAGCTCGAATGTCCCAAAGGTCTGTCAACTGGTAATGAGATGCCAAACTCATGGTGAAGTTACTATACAGCTTGAAGTCATCATAGTAAGTGTAATTACTCAAACTACTATACCCATTCACCGACATCACACGGAAGTCATAACGCATACCCAAGGCACATTGCAATCGACCGAACTCTGCCTTATGCAAGAAGTAACCACCCATTGAGAGGGCAGCGAAGTTCGGGACGAAGGCTGGTTGCTTAGTTCCTGGATAGTTGAAGTTCGTTTGATAGGTATTAGATAAGCCTGCATCTGTGGTCATGTTCCATCGTTTCCACTTAGCATGCCAGAGCACATCAAACTTATAAGTCTTCAATATCAAGTCTTGAACAGGTATCCAACTCCATTGCACCTTCTTCCTGTTTTCAAACTCCTGACGCAAGTTCTCTTGGAAAGAAAGGGTGAAGTCGAGACGATGATAAGCGTTAATATCCCACTTCAATTCGCCTTTCAGCGTTACATGTTGCGACTGCTGGAAGGGCGGCTTAATGCTATATGAGAAGGGCTTAACGGTCTCTGGATCTGGACGTCCATACTCGAAGCGTTTGAGGAGTTGGTTCAAATCGGATATCTTACTAGCATAATAGATTCCACTTCGTTGGTAATAAATACTCGAGAAGAGCGTCGCTGTCACCTTTCTCCCTTGATATCCTGCAAGCGCAGAGAGGCTTATTGTGTTATAACCAGTATTGTTTAAGACATAGTCGGCAGTGCGATAATCACCGCCTTTTGTGTACATTCCATGTAGGCGCAGACCGATGTTCTTGCGTCCAGCTTCTATACTACCTGAACCGCTAAAGCCCCTTGCGTTGGTGTCATATCCCATATTGACATTACCGCTCACCATGGTCTTCTTGTTTCCATAAGGTAGTGGAGCATCATTCAAGAGAACAACTCCGCCCATCGCACCAAAGCCATAACGAATACACTCGGCACCCTTGACTACCTCAACCATACTCGATCCCGTATAGTCTAACTCGGGTGCATGATCGGCTCCCCAGCTCTGACTTTCGAGTCGAACTCCATTGTTCATCAATAGGATTCGACTACTGTGCATACCTTGAATAACAGGTTTGGCGATCGTGTTTCCCGTGCTAATTGAACTCACGCCAGGCACCGTCTCAAGTAGTTTGGCTAATGAGGTTGCACCGCCTTTCTCCAATGCCTCTTGACTAATAGACGCCGATTGCTGCAAGACGGAGGTGTGTCGTTGCAAAGCCGTAACCGTCACATTATCCAACTGCTTAGAGTCGTCTTTCATTGTCAAAACCACTTGTCCGTTTGAAGGAACGACTACCAAACGTGACAAGTTCTTGTAACCTATATAAGAGACCGAAACCTTTATGCGAGTTACAGGATGTTTAAACTTAGCCACACAACGACCATTAATATCCGTGACAACAGGAGTTGACAAGCCTTCGCAATGTATCACAGCACCAACGAGGGGCTCTTGAGATTGTTCAGCAACTACGGAAAAGGTGACAGAAGAACCTTCGTTCTTATCATCATCACCAACATGTTCCCTCCCATGCGCCGTTATTGAGGCTAAGAGTGGAGGCGAGAAAAGTAACAAGGAAGACATTAGGATTGTAGATGACAATAATCTAACATGCCTTCCAAAGTCCATCTTTAATTTAATCATATATTATCAGATTGTGAGTAGTTTATCATTTAAGTTTATGCAATTCTCCCACTCTTTGCAGGAGAAATGAGTATCTTTTAATATGCTACTCAGTTCATAAATTAAGTTTAGAGATCTATTGGCTATTGCCTACAGATCCGCAGATTCGTAGATGTTTGTTTGTAGATGAAGCCTTATTCAGTACTTTATTCTATACAACATCTTTATCGGTTGCAAAGGTATAGATATTTATTTAATACAGCAATACCCACTATTAGCGATTTACATATTACCTAATTTTAAGTAAGAATAAGGGTTCTTTCCATTTGAAGAGGGCGTTTCTTGAATATGAAGAAAGGCTCTCCTTGAATTAAGAAGAGCCTCTCTTCGTGGCGAGAAGGGCGTTCCGTTCTTCACACCTTTGGGTCTATTACTTACAGAACAGACTGCACCTCTTGCATATCCTTTATATTCTTCATACTCTCAACGATCATCTCCACGTCCTTACGATCATGCACTTGCATCTCAATGGTACCATCGAATATGCCGTTGTCACTCGTGATGGTGATCTTACGGATATTAACTCCTAACTGGTCAGAAAGCACATCGGCAATGTCGTGTAACATACCACTTCTATCAATACCACGTATCTGTATGGCTGCTTCAAAAAGTAAGCTGCGGTGCATGTCCCACTTTGCATCCAATATGCGAGTATCATAACTGGCTTTCAATTTGGCTGCTACTGGACATGAACGCTTGTGTATCTCGATATGATTCTTATTATCAATATAACCCAAGATATCGTCCCCGGGGATGGCATGACAGCAATGTGGGAAGATGTAACGATAGATATTATCCTCATTGATGAAGATAGGTTTCTTCTTATTCAGGCTCTTGGTCACAACGATCAATCCCTCTGTAAGACCAGAATCATCGGTGTCTATAGATCGAGTCTCCCGCTTTCCAGCCTTCAAGAAAGGAACATAACGACGCCAACCACGCTTTTCTGTAGGCTTATCTGCCTTGTTCTTCCCTCGAAGTTCATCAAGATCTGTATCGCCAAGAATGACCGTCTTGTCTCCAATAGATAGGAAGAGACTATCGTGCTTCTTTAGGTCGTGCAACTCACAAAGCCTATCTAATACAGCCGTTGTCATCTCTAAGTCGTTTGCTTTCAACCATTGGGACAACTTCTCCTCACCAGTCTTTTGTATCTGACGACTCTCTCGGCGGAGGATTGCCTGTATCTTAGCTTTAGCCTTAGCAGTCGATACGAAGTTGATCCAAGAGGGGTCGACATGCTGTGACATAGACGTGAGGATCTCAACCTGATCACCGCTTTGTAGCTTGTGACTAAGCGGTACTAGCTTGTGATTAACCTTTGCTCCAATGCAGTGACTACCAAGGAATGTGTGTATCTGAAAGGCAAAGTCGAGTGCAGTACAGCCTGCCGGCATTGTTTTAATCTCACCTTTTGGAGTGAAGACAAATATCTCGGAGGCAAAGAGATTGAGCTTAATAGCATCTAAGAAGTCCATTGCGTCAGGTTGAGGATCATCCAGTATCTCCTTGATAGTACTAAGCCATTCATTCAATTCTCCCTCATCTTCGGCTATTTCCCCACCATCCTTATATTTCCAATGGGCTGCAAATCCTTGCTCGGCAAGCTCATCCATGTGTTCAGAACGAATCTGCACCTCTATCCATCGACCCTTTGATGACATCAAGGTAACGTGCAATGCCTGGTAACCATTAGCCTTTGGATGGTTCACCCAGTCGCGAAGTCGATCGGGATGACTCTTGTATATCTGACTAATGGCGACGTAGATTTGGAAGCAGTTATTGATTTCTTCTTCCTTAGACTTAGGCTTATAGATGATTCGGACAGCAAGGATATCATAGATCTCTTCGAATGTTACATGTTTATTCTGCATCTTACACCAAATGGAGTAAGGGCTCTTCACACGTGCTTTCAACTCATATTCAAACCCCATCTTATCGAGTTCTTTGCGGATAGGAGCAGTAAACTCGTCGAAGAGAGTGTCGCGTTGTGCTTGCGTAGAAGCCAACTTCTTCTCAATAGAAGCGTATGCATCGGGATGCTCGTAACGGAAACTTAGATCCTCTAATTCGGTCTTTATCTTATTAAGACCTAGTCGATTCGCAAGCGGCGCATAGATATAGAGCGTCTCACCAGCTATCTTATATTGCTTGTTAGCAGGCTGAGAAGCGAGGGTGCGCATATTGTGCAAGCGGTCGCAGATCTTAATGAGTATGACCCGAATGTCGTCACTCATCGTCAATAAGAGCTTCTTGAAGTTCTCGGCTTGAGCGGAGGCTTGCTCTCCAAAAATACCTCCAGAGATCTTTGTCAGACCATCAACTATCTGCGCAATCTTCGATCCGAAGATGTTTTCAATATCCTCTACTGTGTAGTCCGTATCCTCTACAACATCATGTAATAAGGCTGCACTGATACTCGTTGCACCGAGTCCCATCTCCTCACAAGCTATCTGGGCAACAGCGATTGGGTGCAAGATATATGGTTCACCTGACAATCGGCGAACCCCTTTATGAGCCTGTCGTGCGAAGTTGAAAGCCTTAGTTATGATGTCAACCTTCTTACGATGACGCGAGGCAAGATAGGTATCAAGAAGATGTTGGAAGGCTTCATCAACCATCTTCTCATAATCAATCGCTTTTACTTCTGTTCGTTCCTTGTCTTTATCCATAGTGCATCCTCTCCTATAATATAATAAGGTGAAAGACTTGTTTAGTGCATCATTACGCCCTGTCTATGTAGTACGGTTGTTTGGTTCGCGTTAGTAGCAACGACATTAGGGTTGGTTTTCTCGAATGATGCCTCATCTTGATATATAAGTTCTTTGCTATAGTTAAACTTCTCAATCATATCTACTGGCAATCTTAACTTAGCCATTCCGTAAGTGGAAAGGGCTTTCACTACGCCCAACTTGTACTGTGGATTAAGCGTTTTAATCTTATCTAAATCAATCCCCAAAACGTCTGCCACCTTCGCTAATGTGACGTCTTTCTCTATCACAACAGTATCACATTGAGCCGGAAGATTGGTTGGAAGCGGTGTTATATTATAATCGCCATAGTAATTCATCACGTAGTTTACAGCAATAAAAGCAGGCACATAGCCTCGTGTCTCTTTAGGGAGATAACGGTAAACAGCCCAGAAGTCGGATCCACCACCAGCCTTGGCGATAGCACTACTCACACGTCCTGGACCACAGTTATAAGCTGCCAAGGCTAGAGTCCAGTCTCCGAAACGATTGTAAAGATCGCTTAGAAAGCGTGCAGCAGCATAGGACGACTTCTCGGGATCACGCCTTTCATCAATATAATTATCTATTTGGAGGTTGTATTGCTTACCTGTAGTTGTCATAAACTGCCATAGTCCTGTGGCTCCAACTCGTGATGTTGCGTTAGGGTCAAGACCGGACTCTATTATTGGAAGATACTTCAGTTCTTGTGGTAGACCATAAGTGCGCAAAGCCTTTTCAAAGAATGGGTTATAATAGCTGGCACGCCCAAGTAGATAACTGGTAGACTTTCGCCCAACCTTTGTGTACCTATCAATATATCGTTTCACTTCGTCATTACAAGTCAATGTCATCACTTCTGAAAGGCTACGCATCTTACGATCAATGCCTTCCAAACCCTCTTCTATGTCTTCAATACTCCCTTTCTCTGTTGTTTTCCCACTATTCAAGCCTTGGAGTTTACCACTTTCATAGAACTTATCATCCGTGTAATTAACATCAACATACCCTGTCAGTAAGCTATCAGCAGTTGGTATGCTAACATCCAAAGTATTGCCATGATCATCCACAACAGTTTGTCTTTGTGCATGCAAACTACTGGTTGACACCAGTACAATTAGGAGTGAAACGAAATATATCTTATGGTTCATTACGTCTTATTTAGTTAACGCAAATACAGTGCGTCACTGCTTAGAATGTCAAACTACAGCCTATTCCTATTGCCGATGAACGGAAGGGATGATTCGGTGTAGTGATACTCTTATCTGGAATAACCGTCGGTGCAATGTGCAACGAGAGGTCATCTGAAATATTAAAATCTGATAGAGAGGCATCTACGTAAGCATCAATTACTGATAAAGCATAGACTGCCACGGTTGCAAAGATACTCAAATCACGCCACCGGCGATAGCGATCTTTGCGTTGTTTAAATATGTTCTTATAGCGTTCTTCATTAGCAGGTGTAATCGTTGTGCCCAAATGCAAGAAGCTATTATAGCTCTGTGTCGTAGGGTCATTATCGACAAGGTCGACGTATGCCTGTGCATAGTCATGATACATCTGATTATTCCATGTCATGGCGTAAATACACCCAACAAAGCCGCCATAGAATATCGGGAGCTTCCAATACTTACGATTATAAACCTGTCCAGCACCGGGTAGTACTAATGCTAACCACAATGCTCTCTTAGGATTAGGACGCCATTTTGCCCAGTCACGAGCTTGCTTTTTCACAAGACCGAGGCTATCCTTACGTACAACAGAAGTGAGACGTCCCTCATCATCAGGTGTCGTGATTGCTTTTTCCTCTATGTACTTATCCTGTGAATTAGGAACTTTTACAACGGAAGAATCGCCTGGGTAGATTACTTTTATCGTATCTTCAAGGACATTCTGAGCCTGCATACTCATTGAACAAATGAGCATCCCTACCACTAATATCCCCCTACGAATTATATTCTTCACCATCATCACTATCCGTTCTAATTAACTAATACCCGTAAAGGAAGTACCTTACTTTATCTTATCCATCACTTCCATGATATGCTCCAACTCTTCTTCTGAAGCAAACGGAATACTTATCTTTCCTTTTCCACTCGCATTGCAGCTCATCTGAACCTTTGTATTAAAGAAAGAGGAAAGGCGTTGCTTAAGGATATTAAACTCCTCCGGCAGACGCGCGCGAGCTGCTATTTTCTTCTTAGCAGACTGTATGTCTTCCCCTCTATTAAGCCGCTGGCATAGCTCCTCGACCTTTCTAACGCTATAACCATTCTTTAGTATCTCACGATAAAGCTTCAGTTGTAATGCAGGACTATCTAACGATAGCAATGCACGAGCATGTCCCATATCAACGTACTTCTTCTGTAATGCCATCTGAACTTGCGCTGGGAGCTTCAGAAGACGAAGATAATTAGCAACAGCTGCACGACTCTTTCCAACTCGTTCTGCCACTCTCTCTTGCGTCATACCACTCTTCTCCAACAAGTGCTCATAGGCAAGTGCAATCTCAATAGCATTCAAGTCCTCACGTTGGATATTCTCTACCAATGCTAACTCCATCACACTCTCGTCCTTAATCGTTCGAATATAAGCAGGGATAGCAGTCAATCCTGCCAACTGACTCGCACGCCAACGTCGCTCACCAGCGATGATCTGGAAGCGGTTATCAGCTATCTGTCTCAATGTGATCGGTTGTACTAATCCAAGCTCACGAATGCTATTCGCCAACTCTTCCAAAGCAACAGGATCAAACTCACGGCGTGGCTGATTAGGATTCGCCTCAATCTGATCTAAGGCGATCTCATTTATGGTTGAACTACCTTGCGTACTAACAGTTTCGGTAGAGATCAGCGCATCAAGTCCACGCCCTAACGCATTCGTCTTTGTATTTCGATTGTATTTCTTATGAACAGCCATTGCTTATTTCTTATTCTTTTCGATGATTTCTTTTGCCAAACTAAGGTGATTCTTTGCTCCAGTAGAGTCTGCATCATAGAGGATAACAGGTAATCCATGACTCGGACTCTCGGATAGTTTGACGTTACGTTGTATGACAGACCGGAACACCAGTTCCTGGAAATGACGCTTAACTTCGTCATATATCTGTCGAGCTAATCGAAGGCGACTATCATACATTGTCAATAAGAAGCCTTCTATCTCAAGCTTCGGATTAAGCTTACTCTTAATGATCTTGATTGTATTCAACAGTTTGCTAATACCTTCCAAAGCGAAGTATTCACACTGAACAGGTATGATTACGGAATCAGCTGCAGTCAAGGCATTGACCGTAATAAGCCCTAATGACGGACTACAGTCTATCAGGATGTAATCATAATCATCACGGATACCTGCAAGCAGATTGCTCATCACCTTTTCACGACCGCTGAGTTTCAACATCTCAATCTCGGCTCCGACAAGGTCAATATGGCTTGGCACGATATCAAGCCCTTCAATATCAGTTGTGTAGATAGCGTCTCTTATATCTGCATGGTCAATGATACATTCGTAAAGCGAACAATCCACTTCTTTTATATCTACGCCCAAACCACTTGAAGCATTAGCCTGTGGATCGGCATCGATAACCAACACGCTCTTCTCTAAAGTAGCAAGAGAAGCTGCTAAATTGATGGTGGTTGTTGTCTTTCCAACACCACCTTTTTGGTTGGCGAGAGCGATAATCTTTCCCATTTCTCTATATATTCCAAATACGTTTATTAGGCTACAAAGATACACAAATTATGCGAGACAGGGAGCTTTATAAACCTTTTTTCGTACTTTTGCATCCAATCAAAAGCGAAAACAATGAATTTTACTAAACCACTTATACTCATCTCTAACGACGATGGATACCATTCGAACGGTATTCGTACGTTGGTTTCTTTCCTCACAGACTTTGCTGATGTGGTTGTTTGTGCACCTGAATCGGGACGTTCGGGATTCTCATGTGCCTTCTCGGTAACTGATTATTTGTTATTGAAACAGCGTCATAACATTCCTAATTGTGAGGTATGGTCATGTACAGGAACGCCTGTTGATTGCGTTAAACTTGCATTAGATCAGTTGCTCAAAGAGCGTAAACCAGATTTAATCCTTAGTGGCATCAACCATGGCGACAACTCTTCTGTGAATAATCACTACAGTGGTACGATGGGAGTAGCCTATGAAGGCTGCATGAAATATATTCCTTCTATAGCCTTCTCAAGCTGTGACTATAACACAGAAGCCGACCTCTCTTACCTCAGGGATTACGTAAGAAAGATTGTAAAGAAGGTTCTCACCGATGGACTCCCTAAGGGCGTATGCTTGAATGTAAACTTCCCAAAGGTGGAGAAGTTCGCTGGCTTGAAAGTTTGCCGTATGGGATTCGGTAGTTGGACACGTGAAGTTGAACGTTGCAAACACCCTCGTGGCTTCGATTACTATTGGATGATTGGGCATTATCAAAACGATGAACCCGATGCCACCGACACGGATCAATGGGCTTTAAAACACGGTTATGTATCGGTTACGCCAACACGTATTGACGTCACGGACTACGATATGATTGAGAAGATGAACACGTGGAATACCCTCTAAACACTTGATATATGAAGTATTACTTGATTGTTGGTGAGGCCTCTGGCGATCTACATGCTTCACGCCTGATGCAGTCTTTGATGCAGTATGACCCTGCTGCCGAGTTCCGCTTCTTGGGTGGAGATCTAATGCAGAGAGTGGGTGGAACACGGGTTAAACATTATCGGGAACTTGCCTACATGGGCTTTGTGCCAGTTCTACTCCACCTACCCACTATCTTCAAGAACATGAAGATGTGCAAGGAAGATATCGTACGTTGGCAACCCGACGTAGTGATCCTCATCGACTATCCAGGCTTCAATCTTAGTATTGCCAAATATGTAAAGAAAAATACAAACATACCTGTCTTCTATTACATCTCACCGAAGATATGGGCATGGAAGGAGTGGAGAATCAAAGCTATTAAGCGTGATGTGAAGGAGATGTTCTCTATTCTTCCATTTGAGATACCCTTCTATGAGAAGAAACATCACTACAAAATACATTACGTTGGCAACCCAACTAAGGAGGAAGTAGATAACTTCCAGCATGTTTACACAGAGTCGAAAGATGAGTTCTGTCAGCGTAATAACTTATCGTCGAAACCGATTATTGCAATCCTTGCAGGCAGTAGGAAACAAGAGATAAAGGATAATCTTCCGTCAATGCTTGAGGCTGCACGCCACTTTGAAGACTATCAAATGGTGATTGCGGCAGCCCCTTCTATCGAGAAATCATACTATAAGAAATATCTCGGAGATAGTGAAGCTAAGATGGTGGAGTTGCAGACTTACGAGTTACTCACCCACTCCACAGCGGCATTAGTCACGAGTGGAACCGCAACACTTGAGACCGCTTTGCTCAATGTTCCGCAAGTGGTTTGCTATGAGACGCCCGTTCCGAAGCTCATTCGTTTCGCTTTCAAGTATATAATTAAGGTGCGTTTCATCTCCCTCGTCAACCTCATTGCCGATAAAGAAATCGTACAGGAATTACTCGCCGACCGCTTTTCAATTTACAATATAGCCAACGAGTTATATCGAATCTTACCCGGTCAGCCCGCTCGTGAGCGCATGCTTGCCGATTATCAAATCGTCCGCGAACGCCTTGGAGATGCTGTTGCGCCTGATAACGCAGCGAAGATAATGGTTGAGAAGTTAACCAGCAGCATTGCACAAGCAAACATCCCATAGCAAAGTAGCAATGAGTTTCAAGTGTAACGCAGCAATGCCTCGTTAGCAACGAACAAGCAGGTGCAAATGAAGAGACGCCCTTCTTGCCATGAAGAAAGCCTCTTCTCACATCAAAGAGACGCCCTTCTCCCACGGAGATAGGCGTCTCTTTGAATATAGATAGTACCAAAAAGTAGGGACAGACGCCCTCGTCTGTCCGCCAAATCGCATCTAATTCGTAACAAACTCCCCTTCTTATGCGGACAGACGAGGGCGTCTGTCCCTACTTTTTGGTGCCACTTGAATAGAAAGAAACCTATCCAGATTAGCTTCCATTAGGCACTCCTCCCCCTCTGGAGAGGATGGGTGGGGTTTCCGGACAAGGACGTCTATCCCTATTTCTTTGCATTGTTTAGGGGATATATCCACTCATCTAAGGAGGCAATAGGAAGCTGGCGTAGATTTCTTAAAGGGTTCTTTGCTCAATAAGATGACCTGTTTGCACTCCTTGTCTAATAGGCTTCCGCATTCTTTCTCCCTATCTTCCAGTCCCTTTCCCATGCGTCTTGTGTCTTTTTCATCTATATCTTTTATTAGTCTCATCGTGATGAAACTAGTGTCTCATCATGATGAAACCAGTGTCTCTTCACAATGAAACCAGTGTCTCTTCACGATGAAACTAACTTTATGTGCGTGTGTAAATGATGCGCAACACGTCAGAAAGAAATGGGGAACAGGTGATAAATAATGCTGAAACAGGTGGAAAACGATTCGCAAACGTATGAGAAAGATTGGTCAAACCTGTTAAATAAAGGGGCTCTAACCATACATAACAAGGAAGTTAAAGAATGGACGACTTACTTGAATATACAAGTAGAGGCACTCTTTAACTTCCATGATTATGTGTATCTGCAAGTGTCAAACAGGCTTATACGTACAAATAAAACCTACAAATACTCCCTCTCTTTCGCACTAATCTTACGCTTCCTCCACCTGTGTCTTCGGCCAATTAACGAGATAAAGGTGCTCCGTGGCACGGGTGAATGCTGTATAGAGCCAGTGGATATAGTCGGGAGTTAGCATCTCATCAGTCATATAGCCTTGGTCAAGATAGATGTGCGCCCACTGCCCACCTTGTGCTTTATGACAGGTAATAGCATATCCGAACTTCACTTGCAAAGCGTTGTAATAATCATCCTCACGTATCTTCTTCATACGATCAGACTTCAGTGGCACGTCGGCATAATCTGCCAGTACTTGTTGAAAGAGTTGTTCGTTCTGTTCGTGCGTTAGTGCTGGTGCTTCCGTTGTGAGCGTATCAAGGATGACGATCATATCCTCCTCGGTATTGTCGTAATCGGGGAATGATAAGGTAACATCGGCAAAACGGAACCCATAAAGCTCCCGCACATTGCGAACACTACGCACGATAGCACGGTCGCCATTGGCTATGAAGGAAAGACCTTCCGCTTGTTTCTCTTTATACTTATTCTTCACCACCATCAACATATCGCCCGTTGTCAATTCCTCTTCACGCCCTAATACCATATTACGAATACCCTGATTGAAGATATTGGCACGCTTATTCGATCGTGTGATAACCATGGTTTCATCTATTCCTACGTCTGCATAACTCGTTGAAAGGCTCTCTATGAGTTCATCGCCAGGTACGATCGAGATGTCGGCAAAGCCTTTGAAGCGAATCTTGGGTAGTGCTGTTGCTTGGTCGTGGGTAATCATTTGCCGAATGATAGTAGCATTATAAAGGATACCAGAGTCTTGGCTCTGACGGAGAACTTCATTCAAATCACACTCATAGACCTTCAAGCCATAAGCAGCTAACACATCAGTACGTAAGGCGGGGCTCTCGGCTTCACCCACAGGGGGCAACTGCGCCTTATCACCAATCAGCAACATTCGGCAGTTGCGTTCGTTATAAACAAACTGAATGAGGTCGTCTAACAAGCAACCACTCCCAAAGGTGGAGTTCACGGAGGTTAGACTTATCATTGAGGCTTCGTCTATCATGAACAAACGATTACGATAGAGATTCGCATTAAGGTTGAACTTTCCATCCAATCCAGCGAACGTTCGCTCTCGATAGATACTTCGATGAATGGTAGCAGCAGGTTGACCAGAGTTTAAAGAGAATACTTTTGCTGCACGACCAGTGGGTGCGAGAAGGCTTATCTTGTATTGCAAGTCTAAGAGCGTGCGCACAATAACACTTGCTAAGGAGGTTTTGCCCGTACCAGCACTACCTCGGAGTATCATCACACAACGCTCATCGCTATCGGTTATGAAGCGTTCGAAGATATCAAGAGCATGCATCTGGTCGGCGGTTGGATCGAACGGAAAATTACGAAGTATTTGATACATTAAACTATCATACATGTGTCTTACCTTTTATATTACCACTCTGATAGGTCGGCTTGGCGTTCTACACGCTGCTCAACATCGTCGGGCAACTTTGGAAAGAAGTCTATCCCAGTTATACGCTCCACATCATCAACCGTATTTACATACTCCATCTTCTTATGTCCCTTAGCCGATGTGTTACGACAAACGAATCCAATTGCTTTTGGAGTAGGCTTCAACCGCAAGATAACCTTATAGAAGGCTTCAGGTACCTGCACCTTATTAATACCAATACGCTTATGTGGCTGCTTGAAATAGATCGGTCCGCAAACAATAAAGACATCGCCATACAGCTTCGCCCACGTGCGACATTGCTCTTCTATTGAATTCCATAACCCACTATTTAAAGCATGATCTTGCGGACAAACATTTGTCATCAAGAAACTTTGTTCCATCGCCGTCTCACTCCATCGATTGTCACCAGCAGGACACATGTGCCCTCGGTCATAGCCTGAACGCATATAATCGTAAGTATCCACACGAGGTTCTGGCACATCATCATCTGCATGGAACTGCACACCATTACGCTTTACTGCACCATCAACATGATTAGCAGTGAGGTGCCATGCCACCCAGTTCGGTGTCTTCATATCTATATTATAGGATGTGGTGTAGCCTTCTCGATAAAGCAAAAGAGATGGAACTCCCGCCTTCCCCTGCGGCATTTCTAATCCGTTCTTAGCCTCAACATTAGCGGAAGAACTCGTCCCTTCTTCTGTTGCATTATCTTCATTCGCATTGTTCTTATCCGCTTGCTCTATACTTTGAACATCTTTGAAAGAGTGCTCCAAAGCTGCTAAACTAACTCTTCCTTTGCCCGACTGACAAGCAATAGCCAGCAATGATAAGGCGAAGATATAGCTTTTCACAAATATATGTTTCATCGTTTCCTTATGTTATAATCATCTATTAGAACGGCAAAGATACAATATTCTTATTACATCACACTCCTTTTCACCTAATTAACAGCTGTCCTTCTCCCCTTATCTTCTCTTCATTGAAATGTAACTTATCCTATTTTCTTCTTTTAAGTTGAACCCTCTTCGTACTTTAAGTTAAAGTCCTCGAGACGTCTAAGTTTATGTCCTTTGCTACTTTAAGTTAAAGTACGAAAGGATGATAACTATATGGTGGAATGTAACAATGGTAACGATGGTTGGAACACATATTACTTATAATATCATGCACCTATATTACTTTGTCTTTAGAACATGTTACTTAAAATATGAGACCCATCAACTACTCCGTCTTAAAAGTACATTTCATTATCTGAAGGAGACTTATTTTTACTCTATTATGTACTTTTGAGTAGGGTTTCAAGGCTCGATGTTTTTAGAAGTTTTATTTGCTTATATTCTAAAAAAAACGTACTTTTGCCATCACTCACGTAATAAGAAATTCTAAATCACACATTTATATCTATGAGTTTGAAAATCGTTGTACTTGCTAAGCAGGTACCAGACACAAGAAACGTGGGTAAAGATGCGATGACAGCTGAGGGCACGGTGAATCGTGCAGCACTGCCAGCGATCTTCAACCCAGAAGACCTAAACGCTTTAGAGCAGGCCTTACGACTGAAGGATCAAGACCCAGATGCCTCTGTTGGTATTTTGACTATGGGTCCTCCACGTGCTGGAGAAATTATCCGACAAGGACTTTATCGTGGTGCAGATACCGGTTGGTTACTTACCGATCGCAAGTTTGCTGGTGCCGACACCTTGGCTACCTCTTACGCTTTGGCTACTGCCGTAAAGAAGATTGGGGATGTAGACATTATCATTGGTGGTCGTCAAGCTATTGATGGCGATACGGCACAGGTGGGTCCACAGGTTGCACAGAAGTTAGGTCTTAATCAGGTTACTTACGCTGAAGAGATTCTAAAGGTTGAAGACGGAAAGGCAACTATTCGCCGTCATATTGATGGTGGTGTTGAGACGGTCGTAGCCCCATTGCCAGTGCTGATTACTGTTAATGGTTCTGCAGCCCCTGCTCGCCCCTGTAATGCTAAGCTCGTTATGAAGTACAAATACGCTACATGTCCTATGGAGCGCAAGGGTAATGAGCCTTGGGTTAACCTCTACGAAGAGCGTCCTTACCTCACTTTGAATCAATGGTCAGTTGCTGACGTTGATGGAGACGAAGCTCAATGCGGTCTTAGCGGTTCGCCAACAAAGGTGAAAGCAGTGCAGAACATTGTCTTTCAAGCTAAGGAGAGTCAGACGCTAACAGGCTCTGATGAGGATATTGAAGGACTTGTTAAGGAACTATTAGGAGAGAAGATAATTGGGTAAGACCTATGAACAACGTATTTGTATATTGCGAAATAGAAGAGACCACCGTACAGGAGGTTTCGCAGGAGCTATTGACTAAGGGTCGTAAGCTCGCTAATGAATTGGGTGTTGAGTTACATGCCATTGTTGCTGGTAGTGGTATTAAGGGGAAGGTGGAAGACCAGATTCTGCCTTACGGAGTAGACAAGCTCTTTGTCTTTGATGGTGAGGGACTATTCCCTTACACATCTGCACCACACACAGACATCCTTGTTAATCTCTTCAAAGAGGAGAAACCACAGATTTGTTTGATGGGTGCAACGGTGATTGGTCGTGACCTCGGTCCTCGTGTATCATCATCATTGACTAGTGGTCTGACTGCCGATTGTACACAACTAGAGATTGGTGACTACGATGACAAGAAAGCTGGCAAGCATTATGAGAATCTGCTTTATCAGATTCGCCCTGCCTTCGGTGGTAACATCGTAGCGACGATTGTCAACCCAGATCACCGTCCACAGATGGCAACGGTTCGTTCTGGTGTAATGCAGAAAGCACTCTATGAGGGTAAGGCAAAGAATGAGGTTGTCTATCCAGATGTTGCTAAATATGTGCCCGAAGTAGACTATGTTGTGAAGGTTATCGACCGCCATGTCGAACCAGCACAGAACAACTTGAAGGGTTCTCCTATCGTTGTTGCTGGTGGATATGGTGTCGGCTCAAAGGAAGGTTTCGACTTGCTATTCAAGCTCGCAAAGGAACTTCATGGTGAGGTTGGTGCTAGTCGTGCTGCTGTTGATGCTGGTTGGGTAGACCACGATCGCCAGATTGGGCAGACAGGTGTAACCGTTCACCCTAAAGTGTACATCGCTTGTGGTATCTCCGGACAGATTCAACACATTGCAGGAATGCAGGACAGCGGTATCATCATATCTATTAACAACGACCCAGACGCCCCCATCAATGCCATTGCCGACTATGTCATCAATGGAACAGTTGAGGAGGTGGTGCCTAAGTTGATAAAGTATTATAAGCAGAATAGTAAATAACGGCCCCTCCCCCGACCCCTCCCCAAGAGGGAGGGGAGTGAAATGTACAGAGGGATATTGAAAGGACAGAAGAGGACTATTCTACTTATATTCAGAAGACGTTATAGGCTGACACGCAATCAACCATGAGCGAGGACAGGAGAAAGAAGAAGTTGGGTTATGAAACCTCATCACCTGACAGGTATCATATCTTGAAGGACTATGCAAAGGAGAATCGAAAGGAGATGACGCTTGCAGAGAGTATCCTTTGGAACGAGCTAAGAGGTATGAGGGGTGATTGCCACTTCAGAAGACAACACCCGATCGGCGACTTTATTGTCGACTTCGTATGTCTTTCTCACAACTTGGTTATAGAGGTTGATGGAGCTTATCATAATGAATCTCAGCAAATGATAGATGATGCGATGAGGACAGAATGCCTCAACGACATGGGATTCAACGTACTTAGATTCACGAATGATGAGATTTGCACGGAACTTGATAACGTCACTGAACAAATAAACGATTTTATAAACAAAGAATAAAGAAGACCCCTAACCACCAGGAACAGAACATTCTACTCCCCTCCCTTTGGGGGAGGGGAAAGGGGGAGGGGCCGCTACACTTTTAATATGGCAAATTATTATACTGACCACCCAGAGATAGCGTTTCACTTGAATCATCCATTGATGAAACGCATTGTAGAATTGAAGGAGCGTAACTACGCTGATGCCGCTACACACGCTGATGCACCAGTAAACTACGAGGACGCTATTGAGAATTACAAGCGTATCCTTGATATTACGGGAGACATTACAGCAAACATCATCGCACCCAACTCTGAAGCTGTCGATCAAGAAGGTCCACACCTCATTGATAACCGCATGCACTATGCAAGTAAGACGCTTGAGAACATCCAAGCCACTCGTCAAGCTGGTTTATGGGGCGTATCAATGCCACGCCAATATGGTGGCTTGAACCTTCCTAACGTCGTATTCTCTATGTTATCAGAGCTTATTGCAGCTGCTGATGCTGGCTTCCAAAACATTTGGTCATTGCAGTCATGTATTGACACGCTCTACGAGTTCGGTAATGACGACCAACGCCAACGCTATATCCCACGCATTTGTGCAGGTGAAACCATGTCAATGGACCTCACCGAACCAGATGCTGGTTCCGACCTCCAGCGCGTTATGCTCAAGGCTACCTTCGATGAGAAGGAGAACTGCTGGCGACTGAATGGTGTGAAGCGATTCATTACCAATGGTGATTCTGATATCCACCTCGTCCTCGCCAGATCAGAAGAGGGCACACGAGACGGACGTGGCTTGTCTATGTTCATATACGATAAGCGCAATGGAGGCGTTGATGTGCGTCACATCGAGAACAAGCTCGGTATACATGGTTCGCCTACTTGCGAGCTTGTTTACAAGAATGCAAAAGCAGAACTATGTGGCAACACACGCATGGGACTCATCAAATACGTTATGGCATTGATGAATGGTGCTCGACTCGGCATAGCCGCTCAGTCGGTGGGTCTTGAGCAAGAGGCTTACAACGAGGGATTGGCATACGCAAAGGAACGTGCGCAATTCGGCAAGAAGATTATCACTTTCCCTGCGGTTTACGATATACTCTCTCGCATGAAAGCGAAGCTTGACGCAGGTCGTTCGCTATTGTATCAGACGGCTCGTTACGTTGATATCTACAAGGCATTGGAGGATATTGCTCGTGACCAGAAGCTCACTCCAGAGGAGCGTCAAGAGATGAAGAAGTACACAAGACTGGCTGACGCTTTCACTCCGCTAGCCAAGGGTATCAACTCTGAATACGCTAACCAGACTGCTTACGACGCTATCTCTATCCATGGAGGCTCCGGCTTCATCATGGAGTACAAGTGCCAACGCTTGTATCGCGATGCGCGTATCTTCTCTATCTATGAGGGTACAACGCAACTCCAGGTAGTAGCTGCTATTCGTTACATCACCAACGGCACCTACCTTTCTATCATGAAGGAGATGCTCGAGGGTGAACTCGCTTGCGACTGCATGAAGGCTTTGCGCGATCGTGTTGCCCGTCTCGTTGAGCTTTACGAGGAGTCAATCGAGAGGGTAAATGCTTACGATAACCAAGATATCCACGACTTCCTTGCTCGCCGTCTGTACAATATGACAGCCGATATCATCGGTTCGCTACTCTTGATAGAAGATGCTTCTAAGGCACCAGAGTTATTCAAGAAGTCGGCTAATGTATTCGTTCGCATGGCAGAGGAAGAGGTGATTGGTCATGCTTCTTACATCAAGTCATTCGACCCATCAGACCTTGCTAACTTCAAGGCTACGGACGATGAACCTGCTGAAGTATAACGATTAACACACAAGAAACATCTAACGGGAGGATGTGTCATTACATTTTCGACACATCCTCCTTACCTTTATTATATAACTAAACACACACTATGACCCAAGAGGAATACAATCAATTAGATTACAACTATATTCACTGCGCTGGTACGAACTGCCCGAAAGCTAACAGTTGTCTGCGCCACACAGCCTACACCATGCTCCGCACGAACACAAATGAGCATTACACCTTAGCTAATCCACAGGTGATAACGGGCAAGCAGCCCTGCCCTATCTATGAAGCCGACCGCAAAGAGCGTTTCGCATGGGGCATCTCTCGCATATATGATAATGTGCGGGTTGCCGATATGGATAGTATCAGAAATGAGCTCATCTACACCTTCGGACGAATGGTGTATTACCGCATGAAACAAGGAAAGAGGGTGATTACAGAGAGCGAGCAACAGACTATAAGAGATGTCTTCAATGATATGGGATATAATGGAGCTGCTATTGAGTTCGACCGCTATGAGGAACAGTATCCTCGACTAATAAAGCTGTACACATCTGCATAATAATTCTTTCGCACTTATAGGATGCACCAGTATCATCAGTATGATACTCCAGTATCATCAGGGTGATATTCCAGTATCATCAGGGTGATACTCCAGTATCATCAGGGTGATATTCCAGTATCATTAGGATGATATTCCAGTATCATTAGGATGATATTCCAGTATCATTAGGATGATATTCCAGTATCATTAGGATGATATTCCAGTATCATTAGGACTACCAGCGTGTCTTTACGCTCACAGCAGAAGTATTTCTTCCCAACTCTTTTGTCAAAAGTGTCGGTATAAGAGTTACTTATAGTTCTATTAAATAGAAATAGTTGTGAAGACAATAAATTTATCGTATATTTGCAATGGAATAATCCTTTACTTTATAATGAGATTCTCACAATGCTAAACAGAGTTGTCATAGATGGATATAAGTCTATTCGTCACATAGATTTAGAATTAAAGCCAATCAATATTCTGATTGGTTCAAATGGCGTGGGTAAAACAAACTTTATATCTTTCTTCAAACTAATAAACATCATTTACGAGCAGCGATTGCATAATTACACGATGCAGAATAGTGCTGAAAGACTATTCTATTATGGACAGAAGCACACTAAGGAGCTGAAAGGGTATCTGGAGTTTGGTGATAACGCTTATGGAGTAACACTCCAAGCACGAGACAACGGAAGTCTGTTCATTGCAGATGAGAGTAGTTATTATCAATCAAGACCTAACCATGTTTTTAACATAGATGAAAGTCAAATCAAAGACTCAACGACCTATAGAGATAAATGGCTGAGAGAGTATCTTCAAAGTTACAAGATATTCCACTTCCATGACACAAGCAAAGATGCGCCATTAAGAAGTAGCGCAAATGTCAATGACAACCGCTATCTCAAGACGGACGGTAGTAACCTCCCTGCATTCCTCTATATGCTACAAGAGAAATATCCCAAGACACTGAAACGAATAGAACTAACTGTCCGCTCTGTCATGCCATACTTTGGTAACTTCTCTTTAGCACCATCACGACTTGATGAAGGTCAAATCAACTTGCAATGGAGCGATATGGAATATAGCGAAAAGTATTTTGATGCCAAAGATTTATCAGATGGTAGCATACGCTTCATAGCCCTTGCCACTCTATTGCTACAACCAACCCTCCCAAAAGTTATCATCATTGACGAACCAGAACTAGGACTGCACCCGACAGCTATTGTCAAGCTGGCAGGGATGATAAAGTCAGTAGCTGCTAGGGATTGTCAGGTTATCATATCCACACAGTCGGTAAACCTTATCAACAACTTTGATGCAGACGAGATTATCACCGCAGACCACAAAGACAAGCAATCTTCTTTCAGCAGATTAGATAGCAACGCCTTACAAGGCTGGTTAGATGATTATTCTTTAGGTGACTTATGGACTAAAAGCGTTATTAACGGACAACCAACATTACTATGAAACGACTGGTAATAATTGTAGAAGGTGAGACAGAAGAGAGTTTCGTCAATAACATACTTCGTCCCTTTTTCTATTCTCAAGGACTATATAATGTCATACAATGCTTTAAGACAAAACACTCCCACGGTGGAATATCCAAATACTCTTACATCAAAAAAGATGTTCTAAATATCATTTACGAGAGTGATGTGGTAGTGTCAATGATGATTGACTTCTATCGCCTACCATCAGACACCCCCGGCTTCAGCGAATCGACAGAGGTACAAACCCACAAGGAACAAGCTGATTTACTTGAAGCGAGAATGAAAGAAGATTTAGAAAATAGCCAGAACCAAAGGTTCGATAACTTTATTCCTTATATTCAACTTCATGAGTTTGAAGCTTTAGTGTTTGCGTCCATCAATGGTATCACCGACTTGTTTGAAAGGAACGAAATGAATTATGACGGACTAATAGATGTCATCCGACAATATCCCAACCCTGAGGACATTAATAACCTTCCTGATACAGCTCCTTCCGTACGATTGAAGAAACTAATTTATGGTTACAACAAAGTTGTTGATGGAATTAATATTATCACTACAGCGGGTATGTCTGTACTGTTGGAGAAGTGTCCTCGATTCAAGGATTGGGTAGAACGCATGGAAGCAGCACTTAGAGAAGAATAAAGATAACTGATAGGAGTGAAATAAAACATACGCCTTTATGGTGATATGCGAAATTATCTCTATCTTTGCAGCACGTACTTAAAAGGAAAGAATATGAAGAGATATATGCAAGCAAGCCTATTGTTAATGGGCTTCCTGTTGGTTCAATCAACCACAGCAATGGCGCAATGCCCAATCAAGGAACGGATTATGAATGGTGAGGGAGAGGCTGATTCGACATCGCAAGTAAGCTCTGCTCCTGCACTGGCAAGCTACACGTTGGTTATTTTTTTCGATAAGAAGAAGGGCAGCAAACCACTGATGAAGGCGATCAAGACGAACGCCTGTACGATACTCTACAAATACAAGGAATCTAACGGGGTAGCAATTAAGGTGCGCGAAGGATGGGATATTGACAAAGCCATAGCCTACTTCAAAGGCGTGAAGGGCGTTCTAAGTATAGGCGTGAATGGTATCATGCAGCCCGAATAGGCATCTGTAACGTTCCCAACAAACAATAAGGTCAGGCTAAAAACATAGCCTGACTTTTCTTTGTTAGATAATAGATAGTACGCGATTAGATGGTAGATAGCATGTGATTAGATGGTAAGAGGACACGTGATTAGATAGTAAGCGAGAGTATGATCACTTCTTCTTCGGATTGACGTTGAACTTCCATGCGAGCGAGAACATCACATATCGGGGAATACTATTGTGCCAAGTCTCCACGCGCCCTTGCTCATTTATAGTGTAACTAGTATTGTTCAACTGATGAAGAATATCGAACGCCTGCAACTTAGCCAACAAATGATTGTTGAAGAAGGAACGTGTGAGTTGTGCGTTCCAGAGCCAGTCTGACGTGTTCATCTCTGCTTGCTGATAGCCTCGACGCATAAAGACTGTCATGTCAGTGACTAATTGGAAGTGGCAAGGAAGTGCCAAGGTCGTATTCAGTCCCACATTATAGTCGCCTGCATGAATTGCCTCGAAGCCTGTGCGCTTACTGGTAATAGAGTAATACTTCACGCTTCCGTGCAAGGCAAACTCTGCATTGTCATTAGCTCGATAATTCAACTTCAATGTGTTATCGAGTATCACATTCCCCACTATACTACGCTCGTTCCCCGTGCTACCCAGCGTCTGTGCCATATCCACCGAGTGCCTATATTCTGCTGCGAGGTTGTTATCAATCGTCAACCGATTGCTCTTATCCAATGCACGCGTGAAGTTGAAACTACCATTAATATGCCAGTTACCATTCACACTAACGGGTAGGATGTGCGATACGGAGGTCGTTTTATCATATTGCAGACCGTATGCTACTGCGTTATCCGTCTGATTATAGCTCGCACTTAGGCTGATACTCTGTTGGTGCTGACCGTGGAATGTCACATTCCCCGTCACATAGTACTTATGAATATCACGCAACTTACTATTGCCCTCACGCACATATAGCGGATTGCTGTCGTCTCGGTAAGTGGTAAGAAGCGTCATCTCGGGGAAGTCCGAGCTCATCCCCATGCGCACTGACCATTGACCTTGTTTCTCCAAAGAGAGCATAGGCTCGAAGAATGTCCGCTGTCGACTGATGTGCTGCATGCCCATTCGTTCATAGTTCAGACTGGCATGCAAGAGGCGAACGGGTACTCCCACACGGAACTCGGCACCGAAGAGTAGGCTCTTTAATGACGAATAAGACAGATTGAAGAGGTGCTCATGCCGACGCTCGCGATACTCATAAGTGTTGTTACCATCCAATGCGCCCGCCATCATCAAGGCTGTTGATGGTGGGAGATTATCGAGCGAATAAGGTCCAGCACCTATCCTATCAAGTCGGTAAAGGAGGTTATTTGCCTTGTTAAAGTTATAGATGTACTTGTATTCTGGGGTCACGCTGCGGTCACGATAGTTCCATGCATAATACAATCCAGCCGTTAGCTTGAGGTTCTGATTTGGTGTATTGAGATAGCGCACACGCTTATCTGCAGGCAAGGCAGCCGTTGGGTATTGCAAGTCGGACGATGATAATGAGCGATTCAGGTCTCGTGTGTAATACACCTGGCTTGTTACTCCGAGCATGTCACTCATTAATACCTTCCATCCCATACTATTATCGAATGCGAAACTATAGTGCTTTATATCATTACTCTGGCTTTCCATCAGTCGACTCAACAGTGAATTATGTACCGAGTCACGCTGGTTATCCAATCCCCAACCCGTCTTCTTCTTATAAGATGCAGCCAGATTCGATGTCACATAATAGGCATCCTTTACTAAAACTAACATATTGATTGCTTGCCACGACGTACTACTATTCCGCATATTCGACACCGCCTTACGATAGGAGTCACCATCGGGTAAGAAAGTTTGGGTGTTCGTCTTCGTTACTAAATTATCGTTCGTATGCTCCCATGTAACATCACTTTGGAACCAAGAGATCGGTGAGCCCAAGGGTCGCATATAAGAGAGTCCTGCCGTCTTCGTCGTCGTTAGTCCATCAGAAACATCCTGCGGCGACCATTCCCCATCAAGTCTTGCCCGCTGATTATCGTTTAGGTTGTTCATATTAAAGTATGTCCCGATACGCTCCTTATCGGAGAACTTCAGGAGAAAAGCACGTGTCTTATAACGGTGTTGAGTGCCTGCTCCAGCCTCAAAGTTGCCCATGTAGCCCGTAGCATACTCCTTCTTCAGTCGTACATCCATTGTATATACCTTGTCGCCCATGTCTTTTCCCATCATCTGTGACTTCTGTCCAGCCTTATTGAACACCTTTATCTTGCTTACCGTATAGGCTGGCAGGTTCTCCAAAGCCATCATTGGGTTACCAGAGAAGAAGTTATTGCCATTGACCAATAGGCTCTCTACATACTTACCATTGACATATATCTGTCCATCCTTCGTCAGTTTCGCCCCCGGCAAGCGTGCCACTAAGGTCTCCAGCATGCTCCCTTCAGGCAGATTAAACGCATCGGCATTATAGACGATAGTATCTTTCTTGATAACCATCTTCAGCTTTGTCGCCTTCACAGTGACCTCTTTTAGCTTGTGCACCTTATACATATAGATGGCTCTCACTGGTATATAGAACTCGCGTTTACTCTTCAGTTCGCAATTCATGTAGGCATCTTGATACCCTTCTGACACTGCGTGAACAATGTAATGACCCTTTTCTGTAACGCCAGGAAAGTAATATTCGCCCGTATAAATAGTTTTGCCACTCTCTGGATCTTGCTCTGCTTCGGTCGAAACAGAATCTATCACAATGCTATCCGCCGTCATCAAGTATAACTTCACGGGTAGTCCTTTCCCCGTAATAGCGTCTTGCACTAATCCATTCACTTGATAACGATACTTCTGTGCATGGGCTGATAAGCATATAAACAGCGCACAAATAATAACAAATAGGCTTCGAACTCGGTTCTTAGTCATAAACTTTAGGTTGATTATTAGATGTTTGTTAAGGATTAATCGAATATCTATCCCATAGGTATAAACCTATTATTGTCATAGATATAAGAATTGATTGCAAAGGTAAGATTATTCTTTCATATTGCAAGCATTCCCCCTTTAAATATAAATCTTTAACACCTTCTATTTGGTAAAAGCCTTGGGAAAGGTAAAAAGTAAATGACTAAAGAGGTAAAAGAGTTATTATTTCGGTTGGATATAGTGCCACAAAGTAGGGACAGACGCCCTCGTCTGTCCGCCAAAACACTGCCAATAAAAGCCTCCCCAAGCCCCTCTAAAGGAGGAGATGTTGCCTAACAGGATGTTATTTAGAGATTTACAAGCGGACAGACGAGGGCGTCTGTCCCTACTTTGTGATACCAATTTGGCTAAAAAGAACCATCCAAACTGGCTTCCGTGAGGCACTCCTCCCCTTGGGGGAGGCTGGGAGGGGTTTCCATCCGAGGGCATCTGTCCCTACTTTGTGGCATTGCTTAGACACGAGGTAGATTGTGGCTGGAAACAAAGAGAGGCTTTCCTTGATGTGAAGAGACGCCTTCTTCGCATCAAGGAAACGCCCTCTTCATATTGAAGAAAGCCTCTCCTTCTTTACAGTCTCCTGTTCGTTGCTAACTAAGCACTGCCTCGTTACAATGAACAAAACAAAAAACTACACGGAGAAACACGCTATCTAAGATTTAATGTGTATATTTGTTGCCATCAAAACAATACTTATTAATCTGAACAAACAACGTTATTAACTATGATACCATTCAATCGTTTCGCATCCACAATCACCTTAGCTCTCACCTTATCTGTCGGTGCGCAGGCACAATCAACGAACTTAGAAAAGGACGTGGAGAGTTATTTCTTGCAAACATTAAACACCCAACTGACCACGGAAGTGGCTGACCGAAATGCTTTCACCAATGCCCCTACCTGTGTAACCCACCTACAACAAAGCATCAAAAACAAGGATATTCCTCACTATCAAGAGATGGTTTGGAAGGCTTGGCAAGCAGCTAATCGGGTACTGAAGGAGCAGAAACTCATTCCTGCAGAGCCTTTACAAAATGCTAATCAGGCGTCATGGGACTTGCCACAAGGATTAGAGTCTAACGCAAAAATGCCTTATTACTATGGAACGAAGGGCACAAGTGATAAGCCGCTACCGCTCTTTCTTTATCTACATGGCTCTGGACCAAAGGCACAGGAATGGCAGAATGGTATCTTACTTGCCAAGTCGTTCAATGATTCGCCATCGTCTTATTTCATCCCACAGATACCCAATGAGGGCGAATACTATCGTTGGTGGCAACTTGCCAAGCAGTTTGCTTGGGAGAAACTCATCCGCCAGTCGCTCGCAGAAGGGGCTGTCAATGCTAACCAAATATATGTCTTTGGCATATCAGAAGGCGGTTACGGAAGTCAGCGACTAGCCTCATTTTATGCCGACTATTGGGCTGCTGCAGGTCCAATGGCTGGTGGAGAACCATTGAAGAATGCGCCAGTTGAGAATTGTGCCAATATAGGTTTTTCATTCTTAACAGGTGCTGATGACACTGGATTCTATCGTAACATCTTAACCTATTACACGCAGGTTGCCTTCGATTCAGCGCAACTCTCTCGTCCACTCTCCGCTGACCAACAGCCTATCTTCCGCCATCGTGTACAGCTCCTACCCGGTATGCAACACCACATAGACTATAGACTCACCACACCATGGTTGCGCCAATTCGTTAGGAATCCATACCCTAAGACGGTGCTATGGGAGGACTTTGAGATGGATGGTAGGCATCGTTCAGGCTTTTACAACTTACAGGTTTTGAAGCGTCCATCAGCCCTTCGCACCTATTATGATATGTCTATTCAAGGGAACGTGATTACCCTTAGCATACAAGATGTACGCTATACAACAACCGAGAAAGAGCCACAATGGGGCATAGAAATGAAGTTTAATCGTTCTTACTCAACGGCTCAAGGAGGGAAACTACGTGTCTATCTCAATGATAAACTGGTAAATCTTAACAAAGAGGTAACAGTGATCATCAACGGAAAGAAGGCTTTTCAAGGTGTTGTAAAGGCTAATCTAAAGGACATGATAAATAGTTGTGTGGAATATTACGACCCCTATCGTGTGTTCCCAACAGCCGTAGAAGTGAGTTATTGAGACCTTCTTTTTCATATCAAGGAAACACTATCTTCAATTGGAGAAAGGCACATCCTTAATCAATTCAGTTGCCACAGAGTAGGGAAAGACGCCCTCGTCTGTCCGCCTTTCAAGCCAGTTGTAACACTCCGTTAGGCTACATCTTCTCTTTGGGAGGAGCTTAGGAAGGCTTTTCTTGGTTGTGTCTTGGCGGACAGACGAGGGCGTCTGTCTCTACTTTGGGGCTTCGGCTTCATTTAAATAGAGCGGCATCTTGATGCAAAAAGGACACCCTTTTTCCTTTCTATCTATTTGCTTTTCTGCTGCAAAATACTTACTTTTGCGGGCGAAAATAGGTAAAAGAGAATTAGATAACAATGACTATAAGACTATTATCAAGTTCCTTGTCAGTGCTGTTAGGTTGTGCCCTCACGAGCTGCAATGGGCTGACAGGAAAAGGAAAAGACGTTGACTCGGATAGCATAAAGCCTGCTATCGTGAAATACTTAGTGCCCGGCTATAACCAAAGTAACAATACAGACATGTATTATATAGGTGATGCTACGAGCCAAGACAGCATTACGCTCTATTCATATCCTATGCGCGATGATACGATTCATGCGTCAGGAGCAGACAAGATGATGGGTGATGGACTTAATTTCGCTGGTAACGTTGTGCGTGCGAAACTATCGAAAGACAAGGAGGGGCACTACATTATTGAAAGTATCAACAATGTTGATGCACGCTTCACACACACGTTGGCAAATATCATAGGTACGTGGAAGACTGAAACTAATAAGCAAGGAAAGGGAAAAGAAGGGGCTAACGAACTAACACTCTATGGTGATGGGCATGCTAAAGGAGTGTATGTTAGTTGGGAATTTGCCGAACCGCCAGCCAATGCTCATACACAACTTGTCATTCTCCACACCAATGATGAGGATGCAGAGGACGACACTTTGACCATCAATTTAGATGAGTTAACGATGGGAAAGTATAAGAAAGTAAAATAGAACAAAGCCCCCTGACGGTTACTGCTGAGGGTTTTGTTCATATATAATCAAGCCAAACTCATGCGCATAGGCATAAACGTGTTCGAGAATATCTGACGTTGAATGCTCATAAGGAACCCAATCCTTATTAGATAAGAAGAAGTAAAACTCGATAGGAACTCCCGCCTGTGTCGCATCTAATTGACGCAGGAGTAAAGTCATCTTAGGGTTTACATCTTCTCGTTTGGATAGGTAATGCTCCATGTAATGACGGAAGAGTCCGATGTTAATTACATCCCCCTTCAGATCCTCCTCCTTGACATATCCCTTTGCAAGAAGGTTCTTCTTGAGATCATCATCAGCAATTCTTATACTGCGAACATCAAAGTAGACGACCTTCTTCACACGGCGTCCTCCCCCCTCTAACATATCTTTCCAGTTGAGGAAAGTGCCATTTACCAATGTTAAAGGAGATACCGTTGCTATGGAATTATCGCTTTGTTTCACTTTAACAGTGGTCAGAGTGATGTCTTGGACAGTACCATCAAGACTGCCATCAGGCATTGTTATCCAGTCTCCAATGTGTATCATCTCATTGCTGGTGAGCCTAACTCCAGCGACAAGACCATCAATTGTGTCCTTAAATACTAACATCAAGATAGCAGAAGTGGCTCCCAAACCAGCAAGAAGGTTCATTGGACTGCGATTGATGAGTATTCCCACAACCACAATAGCAGCTATAAAGATGGTCAATATCTTTAAGACTCCACAGAAGGACTTAAGGTATTGGCTCTTAGAACTGCTTGGTTTCGTATTTAGATAACGCAATCTGTCAATGATACCAACGACAAGCTGTGTGGTAGCAATGGTGAGATAGACCGCTGTCAGACGTGCCAAAGCCTCTTGAACAACAGGTATTTGATAGAAAACAAGGGGCATTAACTTCCAGATAACGAGGGCTGGAACAATGCGACAGGCCACTTTCAAGACCTTATAATCAAATATTACATCATCCCATTTGGCCTCTGTCCGCTTTACAATCTTCAGTATTAAAGGTACAAAGACATACCTACAAATAAGCTCCGATACCAATGCTAGCAACAGAGCTACCACTGTTAACAACACATGACGCAGTACTGGGACGGCATGACCATGCACTCCCAACGATAGGATAACATCCTCTACAAAGATGCGAATCTGCTCTAATGCATCATTTAATAAGTGATGAGGAAGTTTCGGCAACATAGTTATTTGCATTTAAATGAAGGGTTATTGGCACAATGCCACACATATCTTATTTTGGAAACGACGCATTGGTGAATGGGTCATACCACCATTATTAATAATAGAGAAACATATCAAATGCCCGTTTGAAGCAGTGAGATAACCAGCCAAGGAACTAACTCCTCGCACTGTACCAGTCTTGGCTCTCACGTTATTTTGAGCACTTGTTCCCCGCATACGTTTACGCAGTGTGCCATCAACACCAGCGATTGGTAAGGCTTCATAGAGCGCATTATAAACCTCTTGATTGCGATAGGCATGACGCAAGAGTTGGATCTCTAACTCTGCACTTACATAATTATAAAGAGACAAGCCAGAGCCATCTGCCACATTATAATCACGTGGATTCAATCCGAGACGACTGAAGAGTACATTCTCATAGTTCCTCCCTTGCTTAGCAGAACACCAACGAACTCCACCGCTCGCAGCCAACTGGTAGAACATAGACTCTGCATAGAGATTATCGCTGACCTTTAACATTCTGTGTAAGACCTCACGTATAGAATGAGTATAGGTAACGATCAATGACGCATTAGAGGGAACTTGTCGTTCATCGGTGAAACCATCGACGGATATGCCAACATTGCGTAGTTTGCGAAGAAGAGTGTCCATAAAATCATCCTTTCGATTGACCAATAAGGGTGTAAGAACAGGATTCTTATCATCCCAGCACCACCCTTCTCCAAGTCTGTCTTTGTCTTTGAACGACAGATCAGCATAGACATTCCCCTCAATGCGAGTGATCCCCAACTGTCGAATAGAGTCTGCTATCGCCGACAGATCACCAGATGACAACATCGGATCCATGCCTCCCAAGCAATAGAGATCACCGTGTAAAACCTGTGTTGAGTCATTGATTGTTCCTGTATAGTAAACACGTGTCTTGAAATCATAATCAGCTCCTAACTTATCCAAAGCAGCAATAGCTGTGACGCACTTCATCGTAGAGGCGGGGCGAAGATGGAGTTTCTCACGGAACTGATAGACGGGAACATCATCAGTTAAGTCCCATACCATGACCGAAGCCTGCACCGTTTCAAGGAGCGGACTACGCATGATTCCATCCAAACGATTCGTGATATTCTCCTTCCAAGAGAGCCGATCATCAGTGGAGAACATCGGTATAATACTGTCCGTGTCTTCGTCTTCATCTTCCCCAATATCGTCCGTCTTGGGTTGAGCAATCACTGCCTTGGGATGCAGGATATTGGCTACCTCTGTACTATCAAGATATACTTGCGCATGAACCTGTAGGCTCAATACAATGCAAAGAACCAATGCCGATAAATATCTTAACTTCATTCTTCGTCCTTTCTCATTATCATTCGCTTGGTAAGTACAGCCTGAAACGAGTCGATATTATCAGGTTGTACGCTAATGGTATTGCCATTTACCAATTCAATTAATATATAATGTCCAATGTGAAAAGCAAAGGGATGCTTCCCAAGTGACCGGATATCACTGATAGAAATAGACTTTGTTTGTCCGATACGTCCTGTCTTAATGCGTAATTGATCATCATCAGTAAGAACATAACTAGTATGTATAGCACGGTCGATGGCTCTAATAGTTACAACGATAAGTAAGACTCCTAAGACTATCATCACACTACTAGTTCGATGCCACAAACAGAAGAATGCACCAAGACCAAACACTAGTATCGCTCCTATATCATTTATTGTTACCTTATGTTGGAATGTTCTCATACTGAGTGCAAAAGTACAAAATAAAAGCCTTTGTACGTCAATATATTACATAAAAAGATAATGGCAACCAACATTGGTTGCCATTATTAGAGGGGAAGGTTATTGGTCCAATTAGGCTTATTAGCCTAATTGGACCAATAAAGCTAATACCCTTAAACCAAAGTCGCAATAACTTCTTCGCGGCTTTCAGGTAGCATATCAATGACCGGAATCTCAGGCATTGTATAGCAACCAGGGGCTAGACGGAAACTAGCTCGTGCCACATTGACAAGCACCTGAGCTGTAAGTGCTGGGTTATTGATATTCATATCGAATGAGAAGTGCTGGTTATGTGTCTTACCACTAACGCCCTTGCGGGTCATGTGAACGCCATGACCAACATCATTCAAGGCGTCAACACTAGGTACAGCAAACACATGCAACTCGTCATGAGCAAAGTAATCATCGGCCTTGAGTTCCTTTGTTACATCCTCAAGATTGGCTCCTTCTTCTAGTTCAACATATACCATGCGGCGGTGAATGCCCTCTCCCAAAGGTATAGTCATCGACAATGCGTCCTTAACGCCCTGCTTACTACGAGCCACAACAGAGTGTCCCATGGAACGACCAGGACCGAAGTTTGTATAAGAAAGACCCTCTGGTGCAAGGCTCTCCATTAGTACTCTTACGATAGAGTCAGAACCTGGATCCCATCCAGCAGAGATAACACTCACAGTGTTAGTACGCTTGTTATTCTCCATTTGTTTCGTGCGATAGTCGAGGATAGAACCGTGAATATCGAAAGAGTCAACGGTATTAATGCCCAAAGCCGTAATCTTCTCGGCATACTCTGGACAACTTCTTGTTGGAGTTGCAAGGATCGCTACATCAACATCTTTCAGTTTTGTGATGTCATCAACAACCTCGTATGGAGTCAATTCTAAGGGCTTATCCTTGTCACCCTGACGTCTTACAACACCCGCAATCTCGAAATCCTTTGCTGCTTCTAAGGCCTGAACACTATATTGACCAATGTTACCATAACCAATAACAGCTGCTCTAATCTTTTTCATAATTACTTACCTTTTATATAATTGAACTAATCTTCTCCGCAAAAGTAGTATTTTATTTGCTAACAAGTATCGTCTTCTATTGCTTTTTAACACTATTCAATATCTCCTCCCCCAAGCTCCCTCTCTTCTGCTGCAAACAAGAGATGGCGAAAGAGGAAAAGCCTCAGCCCCTTCCTTTCTTCGAATGTCAAAACCCCTCCCACCCTCTCCGAGGGGAAGGAGTGCCTAACAGAAACAAGTTAGGGGATGGTCGGTCGGGATATAACGAGGCAATGCCTCATTAGCTGAAATAGCAGGACTAAAAACGAAGAAACGCCCTTCTTGTTTTGAAGAGGGCGTTTCCTTGATACGAAGAAGGCGTCTCTTCACATCAAGGAAAGCCTCTCTTTGTTTCCAGTCACAATCTACCTCGTGTCTAAGCAATACCACAAAGTAGGGACAGACGCCCTCGTCTGTCCGCTTGTAAATCCCTAAATAACATCCTGTTAGACAACATCCTCTCCTTTAGAGGGGCTTGGGGAGGCTTTTATTTGCTGTGATTTGGCGGACAGACGAGGGCGTCTGTCCTTACTTTGTGGCACTATATCCAACCGATCCAACAACTCTTTTACCTCTTTAGTCATTTACTTTTTTACCTTTTCCTATTCTTGTTAACCTGTCAACTTGTTAACTCGTCAACTTGTACCAATCCTGATTTTGAAATAAAGGGAACGTTTCCTAACTATCACCCATTAGCAGCTCCTCCTCTTAGGAGAGGCTGGGTGGAACTCAGAACATTGCGATAATTGTAGTCAAATGTAACAATAAACAAAGGAGGAATGCGTTATTAAGAACGTATATACAGAATTTCCATGCCCGAAAAAGGCATATTTATTTTAGATTATGATTGAATATATCAAAGGCGAACTGGCAGAGTTAACACCTGCCATGGCTGTCGTTGAAGCTCATGGTGTGGGTTACGCACTGAATATCTCACTGAATACTTATAGTGCAATACAGGGTAAAACAGCTGTCAAACTATATGTTCATGAGGCCATTATGACCGGTGGACGCGATGACAACTACACACTATACGGCTTTGCAAACAAGCAGGAGCGAGCCCTTTACAGATTGTTGATTACGGTCTCCGGAGTAGGTGCGAACACTGCTAGAATGATTCTTTCTTCATTGACACCAGCCGAACTTTGCAACGTAATTGCCAATGGGGACGAGAAGATATTGAAGACAGTTAAGGGTATTGGTCTTCGAACAGCTCAACGCATTATAGTCGATCTCAAGGATAAGATCATGCAAAGTGGTATTGCTGACGAGTTGCATGTTAGCAACACTCCTGGTACACCTGCTGTTGATGCAGGAATTAAGGATGAGGCCGTTAGCGCACTCACTATGCTTGGCTTCTCACCAGCTCCTTCTGCAAAGGTTGTCGTGAGTATCCTTACCGAACAACCTGACCTTCCTGTGGAACAGGTGGTTAAGTTGGCGTTGAAAATGATTAAGTAATAAAGCCTCACCCCCGTCCCCTCTCCGAAAGGAGAGGGGCGTAATTACCGCTTACAAATGCTGTTCTCTGCATATTACAGCTTGCATATTTCTGTTAAAGGAGCTTAGGGAGGCTTTCAATCACTCGTCTTCTTGAAAAGAAAACATTACATATTCCTCATTATTATCATGCTTCTTGGTAGTGTCACACTACTAAGCTGGGGACGTATGGCTCTATCTTTTGCACCGATAAAGAGCCTCTTCTCTGTAACACAAAACGATACGATCAAGAAGAAGAAACCGATTGAGGTGGAGATAGATGAGGAGAAGATCCCTGACTCTTTACTGCATCCAAGGTGGAAAGTGCAGCGCACTTCACCTATTACTTATGATGATCTAAGGGAGAACTCTACCGATCTCATCCGCCCCGAGAACATGCGACAAACGGTGGAGTATAACGACTCTCTCGATCGGTATATCATAGGTAACAAGATTGGTGATACATACGTGATGGCACCAATAATGATGACACCTGAAGAGTATCGGAAGTGGACAGAGAAACGCAGCTTCACGGATTACTATCGCTCAAAGAACCAAGAAATACTACGCGAAAAGGGCAAGGAGAAGTTCGACTTCACCGATATGCACTTCTCGTTAGGACCGGCAGAGAAGATCTTTGGACCAGGTGGTGTGCGTATTAAAACACAAGGAACTGCAGAGCTGAAGTTCGGTGCGACGCTCAAAAGCATTGATAATCCGTCATTGCCAATACACAATCGTAAGACCACAGCGATGAACTTTGACGAGAAAATTAACGTCAATGTCAATGGTAAAGTGGGCGATAAAGTGAACATGAACCTCAATTACAACACTGATGCGACATTTGACTTTGACACGCAGAACTTCAAGTTGAAGTATGAAGGAAAGGAGGATGAGATCATCAAACTGGTTGAGGGTGGTAACGTAACATTCCCTTCTAACAACTCTCTAGTGCAAGGAGCTTCGGCCTTATTCGGCATTCGCACCGACATGCAATTCGGTAAATTGAAGTTACAAACGGTGTTATCTCAAAAGAAGAGTTCGAATAAGAGCGTTAGTTCTAGGGGTGGAAAGCAGTTAACACCATTTGAGATTGATGCCGCAGAATACGAAGAGAACCGTCACTTCTTCTTATCTCAATACTTCCGAGATCACTATGATGATGCAATGAAATCATTGCCAAATCTGAAGACAGGTATCACTATCAACCGTGTTGAAGTGTGGGTAACAAACAAGAGCGGAACGACAAGTAACACTCGTAATATCGTTGCTCTCACCGATTTAGGAGAGAATGAACGAGTGAGTCGAACGGATCTTTGGGGTACAGGAATTGGTCAAGTACCAACGAACAACGCAAACACTGAATACAACACTATCGCTCAAGGCTACCCTGCCGCACGCAATATTGATCAAGTGACAGGCATCTTGGATGGCGCAGGACTTGTGGGTGGTAATGATTACGAGAAGATTGCTAATGCCCGACTACTCAATAGTTCGGAGTACACAGTGAACCCTGCTTTGGGTTACATATCGCTTCGCAGTGGTCTACAAACCGACCAGGTGCTTGCCGTTGCATACGAATATACATTCGGCGGAGTGACCTATCAAGTGGGAGAATTTGCCAGTGACCGCACCGATATCAATGAGGCTCTATTCGTAAAGTCGCTGAAGAACACCAATAACAGCCCTAGTCAAGGTAACTGGGGATTGATGATGAAGAACGTTTATTACCTGTCAACTAACATTGAGAAGGATAAGTTCCGCCTTGATGTTAAATATCAAAGTGATACGACAGGTGTGTACCTTTCTTATATACCTGAACCACAAGTTAAGAGCTTACCCATCATCAAGTTACTTGGTGCCGACCGATTAGATAACAATAACAACCCGCATCCGAATGGTTATTTCGATTATGTAGAAGGATACACTATAAGCAATGGGCGCGTCTTTTTCCCACTAGCGGAACCATTCGGCGCAGGGCTTCGTAAGAAACTTATTGATAAAGGTGTTACGGCTGCAATAGCCGATAAGTACACATTCTCGGAACTATATAATTCGACAAAGACAACCGCTAAGCAGATTGCAGAGAAGGATAAATTCATGCTCGTGGGACAATATCGTGGTACGGCAGCAAACGTTATTTCGCTTGGTGCCTACAATGTTCCGCAAGGTTCCGTGGTGGTTACTGCTGGTGGAGTAACGCTTAATGAAGGTTCTGATTACAGCGTTGATTACAGTGCGGGAGAAGTAACAATCCTCAACCAGAGTATTATTGATGCAGGAACTGCCGTCAATGTCTCCCTCGAAAGTCAAAGTGCTTACCAACAGGAGCGCAAGACAATGATAGGAGTAAACTGGGAGTATGATTTCTCAAAGGACTTCCAAATAGGTGGAACATTCATGCACTTATCCGAACAACCACTCACCACAAAGGTGAATATGGGCTCGGAACCACTCAACAACACCATTTGGGGACTTAATCTAAACTGGAAGAAAGAGAGCCAGTGGTTGACCAACATGCTCAATAAGATACCTTTCTTGCATGTCACTCAACCATCATATATCACCTTCTCTGCCGAGTTTGCACAGTTGTTGGCAGGGCAGAGTAAGGGTACACAAGACCATGCGTCTTACCTTGATGACTTTGAAGGTACGAAGAATGCAATCGATGTTAGCCAACCTACATCATGGGTTATTTCAAGCGTACCATCCGACTTCTCCGAGTCAACGGATAAGACTACTCTAAGGAGTGGATACAACAGAAGTCTCTTAGCTTGGTACAATATTGACCCGCTCTTCACCCGTCGTAGTAGTTCACTAACGCCTGGTCACATCAAAAGCGACCTCGAACAATTATCGAATCACTACGTTCGTGAGATTCCAATTACCGAAGTCTTCCCTAACAGAGATCGTAACTATAGCGGTTCCATCTCAACCTTGCAAATACTGAATCTGGCTTTCTATCCAGCAGAACGAGGTCCTTATAACTTCAATCCTAATATTGACATTAATGGTCACCTCACCAACCCTAACAGAACATGGGGCGGTATGATGCGTAAGTTGGACACGAACGACTTCCAGACAGCCAACATCGAGTATGTGGAGTTTTGGATGCTTGATCCGTTCATCTATACCAATCGACAAGCTAATGCCAACCAGTATGGTGGCGACTTCTATATCGATCTCGGCGAGGTGTCTGAAGATATATTGAAGGATGGAAAGAAGTTCTATGAGAGTGGTATGCCAGTAGATGGTAGCAACTCATGGACAACGACTCAGTGGGGACGAATCCCTACACAATCTACCATCACGTATGCTTTTGCGACGTCAGCAGGCAGTCGTGCCAAGCAAGATGTGGGTTACAATGGCTTGACGGATGAAGAAGAAAGACAGTTCACAGCCTATCAGAACTTCCTTACTGCAGCCCGTGCCAACACTAATCAAGCCGTGTTTGACTCTATATGGGCTGACCCTGCCAATGATGACTACCACTATTTCCGTGGTTCGGATTGGGATCGTAAACGTGCATCGATACTTGAACGCTATAAAAGAATCAACAACCCGCAAGGTAACTCACCTGACAATGAGAATAATAACGAGCGTTATGACACGTCTTACAAGACCACTCCTGATGTAGAGGACATCAACCAAGACTATACACTGAACGAATACGAGAAGTATTACCAATACCATGTTAGCATTCGACCACAGGATCTCAATGTCGGACAAAACTTCATTGTGGACAAGCGAGTGGCGTCAGCATCCTTGCGAAAAGGTGGTTCGGAGCCTGTCACATGGTATCTTTTCCGCATTCCACTAGAGGAGTTTCAGAAACGAGTGGGGGGTATCAACGACTTTACAAGTATCCGCTTCATGCGCATGTTCCTCACTGGTTTCAGCAAACCAATAGTTCTCCGCTTTGCCACTTTCGACCTTGTCAGTGGCAAATGGCGTCAGTATCAGCAGAACTTAACCAGTGGTGTGCCCAATACTGGTACGATGAATGTTAGTACGGTAAGCCTTGAAGAGAATGGAGATAAGACTCCCGTCAACTATGTCTTACCGCCTGGCATCATTCGAGGACAGGATCCGAGTCAGCCTCAACTAGTAGAGGAAAACGAGCAAGCGCTATCTTTGGTCGTTAATAATCTAAGCTCTGGTGAATCGAAGGCAGTGTATAAGAACACAACACTTGACCTGCGCCAATACAAGCGTCTACAGATGTTTGTACACGCAAATGCCTTCGAACAGAACACAACCAACCTCGGTGATGATCAGTTGGCAGTGTTCATTCGATTGGGCTCAGACTATAAGAACAACTATTACGAATATGAAATTCCATTAAAGCTAACCGCTCCAAAAAGTAATTACGACATGTATCTCCCACAGGATCAACGGCTGGTTTGGCCTATAGAGAACATGTTAGATATTCCTTTGCACCTACTCACTTCCGTCAAGAAGCAGCGTAACAAGGCACGTGGAACTGGTGGAGCTAGTTTCAACCGCGTCTTCTCTGTCTATGACACAGACCACCCTGCCAACAAAGTAAGTATCATGGGTAATCCAACACTGGGTGAGGTTAAGACTATGATTATCGGTGTGCGCAACCTTTCCAGCAGCCAAAAGAGTGGTGAAGTTTGGGTCAATGAATTGCGTCTAAAGGAGTTTAACAACGAAGGTGGATGGGCTGCAAGAGGGCAGTTGAACGTCCAGTTGTCCGATTTCGGTAGTGTTGATGTCAATGCAAGTCATAGTACTGATGGCTTTGGAGGCTTAGAACAGGGTGTAAATGAACGGCAACAAGAAACAAAGACAGACGTGTCTGTCACTACGAGTCTGGAGTTAGGTAAACTGTTCCCAGACAAGGCGAAGGTGTCTGCACCATTATATTATAGTATCACAAAGAGCGAAAGTAGACCTAAATATAACCCACTCGACACCGACATGGAACTGGGTGAAGCACTCGAAGGAGCTAGTAACAAGCAGGAGAGAGACTCGATTAAGTCGATTGCAATTACCAAACGATTGACAACGAACTTATCGCTATCGAATGTGCGTGTTGACATACAGACAAAGAATCATCCTATGCCATACGACCCCGCAAACTTCTCTTTCTCGTATAGCCATTCACACTCTCACACATCGGGCGAAACGACTGTCTATGAGAATGAAGACAACTGGCGTGGGGCATTAAACTATAACTGGACACCTGTTTACAAGCCTTGGGAGCCATTCAAACGACTAATCAAGAGCCGTTCAAAATGGTTTGATATCCTACGTCGCTTTGGCTTGAATTGGTTGCCACAGAACCTTACTTTCAATACAGAGATGGTTCGCAACTATTACGAACTACAAGAACGTGACATGGAGTCAATAGGTCATGACCGGCTCCCACTGACGTTTAATGAGCAGTTCCTATGGAACAGAGACTTTGCGTTGAGATGGGACTTAACGCGCAACCTACACATGAACTTCCAAAGTGCAACACATGCAGAAATAGAAGAGCCATACACTCCTATCAATAAAGACCTCTATGCGGATCGTTATCAAGCATGGAAGGATTCGGTGTGGACAAGCATTAAGCACTTTGGTACTCCACTTGATTACCAACAGAACTTCTCGCTCTCTTATCAGTTACCTCTTAACCTTTTACCTATCTTCGATTGGGTGAATACGGATGCAAACTATAATGCAACTTACACATGGGTAAGGGGTGCTAACCTTGATAATGGTACTTCGCTCGGTCACACAATCACGAGTAACAGGACCTTAAACATTAATGGGACTTTCAACATGGAACGCCTTTACAACCATGTTCCCTTCCTAAAGAAAACGAATGAGCGGTTCAATCGGACACAACCGAGGAAGCCCTCTCGTCCGACAATGACAGCCGAACAGAAGAAGAAGGCGAAGGAGCAGAAAGCGAAAGAGAAAGACGACGAAAAGAAGAAAGCACTGCCTAAGAACAAGAAGAGTTTTGAGCAGGAAATAACCCTCAAAGCCGATACCTCTATCGTTGTATCGCATGGTAAGAACACGAAACGATTGATCTTCTCGGCTAAAGATGAGCATGGAAAAGCCTTAAAGATGAAGTGGAAGAAGGTGGGAGATAACCAAGTAAAAATCTTCAATCGGACAGACTCTGCTATACGAGCAAAGCTCACTATCACACCAAAAGAGCCACTCGATAACAAGAAATGGTATAAGACTGCACAATGTGTTGTACGTGCTTTAATGATGGTGCGCAACGTCGGAATATCGTATCGCAACCAGTATTCTATGACCTTACCAGGCTTCATGCCAACCATTGGAGATGCCTTTGGACAACGTCGTGGTACCGGTGCATTGACACCAGGGTTGGACTTTGCTTTTGGTCTCATTGACGATGATTACATTGGTAAAGCACGTGACAATAACTGGTTACTCATCAATGATAGTGTTGCCACACCAGCGATAACGAACCAGGTTGAAGACGTACAATTACGTGCCACACTGGAGCCTTTCAGAGACTTCAGAATCGATCTCACGGCTAGTAGAATGACAACCACTTCAAGGAGTATTCAGTACATGTATGCTGGCGTTCCAACCACTCAAACAGGTTCATTCACCATGACTACGCTCTCTTTGGGCACTGCTTTTGAGAGCATGGGGAACGCTAACAATGGTTATCACAGTGCCACTTTCGACCGCTTTGTCAATTCGCTCAACAGCTATCGTAATCGTGTGGAAGCACAATACAATGGGGCTACTTATCCAGCATCAATGGGTGGAGGGCACTTCAGTCCAACGGTCGGAGCAGTCAATAAATATAGTGCAGATGTGATGATCCCTGCCTTCCTCAATGCCTACACAAGTATGGGGGGCAATGGTTTAAAGCTATTCCCTACCCTACGAAGTCTGCTCCCGAACTGGAGTATTAGGTACAGTGGACTATCGAGATTACCACTCTTCCAAGATCTATTCAAGAGTGTGAACATCAATCACGCATATAGAAGTATCTTCGCAATCGGCTCTTATCAGAGTTACAGCACATGGCAGGAATACATGAATGGATTAGGTTTCATCACCGATGCAACCACTGGAAACCCTATCCCAAGTTCGATGTATAACATCTCACAAGTTAGTATCAACGAGGCATTCTCGCCTTTACTGGGTGTGGATGTGACGCTTCAGAACAATCTAACTGCACGCATGGAATATCGTCAAACACGTGTGTTAGCTCTCTCAATGACGAGTGTTCAGCTCAATGAGGCTACATCGAAAGATTGGGTAATTGGTATTGGCTATCGCATTAACGACTTCAATCTCTTTGGCAATGGAACACATCGTGTGGCAAAGAAGAAGAAGAAATCAACCGCAAACACGCAACAAAACGATAATAATTCATCGAACAGGAACAACGGATTTAACCAAGATCTTAACCTCAGATTAGATATGAGCTATCGTCGTCAAGCCTCACTTACACGTGACATCGCATCGCTCACCTCTACCGCTTCCAGTGGTAATACGGCCTTTAAATTCTCCTTCCTTGGTGATTACACACTAAGTCGCTTTGTCACAGCCAGCGTCTATTACGATATGCAAATAAACTCTCCTCTGCTGTCATCTGGTAGTTATCCAACCACAACTCACGACTTTGGAGTTAGTTTAAGACTAAGTTTAACGAGGTAGAAAGAGGTTTACAACATTTCTCCAAGGCTTCTGTAATACTTCTCCAAAGCACTTGTAATGGTTCTCCAAAGCACTTGTAATAATCCTGTAAATTATCAGTTGCACTTTAAAATGGCTTTAACAGATACGAAAAAGTCCGAATCCTTGAACGGGATTCGGACTTTTCTTTATAATTGGAATCTGTTAACGATCTGTATGAACAGGTTGAAATTCCATTGTAAGAGTAACTTCTTCACGACCTTTAGATTGGCTATCTACCATGATCAACTGCCCATTATCAAACTTGAGAGCAGCTTGATCATCTACAGAGATCTGATCCTCATTTTCTGAAAAGCCTATGATCAACTCGTTAGCGTTAATCCATTTCCAGTAATTCATAAAGTCTTCACGACTGTCCGTAGTGGTTACATAATATGAACCTGCATGCGTAAACGTAACCGTTCTCAATATCCTTAAGTCATCAATATCCTCCACCTTGCTTTGAGAGAGCTTTAACTTGTCCTTATACTCAGGTGTGTTTATTGCTGATCTAAATCCATCGTAAAGCTCATTGAAAGAGGTAGATGATGCATCATAGACCTTCTTTCCATCATACTTCACAACGATATGACACTTAGAGAACACCCATGTACGACACAACTCATCGTTGATCTTATTAGAAGGTAATGTTCCAGACTTCTGGGCAGAGAGCTTGAGAGACTTCCCTTTATTGGTCAACTGCAATTCGTATGAGTTATTGTTAGCTGTGATAGTCAGCTCACCAACAGTATTCAATACATATCGATTACCTTTCTTCTCATAACTTCCAGAGACGATAACATCATCATTATCTTGTGAAGAAGATCCAGAAACACTACCATCATACACGATAAAGTAGCGTCCATCTTCAGTTAGTTCAAGACTCTTCCAAGTAGATCCCTGCGTTGTAATCTTGTATCTTGCAGCATCAGACAAATACTTCGGTCGTTCTATCTTACCCTTTCCTCCATCATCATCAGAACTACTGCATGCCGTGAAACTCAACGTCATCAACGCTAATAAACTCACTACTAAAAACTTTGAATGTCTCATTTCTTTTATATTTAAAATTATTTATTCCCTAACAAACTCACCCTTTCAAATCCCATAATTGCCAGCTTTCCTGTACCAATATAACCATTCAAAAGACAATTATAACCATTTAAAAGACAATTATATATTAATAGTAACAAAAGTAAATATACTTTTTCAATTTACCCCTCATTACTTGTTAAAAATCACTAAGTCCTTTCCTTCCAACCTCACAACCATCCTTTCCCACGTTCAACATGCTACTTAAACATTCTCAAAAGAGATATCCCATCTCCCAAAACCTAACGCTCATCCCTCAGTATATAAAAAGGTCAGACCGAGTCCTTTTCAGTTTCCTGTCACTTCTGTCATCAAAATAGCACTTATAAAGCATTAATAACTAACACTTTACACGAAGTGTTAAAAGTGGCAGCAACTAATTTCAAAACTTTATTAGGCGTTTTTGCTGTATTTATCAAAACCTCCTTTCTCTCTTATTGTACACATTATTCCACCCTATTATATACCTTCAGCCCTTAACGCCATACCCTCCTATAAACCAAGAGTGCTACAGCCTTCTCTGACTACAACACCCTTATCTCTTATAAGTCTTTGTTTTTTCTTCCTCAAATATATCCTACACTGATTATCAGTTATTTATAATAGCATGGTACAAATAAGGGGCGTTGTAAATATCATGAACAATAGGAATCAATAATTATCGAGATCTATCCGTGCTCTCATTATACCGATAATATCTATCCTTTGTTTTGTATTTCCATTTCGTGGTTGCAAAAGTACTGAGATTTGTTTCAGCTCTGCAAATTACTTTGGTATAAATATGTTCCTTTCATTCAAATAGGCTCATTGGATTTTCCACAATCTCTACTGCAGAAAGGAAAGTGATGTCATTTTCTTGATTATGTTCAAAGTATTTATATGCATTCTCGTGATACGTCAAGAATATTGTCTTAACAGAGAATTGAACATCAACTTCTGGTACGTAAGACATGAACTTGTCAACATTTTCCTTGCACCACAAATCTCTGTCAATCACATGGGAAAGTTCTTTAGTCACAATTTTTCTATTCTGCTGTATTAATTCGTATGCTGTTCTACTTTCCGAGAAATTCTTAGCCTCTATACAAACAATCTGCTTTGTTTTTTTATTTATAAGAAGAATATCAATATCTCCAAGATCTTTGTCGGAATTGAGGTGTTTGCCTGGCATAATCTTAACCTCTGAATCCACATATAAATAATCAAGAGACAGACTTTCATATAATCTCCTTACACTTGTAGTGAACTCACGACCTTTTTCTATATTTACCTTTGATACAAGAGCCTGCATTTCTGGGGTAGTATTAACCACAGTTCCATTATTCAATCGTTCTACTCGAATCATCCAACTCTCATAAAGTGTTTTAGTTGAATAATAGATGTTGCCATCAAAGAGTATCCAAGGCCGTGCTGTAACTTGCACTGGGCGATTAAATCTCTGAACCCATCTGTCACTAAACTTAAGATCACCATTATTGAGATCCTTCGTAAGGACAAAGTTCGCCATGAATACTTTCGCCTCTTCTTCATCAAATATGCCGGCACATATTTTCTCAAAGAACTTTTTCTCCGGTAATACCATTACTGGTTTCTTATTATAGCTGGCATAATCAATGGATGCCTTGAGTACCTTACAATACTTCTCAAATGAAATACCGAATTGCGCTTTATAAGCCTTTATAAATATTTCATCATTTGGATTGATGGAGGATGTTGGCATCAGATTATGTAATCTTGTGTACAATTCTGGATTACTCATGGACAACTTTCTTAGCCTATAAAAATAGGCGTTTAGTTTATCAATCATAGGCTTTGGCATTACCAGTCTTCCATTTTTTAGTATTGTCAATTCAGAACCTTTTATCTTCTCACCTAATTGATCCATATATACACCCATATTCAAACTAAAGTGCATCAGAGCAAACAGGCGATCAAGCTTTTCCAATTCAGGCTTTCCACCAGTATTATGAATACCATTCAGAACAATGGTTTCAATCATACTTTGTGTCAACGTATTCATCTCCGAATATTCATTGACATAATCAAGTTGATTATCAAATGTCGCATCCAAAAAAGAATATGCCTTGCTTAAAGACTCGTACCTTCGTTGAGTAAGCTTCGACCAATAAATCATGGCATGATGAAGGTTAAGTAGACTTGTAAGAAGTAGTTGGGTATCCATCTCTGCCAACAGTTTTTTTACTTCGTCAAGGATATAATCAGAAACCCGAATCATGATCTTCCTCGACTCTGCAAAATCAAAAGTCTGTTCTGAACCTTTAATATTCAGAAAATCAGCAATCTCGGAAAGAATCTTGTCACAATATCTGGAATTGACATAATAGCATGAGTCAACACCATCCTTCTCGTCAATAATAGTTATATTTTCACTCTCGCCAACCTGAATAAATCTTCCTGGTGCAGAATCAAGCAATTGCATACCAGTATCAAATAATGACTCGTTTGAAGAGAATCCACAATCTTTAATTGCTTTGAGGAATTGGCCTACTAAATCTCTCTCTAAAGTAGTAGCATCCGAACTCATGATTTCTTCTGGTACGCAAAATACCATAGACTGGTCATTTTCCTTTTTCCACTCATAGACACCACCCGGCATAACGCATAATTCCACATAGAGATTTTGGCCAATAGTATTTACCCATAGTTTCTTCTCAATAGCAAACAACCAATTCATCAAGGCGATGGTGGCCTCTCTACCAAATATGCGATGCTCCTCTTTGCATACTATATGAATCCATAAATTATAGTTTTGCAACTCAAGCATAAGAAGGCCCTTCACCATCATGTATGGGGCGTAGATAGGTATCTGTTTTGGTATGTCAGCATAGTGCTTGACCATAACATAGCTACTTTTCGGTGCATATTGTACTATATGCGCATCCTGGCCGCACAAATATTTCTCACGCATTGATAGAGCGTAACCTATTTCCACGACCATGATATCTGGTTTTTCATCCCGATAGAATGTATTATGGTTGGAACTATAGTATGCAAATCTATCAATTTCTTGGACTGTAGGTAAAAATCCTTGAATCCTCCTGTCTTGATCGTAATAGTATAGATTCAGCAGATTCATTCTATCCTGACCCATTACAATATTCAGTTCCTCTAACGAGAAATGAGCCACATCATGACCGAAAGTCATAAACAGACTTTCCTCTGTCATCGCTTGAGTAACTAAAAACGTGAATATGTTTTTGAATGGGAACGCTTGTTTTATAGCAGTCTCTGAATCTTTAACTGCTTGCTCCAGATTTGCTTTCTTATCTGCTAAAACGATTGTAACATTGGCAACCTTATCTTCATCAAATTGGAACCATAGGAAAGAAGTGTCATGATAGTTCTTCTGTTCAATAAATGATCCATGACCTCCTTGCAGGAGAAATCCAGTTTCTTGGATCATCTCTTTTTCGATTAACGATAGGAGTGTTTTCTCGCCCAGTTCCTTTACAAGAATACCATAGCATAGTCTGTAAGCTAACCTTAAGAGATTAGCCGGGAAAAGAACCAAAAAATCTCCACCGTCAAGTTTTAAGAAAGGATGCAACTCAAACGTATCGCTATGACCTAATTGAGATAATTCTTTTTTGTACTCTTTCCTTTTCATGCATAACAAGAATGGTTGCAGATACTTTTCCTCAACTTTGTATTTTGCCAATATGGAGTTTACCTCAGCTTTGCTAAAACTGTTATATGATTGACACTTGCCATATTCCTTGTAGTTTGAGGTATAAACTGATTCTGCATCGTATTTACCACATATATTACGGCCATAGTTGAATCTATCTGCTATTTTATTGGATATTTCCAAAATTGCATAGACAATTGTCAACTTACTTTGATCTGTCTTTTCCTTATGAGCCAAAAACAATAATTGGCTGAGAAGATATTTATGAGTCAAATAGAACGCAGAGAATACCTTGTAAGAACCAATCGGAGTGTTTACAGTTTCAACAAACAGCCTTTCCTGTGGATCTTCATGTGGATTGCCATACTCAAGAATTCTATCTATGTGGAGCCAGTCATGCTTTCCTCGTTTCCACATCAAATATGCTTCGATCAAGGCCATTTCTAATCTATAGCAGAAACGGGAATTTTCCTGCAACACGGACAAATAAGAGAGGTACTTAAGCATCTTATCTCTCTTCAAGTTATGATAGAATTTATATTTCATTATAGTATTCCTCTTTTTCCTTTTGAAGTATGTTATCGATTCATTTTGTTTCTTCAATCATTTTGTTCATAATAATACGAATAATCGATACCTTTCATGAACATTTCTCGGTCGTCAATCTTGGTGGTGAGTGCAGGTTGTACCAAAGCTTTGATGTGTGTACTATCAGAAACACTTTCACGCATGGCTGACAAATATTCGTTCTTGTCTATTTGACTCCAATCCACACACCGTTTAAGTGAACGCTTCAGTATAAGGTCAAGCCAAATGCGGGTGCTGCGACCATTGCCTTCCATGAAAGGATGGGCAACATTCATTTCTACATACTTGTCCATAATCTCATCAAAGGTTGTTTCGGGCATTCGTTCTATTGTTTGCAGAGTTTCAGGGAAGTGCATACAATTAGCGAAAGTAAAACCTCTTTTGGATATATTCTTGGTACGAATTTGTCCCGCAAAGTCATATAATCCACCAAAAAGATAAGCATGGATCTGTTGCAGACACTTTACACTGCCCGGCTCAAGACTTTTCAGCAAACCACTTTCATATAACTGATATGCTTTTTTTCGACTCTGTCCATCCAATGTATTATCGCTGTATGTAAACCAATCGAGAAATTCATTAGCCCGATTGTTGGGATAGTGCTTTGCTAATAAAGCCACTCCTTCACTATCAAGAACATCTGCAACACGCAACTTGCCATCTGGTGCTTCAAATTTAAAGCCGTGAGTGGCACTCACAGGTTCAATGCCGTCTTGCTTCAACTTACGTTTTAGCCAACGCCAATAGTTACCAGCTTTGGTGTAGTCGGGTTCGTTGTTAATGGCTCGTACAATATCCGTAGCCGAGAACCACCAACAGTTTTGTTCCTCGTTCCATACCGCCCTTACTTCACGGTCGTTGAAGAAGCGAATCGATTTCTTATGTTGCTCTTTCTTCTCTTCCATAAATGGGAACTTAGTTATTCGTTTTAATACTTTTTATTACCCAATAGCCATTGCGCCGACCATTTTTGCGTTCAATAATGCCTTGTTCAGATAATTTCACGGTCATCGTCTTTACCGTTCGCTCTGATTTTCCTATATCCACAGCTATTTCCTTTTGCGTTGCATTCGGCTTCTCTTTAATAAAGTTGAGCAACGCTAATTCTTCTAAAGTGCAATTCAAAGTGCAAATATTGCACTTTGGAACATTCTCTGCTGCACTTTGGCTTTCTGCCAACACATGGAGATGCCTATTCTTCAACTCATTCTGCTCACCTAATATCAAGTTGCGGAAAAACGCTTCAAGGTATTGCCTTGTGGCAAAAATACCTTTAGGCATACTGTTATAGTTGGCTCGAACTAGTGCATTGCGGAAGTACCACGAATAGCGGGCAAAGGTTTCGTTGCTGAGGTCAAATCCAAATGTACGCAGATACTTAATAGTGAAAACCGCCGTTGTACGAGTATTACCCTCACCGAATGGATGAATTTGCCATAAGTCAGAAACAAATTGGGCAATATGGCTCACAGCTTCTGTTATATCGTGCTGCTTGTAATCATATTCCTTTTCATGGGCAAAATCATAATCCAGCGTTTCACGAATACTGTCTGTACCTGCATACAGCACCGTCTCTCCATTCAGCACCCATTCCTTTTTCGTAATGTTATAATTTCTTATTTTACCAGCGTGTTCATAGATGCCTTCAAACAACCGGCGATGAATAGAAATATATTCCAATGGCGAGAATGTAAAGCTCTGTTCTGATAGCAATTCGGTAATACGAGCCGAAACTTTATCAGCTTCCTCCGTCCTATCCTCTACGCCGCTACGAGCAGTCTTCGATTCATAATAACTATTGACGAGTCGCTTCACCTCCTCTATCGTAATATCACCCTCAATATGCTGCCGGGCAGTTTCACGCAGATAGTCAGAGGTTTTCAAGCCATCAACAGCCTGCAAACCAATAGCCGTCTGCCACGCATAACCCTTCTCACGTTTATGCGGTTCGCTCTGTCGTATATATTCCTCAAAGTCAGTCATTTCAAATTTTATACATTTATTTTTTACCATGAATGTAATATTTCATCATTAACAACAACTATAGTAGGTAAATTATACACCACCTAATTTTTCTATTGCATCATTTATGATATAAGAATTCGCAATGACGTATTCATCAAACAAGTCCATCATTTTGTTCATCGCATCCAAATTTTCCTCTTCTTTTATCTGTTTATATATGCCTAATAAAAGTTTCACAATTTTTTCTTTAACGTAATAATCATCAGAATGCAAGAAGTCATGAGCTTTTATATACTGGTAGCAATTTAATGGTAGCTTACTCGCACATTTTTCCAAATATTTAATCTGAGAAAAACGTTCCCGATGCGATTTAATGTTCCAATCCTTTGTAATCTCTTCAAATAGATTAAATTCTTCTACAGGCAGGTCTTCTATATGATATTCATATGATTTCACAATCTCTTCTCTATTATTCGCTATGTGACATACCAGAATATCAGTTGCTATTTCTCTGTAACAAGATTCAGAAATGTTTTCTAACGAAAGTCTTATCATTGTCGCGATAACTTTCTTGTCATTCAACAATAAAATTTTATTAAGATTTTGTTTGCAAATATCTTTTATATCATCATGATATAATCCATAAAAGAATATTTGAGCCAAAATATCATGGCATCTATTATCTTTCATAAGATCAGCGATGTATGTACGCACCAAATCTGTCTTAAAATAAAAATGAGACTGTACCACATCTGTTCTTACTATTAGTCCACAGGCTCCACTACCAGATAAATAGACCGAGAATAATTTATCTGTTAGCACTTCATCATAATATTCCTTGTAGTATATGTAGTATAAAACCTCTAAACGCAATTCTATAGCTAAATCTGTATATAGTAGGTTCAAAAGATTATAGATTTGGACACGACGGGTGGACAACGCACAAATAGATATAAGGATATTCAATGCACGGCCTTGAAAACTATTAATAGCAACATTCAATTTGTGTTGTGTAATATCAGTTAAGCTTTTAACTTGCAGATCTTCTTGCTCATTTTTTAAAAGTAATGGCTGCTTTATAGTTTGTACAAGTATTGGAATCAAATCATCTATCATACAATTTTCTTCCTTTGTATAGTTCATGGCAAGTTGTTCAAAAGTATATACGTTATCTCTTATATAGCTAACATTCATATATCTTTGGAACAATGGGGCTAGCTCTGTCTTTTCAGCCCCACCTAAAAGCAATCCTAATAATCCAGCTTCTTGGTACATAGATTTGATATTTGGATTATCATGTAAAGAGAAGATAAATTTCTTATACTTTTCTGGAGAATTCTCTACACATTTAGTAAATGCTTCTGCATGTGCTCTTAAACTAATTGGTGAAAAATTGCCTTTGCGGAAAGTAATTCGTTCATCTAATTTACCAAAAGAGGATAGCCAATTATCGGGAGAGAAATGATTATAAACTTCTTGCGTTGTTATACCTCCACAAATGGATGCAGCGGTTACATGGTGGTTAGGTTTCTCATTGACATATACACATTTGAATCGCCGACAAAGTTCTTGCTTATATCGCTTAGCTTCTTTCGTCAATGTAGATTCTAAAATAGTACAACATAGTAACTGCCATTTATGCCAGCCAAGATAAGGTAGCACAAGTTTATTGTCACTTCTATCACTATGTATGTTGTCTCTTTTTGACCTATATTTCAAAATATACCCCTGATATTTTACTTGTTCTTCATGCGAAACTGAAAGATACCATTTAGATAGAGCTTCTAAAAAATAATACCTCACATCATTAAATTCAATAAACTTATCTAATTCTTCGTTATGTGAGACTAAATTCTTTATATATATATCAAAAAGAGTTGGTTTTGCAGCAATTACCTTGAAAGACAAAATAAATGCATACTCCTCCTCTAGAGATAATAATTTTTCCACCATAGAGGTATCAAAATCTTGCTCACCAATATATTGTATAAGGAGATTTCCTAACCAGTCAAAAAACTTTTCTGCATAATCAGACATATAGTTACTAAAAATCTCATTTGTCGAATACCACTGATAGCTTTGTTTTCTTGTTTTGGAAACTATTTGTACAAAACAATCGTATGCTATCATTAAAAAATCTTTCGGGTATTCTTTGTAGAATCTTTCACATATCTGTTCAAACAACTCGTAATCGTAATGCGACTTATGCTTATTGTTATTAAGAAAGTAGTAGTTAATGAGAAGTTCCTTCGTCTCTTCCAAAGCAAAATTCAGATTGCTATCAATTGCATCCATGACACAACTTGCCAAATCGAAATTGGGTTTTACTTTTAAGTTAATGTAACTTTCTCTTACTTTCTTATTGGAATAATCATTATGATTTCGCAACATCCACATCGTTATATTCTCTTTAGTAGAACTGTCCTTTATTGTCTCTACCATGTCATAAATGTCGTTGGGAAATTTCGAGGCATAATTCGAAAACAAAATTCGCAGAGGGTCAAAATAATCGTTTTCGGTGGTAAGGTCAGCCACTAAAGGTTGTATCAAGTCCTTTATTGTCGGGAACCATAAAGGATTCGCTGTTGTCGAAAGGAAATAAATAAATAATTGGTGATTGAGTTTGGGCAATTTCTTAATGATATCAATCTCGAACTTATATACAGCATCACTATATGAGAGTATAGAAAGAGCCAGTTGCTTCAGATGCAAACGAATATCATTAGAAAATATTATTGTATAAATATCCTTCTTATACAATGAATCAGAATGTCCCCTTTCAAAATCTAAGAAAATTTTAATTGAGGAACGTACTTCTAATCCTTGAAATTGACTTTTCAATTCAGTAATAAGAGACTTGTTCTTTGATGCATAATACCTTGCAAGTACATAATCGTAGAAACTTTGATGAAAGAAAGAGATTCTTTTGTTGTTATATTTTACTATACACTCGCTCGCTAAATATCTTGTTGCTTTATTGTTTCTTGCCGTTATTAACCATGTAGGGGTTAAAGTTTCTGCCTCATGAATAGAGTTTGCAATTTCAAACATAACATCTTCCAAATTATCACAAGACGTGTTTTTATTTGCATAATTTATCAATGACAACCACAAATCATCATATAACTCCATGTAGTTTTGATAATTGTATTTTCCAACACAGCCAGAGTCATATAACCTACAAAAGATATCAAGATATTGAGGAGTTCTTAGTGTTGTAATTGTTTGGGATGTTAATTTGTGATAAAGACCTGAATCTAATTTGTTAACAACATTCTCAACATCCTTATCATCCAAGCTATTTACCTCAATAGCAGTGCTATGCTCTTTTAATTGACTTAATGAGGGATCATATTCTAAATCATACTTCCTACAAGACACTATTATTCTTATGTCTTTACTATATTTCTTTTCCCATGCAGCAATTACATTTAAGAGAATATTCAGTTTGTCTCTATCGTTAGATAAATATTGGGATAATGCATCTATTTGGTCTATAATAACAACAACCCTCTTATGCTCAGATACTAATAAATCCAGTGAAGCGTGTAACTTCTCCAAAGAAAAATCAGATGTCTCATTTTCTGTAATGTTGTAATAATCTGCCTTAATCGTCAGACATTTAACTCCTGATGTGGTAAGTTTATCCAGTAAATCCTTAATGATAACAGTTTTCCCGACTCCTGCATTTCCAACCAGAAGTTTTAATTTACAATCTTTAGATGTCAAATCGCCTTGTATCCAATCAAATAATAGATCTGTTTCTTTTCTAGCTATATGAGATTCTTTTAATCCATAAAATGTAGTCGTTATTCCTTCAAAAGATTTCAGGTTTACATCTAAAAAATCTAATAGTTTTGACTTCTCATCTTTTAATGATAACATTTGCTCATGGTATAATGTTTCCCATAAATCAATGACCGAGTCAACATTATTTTCTGTAAGATTTTCGTTGTCTTTAAAATAATACCTGTAAGTCTGTTGAATATTTTCCGAGTTAGCAATTTGACTCTCAACAAAAGCTCTGTCAATATACTTCCAATAAACGATATCGTTGTTAGTATCACAAGTGATAAACAAAACAACTTCTCCTTTCATTCTATGGGCATACGCAAGAAGTGATGTCGGGATGTCATAACAGACGCCCTTCTCACTGATAGCGTTGTTATTATAATGCTTTATCTGCACTGTAACTTTTGCGACAATTGTATCATCGACATCCAAAATACTAATATACCCATCTGTATTTGCTTCTGTTCCACCTTCTTCAATGTTAGAAGTGTCAACCCTTTTATCTTCTAAGATTTTCCGTAGTAGCCGAACAGATTTTTCATCCAAACGTTTTGAAGCCCAAGATGATTTATTAGGCTGTAAATTCAGATTTTTCATTTAAGTTGCTCTTTACTCAATTCCTTATCTACAAACACTATTAAATCCTTTGGATTAACCTGCAAGATCTCTGCTATCTGAAATAGCAATTCTAGGCTTGGCTGTCGACGATTGCAAACATATGAGTTGACAATAGTGAAACTCTTACCGAGTTTCTCTGCAAGCCATGTTTGCTTAATCCCTTTCTCGATAAGCACCTCTTTAATTCTATTAGTTGGACTTTCCATAAATATCATCTGATAGTTTGCAAATATAGTAAATATTCTTGTATAAAGAATAAAAAAGAGGAGATATTTTCTCCTCCTTCAAAAGTCTTATATCTACAATTCTATTTGCCTTTCTTATTTTGTAGATTATTCTGCATTAAACTATCTGCTTTTGCTTTCAGTCCCACATTATAATCATCTGTATGCTTTTTGATTCTTTTAATTATTGCAGCATTACGATGAATGTCAAACACATCATTGAGCCATAGGATTTCCTTTGGGCTACATCCTCTCCATACTCTGATGATACGGAATTTCAAGGCATCATCCTTGTATTGCTGCTTGCTTTGCCACAAGAAGTAATTGCCGACCAAAGAAACAAAACAAAGGACAGATACTGCTACCATATAAGTAAAGCCTTTCGAGGACTTGAGGGCAAAACTGTGCCTGTGAATATGTTCCTGCGGTATTGGATGCTCTTTATTCTCCTGCCATTCGTGCAACATGGTCAAGACGCTTGCCACCAATTTGTCCATAGATTTAGCCTCCTCGTCCTTGATGCGCACTTGTACACCAATATACTTGTTAATCACCTCTTTTGTTCGCTGTTCATACTGATTGAGCAATTCCTGTTCCATCTGTTCGTCACGTTGTACAGGTGCAGATTGAACAGGGAGGGAAACAGAACCGTTCTCCTTTTCTTTCAGTTCCTTTAGTTCCCTGTAAATTGTTTCCAACTTGTTTTTGATTTCCTCGAAGAGGACGAATGTATTATTATCTGCCATAGTTATAAATGTATTTTACGTTTTTTCTTTTTCTTC